>NZ_CP083455.1:275000-1498750 GCF_020229735.1 Deinococcus taeanensis | reverse complement strand
CTCCCGGAGAAGGCCCGCACGCAGCTCACCAGCATTCCGGGCGGTGGCGTGCCCGCCCAGGTGAAGGCCAGCTTCAACCAGACCTACGCCAGCATCGAGCGGGCCATGAACAGCGGTGACGCCGCGCAGGTACAGGCCGCAGCTGCCAGCCCGCAACTGCCTCAGGTGCTGCGCGCCACCCTCGCCCGAATTCCAGCCGCTGCACTCGCCAGCCCCCAGGGCCGCGCGCAGATCCTGGCCGGGCTCCGCCAGGGCCTCGCGCAGGCTGAAGGCCCCGCCGCCGAGCAGGCCACCCGGCAGGCCCTCAGCGGCGCCCTCAGCAGCGTGAACGACGGCGAGAAGATCACCCTCGCCAGTGCCCGCGCCGCGAAGGTCGCGTTTGCCGACACCATCAGCTCTATCTACCGGTACTCCGTCGCGGTGGCCATCCTGGCCTTCCTCGCCACGCTGATGATGCCCAACCTGGAGATTCCGCGCCGGGCCAGAGGGGAACGCGCCGCGCCCGCCCACGTGGAGATCTGAACAGACTCCACGGTGCCCGCAGGGACCGCCACAGCTTCCCGCTGTGGCGGTCCCTGCGTTCAGCTCGCCCGGCCCTCAGCGCACACGGGCCGCTCCGGACACCGCACGACGCCGCGTGCCCGCCACGTCCAGGGCAATTCCACCCCACAGCAGGACCACAGCGCTCAGCAGCGTGCCCGGCGGCGGCCAGCCGAACGCGTTCCCCGCACCGAACACCGCTGCGATCACCATCAGAATTCCCAGTTTCTCCAGGCCCAGATTCGCCACACGTCCCTCCACATCACGCCGCCCACGGGGCCGGCGGCGCCACCGGACCAGTGTAGGAACGTCCCACGGCCGGCGCCGCCATCAAGCGTTCACCAGCCCTTGCGCCAGACTTCAGACTGCGCCTACCGCGACCCGGACGGCCCTGCCCGGCAGGCGCTAGCCTGAACCGGTATGACCCGCCCCCTGTTCCACGACAGTACCCTCATGAGCTTCGCTGCCACCGTCCAGGCCACCGAGGGGCAGGCCCTCACCCTGGACGCCACCGCCCTGTACCCCGAAGCGGGCGGCCAGGCCGCCGACACCGGCCTGCTGCGCTGGCCTGGAGGACAGGCGCGCGTGACCGGCAGCCGCAAGGACAAGACCACCGGCCTGATCTGGCACACCCTGGACGCCGCCCCGCCGCCCGCCGGCACCACCGTGCACGGCGAGGTGGACCGTGACCGCCGCTGGCGGCACATGCAGCGCCACAGCGCCGAACACCTGCTCGCCCAGGCGTTCACGCAGGTGAACCCCGCCTTCACGGTGGTAGCCGTGAGCATGACCAGTCCTGAGTGCAGCATTGATCTGAGCGGAGATCCGGCCGAAGTGCACGTCCGCGCCGCCGAAACCCTCCTGCGCCAGACGCTGGCCCGCACGGAACTCACGCTGCGAACCCCCGTCGTCCCCGAAACCGACCTGCACCACTACCCTCTGCGGCGGGACACGAAGGTCCGCGGGGACGTACGCCTCGTGATCTTCGAGGATGACCAGGGCGCGCCCTTCGACGTCAGCGCCTGCGGAGGCACGCACGTCCCGCACGCCAGCATGGCCGCCCCGGTCGTGATTCTCCGCACCGAACGCATCAAGGGTGGGGTCACCCGCGTGACCTTCATGGCCGGAGAGGAAGCGAGCACGTACCTGAGCGGCGTGTACGCCGACGCACGCCGCCTCGCCCAGGACTTCAGCGTGCCCGTCGAGCGCCTCCCGCAGCGCGTACAGGCACTCAGTGACGACCGCGCCGCCCTGCACCAGCAGCTCACCGCCCTGCATGACACGCACGCCCGCGCCCTGCGGGACGCCGCCCCCAGCGAAACGCACGGCGCCCTGGCCCTACGCGCCGTGCGCCTCCCCGACCCTGCCGGCCTGCAGGCGGCGCTCACCGGGCTGCCGCCCCAGACTGTGGTGGTCGCGCTGGCCGAAGGGGGCCGCTGCGGCGTGGCCAGCACCCACCCGGACGTCAACGCCGGCACCCTGCTGCGCGCCGCACTCGCCGACGCGGGCGGCAAGGGCGGTGGGCGGCCCGACCTCGCGCAGGGCAGCACCACCCACCCGGACGCGTTCCTGAGTGCCGTGCGCCGGCACCTCAGCGCCCCCCCAAGCCGGGACGCCTGTCTGGACGACCCTGCTAGCCTGTAACGCATGAGTCTTCACCTGAACGCCGAACCCGGTCAGATTGCCGAAACCGTCCTGCTCCCGGGCGACCCGCTGCGCGCCAGGCACATCGCCGAAACCTTCCTGGACAATCCCGTGCTGCACAACACCGTGCGCGGCATGCACGGCTACACCGGCACGTACAAGGGCCAGCGGGTCAGCGTGCAGGGCACCGGCATGGGCATCGCCAGCTCCATGATTTACGTGAGTGAACTCATCACCGAGTACGGCTGCAGGAACCTGATCCGCGTCGGCACCGCCGGCAGCTACCAGGCGGACGTGCATGTGCGCGACATCGTTCTCGCCCAGGCGGCCTGCACGGACAGCAACATCAACAACATCCGCTTCGGGCACAAGAACTTCGCGCCCATCGCTGACTTCGGCCTGCTGATGCGCGCCTATCAGATCGCCCGCGAGCGCGGCCACGCCACGCACGTCGGCAACATCATGAGCAGCGACACCTTCTACCACGACAGTTTCGACCAGTACAAACTCTGGGCGGACTTCGGCGTGCTCGCCGTCGAAATGGAAGCGGCCGGGCTGTACACCCTGGCGGCCAAGCACGGCGTGAAGGCCCTGACGGTCCTCACCATCAGCGACCACCTCATCACAAGGGAGGAAACCACGGCCGAGGAGCGTCAGCTGACCTTTAACGCCATGATCGAAATCGCGCTGGACGCCGCCCTGGCCGACGCCCAGTAACCCAGAATGCACAGCACCGGGCCGCCCCGCGCGGCCCGGTCCTCGTTGGGGAGCCCGGCAGAAAGGGAGCGCCGGGGGTGGGCGTCAGTCGTGCCGGCGCAGCCGGGCGATGAAGAAACCGTCGATCCCGCCTTCGGGGATGGTCAGCACCCCCGGACCGGCCGGCACGCTGGGCACCTCCACGTTCGGAACGTCCTCAGCCTGGAAGGCCGGGTGCTCCGCCAGGAACACCTGCACCAGCTGCGGCCCTTCCTCGGGAGTGACGGAGCACACCGAGTACACCAGCGTGCCGCCGGGCTCGACCAGCGCCGCGGCGTTTGGCAGCATGCTCGCCTGCAGGCGGGACATTTCCTGCACGGCGTGGGGCGTGAGCCGCAACTTGATCTCGGGGTGACTGCGCAGGGTGCCGCTCCCCGTACAGGGCGCGTCGAGAAGCACAAACGGCGCGGGCGTCAGGTCCAGGGGACGGGTCAGGTCGTGCGTCACGAACTCGGCCTTCAGCCCCAGGCGGTTGAGGTTCGCGCGGGCCGCGTCGTGTTTGCGGGCCACGACGTCCACGCTCGTCACCTGCGCGCCGCGCGTGGCGAGCATGGCTGCCTTCACGCCCGCGCCGCCCGCGAGGTCCAGCACCCGCGCGCCCTGAACGTCCCCGAGGGCGTCCACGCAGGCGAGGCTGGCCGGATTGATCGGCTGCGCCTGGCCCCGCTGGAACGCCGTGGTCTGCCGCAGTGGCCGCTCAAGTTCCACGCGGTCCACGCCCTGCACGCCCGGCAGCACCAGACTGCCCTCCGCTTCCAGGGCGCGCACGCCGTCGTCGGAGAGACTCAGCCACAGCGGCTGAGCGTTCAGCAGGTCCGCGATGACCGTGGGCGCGCGGTCCCCGTACGCGCCGTGGTACACGTCCGCGAGCCAGCCGGGAAGTTCGGTTGGGTCGGGGCTGCGCTCCACGCGGCGCAGCACGGCGTTCACGAGGCCCGGGGGGCCAGGCGGGCGCCCCGGGCGAGGTTCACGTATTCACTTGCCACCGCGTGGGGTGGGGTGCCCAGGAACAGTTTCTCGAACGCGCCGGCCATCAGGAGCGTGCGGGTTTTGGGGTGCGTGTCTCCGGTGAGCAGGGCGTTCAGGCTGCGGGTCAGGCTGGGAGCATGCCGGAGCGTGCCGTACACAATGTGCGTGGCGAGCCCGGCGTCCCGGGTGGGCAGGTGGGCCTGCTGCAGCGCGGCGTCCAGGGTGGGAGCAGCGAAGGCGTCGGCGTCGAGCACGCGGAGCAGCACGCGCACGGCCAGTTCGCGCGCGGGGTTGAAGGGGCCGGGGCGGTCCCCGCTGGGGCGGGGGCGTTGGGGGCGGCGCGGGGCGTCGGTCACCGGGGCAGTGTACGCGCCTCACGCCCGCCCGGGCGTGAGGCGCGTGTCCCGGGGCGTGCGGGCCGCTCAGGTGGGGGCGGGTTTCACCTGCGGGCGAAGGACCACGACCACCAGCAGCAGGGTCAGCAGCACGCCGCCGCTCAGCAGGTACGGCGCGGCGTGACTGACCGTCTGGTACAGGCCGGTGCCCAGGAGGGGGCCGGTCATGCGGCCCAGGGCCAGAGCGCTGGAGTTCAGTCCCGCCACGGTGCCCTGCAGGTCCTCACTGACACTCAGGCTCAGCCCTGCGCTGAGGCTGGGGCTCAGGATGGCGCTGCCGATACCGATGACCGCCAGGGCCACCGTGATGGGCCAGAAGGTCTGTGCGGCGGGCACGAGCAGCATGCCGGCGCCCATGATCAGCAGGCCGGCGGCCACGAGGGGGGCCGTGGGCAGTTTTTTCGCCAGGGGACGGATGGCGCCCCCCTGGACGAGCGCGGCCACCAGGCCGAACACGGTCAGCATGATGCCCACGGTGCGCGCCGCGCCTTCCGGGGTGAGATTCAGGGTGTCCTGCACGTAGAAGCCGATGGTCTGTTCCATGCCCACGCTGGCAAGTGTGGACAGCGCACTGATGATCAGCAGCAGGGGAATGCCGGGCTGGCGCAGCAGGGCGCGGCGGCTGCCCTGTGGGGTGGGTGGGGCGTCTGTGCGGCGCGTTTCGGGCAGGGTGCGCCACGCGATGAGCGCGGTGACGAGGCCGAGTGCGGTGCTGAAGAAGATGGGCGCGGTGAGGCTCACGGTGCTGAGGGCGGCGCCGATGGCGGGGCCGAACACGACGCCCAGCCCGAAGGCGGCGCCGATCAGCCCGAGGCTGGCGGCGCGGTCCTGGGTGCTGCTCAGGTCGGCCATCATGGCCTGCGCGGTGGGGAGGGTGGCGCTGGACAGCATGCCGCCCACCAGGCGCGCGGCGACCAGCAGGCCGAACAGGGCGGCGCCGTCCAGTGTGCCCTGCACGCCGAGGTGCGCGAGGAGGCCGAACAGTCCGAAGCTGATGGAGAATCCGACGAGCCCCAGCAGCAGCACCGGTTTGCGCCCCGTGCGTTCGCTGCGGTGGCCCCAGATGGGGGAGAAGAGGAACTGCATCAGTGAGTACGCCGTGGAGAACCAGCCGGTCTGTGTTTCGGTGAGGCCCAGGGCGCGGCCGAGAGGTGCAATGATGGGAAACAGAACGCTGAGGCCGAGCATGGCGATGAAGATGGTCAGGAACAGCGTGAGTTTTGTTCGGCCGGGCGCGGCCGGCGAGGGAGGGTCGGCGGGCGACATGAGCGGCAGTATACGCTTCGCCCTGACCGAGCGGTCAGGATTGACTGGGGAGTGGGGTACTCCAGGGCAGAACCTCCCTCTGGTGTCGGCGGTGAGGCCTGACCTGGTCCTTCGTTCCCTGGCAGCAGGGCATATTCCAGGGCGTTCCATCAGCGGCGGTCACCCGGAAGGGGTAGCGCAGGTTCAGGGGCACCCGGTATGCTTCACATGAACCGCTTCCATTCACCCTGCCGCGCCCGCTGCATGAGCAGCCGAGCGCGCTGCCCGTCATAGGGTGAAGGCTGACTTACAGCTGACTGGGACGGCGAAATCGTTCTTCTGCCCCCATTGTCAAGCGCGGCTTCCAGGCTTATAATGTTCAGTGAGCAACCAGAATTGACCCGTTGCGGACGCTCATCCGCAATCCTTTCCAGTTCCTTCCTGCCGTGGAAGGCCCATGGAACTCTGCACACCACCAGAATGGAAGCGATTCACAATCGCACGCACCCAAGGAGACCTATGAAAAAAGCTCTGACTGTCCTCTCCCTTGCACTGCTCGGCCAGGCCAGTGCCGCCACCATCACCGTGTGGACGCACTTCGGTGACGCCGAACTGGCGTGGCTGCGCACCCAGGCCACCCAGTTCAAGGCCAAGACCGGCAACACGGTGAACATCGTCAGCGTCCCCTTCGGTGAAATGACCGACAAGTTCATCCAGAGCGCTCCCAAAGGCCAGGGCCCGGACCTGATGACCACCCAGCCGCACGACCGCCTCGGGCAGCTCGCCGCAGCGGGCGTAATCGAACCGATGGACAAGTTCGTCACCAGCCGCACCGACCTCGACAAGACCGCCCTGAGTGCCATGACCTACCAGGGCAAGCTGTTCGGTATTCCCATGTTCGCTGAAGCTGTCGCCGTGGTGTACAACAAGGCCCTGGTCCCCACCGCGCCGACCAGCTGGAACGCCTTCCTGGCCGCCGCACAGAAAAACACGGGGTCCGGCAAGTTCGGCTACCTCGCTGAACTGAGCAACGCCTATATGCAGTACGGCATCATCAGCGCCTACGGCGGGTACGTGTTCAAGAACACCGGCGGCACCCTGAACGTCAAGGACGTGGGCCTCTCCAACGCCGGCGCTGACAAAGCCAGCGCGTTCCTGAACGACCTGCGCTACAAGTACAACCTCGTGCCCGAAGGTGTGGACGGCAACGCCGCCAAGAGTGCATTCGTGCAGGGCCGCCTGGCGATGTACCTCACCGGGCCCTGGGACATGGGAGACATCAAGAAAGCCGGCATCAACTACGGCATCATTCCCTTCCCGACCCCTCCCGGTGCCAGCGGCAAGTGGAGCCCCTTCGTCGGCGTGCAGGGCACCATGCTCAACGCCTACAGCAAGAACAAGGCGGTGGCTGCGCAGTTCGCCAAGCAGATCACCAGCTCTGAAGCGCAGGTCGCGTTCAACCAGGCCGGCGGGCGCATTCCCGTCAGCCTGAGCGCCCGCACCAAGCTGAAGAACGACCCCGTCGTGCAGGGCTTCGGCAAGACCATCAGCATGGGCACCCCCATGCCCAACGTCCCCCAGATGGGCGCCGTGTGGGGCCCCTGGACCAGCGCGATCACCCAGAGCGTCCAGAAGCCCGACCAGAACTACGGCCAGATTCTCGACAAGGCCGTGCAGGAAATCAACAGCAACATCAAGTAACCCTCAGGGGCGCGTGATCGACTGACCCCCGTCACACCATCCCCACTTGATCCCAGGACGGAAGAGGTCCGCCCGCCGCGGCAGTCCTCTCCGTCCTTGTTCCGTGTCCACCACCCGTTGTCCTGACGCTCGTTCCGCTGTCCCTTCAGCGGGCTGGACCGTAAAGGCAACCCCATACCCACAAGGCTGGCGGGCGACCGGACCCCAACGCTGACTTTCCTGCACGGAGGCCCTGACACTGATGACCACCCTGACCCCCTCCCGAGCCCGGCCCAGCGCGCCCCCCCAGGGCACGCGCGGCATTCTGACGGCCCTGCTGATCCTGGCGGCTCTGCTGGGCGCGTCCGTCCTGATCGGCTGGCTGCTGTCTACCCTGACCGCTCAGGTTCTGCCAGGCGCGCCGGCCTTCACGATCCTGATCTGGACGCTGCTGGCCCTGCTGCTCTTGGCGCCCGTGACCCTGCGCGCCTTTCCGTGGCTGACCAACTGGTTTTACCTGCTGCCTGCCCTGGTGTTCATCCTGGCGTTTACGGTGCTGCCGGTCGTGCTCACGATCAACTACGCCTTCACGAACTACAGCGGGCAGAACAGCGGCAATCCCGACAGTGCCACACGTCAGGCCGCGGCGCTGGGGGCCGGCCGGCGCACCGTGACGCTGCCGGAACTGGGAGAACCGGTCGCGGAGTTCCTGCGCTGCCGGACGGCGGCCTGCGCCGACGCCACGGTGGTGCTGTACGACGAGGAGGCGTCGCAGCCGTACCGCGCGCGCGTGGCCGGCGCTCAGGGCCGGACCCTCACGCTGGCCGCTCCGGTGCCTGACGCCCTGACGGTCACCCAGGCCACCCGCATCAACAGCATCAGCTATGTGGGGCTCGCCAACTTCCAGCAGATCTTCGGGAAGGCCAGCCGCGCCCTGTGGCCCGTGTTCCTGTGGACGGTCGTGTTTGCCTTCAGCACCATCTTCCTGAATGCCGTGGCCGGGCTGATCCTGGGCATCCTGCTGTTCAACAAACGCCTCAAGGGACGCAACATCTACCGCACCCTGCTGTTTCTCCCCTGGGCCATTCCCACCGTCATCAGCGTGCAGATGTGGGTGGCCCTGTTCAACCAGCAGTTCGGGATTGTGAACAAGACGCTGGGGTTGCTGGGCGTGGTGGCCATTCCGTGGCTGAACGATCCGCTGTGGGCGAAGGTGAGCATTCTGCTGGTGAACCTGTGGCTGGGCTTTCCGTACATGATGACCGCCACCATCAGCGCCCTGAGCACCATCAATGAGGATCTGTACGAAGCGGCCGAGATTGACGGCGCCAGCCGCTGGCAGCAGATCACCAGCATCACGCTGCCGCTGCTGCGTAACTCGTTCACGCCGATCCTGCTGTCCGGTTTCGCGTTCAACTTCAACAACTTCGGCATCATCTACCTGCTCACCGCCGGCGGGCCCGCGCAGGAAGGGCGGGAAAGCACCGCGCAGAGCACCGACATTCTCCTCTCGTGGGGATACAACACGGCGTTCGTGTCCAGCGGCGGGCAGAACTTCGCCCTGGCCAGCGCCATCGCCCTGATCATCTTCTTCTTGACGCTCGCCATCAGCCTCGTGAACTTCAAGGCGGCCGGCGTGTTCGAGGAGGCCCGCAAGTGACCGCCGCCCCCACCCCGAACCGCAACGCGCCCCTGCCGCCCGGCGGGTACGTGCACCGTGAACCCACGCTCCTGCGCCGCCTGCTGCCCTGGGTGGTCGGCGCGGTCGTTCTCGGCCTGCTCATCTGGCTGGGCGTCACGCTGAACAACAGCCTGAACGGCAAGGCCAAGAGTTTTTCCATCTACTTCGTGGAGCGCGGCTGGGTGCGCTTCCTGCTGTTCCTGCTGGCCGCCAGCGGTGTGCTGGCCCTCACCAGTCTGCTGGGCCAGCAGATCGGCATGGCCCGTACGGGGCGCCGCATCAGCTACGCCGCGGTGCTGGGCGACCAGCTGACCCACCTGTTCCTGATTCTGGTCGTTCTGGGCGCCATCTACCCGCTGCTTTACGTGCTGATCGCGGCGTTCGATCCGCGCAACAGCCTCTTCGCCTTCCCTGACTTTGGCAGCACCAACCCGTTCTATAAAACCGGGCTGCTTCCGGACGTCAGCCAGCTCAGCCTGGAGAACTTCGGGAAGCTCTTCGAGGGCGTGACCATCCCCGCGTGGCAGCTGCTGCTGGCGCTGATCTCCGGCGCGGCGCTCGCGGCGCTGCTGCTGTCCCTGCTGATCAGCAGAGTAGGCCGCGACAGCGAAGCGCAGGCGAACATCCGCGCCTGGAGTCTGCGGACACTCGTGGCGGCGCTGGCGGTGCTGGTAATCTTCATGACCCCCGCGCAGTTCACGGGGGGCAGCAACGAGAGCAAGTTCCTGCTGTCCGTCCGCAATACCCTGCTGGTCTCCGGGCTGACCGGCATTCTGGCGATCCTGCTGTCCACCACCGCCGGGTACGCCATGGCGCGCCTGCGCTTCCCGGGCCGTTTCCAGATGCTGCTGTTCTTCATCTTTATTCAGATGTTCCCGGTGTTTCTGGCTCTCGTGGCCGTGTTCAAACTCCTGACTGACCTGGGCCTGAGCAACACGTTCACCGGGCTGATCCTGGCGTACTCCGGCGGCGCCATTGCCTTCAACACCTGGATCTTCAAGGGGTACGTGGAGAGCCTGCCGGAATCGCTGGAGGAAGCAGCGATGGTCGACGGCGCGACCCGCTGGCAGACCTTCACCCGCGTGGTGCTGCCCCTGTCGCGCGGCATGCTGGTTTTTATCTTCCTGAACCAGTTTATCGGCACCTACGCGGAGTTCATTCTCGCCAGCATCCTGATGACCGGCGTGGAGCACTGGACGGTCGGCGTGATGCTCCGGTCGTTCACCAGCGGGCAGTTCAGCACGAAGTGGGGCGTGTTCGCCGCGGCGGCCACGCTGGGCGCCCTGCCGATCGTGGGGCTGTTCTACGGCTTCCAGAACTTCTTCGTGGGCGGCGCCGTCGCGGGCGGCGTGAAGGAATAGCTTCAGCGCAGGTCAGGCCGCCGCACCCGTGGGCGCGGCGGCTTTTCTCTTGGCCTGATGAGCCAGAAAAAACCCCCGCCGGGGCGGGGGAGAGGGAGGCGCCCAGGTTCAGGCGACGTTTTTCTTGCGCCCGGTCTTTTCGGGTGCGGCGCTTTCCTGACCCAGCGCCTGGGTTTCTTTCAGGCGGAAGATCACGAGGCTGCCCACGAAGGTGCAGGTGATCATGCCGTGCGCGTTGAGGAGGCTCAGGGCGGCCATGACGTCCTCGCGGGTCATGCGGAGCTGATCACTCATGTACAGCGCGGAGTCAGCGCGCCCTTCGAGATAATCGCGGACCTTCTTCGCGTCGCTGGTCAGGGCCGTGGCAGGCACGTCGGCCAGGCCGGGATCAGCGAGGCCGTACACGGCGCGCGTCCCGGTGCCGGGCAGACGGCGCACGCGGCCCTGATCGAGCAGGCTGGCAAGCGCGGCGCGCAGGTGGGACAGCGCCAGACCGGTGGTCTTGGCAAGTTCGGTTTCAACCCATTCGGGTTTGCTTTCCAGCGCCTTGAGAACAAGCTTCTCGTTGGCGCGCCGGGTTTCCTGCAGATCTTCGAGGGTGGGGGGGTTAAACATGTGGTCCTCCGGGCGCCGCGCCTCCCTGGAGGTGGTGCGGCGATGAACGAGGGTGATTCGGGTCCGGTCACGCCCGGCTGAGGGTGTGGACCGTGAGGGCGGGTGGCGTCGAAGACGGTGTCGGGACGTTTAAAAACCTGACTCGGTGCAACTTCGGCGGAAGCTGCGCCCTCTAGCGCAACTTTCCTATTGTCGCAGATTTTCTCTCATAGTGCATGAGGCAATGGGGGTATTGCGTTTTAGGAGCGTCCTGTGACAGCGAACGCTTTGCTGCGCCAGCACAGGCTTTTTGGTCCTGATCCACATCCATCTCACCGTTTGACTGGTCACTTCAGGGAACTTCACGGTCGGGTGCGGCGTAGCCTGAACGGGCCGCCCGGCGAACCCTAAGGAGATCCATGCTCGACATTCACACCCTGACCAAAACCTACGGGACCTATCCCGCCCTCCGGCAGGTCACCTTCAGCGCCCGCGAAGGCGAGGTGTTCGGCCTGCTCGGCCCCAACGGCGCCGGAAAAACCACCCTGCTGCGCATCCTCGCCACGCTCCTCCGGCCCGACAGCGGCACGGCCACCGTCGCCGGACATGACATTCACAGCGATCCTGAAGGCGTCCGGCGTGTCGTGGGCGTCGTGAACGGCGGCATGGGCCTTCCTGCACGCCTGACCGGCCGGGAGGTGCTGCGCTCCTTTGCCGCCCTGTACGGCCTGAGCCGCGCCCAGGCGGACGCCCGCATCGACGAACTCGACCGCCGCCTGGACCTGGGCCGCACCCTCGACGCCCGCGCGGGCGAGTACTCCACCGGGATGAAACAGAAAGTGGTGATTGCCCGCGCCGTCATCCATGACCCGCCCATCCTGATTCTCGACGAAGCGGCCAGCGGCCTGGACATCTTCGCGCGGCGCACCCTGCTGGACTTTGTCCACGCCACCCGCGCGCCTGGACGTCTGACCGTCTACTCCACGCACGTCATGAGTGAGGTCGAGGAAGTCTGCGACCGCGTCGCCATCCTACATGAGGGTCGCCTCCTCACGGTCAGTTCCATTCCTGACATCCTGCAGCGCACCGCGCAGACCACCCTGGAAGGCGCCTTTTTCCACCTCATACAGGCCGAGGTGCCACATGCCGGCTGACGCGCGCCGCGGCCTGCGCCGCGCCCTGGTGTGGGAAATCACCGTCCGCGACCTCCTGTCGACCCTGCGGGACCGGCGCACCCTGAACGCCACCATCCTCATGCCGCTGATCCTGATCCCGCTGTTCACGCTGGGCCTCCCACTGATGATGGGTAGCCTGATCGGCGGACAGCAGCAGACCCGGCAGCAGCTGGGCATCAGCGGCGAACTCCCCGGCGGGTTGCGTGCCGCGCTGGAACGCGACGAAACCCTCCCGGACGGCACGGTCGTCCGCGCCGGCGTGGATCTCGTGCCCGTCACCGACCCGCTCCAGGCGGTGCAGAGCGGCAGCGTGGACGCCGCCGTCCAGGCTTCCTCACCACTGCCCGAGCGGGCCGGTGACGGCACGGGAACGCTGAACATCTACGCCAAACTGGGCAACCTGCGCGCGCAGACTGGCGCGTACAGCAAAGTGCAGGACGTCCTTGAAGCCTACAACCGGCAGTTGACCGTACAGCGCCTCACCAGCCTTGGCCTCAGCGAGTCCACGCTCACGCCGGTCACCCTGCGCCCCGTGGACGCCAGCAGCACCCAGGAGCAACGCAGTGGCCAGCTGGCCTTCCTGATTCCCATGCTGATGATGCAGTTCATCCTCGCGGGCGCCATGGCCACTGCCCTGGACGCCACAGCAGGAGAGAAGGAACGCGGCACGCTTGAAAGCCTGCTCGTCTCGCCGGTCCGCCGCGCCGAGGTTGTCGCCGGCAAGCTGCTCGCCACGACCCTGACGGCCCTCACCAGCGCCGCTTTCAGTGTGGCCGGGTTCCTCCTCAGCGGCCTGGCCATGCGCGCCCTCCAGGACCGGCAGCCGGAAGCCAGCGCCGCCTTCACGCAGGGCATCGGCGGGCAGCTGAGCCTCAGCCCGTCTGCCCTGCTGTCCCTGCTCGGCACCGCCGCCTCCACGGCGGTCCTGATCAGCGCCCTGCTGATCACTGTGGGCATCTACGCCCGGTCCTTCAAGGAAGCCCAGACCTACGTGGCGCCCATCACCATGCTGATCGTCATTCCCGCAGTGATGCTGCAGTTCGCGGACTTCCTGCACAGTGGACCCGGCCTGTACGCCGTTCCTCTGATTGGCGGGATGGTCAGTATCCTGGACACGGTGCGCGGCGCGTTGAACCCTGGGCACGCCGCCCTGGCGTTCGCCGTGAATCTTCTTGCCGCGCTAACCCTGTGTGCCCTGGCCCTGCGGTCCTTCAGCCGGGAGGAGGTCATCTTCCGGAACTGACCCCTCCCCCGGATAACCCTGATCTTCGGCTGAGTGGGCGGCGCATTCCGGTTGCGCCGCCCAGCATGCCCTAGACTGCCGGCCGAATGAGGCTGGCAGTCCTGGCAGATATCCACGGCAATGCCGACGCGCTCCGGGCGGTCCTGCGCGACGCCCGGAACCAGGGGGCTGAGCGGCTGATCGTCAACGGCGACGTCGTGAACCGGGGTCCCGACTCGGTCGAAGTGCTGCGCACGCTGCTCGAACGGACCGATGTCACCTTCACCCTCGGCAACCACGATGATCTCCTGCGCCTCTGGCACACCCGCAGCGCTAACCTCCCCGCGGACTGGTTCACGGACCCATTCTGGGGCGCGACAGCCTGGAGCGCCGAACAGCTCGACCACGCCGGGCTGCTGCATGTGCCCGCCAGCTGGCCGATGTTCCTCGACCTGCACCAAGCTGGCCTGAGTGCCGTGCAGATGGCGCATGGCACCCGCGACCACTACCGGGAAAGCCTCAGTGACCGCAGCGCGCCGGACCGGATTGCGGCGCTTGCCCATCGCCCGGGTGAGGCGCCGTATGGGGTCCTGATCGGTTCGCACATTCACCGGCCGGTTCACGCTACCCTGAACGGCGTCCTGATTCTCAATACGGGTGCAGTTGGCGCGCCCGCCACAGGCGACCCGCGCGCACAATACCTGCTGCTCACCGCCACCCCCCAGGGGTGGGAGGCCACATTGCGGGCGGTGCCTTACGACCGCCGGGGCGTCCTGCGGCGCTTCGAGACGAGCGGGCTGATGCGCACCGGCCTCAGTGCACACATCTTCCGTGATGAGGTGGTCACGGCCCGCAGCCTCTACACCCCCTACTGGGCCTGGACAGAACGTGCCGGTCTGCCCCGCACGCACGCCACGTGGGCACAGTTCCTTCGCCAGCATCCGGACCTCGAACCCGTCTGACTTGCCCCGGCGTGACACTGGCCGCCCGGAGTGTGTCCGGGCGGCCAGCGTGAATACGCTTACTTCAGGGTGGGGGGCAGAAGCACCGTATCGATCGGGTAAACGACGCTGTTGCCGGCATCGGCGCGGGTATTGATCGTGCCGCCGGTGATGGCACCAGCCTTCAGGACGCCCACGCGGTAGGTGCTGCCATTCGTGGTCAGGTCAATGCTGCTGCCTTCCATGGACCGCAGCTGAGCGACGTTCAGGCCAGCATCGACCACGCGGCCCGTGACCACGTGGAACAGCAGCACCTGCTTGAGCTGATCCGGGCTGGCCATCAGTGCGTCCAGGGTCGTCTGCGGCAGCTTCGCAAAGGCGTCATTCGTGGGCGCAAAGAGGGTCACGTCACCTGCAGTCAGGGCGCCCATCAGGTTGGCTTTCTGCACCAGGCTCAGCAGCGTGCTGAACTGAGGCTGGCTGAGCACTTCCATCAGCGTTGCGCCGGACTGTGCGCTCGCCAGGGTCACAGTCGTGGTTGCCGTGGTGGTCGTGGTGGTCGCGGTTGTGGTGGTCGTGGTCGCCGTTGTCGTATCGGTCGTTGACGTCCCGGTCGTGTCGGCGGGCGCCGTGGGCAGCACCAGGTCAGGGGGCAGCAGCACCTGGTCTACCGCGTAGATGTAACCGTTGCTGGCTTCGACCGGCGTGACGGTCACGGTGGCCTCATTGACCATCTGGGTGGTGCCGTCCAGCTTGAAGTTCAGGCTGGCGCCCTGCTCACTGCGCAGCTGCGTGGCTTGCCCCAGCTGCTCGCCGGTGACCTTGCCGGACACCACGTGATACAGCAGGACGGCCTTGAGGGTATCGGGGTTGCTGGCGATCAGCGCGAGCGTATCGGGATCCAGCGCTTCAAAGGCTTCGTTGGTGGGCGCGAAGATGGTGTAGTCGTTGCTGATGAGCACTTCGGTCAGTTCGGCGTCGCTGAGCAGGTCGCGCAGCGTGCTGAAACGCTCGTCGGTGCCGATCACGTCATACAGGGTGGTGCCTTCGGTCATATCCGCGGTGGTATCGGCAGTGGCCGTCGTCTCCGTGGTGGTGTCGGTGGTGACCGTCGTGTCGGTGGTGGTCGTTGTCTCCGTGGTGGTCGTGGTCGTCGCGGGTGCGGTGGTCACGCCCACGGGCAGCGCCGGGATGGCCATGATGTCGGTGGCCGCGGGCGCCGTGGTGGTGGCGGGCGCGGTGGCCGTGGGGGCCGGTGCGGGCGCAGTGACCGTGGCGGCCGGCTGGGCGGGGGCCGCGGCCATCGCGGGCATCAGCACCGTATCGATCACGTGAATGATGCCGTTGCAGGCAGCGATGTCCGTGCGGGTCACGGTGGCGTTGTCTACCATGACCTTGCCGCCCGACGCGCTGATCAGCAGGCTGCCGCCCTGCACGGTCCGGGCAGTGGAGAGGGTCATCACCTGTTTCGCTGAGACCTTGCCCGGCACCACATGGTAGGTGAGCAGGGCGCGCAGCAGGGCCGGGTCGTTCAGGGCAGCGGCCAGCGTGTCACTGGGCAGCTTGGCAAAGGCGGCGTTGGAGGGTGCAAAGACCGTGTAGTTGCCGCCCATGAGGGTCTGGGACAGGCCAGCGGCCTCCACGGCAGTCGCCAGCGTGCTGAAGTTCGGGTCGCTCATGACGATCTGGGCGATGCTTTTGCACGCGGCGGCGGGGGCGGTCATGGCGGGTCCGCCGGCACCGCCGGCCATGGCCGGCGTCACGAGCATCAGGCTGAGCGTGATAAAGCTGGTCTGCTTTTTCATGAAATCACCTCGGGAAACGAAGATTGAACTGATGGTTCCGTCAGACAATCTTCACCAGCAGCGGTGAAAAAGCAACTTTTGGAAGCAAGCGAACAGGTGATGTAAATAAAAACGGCCCCACTTTTAGGGGGCCTCTCATGCTTTTATCAGGACCTTAAGAGTCTCTTCAGGTTCTTACTTTCCAAAATAGTCCGGAAGTTCTGCCTCGCTGACTAGAACCTCACGTGGTTTGCTGCCCTGATGCTTACTGACCACCCCCATCGCTTCCAGCATGTCCATCAACTTGCCGGCGCGCGCATGACCGACAGAAAGGCGCCGTTGCAGCCGCGACACGCTGCCCTGACCCTCCTCAATACAGATCTGTGCCGCCTGACGCAGCAGCGGATCACTGAAATCCATGTTGGTCCGGTCACCGCTGGGGCCACTGGCCTCCACACCACCCTCAAAGTCCGAGCCGTACGCTTCAACGAATGCATCCTCAAAAACCTGTCGGCGCAGCTCATCCGCAATCCGCGCGGACTCCACCTCACTGATGTAAGGGCCCTGCAGACGCACCGGCTTCACCAGCCCAGGCTGGTAGTACAGCATGTCACCCATCCCGGTCAGGCGCTCGGCACCCAGAGCGTCCAGGATCGTGCGGCTGTCATGGCTGCTGCTCACCGCAAACGCAATTCTGGCCGGAACGTTCACCTTGATCAGGCTGGTGAGGATATCCACACTGGGCCGCTGCGTCGCCAGCACCAGATGCATGCCCGTCGCCCGGGCCATCTGCGCCAGGCGCATGATGGCGGACTCGACCTCCTTGGGCGACGTGATCATCAGGTCGGCAAGCTCGTCGATGATGATCACCAGGTGTGGCAGCTCCGTCTCACCTACCTGACGCATCTTCGCGTTGTACTGCTCCAGGTTCTTCGCCCCCACCTGGGACATCATCTTGTAACGCCGTTCCATGTGGGCCACGGCGCCCAGCAGAACCCCCGCCGCATCCACCGGGTTCGTGACAACGGCCCGCACCAGATGCGGAATGCCGTCGTACGGCGTCAGCTCCACCATTTTCGGGTCGATCATCAGGAACCGCAGCTCCGTGGGCAGGTACTTGAACAGCAGGCTCGTGATCAGCGTGTTCACGCACACCGACTTCCCGCTGCCGGTGCTGCCCGCCACCAGCAGGTGGGGCATCTTCGCCAGGTCCCCCACCATCATCTCCCCGTCAATGCTCTTGCCGAGAATCACCGGGAGTTTCGCGCGGGTGTTCTTGAAGCTCGGGGCGGCCGCCGCCTGATGGAACGTGATCGGCTCCCTCTCAGCGTTCGGCACCTCCAGGCCAATCACGCTCTTGCCCGGCACCGGCGCCTCGACACGCACGCCGCCCACCGCCAGTGCGCGGGCCAGGTCATTCGCCAGCCCCGCAATACGGCTGATTTTCTCCCCGGGTGCAGGCTCGATCTCATACCGGGTCACTGTTGGTCCACGCGCGTAATCCACCACCCGGGCCTGAAGGTTGAAGTGCCGCAGCGTCTCATCAATCAGCCCGGCCCGCTGCCGCGCCGAAATATCCAGCGCCTCTGTATTGAGGGCCGCTCCCGGAAGAGGGTCCAGCAGCGATTCGTCCGGCTTCGCCAGGGGCAATGCGCCCTGGGCCGGTCGGGTGGTGGGCTCGCCCGTGAACAGGGGCAGCGGCGCGGCAGGCGTGCTGGCCGGCACCGGGCGGCGTTCCGGCACCGACGTTTCCCAGGGCGCAGCAACCACCGACGGGGCCGTCACCACCGGCGTGCCGCTGCCCCCGCCGGAGGGACCGAAAGGCAGGTCGTCATCGTCCCAGCCGCTGAACGGGTCAACCCCCCCCAGCTCCGGGTCGGGCCGCACCTCCGGGGCCAGCACCGGCGCGGGCCGCTGCGCCGCCGGCGGCAGGCTGACAGGCGTGGCGCTCACCGAGACCACGGCCGGGCCCGGCGCAGCGTTCCACAGGAGCGGTTCAGCTGGTTGCTCCTGCGGCTCTTCAGGGGAGGTTCGGGGAGCAGGGGAGAGGCCCCCTGCCACCGGGGGAACCGGCGGGAGGGTCACCGCCGTGGACTCGGCCATCTCTGGCACAGCCCCCACGGCGCGGGCAGGCGGTGTCCACAGCGGCGGGGAGGTCGTCACCCCGGTGTCAGCCGACGTTGACGTCAGGCCGGTGAAATCGAAATCCAGCGTGGGCACGCCCGCCTCGACGTGCGCGGCGGGCGTAATCGCCTCCGCGCGCCGGCGCGCCTCCTCCTGCGCGCGGGCCAGCTGCGCCCGCCACCCGGACGGGTCGGCCAGCACCGCGTCCGGGTCGGTTCCCAGGGCCTCGGCAAGAGATTCGGCCACGTCTGTGGGGGCACGGTCGAACGCCGCGGCCAGTTCCGGCCATCCCGCGTACGCAGCAGCCCGCGCCCGCCAGGCTGTGAATTCCGCGGCCAGCTCCTGCCATTCCTTCACGCGGGCGCGGTGTGCCGGCCATTCCCGGCTTAGGGCCGCCGCGTCGGCCTTCGCCAGGCCCTTTTCGGCCGCCTTGCGCTCCCGCTCCAGGCGCCCGGCGCGCTGCGCGAGCCGCTGGGCTTCCAGCACCAGCGTTCGCCTCAACCGTTCCAGGGAGGCGCTCGCCATGGTGCTCGGCAGTTCGGGACTCAGGTCGTGCCGCCCGGCCCGCACTTCGTTCGCCGTGGCCTCCACCAGCGCCCCAGCCTCGGGGGCCTCGGTCTCCACGGCCGCCCGCAGATCCCGCGCGGCGTTCCCTACAAACGTCTTCACCACTTCACGCCAGCCGGCCAGGTCCCGGTCCAGGTTCTTCAGTCCCGCCTCATCCAGGGTCCGCACGTCCCGCTGCGCATCCCGCAGCTCCTCGTGCAGATCGTGCAGTTCCGGCGCGTCCGGGTACAGGCGGCGCAGGCCCTCCACGTCCCGGGCCAGCGTTGCCAGGCCCTGCCGGGCCCCCACGCGCGCGCGCGCCGCCTCCCGGCCCTCCTGCCGCGCCTCGATCACACCCTGCACCTGCGCCGCTCCGCCGCCCAGCATCATGCTCAGGGCCCGGAAGAACCCCTTGAGCAGGGACAGCGGCGACAGGCGCAGCATCACCTCGGTGCCCAGCGTCAGGGTCAGGAGCGGCAGCAGCGCCGCGGCATAACTCACGGCCCTCAGCAGCGGCCCCATCACAAGACCGACCAGCGTGCCGCCCTGACCGGCCTCCAGCACCTCATGAAGGGCCAGCAGCGACAGCACCACCGCCACGCCCCCCAGCACCCGCCGCGTCAGGTTCCCCACGTCACGCCCCAGGAACACCAGCGTGCCGTACGCCACCGGCACCACCGGCAGCAGCGTCGCACCCCAGCCCAGCCAGCCCACCAGCACCGCACGCGCCTGCGCCATGAACGAGTCCCCGCCCGCCTCAACCGGCGGCATGAACACCGTCACCCCCAGAAAAATCCCCAGCGCGAACAGCACCAGGCCCAGGGCCTCTCCGTCGAACCGGCTGACCGGAGCTGCACCCCTTGAACGAGCCTTCGCCATGCCCGGCAGTGTACCCCAAACCACCACCCAATTCCGCACCAGCACGGCATTTCACCCTGCTCACCCCAGGGCGGTGCCAGGGGCATAATGCACCCCGTGCCCCTGTACCTGCCCGCCGCGCTGCACGCGGCCCTCTGGACCCACGTGCGGCAGGACCCCGAACGCGAACAGCTGGGAGCGCTCGGCGGCGTGCAGCGCGGCCCCGCATGGGTGGTGCGCACCCTGTACCCGCTGGCCAACATCGCCCCTGACCCCCGCAGGGAGTACCTCGCGGACCCCGGACAGCTGCTGCGCGCCCTGAAAGCCATGCGCGCCGAAGGGCTGAACCTCGTGGGTCTGTACCACAGCCACCCGCGCGGCCCGGAGACCCCCAGCGCCACCGATCTGCGCCTTGCGGCGTACCCGGTGCCGTACCTGATCGCCGACCTCAGCCGTTCTGCCCTGCGCGCCTACCTGCTACCCGGCGCCCACGAGGTGCCCGTGCATATCACTGACGGGCCTGCCTGAGCCCACCACAGGGCGTCAGGGCAGGCGGGCGAGACGCTCCAGCAGCAGCGCAAAGAACTCGGGGTCACGGACCCCTACCGCCACCAGCGCATTCGCCGGCTGACCGGTCACGCCGTACAGATCGCAGACCGTCCGGCCCAGGTTCAGCCCCTCCTGAAGCTCGGCGGCCACGTGCATGCCCTGCCACTCCAGCAACTCCGGACGGAACGCAGCCGCTACCGCCAGAGGATCATGCAGGGCGCCCCCGTTCAGACCGTACCGGCGGCGGTACACACCGCCGTAGAAGGTGAGCAGCTCCGCGCACACCACCCCCGCCCGCGTTCCCAGCGCCCGCAGCGCCTGCACCCGGTCCGGACTGGCAATGCACTGCAGGGTGACGTTCAGCCCCACCATCCGCAGCGGCACCCCGCTGCCGAACACCACCTGAGCGGCGTGCGGGTCGGCCAGGGCATTGAATTCAGCGGCGGGGGTCCGGTTGCCCTGCGCGGTACTGCCGCCCATCCACACAATCTCCCGGATCAGCGGCGCTATCTCCGGCGCCAGACGCAAGGCCAGCGCCACGTTCGTGAGGGGGCCGGTGGGGACCAGCGTCACCTGCCCAGGCCGCTCGCGCACCGTCCGGATGATGAAATCAACGGCGTGCTCGGGTTCGGCCGGACAACGAGGTTCCGGCAGATTCTCCGCGGGCAGGCCCGAGTCCCCATGCACCGCCGCGGCCGTCAGGGCCTCACGGACCAGGGGCCGGTCCGCGCCCGGATACACCCGAACGGCCTCGCCGGCCGGTCCCGCCAGAGCCAGGGTCACGCCCGCATTGCGCGTGGTGAGCTCCAGGCCCACGTTGCCGTGCACAGTCGTGACGCCCAGCACCGTCAGGTCCTCCGGGCTGCCCAGCGCCATCAGCCACGCCACCGCGTCGTCCAGGCCCGGGTCACCGTCAAGAATTACTGGCAGGGGGGAGGGGGTCATGCGCGGCAGCATAGCGTCCGCACCGCAACGCGAACGGGACCCGCCAGGGGTCCCGTCGGGCCGGTGCGGGCCGGTCAGGCCTGCGCGTGCCCGGGGTCCTGGTCCGTCTCGCCGCGAATGCTGGCGATGGTCGCCTCGACCAGCTCCTGGAAACCGCCCCGGTACATGGCGGCGAGCAACTCGATGGTTTTCGCGGCGTTGCCTTCAAAGGCAAAGCCGGTGTTGTCAAGCTGACAGTCGTTCATGGCGGTGCCGTCCGTGCCCTTGTACACCAGGAGGCACTCGACGAACGTGCAGTTCTGAAACTGGGTACCGTCGATCTCGATGCGTTTTTTGGTGAACGTCTGGTTTTCAATGGTTTGCATGGGTGAAACTCCTGCGGGTGATCTGAGCCCGAACATACCGCAGGCGGGCCGCCTTCTCACCTGGGCGGCCCGCCTGCACCGGTTTATTGACTGACGAACACGGCCGTGGTGAGGGCCGGAACGGTCACGCTGCCGCCACTGGCGCGGCTGCCCTTCACGACCGGGTCGGTGCTGCCCGCCAGCACCGGGTGCAGGCTGAGGTTCAGGCCCGTGAGGGCCGGGTCGTTCAGCGTCACGCTCTGACCGGTGGCGTTGAACACCACCAGCACCTGCCGGTAGGGGTTCGTGGCGCTCACGGCGCCGCTGAGTTTCATGGCGATCACGCCGGGCTGCTGCGCCGGGCCGACATTCAGGAAGGTCAGGCCCTGCTGCACCTGCGCGGCCGTCTCCATGCGGAACAGGCTGCTCGAGTAGCGCACGCGCAGCATCTCGCGGTAATGGTCGAAGGCCCGGCTCACATCGGCTGGACTGACCTTGAGGGCCGGATTGCCGAGGAGCGCGCGGTACAGGTCCCAGTTGCCGGCGTTCTTCTCGGCGGGTGGCAGGCCCCGGCCGAACCCGTTGCTCTTGCCGGTGAAGTCCAGGGTGTTGAACCAGTCGCCGCTGTTGTAGCTGTCCGTGTCGAAACTCTTGGACCGCAGGATCTCATCGCCGGCGTAACTGAACGGCAGGCCCTGACCCAGCAGCACCAGGCTGTTGCCAAGGTTCTGCATGCGGGTCCGCTGCGCGGCCGTGGCGCCGAGGGGCGCTTTGAGCAGCACCGCGTCGAACAGCGTCTGGTTGTCGTGCGCGCTGACGTAGGAGATCGCCTCGCGGGGGCTCGCGGCGTATCCGGTCGGCGCGCCGTTGTAACTGATGTCCGCGCCGCGCACGGCCTTGCCCGTCGCGTCAGTGAAGCGGTAGTCGCGCAGGTTCCCGGTGAGTCCCACCCGCACCTGATCTGCCAGGCGCAGCGCGCGGTCCCGGTCAGCGTTCTGCGGCTGCCCGTTGGGCAGGACGAACAGGCCTGTGCCGAAGCCCTGATCCTGAAGGCCCCGAATGGACTGCCGCCGCGCACAGCGTCGCGCAGACGGTCGTTGAATGTGCCGATGCCCTGGCCGAACAGGTTGACCTGCGTGGCGTTCACGCCGCGCTTGTTGCCCTGCACCTCCCCGAAGTCCCAGCCTTCGCCGTACAGGTAGATGCTCCTGCCGTCCACGCCGTCCTTCTGCACGGTCAGGGCGTCGAGGGCCTTGCGGGCCGCCTGCAGGTCCGCGACCATGTGATGGCCCATCAGGTCGAAGCGGAAGCCGTCGACCTTGTACGCCCTGGCCATCAGCACCAGGGTGTCCACCATGAGTTTGCGCATCATGGTGTGCTCGGTCGCCGTGTTCGAGCAGCAGGTGCTGTTTTCCACGGCGCCGTTGGCGTTCAGGCGGTGGTAGTACCCGGGCACGATTCGGTCCAGGACGCTGCGTTCCGCCTGTCCGCTGGCAGCCGTGTGATTGAACACCACGTCCTGAACCACCCGCAGCCCCATGCCGTTGAGGGCCGCCACCATCCGGCGGTACTCCAGGGTGCGCTGGTCCGGGTTCACGGCGTAACTGCCTTCCGGGACCATGTAGTGGTACGGATCGTATCCCCAATTGTAGGCGTCCTGATCCTTCACGGCCGTGACGGCCTTCTGCTGCTCGTCGCTGTTCGGTGCGAACTTTGACAGGTCCCCGGTGGCCTTCCATTCCGTTTTCGTTTCGTTGATGGTGGCAATGTCGAAGGTGGGCAGCAGGTGCACGGCCTTCAGGCCGGCCTGGGCCAGCGCCTTGAGGTGCTTCACGCCGTCACTGCCGGGCAGGGTGAACGCCAGGTAGGTGCCGCGCTGGGCGGCCGGTACGGTGGCGTCCGCTGCGCTGAAGTCCCGCAGGTGCAGCTCGTAGAAACTCAGGTCGCTCACCGAGCGCAGGGCCGGTTTCTTCAGGGCGTCCCACCCCTGGGGCTTCAGACCCGCGTCGTTCAGGTCCACCAGGACGCTCCGCGCGCTGCTCCGCGTCAGGGCCACCGAGTACGGGTCCGTGACGAGGTTCGTTTCAACCCGGCCACTGTCCGGCGCGTACACCTTCACCTCAAAACGGTACGTGGCGCCCTTCCAGCCGGGCGCCCCCCGGACGGTCCACACGCCCTTCGCGTCCCGGGTCATGGGCACGACCGTCTCCGCCTGCGCGCCAGAGGTGCTCAGGCGAAGCTTCACGTCCTGAGCGGTGGGTGCCCACAGGCGCACGGTCGGGATGTTCCCCTGCCACGCCACGCCCAGCGGCCCGTCGTAGGTGAACAGGTCATCCAGCGCCCAGGCGGTCTGCACACCCGTGGCGTCCAGCACCGTGCCGTCCGGCATGACGCTGCTCACGGCCACCTGACCGCGCAGCGCGTCGGGCACGCGGGCGAGGTCCTCGGCGCGCACGCGCAGCAGCGCATACCCCGCGAGGTACGGCACCTTTGCCTTCAGTGCCGGCGTCAGGCCTCCTTCCACCTCTTCCAGGGTCACGGTCTCTCCGCCGTCCACCCCGGCGGCGCTGAGTTTCAGGTTGCCGCCCTGCGCGGCGTGGAGGGTCAGCAGCGCTCCAGGCTGCACGAACTCCGGTTTCACGGCGATCAGATCCCGAGAAAGCATCACGGCCTGCTGCCGCTTCAGATCCCCCACCTGGCGCACGCTCGTGTCTGGCCGGGTGGTGTTCACCGTGGTGCCGCCGCTCACGATCCAGGCCTGATTGCCCATGTCGCTGGTAAGGACCATATCGGGCCCCGGGTCCTTGGTGTCGCCTTTGTGCACGATGAACCCCAGTTTCTTCCAGTCGGTCTTCAGGGGAACGTCCCAGTACACGCCGAACGAGTTGGTGCCGGTCGGTGTCAGTGGTTTGTCCCACTCGACCTGCGCGGTGGTGTCCTCCCAGGCGTGCAGGCCCCAGCCGGTGTAAGCGCCGTCCGGGCGGTAGTAGTTGATGCGCGCCACATTCGCCGGCACGGGCGGGTCGCTGAGCGCGGCGGGCGCACCGTACGCGAAGTCCGACTTGCCGCTCGTGACCGTGACCTCGTTGCCCTTGCTGAGGTCCGCGAAGAAGTCCGCCCCTGGGTCCTTCTCATCACCCTTGTGGACGATGAACCCGACTTTCGCCGCACCCGCTTTCAGCGGTACGTCCCAGTACGCGCCGCCGGCGTCCACGCCGGTCGGGGCGAGCGGTTTGCTCCACTCGACCTGCGCGGTGGTGTCCTCCCAGACGTGCAGGCCCCACCCGTCGTACTTGGCGTCAGGGCGCACGTACCGCACGCGAAGTACGTTCTTCGGGACCGGCTGGGCGGTGGCGACCGGGGCGGCCGTGGCCGGTGCAGTCGGCGCGGCCGGGGCCGCCGCGGGAGCCTGCG
The DNA here is from genome assembly GCF_020229735.1 of Deinococcus taeanensis. Taxonomy (NCBI): domain Bacteria; kingdom Thermotogati; phylum Deinococcota; class Deinococci; order Deinococcales; family Deinococcaceae; genus Deinococcus; species Deinococcus taeanensis. The sequence goes on along the minus strand of NZ_CP083455.1, from coordinate 1,473,983 downwards.
CCAGAAGCGCCTTGCTGGCGTCCACAGTAAACGGCCCACCCTTCGCATACGCGGCGTTCGTGCTGCCAGATTTCACGAACAGTTCCCGGCCACGGCCCAGGTCGAACCACAGGTCAGCGGCGGGATCTTTCGTGTCGCCCTGATGAATCACGAAACCGAGCTTCTGCGCGCCGGGTTTCAGGGGAATGTCCCAGTACGTTCCAAAATCATCCCGCCCGGACTGGGCGAGCGGTCTGCTCCACTCAACCTGGGCGGTGGTGTCCTCCCAGACGTGCAGGCCCCAGCCGGTGTAAGCGCCGTCCGTGCGCTGATAGTGCACCCGGGCGGTGTTGGCAGGAAGGGATGTTTGCGCTGCTGCCGAAGCAGACAGCGCGACCGTCAGCAGGGTCGCCAGTCTTTTCATTGGTCCTGAAATTGTAGCGCTTCCATGAAGTGCGGCCCGTTTCCCATCGGTCTGCTTTCCAGGGCCGGCCTGAACAGGCCTTGAGGCCCAGCACACGCCGCCCGGACCTTCCCCCGGTACGCTGGCACGCATGACCGGCAACGCCCACAGAAGCGATGAAACCCACGACCTCCCGCAGGAGCATCACAGCGACGCTGAAAGCCTGCGCCATATCCCGGACCGCCGGGACAACCCTGGTGTAGTGCAGGACGGCCCCGGCACCCAGGCCACCACCTTCGAGCACGAGGACCCCAGCGACGAGAGGAACACAGGCAGCACCCCCAGCGGCAGCGGGTCAAACCTGCCCTGAACAGTGCGCCTGGCGGAGCACCGCTGGAACGGCTGGGCGCGGTGGGCTCCCCTCACTGCCTTGATCAGTCCTTGCCCGCGTGCACTCACACGTGAGTGCACGCGCTTACTGTTCAGCCGTCAGAAGCGGAGTTCGAGTCCCACGCCCGCCGCGACCTGACCCGCCGTGGTGGCCCTGACAAAAGCGCGCCAGCCGGCCGGGCCGAACACCGGTCCACGCAGCCCTCCCTCACCATACAGAGCGAAGCGGTTCACGCCGCTGCCTGCGGGCACAAGCAGCTGTCCGCCGACCGTAGCGAAGGCATCCACCCGCGTCAGGGGAAGGTTCAGGTCACGTACGGTTACCCCCGCAGCAAAGCGGTTGAAAGAACTTTCCGTGGTGCGCCAGGGCCGCTCCGCACTGCCTTCCAGTCCCACCGTCCCCAGGAAGGGCACTGGAAGGAGGGCCGCGCCGGCGTGCACGCCGAACCCGGCTGTGGAGGCGTTCGCACCGGCCCACGCGACCGCCGCGGACGCCGGCATGCTGAATCCAAGGACAGCAATCAAGGGAAGAACGGAACGCATGCGCGGAGCCTAACAGGGGCAGGCGTGAGAACACCCCGTGAACGCACCTCAAGGTGTGCAGGCAAAGTGCCTCTCCGTCCTGGAGGACAAACCGCAAGCCGCTGGCCAGTCAGGGAGTGACCGATCATGTGCTGTGCGCCGCAGGTCCAGGCCGGACGTCCTAAGGCAATTCTTGCAACCCCCGGGGCAGCAGCACCACGCTGACCTCAATCGGGGTTTCCTTATCCCACTGCACTTCCCTGACAGAGATCGTCCGGTCTTCTAGCAACCAGCTTGCGTCCCCCCGCTGCTCATCGGGCTCGCCAAGAAAGCGCGTGGCTTCTGCCACTATGGCCCGCAGCCGTTCACTTGCCTCGTCGTGGTGGCGCGCGATGACGACCTCAGGGTTCTCCCGCTCCTCATCGGTGAAGTCGCCCTCGCCGTTCTCGAGTTGCGTGTAGAAGGGCTTGGACTTGAGAAGGGTCATGTACAGGCAGAAGGTGTCTTCAGCAACCTCGAGGGCTTCGAAACTCAGACTGCCGGGGAGCGTGACGCCCTCTTCAGGGAGCTCATCCCAGGCCCAGGTGACAGGCAGGGCCGGAAGAGCGGCCCACAGGGCAGCGCGGTCATCAGGAGCAACAATAACGTTCATCGCTTCACAGCCCACGGTGGGTCGCGCAGAGGTTCATCTGACCTCCTCTCCTGCGCGCCCTAGCCGTCAAGGCGGACCTCGCCTACCTTCGCCAGCATCCGGAACGTCTGGAACAGGTGGTAGGCGTCCGGGCTCTCCCACCCGACCGTCACGGCATCCACCCGGGTCACGCCCGGCACCCGCTCGCACGCATCCGCCCGCGCCTGATGATTGAAACTCAGGTGCGCGTGGGCCGGCCAGCGCGTGGCGTACGGCTGCGCGCTGAAGGCGCCCTCCACTGCGCGGCGCGCACCCTCACGGATGCGGCGCTGCGCTTCACGCGGGTGCAGGTGCGCGGCGGCAAAGGCACTCAGGCCTTCTTTCACCGCGACCGTCACCACGGCCTCGCCGAGCTCCACCCTGATTTCCTGCAGGGCCACGTCATCCCCACTGGCAAACAGGACCGGGACGCCGTAGTGCCCGGCCACCAGGGCATTCAGGCCGTACTCGCCGGTGCTGACACTGTTGACCCGCACGTCCCGGATGAACCCGTTCCAGGTGTGGGCCAGTGGCCCGCGCATGCTGCCTGCGCGCGCGTGGTACCCGACGAACAGGAGCCCCACCACACCGGGCTCCTGCACGCCCTGCACCATGCTCAGCGGCTTGTCATTCCCGGACGTAAAGCGCACGCCGTCCGGCAGCAGCTCTGGAATGAGGTTGCGCATCGTGTCGTGGCTGTCGTTTACGAGCACGTCCGTGGCTCCCGCGTCCAGCGCCCCCTGGGCGGCCGCCGCGGCCTCCAGTGTCATGCGCTCACGCGCCCGCTCGTACTCGCCGGCGTTCACGAGCCCGCCGAACTCCGGTGGGCTCACCTGCACCCAGCTCGACACCCCGCACACGCCTTCCATATCCACGCTGATCACAACCCGGCGTTCGCCCATGCCCGGCAGCGTAGAGCAGCGCAGGCCGCCGCGCCACCCGCGGCCGGCCGGGCGCTGACGGCCAGTGTGCGCCCGGACCACCAGGACATGTGCGGCCCGTGTTAGCCTCATGCGCTATGAGCCGCGTGTCCCTGAAGTCCGCCCGTGAAATTGAGATCATGCGCCGTGCGGGCGCGCTGGTCGCCGAGACCTTCCGCGTGCTGGACCCTCACGTGAAACCCGGCGCGACCCTGCAGGACCTCGACCGGATCGCCGAGGAGCACATCCGCAGGGCCGGCGCCACACCCGCCTACCTGGGGTACGGGCCGAAGAACAACCCGTTCCCGGGCACCATCTGCGCCAGCGTGAACGAAGTGATCTGCCACGGCATTCCCGACGGGCGGATCCTGCAGAGCGGTGACATCATCGGCGTGGATATCGGCGTGCTTCTCGACGGGTACTACGGCGACGCCTGCTACACGTACACGGTCGGGCAGGTCACCCCGGAAGTGCAGGGGCTCGTGGACACCACCCGCGACGCCCTGAATGGGGCGCTGGAACTCGTGAAGCCCGGCGCGCGCCTCGGTGACCTCGGGCACGCTATCCAGTCCCTGGCAGAAGGCCGCGGATACGGTGTCGTGCGGGAATACACCGGGCACGGCATCGGCAGGCGCCTGCACGAGGAACCGACCGTGCTGCACTACGGGGCGCGGTACACCGGGCTGAAACTCCAGCCGGGCATGGTGTTCACCATTGAGCCCATGGTGAACCTGGGTCGCCCTGAAACGCGCCTGCTGGCCGACGGCTGGACCGTCATCACGGCCGACAAGAGCCCCAGTGCCCAGTTCGAGCACACTGTCGTCGTCACCTCCGGGGGGCATGAGGTCCTGACCGTCTGAACCCCAGAGCTGAGGCGCGCCGGGGCTGACCTCACCGCCTGACACGCACAAAAGACCCCAGGATGTTCCTGGGGTCGTTCTGTTCCGGGGAACTTACTCCTGGCGGACGAGCACCACGTCGAAGGTGTTGCGTCCCGCGGCACGCTGTTTCACGGTCAGGCGGGCCTTCACGTTATCGGTCAGGGTGAAGCGCCCCACCACCTGAAGCTGGCTGGACACCTTCTCCTCCAGAACGTACCCCTCGGCACGCAGCTGGTTCGCGTAGAAGTCATACACGCGCGCCAGCGTCATGCCGGAGGTGAAGCTCGCCTTCCAGGTGGATGTCGTGGTCATCACCGGCACCGGGGGCGTGGCGACCTTCGCGGAGATTTCGTACTGCGCGACGTCCGTCACCCACTCCTGGGACTTCAGCGGCTGCACCACAATGGACAGCGCCTGGGCCAGCCCCGCCTGACCGCCCTTGACGGTCACGGTCGCAAAACCGGTCTGCTGGTCAGCTTTGAACTGCGCGATGTCCGTCAGGTCCAGTTCGGTCGTGCTGGCCAGGGCGAGCACCTTGTTCAGCCCGGCCGGACCGGCAATGTCGAACGTGAACTTGTCCTCGGCGCTGGGGAAGCTCTTCGTGGTGTTCGCCTTCACGAAGTTCGCGCCTGTCGCGAAGCGGTTGGGGAGGATCAGATCAATCTCGCCCTTGTGGTTCACGTTGAACAGGTAAACGTACGCGTCCTGGGTGGTCTTCACATTCAGGGTGATGCGGTCCCCGGCGACGTAGGCTGGCGTCTTCGTGCCGGTGGTGTCCTTTCCGGTCCACACGCTGACCTTCAGAGGCGAGACCACGGGGTTCACGATGATGCTCTGCGACGTGATGCGCGGAGCGGTCTGGGCAGAGGCGACAGCAGCGGTAACAGCCAGGGTCAGGGTGGTGAGCACGTGTTTCATGGGCCCACGGTGCCACGCCTCACCTGACTGGAGCTGAACTTTCCCTAATGGTGCCCTATGGTTCCGAACGCCGGGGGACGCACCCCGGCCCCTGTGTTCTCCGCCCTGAACACGCAAATCTGCGTCCGCCATCTTCTGATGGACGGGGGCTGAAGATGAAGAAAGTGCTGGTCAGGAGTCCAGGGCAGGTGTCGGTGTGGGCTCCCCTGGGGTGGTCAGGGTCGTGTGCTGCCGCAACGCCCGGTGGTCATGCTTCTCCTCGTACATCCGTTCGTCGGCCAGGCGCGTCAGGGCCGGAGCCTCCCAGGCATCTTCCGGGAAGAAGGCGATGCCGGCGCTGGCGTCCATCTGAGAAAAGCCAGCCTGACGGGTCAGGCGCACGGCGGCCCGCACGCGCTCGAGTACCGTGCGCGCTCCTGAAACCGTGGCGCGGTCGAGCAGCACGGCATATTCGTCGCCGCCCAGCCGGAAGATGCGGTCCTCATTGCGGAACGCGGTGCGCAGCGCTCCGGCAAACTCGCGCAGCAGCGCGTCGCCGCGCTCGTGCCCTTCGTGGTCATTCACGCCCTTCAGCCCGTCAAGGTCAATGACCATGACGCCGAACGTGCCCTGGTGGCGTTTGCTGGCACTGACCGCCTGATCCAGATTCTGATCGAAGGCCCGGCGGTTGCCCAGGCCCGTCAGGCGGTCGTGCAGCGCCGCGAACTCCAGTTCCAGCAGGGACGCGCGCCGCTCCTGGCTGATCTGCACGCTGCGGGCCGCGGCCTCCAGTACCCGCCGGTCCGCGTCGGTCCACGGCCGGTCGGTGCAGCGGGCTGCGAACAGCACAGTCCGCTCGCCGTTCGGGCCGCACACCGGGATGTAGGCGGCGCTCCGTACCCCCCACGCAACGGCAGCGGGCAGGGCCTGGACCTGTTGCGCGTACGCCTCGACGTACAGCGGCTGACCCAGCGCCGAGGCCACGGAATGAAGGCTGCGTTCGGCAGATTCCGACCGGGCGGCCTCAGGGAACGCCGGAGCGCCGTTTTGTTCGGTGAGCACGCGCAGCGTCACGGTGTCGCCGTCCACGGTGGCCCACGCGACCAGATCCAGGGCGCAGGCCTGCGCCGTCAGGGGCGCCAGCGCCGCGGTGAGCTGCGCGGCGTCCTGGTGCTGCGTGGACAGAACACTCAGGGCCGACAGCGTCTCGGCCTCCTGCGTGCGGCGGTGCAGGGCGTCCGTGCGGTCCAGAATCCGCCGTTCCAGGTCCCGCTCGTTGCGTTTCAGGTGCTCCAGCAGACGCTGCAGGGCGAGCGAGAGGGTGCGGGCCTCGGCGTACGCGGTCACCGGCGGCAGTTCGGCGTTCAGCACACCGGCCTCAATGGCGTGCGCCGCGGCCCTCAGCCGCCGCAGCGGCCGCGCGATAAAGTGCGCCAGGACGAGGCCCAGCGCCGCGAACAGCACGCTCAGGCTGACGTTCAGAAGAATGGAGGTCCGGCGGAAGGCGCCGACCCCTGCGAAGGCCACCTGCGTGTCCTGCCGGACTATCACGCGCCATTCCAGGCCGGTGTACGTGCGGTACCCGCGGCTGCGGCTGCTGCCCGTGACGTACATCCGGCCGTCCGGCCAGCGTTCCACGGCGTACCCGCTGACCGGAAAGCGCTCCAGCAGCGCCGCGGGCAGGGCCTGACCCTGCAGGTCCGGCGGACCCAGCAGGACCACGCCCTGACGGTCAACGATGAACACCTCGAACTGCTCGCGGTCCTGCACCGGCTGCAGCAGGGATTCGCGCACTTCCTGCGCCCAGGTCCAGCTGAGGTGCGCGCCGAGTACGCCGGTCACGCGGCCCTGAGCGTTATGGACCGGCGTGGCGACGTCCACGAACCGCAGCGGTTCGCTGCCCTCGCGGGGCAGCAGTCCCGCCAGGAGTTTCGCCTCGTGAACGTCGCCCGCGAAGGGGCCTTTGAGGGCCCCCTGAAACCACGGGCGGGTGGCGACACTCTGCCCTTCGAGCAGCCCGCCGGTACTGACGAGCACCTTGCCCTGCGGGTCGGCCAGGCCAATCCAGGCGTAACTGGGAAAGGTGCTCTTCAGCCGGTCCAGCAGCGTCCGCGTCTGGTCGCCCCCAGCGCGGACATTCTGAACGTCTCCCAGCGCGCTGAGGATCTCCAGGTCCCGGGCGCGTTCGAACATCCCGCGGTCGAGCTTGTCGGTCATCTCGTACGCGAACTGCCCCAGCGACTGGCCCACTTTCGCCTGAAGCTGCTGCGTGGCCGCCCGGGTGTTCAGGTACGTTTCGAGCAGACCGAACAGCAGAAAGATCGCCGCGAAGGCCGTAGAGAGCAGGGCGGTCAGACTGAGGGTCGGCATGGGGCGGCACATCCTTTCGGGGGTACCGTACGGCGCGCAGCCTCACAGCGCCCTGACCCGGGGGGCCGCCAGCAACATGAAGAGGCAGCGGGCCAGCGCCTGCCTTAGCGCAGAGGCTGCTCCGGCACTTCCTGAAAGCGCTCCCGGAGGAAATGCGCCTGCGTGAGCAGCCGGTCTGCAGCGCCGTGATCGTGCCGCAGGACGTCCGCCACCCCGTCATTCAGGCGCTGCAGCTGCGCGCGCAGCAGTTCCTCCGGATCCTGGCCCTGAAGGCGCAGCTGCGCCCGGCCGCCTGGCGTGAGATTCAGGTACGCGCGCAGCGTCTCCCGCAGGTACTCCCCGCGGATCTGCGCGAGCAGCGCACGCGAGCGCGAATCTGCCGGCGCCGGGGCGTCCTGCAGGCGGCACAGCAGCGCCAGCGCGTACAGGCGGTGCGGTTCGGGCAGCTGCAGTGCCAGTGCCGGGGCGTCATCCATGGCGGCCAGCGTGGGGAGAGCGGCTGGCAGGGCCGCAGGCGGCGTCGGGGCGGGGGGTGGCAGCTGACGAAGCAGCGTTTCGCGTTCCATCTGGTGACGGTGAATCATCTGCCGGCGCATGAGCGGAAAACCGAACACGCTGCCGAACAGCAGGGCAGGCACAACAATCGCTTCCAGGTCCACAGGGGCCACCTCCACAGCTTCAGGCGTTCTCGCCACGCACCCTAGTTCAGCGCGCCGCGTGCGGGCGTCCCACGAAAGGCGGACGGTTCCTTACAATCTCGGTCATGCATTCTGTTCAGTCGGGGGGAGGCGCGCCATCACCGGCGTGACATTCAGGGGCCGCCGCGTGCGGGACCTCGCCGCTGACGCGGCCGTCAGCGTCACGGGCCTGCGCAAAAGCTACCGTGGTGGCGCGCACGGCGCGCCCTCAGTCGTGCTGGACAGCATCGATCTTGACGTGCGGCGCGGCGAATTCTTCAGCCTGCTGGGCCCGTCCGGGTGCGGGAAGACCACGCTGCTGCGCATCCTGGCGGGCTTCGAACACCCCGATGCCGGTGAAGTCCGCATCGCGGGACGCGACATGCGGGGCGTTCCGCCGCACCGCCGGGACGTGAACACGGTCTTTCAGAGCTACGCCCTGTTTCCGCACATGACCGTCCAGGACAACGTCGCGTTCGGCCTGCGCATGAAAGGCGTGCCGGCCCCGCAGGCCCGCGAACGGGTCATGACGGCCCTGGAGCGCGTGCGTATCGCGCAGTTCGCCACGCGCCGCCCGGACCAGCTCAGCGGCGGGCAGCGGCAACGGGTGGCCCTGGCGCGCGCCATCGTGAACGAACCTCAGGTGCTGCTCCTCGACGAGCCGCTCAGCGCGCTGGACCTGAAACTCCGCAAGGAGCTGCAGGTGGAACTTGCGCACCTGCAGGAGACGCTGGGCATCACCTTTGTGTTCGTCACGCACGACCAGGAAGAAGCGCTGGTCATGAGTGACCGGATCGCCGTGATGAACGGCGGACGCCTGGAGCAGCTGGGCCGCGCCGAGGACCTCTACGAGCGGCCCCGCACGGCGTTCGTCGCGAATTTCCTGGGCAGCAGCAACCTGATCGAAGGCACCGTCCTGAATGTTCAGGGGCGGCACGCCACCGTGCAGACCGCGCATGGCCCGCTGCGCACCGCGCACGGCGCAGGCCTGCGCGCCGGGCAGCGCGTGACCCTGTCCGTCCGGCCCGAGAAACTGCGCATGGAGCGCGACGAGGGCACCGAAGGCAACGAGATCCGCGCCCGTGTGGACGACATCGTGTACACGGGCGCCGAGAACCAGTACCTGCTGCAGGCCGGCGGTCAGCAACTCGTGGTGTTTCAGCTGAACGCCGATATCGGCGCAGATGAGGACTTCGACTACGAAGAGGACGTCACGCTGTACCTCCCGCCGGACAACCTTGTGGTGCTGGAGGACGCGTGAACCCGCCCTCAGGCCGGAGTGTCCGCCGCCGCCATCCGGACCAGCGGGGGCGCCCATGCTGACCGTCCGGCGGTTTTTTGCCACGCTCGGACCGGGCGTGCTGTGGCTTACCGCGTTCCTGGTGCTGCCCGCCGCGGTCATGCTGACCTACTCCGTGCTGACCCGCACGGACCTCGCGCAGGTGGGCGCCCCCTGGACCCTGGAATCCTGGCAGCGCGTCTTCGGGTACGACGCCCTGTTTCAGGAGTGGACGGGCGACAACCTGCGCGTCCTGTGGCGCAGCGTGTGGGTGGCGGCCCTCACCTCGGGCCTGTGCGCGCTGCTGGGCTACCCCCTGGCGTTCTTCATCGCCCGGCAGGACGAGCGCCGCAGGAACCTGCTGCTGCTGCTGCTGATCATTCCTTTCTGGACGAACTTCCTGATTCGCGTGTACGCCTGGATTCTCATCCTGCGGCCCTTCGACCTGGTGCCCAGCCTGAGCGCGACAATGTTGGGCATGGTGTACGCGTTCGTGCCGTTTTTCGTGCTGCCTGCGTACGCCAGCGTGGAGAAGATCGACTGGCGGCTGCACGAGGCCGCGCAGGACCTGGGTGCGCCGCCCGCCCGGGCCTTCCTGAGCGCCGTGTTCCCGCAGACCCTGCCCGGGCTGGTGGCTGGCGTGCTGCTGACCTTCATTCCGGCGCTGGGGACTTTCGTGGTCAGTGACCTTCTGGGAGGCGCCCGCGCGGCGCTTGTCGGGAATCTGATTCAGAACCAGTTCGGCCAGGCCGGCGACTGGCCGTACGGCAGCGCCCTGAGTTTCCTGCTGATGGGCGTGGTGCTGCTGGGCCTGTGGGCGTACGCCCGCGCCGCCGGGCATAAAGGCCTGGAGGAACTCGGATGACCGGCCGCACCCACCCTCTGCTGGGCGCATGGGCGGCGCTGGTGTACCTGTTCCTGTACCTGCCGATCGTGGTGCTGATCGTCTTTTCCTTCAACGATTCCCGCTTCGGCGCGACCTGGGCTGGTTTCACGACCCGCTGGTACGCCGTGCTGTTCGCCCGCGCGGACGTGCGCGAGGCGCTGACGCACACCCTGAACGTCGCGGTGGTCAGCACGCTGATCAGCACGGTGCTGGGCACCCTGGTCGGGCTGGGCCTGTGGCGCTACACCATCCACCTGCGCGCCGCGCTGACCGGCCTGCTGGTGCTGCCCATCGTGATTCCGGACGTGGTGATGGGCGTGAGCCTCCTGATGTTCTACGCATTCGTCCGGGCCGGCCTGGAACGCGCCGGCTGGACCTTCGACAACGGCTTCTGGACGGTCCTGCTCGCGCACGTGACGTTCCAGATCAGTTACGTGGCCCTCACGGTCCGCTCGCGCCTCGCCGGGTACGGCCCGGAACTGGAGGAAGCCGCCCGGGACCTGGGGGCCAGCGGCTGGCAGTCCTTTTCCAAGGTGATCCTGCCACTGGCCATGCCGGGCGTCCTGGCGGGAGCGCTGCTGGCCTTCACGCTGTCGCTGGACGATTTCGTGGTGACGTACTTCACGAGCGGATCGGGGTTCAGAACCCTGCCCGTGCTGATCTACACGAACGTGAAACGCGGCGTCACCCCGGACATCAACGCCCTGAGCGCCCTGCTGGTGCTGGTGACGGTGGTGGCGGTCATCGCCGCGAACGCCCTGCTGCGCCCCCGGAGGGCCCCGTGAAGCGCACGGCCGCGCTGCTGCTGGGGGCTGCGCTGCTGGGCAGCTGTTACCGCGTCCCGAAACCCACGGCCGGGATCTCTGCCGCCGTGCCGGCCGCGCGCGGGGACAGCCGCACCCTGCGCGTGTTCATCTGGTCGGAGTACATCGACCCGGACCTCGTGAAGACCTTCGAGAAACACAGCGGCGTGCGCGTCATCCTGGACACGTACGAGAGCAATGAAGCGATGCTCGCCAAGCTTCAGGGCGGCGGCGCCCAGTACGACCTGGCCGTGCCCAGTAACTATGTGGTGCAGACAATGGTCCGCGCTGGCCTCCTGCAACCGCTGGACCGGACGCAGCTGCCGAACCTGAAGAACATCGCGCCCGGCTTCCTGAACGCCGCGTACGACCCGGGGAACACGTACTCGGTGCCGTACCAGTACGCCGCGACGGGCCTGGCGTTCAACCGGTCCAGGTACGTGCCTCAGGACACCTGGGCGGAAATTTTCGGCCCGGAGGACCGGCTCTCCTTTGTGCTGCTCGACGACCCACGTGAGGTGATCGGCGCCGCGTTGAAGTTCCTGGGATTCAGTGCGAACACCACCCGCGTCGCGGAACTGCGCGCCGCACGGAACCTGCTGCGGCGCGTGGTCGCCAAGCGGGGCTTCCAGGGGTTTGACGGTGGGCCCGGCACCCGCAACAAACTCCTGGCCCAGCAGATTGACCTGGGGCAGATCTACGTGGGTGACCTGCTGATCGCCACCGAGGAGAACCCGGACGTGCAGGTCCTGCTGCCCCGGCAGGGCACGACCATCAGCATGGACACCCTGGTGATCCTGAAGCGCAGCGCCAGCCCGGCGCTCGCCCACCAGTTCATCAACTTCATTCTGGACGCCCGGAACGGCGCGCAGCTCAGCAACTACACGTACTACGCCACCCCGAACGCGGCCGCCCGCCCGCACCTGGATGACTTCCTGAAGGACGTGCCGGCCCTGAACCCGCCGCCCTCATGGCTCCGGGACGGCCGGCTGGATTTCATCGGGGAACTGCCCACCGGGCGTCCGCAGCGGCTGTACGACCGCATCTGGACCGAACTGAAAAGCCGCTGACCCCGCGAGAAGCGGGGCGCCGGAGGCTGCATTCCGGTGCCCCGCTTCTCGCTTTCAGCCGGGGCTTTCAGTCAGGCTGGTTCACGGGCCGGGCGAAGTCCAGCCAGCCCCACTCCCGCAGGTACGCACGGAACTCCCTGAGCAGCCCGGCGGCGTTCGCCTGCTCCTGCGCGGGCAGGGTGCGCAGCCACGCGTCACCGGTCGCGCGGGTGTAGGCCAGCAGCGGGGCAGGGGCGCCGAGAAAGCCCTCCAGGGCTTCCAGCTGCGCCTCGAACCGGGCGCGGCGCCAGGGGGACTGCCGGGTGACCTCCGCCAGAAAGTCGGCCGCGGCGTGTTCCAGCAGGGGCGCGCGGCCCACGATCCACGGGGCTTTCACGGGCGGCAGGGCGCCCGTCACGCCCGCCACCCGGGGAACCCCTCAATGGCAACCAGGGTGGGGCGCGGCACGCGGCTGCCTGGCCTGGCGCCGAACGAGGAGCGCAGCTTGTCCAGGCTCTCGCTGTCCTCTCCGGGATGCTGAATGGACAGGAACAGGGTCCGGCCGTCCGGGGACCAGACGGGACCGGTCATCTCGGCGTCTACCGGGCCGATGGCGAAGCGGTAGGCCCTGCCGGCGTGCTGGCCCTCGGTGGGAAAGAAGAACATGGCGTTGTTGCCGTGGAAAGCCTTGATGGGGTTGGTACTCAGGTCGCTGTTGTCGGTGACCATCCACAGGTTTCCGTACGGATCGAACACGAGGTTGTCGGGACTGGCAAAGCCGCTCTGCGGGCCGCCCACGGCGAACACCTCCCACAGGAAGGACTCGGCGGCCCAGTCGTCCTGCGCCTCTCGGAGTTTGATGATCTGCCCGAAGTAGTTGCCGTGCCTGCTGTTGTTCGTCAGGGCCACGTACACCTCACCGGTGCGGGGGTGAATCTCGATGTCCTCCGGGCGGTCGACGGGCGTGCCGCCCACCGCGAGGGCGCTGGCACGCGCGTCGGCCAGCACGTCCGCCTGGCTGGCGAACAGGGGTCTGCCGTCGGCGCCTTTGGCGTCCTGAAGTTTCTTGTTGCGGTCGTAGTCCAGCAGCAGCCACCGGCCGGTGCCGAAATCCGCGACGTACAGGTCGCCCTCGGTGAGCAGGTTCAGGTTCGCGGCGCGGTTGGCAGGCTCGAAGCGGCCGCGCGACACGAACTTGTACACGCAGGCGTCCTGCATATCGTCGCCCATGTACCCGACCACGCGGCCGTCCCGGGCGACGGTCACGGCGACGTTCTCATGCCGGAACCGGCCCATGGCGGTGCGTTTCTTCGGCGTCCAGCTGGGGTCAAAGGGATCGATTTCGGTCACCCAGCCCTGGTGCAGGGCCTCGTAGCCGCTGCCGGCCCAGGACCTGGTGTACCCGTCCACGTTCTCCTCGCAGGTGAGCAGCGTGCCCCAGGGCGTCTGCCCGCCGGAGCAGTTGCCGACGGTGCCCCGGACGGTGGTGGCACCCTTCACGGCCGCCGTACCTCGCACAGGTCCGGTCAGTTCAATGCTGGTCAGCGCGTCGATGCGGCGGTTGCGGGGGTCGGGCACGATCCGCCACTGTCCCTGCTCCCGGCGGACGCGGACCACGCTGACGCCCATGGCCTGCATTTCCGCGCGGATCTGCTCGGGGGTTCGTTCCCTGGTGTTGCCGCCCACGAACAGGGCGTTCACGTACTCGTGGTTGATGGTGAGCAGGGCGTCGGTGCTGCTGCGCCCCCCTTCGAGCAGATCAATGGGGAAATACCCCACGAAGTCGTGGTTGAAGCCAATTTCGCGGCCGTCCTCGGTGAACACCTCGCCCCAGGGGGCCAGCAGCTGGGACCGGTACCCGGGCGGGAGGGTCAGGGTGTCGGCATTCCCGCTGGGTATGGCGCGGAAGGGCGGAACGGTGCGGGGGTTCAGGGCCCTGGGGTCCACGGCACTGGGCCCGCCGTTGTTCGCAGCCTGGGCCTCGCTGATGGTCAGGGGGAGCGTGAGGGCGGCGGCCGTTGTGGCGGCGCTCCCCAGCGCGGCGCGGCGCGACAGGCGCGTGTCGAGCAGGCGGTGCCAGAAACTGGGGGTGACGGGGTCCGGGTGGGTCATGTCCCTCAGGGTGCCGTGGGCGCGTGACGGGCCGGTCAGGGGCTGGTCAGGGGGGTGTCAGGGTATGGTGGGTGAAGCGGCACGTTTCAGTACCCCCGGTGGGGGCGTCACCGGTGACCCCGCCTGGGGCATGGTCCCACCGGGACCGGGCTGCTTAATATGAAACCGTTTCAGGCTCCGCTGTCAGGCCGAGCCCGGAAAGGAGCATCTTCTTGGAAACCCTGCGCGTCTCCGGCACTTCCCGACCCAACGCCATCGCCGGTGCCATCGCCGCTCTGCTGCGCTCGCAGGGGCAGGTGGAAATTCAGGCCATCGGCCCGACTGCCGTGAACCAGGCGGTTAAGGCTCTGGCCATTGCCCGCGGGTACCTCGTGGGTGATCACCTTGACCTGTACACCCAGCCGGAATTTGTGAAACTCGACGTGCAGTCTGAGGAACGGACCGCTGTGCGCTTCGTGGTGCGCAGCATTCCCGCAGCCTCTCAAAGCTGACCTCGCTGCACCAGGCGCGCCGCCCTGACCTGTCAGGCGGCGCTTTTCTCTTGGCACTGCACCTGAGGAGCAGTGTCCTGAGTTATCATCAAACTTGAGTGAGTAGCGCTAAGATTATGTCAGGAGGAGGTCTGATATGGCATTCTTCGGCCCCTACACCCCCCTGATCCTGATCATCCTGCTCGCGTCCTTTCTCATCCAGGGCGCCCTGAGCCGCACCTACGGCCGCTGGAGCCGCGTCCGCAACCCCCACACCCTCACGGGCGCACAGGTGGCCCGCATGATGCTTGACCAGAACGGCCTGCACCACGTGCCGGTTCACGCCGTCCCCGGAACCCTCAGCGACCACTACGACCCCATTCGCAAGACCGTAAACCTCAGCGAGAGCGTCTACGGCGCGCCCAGTGTCGCCGCCATGGCGGTCGCCGCGCACGAGGTCGGGCACGCCATTCAGGACAAGGTGCACATGCCAGCCCTGGTCCTGCGCGCCCGCCTCGCCGTTCCACTCAGCCTCGGCATGAACCTCGCGCCTCTGCTGTTCATGGCCGGCGTGCTCATGCACTTCACCGGCCTGCTCTGGGTGGGCGTCCTCCTCTTCGGCGCGGCCCTGCTGTTTCACCTGATCACGCTGCCCGTGGAATTCGACGCCAGCCGCCGCGCCCTGGCCTACCTGCAGCGGCGCGGCCTGAGCGGTGGCGCCCAGGCCACCAGCGGCGCCCGCTCCGTGCTGACCGCCGCGGCCCTCACGTACGTCGCCGGATTCGCCATGGCCCTCGCCCAGTTCCTGAACGTCCTGAGCATCGCCCGCAGCAGTGACGACTGAACACCACCATGACAAGGAGCCCGGAGGTTGATCTCCGGGCCCCTCGTCATGGTGGCCGTGCCGTCAGACGTTGAAGCCGAACATGCGCATCTGGCGCTTGCCGTCCTCCGTCATCTTGTCCGGCCCCCACGGCGGCGACCACACGAACTCCACGTTCACCTCGTTCACGCCGTCCAGGCGCCCCACGGCCATCTCCGCGTCCGCGCGGATCAGGTCCTGCACCGGGCACCCCACGCTGGTCAGGGTCATGGTGATGTCCACCAGGCCAGCCTCATTGATGTCCACCCCGTAGATCAGCCCGAGATCCACGACATTCACCGGAATTTCCGGGTCCTTCACGACCTTCAGCGCCTCCAGGATCTGCGCCTCGCTGGGCAGCCCGGCAGGCGTTCCGCTCTGCGGCGTGTTCTCCGGCGCGGTCATCAGCTCTGCCCCTGCACGCTGGGCAGCCCGTCCTGCACCCAGGCCATGGTGCCCCCGGCGAGGTTCACGACCTGACCGTACCCCTGCGCCTTCAGGAACTCGCCGGCGCGGGCGCTGCGGGCCCCGCTGCGGCAGATCATCACCAGTTCCCGGTCCTTCGGGAGTTCCGCGTAACGGGTCTCGAAGTCGCTGAGCGGCATCAGCAGCGCGCCCTCAGCGTGCACCTCATCAAATTCGTTCTGCTCACGAACGTCCACGAGCAGCGCGCCCTGCTGCACGCGGCGCTGCCCTTCCTGCGGAGTGACATCTTCCATGCGGCCCAGCATACCCGAGCGGCCCACTCGGAATGTGCGCCGCGGCCACCCTGTCACCCGGCGCGCCGCGCGTATCCTGCGCCCATGACCCTCCCCGAAGGCGTAACCGTGATCGACCTGCGCCCCGACGACCTGCGCGGCCGTGACCCCCTGACCGCCCTGACCGACCGGCCAGTGCAGGCCGTCAGCCTGGACGCCATCGAGAACGGCACGCACGGCCTGTCGCCCGACCTGGGCCCCCTGCTCGTGATCTGCGAGCGGGGCGTACGCTCCGGGCTGGCCGCCCGGTACCTGCGCGCCGACGGGCTGAACGCCCAGGCGTACCCAGGCGGGGTGCCCGCCCTGAAAGCCGCGCAGTCCTGAACGGCCGCGGGACCTCTCGCGCCACCCCGGGCACTAGACTGGCGTTCATGTGTGCCCTGCCTCCTGGTTTCATTACCACCCGCGACGTGCTGGACGAACGTCTCAGCGGCCCCGACGTGCGCCGCCTGGAACTGCGGCACGGGAATGAGGAACTGCTGTACGGCCTGGACGTCCTGGGCCTCGCCGGTCCGTTCTCCCGCGTGACCCCCTGGGAACTCGAGGACGAGCGCGGCGTGCGCCGCATCAACGCCAGCGGGTACGCCGCCGCGCCCTTCGGGGAGATGCCGCCCGCCATCACGGCGTTCATGCAGGAATTCCTCACCAGCAACCGCGCCATGGGCCTCCCGCAGCAGTCCACCAGCCCCTGGCGGGCCGCGCTGGAAGCGAACCTCGTGGCGCTGCTCGCCCGCGACCTGCCCAGCCACGCCGACAGTCAGGTGTTCTTCTGCTCCAGCGGCACCGAAGCGATCGAGGGCGCCCTGAAGTTCGCCAAAGCCTGGCGGCCCCGGGCGAAATACCAGATCTCGTTCGCCAGCGGGTACCACGGCAAGACCCTCGGCAGCCTGAGCCTCACCCCCAACCCCGAATACCAGGACATCTTCCGGCCCCTGGTGCCCGGCGCGCTCACCAGCCCCTACGGCGACCTGGACGCCCTGGCCCGCCTGATCCGCCGCGTGGGACCCGACAACGTCGTGTGCGTGGTCGTGGAACCCATTCAGGGAGAGGGCGGCGTGAACCTCCCACCCGCCGGATTCCTCAGCGGCCTGGGCGACCTGTGCCGCCGCCACGGCATTCCCGTGATTGCCGACGAGATTCAGACCGGCCTGGGCCGCACCGGCCACTGGTTCGAATCGGCCGCGCAGGGCCTCAACGCCGACATCATCACCCTCGCCAAACCGCTGGGCGGCGGGATGACTGCCGTGGGCGCCACCATCGTCCGCGCCCCCATCTACAAGAAGATGCTGGGCGGCCTGAGCAGCAAACGCCACAGCAACACCTTCGGCGGCGGGGCACTCGCCATGGCAGTCGGCCTGAAAAGCCTGGAGTACCTGCTGGAAAACGACTTCCCGGCCCGCAGCCGTGAACTCGGCGCGCAGGGCCTCGCCCGGCTGCGGGCCATGCACGCCCGCTTTCCGAAACTGCTGGAGGACGTCCGCGGCCAGGGCCTGCTGCTCGCCCTGCAGTTCCGGCCCATGGTGGGTGTGCCGCTGCCCGGCGTGCTGAAGGAACTCGTGTTCGAGGCCACCGCCATCCTGGCCCTGCGCGAACTGCACCAGGGGGGCGTTATGGCAAACCTGTCCCTGAGCAGCAAACGCACCGTGCGCCTGACACCCGCCCTGGACATGCCGGACGACGTGTTCGCCACCCTGATGGACCGCGTGGAAGCCTTCACGCAGACCCACCCGCACGCCCGGGACCTCCTGACCCGCACGCCGCCGCAGGTCACGGCGCGCCTCGCGGCCTTTGCGGCCAGCTCGCCAAAGAAACGGACGCCCAGCGACGGCTAGGTCCACTCACGCACCGGCAGGGGAGGACGGAAGCGCGCTCTCCCGCCTCCGCCTTCAGGCGAGGCCGCAGGCGCGCTGCACGAGCAGATGCAGTTCGTCGCGTCCCAGGCGCCGCACCTCCAGCGTCAGGTCGTCCGGCAGGCTGCTGAGGCCCGGCACGACCGGCATGAACCGCAGTTCCGGGCGGCAGATCAGGTCCCGGGTGGCCGTCAGGGCCAGCGTGAAGTCCACGCGAAGCTCGAAATGCGCGTTCAGCTCCTCGCGCAGCGGCGCAGGGTCACCGGCCAGCAGCGCCACCATCGCGGCGTGCGGCGCGAACCCGTCGTCGAGGTGCCGCGCGGTCCGGTCAACGTCCAGGAAGATCCCGGCGTTCATCAGCGTGGCCCCGGCGATCCGGCGGCGGCACAGGTCCGCGCTGTCGCCCCGCACCAGGGTCACGCGGCGACCAGCGCGCGCGGCGCCGCCCAGCAGCGCCCAGTACCGGCCCAGGCTGGAGTACCGCGCGAGTTCCACGTGCCCGGCCGGTTTGAACGGCAGGGGCCGGGTGGGCCGGTCGGTGGCGGGGGAGGTCACAGCCTCATGCTACGGCGAGCGGCCCCGGGCAAGAGCGGTGAAGGTCACGCGAACGCCGGCCGGCCTACACTGCACGTTTCCGGACAGATAGACTGGCGTGACCCGCCCGGGCGGCCTGCTCTGGCCTCCGAGCCAACCCCACCCTGACCGTGACGCTCCGCGTGGTGAGGGGCACGCACCGTGAACCGTGCGCAGGCCAGAGCAGCCCTCCTGACCGCCGTGCAGGTGAAGCTCAGCACCCCGGAGCAAAGGCTCAGGTCACCGGGACTGGTGTGCGGCGCCCTGCCATGGGGTTCATGACCACAACCCTCTGGACCATGGGGGACGGCTGAAGGCCCCCTGATCCGCCGCGCCGCACCCCCGGCCGATACTGCCGGCATGACCCGCTCCTCTGCCCCCGGCCCCCGCGAGGGCTTCGTGCAGGTGCGCGGCGCCCGCGAACACAACCTCAAGGACGTGAACGTGGACCTGCCGCGCGACGCCCTGGTCGTCTTCACCGGCGTGTCCGGCTCCGGGAAGTCCTCCCTGGCCTTCGGGACGCTGTACGCCGAGGCGCAGCGCCGCTACCTGGATTCCGTCTCGCCCTATGCCCGGCGCCTGTTCAACCAGCTGGGCACCCCGGACGTGGACCGCATCGACGGCCTGCCGCCCGCCGTGGCCCTTCAGCAGCAGCGGGGCGTGCCCACCGCGCGCTCCACGGTCGGCAGCCTGACCACACTGAACAACGTGCTGCGCCTGCTGTACTCCCGCGCCGGCGACTACCCGCCCGGCCAGGGCATCGTGTACGCCGAAGGGTTCTCGCCGAACACCCCTCAGGGCGCCTGCCCGGAATGCCACGGGCTGGGCCGCGTATTCGACGTCACCGAGGACAGCATGGTGCCCGACCCGACCCTCACGATCCGCGAGCGGGCCGTGGCCGCGTGGCCCACCGCGTGGGCCGGGCAGAACCAGCGCGACATTCTCGTCACGCTCGGCTACGACGTGGACACCCCCTGGCAGGACCTGCCCCGCCAGGCCCGCGACTGGATCCTGTTCACCGACGAACAGCCCCAGGTGCCCGTGTACCCGGGCCTGACGCCCGAGGAAACCCGGCGAGCCCTGAAACGCAAGGCGGAACCCAGCTACCTGGGCACCTTCACGTCTGCACGCCGGCACGTGCTGCACACCTTCACGAACAGCCCCAGCGACACCATGAAAAAACGCGCCGCGTCGTTCATGGTGATCCGCGAGTGTCCCGTCTGCCACGGCAAACGCCTCACGCGCCAGGCGCTGGCCGTGACTTTCGCCGGACTGGACATCGCAGACTTCTCCCGGCAGCCTCTTACCCGAGTGGCCGAACTGCTCGCTCCGGCCGCCTCGGGCCGGACCGACCGCGCCGGACGGGCGCGCCCCGAGGAGGAAGCGCTGGCCCTCACCCGGCTCGCCGGGGACCTGTGCGCCCGGGTGGAGGTCCTGACCCGCCTGGGCCTGGGGTACCTGACGCTGGAGCGCAGCACCCCCACCCTGTCCCCGGGGGAGCTTCAGCGCCTGCGGCTCGCCACGCAGCTGTACTCGAACCTGTTCGGGGTGGTGTACGTGCTCGACGAACCTTCCGCCGGCCTGCACCCGGCGGACACGGAAGCCCTGCTGGACGCCCTGCGGGACCTGAAAGCCGGAGGGAACTCCGTGTTCGTGGTGGAACACGAACTGGAGGTGATCCGCCGCGCAGACTGGATCGTGGACGTCGGCCCGGCCGCCGGAGACGCGGGCGGGCAGGTGCTGTACAGTGGTCCGCCCGAAGGCCTGCAGGCCGTACCGGACTCCCAGACGGCCCGGTACCTGTTCGCCTCACCCTCCCCGCTGCCTGAAACGCGCCGGACCCCACGCGGGTGGCTGCGCCTGGAGGGCGTCACGCGCAACAACCTCCGCCACCTGAGCGCCGAACTACCGCTCGGCACCCTGACCAGCGTCACGGGCGTGAGCGGCAGCGGCAAGAGCAGCCTGATCACGCAGGCCCTGCCGGACCTCCTGGGCACCCACCTGGGCCAGACCCCCGCGCCCGAACCCGACCCGGACCCGACCCTCCCGCCGGATGATGCTCCGGTTCCCACAGGCGGCACCCTGAGCGGGGACGTTTCCCAGGTGCGCCGGCTGGTGCAGGTCACCCAGACGCCCATCGGGCGCACGCCCCGCTCCAACCTCGCCACGTACACCGGCCTGTTCGACCACGTCCGCCGCCTGTTCGCCCAGGCCCCCCTCGCCCGCCAGCGCCGGTACAGCGCCGGGCGATTCTCCTTCAATGTCAGGGGCGGCCGCTGCGAACACTGCCAGGGCGAAGGATTCGTCATGGTTGAACTTCTGTTCCTGCCGTCCGTGTACGCGCCCTGTCCCGTCTGTCACGGCGCCCGCTACAACGACAAGACCCTGGAGGTCACGTGGGCTGGCCTGAACATTGCCCAGGTGCTCGCCCTGCGCGTCGATGAGGCCGCCGTGATCTTCCGCGACGAGCCTCCCGTTCACCGCGCCCTGAACACCCTGCAGGAGGTGGGCCTGGGCTACCTGCGCCTGGGTCAGCCGGCCACGGAACTCTCCGGCGGTGAAGCTCAACGCGTGAAACTCGCCGGCGAACTTCAGAAGGCCACGCGCGGCCACACGCTGTACCTGCTTGATGAGCCCACCACCGGCCTGCACCCCAGCGACGTGGACCGCCTGAACGCCCAGCTGCACCGCCTCGTGGATGAAGGCCACACCGTCATCGTCGTCGAGCACGACCTGGGCGTCGTCGCCGCGAGCGACTGGGTGCTGGACCTGGGGCCGGGCGCCGGTGACGAAGGCGGACAGATTGTCGTGGCCGGGCCACCTGATCAGGTGGCCCGGTCGCAGGCCAGCCGCACCGCCCCGTACCTGCGCGCGCACCTGGACCGGCTGGCCGTGCCCACCTGAGCGTCCGGAACCCCTGCGCCTGGGCGGCGCCCCAGCAATGCCCACCGTCCCCGTCAGGCAGGGGAGAGGCACTGCGGTGCCGCTGGTCTGCCCACGTGCCTGCCAGCCAGGGCCTCTCCGGGGCCAGGGGGCCGCGCAGGCAGGTCAATTACGGTGGTCCGGCGCCCGCCGTCCAGGCGGAGGCACACGTGCAGGGGAGGACGCCGTAGCGCTGCTGCCCGACCGGCACACGCCACACCGCCGAACGACACGGCCAGCCTATTGACCGCGAGCCGGACGTATCCCCAGGTCGGCCGGTGCCACACGTTTGGGTGTTCGTCCTCTGGGCGCTGGTCGAACTCAGCGGGGAACGGGCCTTTGAGGAGCAGTCGGCCGGGCAGCCGGTGCCGGTCCTGGCCGGGCGGACGCATCAGGATGCCCGCGACCGGGCGTCTGCGGATGGGGTTCCGGCGGTTGGCAGGCAGGCGCAGGTGGCTGGGGTGACGTGGGGCCGTTCAGCGGCCCACTTCCGCCTGGTTCGGCTGCTGAGGAAGGTCGCCGTTCGCTTCGCGCAGCGTGCGGCCCATGCCGCGGAGCAGGGCCAGGATCGCGCCCAGCGCCACCTGCACGTCACGGTCTTTCAGAAGGGTCAGCAGTTCACCCAGGCCCGCGCCCCGGCCGGAGGCAACATGCCGCGCGCTCTCGCTGACCCCCACGGTGACGGCGTGGCCCAGGACACTGACCTCGCGCGGGTCCAGGCTGGAGAGCGTCTTGCTGAGCTCCGTCACGTTGCGCAGGAGGGTCGTGCCGCTCGGCCCGCCCGTCACGTGCAGCAGGGCCGTGACGAGCCCCTCACCGCCGCGGACGGCTTTGCTCAGGACGTCCAGCACGCCGTGTTCATGCAGGTCGGTCAGGAGGCGCAGGGCGTCGTCCAGGGCGGGGGCAGCGTCGTCCAGGTGGGCGTGCAGGCGTTCCTGCGGGGTGGGCTCGGGGGGGGTGAAATCAAGTGCTTTCGCC
Source organism: Deinococcus taeanensis (assembly GCF_020229735.1). Taxonomy (NCBI): domain Bacteria; kingdom Thermotogati; phylum Deinococcota; class Deinococci; order Deinococcales; family Deinococcaceae; genus Deinococcus; species Deinococcus taeanensis. The sequence continues at coordinate 1,451,732 of NZ_CP083455.1, read as the reverse complement.
ATGGATTCTCCTGGGGAAGGGCCGGGCTCACGCCAGGGTCAGTCGTCGGTGCCCAGCGCGTCGGAGCGGGCGTTCAGGCTGTCGCCGTGCATGGGCAGCGGTCCCCCGGGGAAGACGTAGTCGGGCCGCGCCCACTTGCGTTCCACTTCCACGCCCCCCTGCGGCGTGGGGTGACCGTACCGGTGATTGGTGGGCGGCAGGGGGTTCTCACCGACGTCGTGCAGGACTTCCATGCGGACGCTGGTGTCCTTGTACGCGGGCGTGTTCGTGATGGTGTCGCCGCCTGATCCGGTCAGGCGGTTCACGGCGTCCGTGGCGTGGCGGGCGTTCATGGGCACGTACAGCTCGTGACCGTGAACGCGGCCGGTCACGTGCGCCCGCAGCCGCACGGCGCCGTTCGGGCTGACCAGCCTCACCCACTGTCCGCTCTGCACGCCGCGCTCAGCGGCGAGTTCCGGGCTGACCTCCACGAACGCGTCCGGCGCCTTTCCGGCGATGCCGTGCACGCGGAAGGTCATGTTGCCCTCGTGGAAGTGCTCCAGCATCCGCCCACTGTTCAGGTGCAGGTCGTACTCGGCGTCCGGAGCGTTACGGCGGGGCTGGTACGCCGCCGGGTGCAGTCTCGCCCGGCCGTCCGGGAAGTGAAAGCGGTCGCGGTACAGCAGGGGCGTGTCGGTGCCGTCCTCAGCGACGGGCCAGCACAGCGACCGGTACCCGGCCAGGCGGTCGTAGGTGACGCCCGCATAGAACGGCGTGAGGCGCGCGATCTCGGCCATGATCTCGGCCGGGTGCGTGTACGTCCAGCTGGCACCCATGCGGTTGGCCACGGCCGTGTAGATCTGCCAGTCGGGCCGGCTGCCCTTCAGGGGCGCCATCACCTGGTACAGCCGCTGAATGCGCCGCTCCGTGCTGGTGAACGTTCCTTCCTTCTCCAGGGACGGCGTGGCGGGCAGAACCACATCTGCGTACCGGGCGGTGTTCGTGAAGTACAGGTCCTGCACCACGAAGAATTCCAGCGCCTCGTACCCTTGTTCCAGGTGGTTGGCGTTCGAGTCGGTGAGGCTCATCTCCTCGCCCGTGAGCCACAGGGCCCGCAGCTGGCCGTCAATGGCCGCGTCGACCATCTGTGTGTTGTCCAGGCCTCGTTCGGGGCGCAGCGTCACCCCCCACTCCCGCTGGTGGCGCTGCACGGTCAGCGGGTCCGTGACCTTCTGGTAGCCGCTCACCTGGTCGGGCATGGCGCCCATGTCGCTGGCCCCCTGCACATTGTTATGCCCCCGCAACGGGTACGCGCCGGTACCGGTGCGCCCGTAGTTGCCGGTCAGGAGGAGCAGGTTGCTGATCGCGGCGCTGGTGTCGCTGCCGCCGCACTGCTGCGTGACGCCCATGGCCCACAGGATACACACGCTCCGCTGCGCGGCGAGGTCACGCGCGAAGGCCTCCAGGGTCAGGGCGGGAATCCCGGTCTCCTGCTCGGCGTACTCCAGGGTGTACGGGCTGAGGGACTCCAGGTACTCTTCCAGGCCGTTGACGCGGTCGTTCAGGAACGCCCGGTCCTGCAGGCCCTGATCCACGATAAACCGGCTCACGGCGCTCAGCCACACGAAGTCCGTGCCGGGGCGCGGGCGGATGAAGGTGTCCGCCCGGCGGGCCAGTTCATGCTCGCGGATGTCGAACACCACGAGCCTGGTGCGTCCCAGTTTCTGCGCGCGTTTCACGCGGGCCGCGAGCACCGGGTGGCTTTCAGCGGCGTTGCTGCCGATGGTGATGACCATGCTCGCCTGCTCGATGTCGTGAATGGTGCCGCTGTCCCCGCCAATCCCGACCGTGCCGACCAGGCCGGCCGTGGCGGGCGACTGGCAGTACCGGGAGCAGTTGTCCACGTTGTTCGTGCCGATCACCTGCCGCGCGAACTTCTGCACGAGGAACGCCTCCTCGTTCGTGGCCTTGCTGCTGGCGACGAACGCCAGGGCGTCCGGGCCGTGCGCCGCGCGGACGTCAGCCAAGCGGCGCGCCACGAGGTCCAGCGCCTCGTCCCACGTGGCCTCCTGGAAGCGGCCGCCCTCCCGGATCAGGGGTGACGTGAGCCGGTCGGGGCTGTTAACGTACTCCCAGCCGAACTTGCCTTTCACGCAGGTGGAGATGCCGTTGGCGTGCCCCTGGCCCGGCTCGACCTTCAGAAGCTGCCGGTCGTGCGTCCACACGTCGAACGAGCAGCCCACGCCGCAGTACGTGCAGACCGTCTTCGTTTTCTGAACGTACCCGTCGCGGGCGGCCGACTCGATCTCGGAGACGTTCATGATCGGCCGCAGGCCGGTGCTGCCCTCCACGCCCTTGACCACGTCAATGGCCGCGTCCCACACCGGCAGCGGAATGCCGGTGAACAGGCCCGCCTCGCCCAGCATGCCCGTTTCCATCAGGGCGTTGCACGGGCACACGGTGACGCAGTGCCCGCAGCTCACGCAGCTCGATTCCCCGATGGGCTTCCCGCCGTCCCACAGGACGCGCGGCTGCTCCGCTTCCCAGTTGATCGTGAGGGTCTCGTTGACCTGCACGTTCTGGCAGGCTTCCACGCAGCGGCCGCACAGAATGCACTGGTCCGGGTCGTACCGGTAAAACGGGTTCGTGTCGTCCTTCGGGTAGCCCTTGGGCTGGAACGGCCGGGTCTGATGCTCAAGGCGAAGGACGCCCAGCGTGTTGTGCACGGTGCAGTTGCCGTTGTTGTTGTCGCACACCGTGCAGTACAGGTCGTGGTTGGCGATCAGGCGGTCGTACGCGTCACGCTGCGCGGCGCGCGCCGCGTTCGTCTGCGTGCGGACCACCAGCCCTGCCCGGACGGGCGTGCCGCAGGCGCGGCCCAGGGCGCCGTCGATCTCCACGGCGCAGGTGTCGCACGTCTGGATGGGGCCCAGCTGCGGGTGGTAGCACACCTGCGCGAGTTCAATCTGCGCGCGGTTGATGACGTCCAGCAGCGGCTCCCCCGCCCGCGCCGTGTGTACGGCGCCGTCCACGGTCACCGTCACCTCCGGCCCAGGCGGCGGCCGGGTCGGGCCCACCGTGAACCGTAACTGCGCGTCGTTTGGCACGTCCGTCTCGCGCATGCATCCTCCCTTGGAACTCAGGCCAGTATAAAGACAGGCCGTTCGCGCGGGACGGAGCAGAACTTTAGGCCCCGGCCGGTCCAGCGCGGTCTACAGCACCAGCACGCCGTGATGCTTGGCTTTCTCCTGCGGCTCCACGTGAATATTGATCGAGGACTGCGGTGACTGTGCGCGGATGGCGTCCTCCAGACGGTCGCAGATGGCGTGCGCCTCGGCGACTGTCATGCTGCCGGGCACGACCATGTGAAACTCGATGAAGGTCACGCTGCCCGCGTGCCGGGTCCGCAGGTCGTGCATTTCCAGCGCGCCCTCGCCGTGCTCGCTCATCGCCTGCCGGATGCGGGCTTCCGTCTCGCGGTCAACGGCGGCATCCATCAGGCCGCCGATGCTGTCGCGCACCAGCAGCCACCCGCTCCAGAGAATGTTCACCGCGACCACCACGGCCAGCAGCGGATCAAGCCACCCCAGCCCCGAGAGCCGCGCCGCCAGGACGCCCACCAGCACGCCGATGCTGGTCACCACGTCACTCATCACGTGCCGCCCGTCAGCGAGCAGCGCCGGGGACCGCAGAAGCCGTCCCTGCCGGGTCAGGATGGTGGCCCACACCGCGTTCAGGGCGCTGGCGCCCAGGTTCACTGCCAGACCGGACAGTCCGGTCCCGGACCGGCCCTGCAGCAGCTGCGGGTTGAGCAGCACCGGCAGCGCTTCGCGGACAATGGCGGCGGCGGCCAGCACGATCAGGACCCCTTCGGCCACCGCGCTGAAGTATTCGGCTTTCGTGTGCCCGTACGGGTGGTTCGCGTCGGCCGGGCGCGCCGCGACGCGCAGCGCAACGAAGGCGGCGACGGCCGCGGCCACGTTGATGATGCTTTCCAGCGCGTCGGAGTACAGTGCGACGCTTCCGGTCAGCAGGTAGGCCAGGAATTTCAGGCCCAGCACGACCAGGGCCACGAGAATACTGCCCAGCGCCAGGCGGGAAGCGCGGGAGGAGGTCTGCTGGGAGGCGGAAGGCACCGTCACCGCAGGAGCGTACCAGGGTTAGTCCCGGCGAAAGGCGTGCCCCGTGCAGGGACAACGTCGCACCCTGCCCGTTACGTCCGAAACAGAACCGGCCCTGATACACTTCCAAAGTGACCGCGCCCGACCTGCTTCAACAACTGAACCCCACCCAGGCCCAGGCTGCCGACCACTTCACCGGCCCGGCCCTGGTGATCGCCGGCGCCGGCAGCGGCAAGACCCGCACCCTGATCTACCGCATCGCCCACCTGATCGGCCACTACGGCGTGAACCCCGGCGAGATCCTGGCGGTGACCTTCACGAACAAGGCCGCCGCCGAGATGCGCGAGCGCGCCAGTCACCTCGTGCCCGGCGCCGACAAACTCTGGATGAGCACCTTCCATTCCGCCGGCGTCCGCATTCTGCGCGCCTACGGCGAGCACATCGGCCTGAAACGCGGCTTTGTCATCTACGACGACGACGACCAGCTGGACATCCTCAAGGAGGTCATGGGCAGCGTGCCCGGCATCGGCCCGGACACCAACCCCCGCGTGATCCGGTCCATCCTTGACCGGGCCAAGAGCAACCTGCTGACCCCCGCCGACCTGGCCCGCAGCGGCGAGCCGTTCATCAGCGGCGTGCCGCGCGAAGCGGCTGCCGAAGCGTACCGCCGCTACGAGACCCGCAAGAAAGGCCAGAACGCCATTGACTTCGGGGACCTGATCACGGAAACCGTCCGGCTGTTTCACGAGGTTCCTGCCGTGCTGAACGCCGTCCAGAACCGCGCCAGATTCATTCACGTGGACGAGTACCAGGACACCAACAAGGCCCAGTACGAACTGACGCGGCTGCTTGCCAGCCGTGACCGCAACCTGCTCGTCGTGGGTGACCCCGACCAGAGCATCTACAAATTCCGCGGCGCGGACATCCAGAACATCCTGGATTTCCAGAAGGACTACGCGGACGCCAGGGTGTACCTGCTGGAGCACAACTACCGCTCCAGCGCGCGGGTCCTGACCATCGCCAACAAACTCATCGAGAACAACGCCGAACGCCTCGACAAGACACTGAAACCCGTCAAGGAGGACGGTCACCCCGTCGTGTTCCACCGCGCCACCGACCACCGCGCCGAAGGGGACTTCGTGGCCGAGTGGCTCACGCGCCTGCACTCCCTGGAGGGCCGGCGCTTCAGTGAGATGGCCATCCTGTACCGCACCAACGCGCAGTCCCGCGTCATCGAAGAAAGCCTGCGGCGCGTTCAGATCCCCGCGAAGATCGTCGGCGGCGTCGGCTTCTACGACCGGCGTGAAATCAAGGACATCCTCGCGTACGCCCGGCTCGCCATCAACCCCAGTGACGACGTGGCCCTGCGCCGCATCATCGGCCGGCCCAAACGCGGCATCGGTGACACCGCCCTGGAGAAACTTCTGGACTGGGCTCGCCTGCACGGCACGAGCCTCCTGACCGCCTGTGCGAACGCCGAGGAGCAGCGCATCCTGGACCGCGGCGCACAGAAACCCGTGGAGTTCGCCCGCCTGATCGAAGCCATGAGTGACGCCGCCGACAACTACGAACCCGCCCAGTTCCTGAGGTTCGTCATCGAAACCAGCGGCTACCTTGACCTGCTGCGCCAGGAAGGACAGGAAGGCCAGGTGCGCATGGAGAACCTCGACGAACTCATCAACGCCGCGCAGGAATGGTCCCAGGAGCACGAGGGCACCATCGCTGACTTCCTCGACGACGCCGCGCTGCTCTCCAGCGTGGACGACATGCGCACCAGAACGGAGAACAAGGGCACCCCCGAGGACGCCGTGACCCTCATGACCATGCACAACGCCAAGGGCCTCGAATTCCCCGTGGTGTTCATTGTGGGTGCCGAGGAGGGCCTGCTGCCCAGCAAGGGCGCCCTGGTCGAGGCGGGCGGCATCGAAGAGGAACGCCGGCTGTTCTACGTCGGCATCACCCGCGCCATGGAGCGCCTGTTCCTGACAGCCGCGCAGAACCGCATGCAGTTCGGCAAGACGAACGCCGCCGAGGACAGCCGTTTCCTGGAAGAGATCGAAGGGCACTTCGACACCATCGACCCGTACGGACAGGTTATCGAGTACCGCGCCAAAACCTGGAAGAACTACCGCCCCACGGTCCCCCTGCCCTCCGCGGTGAAGAACACCAGCCCCATGACTGGCAGCATGGCCTACCGCGGCGGCGAAAAGGTCCGTCACCCCAAATTCGGGGAGGGGCAGGTGCTGGCCGTGGCCGGCGTGGGCGACCGCCAGGAGGTCACCGTGCACTTCCCCGGCACCGGCACGAAGAAACTGCTCGTGAAGTTTGCCAACCTCAGCCCCGCCTGAAGACCGGACCGGACTGAACCCGCGGGGCCCTCACGCCTCGCGGTTCAGGGTGTGCCGCACCACACCAGGCGGGACACTGAGCAACGCCGTGAGCACCAGCGGGTACACGGGAGTGGCCTCAAGCTGGGTGAACGGGACCCACTGACCGGTCACGGCCGCGTTATCCAGGACCGTAAACGGTTCGTCCGGCAGGGCGTCCGGGGCCGCCATGTGGGAGGAGAAGCCCACTTCGTGCTGCCGCCGTCCGCGCGCGCCGAAGCAACTCTCAATCACCCCCACCAGCCGCAGAGGGCCAGGCTGCAGGCCAGTCTCTTCCTGCCACTCCCGCGCCGCACAGGCCGCGGTGTCCTCGTCGGCTCTCAGGGCGCCGCCCGGGAGGAAGTGAAACCCACTTCCGTTCGCTCCGGCGCCCGTGTTTGTCAGGAGGAAGGAACCGCGCGGGCACAGAACCGACACGCGAACACTGAACTGCAGGCCCCCCCCAGGGGCAGGCGAAGATCCGTCACGCCCGCAGTCTCACGGGCAACACGATCAGGGCGCCTCTGCCTTCTGGCGTACGGCGCGGACAGATTGTCCGCGCCGAGGCTTCAGCCCTGCGTCAGGGCGGCTTCCTCACGCACGCTGGGTTCCGTGTCGGCCAGGAGCCGCGCCCGCACGGCAGGGGAGAGGTCCGCCCGGCCCGCCACAGCCAGCCGCACGCCGTCATCGGTATCTCCCGCCAACGCGTCCAGCTGTCCAGCCGGCAGCGACGGATGAAGCGCCGCGGCGCGCCGCACCCCGGCGTTCACGTCACCCGCCAGTACCGCCAGCGTGCCCGGCGGCGTGCCCGCTGCGTACGCCACGGCGCGGCGCACCTCCGGGTTCAGGTCGGCGGCCAGCGCCGCCAGCCTCGACTCACCCAGGTCCGGCCGGACCGCCAGCACCGTGCGGACACTGGCGTCCAGGTCCCCTATCAGAACGTCGAGCACCGCGCCGCTCAGATCCTCCGCACTCGCGACGTGCAGGCGGATGTCCTGTTCAGGCGCCCGCGCCAGGGCCAGCACCGCCTCATCCGGCAGGTCACTGCGTTCCAGCACCGCGCGCCTCACCGTTTCAGACTCGTCGCCCGCCAGACGGACCAGCAGCTGCGCCGGCAGGTCCGGGCGGCGCGCCAGGGCGGCCCGCACGTCCGCGTCGGCGTCCTGCTCTGCGCGCACCAGCCACGACCCGGGGACGGTCCAGGCCTGCAGGGCGGCGGCCCGCACAAGCGGCTGGTCACTGGTGGAGAGCCACTCACGCACGCTGCGCGGCAGGTCCACGCGGCGCGCCAGGGTGCCCAGCACGTCCGGGTCACCGTCAGCTGCCAGCGTGATCATGCAGTCCAGCGGCAGGTCCAGCCGGCGCGCGACGCTGGCACGGACCATGCCGTGCCCGTCCTGCACGAAGCGTCGCAGAACGTCCCCTGGAAGGTCCGTTCGGGCCGCCACGGCCTTGCGGACGTCGTAGTCATCATCTGCGGCCAGCTGACGCACCAGGGCCTCACTGAGTCCCTCCCGCCGCGCCACCGCCTCGCGGATCTGCCACCCGGCGTCCTGCGCGAGCGCCGCGACCCGCTCGGCACTCAGGCCCGGCCGGGCAGCCAGCGCGGTGCGCACCGCGTAATCGTCGTGCCGCAGGGCGGCGTCCACCACCCACCCGGGCAGACCGGGCGCGTTCAGCAGGGCAATCACGCCGTCTGCAGGAAACGCGTTCAGCAGATTGGGGCGGGCCAGACGCATCAGCGGCAGGCCAGGATTGGCCAGCACGTCCGCCGGATACGCCGCAGCGAGGCTGCCCAGCACGTCCACCGGCGTGTTGGGGTGGCGGGCCACCAGGGCGCGCACGCGGGAATCCGGGTGCGCGCTGAGGCCCGAGAGGGTGTCAGCCGTGGCGCGGGGAGCGGCCGCGGCCTCCAGGGCGCCCTCCACTCCCAGAATGGTCAGTGTGCGCGGGTCTAGCTCGCCAGTCATCCGCCCGATGATGCCACGAGCGCCGGGGAGCGCGGCGTCCCTGAACCGGGCCGCCTAGAGGGGAAGCGCGGCCTGCACCGCCCGGTCGATCAGCGCGCGGGCGATACTCACCGGTGCCGGCAGGGTCGGCAGGGCCGTGACCGGAAACCAGCGGGCGTCCTCGATCTCACCGGCCTGGGGGGTGATCGCCCCGCTCACGTACTCGGCGTCAAAACCCAGCATCAGGGAGTGCGGGAACGGCCACGGCTGACTGAACGCGTAGCGCAGCTCCCCCACCTGCACGCCCACCTCCTCAAGCACCTCGCGCCGCGCCGCTGTTTCCAGCGTCTCAGACGGCTCCACGAAGCCGGCAATGGCGGAGTACATTCCGGGCGGAAAGTGCGGACTGCGGGCCAGAAGCAGTTCCGTGGCGGCGCCCTGCCCGCGGTGAATCAGGACCATTGCCACGGGCGCCACGCGCGGGTACACCGCCAGGCCGCAGTTCGGGCAGCGGCGGGAGCGCTCATGCGCCGCGTCGGTCAGGGCCGAGGCGCAGCGACCGCAGTAACGGTGGGTGCGGATGAAATCCAGCACCTGCGCCGCGTACCCGGCCAGACCCATCCGGTCATCCGGCAGGCGGCCGAAGCACGCCCGGACGGGCAGCGCCGCCCAGCCCTCCGGCGCGTCACCGCTCAGACCCGCAGTGAAGAACGGCACGTCCTCCTGGCGGCCCAGCGGCGTGACGTCCTCCAGCGCCCAGGGCACCTCACCCTGGGGGAGGGTGCCGTCCTCACGCACCAGCAGTCTGGGCCCCTGAAAAACGAACCACACGGTCTGCGGGGTGGGACTCAGGGTCAGGTCCGGCTCGAACGCCTGTGGGCGGCTCGTGGCGATCATGTGTGTTCCTCCAGGCGCAGCACCTCACCGAACGGGAAGCCTTCGTCCTCCAGCCCACCAGGCGGCACCACCCACAGCGTCGGGACGCGCGGCGCCGCGTCCGGGAAGTCCCCGTACCCGTCCGTGAGGTACACCAGCACGTCCGGCTCATGCTCATCGAGCAGGGCGAACACCGGGCGGAAGTCCGTGCCACCCCCACCCTGCGGCGGCGGGATCTCCCCGCCGGGGGTCAGGTCGTGCGGACCGTACGCCTCCGTGTCCGCGTAGTACAGCGTGGCCCGCACGTGCGGGTACGCGCCCAGCACCCCCTGCACCTCGCTCACCAGGGCGCGCACGGCGTCGTCATCCACACTGCCTGAGGTGTCCACGGCGATCAGGGCGCGCAGGGACTCGTCATCCAGCGCCTCCAGGTACAGGCCCCGGCCCACGAACCGCCGGTCGAACCCCCCGAAATCCACCGGCGTCCGGGCGAGGAAGCGCCACAGGTGCGCCCGCCAGTCGAGCCGCGCAGGCGCGAGGCGCTGCAACTCGCGGTGTTCGCCCAGCGGGTCGTCGCCCTTGCCACTCATGGCTTCCACGCTGCGGGCCTGCGCCAGCGCCTGCTGCCACTGACGCTGGGTCTGTCCGCTCTGTCCGGGTTTCTGCCCGCGGGGCGGCGCGTCACTTGGGGGGCCGTCGAGCAGGTCATCCCCTTCGTCCTCGCCGTCGCCCTGCGCTTCGGCCTCAATGGCGGTGTACACCTCTTCCACGCTCAGGCGCTCCAGGTGCTCGTCCCGGCGGGATTGCGGCGGGACCGGCAGGCCCGCGGCGGCCACCATGCCGTTCACGATCAGGTCCGCACTCTTGTTCCAGCGTTTCTTCTCGCGCGGCCCGCGCCGCTCCACGTGCGACAGCGCGGCGTGCAGCACCTCGTGCAGCAGCAGGCCATCGAGCACATCCACGGGCAGACTGGCGGCCACCTCCGGGTTCACGTACACCCGCTCACCGTCCGTGCCCGCCGCCGCAACCTCGCGGGACGGAACGAATTCCGCGTGCAGCAGCAGCGTCGCGAAGAAGGCCGAGCGGCCTCTCAGGCGCAGCCGCGCTCCGGAAATCAGCCGCTGAAAGTCCGGCGTGACCGGCACAGGCCCCGTCACGGCGCCCCCGCCGCCCGGAGCGGGGAGCGGCCGGGGCGCCGGCTGTCGGTCCTCACCGGCCGCCGCTGCACCTACGCGCCCTCCGTGAGCGTCAGGGTGGTCTGCACCAGGGTCGCCAGGCGGTCGTCACGGCCCACCAGATCTGCCAGATCCGCGAGCTGACCGATCGCCTGGAACTTGCTGACCAGCGTCGCCACGTACAGCTGCAGCCATTCCGGACCGGCACTGTCGGCCAGCCACGTGAAGGCGTGGTACGCCTCGTCGGCCGTCTGCGCGCGCGCCGCGAGACCCACCACGGCCGCGTAGCGCACGCTCGGTTCGTCCGGCAGGCGCAGCCCACCGCCGCGGCCCTCCAGCACGATGCCGAGGTCCGGCAGCTGCTCGTACAGCCGCACGAATGCACTGAACTCCGCTCCGGCGGCCTCACCGATGGCGGGGGCCGCGTCCAGCCCGGCGCGGTGCAGCCGGGACGCCATCTCCCACGCGCGCGGGCTGGGCCACGCCGGCTGCTGCGGGTCCAGGCGGTGCAGCAGTTCCGGGCGGAACGTCAGGAAGGCCACCACGTGCTCGTGCAGGCCGCGTCCCAGCGCGTAGGCGCGCCACGAGTCGAAATCGGGCCGGACCGTGAGGTGCAGGAAGCGGTTGGCAAGTGGGGCGGGCATGTCGAACACGCTGGCGCGGTCCTCCTTGCGGTTCCCGGCCGCCCACACGAACCACCCGTCGGGCAGTTCGTAACTGCCCACCCGGCGGTCCAGGATCAGCTGCTGCGCCATGCCCTGCATGGTGGGAGGCGCCATGTTCACCTCGTCCAGGAACAGGATGCCGCGCCCGTCGCGGGGCAGGAACTCCGGCGGGTACCAGCGGCTCACCCCGCCGCCCTGCCCGTCGCTTTCCGGCACGGGCAGCCCGCGCAGGTCCGTGGGCGCCAGCTGGGAGAGGCGCACGTCCACGAACCCCAGCCGGTTCGCGGCGGCCACCTGCGCCACCACGCTGCTCTTGCCCACGCCGGGCGGTCCCCAGATCATGGTGGAGAGTTTCAGTTCGCCCCGGACGAGGGCATTCAGGTACGTCTGAAGTTCAGCAGCAGTGAGGCTCACGCCTGTCAGGCTAGCGCACCCACCCGGCCGGGGCAGGCACGCCTGCCGGCGGGCTGAAGGCGGTGGCGGCGCGGCCATCGGGCCCAGGGTTCGGCGGTGGTCCCGGCTATACCGTCCGTGGCCCGCCCAGGGGAGGCCACCGTGCCACTGGTGTCTACCCGGTCAGGCCGGGGGTGGGCCCGGGGAGGCTCCCGTGCCGCTGGATGCCCGGCGTTCTTCTGGGGGAGGGAGTGGCGCCGGGGGGGAATTTCAGTGTGCTGTGACCGGTGAACCTGTGATAATTTGACTCAGTTCAAGTTCGCGCCGCAGTACAGTTGAAGTATTTCGCCTGAAGGAGTTGCCCCTTGCTGCCCCTGACCCACCAGATTCTGTTTTTCATCTTCGCCCTGGCCGCCGGCGCGTTCGGCGCCTGGAACTTCTACCGCCTCTATCGCCGCGTTGCCCGCGGCGCCCCCGCCAGCGAGAACCGCGCCGGCTCCCCGGCCGCGCGCCTGCTGTACGCCCTGCGCGTCTCCCTGACCCAGGAACGCACCTTCCGCCGCCGCACCGCCATCAGCGTGCTGCACGCCTTCATCTTCTACGGCTTCGTGTACTACCTGCTCGTCAACGTCATCGACGGCCTCGAAGGGTACCTGAACTTTCACATCGACAGTGACGCCAGCCCGCTGTTCGCGGCGTACAACATCCTGGCAGACGTTCTGAGCCTGCTTGTCCTGGTGGGCGTGATCAGTCTGGTCGTGCGGCGCCTCTTCACGCCCTCCCGGCGTGACTTCCGGTTCACCGAGAAAACCCTGCTGCACCCGCTGCTGAAAGCCAACTACATCCTGCGCGACAGCCTGATCGTCAGCGCCTTCATCACCTTCCACGTCGGTAGCCGCCTCCTTGGCAACGCGGCCAAGATGGCGCAGGAAGGCGGTGATCCGTTCCAGCCGTTCAGCACCGCGCTCGGCAACCTGATGTTCGGCGGCCTGAGCGAGCAGGCCCTGCAGGGCTGGCGCATCTTCGGGTACTGGGGCGCGCTCGGCAGCGTCCTGGCCTTCCTGGCCTACTTCCCGTTCACCAAGCACATCCACATCTTCATGGCGCCCGTCAACTACGCGCTGAAACGCCCGGTGGGCAGTGGCGTCCTGCCGCCCATGAAGGGCCTCGAGGAAGCGATGGAAGCCGAGGAGCCCAAGCTTGGCGTCGAGAAGCTCGAGGACCTCGAATGGCCGCGGCTCCTTGATGCGTACGCCTGCATTCAGTGCAACCGCTGCCAGGACGTCTGTCCCGCCAACGCCACCGGCAAAGCCCTGAGTCCCGCCGCACTGGAAATCAACAAACGCATGGAACTCAACGTGATCGGCGCCCACCCCAGCCCGTTCACGCTGAAACCAGCCCCCTTCGAGAGTGGCGCCAGCACGGCCCACCCCCTGCTGGAGTTCGCCATCAACGAGGAGAGCGTCTGGGCGTGCACCACCTGCGGCGCCTGCATGCAGGTGTGCCCGGTGCAGGACGAGCAGATGCTCGACATCATCGACATCCGCCGCCACCAGGTCATGGTGGCCGGCGAATTCCCCCCGCAGCTGCAGACCGCGTTCCGCGGCATGGAACGCGCCAGCAACCCCTGGGGGATCAGCCGCGACAAACGCATGGAATGGGCCGAAGGCCTCCGGGTGCCCACCATCGACGAGAACCCCACCCCCGACGTCATCTACTGGGTCGGCTGCGCCGCCAGTTACGACCCGGGCGCGCAGAAGGTCGCGCGGTCCTTCGTGCAGCTGCTCGACAAAGCCGGCGTGAACTACGCCGTGCTGGGCAAGAAGGAAGCCTGCACCGGCGACAGCGCCCGCCGCGCCGGCAACGAATTCCTGTACCAGCAGCTTGCCCAGGAGAACGTGGAGACGCTGAACACCGTCGCGCCGAAGCTGATCGTCGCCACCTGCCCGCACTGCATGAACATCATCGGGAACGAGTACCAGCAGATCGGCGGCGACTACCGCACCATTCACCACACCGAATACCTCGAGACGCTGGTGGCCGCCGGGAAACTCCCCCTGGAAAAACTCCCCGAGCACGTCACGTACCACGACCCCTGCTACCTCGGCCGGCACAACGGCGTGTTTGACGCTCCGCGCGCCCTGATCACCCAGATGGCCGGCGAGGTGCTGGAACTCGAACGCACCCGCGAGAATTCCTTCTGCTGCGGCGCAGGCGGCGCGCAGTTCTGGAAGGAAGAGGAGGAGGGCCGCGAGCGCATCAGCGACAACCGCTTCCGTGAAATTCAGGCCCGCCTCGACAGTGCCAGAACCACGAGCGACACCTTCGAGCAGACCGGCAAGGTGGTTGCCGTCGGCTGCCCCTTCTGCAAATCCATGATGAACTCCACGCCCGAAAAGCAGAAACGGGACGACATCATCGTGAAAGACGTCGCGGAACTCATGCTGGAAAGCGTGCAGCGCGCCGACGGTACGTGGCAGGCCCCCACCGGCCCCGTTCCGGACGCCACGCCCCTCGAACAGCCCGAACCGGTCACGGCGCCCAACGCGCAGATGCCCATGACCCGCACCGGTGACACCCCCGCCGCCGGCAGCCCGGTGGTGGGCGAAACGAGCGCGGACGTGCTGAATGCCCAGCCCGGCAGCCCCGTGCAGAACCCGGACACGCAGCCCGAACCGCAGGCCGCCCACCCGGAAGCCGCCGCCCGGAAGGCGTGGACCCCCAAAACCGGGGACGACGTTCAGCGCCCCGCAGCGCCCGCAGAAGGCACCCCGGCCCGCAAAGCCTGGGCGCCCAGAACGAAAGGGGACGACGTGAGCGCGGCGCCGGCCGCCCAGACGGATGACGTGCCCGCCGCCCCGACCCCCGCGGCCCGCAAGCCGTGGGCCCCGAAGGCCAGCCCGGATGACGTGAGCCCAGCCCCGGTGGGGGCCGCCCCGACCCCCGCCCCCACGGACGCTCCGGTCCGCAAAGCGTGGGCGCCAAAAGCAAAAACACCGGCGGCCGACGCTGCCGACCCCGCCCCCACGCCCACAGAGATGGCCACGGAGCCGCCGGTCACGCCCGAGCGGAAGAAATGGACTCCTGGTGCCCGGTCGGCCCCATCAGCAACCCCGGCCCAGGACAGCGGCACCACCGGCGAGGCCGCTGCGGCCACCCAGCCAGTCGAACAGCCAGTCACGGAGGGCGCCGACAGCGAGGCCACTCGCCGCAAATGGACCCCTAAAACCCAGGTGGCACCCGAGCAGACGCAGCAGATTCAACCGGTCGAGGTCGCGGCCGCACCGACCAGCGCCGCCCCGGTGGGGTCCGCACCCGACGTGACCATCGAGGCGCCGGCAGTGCCGCCCGCCCCTGAAGGGGCCGCAGCCCCGGGGGCGCGCCGGAAGTGGCAGCCCCGCAGCGCCGCCCCCGCCGCCGGGACCGCCCCGCAGGGCACAGCCGAGCCGACCGACGCCCCGGCCGTCCCGGCGCAGGACAGCGCTCCCCCGGCCCCCAGCGAGGCGGGAGCGGCCGCCCGCCCGAAGTGGCAGCCGAAAAAGAAGGACTGAGACTGCCGTGAGAAGGGACCGCTGCTCTTGTCAGGGCCGCGGTTCCGTCCTGTAGGCACCTGCGCCAGTGCCCGCCGGACCACTCGGGTCATCCCCGTGCCTCCGGTGCGTGCGGGGAGCGGGGCGCGTCACGCTAGTATCATCGAATGACCATTGCAATTGTCACGGATTCCACGTGTGACCTGAGTCCGGACCTGCTCGCGCAGATTCGCGTGACCAGCGTGCCACTGTACGTTCTGTTCGATGGCAAGATGCACAGAGACGGACTGGAGATCCGGCCGGGCGACATCTTCGCGGGCCTGAAGGCCGGGAAGAAGACGCCCAGTACCTCCCAGCCCAGTCCGGCCGAGTTTGCCGTGGCGTACAGCCACGCGCTGGAACACGCGGACGAGGTGCTGAGCATCCACATCAGCGGGCAGATGTCCGGCACGGTCGGCAGCGCGCGGCTGGCCGCGCAGGAATTCGGCGGGAAGGTCACGGTCGTGGACAGCCGCTCGGTGAGCATGGGGCTGGGCCTGCGCGTGCTGCGCACCGCGGAACTCGTTCATGAAGGGCGCAGCATGGCGCAGATCGTGGCGAAGCTGGAAGCCGCGGCGCAGCACGCGGACATCCGCTTTACGGTGGACACCCTGGACTTCCTGCGCATCAACGGCCGGATTGGTGGGGCGCAGGCGCTGCTGGGCGGCCTGCTGAACATCAAGCCGATCCTGGTGGTCCGCGACGGGCGCGTGGAATCCGGCGGCCGCGTCCGCGGCCACAAAAAGGCCATGGCGGACATCGTGGACCACGTGAAGAAGTACGTGGCGAAGCACGGTGGGGCGCGCGTGGCGATCATGAGCACGCCCGGCGGGGAGGCGTTCGTGCAGGAGGTCCGTGACGGGCTGCGCGGCGTGAACTTCGAGGACATGGGCAACCACCAGATCGGTGCCGTCGTGGCGACGCACGCCGGGCCCGGTACGGTCGGCGTGACCCTGGAACCCGTTCAGGTCTGACCCGGATTGCGTTCCCTGGCTTTCACCTTTCACGCCGCCTGCGCCCCCCTGCTGGGCCGGGTGGGCCTCGCGGCGCTGGTGTGCGGGCTGCTGGTGGCCTGTCGTTCAGGTGGCCCGGCCTCCAGTGAGGGCCACGTGCGGCTGCAGCGCCACGGGGCGGCCCACGCCGCCGCAGATCCGATGCGAGATGAGCGGGGGTGCCTGCGCGCCGCGCCGGCAGTTCCGCGTGCACCGGCCCCTCCGCGGCCCCTGAGTGGCCGGTTGGGCCTGTGGGTGGCGGAGGTGGACCCCGTGACCCTGCGGCCCCTCCGCGCGGTTGCTGCTGACCCGGACGGCGTGTTCCCACTGGCGAGCACGTACAAGCAGGCGGTGCTGTGGGCGGTGCTGCGCGAATTGGACGCCGGACGGCTGCAGGCGAAGGAGCGTTTCAGCGTCACGCGGCAGAACCAGTCGCTCGGAAGTTTCCCGTTCGATCACTCGGACGTGCGGACCCTCTCCGAGCGCATGATCCGCAACAGTGACAACACGGCCACCGACATCCTGCATCGCCGCGCCGGGCTCCAGACCGTTCAGGGGCTCGCGGATCACCTGGGTCTGTGCCACACGCGGCTGATTCTGCCCACCAAGGCCTGGTGGGCGGCGCAGGCAGGGCTGTCTCCGGCGTTCAACGCTGCCTCCGCCTGGCCGGAGGCGCGCGGGCCGGAGCAGGCCAGACTTGCCGGGCAAATCGACGCGGACGCCCAGCAGACCCGGCCTGATTATCTGCAGCGGCAGCTGGACACGTACTTCGAGCAGCGGCACCGGCTGGCGGAGGACCTGCGGGTGTACAACCTCAGCACCCCGTATGAGTTTGGAACGCTGGTCGCGCAGGAATTCCTG
This sequence comes from Deinococcus taeanensis, assembly GCF_020229735.1. Taxonomy (NCBI): domain Bacteria; kingdom Thermotogati; phylum Deinococcota; class Deinococci; order Deinococcales; family Deinococcaceae; genus Deinococcus; species Deinococcus taeanensis. The sequence continues at coordinate 1,434,786 of NZ_CP083455.1, read as the reverse complement.
CGGCCCGACCTGAGTGAGGGGGCGCGCCGCTGGCAGCGGGACGTGATGGCCCTCGGGTTCGGCCGCTCGGCCCTCACCATCACGCATCAGGGACGCGTGCGGTACGTGGGCGCCAAAGGCGGCAACGGCTGGCAGCTTCTCACGTACAGCGGGTACGTGGAAACCACGGACGGGCGGCACCTCGTGTACGTGTTCATGCAGCACGGCGCAGAGCAGACCTACACCATGCCGAACACCCGCCGGGCATTCCTGTGGATCAACGCGGCGCTGAAGGTGATCCTGGACGGTCCGCCGATCAGATCGGCGGTCTCCTGGCCCTGACCCCTGACGAGAGGGGCGCCGTGGCCCGCGGCGCCCTCTCGCCTTACTGCCCGCCGCGCCGCGTGCCGACCCCACTGGATTACTGCGCGGCGTCCACCCGGGCCAGTTCTGCAGTGATCGCAGCCTCCAGGCGTCCAAAAGCCTCGGCGAACGGCTCCTGGAGGCTCGCGCCGGCCGCCGGGACGTGCCCGCCCCCCCCGAGACTCACGGCAATATTCTGGGCACTGACGCCACCCCGGGAGCGCAGTGACAGCTTCACGCGGTCCCCGTAGTCCTTGACCATCACGGCCAGCTGGGCACCCTCGGCGTTGCGCAGCATCCCCACGTAGTTCTCCACGTCCTCCCAGCTGGCGCCGGAACGGTCCAGCATGGCCTCGTCCACGCGGGCCAGCACCACGCGGCCGCCGTGCAGAAACTGCAGGGTGCCCAGCACCTCACGCAGCAGATGGTAGTAGGTGTGGGGGTTCTGGCTGAGGTGGTCACTGATCCAGCCCAGGCGCGCTCCGGCCTCCCGCAGGGTCGCGGCGGCCCGGAAGGCGTCGGGGGTGACCGAGTCGAAGCGGAACGACCCCGTATCGGTAATCAGCCCCAGCATCAGGGCGGTGGCAATCTGTTCCGTCCAGCGAACCCCCAGCAGCTGAACCAGGTCTGCGACCATGATGGCTGCGGCCGGCTGGCTGGGGTCCACAGCGAGCGCCGTCGCCTGCCGGCGATTCGTGCCGTGGTGGTCCACATTCACGACCGGGCCGGTGAAGGTGGTCAGGTCCGCGCCAGCCACGCGGCTGGGGTCATTGTTGTCCACGTCCAGCACGGCCACCAGCGCTCCTTCGGGCCAGTCGTCCAGGCGGGGGCTCAGTTCGCCCGGCTCGGTCATGAACGTCAGGTACCGGGGGACGTGCATCGGGGCGATCACCTCGCGGCCCAGCTGGCGCAGCGCGCGGGTGAGTCCCAGGACACTGCCCAGCGCGTCGCCGTCCGGATTCTCGTGGGACAGAACCACGATGGGTCCCTGGTGGGCAAGCAGTACGGCCGCGACCTGCCGGAGGTCGCCGTGCGCGGCGGAGGAGAGGGTGGTCATCGCAACCACTATAGGGAGCGGCCCGGTGTGCTGAAAGTGTAAGGGTGGCACGTTATTCTCTGGGGCGTGCCCCGTTGCCTGAACCTGGCTGCCCTGACCGATGAGGAACTGCAGCAGCTCGTCGGTCCTGAGCGCGCCGTGGGGCTGCTGGCCGACATCAGCCGCGCACGCCTGGAGGGCCGCGCGGTAACCGGCCCCGGCGTGACCGACGCCCTGAGTCCACAACTGCTGGAAGACCGCGCCTGGGGCGCCACCCCGGAGCAGTCGCGCGCCATTACCGCCACGCACGCAGACCTGCTGGCGTTGGGGGCGGCGCCTCAGGGAACATTCTACCTGCCGGGCCTCAGCGAGGTGCGGCACGTGCGCGCCTACACGCTGGAGCCGGACATGACGGTCACGCTGCGCTGGAGTGAAACCCCGGAGAGCGCGCAGACGGGCTGGCCGGTCGTGCAGGTGCTCACGTGGCTGCGGGACCGCGCCAGCGGTTTCGCGTGCGTCCTGACCAGCGGCGCGCCCCAGGCTCCGGCGCCCGCGCTGAGTGAGGAGATCGACGTTCACCGTCATGCGGACGCCAGCGTGCCGGAGCTGATTGCCTTTCACCGCGCACATGTCGTGCGGCACGGCCGGGGTCAGAAACTCCCGGTGGACGCTGACTGGACGCGGCCGTGGCAGGCGGTCCACACCCTGAACGTGAGTGCCTGGGCAAGGCGTGGACTGCTGGTGGAGTGCTGAGCGGCCTCTCCGGTCTGCACAGCGTCAGCAGGCGCGGACGTTCCCTGCGGCACAATCGGGCGCATGAGTTCAAGCAGCAGCAACCGGCACGTCGCCTTCGACTGGGGGGCGTGTTCACCATCGGCACCTTCGACGGACGCAGCACGCAGAATGTCGCCGACCGCAGCGGCGTCCCGGTCGAGCGGGTGCGTGACAGTTACTTCCGGCACGTCCGGCAGCTGGAGGTGGGCGCCTGGACGCTCCCGCAGTTCTGGACGGTGGTGCAGGAGGAAGCGGGTGTGCCCATGCCGTACGACGACTTCGAGCGCCTGTACCTGGGCAGCATTGCTGACAACGACCCGATGTACACCACCCTGGCTGCGCTGCCGCGCGAGGTCCGTGTGGGCCTGCTGAGCAACAACTACCCGGTGGTGAGTGACCACCTGCGCCGGGACCCGCGGTTCAGTCGGTTCGACGCCCTGGTGTTCAGCAACGAACTCGGGCACAAAAAGCCCGCTCCGGAGGCGTTCGCAGCGCTGGAGCAGGCCATGGGCGTCCCGGCCTCTCAGGTGGCCTTCGTGGATGACGTGCAGGAGAACATCGACGCCGCGAACGCTGCAGGGTTCCACGGTCTCCTGTACCACCATGATCACCACGCGGCGTTCGAGCAGACGCTGCGCGCATGGCTCAGCAGCTGAACCCACCGTGCCGAAGGCGCCCGCACCCGCGGGCGTTTTTTTTGCCTCAGGTGGTGTACCTGACCACCTGGTGTACTTCCCGGTGTCATGACTACACCACCCCCTGCGGCCCGGCCGGACCTGCACAATGCCTTCACCGCAAGCTCCCACCCACCGGGCGCACCGCTCTCCCACCACCCCGCCGGCACCGGCGAGGACCGCTCCGCACACCCCAGGAGGACCACCATGACCCCCACCCCCCGCACACCCGCCGAAATTCTGGAGAAAACCTGGCAGACCGAGGACCGCTGGCAGGGCATCCGGCGCAACTACACCGCGGATGAGGTCGTGAAACTCCGCGGCAGCCTGCCCATCGAGCACACCCTCGCCCGGCACGGCGCCACCAAACTCTGGCGCCTGATGAAGGACGAACCCTTCGTGAACGCCCTGGGCGCCCTGACCGGCAACCAGGCCATGCAGCAGGTCAAGGCCGGCCTGAAAGCCATCTACCTCAGCGGGTGGCAGGTCGCTGGCGACGCCAACAACGCCGGACAGATGTACCCCGACCAGAGTCTCTACCCAGCCAGCAGTGTCCCGGACGTCGTGAAACGCATCAACAACACTCTGCGCCGCGCCGACCAGATTCAGCACAGCGAAGGCAGAAGCGACATCGACTTCTTCGTGCCGATCGTCGCGGACGCCGAGGCTGGCTTCGGCGGCCCCCTGAACGCCTTCGAACTCATGAAGGCCATGATTGAGGCCGGCGCCGCCGGCGTGCACTTCGAAGATCAGCTGGCCAGCGAAAAGAAATGCGGTCACCTGGGCGGCAAGGTGCTGGTGCCCACCAGCCAGTTCATCCGCACCCTGAACGCCGCGCGCCTTGCGGCAGACGTGAGCGGCGTGCCCACCGTCCTGATCGCCCGCACCGACGCGGACGCCGCCAATCTGCTGACCAGCGACATTGACGAGAACGACCGGGCGTTCACGACCGGTGAGCGCACACCCGAAGGGTTCTACTACGTCCGGCCCGGCATTGAGCAGGCCATCAGCCGCGCCCTCGCGTACGCCCCGTACGCCGACGTCATCTGGTGCGAGACCTCCGTGCCCAACCTGGAGGACGCCCGCCGCTTCGCGGAGGCAGTGCACGCCAAATTCCCCGGGAAACTTCTGGCGTACAACTGCAGCCCGAGCTTCAACTGGCGCAAGAATCTCGATGATGAGACCATCGCGAAATTCCAGGTCGAACTGGGCCGGCTGGGATACAAGTTCCAGTTCATTACGCTGGCCGGCTTCCACTCCCTGAACATGAGCATGTTCGATCTCGCGTACGGTTACGCCCGCACCCAGATGAGCGCGTTCGTGGAACTTCAGGAACGGGAGTTCGCCGCGCAGGAACGTGGATTCACGGCCGTGAAGCACCAGCGCGAGGTCGGCACCGGGTACTTCGATCTGGTGGCGCAGGCGGCGGGTGGCGGACAGAGCAGCACCACCGCGCTCGCCGGCAGCACCGAAGCGCAGCAGTTCGGCCGCAAGGAACTGGCCGGCGCCCACGACTGACCGCCCGCCCCGATACGGCAGCGTTTCCGCTGCGCCATGACCGCCCGACAGGGGAGAACCGAAGGTTCTCCCCTGCCGGCGTGTGACTGCCAGTCGGGTGTTATCGCCGCCCGCGGGGGCGGCGGGCCGGTTGCCCGGTCAGGACCCGCAGAGCCTCCAGCGTCCCCTGCGCCAGGGCCTGGACAGGTGTGGCCAAGGGCAAGGTCGCCTGCATGCGCCGGCGCTGCGCGCGGGCGGTTGCCTGTTCCTCGGGGGTAGGGCGTGAGGTCAGCGGCTGCATGAGCAGCAGCGCCGACAGGGAACCAGCCAGGCCCAGCAGGGTGCGCCACGTTCGGGTCATGGCCCGCAGTTTCCAGCACAGCTGAAGGGGGCCGTTCCACTTTGCGTGAAGGTCCCTCAACGCCAGGGCCGGGCCTCCCGCATCAACGGTGAAGCCCGGCCCTGGCGTTGAGGTCAGTCTGCGCTGAGGTCCTGCCCGTCGTCCCGGTGTTCCAGCCGGAACCCGTGCGGCAGGAAATCCCGCACGTACCCGCTCACGATGTCGCCGTGCTGGTTCGTGCAGACCACGCGGGCGTCAGGCGCGAACTCGAACAGCACCTGACGGCACGCGCCGCACGGGCTGGCAGGCGGGGACGCCTCGGAATACACCACGATGTCCGTGAATTCCCGCTCGCCCGCCGTGGCCATCGCCTGCACGGCACTCTGTTCGGCGCAGCGGCCCAGGCCGTAACTGGCGTTCTCGACGTTCGCGCCGAAGAACACGCGGCCGTCCCGGGTGCGCAGCGCGGCCCCCACGTGAAACCGGCTGTACGGCGCGTACGCCTGCCGGAAGGCCGCCTGGGCGCCTTCCAGAAGCTGCGGATCAGGCGTCAGGTTCAGGGGGTTGCTGTTACTCATAGGATTCCTCAGGGGCGAGTGGATCGGGGTTCTGGACGCGTTCGACGCGCACGCGCGTCACGCGGCGCTGGTCTGCGTCCTCGACCGTGAAGGCCCAGCCGTTGTGAATGAAGTTCTGCCCGGCTTCAGGGATATCCCCGAAGTGACTGGTCATAAAGCCGCTGAGGGTGTCGAATTCGCCCTCGCCGTCCTCAATGTTGCTGCCCAGGCGTTCCTCGACCTCTCCCACGGTGAGGCTGGCGTCCATCAGGTACACGCCTTCGGAAAGCACCTCGATCATGGGGACCTCCTCCTCGTCGGTCTCGTCGTAGATCTCCCCGACGATCTCCTCAAGGGCGTCCTCCAGTGTGACCAGGCCGGCGGTGCCGCCGAACTCGTCCACGACGATACTCAGGTGACTTTTCTTCTCCCTCATCTTGGTGAGCAGGTCCTTGATCTTCATGCCTTCCGGCACGAAGAACACTGGCCGCATGATGTCCGCCACCAGCGTGTGGTCCAGGGCGTCCAGGTGGGTCAGCACGTCGCCGGTGTGCACGATGCCCACGATGTTGTCCGGCGTGTCCTGAAACACGGGAATGCGGGAGTACCCGTGCTCGGCCCGCAGGTCCAGCAGGCGCCGCAGGGGAGAGGCGCCGTCCATGAGGACCATCTCGATGCGGGGGGTCATAACCTCGCGCACCGTGGTGTCCGACAGGTCGAACACGTTGTACACGAGTTCCTTTTCACTGTCTTCCAGCACGCCTTCCTGGCTTGACGCGCTGACGATCATGCGGATTTCCTCTTCGGAATAGGCGGTGTGGTGTCCGGCCACACCCCGCAGCCCGAACATGCGGACCACGCCGTTGCCGAGGGCGTTCAGGCCACGGATGGCCCATTTGAACACGGTCGTGAACAGCAGCAGCGGCCGCGTGATCAGCAGGCTGACCTGTTCGCTGCGCTGCAACGCCCAGCTTTTGGGCGCAAGCTCCCCGAACACGATGTGCAGCACGGTGCTGATCGCGAACGCCACCCCGAAGGAAATCGTTTTGATCTGGCGTTCCGTGAACTGCCCTTCCGGAAACAGCGGGTGAATGAGGTGCTCAATGGCGGGCTCAGCCACGAAACCGATGGCGAGACTGGCCATGGTGATGCCCAGCTGCGTCGCAGCGATGTACAGGTCAAGGTTCTGCAGGGCCCGCTGCGTGGCGAGGGCCGTTTTGTTGCCCTCTTCTGCCAGCTGGTCGATGCGCGTTCGGCGCACGCTGACGAGCGCGAACTCCGCTGCGACGAAAAAGCCGTTCATGAGCACCAGAAAGAACAGGGCAACGATACCAAGAAGGTCGTTCATGTATGGACGCGCTCCATGGTCGCGTCCCGGTCATCCGCACGGCACGTGCTGCCCGCCCCGCCTGTTCTCAGGCGGCGGCGTCGGTGACCGGTAAAAGGGGAGTGCCACGGCAAAAAATCCGCCCTCGGGCGGTGGTCTCCGGGCGCGGTACGAGAGCCGGAACTGGGAGGCTCCATAGCAGGTGGGAGTTTAACACACCCGGCCCGGGCCGGACTGTTACGCGCCCGGGAGCGCACACGGGCGCGGATCACACGGTACGCTGCGGGCAGTTCATTCCAACTTCCGGAGGTTCCCGACGTGAGCACCCCTGTCCTGCCCGAAACGTACCGTGCCCTGCGAGTGCTGAACGATAACGCCGGCGTCCGCGCCGAACTTCAGGAACTGCCTGTTCAGGCTCTCCCTGACGGTGACGTGCTGATCGAGGTCAGCCACTCCAGCCTGAACTACAAAGATGGCCTCGCCGTCTCCGGGCGGCCCGGCGTGCTGCGCACCCACCCCATGACGCCCGGCATTGACCTGGCGGGCACCGTGGTGCAGGACCGCTCCGGTCGCTGGGCGGAGGGCAGCGCCGTCATCCTGACTGGGTGGGGCGTCGGCGAGCGGCAGGACGGCGGCTACGCGACGCTGGCCCGCGCGCGGCCCGGGTGGCTGGTTGCGCAGCCGGGCGGCACAGACGCCCACTGGGCCATGAGTGTCGGCACGGCCGGGTTCACCGCCATGCTCGCTGTCATGGCGCTGGAAGAGCACGGGCTCACTCCCGGGGACGGCGAGGTGCTCGTGACTGGGGCGGCCGGCGGCGTGGGCAGTACGGCGGTGGCCCTGCTGGCCCATGCGGGTCACACCGTGGTGGCCAGCACGGGCCGCCCCGAAGAGGAAGCCTACCTGCGCGCCCTGGGGGCCAGCGCGGTCCTGCCACGCGAGACCCTGCCCGCCCTGAAACGTCCGCTGGAAAAGGAACGCTGGGCGGGCGTCGTGGATACCGTGGGCGGCGCCACGCTGGCGGGGGCGTACGCCTCCACCCGCACGCACGGGGCTCTGGCCGTGTGCGGCCTGGCAAGCGGAAATGAGCTGGTGACCACGGTCTTCCCGTTGATTCTGCGGGGAGTGAACCTGCTTGGCATCGATTCCGTCACCTGCCCCCCCGCGCGGCGCGAGGCGGCCTGGGCCCGGCTGGCCCGTGATCTGCCGGCGAGCACGCTGGAACAGGTGACGCAGACGCGGTCCCTGAGTGAGGTGCCGGCCCTGGCTGAAGAGATCCTGGCGGGCCGGGTGCGGGGCCGGACGGTCATCGACGTTCGCCGCTAGGACCTCCGGTTGTGGGCAGAGGGACCCCTGCGGACTTCAGGGGGCGGCCCTCTGCCCGGGCAGGCTGAATCAGCGGGGCGTGAGGTCGCCCACGTTCACGTTCGGGGTGTCCTGGGCCAGCGTGACCTGACGCTCATCCCGGGCCTCGTTGGCCTCGCCGTAAATCCCGTTGCCGTTCACGTCGGTGCCGCCGGTAACGTGGTAGGTGCCTTCACCCAGGTAAGCGTGGAACGCGCCGGTCGGGTCCACGGCCGGCTGGAAGCTCAGGCCGCGACTGCTCTGCACGCGCAGGCCCAGGCGCCAGCTCACCTGCGGGGCGTTCAGGGCGGCGGCGGCATTGACCATGCCGTACCCGAACAGCGGATCGCGGCCCTGTTCGCCGAGATCGGTGGCGGTGTCCCGCAAGCGGGCCAGGGTACTCGCGGCGTCTGTGGTGACGCCCTTACTGAGCAGCAACGCCGCGAGCGCCGCCACCTGCGGGCTGGCCTGGCTGGTGCCGACCTCCGCTTCGTAGTTGGGCTGGTTTTTCGCGTAGTTCCAGCCGGTCGACAGGATCATGTCCGGGAACGCGACCCCGTTGAACATGCCGCCGTTGAATTTCGCGCCGCTGTACGGGTCGGCCCCGCCGGGCGCTGAGAGCTGCACTTCCGGGTAGGCGTTGCTGAACGGCGAGTGTACCGGAGCGCTCGCGCCCGAGAGGCTCACGCTGGCGACACTCACTGCCCCCGGACACGCGGCCGGGTAGTACGGCACCGTGCCGTAGCCGTTGCCCGCGGCAACGATCACCAGGGCGCCGGCGTCCGTGGCGTCCCTCACGGCGTCGCACATGGGTTTTGCCTCCTCTGCACTCACGGCACCCCCCAGGCTCAGGTTGATGACCTGTGCCGGGTGGGGCGTGCGGGAGGTGACGCCCGCCATGTCGATGGGAAGGCCCGCAGCGTAGCGCAGGCCCACGGCCACGTCCTCCGCGGTGGCGTCCCCGCTCGAGTCGATCACGCGGACCGGCAGGACCTTCACGGGCGCGCGGTAGGTGGCGCCCACCACGCCGCTCGTGCTGCACCCGGCGCAGGTGGTGGTGTTCTGGCCCCAACGGGCGGCGATGATCCCGGTGACGTGCGTGCCGTGGCTCCCGTTCGTTCGCCCGGTGTACCAGGGGTCGGTGGGATCGGTGTCGGGTCCGTCCATGTCCCCATTGTTCGGGTCGGCCAGGACGTCCATCGCGCCTTCCCCTGGCAGCCACAGCTGCCCCTGCAGGTCCGGGTGGTCGAAGCGCACGCCGGTGTCGACGACGGCCACCGTGACCGGACGCGTATACGCGCCGCTCTCCATGTCGCGCCACACGGCGCCGTACCCCATCAGGGGGTACGCCCACTGGAGCGGCGCGAACTGGTCGGTGGGGGTGACCGGCTGGGCGAGTTGCGCCTGGGTGTGCACCACCACGTTCGGTACGGCGTACTCCACGTCCGGATCCGCCCGCAACGCTGCGAGGGCGCCGGGCACGTCGCTGACACTCAGGGCGGCGGTACGTCCGCCCAGGTGCCGCGTGCGGGTCACCGTCAGCCCCCTGGCCCGCAGCGCCTGCGTGCCCAGCTGTTCGGGAGCTGGCCCGCGGTTGGGACCGGTCATCTGGGCACCCAGCGCGGAGGCGCGGTATTTCACGATCACGCCGCGGGCTGCGGCCGTTGTGCTCTGCTTGGGCAGGCCTGCGCTACGCAGGTGCACGTCCTGGCCCTGCACCTGCGCCGGTTCAATCAGCCGGCCGCTCAGTTCGAACTGCCGCGCCGTAACGGTCCACTCCGCAGTGCCGTTCCGGGCGTCCGGGCCGGTACCGGTGGACCACGCGATGCGCAGAGTGCCGCTGAGGGTCGGCTGATCAGCGGTAACAGGCGTGGCGTCCTGCCTCACTGCCGTCATGTCCAGTTTGACGGGACCTGACCCGGCCTGCTGCGTCACCCGCAGCCAGGCGGGCACGCCCGTGACCCGCCACGTGCCGCTCAAGGGCGCCGTCACCTGCCGCTGTGACGCCAGCCCGAAGTCAACACTGCGGTTCTGCAGACCGGTGCCAGCCGGGCTCAGCTGATCACAGGCGGAAATTGCAAGGGCCAGTCCCAGCAGCCCTGCCGTACGCACACTTTGGTTCATCGTGGCCCCAGCATGCCGCACGGCGCCTGACGGAACATGAACGTCCCGGGCGGGTGGCACAATGGCGCGCGTGCCCAGTGGACGTGTTCACAACCTGATCAATATCGCGGCGTACAGCGTGCTCGCTGCCGGAGCGCTGGTGGCCGTGCGGCAGCAGTGGCTGGTGGTGACCCCCGTGCAGGCGCTGAACTTCAGCCTGGCGTACGCCGCCGGGACGTTCCTGCTGTCCCCGGACCTGGATCTCGCTGAAGGCAAGGTGGACAGCAAACGGCACTGGGGCATCCTCGGGGTGTTGTGGGTCCCGTACGGCATGCTGTTCAGTCACCGGGGCTGGTCCCACTCCTGGGTGATTGGCCCCCTGACCCGCCTGGCATATGTGGCCCTGATCGGGCTGCTGCTCGTGGGGATTCTCAAGTTCGTCGCGCCGGGCGTGTCCCTGCCGCAGATGCCGCAGCCTCTCAGCCTGAAGGTGACGGTGCCGCTGGTACTCGGGTACTACCTGAGTCAGTGGCTGCACCTGATGGCCGATGGGGTGCGGCCGGACCATGGACTGCGAAAAGGCTACCGGCGCGTCCGTGGACGCTGAGACCTGACCGCTGTGCCAGGCTGCGCTACACTGGGGTGTTGCCAGACGCCGGCGCTCATGATTATTCACGCGAGCTGCGCTGTCACTCCTGAAACGAGGTATTCATGATTCTGACCCTGTTCATCGTTCTGTTCGCCCTGGTCTGTGTCGGGCTGGTGTTTTTCGTGCTTCTGCAGGTCCCCAAGCAGGCTGGCCTGTCCGCGAGCATGGCGTCGGGTGGTTCACTGTTGGGTGGACGCGGGGTCGAGGGTGGCCTCATCCGCATCACGAGCGTACTGGGCGGGTTTTTTATGCTGCTGGCGCTGCTTATCAACCTTGTGTCCCGCTGAAACATTCTCTCTGTCCGGGTGACCTCCGTCAGTGGAGGTCACCTTTTTATGATTTGAGATCGTCTTTGCCCTCGTGAAGTGTTTTCAAAAGAACAGTGCGTGCGGTGAAAATGGTACATAAACCACGCTTCTGAACCTTGAAATGTCACCGCGTTCATGCTGATGCGCCAGATATTCATGGAAAAGATCGGTTGACCTTGACCGCGCATAAGCCACTCCATATATTGAGCACGCTGGAAAACGAAATACCCTGCCCCTGACCCGGCTCACGCCGGCGGGCTGCCATACCTCTCACCTACTCGTTTCGGAGGAATCATGAAGAAAATCCTTGCCCTTGCTCTCGCGCTGACCGTCGGCGCCGCAACAGCCCAGTCCGCCTTCGTCTGGCCCGCCGCCTGGACCGCTGAGCAGAACACCACGAACAAACGCGGCGGTGAACTGCGCCTGTCGGCCATCAGCGACTTCAAGACCATGAACCCCTTCACCAGCGCCGAAGCGGACAGCATCCCCACCCGCATGGCGACTGGCAGCGGCCTGTTCACGCAGGATCCCCGCAACGACGAGTTCATCCCTTACATGGCCACCGGCGCACCCGTGGTCAGCAACAACAACAAGCGCTTTGTGGTCAAGATCCGCCAGGGCATGAAGTTCAGCGACGGTCAGGCCATCACGGCTGACGACTGGATTTCCACCTACAAGATCCACACCGACGACAAGGTCGGCAGCAACAGCCGCGACACCTTCTTCCTGATCGGCAAGCCCATCACGGTCAAGAAGCTCGACAACTACACCCTGCAGTTCGACTTCCCTCAGCCCAGCGCCAGTGCCCTGAGCATCATGAGTTACGCGCCCTGGCCTGACCACGTGTTCGGCAAGGCCTACCGCGAAGGCGGCGCCGACGCCATCAAGAAGATGTGGGGCCTGGGCACCAACCCCAGCCAGATCGTCAGCCCCGGCATGTGGGTCGTCGAGTCCTACCGCGCCGGCGAGCGCACCGTGTTCAAGAAGAACCCCAACTGGGGCGACTGGAACAAGGACAGCCGGGGCCAGGAGTTGCCCTACCTGAACAACCTCTCCGTGCGCATCGTCTCCGACGCCAACGCCGCTCTCGCCGCCTTCCTGGCCGGTCAGATCGACATCGTCGGCATGCGCAACGCCGACGACCTGGCCCAGAGCAAGAAGGCCATTGACGCCGGAAGCCTCAAGGCTTTCCTCAAGCCCAACGTCAGCCCCCAGGCCACCAGCCAGTGGATCGTGTTCAACTGGAACAAGGCCAGCGATCCCGCCAAGCAGAAGCTCTTCCGTGACGTGCGTTTCCGCCGCGCCATGAGCCACATCGCCAACCGTCAGGCCATGGTTCAGCTGGCCCTGGGTGGCCTGGGCAGCGAGACTTACTTCAGCACCTACCCCATCTTCAAGCAGCAGCTCGAAGCCGGCCTCGCCGCCGGGGCGCCCCAGTACAAGTACAACCTCGCCGAAGCCACCAAACTGCTCGCGCAGGTGGGCTACACCAAGAAAAACGCGCAGGGGTACCTGGTCGACAAGGCCGGTAAGGTTCTTGAATTCAACCTCAGCACCAACGCCGGGAACACCGTGCGTGAACAGCTCGGCCGCATCTTCGCGGACGAAGCCAAGAAGGTCGGCGTGAAGGTCAACTTCACCCCCATCGACTTCAACAGCCTGGTCGGCCAGCTGACCGCCAAGGGCGAGAACCGTCCCTTCGACGCAATTCTGCTGGGCCTGTCCGGCGGCAGCAACATCTGGAGCTTCGGCAGCAACGTCGTGCCTTGCGGCACCAACCTGCACTCGTACAACAACCCCACCGACGGGAAGTGCGCCACCAGCCAGGAGCAGCTGATGACCAAGCTGTACTACCAGGGCGACGCGGAACTGAACGACGCCAAGCGCCGCGCCATCGGCGGGCAGCTCATGAAAGTCGAGGGTGAACTCCAGCCCGTCATCTACCTCGTGGGCGGCAACTACCACGTGGCCTTCAACGAGCGTCTGGGTGGCGAATTCGCCGCCAACATGATGGACGCCTACTACGGCCAGCGCTTCCAGGCCCTGACCTTCATCAAGTAAGCGCACGAGCAGCACGCTGCTCCCACGGGGGGTGGTCCGCCCGCGCGGACTGCCCCCCACACCCATGACGCCTCACGGAGAGCCCGCATGATCCCATTCCTCCTGCGCCGATTGGTGCAGTCCATTCCCACCCTGCTCCTGGCCAGCCTCCTGATTTTCTTCGTGATCCAGCTGGCCCCCGGCGACTTCCTGACCCCGGCCAAACTCAACCCGAACATCAGCCCCGAGGCGCTCGCGGCCCTGGAACGCAACTTCGGCCTCGACCGCCATCCCGTCGAGCAGTATTTCCTGTGGCTGCGGAACATGGTTCTCAACCTTGATCTGGGGCTGTCCTTCTCGTACCAGCAGCCCGTGCTGGACGTCATCAAACCGCGCATCGCCAACTCCATGTACCTCGTGCTGCTCTCGACGCTGCTGTTCTACGCCATCGCCATTCCTATCGGCGTGTACGGCGCCGTGCGGCAAAATTCTCTGGGTGACAAAAGTGTCAACGTCATCCTGTACTTCCTGCTGGGCTTCCCGAGCTTCTTCGTGGCGCTGATCGTTATCTACTTCATCCTGAAGATGCGCACCGCCACCGGCTGGGAGATCCCCATCAACGGCATGACCAGCAACGGCTTTGACAGCATGACCAGCACGCAGAAGATCCTTGACATCGCCAAACACATCCTGATTCCCGCCATCATCCTGGCTATCACTGATGCCGCCGGACTGACCCGCGTGATCCGCGGCCAGATGCTGGAAGTCATGCGCTCGGACTACATCCGCACCGCGCGCGCCAAGGGCGTCAGCGAACGCACCGCCATCTGGAAGCACACCTTCCGCAACGCCATCCTGCCCATCGTGGCGAACATCGGCGGCCTGCTGCCCAGTGCAGTAGCCGGGGCCGGTTTCATCGAGGTCGTCTTCGCCTATCCCGGCATGACCCCCATGATCCTCGAGGCCATCAACGCGCAGGACCTGTACCTGATCGCCGGTTTCACTGTCATCACCACTGTCCTGCTCGTGATCGGCAACGTCCTGAGCGACATTCTCCTCGCGGTCGTCGATCCGCGCATCAAGGTTGGTTGACATGACCACCACTGCACCCACCACCCGCCAGAAAGCCAGGGCGCTCGGACAGTCACAGTTCTCCGTTGCCTGGCAACAGTTCCAGAAGAACCGCCTCGCGCAGGCCGGTGGCCTGATGCTGATCGTGCTGTATGTCATGGCGATCTTCGCGCCGTTCATTGCTCCCGACGCGCTGTCGTCATACTCAACGAGCAACATCACCCGCTTCCACCCACCCACCCCCATTGAGTTCCGCGATCCCGACACCGGCGCCCTCACGCGGCCCTACGTGTTCAAGTACACCCAGCAGCTGAACATGGATACGTTCGTCAACGAGTTCAAGCCCAGCGGGGAACGCTGCCCGCTGTACTTTGGCGTGCGCGGCGCCAGCTACAAGATCCTGGGTTTCATTCCCGGCAACCTGCACCTGTTCGGCACCAACAAGGAAGAGTGCAGCGTGTACCTCTTCGGGGGCGAGGACCTGGGCCGTGACCTGTTCACCCGCACCATGTACGCCTCGCAGATCAGCCTGACCATCGGGTTCGGCGCCGTGATCATCACCACCCTGATCGGCCTGATGATGGGCGCCATGGCTGCCTACTTCGGCGGCGTCGTGGACATCCTGATTATGCGGCTCGTCGAGGTGCTGGCCGCTATTCCTTACCTGTTCCTGCTGCTTCTGCTGCGCAGCGTGTTCCCCCGCGACATCAATCCCATCCTGGCGCTGTACATGATCCTGGGCATCCTGGCCTTCATCGGCTGGGGCGGCCTGGCCCGCGTGACGCGCGGGCATCTACTCAGCGTCCGCGAGCAGGACTTCGTCTCGGCCGCCAAGAGCCTCGGCGCCAGCGACCAGCGCATCATGTGGCGGCACATGCTCCCCACCCTGACCACCTACGTGATCGTCACGACCAGCCTCGCCATCCCCAGCTTCATCCTGCTGGAGTCCGGCCTGAGCTTCCTTGGCATTGGGGCAGTTGAACCGTACGCGTCGTGGGGCAGCCTGCTGAAAGCCGCACAGGACGGCGGCCTGAGCAGCCTGAACACCCGGCCCTGGGTGCTGATTCCCGGCTTCTTCATCGTCTTCACGGTGATGTGCTTCCAGTTGCTTGGTGACGGCCTGCGAGATGCGTTCGATCCTCGCAAGCGCTCCTGAAGCGAAGCGTACGCCGGGCGCGGCCCATTTGGCTGGCCGCGCCCGGCTCTGTAAACGCTTTAGAATCCTTTACGGTTGTATGATGCTCAGCGTGTTCAAAACGGAGGAAGAATGACCCACGAGGGTGAAGTCCTGCTGGCCGTGAACGGCCTCAAAACGTACTTCAGCACGGACGACGGCGTCGTGAAAAGCGTTGACGGCGTTACGTTCCATATCAAGAAAGGTGAAACGCTGGCCGTCGTCGGTGAGTCCGGCTCCGGGAAGAGCGTCACCAGTCTCAGCGTCATGCGCCTGATCCCCAGCCCTCCGGGCAAGATCGTGGAAGGCGAAATCCTCTTCACCGGCAAGGACGGCACCCGCAAGGACCTCGTTCACCTGAGTGAAGCGGACATGCGCAAGATCCGCGGCAACGACATCAGCATGATCTTCCAGGAGCCCATGACCAGCCTCAACCCCGTCTATACGGTCGGGGATCAGATTGCTGAAGCGGTCATGCTGCACCAGGCCAAGAACAAAAAAGACGCCATGGGTGTCGCCACCGACATGCTGCGCTTCGTGGGCATCCCCGCCCCCGAGAAACGCGTGCACGAGTACCCGCACCAGATGTCCGGCGGGATGCGTCAGCGCGTGATGATCGCCATGGCGCTGTCGTGCAACCCGGCCCTGCTGATCGCGGACGAACCGACCACCGCGCTCGACGTGACGATCCAGGCGCAGATTCTGGACCTGATGCGCAAGTTGCAGAAGGACATCGGCATGAGCATCCTGTTCATCACGCACAACCTGGGCGTGGTGGCCGAGATGGCCGACCGCGTCGTGGTCATGTACGGCGGACGCGTGGTGGAAGAAGGGGACGTGATCGAGATTTTCAAGGCGCCCCGTCACCCGTACACCATGGGCCTCCTGAACAGCATTCCCCGCCCCGGCGAGGTCGTGCAGGTTCCCGGGCAGCCCAAGGGCCGCCTGGAGGCCATTCCCGGCAACGTGCCCAACCCCCTGAACCTGCCTCCCGGCTGCGCCTTCGAGCCGCGCTGCAAGTTCGCTGTTCCTGACTGCTCCAAGGCCGTCCCGGCCCTGGAAGATACCGGCCATGGCCACATGGCCCGCTGCATCCGCTGGCGCGAATTCGAGCAGACGCAGCGCGAGGTGACCGCATGACCGCCATGACCACTCAGGGCCGCCGGGTGATGCCCGCGACAGGCGACACGCTGCTGGACGTTCAGAACCTCGAGAAGTACTTCCCGATCCGCGGCGGCCTGCTGTCACGCGTGGTGGGGAACGTTAAGGCCGTCAACGACGTGTCCTTCAAGATCGGGCGCGGCGAAGTGGTCGGCCTGGTGGGTGAATCCGGCTCCGGCAAGACCACCGCCGGCCGCGCCATCCTGCGCCTGATCGAACCCACCGGCGGGCAGGTGCTGTTCAACGGCACCGATATCACCAAGCTCTCCAAAGGGCAGATGCGTGACTACCGCCGCGAGATGCAGATCATCTTCCAGGATCCCTTCGCGTCCCTGAACCCGCGCATGACCGTGTCGGACATCATTGGGGAAGCCATGCAGATCCACAATCTGCACCCCGGCAAGCAGCGCATCGACCGCATCGCCGAACTGCTCCAGAAGGTGGGGCTGCGCCCCGAGCACATGCGCCGCTACCCGCACGAGTTCAGCGGCGGCCAGCGTCAGCGCATCGGTATCGCGCGCGCCCTGGCGGTGGACCCGGCGTTCATCGTGGCCGATGAGCCGGTCTCGGCGCTGGACGTGTCGATTCAGGCGCAGGTCGTGAACCTGCTGCAGGACCTGCAGGAAGAACTGGGCCTGACCGTGCTGTTCATCGCGCACGACCTCGCGGTCGTGGAGTACATCTGCGACCGGATCATCGTGATGTACCTGGGCCGCGTGATGGAAATCGCGCCCAGCCGCGAACTGAACAGCAACCCGAAACACCCGTACACCGAGGCGCTGCTGTCGGCGGCGCCGGTGCCGGACCCGACGGTGAAACGCCAGCGGATCATTCTGGAAGGGGATATTCCCAGCCCGATCAATCCGCCGTCGGGCTGCGTGTTCCGCACGCGCTGCCGGTACGCGATTGCCGAGTGTGCCAACGTGGTGCCGGAACTGCGCGAAGTCAGCCCCGGGCACTTCAAGGCCTGTATCCGCGACGACATTCTCTGACCGTCCAGGTAGCCTGAACAGGCCGCCGCTCCAGATTGGAGCGGCGGCTTTTCTGTCGCGATCCTGACTGACCCTCTCACATCTCATATTAGGCACCGGGTCACCATTCAGGTATGAAAAGCGCCTTCTCTACCGTTCTCACCGTCGCTGCCGCCCTCGCCACCACTACCGCTCACGCCGCCGACCTGCGCATCTACCCGAGCTTCAGTGAGGTCCGTGAGCCCATCACCGCCAGCACCACCACCCTGAACATCACCCTGCCGCTCGACACCTGGCAGAACATCCTCAGCGGCAGCCTCGACCTGGACGGCCTGAGCTTCACGCAGGCCATTCAGAAGCAGGAAGCCAACTGGCTGAGCAGCCTCGAAGGCAAGACCGTGTACCTGAAACGCGACGGCAAAACCGAACCTGTCACGCTGATCCGCGCCCGCGACCTGCTCGTGAAAGACGCCCAGGGCCGCTACTTCAACGCCCGCTACGAAGAACTGCAGTTCGACACCCTGCCCCCCACCAACGCCCAGGCCCCCACGCAATCCGTCACGTACACCCTGGCGCAACCCGGCAAGGGCACCCTGAGCTACCTGACCCGCGCCGTCACCTGGACCCCGCGCTACACCCTGAAAGCCAGTGCGGCCGGCGCGCAACTGGGCGCCCTGGCGGACATCCGGAACACCACCGAACAGGCCTACGAGGTTCAGAACACTGAACTGTACGCCGGGGACGTGAACGTCCAGAACCAGCAGGAAGCGGGGTACATGATGCGTGACGTCGCCATGGCCGCGCCCATCACCACCTCGGCACCTGCCCCGAAAATTGAGAGTCAGGGCGAACTGCGCGGCCTGTACCGCTACGCCCTCACCACCCCGTTCACCCTGCCTGCCAACAGCGTCGTGACCCTGCCGTTCCTCACGCCCAAGCTCACCACGTTCGACCGCTACGCGGGACTGAACACCTATTTCGGAACGGAACCCCGCGACGGCCACCTGGGCCGGTCCTACCGCCTGAAAGCGGACCAGCGTCTTCCCGGCGGCCCCCTGACCGTCCGCGAGGAAGGGCGCATCGTCGGCCAGACCACCATCCCTGAAACGCGCGAAGGCGGCAGCGTCGATTTCACCCTCGGTGAAGATCCCGACCTCGCCTACACCCGCAGCGTTCAGCAGACCGCGCAGATCAGGGACGCCAAAGGCAACGTCACCAAAACCACCTACCGCGTGACCTACGCCTTCGAAAGCAGCAAGGACCGCGCCGTGCGCGCCGAAGTGACCGAACGCGTCGGCGGGCGCCTCATCATCATCGACAGTGCCGCGCCCGTGAAAAACCAGGGCGTCGCCACCCTGAAGGTCGACGTTCCAGCCAAGAGCAAGATCAGCCGCAGCTTCACGGTGGTCATCGACAACAGCTGACCCGCTGTGCCTCCCCGCCTCCCCGCCTGCCGGGGGGGTTCTTCATGGGCACGGGCAGCTGTCAGGAAGGCACCGGACAGCGGCGACCAGCCGCAGAGCCGTGACCCTATGGGCGAGGCCGGCACCTTCCGGGCCGGCGTGAGGAGTGCCTCGCTCCTGAGCCGCGGCTGGAGGCAACTGCGAACGTTCCCCCCGGGCGGCAGTCACCGGAGGCCTCCCTGCAGGGAATGCCCCTGAGTCCCTATCACCGCGTCGGCTGATCGCCCACTGTCTACAGGATGCCGCTCAGGTACTCCAGAACATTCACTTTGACCGGCATAAAGTACGCGTTCTGGCGCCGGTCGCGGGCAAACGCCAGGAGGTCCTGCGCGAACGTCCGGTTGCACGCCAGAGTCGGCTCGAAGGTCCGGGGGAACACCGCGTGATTCCGGGCGCGCCAGTAGTTCAGGCTCGCCTCCGTAAGGATGCTCGTCGCGCCCCACCAGACGTCGGTACCGTCCGGCAGAAGGTCCGCCCAGGTGTCCAGCAGCCGCAGGTCGAAGAACGGCTGCGTGAAGAACCCGGCGGCGCCGGCATCAAGTTTGCGTTCGAGGTAATCGCGTTCCCGCACGAAGGACTGCCGGTACGGGTCCAGGCCCGCGTACACCCGCAGGTGCGGCGCTTCCCTGGTCAGGCGGCGGATGAGGTCCACGGCATCGGCGTCGTAGACTTTCGCGCTCATGTCGATCGGCGCGTCGCCTGTCACGACCAGCACCTCGCGGATCCCATGCGCGTCGAGGTCCGGCAGGAACGGCAGGGGTGCGCGGGGATTGAAGTCCACCGCCCGCAGGTGCGGAATGGTGGCGAAGGCTGGCCGAGCGAACGCGCAACCCGCCCAGGAGCGCAGCGAGTAACGCGTCAGGTCCGGAACGTTCACGGTGTCCACGCCGCGCAGGTGCCCGGCGACCTCCGCAATCTCGGCGCGCAGGCCGCTGCGCGAGCGGGGCACCAGCTCAACGGAAATGCGGGTCATGCCTGCACCTGCGCTGAAGCCGTGACCTTCGCCGGGTCGTACGCCAGAATGGGAGCAAGCCAGCGTTCCGTCTCCTGCACGCTCTGGCCCTTGCGCCGCGCGTAGTCTTCCACCTGGTCCCGGCCGATCCGGCCGACGGCGAGGTAGCGCGCGTCCGGGTGCGCGAAGTACAGGCCGGACACGGCCGCGGCGGGCGTCATCGCGCAGGACTCCGTGAGCTTCAGGCCGATGTCCTGCGCGGCGAGCAGCTGGAAGATCGTGCGCTTTTCAGTGTGGTCCGGCTGGGCGGGATAACCCGGAGCGGGCCGGATGCCCTGGTACCGTTCGCGGATCAGGTCGTCATTGCCAAGGGACTCATCCGGCACGTACCCCCAGTGCGTGACACGCACGTCGCGGTGCAGTTTTTCCGCGAACGCCTCGGCAAGCCGGTCGGCGATGGCCTTCACGAGAATGGCGCTGTAATCGTCATGCGCCGCCTCAAACTGCGCGGCGAGCGCCTCGGCGCCGTGAATGGCAACGGCGAACGCACCGATGTGGTCCCCGTCCGGCTGCACGAAGTCCGCCAGCGCGGCGTTCGGTGTGGCCTGCTGCCGCTGCTGGCGTAGGGTGTGCAGGTGAACCACACCGGGCAGCGGCTCGCGTCCGGCGGCAAGTTCATGCGTGTGCCAGTCGAGCGTTTCGCCGGCGGGAATGTCCGGCGTGACCTGCACGGCGATGTCGTCCCCGTCGCGCCGGGCAGGCCACAGGCCGATCACGCCGCGCGCGGTCAGGAGCCGCTCGTCAATGATGCGGCGCAGCAGGGCCTGCGCGTCGGCGAACAGGCTCCGGGCTTCCTCGCCACGCAGCGGATCGGTGAGGATGTTCGGGTAGATGCCCTTCATCTCCCACGCGATGAAAAAAGGCGTCCAGTCAATGTAGTCCAGCAGGCCCGTGATGGGCTGCTCGATGATCTGCCGCCCCGGTTCGCGCGGCGCGGGCGCCGGGGTGGGGGAGAGCTGAGGCGCGCCGGCCCGGGCCTCAGCCAGGGTCACCAGCCGCACCTGCCGTTCACCGTGCCGTTCGCGCAGCGCGTCGTACTCCGCCCGCACGCGGTCCTGCACCGCGCCGGGGTCGGCCAGCAGGTCGGCCGTGATGGTCACGGCGCGGCTGGCGTCCAGCACGTGCACCACCGGGCCCGCGTAGGCCGGGTCGATCTTCACGGCCGTGTGCGCGCGGCTGGTGGTGGCCCCGCCGATCAGCAGCGGCAGGCTCAGGCCGCGGCGGGTCATCTCGCTGGCCACGCCCACCATCTCGTCCAGGCTCGGGGTGATCAGGCCGCTCAGGCCGATCACGTCCGCGCCGATCCGCGCCGCCTCGTCCAGGATCCGCTCGGTGGGCACCATCACGCCCAGGTCCGTCACCTGATACCCGTTGCAGGCCAGCACCACGCCCACGATGTTCTTCCCGATATCGTGCACGTCGCCCTTGACGGTGGCGAGCAGCACGCGGCCCTTCCCGCCCGCCTCCTGCTTCTCGGCTTCCATGTACGGCGTGAGGTACGCCACGGCGCGTTTCATCACGCGGGCCGACTTCACCACCTGCGGCAGGAACATTTTGCCCGCACCGAACAGATCACCGACGACGTTCATGCCGTCCATGAGGGGCCCCTCGATCACCCGCAGGGGCGAGCCCAGCTCCTGGTACGCCTCCTCGGCGTCAGCCTCGACGAAGTCCGCGATGCCCTGCACCAGGGCGTGCTTGAGGCGCTGGCCGACCGGCAGGTCCCGCCACGCGCTCGCCGCGCCTGCCTCGCGTTTCACGCCCTTGTACCGGTCGGCGAGCTCCAGCAGCCGCTCGGTCGCGTCGGACCGGCGGGCGAGGATCACGTCCTCGACCGCGTCGCGCAGCTCCGGTTCGATGTCCTCGTACACGGCGAGCATGCCGGCGTTCACGATGCCCATGTCCAGGCCCGCGCGGATCGCGTGGTACAGGAACACGGCGTGCATCGCCTCACGCACGTGGTTGTTGCCGCGGAAACTGAACGACACGTTGGAAATCCCGCCCGACACGAGCGCACCGGGCAGGTTCGCCTTGATCCAGCGGGTCGCCTCGATGAAATCAATGGCGTACCGGTCGTGCTCCTCGATGCCGGTGGCGACCGTCAGGACGTTCGGGTCGAAGATGATGTCCTGCGGCGCGAAGGCCGCCTGCGTGGTCAGCAGGTGGTAGGCGCGCGAGCAGATCTCGGTGCGCCGCGCGAGGTTATCCGCCTGCCCCTGCTCGTCGAACGCCATGACGACCGCCGCCGCGCCGTAGCGGCGCAGCAGGCGGGCCCGCTCCAGGAACTTCGCCTCACCGTCCTTCAGCGAGATGGAATTCACGACCGCCTTGCCCTGCACCCGCTTGAGTCCCGCTTCAAGAATCTCCCACTTGGAACTGTCCAGCATCAGCGGCACGCGGCTGATGTCCGGCTCGCCCGCAAGGAGATTCAGGAACTTCACCATGGCCGCCTCGCCGTCCAGCATGCCCTCATCGAAGTTCACGTCCACCAGCTGCGCGCCGTTCTCCACCTGCTGGCGCGCGATCTTCAGGCCCGCGTCGAAATCCCCCGCGAGAATGGCCTTCGCGAACTTCGGGCTCCCCGTGACGTTCGTGCGCTCCCCGACGTTCACGAAGTTCGTTTCGGCCGTGACCTTGAAGGCTTCCAGGCCACTCAGGCGCAGCACCGGCGACAGGACCGGCGCCGCGCGCGGCGGCAGCTCCCGCACCGCCGCGGCAATCGCGCGGATGTGCTCGGGCGTGGTGCCGCAGCAGCCGCCCACAATGTTCACGAGCCCCTCGCGGGCGAAGTCCGCCAGGACAGACGCGGTGTACTCGGGCGTCTCGTCGTACTCCCCGAACGCATTCGGCAGACCGGCGTTCGGATGCACCGACACCAGCGCCTCGGTGCTGCGGGCAATCTCCCGCAGGTGCGGCCGCAGCAGGTCCGCGCCGAGCGCGCAGTTCAGGCCCAGGCTGAACAGGTTCGCGTGGGCGGTGCTGATGGCGAACGCCTCCGGCGTCTGACCACTCAGCGTGCGGCCCGACGCGTCCGTGATCGTGCCCGACAGCATGACCGGCAGGTGCACGCCGGTCCGCGCGAACGCCTCCTCGCAGGCGAACAGCGCCGCCTTCGCGTTCAGCGTGTCGAACACCGTCTCAATGAGCAGCAGGTCCGCGCCACCCTCGATCAGGCCTTCCACCGCGTCGGTGTACGCCGCGACCAGATCGTCAAACGTCACGTTCCGGAACTCCGGGCGCTCCACGTCCGGGGAAAGGGTGGCCGTGCGGTTCGTGGGCCCCACGCTGCCGGCCACCCAGCGGCGCCGGCCGTCACGCGCCGTGAACTCATCGGCAACTTCGCGCGCCAGTCGGGCGCCCGCCACATTCATGGCCCGCGCCAGGTGCTCGGTTCCGTAGTCCGCCTGGCTGATCGTGGTGGAGTTGAACGTGTTCGTGCTGGCGATATCCGCGCCTGCCTCGAAGTACGCGCGGTGCACGGCGCGGATGACGTCCGGCCGGGTCAGCTGCAGCAGGTCGAAGTTCCCGCGGTACATCCGCAGGGGATCGGCGCCGTCCCAGCGGAAGTCACCTTCGCTCAGGCCCGCCTGCTGCAGCTGCGTGCCCCACGCGCCGTCCAGAATCAAGATTCGCCGTTGCGCCTCAGCGCGAATGTCCGTGCTCACTGTTGTACCCCTGATCGTCGAGAGCCGCCCTGACAGCGGCCCTGAAAGTCGTGTTGCGCGCGCAGCGCCGCCTGTGGGCCATCGTCCCCGCTCGCGCCATCGTCAGCGCACCCACGCGGGTCTTTCCTGAGGGCACCGGTGCCGTAATGAAGGCCGGTTGCCACGCCGTGCAATCGGGCAGGAAACACCCTCCGGCAGTTCTGGATGACCACGCCCATCAGGCGCGGTTCCCGCCAGGATAGCGCAGCCCTCCTCCCGGGCTCCCCGGGGTGCTTGGACAGGTGCCTGCTCACACGCCGTTCAGGCTGGGCCCATCGGAAAGGGCGCCCAGGTCACCCCGGACGCCCCCTGACGGCAGAGCCTCAGCCTGCCTGCACCGCCCCCCGCCCAGCGGCGCGTGCGCGGGCCTTGAGCACCTGCGGAATGATCAGCGACAGCAGCACCAGCAGCAGGATGAACGCCGAGAGAGGCTGGCGCACAAACACACTGAAATCCCCATTGCTCTGCTGGGTGGCCGTGCGGAACTGACTTTCGGCGACCGGCCCCAGAATCACACCGATGATCGCGGGCGTGACCGGAAAGTCGAAGCGGCGCATGCCGTACCCGATCACGCCGAAGATCGCCAGCAGGAACAGGTCGAACACGCTGTTGTTCAGTGAATACACGCCGACCGTGCTGAACACCAGGATGCCGGCGTACAGGAACGGACGGGGGATCAGCAGCAGCCGCGCCCAGATGGGGGCCAGCGGCAGGTTCAGGGCCAGCAGCATGACGTTGCCGATGTACAGGCTGGCAATCAGGCCCCACACCAGGTCCGGGCTGGTGACGAACAGCAGTGGCCCGGGTTGCAGCCCGTACTGCTGGAACGCGGCCAGCAGAATCGCGGCCGTGGCACTGGTGGGCAGGCCCAAGGTCAGCAGGGGAACGAGCACGCCGGCCGCAGAGGCGTTGTTCGCGGCTTCCGGCCCGGCCACACCCTCAATGGCGCCCTTGCCGAACTCCTCAGGGTGCCGGCTGAGCTTCTTCTCCAGGGTGTAGCTCAGGAAGGTGGGGATCTCCGCGCCGCCCGCCGGAATCGCCCCGAACGGGAAGCCGAGCGCCGTGCCGCGCAGCCAGGGTTTCCACGAGCGGCGCCAGTCGTCGCGGGTCATGCTGGCGTTCCCTTCAAGCTTGATGACGCTGGCTTTGTCCTTGCGCAGGCGGCTGGCGACGAACAGCGTCTCACCGACCGCGAACAGGCCGATCACCACGGTCACGAAATCAATGCCGTCCAGGAGTTCCGGGTACCCCAGCGTGAAGCGCGCCTGCCCGCTCTGCAGGTCCGTGCCGACCAGACCGATTGCCAGGCCGAAGAACAGACTGATCAGGCCGCGCAGCGGCGACCCGCCAAAGGTGGCGCTGATGGTCACGAACGCCAGCATGATCAGCGCGAACTTCGCGCTGGGCGGGATCTGCACCGCGACCTCCGCAATGGCGGGCGCCGCGAAGGTCAGCAGGGCCGTGCCGATCGTGCCGGCCACGAACGACCCGATGGCCGCGGTGGCCAGGGCCGCGGCGGCGCGGCCACGGCGGGCCATCTTGTTGCCTTCCAGCGCCGTGATGATGGAGCTTGATTCCCCAGGTGTGTTCAGCAGAATGCTGGTCGTGGACCCACCGAACATCCCCCCGTAATAGATCCCGGCGAACATGATGAACGCGCTCACCGGCGGCAGTTTCGCCGTGACCGGCAGCAGCAGCGCCACTGTCAGGGCCGGGCCGATGCCGGGCAGCACGCCCACCAGCGTGCCCAGCGTCACGCCGAGCAGAGCCCACAGCAGGTTCAGGGGAGTCAGGGCGGTCTCGAAGCCCGCCAGCAGGGACTGAACGGCGTCCATCACAGCACCCCTTTCAGCACACCGGCCGGCAGGCTGAGCCCCAGCCCGCGGGTGAAGGCCACGTACGTGACCAGCGCCACAACGAGCGCCACGCCCACCAGCAGGGGCAGGCGGCGCTCACCGAACGCGAAGCCCACACTGAAATACATCACGGCCGTGCCCAGCACGAACCCCAGCGGCTGCAGAAGCAGGGTGCCCACCAGGAATCCCGCCAGGATGATCCCGGGCTGGCGCAGGTCCGGCTTCGCGTCCGGGTCGGAATCCTCCTCGGCGGCCGGTTCGGCCCGGTAGCCGCGCAGTGTGGAGACGAGCAGCAGGGCGCCCAGCAGCAGCGTACCGACCGAGACGATCAGCGGAAACACGCGCGGGCCGACCACCGCGTTGATTCCGAACGGAATCTGCAGCGTACCGGCCAGCAGCAGGCCGCCAAGCACCAGGATGCCCAGCGCCACGGCGAGGTCCGGGAGGCTCAGCGGTGCCCGGACGGCCGGCGCAGGGGAGGGGGAAGGGTCAGTCACAGGGGAAACTCCTCAGGAAGGGCAAGAACGGGGGCGGAGGCGAGGCTCGCTCGCCCCCGCCCTTGAACGGCGGGTGTGGCGTGGACTTACTTGACGAGCCCGATGTCCTTGAGGATCTCGCGCGTGCGGTTCGCTTCGAGTTTCAGGAACACGTCGAACCTGCTGCCGCTCATGTACAGGTCCGTCCAGTTGCGGGTCTTGAGGGTGTCCTTCCATTCCTTGCTGGCGTGCATCTTGTCCAGCGCGGAGACCAGCGCGGCCTTCTCGCTGCTGCTGATGCCGGGAGGGGCGACGATGCCGCGCCAGTTCGCGAGGTCCACGTTGAAGCCCTGGGACTTCATGGTGGGCACCGGAATGGCCGCCTGCGCCTTGGGCGCGCTGATGGCCAGCGCACGGAGCTTGCCGGCCTTGATCTGCGCTTCGAACTCGCCGTACCCCGCCACCGCGGCGGTCACCTGGTTGCCCAGCACCGCGGCCAGGGTTTCGCCGCCGCCGCTGAACGGCACGTAGTTCATCTTCTTGGGGTCCACGCCCGCCGCCTTGGCGAACAGACCGACAAGCATGTGGTCGGTTCCGCCGGCGCTGCCGCCAGCGAACGCGAGGCCAGTGTTGCTCTTCCAGGCGGCCGCCAGGTCACCCAGCGTCTTGTAGGGGCTGCTGGCAGGCACCACGATAACTTCGTACTCGCCGGTGAGGCGGGCAATCGGGGTGACGCGGCTGAGGTCCACCTTGGAGCTGTTCGTCTGAATGGCGCCGACCATCACGAGCCCCATGGTCATCAGCAGTTTGCCGTCACCCTTGCTGTTGTACAGCTGGGCCAGGCCGATGGTGCCGCCGGCGCCGGGCACGTTGAACACCTGCACGGGCTTGACGATGTTCTGGTTCTGCAGCGTGCTCTGCAGGGCGCGGCTGGTCTGGTCCCAGCCGCCGCCGGGGCTGGCGGGGGCCATGATGCGCAGGTTGTCGAGCGACTGGGCACTGACGGGGGCGATAAGGGTCAGCAGCGCTGACACGGCTAGAACGGCGTGTTTCTTCATGGGTGTTCCTCCTGAGGTGGTGCGCCGCGGCGGTCGCGGCAGCCTGGTTGTGAATGCCCCTTTACGCTACGCCTGTTCCTGTGTGGGTCACAAGACGTTTTTTGCGCGTCACAGCGGCTTTCCGTGTACGCAATGCACGGCCATGCACGCATTGCACAAAACCCGGTGTGCGGAACCCGGCAACCTTCTACACTCAGGGAGAACTGTCATGATCCTTTCCCGTCGCCCCACCCTGCAGGGCCGCCTGGTGCGGCTGCACCTGATGGTGCTGTGCGGCATGACGGTCCTGCTGGTGATCGTCCAGACCGCCCAGCTGTACCGCGAGGCCCGCGCCCGCCTGGGCGAGCGGGCCCTGACCGCCAGCCGCATCGTCGCGCAGCTGCCGGTGGTCGTGCGGGGCGCGGAGCGCGGCACGCAGAACCCGGACCTGAATGCCCGCGTGAATGCCCTGCGCGACGAGGCCGAAGCGGACTTCATCGTGGTCGGCAACCGCGCCGGCATCCGGCTGGCGCACCCGCTGACCGACCGGCTGGGGCAGCCCATGGAGGGCGGCGACAACGCTGAACCGTTCGCCGGGCGCGAGGTGGTCACCGTTGCGCGCGGCAGCCTGGGCTACAGCGTGCGCGGCAAGGTGCCGGTCTGGCAGGGCGGCGTGACGGGCACGCGGGTGGTCGGTGTGGTCAGCACCGGCTACCTGATGCCCCAGGTGTGGCACCTGGTGCTCAGTGCGCTGGTCAGCCTGCTGCCCTGGTTCATCCTGGCGCTGAGCCTGGGAACGGGGGGCGCCGTGTGGGCGGCGCGGCGCCTTCGGGCCGAGATCCTGAATCTCGAGCCTGAACAGATCGCGCAGCTCGCCCAGCAGCAGCGGGCCGTTCTGGCAGCGCTACGCGAGGGCGTCCTGGCGGTCGGCCCAGGCGGCCTGGTCACCCTGATCAGCAGCCGCGCCGGCGCCATGCTGGGCGGGCCGTCTGCCCCGGCGCCCCTGGCGACCCTCTGGCCGGAACTGGCGCTGTTCACGGCCGGCAGCGGCGCCGCGCGCACCCAGAACCTGGAACTCAGCCTGCGGGGTCAGCCGGTCCTGGTGAACATCGAACCGCTGGACGGCGGCGGCTTCGTGGTGGGTTTCCGCGACCGCGCCGAGGCGCTCGCCCTGGCCGATGAGCTCACGCACGCGCGCGGCTTCGTGGACGTGCTGCGCGCGCAGACCCACGAGTACCAGAACCGCCTGCACGTTCTGTCGGGCCTGCTGCAACTGGGCCGCAGCGACGAGGCCCTGCGCGTCCTGAACGCCGAGATTCACGCGGACACCCAGTTCCGCCAGCTGCTGCGCGACGTGCAGGTTCCCCGCCTCGTGGCGCTGCTCGCCGGAAAGCGTGAGCGCGCCCAGGAACTCGGCGTGGACTTCGAGGTGGTCGAGGGCAGCAGCCTGAGCGCCGTGTGGGAACGGCACGCCGACACCCTGGTCAGCGCCGTGGGGAACCTTACCGAGAACGCCTTCGAGGCACTCGCCGGACAGCCCGGGTACGTGAGCGTCCTGATTGGCGAGGACCCCGACGGCATGCAGATCGAGGTGGAGGACACCGGCCCCGGCGTCTCCCCCCACCTCGCGCAGACCCTGTACGCCCGCGGCGTGAGTAGCAAAGGCGAAGGCCGTGGCTACGGCCTGCACGGCGTGATGACGCGCGTGGAGGCCCTGGGCGGCACCCTGCGCCACACCCGGCGCGGTGAGCACACCGTCTTTCAGCTGAGCCTGCCGCTCCCCGCCGCGCGCCTGCAGCTCCCACAGGAGGCCGGCGCATGACGCCCTCCGCCCGCGTGAGGGTCCTGCTCGTCGAGGATGACCTGCGGGTCGCCCGCGTGAACCGCGACCTGCTGGAACGCGATCCGGACGTGCACGTGGTCGGCAGCGCCGCCACCTGCGCGCAGGGTGACGCGCTCGCCCAGGCGCTGCGCCCGGACCTGATCCTGCTCGACGTGCACCTGCCCGACGGCAGCGGACTGGGCCTGCTGCGCCACTGGAGGACCCAGGGCCTCACGACCGACGTCGCCATGATCACCGCCGCGGACGATGAACCCAGCGTGCGCCTCGCCCTCGCCCACGGCGCATTCGACTACCTGATCAAACCATTCACCGGCGCGCGCCTCGCCGACCTGATCGCCCGGCACCGCGCCCGGCACGCCCGCACCCCCAGCGCTTCCCGCCTGGACCAGGGCCGCCTCGACCGCCTGCTTGGCCTGAGCAGCACCTCGCCCGCGCCCCTGCCGCGCGGCATCGACCCGAACACCCTGGAACGGGTCGCGCAGGCCCTGGCCGTCGCTACGGGCGCCGTCACCGCCGAGGAGGTCGGGGATCAGGTCGGGCTGAGCCGTGTGACCGCGTGGCGTTACCTGGAGCACCTCGTGCGCAGCGGGCAGGCCACCCTGGAACACCAGTACGGCCATGCGGGCCGACCCGTGAAACTCTACCGGGCCCGCGCCTGACCCCCACGGGCGCCACACTGCCCCGGCACCCGGCCCCCTACACTGAGCGCGTGAATGTCCGCCACGCGCTGCTCTGCGGCCTGCTCCTGACGGCCTGCGCGCCCGTGCGCACTGTCCTCCCCACCCTGACCCCCGCCCTGAACCTGTCCGGACCCGCGCCGGACGTGGTGGTGCTGAGCGTCTCCGGCCGCTGCGGCGTGCCGTGCGCCGCGCCGCGCGACAACTGGGATTACCTCTCGTCCCGCGGCGCGGTGGACCGCGTGGCCGCCGCCTTCCAGGACGCGGGCCTGTCGGTGCAGGTGGCCGGGTACGCCAGCCACCCGGCCCGGACCTTCACGTCTACACTGGTCAATGTGCCTCAGCGGGGGTACGCGGCGCTGGAGGACGACCTGAAGGCCGTGAAACGAACGTGGCTCAGCGGGCCGCGCCCGCCGCGGATGGTACTGCTGGGCCATTCGCAGGGCGTCGCGTGGACCCACCAGCTCACCCGGGACCACCCGGACGTCACCTTCGACGTGCAGATCGACCTGGACGGGATCTGTCTGGGCTGGAA
This sequence comes from Deinococcus taeanensis, assembly GCF_020229735.1. NCBI lineage: Bacteria > Thermotogati > Deinococcota > Deinococci > Deinococcales > Deinococcaceae > Deinococcus > Deinococcus taeanensis. Next base: position 1,404,815 of record NZ_CP083455.1, on the reverse strand, counting down.
AACCGATTTCCGGCCGTTGCTGCGCGGCGCAGGGCCGTATTCCCCCCTCACCGCCTGCGACCGCATGATGGTCGCCGGGCGACTGATAAACGCCAAGGACGTGGTCTGGACCAACGTCCGGCGCGGCCTGGAAGTCCAGAGCAAACGCCTTCCGGAGCGGGGCGCCGAGACCGGATTCACCGTGAACTACCTGTTCGAACTCGGGCATAACGTCCGCCTGGACGGCACGGACCGCGCCCTTGACCGCTTTGTTTCCGTGCGCGAGGACCACAGCGCCATCACGTACCCGAACAGTGAGGGGATGACGTGGGTGGCGGCGCAACTCGCGCCCCTCTCGCAGGGCTGGGCGGCAGAAGCTCAGGGTCACAGACCCTGACGAATGGGGCGCAGCGGGTCGTGTGCGGTCGCCCGGTCATGCTGCGCCCCCGTCCGGGACCCGCGGCCAGTGGCGTTCAGCCCCCGGGGTGACGGCCGGTTTTCTCCAGCTGCGTCAGCCACGCCCAGGCGGCCGCGGCCGGCTGCACCACCGCGCCCCGGTCCGGCGGAAACCAGGACAGCAGCCCCGTCAGCGCCTCCGGGTTCAGGGGCGCGTCGCTGAAAATCACCTTGTGATCCCCGTCCAGCAGGTGCAGCAGTCCGGCGGGCGCGGCCGTGACCTCCTCGCCGACCGGGCGGGGGGGACCCAGCCACACGGCGTCCACCTCGGCGTTATCGGCGGGGTTCAGCGTGCCCGGCAGGCACCCGTAGTTTACCGGCGCGGGCCGCGCTTCCGTGCGCAGCGGCTCCAGGACCCCGCCGCGCCAGATGAAACGCTCGTGCGTGCCGGCCGTCCATTCGACCACGCCGAGCCAGGCGGGGGTGCCGCTTCCGCTCAAGGCTGAACCTCGTACAGTTCCAGTTGCCGCAGCACGGTTCCGCCGAACGACAGCACGGCCCGGTACGCGCCCTTGCCGGGGGCGCTCAGCTCGAAGGTGGCCGTCCGCTGCCCGGCGTCCAGGTACACGCTGTCCTGCCCGATCGGTGCACTGCCGTTGAACCACGCCACGCTCAGGTACCCCGGCTCGAACCGGCCCTGCACCTGCGCACTCAGGCGCAGGCGCTCCCCGTCACGCGTCAGGACCGCCTGCTCAATGCGCGCGGGCAGGTCCGGTTCGATCTGCCCGGGGATCAGCGGCACGAAGTTGTAACGGCAGCTGCTCAGGACCGGGCACAGCAGCAGCAGCGCAAGAACGGGGCGTAGCATGCTGCCTATGCTACGCCCCGCCCGTGAGCCCACCCGGCGCCTGCCAGGGGGAGCCCACCGGGCGTCACCGCAGGCGGCGCGTTTCGATGAAATCAATCACGGCCTGCCGGGTCCCGCCGAGGAAAGTCAGCGGGCGCGCCATGGCGGCAATCACGGTGATGTGATTCACGCGCGGCAGCACGGTGTACGTCACAGGTACCCCGGCCCGCTGCAACGCGGCGCGCATGTTCACGCCGTTCTGCTCATACACCGTCTCGTCGTTCGCCGCAACGAGCAGCAGGTGGGGCGGCGCGTCGGGACGCACGTGCCGGTCGGGCATCACCTCATCCGGCGTGGCGCCTTCCGGGAAGGCCCGCGCGCTGGAGAACTGCCGGAAATCGTATGAGTACGGTCCGGCCACGCCGATCACGCCCCGCACGGCCCTCACCGGCACGCCCACCTCCGCCAGCCACCGCACGTTATCCACGGCTTCCACGGCGTTGAATGCCCCGGCCGAGTGGCCCATCACGAACAGATTGTCCGGATGGCCGCCCAGAACGCCGGCCTTCTCCCGCAGGACCTTCAGAGCCAGCGCGGCGTCCTGCACGTACGCCGGGTAACGGTTCATGGGCGCCAGGCGGTAGTTCATCACGGCCGTGACGTAGCCGGCGCGTGCCAGGGATTCCCCCACGAACCGGTGCGTCTCCTTGCTGCCGCCCTCCCAGGACCCGCCGTGAATGAACAGCACGACCGGCGCGTTCCGGGCGTTCTGCGGAGCGTACACGTCCATCCGGTGACGGGCGTCCGGGCCGAACCGGAGGTCCGGCGTGACCGTCAGGCCGCGGGTGGAAACGGCGAGGTTCAGGGTGTCCTGCGCTCCGCGCTGGGAGCAGGCGGCGAGGCCCGCCGCGAGGGCCAGCATCGCCCCGCCCAGCAGGGCGCGCCGGCCGGTGGAACGTCCATTGACAGTCATGCCGCACAGGCTAGGTGCCCGTCCTGCAGCTGACAAACCCCTGCGCCACAGTTCCGCGTTGACCGGATCTTCACGCCCGCCGCCCCCGCGGGTGGGTGCCGTCCTACACTCCGGCCTGGAGTGGCAGCGGTAGCCTGAACGGGTGATCCTGCCGGCCGACACCCACGCCCTCATCATCGGGGGCGGGCCCGCCGCACTTGCCATGACCGGCGCGTTGCGCGGCGAGGGGCTCAGTGTGCGTGTGATCACCCCGCACGCCCCCACCGCGTTTCCCGCCACGTACGGCGCCTGGCTCGACGACCTGCCCGGCTGGGCCCGCTCGTGCGCGGCGCACGTGTGGACGGACGTGCGCGTGTACACCGGGCCGGAACCCACGCCCCTGCTGCGCCCGTACGCCCTGCTGGACAACGCCCGGCTGCTGCGCGCGCTCCTGGCCCGGGCCTCCGGGTCGGTGTGGACGTGCGATCACGTGCTTGGCGCTCAGCCTGCCGGGGCCCTGTGGGCCGTCACCACCCGCAGCGGCGTCACGTACCGCGCCGCGTTCCTCGTGGATGCCAGCGGCCACCACCCGGTCCTGCAGCCGCCCGTGCACCCGGGCGGCGCGGCCCTTCAGACCGCGTACGGCCTGACCGCGCGGTTCGAGCGGCCACCCAGCCCGCCCGGCGCGATGGTGTGGATGGATCACCGCGCGCCGCACGGACCCCACCCGCACCCCACGTTCCTGTACGCCATGCACCTGGGCGGCGACCGGTACTTCGTGGAGGAAACCAGCCTGATCGCCCGCCCCGCCCCCACCCGCAGTGACCTGCGCGGACGACTTCACGCGCGGCTGCGCGCCCAGGGCACCCCCCCGGGCGAGATCCTGGCCGAGGAGTGGGTGTCGTTTCCCATGAACGCCGCGGCGCCCGCCGCGCACGGGCCGCTGGCCTTCGGCGCGGCCGGAGGTATGGTGCACCCCATCAGCGGGTTTCAGGTCACGGCGGCGCTGCGCGCAGCGCCCCTCGTGGCCCGCGCCGCCGCCGCCGCCCTGGCCGGCGGGGACGACCCCCACCGCGCGGCGTGGGCGGCCCTGTGGCCCGCGCCCCGGCGGGCAGAGCGCGACGTGCACCTGCTGGGCGTGCAGGCCCTCCTGACCCTCCCGCCCGAGGCCCTGAGTCCGTTCTTTCAGGCGTTCTTCGCGCTGCCGGCAGAACAGTGGCGGGCGTTCCTGGACCCCGGCACGCCGGCCGGAACGCTGGCGCGCATCATGCTGAGGCTGTTCGTGGCCCTGCCCGCCCGGGCCCGCCTGCCCCTGACCCGCGCGGCCCTGGCCCGGCCGCGCAGCAGCGTCACGGCGCTGCGGGCGGCCATGAAGGTCACTTCCCGCGTTTCCCATCCTCTGCACGGAGCGGTCCCGCAGGCTGAGCGTATGACCCACCCGGACCTTCCCCTCGATGACGACACCCGCGACCATGAGGACACCAGTCAGACCGAACCGGTGACCGAAGGCATGCAGGGCTCGACCGGCAGTACCGACGCCAACGGCCTTGACCCGAATGCCGACCTGGGTGAGAAGGTCGAGGAACTTCGCGAGAACCTGCGCGCAATGACCCGCACGGACCGCTGACCCCGGCGCTCGGTGGGCACTCCGGCCGGCGGCGTCTGCCTGAAGCGGCCACTGCGCCCCGCAGTACCCCGGCTATCCGGGGCGCTTCCGTATACTCGGGCTATGTCCCTCCTCGACATGATCGGTCCCGTGATGATCGGCCCCAGCAGCAGCCACACGGCGGGCGCGTGCCGGCTGGGACTGGTCGCGCACCACCTGCTGGGCGAGGCCCCGGCGCAGGCCCGCATCGGCCTGCACGCCTCCTTCGCCAAGACCGGACGGGGACACGGCACGCACCTCGCGCTAATTGCCGGCCTGCTGGGGTTCGCGCCGGATGACGCCCGGCTGCCCCAGGCCTTCGAAGTGGCGGCGCAGGCGGGCCTGACCTTTGAGTTTCACGACGCGGACCTGGGCGACGTTCACCCGAACACCGCCCTGCTGGACGTCCGGGGCGCGGCGCAGCGCGTCACCGTGCAGGGCAGCAGCACGGGCGGCGGCGTGATTCAGGTGACGCACGTGCAGGGCCTCGGCGTGAACTTCAGCGGCGCGAGCCCCACGGTGCTGCTGCGCTACACCGACGCGGTCGGCATGATCGCCCGCATTGCCACCACCATCGCCGCAGACGGCGTGAACATCGCCACGCTGACCTGCACGCGCGAAACCCGCGGCGGGCAGGCGCTGCTGGCCGTGGAACTCGACCAGGCCCTGAGCCCTGAGGCGCTGGCCTTCCTGAACCGCTGGCCGGACGTGAACTGGGTGCGGATGCTGCCCAAGCTCATGGACGGCTGACCCGCACGCCCCGGACCTAAAGGTCCAGGGCCTGTGAGACTTCTGTGGTGCGCCGGCCCCTACTCTGACCGGGCTGGCCCGGACGCGGCCCGCAGGAGGCACCTTGACCCGATCCGTACTTCCCGACCCCGCCCCGGCCCCCCAGGACGCCACGCTCCTGGCTCGCCTGCAGGCGCTGGAGGCCGGAATGTACCGCACCCCGGAGGTGTCCCGCGGCGAGATCCGCACGCTGCTCGCTGAGGCCCAGCGCACAAAAGACCTGCACGCCGAGGCGCACGCCCACCTGCTGCTGGCCGGCTGCGCGCTGTACACCGGGCAGCTGCCCGAGGTGCTCAGCACCCTGAGCACCTGCCTGACGCTGGCCGTGCAGGTTCAGGACCGGCCCCTGGAAGCGCGGGTCCTGAACGGCCTGGGCCTGGGGTACGACCGCACCGGCCAGTACAGCCGCGCGCTTGAAGCGTACCTGCAGAGCCTGCGCATCACGCAGGAGATCGGGGACCGGACCGGCAGTTTCCGGGCCCTGAATAACCTCGCGAGCCTGTACAGCGACACCGGGAACCTCACCCAGGCCCTGGCGTTTCACGAGCAGGCCCTGCAGATCGCTGAGGCGCTGCGGGAACCCGTGATGCTCGCGTCCTCCATGACGCACCTGCTGCTGATTCACGACCGCCTGGGGCACCCGGACGACGTGCTCGCACTGGCCGAAGAGCACCTGAACCTGATCCAGGAGGTGGGACCGCCGCGCTGGACCTCCACCGCGCAGGAATGCGTGGCGTCCGCCCTGCTTGCCCGTGGCCGCGCGCCCGAAGCCCTGAGCGTCGCCCTGGTCAACCTGGACGCCGCGCGCGCCCGGCAGGATCACGAGGGCACCTGCCGCCTCGCCACGGCCGGCGCGCGCGCCCTGCTGGCCCTGAACCGCCCCGACGAAGCCGAGCCGCTGCTGCACGAGAGCCTCACCCTGAGCCGCGAGGTGGGCAGCCGCCCCGTGGAGATCCGCGCCCTGGAAAGTCTCGCGGCGCTGCACGAACTGCGCGGCGAGCATCAGCAGGCGCTGACCGTCGCGCGCCAGCACTTCGTGCTGGAACGGCAGCTGCACGCCCATGAGGTCGACGCCCGCTCGCACCTCCTGACCGCCGAGATCCGCCTGGAACTCCTGAACCGCGAAGCGGAAATCGAGCGGCTGCGGAACGTGGAACTCGCCCGCGCCAACCAGCAGCTGCAGGAGACGCAGCAGGTGCTGCTGCACCGCGCCACGCACGACCCCCTCACCGGCGTGTCCAACCGCGCGCACTTTCATCAGGTCACGCACGACACGCTCTCCAGCCTGAGTGACGGGGAGCTGGCCGCACTGATCTTCATTGACCTGGACGGGTTCAAACGCGTCAACGACACCCTGGGGCACCCGGCCGGAGACAACCTGCTGCAGCAGGTGGCGCGCCGCCTGCAGGGCGCGGTACGCAGCTCCGACCTCGTGGGCCGCATGGGCGGCGACGAGTTCACCGTGCTGCTGCGCCGCGTGACCGTCCGGCAGGACGTCACGCTCGTGGCCCAGAAACTTGCCGACGCGCTGGCTGAACCGTTCACCCTGGGCGGGCAGAACGTGAACCTGACGGCGTCGGTCGGGTGCGCCGTGGCGCCCGACGACGGCCGGGACGCCGAAGCCCTCCAGCAGCACGCGGATATGGCGATGTACCGCGTCAAGCGCAGCGGCGGCAACCGCGTCCTGCACTTCGAGAGCGGCATGGGCGAACCCGGCGAGCAGGAGCTGCTGGAACGTGACCTGCGCCTCGCCCTGGACCGCGGGGAACTGCTGCTGCACTACCAGGGCCGCTACGCGCTGCGCGGCCCGGCCCTGGTGGGGTTTGAGGCCCTGATCCGCTGGCAGCACCCGCAGCGCGGCCTGATTCCGCCCGGCGTGTTCATCCCGGTCGCGGAGGACACGCGCGTCATCCTGCAGATCGGAGAGTGGGTGCTGCGCGAGGCGTGCACGCAGGCCGTGACGTGGGACTTCGCGCGGCGGGGCCTGAGCATGTCCGTGAACGTCTCCCCGCTGCAGTTTGAACTGCCGCACTTCGTGGACACAGTCTGTGCCGCGCTCAGCGCCTCCGGACTCCCGGCGCAACACCTGATCCTGGAAATCACCGAGAGTCTCGTCATGCGTGACCTCGAACGCGCGCAGTCGCACATCCACGCGCTGAAGGCCCTGGGCGTACAGATCGCCATGGACGACTTCGGCACCGGGTACAGCAGCCTCAGCGTGCTGGAGTCGCTCCCGTTCGATCAGCTGAAAATCGACCGGTCCTTCACCCGCCACCTGTCTGGCGAGCGTCGAGGGCGCGTCGCGGCCCTCATGACCGCCATGATTCACCTCGCGCAGACCCTGGACATGACCGTGACCGTGGAGGGCGTCGAGGAACACACCCAGAAAGACCTGCTGACCGAACTCGGCTGCGACCACGTCCAGGGGTTCCTGCTGGCCCGTCCCGTGCCGTCCGCTCAGGCCGGCGCGCTTATCGCGAACGCCAGCCCAGACCCCAGCTGACGCGGTCCGCGGCGTCCTGCACCACCCGCAGCAGCGTGTCCGGCGTCCGCAGGCGGGTGGTGGGCAGACTCACGCCCAGCGCGGCCAGCACCCGGCCGTCCGCGTCACGGATGGGAACGGCCAGACTGCCGGTGCCGGCCGCCCACTCGTCGCGCGTCACGGCGTACCCCTGGGCACGGATCTCCTGCGCCTCACGCGCCCAGTCGCCGGCGCGGGTCACGGTCCGGTCCGTGAACGCGGGCACGCCGCCGGGCAGGGCCCGCCCGGCCAGGGCCAGCAGCAGCTTCCCGCTCGCCGACGCATGCGCCGGCAGTTCGAAGTCCAGCTCGCCGGCCACGGGCGGTCCGTCGCGGCCCTGCACGCTGCGCGCAATGCACAGCACCCGGGCCTCGCCATCCATGACGCACAGGAACGCCAGGTGATGCAGGGCGCGGGCCACGTCCTCCATCGCGTCGTGCGCCGGGGCGTACCACGGCAGGCTGCCGTACAGGGCGCTGGACAGTTTCAGCAGCCGCCACCCCAGCCGGTACCGGCCGCGCCCGGCGCGCAGCAGCAGCCCCGTGGCCGTCAGGGCGGTGAGCTGCTCATGCAGTGTGGAGGTGGGCAGGTCAAGGTGCCGGGCCAGATCAGACAGGCGCCACTCGGTGTGATCCGCGTCGAAGGCCGTAAGGACAGCCACCGCGCCCTGCAGCGCCGAGCCGCTCAGTGCAGCGCCTCCCCGCTGGGGTGGCCCGGCGTGAAGTCCCGGACGGTCACCGGGAGCCCAGTGCGGTCCGGACTGACCGGGCATGGTCCCACCGGCACGTCCGGCGGGCAGTCTGTGGCCCGCAGCACCGGCCACGCCTGACCTTCAGGGCGCACCGGCGTGTCCGTAACCGCCGCGCCCGCCGTCACCCACGCCTGCGGCGAGGCGCGCCGCACCTGGTGTGTGCGCTGCCACAGGTCACTCTCAGACTCCCTCTGAGGGTTCGCTCCGCCCCAGCGGGATTCATCCGGCCACGTCATGTCCGCCCAGGTCATGCCCACAGTCTAGGGGTGCCCTGGCGTCCGGACCTGCCGGGCGACGCAGGCTGCCCGGCGCGGGGAGGAGAGAGCGGGTGCGCTGAGGTAACCCGGCGGCATGCCGTTCATGTAATGAGGATTTTTCCGGCCATTCCGGAAAAAGCCATTGAGGGGGCCGGCTCCTGCGGGGAAGATGCAGGCACCAGCACGCCCTTCGCCTCCCCTCTCTCCACAGGAGTTCACATGACGCACATTGCCCCCACCGAACCTGCCCCCATTATCCGCGCTCCCCGCGGCCCTGAGAAAACAGCCAAGGGCTGGATTCAGGAAGCCGCCAAGCGCATGCTCATGAACAACCTTGACCCGGAGGTGGCGGAGCACCCCGATACGCTCGTCGTGTACGGCGGGCGCGGCAAAGCGGCCCGCAACTGGGCAGCCTTCCACAAGATCGTCGAAACCCTCGACCGGCTGGAAAACGACGAAACCCTCCTCATCCAGTCCGGCAAGCCCGTCGCGGTCCTGAAAACGCACGAGTGGGCGCCCCGCGTGCTGCTCGCCAACAGCAACCTCGTGCCGCACTGGGCGAACTGGGAGACCTTCGACAAACTCGACCAGGCGGGCCTGATGATGTACGGCCAGATGACGGCCGGCAGCTGGATCTACATCGGCACGCAGGGCATCCTCCAGGGCACCTACGAAACGTTCGCCGGCGCCGCCCGCAAGCACTTCGGCGGCAGCCTGAAAGGCACCATCACCGTCACCGCCGGTCTGGGCGGCATGGGCGGCGCGCAGCCGCTGGCCGTGAAACTCGCCGGGGGCGTCAGCATCAACATCGAAGTTGACCCCACCCGCATCCAGAAGCGCCTCGACACCCGCTACCTCGACGAGGTTGCCGGCACCCTGGAGGACGCCATCCGCCGCGCCGAAGAGTACAAGGCGCAGGGCGTGGCCCGGTCCATCGGCGTGCAGGGCAACGCCGCGGAACTCGTTCCGCAGCTGGTCGCGATGAACTGGACCCCGGACCTCATCACCGACCAGACCAGCGCGCACGATCCCATGTGGGGCTACCTCCCGCCCGTCAGTGCCGACGAGGACCCCGCCCGACTCCGCAGTGAGCACGCCGACGAGTACCGCCGGCGCGCGTACGAGGCCATGGCGGCACACGTGCGCGCCATCCTCGAACTTCAGAAACGTGGCGCAGTCGCGTTCGATTACGGCAACAACCTCCGTCACCGCGCCTTCGAGGCCGGCGTCACCGACGCGTTCGACTACCCGGGGTTCGTCCCGGCTTTCATTCGTGACAGTTTCTGCGAGGGCCGCGGCCCGTTCCGCTGGGTGGCCCTCAGCGGCGACCCGGAGGACATCCGCGCCACCGACCGCGCGCTGCTTGAACTCTTCCCGAACGATGAGCGCCTGCAGAGCTGGCTGACGTACGCCGCCGACCAGATCGCCTTCCAGGGCCTGCCCGCCCGGATCTGCTGGCTTGGGTACAAGGAGCGCGATCAGGCCGCCAGACTCTTCAATGAGATGGTCGCCGACGGCCGCCTGAAAGCCCCCATCGTCATCGGCCGTGACCACCTCGACGCCGGCAGTGTCGCCAGCCCGTACCGCGAAACGGAAGCCATGCTGGACGGCAGTGACGCCGTGAGCGACTGGCCCCTTCTGAACTTCGGCGTGGGGATCGCGTCAGGCGCCGCGTGGATGAGCTTCCATCACGGCGGCGGCGTCGGCCTGGGCTTCAGCCAGCACAGCGGCCTCGTGGCGCTCGCCGACGGCACCCCCGAAGCGGCGCGGCGCCTCGCGCGGTGCCTCACCAACGACCCCGGCATGGGCGTCATCCGCCACGCGGACGCCGGGTACGACCTGGCGCTCGACGTGGCCCGCGACCGCGGTCTGGACCTGCCCAGCCTCGGCGTCACCGATCACACCCAGGGCGGGCAGTGACCCAGCCCGCCCACTTGCCCTACGGCGGGATTCCCACCTTCGCCCGCGCGCCCCTGGTGACGCCGGGCGGAGACTGGCAGGCGGACGTCGCCGCGCTCGGCATTCCCTTCGACATCGCCCTGGGGTTCCGGCCCGGCGCCCGCTTCGCGCCGCGCGCCCTGCGCGAAGCGAGCCTGCGCAGCGTGCCGCCCTTCACCGGCCTGGACGGCGTGACGCGTCTGTCCGGCGTGACCTTCGCGGACGCCGGGGACGTGATCCTGCCCAGCCTGGAACCTGAGCTGGCAAGGCAGCGCATCAGCGCGGCGGCGGAATCCGTTCGTGACCGGTGCAGCCTCCCCGTCTTCCTGGGCGGTGATCACAGCGTGACCTTCCCGATCCTGCGGGCCTTTGCGGGCGTGCCCGACCTGCACGTGGTGCAGCTCGACGCGCACCTGGACTTCACGGATACCCGGAACGACACCCGCTTCAGTAACAGCAGTCCGTTCCGCCGCGCCTGCGAGGCCCTGCCGAACCTCGTGCACATCACGACTGTGGGCCTGCGAGGGCTGCGCTTCGACCCGGAAGCGGTCTCGGCGGCCCGCTCGCGTGGGCACACCCTGATGCCCATGGTGGACGTGTCCAGCGACCTGCCGGGCGTCCTGGCCCGCCTGCCCCGCGGGAAGAACGTGTATCTCAGCGTGGACGTGGACGGCTTCGACCCCAGCGTCATCCCCGGCACGAGCAGCCCCGAACCCGACGGCCTGACCTACGCGCAGGGCATGCGCATCCTGGCCGAGACAGCGCGGCACAACACCATCGTCGGCCTGGACGTCGTGGAACTCGCCCCGAACCTCGACCCCACCGGCCGCAGCGAACTGCTCATGGCGCGGCTGATCATGGAGACGCTGTGCGCTGTAGACGAATTCGGCTCCGCGCAGCCGGGGTGGACACGATGACGGGCACGGCAACGCTGTTCACCAACATCAGCCAGCTCGTCACGCCGGGTGTGGGCGTGCAGCGTGGTGCGGCCATGCGTGACCTGACCGTCATCCCCGACGCGGCGCTCCTCGTTCAGGACGGCGTCATTCAGTGGGTGGGCGCGCGCGCCGACGCCCCGGCCACGCCGGACGAGCGGGACCTGGGAGGCGTAGCAGTCGTCCCGGGCCTGATCGACCCGCACACGCATGCCGTGTGGGCCGGGGATCGCCTCGCGGACTTCGAAGCGCGCGTGCAGGGCGTCCCTTACGAGGAGATCCTGGCGCGCGGTGGCGGTATCCGCAGCAGCATGCGCGCCACCGGCGCCGCCAGCGTCGAGGAACTCGTGACGCTCGCCCGGCCCCGCCTCACGGCCCTGCAGGCGTCCGGCGCCACCACCACCGAAGTAAAAAGCGGGTACGGCCTGGACTTCGGCGCTGAGAAACGCATGCTTCAGGCAATCCGGGTCCTTCAGGCGGAATTTGCGCTCGTGCCGACCCTCCTCATTCACGTTCCTCCCACCGATGACCGCGCCGGGTACGTGCAGGCTGTCTGCCGGGACCTGATTCCCGAGGTGGCCCGGGAAGGTCTCGCCACCGCCGTGGACGTATTCTGTGAGCGTGAAGCGTTTACCGTTGACGAAACCCGCGCGGTCCTGGAGGCCGCCCGCGCTCACGGTCTGCGCACTAAACTGCACGCCGATCAGTTCCACGCCATCGGCGGCACGGAACTCGCCTGCGACCTCGGCGCCCTGAGTGTGGATCACCTGGAAGCCAGCGGCGACGCGCAGATCGCCGCGCTTGCCGCGTCGGACACCGTGGCGACCATCCTGCCGGGCGTGACCCTGCACCTGGGCCTGAATGCCGCGCCGGGCCGTTCCCTGATTGACGCGGGGGCCGCGGTGGCGGTCGGCACTGACCTGAACCCCGGTTCGTCCCCCGTGTTCAGCACCCAGCTGGCCTTGGCCCTCGCCGTGCGTCTGTGTCACCTCACGCCTGCCGAGGCGCTCACCGCCGCCACGGTGAATGCCGCCGCAGCAGTGGGCCTGCGCGACCGCGGCGCCCTCGCGCCGGGCCAGCGCGCCGACTTTCTCACCCTGCACAGCGCCGACTGGCGCGACCTGGCCTACACCCTGGGTGCGCACCCGGCGCGCGCCGTCTACACCGGCGGCCATGCACGCTGAGCCTCGCCCCTGTTCCATGCCCCACCTCTCCAGAGGAGTCCCCTGTGATACTTGACCAACACCTGTCCCTCGAAGCCTTCCTGACCGTCGTGCGCGGAGGCGAGCCGGTTCAGCTCGCCGACGAGGCGCGCGGGCGCGTTCTGCGTGCGCGGGCTGTGATCGAACGCATCGTGGACGGCCAGGAGGCCGTGTACGGCGTGAACACCGGGTTCGGGAAGTTCGCGAACGTTCAGGTGCCCCGCGAGGGGCTGGAAGAGCTGCAGCTGAACCTGATTCTGTCCCACGCGATTGGGGTGGGGGAGGCCCTGCCGCGCGAGGTGGTGCGCGGCATGCTGCTGCTGCGCGCGCAGTCCCTGGCTCTGGGCCACTCGGGCGTGCGGCCCGAGGTGATCGAGCTGCTGCTGGCCCTCCTGAATGCGGGGGTGCACCCGGTGATTCCCGCGCAGGGCAGTGTGGGAGCGTCCGGTGACCTGGCGCCCCTGGCGCACCTCGCGCTGGCCCTGATCGGCCTGGGAGAGGTCGAGTACGGCGGGGACGTGCGGCCCAGCGCGGACGTGTTCGCTGAGCTGAACCTTACCCCGCTGGTCCTTCAGGCCAAGGAAGGCCTGGCGCTGATCAACGGAACGCAGCTGATGGGCAGCCTGCTCGCGCTGGCCGTGGCCGACGCGCGGACGCTGCTGGGCACCGCGAACCTCGCGGCGGCCATGACGGTGGAAGCGCTGTACGGCTCGCACCGGCCGTTCCAGGCGGACGTGATGCGCCTGCGCCCTCACCCGGGCGCGGTGCAGGTGGCGCAGGACCTGCGGTTCTACCTGCGGGACTCCGAGATTGCACCGTCTCACCTGGTCGGCGACGGTAAGGTGCAGGACGCCTACTCGCTGCGCGCCGCGCCGCAGGTGCACGGCGCGAGCCTGGACGCCCTCGCGCACGCCGAGCGGGTCCTGGCGGTGGAGTTCGCCTCTGTGACCGACAACCCACTGATCTTCCCGGACACCGGGGACGTGGTGTCCGGCGGGAACTTTCACGGTCAGCCACTGGCAGTGACCATCGACGCCCTGAAGGTTGCCGTGGCGGAACTGGGCAGCATCAGCGAACGGCGCTGCGAGCAGCTGCTCAACCCGTCCCTGTCCGGCCTGCCGGGGTTCCTGGCGCCGCAGGGCGGCCTGAACAGTGGGTTCATGATCGCGCAGTACACCGCTGCGGCCCTCGTCAGCGAGAACAAGGTGCTGGCGCACCCGGCCAGTGTGGACACCATCCCCACCAGCGCCAATCAGGAAGATCACGTGAGCATGGGCGCCCACGGGGCCCGGCAGCTGCGCCAGATCCTGGAGAACGTGCAGAACGTCGTGGCGATTGAACTCATGTGTGCCGCTCAGGCCCTGGACTTCCAGCAGCTGCGCGCCGGGCGGGGCGCGCAGGCCGCGTGGGAGTACATTCGCGCGCACATTCCCAACATGACCCGCGACCGCTACTACCGCCCGGACCTGCTGAAGATCGTGGCCATGGTCCGCAGCGGCGACCTGCTGCGGGTGGCTCGCGAGGCGTAACTGCAGGACGCGGCCCAGGGTCCCCAGGGCGCTGGACTGGTCAGTCCAGCGCCCTCCTCATTGATCTGGCGTGGCGTTCCTCGCTCTGGCCTGGCGCCGGTGAGATGCAGCAGAAAGGGCCAGGGGAGGGGACCCTTCAGTCCACACCGGCCCTGTCCTGGGGTGGCGTGCGTGACGGTTTCCGTAGTGCAGGGTGGGGGACGAGGGGCGCGGGTTCTCCCGGGGTGGAGTGAATCCGGCCATCCTGTGGACCGGCTGTGAACTTCTCCTCCGGTCTTGCCGTGGGCGTCAATCATGCCTGAGGAGCGGCACCGTGGATGGTTGGCCTGCTGGTTCATGTTGTATTGAGAGGAAATGCGTGGCCGGCATTGAAGGTGGGGTGTCCGGTTTCCGGTGGTGGCGCGGAGAGGCGCGGGGCCAGCTGGGGCGTGCCTCTCACGCCGGATGCGTCCATGCGCTCTGGACGCCTTCATGTGGCGCTGATTCAGCTAGACAGGCTGCGCCGTACCATGAGTTCATCTCTGCACTTGACCCTCACCAACTGCACCGAAGGACGCCATGACCACTCTTGATGACATCCTCAACGCCCCCGCTCCCGCCTCTGCCTGGATTCTCGCCCAGGACTGCGCAGAAACCGGCCTGAACCCCGACGACATCCGCACCGAGATGCTCCGCCGCATCCGTGAAATGCGCGCCAGCATCGAGCGTGGCCTCAGCAGTGACGCCCGGAGCATCACCGGCATGGTGGGCTGGAACGCCAAGGGACTCTGGGACGCCCCGGACGTCCTCGGCGCGCCGCTGCTCAAACGCGTGCAGGCGTACGCCATGGCCGTCAATGAGGAAAACGCCCGCATGGGCCGCATTGTCGCGGCCCCGACGGCCGGGTCCGCCGGGACCATCCCCGGCGCCCTGATCGGCGTGGCTGACCACCTCAGCCTTGAGGACGAACGCCTTGTGGATCCCATGATTCTCGCCGCAGGGATCGGCAAGGCCATCAGCAAGCGGATGTTCATCAGCGGCGCGGCTGGCGGCTGTCAGGCGGAGATCGGGTCCAGCGCTGCCATGGCGGCCGCCGCCATTGTGGAACTGCTGGGTGGAACGCCGCGCGCCGCTGTGCACGCCGCGTCTCTGGCCCTGATGAACACCATCGGCCTGGTGTGCGACCCGGTGGGCGGGTACGTGGAGGTGCCCTGCGTGAGCCGCAACGCCTTTTACGCCGTGCACGCGGTCAGCGCCGCGCAGCTGGCCCTGGCGCAGCTGGAGTCGTTCATTCCTCCCGACGAGGTTCTGGGCGCCATGGCGTCGGTGGGGCGCATGATGCCCGCCGCGCTGCGTGAAACCGCCGACGGTGGCCTCGCGCAGACGCCCACCGGCCTGGCCGTCACCGCCCGCATGGAAGGCCGGAAGGAGACCGGGGGACCGGGGGGAATGATCGAACTGCCCCTCGCGTAACCTCAGCGGCGGCGGGCCGATCCCTCAGTGTGGGATCGGCCCGCCGCCGCTGTCCTCAGGCGGGCAGTGCAGGTGGTCTCAGGCTTCTGACCACGCTGGCTGCGCCTGCTGCGATCACTGCCAGAGTTGTCACTGCTTCATTTTCGAACCCGGGACTGGCCGGCGCGTGGTGTCCAAAAATGGCCTGCAAGGCCACGACGGTCAGCCATGCGCCTGGCAGGAAGGCAAGAGCCCCCGCCCCTGCTTCCAGGGCACCCACGCGCCGTGCTCCCAGCAGTGTGCCCACGACGCCCGTGACTGTCATGACGCCCAGCCAGAGTTGCGCCGGTCTCTCCTGCTGCCAGGAGAACGCGTTGAGCAGTACCAGCGCACTTCCGAGCAGGGCGAACGCGACTGCTGCCCGCAGACTCTGGCGCCCGTTGAATCGGCCTGCTGCCCAGTGGGTTTCCATGATCCACTGCTGGTCGGTCACGTTCGCCGCCTCATTGCGCATGCCCCGCTGCCACTCTTCGGGCGTCATGCCGGCCTCCGGGAGTGCCTGAAGGGCAGGCCAAGCAGGATGCCGAGTGTGGCGACGCCCAGCGCTGCAGTCAGGGGAAAGGCGGGGAAGCCTGCGAAATTCGGCAGGACGAGCTGGGCCAGGGTACTGATGGTGAGGGTACCCAGAGCGGCGCTCAGGAGTGTGAGCCACCGCGGAACGTGCAGGCGGGTGGCGACGGCAGCCAGCATGAACAGGGCCAGCAGAAGGGCGGTGGTGGGCAGCTGAGGGTCAGCGCTGTTGATGATGGTGGTCACAGGCTGTGGGTTGCCCAGGGCGTTCCAGGTCAGGAAGGTGAACGTACTCACGTCGTTACGTTCCGCTTCACGGGACAGGACGTCCCACAGGGTGCCTAGCGTGACGGCGGCACTCGCACCGAGACTGCCGCCTGCAACCAGGAGGGTGCTCAGAGCGGTGCGGGCGCGGCGCTGCCGGTGCAGGTGGGCTCTGGTGTCCTGTGCCCAGGTGAGGTCGTTCACGCTGTCGGCCTCGTTGTGAATGCCGGCGGTCCATTCGTCTGGGGTCATGTAAGCGCTCCTGGCGTGCGGATGGAGGGGGTGAGGGTGCCCTGGCGTTCGCGGGCGAGCTGCAGGCCGGCGTGGGTGAGGCGGTAGGTGTGCCGGGGGGGGCGCCCGGGGTGCGGGGACTCCTCCCACTGGGCGTCGAGGTATCCCTGTTCATGGAGACGCTGAAGGATGGGGTAGAGGGTGCCGCTTTTCAGGCCGGTGCTTTTGCTGAGGTCGTAGCCGTAGCTGTGCTGGGGGTAGGTGCTCTGGAGGGCACCAAGGACGGTCCTGGTGTGGGGGCTGGTGTTGGGGGCGCGCGGCATGCACCAATAGCAACATATGTAGACTTTCAAGTCAAGTACACAGAAGGCAGCACGACTGCCAATTCACCTTCACTCAGACTGGTGGGTTCAGGCCGAGTGCACCCTGCAACTCGCGGTGCGACCACAGCACCCTCGCTGCGCCCACCAACCGGAGTTGTGCCTCTCCGTCCGGATGCACGTGGCCAGCGGCCAGCAGTCCGTACACGGCCGCGCCTGCCCGGATGCCGGCCGTGGCGCCCGGAGCGGAGTCCTCCACGACCACGCACCGCCGGATGTCCACACCCAGCCGCTGCGCGGCGAACACGTACAGGTCCGGCAGAGGCTTGCCCCGTCCGCCCACCCACGACGGATCGTAGGCGTGTTCCCCGACCAGCGTGCTCAGGCCGGCCGTGCGCAGCTTGAGGTGCAGGCGCCCGCGTTCACTGTTACTCGCCACTGCGAATGGAATGCCGGCCCGTTTCAGGCCCTCCAGCGTCTCACGCGCGTTGTCAATGGCCGAGAGAGTATCAAACGCGGCATTGAAGCGCTCTTCCAGGATGGGCAGGAACGCGTCGCTGGCCGTCCAGCCGTGCAGATCCTGAAGGCGCAGCAGCACGTTCGCAAAGGTCTGTCCCACCGCCAGATGCGAGAACTCGTTTACAGCGAGAGGAAGGCCGTGCTCCGCCAGGGTTCGCATCCACACCGCTTCGGCCAGGGCCTCGCTGTCCACCAGCACCCCGTCGAGGTCAAACAGCACCGCGTCGAACTCGCGGGTCATCACGTGTGACTGTCCGGACCGTTCGCCCAGCCGGCCAGCACATGAATATGCGTGTGAAAGACAACCTGGCCGCCGCCAGGGCCGCAGTTCACCACCAGACGGTAATCCTCGGCATGCTGCCGGGCGATCTTCATGGCGGTGAGCCACAGCTCCCCCAGAACAACCGGGTCCGTGAGGTCGTCCATGCGGTGCGTGACCACCTTGGGGATCACGAGCAGATGAATGGGCGCGCGCGGCGCGATGTCGCGGATGGCGATGAACCGTTCATCCTCGTACACGATCTCGCTCGGGAGTTCCCGGGCAATGATGCGTTCGAACAGGGTGGGCTGGACGCTCATGCGTTCACTGTAGCGGCGCACCGGTCTTCATGTGCCCTTCATGCTCGCAGACCCGGTGATCCAACCGGGTGCACACCTGCATAAGGCTGAGTGTCAACAGAAGTGCCCGCCGCACACACGGCCGTGGCAGACGCCCCCACCCCCATCAGGACCCGCCCACGGCGCGGTCCACGGGCTGACCATTCCCAGGAGAACGCCATGACCCACGACACCACCGAACAGCAGATTCTCGCCGACGCCACCAACGACAGCGCCATGAACCGCCGCGGCGCCCTCGGATTCCTCGGCAAGCTCGGCCTGGGCGCCGCCGCAATGGGCCTCGCCGGCACCGCCGCCGCCATTCCCGCCAAGAACATCGACGGGGACGTCCTGAACTTCGCCCTGAACCTGGAGTACCTCGAAGCCGCCTTCTACCTGGCTGCCGTGGGCCGCATCAAGGAACTGCGCCGCATCGGTGGGGGCGCGGATATCATCCTGCCCGCCAGCCTCGACCAGGACCGCGGCATGCAGTTCAAGGACGCGAATGTGCAGGCGCTCGCCCGCGATATCGCCGAAGATGAACTCTCGCACGTGAAGTTCCTGTACGGCGCGCTCGGCAAGGGCGCCGCGCCCCGCCCCGTCATCGACCTGAACGGTGCGTTCCGCGCCGCCGGGCAGGCCGCGTCCGGCGGGAAGATCGACGGTTTCAACCCCTTCGCGAACGACCTGTTCTTCCTGCACGGCGCGTTCATCTTTGAAGACGTGGGCGTCACGGCCTACAACGGCGCCGCCACGCTGATCACCAACCCCGCGTACCTGCAGGCCGCAGCCGGCATTCTGGCCGTCGAGGCGTACCACGGCGGCGCCATCCGCTCCATGCTGTTCCAGCAGCGTCAGGTGAGTGCCGCTGCCGGCCTGTACGTGGGCCAGGTCGTGCAGGCCATCAGCGCCTTGCGCGGCAAGGTGGGCGGCATGAAGGACCAGGGCCTCACGGACGCCAACGGCATGGCCGTCTTCGCGCCGGCCGACCGCAACGGCGTGGCCTACCCACGCACCACACGCGAGGTGCTGAACATCGTGTACCTCGCGCCGAACGCCAGCAAGGGCGGGTTCTACCCGAACGGTCTGAACGGCACCATCAAGTAAACCGGCCGGGGCCACATGACAGGAGAGGCGCGCTGCTGGCGCGCCTCTCCTGTCATGTGTGGCGCCTGCTACGCTGCGCGCCGTGACGCCCGATCCCACCCTGGCCGCCCTGCGCGCCGCCGCGTACCGGACCCTGATCCCCGAACGGTCCGTGCAGGCCGCCCTGAACCGCATGGGCTTCGTGCAGGCCGACCCCATTCGCGCGCCGGCCCGCGCGCAGGACCTCGCCCTGCTGGCCCGCGTCCGCGGGTACCGCGCCGGAGACCTGGAACGCCTGTACCCCACGCTGGACGCCGAGGAGGACGTGATTCCCAACTACGGCTTCGTGACGCGCGGCGTTCAGAGGTTGCTGCACCCGCGCGTCACGGCCACCCGCGCGGAGCGTGACCACCCGCAGCTGCTGGCCCGTGTGCGCGACCTGCTGCGCGAGCGGGGCGAACTGCACCCGCGGGACGTCACGGCCGCGCTGGGACAGACGCGCGTCGTGAACGCCTGGGGCGGCCAGAGCAACGCCACCACCCGCGTCCTGGACGCCCTGCATTACCGCGGTGAGGCGCGTGTCGTCCGGCGGGAAGCCGGGGTGCGCGTGTACGGCCCCGCGCCGCACCTCGACCAGTACCGGCAGGCACCTCTGCCGGACCCGGAAAGGGTGCGTGGCGTGGTGCACCTGCTGGCCGCCCTGTACGGCCCGCTGCCCGAAGCCAGCCTGGGGTATCTGGTCGGCCTGTCCAGGTACGGCCTGCCGCACCTGCGGCCCAGATTGCGGGCCGCATTCCGCGCTGCGGTTCGGGAGGACCTCCGGGGCGCGCAGGTGGAGGGGGTGCGGTACGTATGGCCTGCCGACTGGGCCCTGGACAGCCTGCCGGTGCCCCGTGGGGTGCGGATCGTGAATCCCTTTGACCCGTTGGTCTGGGACCGCCGGAGATTCGAGCACCTGCATGGCTGGGCGTACCGTTTCGAGGCGTACACGCCGCCCGCGCGCCGCACCATGGGGTACTACGCGCTGCCGCTCTTCCGGGCGGAGCGTGCGGTGGGCTGGGTGACCATGAGCGTGCACCACGGAACGCTGCAGGCGCACGTCGGGCTGCGGCCCGGAGGCCGCATCACCGCGCGGTTTACAGGCGCACTGGAGCGGGAACTGGAGCGGTACCGGGTGTTCCTGAGCGCCGATCAGGTGCAGTGGGCCTGGGCAGCGTCCGCCTCCAGCCAGACCTGAGCGGCGGCGTCCAGCGCCCCCAGCACGCCCGGCGTGCCGCGCCGCAGCGCCTGCCGCGCCGTGGACAGCACGTTCAGGGCCAGGCCCGCCCGTTCCTGAGCCGCCAGCTCACCCGGGCTGAAACACAGACCAGCGTCCCTCAGGGCGGCGTGGTACGTGGCGCGCAGATCCCCGCCCAGACGGCGCCGCTCCTCCACCCCCAGCCGCAGCGCCAGCAGGTGGGCGAGGTCCTCGCCCGGCACGCTCGCATGCACCTGACCGTAATCAATCAGCACGGCGCCGTTCCCGTCACGGCGCCACAGCACCTGCCCGGCGTGAATGTCTCCGTGCACCAGCGTCCACACCGGGGCGTCACGCAGCAGGCCGGGCAGCGCCTCTGCGGCCAGTTGCACCGCAGCCTGAACCTGATCCGGGAACCGGACCAGGGCCGGGTCGGCGCCCAGGACCGCGGCGCGGCGCGTGGCCCGGTCCGGCCGCCACTCCCACTCGGGTCCCAGGTGCCGCTGCCCCGGCCCGGCCCAGAACGCGTGCAGCTGCGCCAGCAGACGCACCACATCCCGCAGGCCTTCTTCCCGTTCCTCATCTGACCGGAAAAAGCCCCAGCCGGTCGTTTCGTCCGTCAGGTCCCGGGTCAGCAGGTGTGCCAGCGGCCGGGCCGGGTCCGCCGCGGCGTGCAGCAGCGGCGCGTACGGCACCGGCGACAGGGGGGCGAGCGTGCGCAGGTACGCGGCCTCCCGGTCCAGCCGCTCGGCGGCCCGCGCGTCGCGCCACCCGGCCGGCAGGTACTTCAGGAACAGCGGCCCCCTTCGGCTTGCGTAGCGCGCAAACGCGGCCCCCTCACCCACCCAGGCCTCCCGCAGCTGCGACCCCGGAAACGCCCGGCGCAGCCGCCGCGGCCACACGCGGGCGTCCACGGCCACCTCACCCGTCCCGGCGCGCGCCACGTCACGCAGCCACGCCCCCAGCGGCATCAGCTCAGCAGCGTGATCAGGCCCGCCAGACTCCCCCCGGCAGCCACAGCTCCCACCACGAACACGCCCATGCACCCCAGTGGGGAGCGGCGCCTCACCTGACGGTAGTGCCCGCCATGCCCGTACTGCGTGCGGTGATGCCCATGGCTGAACGACGAATGGCTCCGGTGCCCGAACACCCCTCCACGGTGACCGTGGCCGCTGCGACTGAACGAGAACGATCCGACAGAGAATCCACTCATGCCTCACAGTACGCGACCGGCGCCGCCGGGGTTGCACGGAGGCTCAGCCGCGCCCGCCGCGTATCATGGGCGCCACCATGAGTGAACGGAAGTATTTCGGAACGGACGGCGTGCGCGCTGTCGCGGGCGCCTACCCCCTGACCGCCGCGTGGGTGATGTCCCTCGGCGCCGCGGCCGGCGAGGTTCTCAAAGAGCAGAATCCGCGCGCCACGGTCGTGATCGGCAAGGACACCCGCCAGAGCGGCGACATGCTCGAAGCCGCCCTCGCCGCCGGGCTCACGAGCCGCGGCGTGAACGTCGTGCACCTCGGCGTGCTGCCCACCCCCGGCGTCAGCTACCTGACCCGGCACCTGAAGGCCGATGCGGGCGTCGTGATCAGCGCCTCGCACAACCCCTACGAGGACAACGGCATCAAGTTCTTCGGCGCGGACGGTCAGAAACTCCGTGACGCCACCGAACTGCAGATCGAGGCCGCCATCGACCGCGTGCCGGACCTCACGCCCGTCACAGGCGTGGATCTGGGCAGTGTCACCAACTACACCGAAGCAGAACGGCTCTACGTCAACTTCCTCCTCACGCACGCGCCGGACCTGAGCGGCCTGCGCATCGCCATGGACTGCGCCAACGGCGCCGCGTACCGCGTGGGCCCCAAGGTGTTCCAGGCGGCCGGCGCGGACGTGTTCGCGGTGTACACCACCCCGGACGGCCGGAACATCAACCGCGGGTGCGGCAGTACGCACATGGATCACCTGCAGCGCATCGTGCGTGAAGGCGGGTACGACCTGGGCGTTGCCTTCGACGGCGACGCCGACCGCGCCCTGTTCGTGGACAGCCGCGGACAGGTCGTCCACGGTGACCACATGCTCCTTCTGAATGCGCGCGCGCGCGGCGAGACGGCGGTCGTCACCACCATCATGGCGAACATGGCCCTGGAAGTGAAACTGAGCGAGGCGGGCATCCCGCTGGAACGCACCGCGGTGGGCGACCGGTACGTGCATGAACGCCTGCACGGGCAGCACCTGAACCTGGGCGGCGAACAGAGCGGGCATATCCTGTTCCTGGATGTCTCACCGACCGGGGACGGCGTCCTGACGGCGCTGCTGACCCTGGACAGCATGAACAAACTGGGCACGACCCTCGACGCCCTGCATGACGACCTCGTGATGTTCCCGCAGACCCTGGTGAACGTCCGCGTGAGCGACAAGAAGGCCATCGCCCTGGACCCCGAGGTGCAGCAGGCCGTAGCGCGGGCCGAGGCGCAGCTGCACGGCAAAGGCCGCGTGAACCTGCGCCCCAGCGGCACCGAGAATCTGATCCGCGTGATGGTCGAGGGCCAGAACGCCGAGGAGATCCATGAGGTTGCCCGGGTGCTGGCCAGCGTGGTCGAGGCGCGCGGCGCCCAGGCCTGACCAACGGCGCGTGAGTACTACGCCACGGCCTGAAGTCACGCGCTGCTCCACTCAGCCTGCGCCTCCTCTCAGGGCTCTTCAGCAACGACCCCCGGCTGGCGGACGGCCATGCCACCTGCCTCAGGCTGCGACGCGTGCCCGGCTCCAGCCCTGAGAGGACGGCCCGCGGAGCCTGAACGCGTCCGCACAGTTGGACACTGCCTGTTCCTGAGAACCGGGCACAGAACGCGTGTGGGTGCGCTGCGCAGCCTGAATCCACGCGGGCATGCAGGCCGCTGTACCTGTTGCCAAGCCCCCCTGATCCGGCACGGAGGCGGGGGATTTCAGCCTCAACCCGTCTCATGACCTCCACTGGCAGGGTCTGAGGTTCAGGGCTGCTAAGGTCGCTGGGTTCGCTCGGCGCGCCCCTGTACTACGGCGGCCCACCCTGAACCAGAACGCAGCGCGCCGGACTGGTCCGGCGCGCTGCGTTCTGAGGGACTTCAGCCCTGCTGGGTGGCCTTGGCGCGGTTGATCGCCTTGGCCAGACGGCTCTTCTTGCGGGCCGCGGTGTTCTTGTGCAGGGTGCTGCCCTTGGCGGCCTTGTCGATCAGGCTCTCGGCGCGGGCCTGCAGGGTCGCGATGTCCTCGGCGCCAGTCTGGGCGGCTACCACGGCCTTCTTGGTGAAGGTCTTGATGGTGCTCTTGCGGCTGCGGTTGATCAGGCGGCGCTTGAGGCTCTGGCGGTGACGTTTCTGGGCGGACTTGTGACGAAGGGCCATGTGTGTTCTCCTTTTCACCCGCCGCCTGTCCGGCGGATCGGGGCGGTTCCCGAACCGGGGAACGCGAGCGTCCGGGAAGCGAACTTGCTTCCGCAGCGCACCGGGGTGCCGTCTCGCTGAACGGCTGAGCACCCGGGCCGCTCACCGTAACTGGTGGGCAACCTCGTGACTATACCCGCCTTTGCGCCGCACAGCAAGCGGCATACTGACCCGCATGAAAGGACGACGCCCCCGCCCGGAGGCCCGCACCGGCCCGGACGCCGCGCCCACCCCGCCGCGCGCGCCCCGCACCCCGCAGGAAGAACGCGACGCACTGCTCGCCTATGCGTTCCGCGCGCTGGGCCAGCGCGCCTTGAGCGCCCAGGAACTCCGCGCAAGGCTGGAGCGGCGCAGCACGGACCTGGACCTGGTGGAGGACATCCTGACCCGCGTGCAGGAGCTCGGGTACCAGAACGACGAGCAGGTCGCCCGCGTGGAGGGCGCGCGGCGCGGAGTGGGCGCCATGCGTGTGCGGCAGACCCTGAAACGGCGCGGCGTGAGCGAGGACCTGATCCGAGACACGGTCAGTGCCCGTGACCCGGATGACGAGGTGCAGGCCGTTCAGGCCCTCCTCGCGCGGCGCTGGTCGTCGTTTGCCCGCAAGAGGGACCCGCAGGCCAGTGCGTTCTCGTTTCTCGCGCGGCGCGGGTATCCCGGGAGCGTGATCTGGCCCGTGATTCGGGCGTTCGTGGCGGAGCTGCCTGACGTTCCCGACCTTCCCGATGAGCTGCCGGACGACCTGGAGGACTGAGCCGCAGCACCCGGCGAGGACGCGGGCTGCTGACGTTCAGCGGCTCCCTTCCGGAAAAGCTGGCGCTGCGGTGCGCGATCGGCAGATTGCAGCGCGCTTGACACCCCAGAGGGCCGCGCGTAGACTTCTCCCTGCCCTGCCGCCAGACGGTGCGGGTGATGGTCGGAAGTCGGGGCGTAGCGCAGCCTGGTAGCGCACTTCGTTCGGGACGAAGGGGTCGGAGGTTCGAATCCTCTCGCCCCGACCATCGCCAAAAGGCCCTCCCCAAGCGCGGGAGGGCCTTTTGTCACCCCTGGAGAGAACATGCGCGTGTACGCCATCGCCGACCTGCACCTCGCCTTCACCACCCCGAAACCCATGACGGTCTTCGGGTCGCAGTGGGCCGGTCACCCGCAGGCCATCTTTGACGAGTGGCGCGCCGCGGTGCGCGACGAGGACCTGGTTCTGCTGCCCGGTGACCTGTCGTGGGCCATGCGCCTCCCGGACGCCCTGCAGGATCTGGCGCCGGTGGCTGCGCTGCCCGGCACCAAGGTGCTGCTGCGAGGAAATCATGATTACTGGTGGCCGACCGCCGCGAAGCTGCGCGCCGCCCTGCCGCCCGGCATGCTGGCTGTGGTGAACGACGCCGTGCGGGTGGGGAACGTGGTGGTGTGCGGTTCACGCGGCTGGGTCACGCCCGGACACGAACCACTGAGTGCTGAGGATGACCGTCTGCTGGCCCGTGAGGGCGAGCGCCTCGCGCTGAGCGTGAACGCGGCGCGAGCTGTGCGGCGGCCCGGTGATCACCTGATTCTGATGCTGCATTACCCGCCAGCCTCGCCGCCGTACCCGGGCAATGCACTGACCCGCGTGATAGACGACGCCCGGCCGGATCTGGTGGTGTACGGGCACCTGCACGGCGTGGCGCCGGAACGGGCCATGCGGCACGTGAATGGCGTGCCGGCTCATCTGGTGGCGGCAGATGGCCTGAAATTCCGCCCGAAGCTTCTGCTCGATACGGGCTGCTCCTGAGGCGTCCTGCATGGGCAGCGGGCGCAGGGCTTTACCGGCGCTTCATCTGGTTCCTGGCCCTTGACTTAGAGCGCGCTCGAAGGGGTACGGTGCGCCCATGGCCGATCCACCCACCGCACTGACCATTCAGGACGCCGCGCTGAGACTCGGCGTGAGCCCCCACACCCTGCGCTATTACGACCGCGAAGGGCTCCTCAGCGTGCCGCGCACAGGCAGCGGAGAGCGCCGCTACAGTGACGTTGAACTGCGCTTTCTGACCTTCCTGATCTACCTCCGGGGCACCGGCATGCCCATGGCTGGCCTGCGCGACTACGCCGCGCTGTTCCGCCAGGGTGACGCGAGCATTCCGCAGCGCCGCGTCCTGCTGGTGGCGCACGAGCGGCACGTCGCGCGGCAGCTCGAGGACATGAAGCGCGCCCTGGAGGCCATCCGCAACAAGATCGCCCGGTACGATGAACTGCGCTGTTCTGGCCAGGCGCCTTCGCCTGAACGCGCCGCGGCGTCTGCCCCGGAGTACGCATGAACCGGCCTGGACCGTCCAGTCCCGTGCGCCTCATGGTGGGGCGGTGGCTGGGGATCTACCCCAGTATCACCGCGCTGCTGCTGGTGCTCGGGCCGTTTCTGCTGGGCCGCTTTCCCACGCCGCTGATCGCGTTGCTACTCACCGCAGTGCTCGTGCCCCTCACCCATTACGTCATGTTTCCGCTGGTTGAACACCTCACGCGCGGCTGGGTCCGCTTTCCCGCGCTGCTCGGCGCGGCACACCACCGCGTGGCCCTGCTGGTGTGGGCGGTCACGTACCCCCTGATCACGGCTGTTCTGCTGCTGGTCCTGCCGGTTCTGGCCGGACACACTCCCGTCCCCGTCATCACTCTGGTTGTCACCCTGATCGCCGTTCCCCTGCAGTCCCTGCTCATCCTGCCCCGCCTGATGCCGCGCGCCCTGCCCTGGATCCTGGGCGCGCAGAGGAGCCCCGCATGACCCCCAGCCCCCTGCCCACCCGTACCCTCGGAACCCTCACTGTGTCTGCCCTCGGCCTGGGCTGCATGGGCATGAGTGCCTTCTACGGTCCGCGCGACGACAGCGAGAACCTCCGCACCCTGGACCGCGCCCTGGAGCTGGGCGTGACCTTCTACGATACCGCCGACATGTACGGCCCGCACACCAACGAGGAACTCCTCGGCGGCTGGCTGCAGGGCAAACGCGACCGCGTGATTCTCGCCACGAAGTTCGGCATTCAGTTCGCTCCGGACGCCCCTGGTGGGCGGCGCGTCAACGGCCGGCCCGAGTACGTCCGGCAGGCCATTGAAGGCAGCCTCAAGCGCCTGCGCACCGACCACGTGGACCTGTACTACCTGCACCGTGTGGACCCGGACACCCCAATTGAGGACACCGTCGGAGCCATGAGCGACCTTGTGCGCGAGGGTCTGGTCCGCGCCATCGGGCTCAGTGAAGCCAGCCCGGACACCCTGCGCCGGGCTCACGCCACCCACCCCATCACGGCGCTGCAAAGCGAATACTCCCTGTGGACCCGGGACCCGGAGCAGGACGTGCTGGCCACCTGCCGCGAACTGGGCGTGGGCTTCGTGCCGTACAGCCCGCTGGGCCGGGGCTTCCTGACCGGTGAGATCCGCACCCCGGACGACCTTGCCGACGACGACTTCCGCAAGCACAACCCCCGCTTCCAGGGGGAGAACTTCCAGAAGAACCTCGACCTTGTGCGCGAGGTCCGCGCCCTGGCGGCCGACAAGGGCTGCACGCCGTCGCAGCTGGCCCTCGCCTGGGTGCTGGCGCAGGGCCCGGACCTCGTTCCGATCCCCGGCACCAAGCGCGTGAAGTACCTGGAGGACAACCTGGGGGCCCTCAGCGTGCAACTGACCCCCGACGAACTGGCCCGCATCGACGCCGCCTTCCCGCCCGGCGCGGCGCAGGGCACCCGTTACCCTGAGTCGAGCATGAGCAGCCTCAGCTGAGGCGGGCCAGGCGGAATGCAGTCCAGTCCGCCTCCCCGCGGCGCGCAACGTGGCAGCATAACCGGGTGAATGCCCAGATGCTCAGAACGGCCCTGATCACCGGCGCGGTGATTGGGGCGCTTAACATTGTCTTTGCCGCGCTCGACTACGGCCTGGAGGCGCTGCCCGCCTGGTTCTTCCTGGCCCAGCTGCTGCTGCTGCCGGCGATGCTGCTGCCCATGCGGTACTTCCCTCAGGCCGTGCTCACGCGGGCCTTCCTCGCCCGGGCAGGCCTGTACGCCCTGGGCTGGGCGGTACCTTACGCCATCTACAAGTTCGCGCACGACGTGCTCAGCCCCGCCTTCAACCCTCTGATCTCCCTCGCGTCGTACCTGGTGACCGTGGTGGTGTTCTCCCTGCTGTTCGCCGCGATTCGCCGCCCCCGCGACTGACCAGACCCGCTCCCGGCGCGCGCTGCACGTGCGGAGCACTCTGGCCTGAGTGCCACCCGTTCCAGTCAGGGTACCGCCCTTCAGCATGCAAACGCCCCCTCCTGTGTGGAGGGGGCGTTTACTGATATCAGCGTTCAGCGGCTGGAAGGCACGAACTCGCGGTCCGCGAAGTCCTCGCGGGGCCGTCCGCCACGGTCGTCACGGTCACGGCTCCAGCGGCCCTGACCCTGCCCGCCACGGCTTCCGCCCTGGTACCCGCCGCGCGAACCGCCACCGCCACGGTCGTCGCGGTAGCCACGGCCACCCTGGTAGCCGCCGCTGCCTTCACGGCGTTCACGGGTGGGCTGCTCGAATAGTTCGGGGAGTTCCTGAGCCACTTCCACCTGCACCTCACCTTCCAGCGGGCTGGCAGCCAGGAGTTTCTCCACGAATTCGCTGGGCACGTCGGCGACCGCACCGCCGCGCCACTGACGGACCTTGCCCAGCCGGCGGGTGTCGAGGTCGCTGTTGCGGGCGATGACGGCCACGGCGCGCGCCACACTCATGCGCTCGGCGTGCAGCACGATGGTCGTCTGACCTTCCTCGCCGCTGAGGAGGCTGGCGGCCTTGACGGGCTCGGTCACGCCGCTGATCTTCGCCAGGGCGCGCGCCAGGGCTTCCAGGCCCAGCTCACTGAACAGACGTTCGGCTTCCGCCTGGAAGGTGCTCGCCACGCCGGTGTCCACCTTGCGGACCATGTCGGCGCTGGTGCGGGCGCTCGCGGCCTGCACTTCCTTGGGGGTGGGGAGGGGACGCTCGATGAAGCGCACGCCGGTCACGCGTTCCAGGCCCATCACTTCGCGGTTTTCCCGGTCGCTGTACATGATGATGGCCGTGCCGGTGCGGCCCGCGCGGCCTGTACGGCCGGAGCGGTGCACGTAGCTGTCGGGGTCCTGCGGCAGGTGGTACTGCACCACCAGGTCCACTTCCGGAATGTCCAGACCACGCGCAGCCACGTCGGTGGCGACCAGGACGTTGGCACGGCCATTGCGGAAGGCGCCGAGGGCACGTTCACGCTGGCTCTGGGCGAGGTCGCCGTGAAGCGCTTCGCTTTCAATGCCGCGGTGAATCAGTTCGTTGGCCAGTTCGTCCGCTTCACGCTTGGTGCGGGTGAACACGATGGCTTTTTCCGGGTTGTAGATGGTGAGCAGGTCGGCGAGCACGCGGGTGCGGGTGCGGCCCACCTTCACCTTCAGGTGCTCGACGGTCTGCGCCGCCTGGCTCTTGCCTTCCCCAACCATGTCCAGCAGCAGGGGGTCGTTCAGGTACTTGCGCGACAGGCGCTTGATGTCACCGTTGAGGGTGGCGCTGAACAGCATGGTCTGACGGGTTTCCGGCGTTTTCTGCAGGATGGTTTCGATCGCTTCGGCGAAGCCGACGGAGAGCATTTCGTCCGCTTCGTCCAGCACTGCGAATTCTACGGCGCTGAGGTCGAGGTTGCCGCGTTCGAGGTGGTCAATGAGGCGGCCGGGGGTGCCGACCACGACGTCCACGCCACGGCGCAGCGCGTTTTCCTGCGGGGCGTAGGCAGCGCCGCCGTACACGGTGACGGTGGTCAGGCCGACGCCGCTCTTGCTGAACTCCTCGGCAACCTGCTTGGCCAGTTCGCGGGTGGGGGCCACGACGATGGCGCGGGGCAGGCGGGCACGTTCGCGGCTGGGTTCCATCTTGCTGATGATGGGCAGGGCAAAGGCCAGCGTCTTGCCGGTGCCGGTGCGGGCGCGGCCGATCATGTCGCGGCCCTGCAGGGTGTGGGGCAGGCTTTCGGCCTGGATGGGGCTGGCTTCCGTAATACCGCGCTCGGCGAGACGCGCCGCGAGTTCGGGCGCAATCAGTTGATCAAAGTTCATTTGTGGTCCTTTCGGGAAAGCACAGCCCCAGTGACCAGCAAACGCCCTTGAAACGGCATCCAGCATGTCCTGAAAGTGGGGGCACTCTCCAGCCGCCCGGGAACTTCCCGCCGCGGCGCACGAATTGATACTATACACCCTTGGGGGTCATAAAGCAAGTGGTGTTCAGCGCGGCGCGCGTTCCAGGTCGTCCGGCACCTGACCGCCCAGCGTGACCCACGCGTGCAGCAGATCGTCCGGTACCGGCGCGTGCAGCTGCAGCGCCGCACCGCTGACCGGGTGCGGCACGGTCAGGAACTGCGCGTGCAGCGCGTGCCGTTTCATGACCTCGCTCTCCCGGCCGTAGACGCTGTCACCCAGGATCGGGCTGCCCAGATGCGCCAGATGCACCCGGATCTGGTGGGTGCGGCCCGTCCGCGGCTGCGCCCGCACCAGCGCCAGCGTGCGCCCATGCCCATCCGGATGAACGGCCAGCGGCGTGAACAGCGTCTGAGCTTCACGCGGATGGGCGCCGCCGACCGTCATGCGCTGGCGCTGCACCGGGTGCCGGCCGATTGAGACGTCCACGTTCACCTGCTCCTGCGCCCGCCACTGCCCCGCCGCGATCGCCAGGTACGTCTTGCGGGTTTCGCGGTCCTTGAACGCCGCCGCGAGCCGCGCGTGCGCTCCCACCGTTTTGGCCACCACGATCACGCCGCTGGTGTCCCGGTCCAGTCGGTGCACAATGCCTGGCCGGTACCCGTCCGGCCCGTCAAATCCTGACTGTTCCGGCAGGGCCATGCGGCCCAGCAGG
The DNA here is from genome assembly GCF_020229735.1 of Deinococcus taeanensis. Taxonomy (NCBI): domain Bacteria; kingdom Thermotogati; phylum Deinococcota; class Deinococci; order Deinococcales; family Deinococcaceae; genus Deinococcus; species Deinococcus taeanensis. The sequence continues at coordinate 1,374,549 of NZ_CP083455.1, read as the reverse complement.
GCGTTCACCAGCGTGCCGGTCGTCACGCCCGGCGCCGGGTGGGTGACCATTCCCGCGGGCTTGTTCACCGCAATCAGGTACTCGTCCTCGTACAGCACCTCCAGCGGCACCTGTTCAGGCTCGACCGTCGCGTCCGGCGGCGGCGGCACCTGCACGGTCAGCGTCTCGCCCCCCCGCAACTTCAGGCTGGCCTTCACGGCCACCTCTGTGCCCACCTGCACGAACCCACCGGCAATCCACCCGGCCACCTGCGACCGGCTCGCGCCGCTCAGGCCTGAGAGCACCGCGTCCAGGCGGCCTGGGGTGGCAGTCACGATCAGCGGGGCGGGGGAGGGCAACGTACTCACGGCGCGCAGTGTACCCGCTCCCCTGCGGCAGACGCCCGGTGATCCAATTGCGCCCGGAGTGCATATGTCTGAGTGAACAGCGGCCCCCCACCCCCTTACCCCTCCAGGAGGAGACTTCATGCCCAACATTGGTGCCCCCGAACTTATCGTGATTCTGCTTGTCGCTCTGGTCGTCTTTGGTCCCCGCAAACTTCCGGAACTGGGCAAGAGCCTCGGTCACGGCCTGCGTGAATTCCGCAAGAGTACCCAGGGTCTGCGTGAAGAACTGACGGCCGGCATCAGCACGCCGGATGCCCCGGCCGCCCAGGTGGCCGTGCCGGCGCCCGTACCTGCCCGTGACGTCACCCCCCAGGCCTGAACAGTACCGGCACGATGAACCATCTGTAAGGGTTCCAGGCCGCGCGGCACCAGCCTGAGGCTGGTACGCTTGACAGGCATCTATGACGCCTTCCCTGCACCCCGACCTGCCCGACGAGGCACTGATCCACGCCATGGCCGGCGGCACGGAGGAGGCCTTGCAGGAACTTCACCGGCGCTACGCGCGTCTCCTGTATTCCCTCGGACACCGGATGCTCCGTCAGGCTGATGATGTTGAATCCTGTGTCCAGGACGCCTTCATGAACGCCTGGAAGCACGCCGGGCGGTTCGACCCGAAACGGGCCAAGGCCAAAACCTGGCTGGTGAGTATCGCCCACCACCGGTTCCTGCAGGAACTCCGTGACCGTCCCGACACTGCCCTCGAAATCGAGGAGTGGGACACCCCCACCAGCCCCCCCGACCCTGAGAACCAGATTATGGCGGAGCGCGCTGTGCAGGGTCTGGACGAAGCGCAGCGCACCCTGGTGGAACTCGCGTACTACCGCGGCTACTCCCACAGCGAACTGGCCATCATCACGGGCCTGCCGGTCGGTACAGTAAAATCCCGTTTGCGTTCTGCGATTGACCGAATGCGAACCCAGCTGGGCCTGTCCAGCTGAATGCCCCGCCCCCACTCCAACGCTGCGCGCAGGATAAACGCAAGGCAGGTGAAACACGCGTGACCACAACCAGAGACGACATCCTCAGCTTCGCCCTGGGCCAGCTGGCTCCCGCGGATGAGGCACGCGTGCGTGCCGCCCTAGAGGCCGACCCCGCCTTGATGGACGACTACCACGCCGATCTTGCCGCGCTGCACGCCCTTCCCGACGAACTTCCCCCACAGGCCGTTCCCGCTGGCGCCGAGGAGCGGTTGATGGCCCGGCTGCGCCGTGAGCAGGCCCACGCCCGCCCCAACCAGGTGCTGCCTGCCGCGCCGCCCGCCCCGGCTGCGGGACCCGCACGCCACCTGAACTGGCGCCTCATGCTGATGAGCGTGGTGGCCGCCCTGACGCTCGGGGTGCTGTTCCTGCGGCCGCAACCGCCGCAAGATCTGCTCAGCCAGTACAGTGCGGCGCCCGGCGCCCAGGTGCAGCCACTGACCGCCAACGGTCAGGACGTGGGTCAGCTGATCCGCCTGCCCGACGGCCGGGCCTACGTTCACCTGAACGTCCTGGCGCCCGAGAACCGCGTGTACCAGCTGTGGCGTATCGAGGACGGCAAGCCCGTGAGCGCCGGCGTGTTCGACGGTCAGGGCATCGTTATCGCCCGGGCGCAGGCGGGCCAGACTGTGGCGGTCAGTGTGGAGCCCGTGGGCGGCAGTGAGCAGCCCACGACCACTCCCATCCTCGTAAAACAGCTCTGAACCGTGCACCCGGAAGGGGAAGGCGCCGCGTGACTCCGCGTGGCGCCTTCCCCTTCCGCAGGGGCTCAGCGCAGCCAGTCCTCGCCGACCTCCTGCGCGGCGCGGCCCTGCAGGTCATCCACCTCATCCTTGCGGGTCGCCCAGGCCGGGAACGGGTAGTTCACCAGCACGGGGTTCGGAACGTCCGGCTGGCTGACCAGCATCGTTCCGGGCTGCAGAATGCCGGCGCGCGCGCGAAAGCTCTGGGGCAGGAAGCGGTACTCGGGCCGCTCGGCCTCCGCGAGGTCCAGCCGGCCGACCACCCGCACCGCGGCGTTTGACACGATGCGCCGTTCGACCTCACTGGCCGTCTGCTGAGCGCCGATCAGGATGATGCCCAGGCTGCGGCCACGCTCGGCGATATCCAGCAGCACGTCCTTGATGGGACTGTCCCCGTCGCGCGGCGCGTACTTGTTCAGTTCGTCCAGCACCACGAACACCGTGTCCTGGCGGCCGACCCGCTCCTTGTGCTCGAACAGGTCGCGCAGCAGCACGCCCACCACGAACATCTGGGCCGTGGCGGACAGCGTGTGAATATCCACCACGGTCGTCTGAACGCCCGCCTTGAGAGGATCCGGCCGGTACTGGGCGGCCTGCGTGACCGTGATGTCCCCGCGTACCAGCGGCGTGAGGTGTTTCTGCACGCCCCGCAGCCGGCGGATGAACGCCTGCAGGGTGGCGGGCGCCTGCTTGCCCACCCAGCGGCGGTCGCCCTCGCCGTCGTTGGCGTCCAGGAGTTTGTACTCCAGGTAGGCCACGAGCTGCGCGAAGGTGCTGAGGCGCACGCCGCCCATCTCGTCAAAGCGGACGTCCTCGTCCAGCAGCTGCTCCGTGTCGGGCTGCCAGTCCTCCACGGTCAGGTACGGCGTGTCGGCCCCCTGCGCGAGACGGTACAGGCGTTCCTCAATGCTGCCGATCACGAACCCCAGGTTCACGCTCGCGTCGCGGTCCACGAACACGTACGGCAGCATGCGGCGCAGGCAGAACTCCCGCAGGGAGTACAGGAACGGCGTGACGCCGCTGGCGCGCTGTTCGACATGCGCGACAATCGTTCCGCTGCTCCCTGGGCGGGGCGGCGCCAGGAACTGCACGTCCCGGAACGGCTCGGCGGGCAGACCCATCAGGGCGTACCGCGACCGGGGCAGTCCCTTCTGCGCCTGAGCGTCGGCCTCGCGCGCCGTCACATCCCGGTTGGGCTGATCGAGGAACAGCAGGTCCTCACCCTTGACGTTGAAGATCAGGGCCCGCCCGGCCGACGCACTGGCCCCCATCACGCCGCTGCGGAAGATGGAGTGCAGCAGGAACAGCGCGAAACTGGTTTTCGTGGCCACGCCGGAGATCCCGCTGATGTTGATGTGCCCGCCGTTCTCGCCGTTCACGAACCGGTAGTTGATGGGCATCACCTGCCCGTCGGCCAGGAGCCCGCCGGGAAAGGCCTTGTCACCCATCTTGTCAGCGCTCAGGGCCATGCGCAGGTCCGCGTCGCGCGCGTGGCGGACTGCGTCGCCCGGCTGAGGCGGAATGAAATTCTCGGGGTGCACCCGCGTCACGAGCACCCGCGCCGCGTAGCTCACGCTGGCAGGCAATAGCCCGGCAACAACGTCCTGCACGTCACTGTCGAAGGTGACGCCCTCATGCCGCGTGCGGACGTGATCCACAATGCCGTAGAAGCGGACCTCCGCTCCGTCGGGCTTGCGGGTCCCGACCACCACAAGGTCGTCGAGCTGCACGCTGGCGCCGGGCAGCACCGCAAACCAGAAGCTCACCGGGGTGACGTCCTGCGTGCCCAGCACCATGCCCACCACCGCGCCCGGGTGCGGCCCGCCCTGACCTTCAGGCCGGGTCACGCGACGGCCTCCTGGCCGTACGCCGCGGCGATATGCGCCCGGATGCGGCGCGTGATCAGGTCGGCGCTGCCCATGGCGCGCGTCATGGCCTGCTCCAGAGCCGCGGTGGGAATCAGGTTCTGTGGCGCACGTGGGTCCTTGTGCGGTGCGCTGCCCAGGCGGCACAGCAGCGTGCCGGACAGATTCGCCACCTCACGCACGGTGCGCGGCAGGAAGTCCGGTTCGGGCGGCGCGTACATTTCCAGGCGCATGACGCCGCTCATGGGATGCTGGTAGAAAGCCGCCTCGCACAGGCGCACGTACCAGGTGAAGCGCGTGCTGCGGCCCGTTTCGGACTTCATGTGCAGGATCGGGGTGCGCTCGCCGGGTTTCAGCCCGGACAGCAGGCCCACCCGGTCGGGCGGAAGGTACTGCGTCTGCATGGTCTTCACGTACCCGACGACCGCGCCGCCCAGCGTGGCGCCGCCGCGGCGCAGCGTGCCGTCCTGCAGGGTCAGGGCCGTGAGGGGTTCAGTGTCGTCGGTCTCGTCGAAAGGCACGCTGGACGCGTACGCGTGCGACAGGTCCTGCTCGGCATTCAGCATCAGCGCCTGCAGCCGGTGTAGCGGCGCGAGCGGGTCGCTGCCCTCGGTGGCGACGGGCGTGTACAGCAGCTGCCCGGTGTGCGGGTCCCGGGGGGAGAGCTGCGTGGGATTCACGAGAAGGTCCGGCGCGTGGGCCAGCACCCGCTGCGCGCGCACGTCAAGCAGTTCGGCGGGGCGGGTGCCGTGCGGACACAGGCTCACGGCGCCCACCACGAACGCCCCGAAGCCGCCCATGCCGGCGCTGCCGTGAGCGTCTTCCAGGAACACGCGGGATTCCATGCGGCGTTTGCCATCCACGACATACACGCGCCGCAGGCCCTGTGGAAGAGGCCGGGCCGGAATGGCCGCCCAGCGGGGCGTTTCAATGTCAATCAGGTCCCCCTGAAACGGGGCGAGGGTCAGCTGTCCGCCTTCAAGGTCCACGGGCCAGGGGTCAAGGCGAATGCGCATGCGCGCCATTCTACGTGCCGGACAGAATCGCCGGGTGGGAGCCCTGCTCAAGGCGGCGCGCCGCCCCTGGGTGGGGGCGGCGCGCCGGGCAGCAGAGCGTTCAGCCGTGGTAGCCGCTCAGCAGGCGCAGGCCGGCCTCGTCCGTGAGTGTCAGGCAGCGGTAGGCGGGGCTGAGCAGACCGTCATCCCGCATCTCCCCGATGAGTTTGCTCACACTTTCGCGCGTGGCGCCGGTGCCCTCGGCAATCAGTTCATGCGTGGCGCGCACGAAGCGGACCCCGTCCGGGTGAGTGCCGCCCAGGCTGCTGCCGGCGAGGTTCAGGAGGTAGCGGGCAATGCGTTCACGCAGGTCGCCGTCCTGAATGTGCACGCCGTCGGTCATCATGCGCTGCAGCTGTGCGCTGAGGCTGCGGGTCAGGTCCCACAGGTCAGCGGCCGACAGGTGCTGCGGGTGGATGGGGGTCAGGACGGCGTCCGTCAGGGCAACCACCTGGTGTCCGCGGGTCTGGCCGTGCAGGCACTCCTCACCGAAGATGTCGCCGGGCCGGATGTGACGCACGGTGAGGTTCCGGCCCTGGGGGGTCAGGCGCACGGCGCGCATGAGGCCGCTGTCCAGCCGGTACAGGCTGGGCGCCGCGTCGCCGGCGTAGTACAGCGTCTGCCCGCGGCGGACGGTGCGGTTGGGGTCCGTGAGATGCAGTGAGCTGGTCGGGGCAAGGTAGGTCATGGGGAGACTCCTTCGGGCCGCCCGCAGTGCGGGGGGGAGAGGGAAGGGCACGCGGCGGCTCGAACTGCCCGGATCGTACAAGGTTTGTACAACCTGTAAATGTCGGCTGCGCACAGTGTGAAAAGTCAATCAATCGAAACGTCAAAGTACTCCGTGTCCTCTCACGCCGCCGCCGCGCAGCCCACGCGGCACACTGAACGGCGTGACCGCCCCCTACCGCGCCTGGACCCCCGCCGCGTACACCTTTCCCCTCCCCGAAGGCCACCGCTTTCCCGCCTACAAGTACGCCGGCGTGCGTGAGCGCCTGAGCGGCCTGCTGCCCATTCTCGACACACCCAACCTCTCCTGGGCGGACGCCGCGCGCGCCCATGACCCCCACTGGCTGCGCCGCTGGCGGCGCGGTGAGATTGACCGCCACGAGGAGCGCGCCTTCGGCCTGCCGTGGAGCCCCGAAGTGGTCGAACGCGCCCGCCGCGCCGCGGGCGGCTCCCTCGCCGCTCTGCACGACGCTCTCGCCTGCGGGTGGGGCATCAACCTCGCGGGCGGTACCCACCACGCCTTCCTGGACCGCGCGGAAGGCTTCTGCCTGGTCAACGACGCCGCCATCCTCACCCGCCTCGCCCTCTCCGGCGGGCTGGCCTCCCGCGTCGCCGTGCTCGACCTGGACGTACACCAGGGCAACGGCACCGCCGCCCTGCTGGGCCCCGAGCCACGCGCCTTCACGCTCAGCATCCACGGCGAGCGCAACTATCCGTTCCGCAAGGAACGCAGCAGCCTGGACCTGGGACTGCCCGACGGCGTCACGGACCACGACTACCTCCGTGTGCTGCGTCAGCAGGCCCTGCCCGCCCTGGAGGCCTTCCGGCCGGACCTGCTGCTGTACCTGGCCGGGGTGGACGTGCTGGCCGGTGACCGTTTCGGTCGCTTCGCACTCACGCTGGACGGCGTGCGGGAGCGCAACCGCACGGTCCTCACCTGGGCGCGCCAGGCGGGCCTGCCGGTAGTGACCATGATGGCCGGCGGGTACAACCACGACCACAGCCTGACCGTGGAAGCGCACGCCAGTGTCGTGCTCGACGGCCTGGACCTCCTGAGCTGAGGGGGTGTCCAGCCACCCCGGTCAACGGAACCGGTCCGGGCGGATAATGCGCCGCATGACCCGTCGGGCCCCCTGGAACCGGAACGAACGGCTCGGCATTCTCAACGGCTGGGCCGTCTTCCTGGGCGACGGCTTCCTCAGCGTTGCCGTGGTTCTCACCGGCTTCGCTGCCCGCCTCGGCGCGCCCAACTGGGTGATCGGTCTGCTGCCCGGCATTGCCGGCGGCGGCTGGATGCTGCCCCAGTTACTCGTCGCCGCACGCGTCCGCGCCCTGCCGTACAAACTGCCGGTGTACCGCTCCGCGGCCCTGGTAAGAACCAGCGCCTACATCTTCATGGTGCTGGCCGCCGCGCTGCTCAGCGACCGGCCCGCACTGTGCCTGACGCTGTTTATCGTCGCCATGAGCCTGAACGCCCTGGCCTCCGGCGTGAGCGGCCTGCCGTTCCTTGAAGTGATCAGCAAGACCGTCCCCAGCGAACGCCGCGCCCGCTTCTTCGGCACCCGCAACCTGTACGGCGGCCTGCTCGCCTTCGGCGCAGGTCTGCTCGTCCGCGCCATTCTGGGCAGCGACCTGCCCTTCCCACTGAACTACGCCCTGATCTTCGCCCTGGGCACCGTTGCCTTCACGTTCGGCTACTGGGTGTTCGGTCTCGTGCAGGAACCCGCCGACCCCCCCCGGGAACCCCAGGGCACCCGCGCCGAACTGCGCGCCGTGCCCGAAACCCTGCGGGACCCGCACTTCCGCGCGTTTCTCACCGTGCGGCTGCTGCTCGCCGCCGCCAGCATGAGCGACCCGTTCCTGGCGGTGTACGCCCTGCGGGACCTGCACTACCCCCCCGCCGCGCTCGGGACCTTCGTGATGGTCCTCACCGGCGCCGCTCCCTTCTCCAACCTCGTCTGGCAGCGCGTTGCGGAACGGAAGGGCTCGCGGCGCATCATCCGCTACGCGACCGTGTTCTACGGCCTGGCGCCCCTGTGGGCCCTGACGGTCGGCACCCTGCACCTGCCCACCTGGACGTACCTGATCGCGTTCATGCTCACCAGCGTCGCCGCGCAGGGTTTCAACCTGGGGCACACCAACCACCTGCTGAACATCGCTCCGGAAGACGCCCGCAGCCGCTACATCGGCACGCTGAACACCCTGGTCGGCGCGGCGCTGTTCACGCCCGTCCTGGGCGGCCTGCTGGCCGACCGCGCCGGGTACGGCCCCGTGTTCATCCTCAGCGGCCTGCTGTGTGCCGGCGCGTGGTGGGGGTGCGGGAACCTGCGGCGCGACGCGTAAAGCCGCCCGGAGCACAAGAGAAGGGGAGAGCGTGAACCCTCCCCTGAGCCGCAGGCCCTGGCCTCAGTGGCCGAGGATCTTGCTGAGAAAGGCCTTGGCGCGGTCATGCTGGGGGTTCTGGTAGAAGGCTTCCGGGGTGGTGTCCTCGACGATCGTGCCCTGATCGAAGAACAGGATGCGGTCGGCGACCTCCCGCGCGAAGCCCATCTCGTGCGTGACGACGAGCATGGTCATGCCGCTGCGGGCAAGTTCCTTCATGACGTCCAGAACCTCCTTGATCATCTCGGGGTCCAGGGCGGAGGTGGGCTCGTCGAACAGCATGACCTTGGGGTCCATGGCGAGCGCGCGGGCGATGGCGACGCGCTGCTGTTGGCCGCCGGAGAGCTGGGCGGGGTACTTGTGGGCCTGCTCCTCGATGCCGACCCGGCGCAGCAGCTCCAGGCCGCGCGCCTCGGCGTCGGCCTTGCTCTGGCGGCGCACCCGCATGGGCGCGAGCGTGATGTTGTCCAGCACCGTCAGGTGCGGAAACAGATTGAACGACTGGAACACCATCCCCACCTCCCGCCGGATCGCGTCCAGGTTCCCCTGACCGTCCAGGGGGATCTGATCCACGGTGATCCGGCCGCCGTCATGCGGGTCGAGCGCGTTCAGCGTGCGGATGAAGGTACTTTTCCCACTCCCGCTCGGGCCGATAATCACGACGACCTCGCCGGACTGCACCGTGAGGTTCACGCCCCTGAGTGCATGAAACGTGCCGAAGTGCTTCTCCACGCCCACAGCCTCGATCATGGGCGGCCCGGCGGGCCGCGCCTTCGCGCCGGACGGATCGAGCGGAGTCTGGGCAGTCGGGGGCGTGCTGTGCGTCATGCCACGCACTGTAGCGCCCACGGCCGGTGCCGCCCACCCGGCGGGCAGGGCCAGACAGTGGGAAACAACGCCCAATGCGAATAAATTGCCCTGTGGTACCATCGCCGCACCTGTCACGTTCTGGTCAGGGCGCCGCCCTGACCGTCTCCCGGAGGAGTCATGAAGAAACACACCAAACAGATTACGGCGGTTCTCGTGCTCGGCACGGCCGCCCTCGCCCTGGCGCAGGGCACCACCTTCCTCACCATCGGTTCCGGCAGCACCACCGGGGTGTACTTTCCCGTCGCCACGGGCATGGCGAAGATGATCAACGACGCCGGCGCCGGCGTCCGCGCCAACGCCCGCTCCACGGGCGGCAGCGTGTTCAACGTGAACGCCATCGCCAGCGGCGAACTTGACGCTGCCGTCGCCCAGAACGACGTGGTGTACTACGCGTACAAGGGCACGGGCCTGCAGGCCTTCCAGGGCAAGGCGAACACCAAGCTGCGCACCATGGCCGTGCTGTACCCCGAGGTGCTGCACGTCGTGGCCCGCAAGGACAGCGGCATCCGCTCCATCGCTGATCTCAAGGGCAAACGCGTTGTGATCGGCGACCTGGGCTCCGGCACCGAGCTGACCGCCAGGCAGGTCCTTGAAGCCTACGGCATGGGCTTCGATGACCTCGGGCAGGCGCTGCGCGTGTCTCCTGCGCAGGGCATCACCCTGATGCAGGACAAACGCGCCGACGCGCTGTTCTACACGGTGGGCGTGGGCGCCAGCGCCATCAGCCAGATCGCGCAGACGGTGGACGTCGCCATGGTGCCCGTCGGCGGCAACCAGGCCGCCAGCCTGATCAAGAAGTACCCCTTCTACGTGCGGTACAACATTCCTGCCAAGAGCTACAAGGGCGTGGGTGCCACCGTGCCCAGCGTGGCCGTGCAGGCCACCCTGGTGACCAGCACGAACGTCAGCGAGGACGCCGTGTACAAGGCCATGAAGGCCATCTTCAACAGCGACGCGGACGTCAAGGCGCTGCACCCCAGCCTCGCCACCAACTTCAGCTACGAGAAGGCCGTCAAGGGCATCCCGGCGCCCCTGCACGCCGGCGCCGTGAAGTTCTTCCGGGAAAAAGGCCTGAACGTCAAGTAACGGCCACCTGCCGGGCCAGTCGAGCTCCTGTTCGGCTGGCCCGTTCGCCTTTCACCCCATGAGGACCCCATGAGCGACCCCACCCGACCCATCAGTTCCGACCCGACCCTCACCCCACCCGGCGCCGAAATGACCGAAGGGGAACGCCGCGCCCTGGAAATGGTGGAAGCCGCCGAGACCGGCGGACGCAAACTCTTCAGCTGGCAGAAAACCCTCGTCACCCTGGTGGCCGTCGCCTGGTGCCTGTACCAGATGTACGCCGCTCAGGTTGGCAATATCGACACCCTCACCCTGCGCGCCACCCACCTGGGCTTCGCGTTCTTCCTGACCTACCTCGTCTTCCCGTTCCGTAAAACGCCCGGGGAGCCCCAGACGCGCGTGCCCTGGTACGACTGGATCCTGGGCATCGGCGCGACCGGCACCGCCGCGTACCTCATCACGCAGTACCCGCACATCGCCAACGAACAGGGCGGCCTGCTCACCAGCACCGACGTCTGGGTGGGCAGCGGCATGGTCCTGCTGCTCCTGCTGGCCGCGTGGCGCACCATCGGCGTCGCCATGCCCATCGTGGCCGCCGTGTTCATCCTGTACGCCCTCACCGGCCCCAAGGGCCTGATCCGCGGGGACCTGGGCCCGAACCTGCAACTGCACGCCGGGCAGACCTGGCCACAGGTGGTGGGCCAGCTGTTCGCGAACACCGAAGGGATTTTCGGCACGGCGATCGGCGTGTCCGCCCAGATCGTGTTCCTGTTTGTGCTGTTCGGAAGCGTGTTCGACAAGCTGGGCGCCGGGGACTGGTTCATGCGCGTCGCGCAGGGCCTGCTGGGCGGCTTCCGCGGCGGGGCCGCCAAGGCCAGCATCCTGTCCAGCGCCCTGAACGGCGTGATTTCGGGTTCTGCCGTCAGCAACGTCGTGACCGGCGGGAACATCACCATCGGCACCATGATCCGCACCGGTTACAGCCGCGAGAAGGCCGGCGCCATCGAGGTCGCCAGCTCCAGTAACGGTCAGCTGATGCCGCCCGTCATGGGCGCCGCGGCGTTCATCATGGCGCAGAACCTGAACATCGAGTACCGCAGCCTGATTCTCGCGGCCGCCATTCCGGCCTTCCTGTGCTACGGCGCGCTGCTCGTCGTGTCGCACATCGAGGCGCTGAAGCTCGGCCTGAGGGGCGTGCCGAAAAACGAACTGCCGCGCGTGCGGCAGACGCTGCTGTCCGGCTGGTACTACATGCTGCCGCTGGGGTACCTGATCGGCACGCTCAGCGTGAACCCGGACGCCACGCCTGAACGCGTCGCCCTGAACACCATCGTGGTGATGCTGGTCATGATGCTCGTGCAGGAAGGCTTCCTGGCTGCCCGGGATGGCCGCGGCGTGGGCCGCGGCGTGCTGGACGGCGCGCGCAAGATCATCGAAGCCTTCGAATCCGGCGCGCGCTCCATGATCGGCATTGCCATCGCCACGGCCGCTGCCGGCATCATCGTTGGGATCGTGACCATCACCGGCCTGGGCTTCGGGCTGGCCGACATTGTGCAGCTCGCCAGTGACGGCATGCGCAGCCTGCTGGGCTTCGCGGGTCCGCAGGTGGCGACCTTCGGCGCGGTCCTGATGGTGCTGGTCATGGCGCAGCTCATTGCCCTGATCCTGGGCATGGGTCTGCCCACCACCGCGAACTACATCCTGATGAGCGCCCTGATTGTCCCCATCATCGCCAAGATTGCCGGCCTCGAGCCCAGCAACCCGGCGCAGATGCTGCCTGTTCACATGTTCGTGTTCTACTTCGGCATCATGGCCGACAGCACCCCCCCAGTCGCGCTGGCCGCCTTCGCCGCCGCGGCCATCAGCGGCGGCAATCCCGTCGCAACCGGCGTTCAGGCCTTCCAGTACGAACTGCGGACCGCGCTGCTGGCGTACATGATGTTCTTCAACCCGCAGCTGCTCCTCATTGCCAACGGGCGGCTGGGCGGCGTGGGCTGGGGTGAGGCCATCCCCATGATCATCTTTGCGTTCATCGGACTCGTGGCGTTCAGCGCCGCCACACTGCGCTTCCTGCACCGCCGGACGAACCCGCTTCAGATGCTGCTGCTGCTCGTGGCGTCCTTCATCCTGATCATCCCCACCCACATCCTGTGGAACCTGCTCGCGCTGGGCCTGATTGCCGCGGTGTACTTCTGGCAGAAGCTCGGTGGGCGCGCCGAACCGCCCGCCGCGACCCTCACGGCTTAACGTCAGAAGAAGGCCACCCGGGAAGCGGACGAAGCTCCCGGGTGGCCTTCTTCTGGGCGCCAGGCGTTCAGCAGCCGCACGGCACCCGGCACGGTCTGCACGTCCATGCCGGTCACGGCGCCACTCAGGTCGCCGTCCAGATGCACCCGCACCGGCCGGTGCCACGTCACCGTCACCTCCTGGGCGGCCGCGGTGTGCACCAGCGGGTGACCCAGGTGCGCGCCCCGCAGAACGCGCCCCATCAGGTCCGCGAGCTGAAGGCGGTTCATCGGCCCGCCGACCACGACGTTCACGCGGCCGTCCCGCACGTCAGACGCCGGACTGATCCGGAAACCTCCGCCGTACCGGGTGCCGTTCATGACCGCCACAATGGCGCTCGGCCCGGCGTACACCACCTGCCCGTCCGCCTGGACGGTCACGTTCGACAGCTTCAGTTCCCGCAGGGTGATCACCGCCGCCCAGGCGTACCGGGCGAACCCCCGCACGGCCCGCGGAACGCGCGGCATGTTCGCGGTGACGTCCGCGTCGAACCCCATGCCGAGGCCGTTCAGCAGCCACCGCTCGGTCTGCTGCCCATCCGGCGCCCTGCAGCGCACGCGCAGGGCGTCCACACTGCGGGGCGTGAAGGCCAGCCGGTCCAGCGCCTCACCGAACGCGCCGGGTTTCAGGCCCAGCAGGCCGGCGAAGTCGTTCCCGGTGCCCAGCGGCATGATGGCCAGCTGCCGGTCGCTGTTCACCAGTGCGGGCAGGAGCGCCCCGATGGTTCCGTCGCCGCCGACCGCCATCACCGCTACGCCCGGGGCCAGACTCTGGACCCGGCTGGCGGCAGCCGCAGCGCTGCTCTCCTGAATGAGGGTGTAGCGCAGGCCGCGGCGGTCAAGTTCATCCCGAAGCCGGGGCCAGGACCGGAGGGCCTGGCCGCCCCCGGCCTGGGGATTGAGGACCACTGTGAGAGACGGCCGGCCGGCCGGGCGGGACTGGGCGTCAGTGCTCAAGGTGCGCTCAGCATAGAGCAGCGGCCGGGCGCGGACGGGGCGGCGCTCAGAGCATGTTGGGGTCGCCTTGCAGTTTGCGCTGTTCCATCAGGCCCATCAGACGCAGCCATTCCTCGTCGGGAATGTCCTCCAGGGTCGCGCCGCCCATGTGGTCATTCAGAACCTCGCGCATGATCAGCGCTTCCCGGTCGGTGGTGCCCTGGGCACCCAGGCGGTCCAGGATGGCTTGCAGCGACATGGTGGGGGTGATGGGGGTCATGCGTCACCCTAGCCTGAGGGGGGCCTGGACGGCATTCATGCCTGCGACAGCGCTTCCTCATCTGCGCCGCAAGAGACGCGGAACCCAGGCACCACGTCGGGTCAGAGCCTGGGCCCGGGGGTGCGCCAGGGGTTTTACACGACGGCGGGTTCCACGTACTCGCCGTACACGGTTTTCAGGACGTCCATCTGCTCGCCCAGCGTGCAGTACGCGTGCGCACACTCGAGGAACGCCGGCATGGAGTTCGCACCGGTGACTGCCGTGTCGCGCAGGGCCTCCAGAGCCGCCTGCACCCGCTGCGGATCGCGTTCGCGCCGGACCTGCGCCAGCCGCGCTTCCTGCACCCGCTCCACCTGGGGGTCGATCAGCTGGATGGGAACTTCCACGGCGTCCTGCACGAACTCGTTGACACCCACGATGATCCGGTCCCGGCGCTCTACTTCCCGCTGGTACCGGTAGGCCGCTTCGGCCATTTCCAGCTGGAAGAAGCCGTTGTCGATGCCCGCTTCCACGCCGCCCATCATGCGGATCTGCTCGATGTACCCCATCGCCGCCGCTTCAATGTCATTGGTGAACTTCTCCACGTAGTAGCTGCCTGCCAGCGGGTCCACGACGCCCGCCACGCCAGTCTCGTACGCAATGATCTGCTGGGTGCGCAGGGCGATCGTGGCGGCCTCCTCGGTGGGGAGTGCCAGCGCCTCATCGAAGGAGTCGGTGTGGAGGCTCTGGGTGCCGCCCAGCACCGCTGCCATGGCCTGAATCGCGACCCGTGCGATGTTGTTCAGGGGCTGCTGCGCTGGCAGGGACACGCCTGCCGTCTGCGAGTGGGTCCGCAGCATCCAGGAGCGGGGACTCTTCGCGCCGTACCGGTCCCGCATCTGCCGCGCCCAGATGCGCCGGGCAGCGCGGAGCTTGGCGATCTCCTCGAAAAAGTCATTGTGAATGTCCCAGAAGAACGAGATGCGCGGCGCAAACTCGTCAATATCCAGCCCGCGCTCCAGGGCCTTCTCCACATAGTGAAACCCGTCGGCGAGCGTAAAGGCGAGTTCCTGCACGCCGGTCGCGCCAGCCTCACGGATGTGATACCCGCTTACGGAAATGAAGTTCCATTTCGGCAGGGTCTTCGGGCCCCACTCGAAGGTGTCGATCACCAGCTTCACGCTGGGCGCCGGCGGGTAGATGAACTCCTTCTGCGCGATGAATTCCTTGAGGATGTCGTTCTGAATGGTGCCGCCCACCTGCCCGAGATCCTTGCCCTGCTTCTGCGCGTTGGCAATGTACATCGCCCAGATTGCGTTCGCCGGGGAGTTGATGGTCATGGACGTCGTGACCTGCGTCGGGTCAATGCCGCGGAACAGGATTTCCATGTCGGCCAGGGAGGACACGGCCACGCCACACTTGCCCACCTCACCCTTGCTGAACGGGTGGTCGCTGTCGTACCCCATCAGGGTCGGCAGGTCGAACGCCGTGGACAGACCCGTCTGTCCGGCGCGGAGCAGGGCGTGGAAGCGCTCGTTGGTCTGCTCGGCGCTGCCGAACCCCGCGAACATCCGCATTGTCCAGAGTTTTCCGCGGTACACGCTGGGCTGAACGCCGCGCGTGTACGGGAATTCGCCCGGGTAGCCCAGGTCGCGTTCGGCGTCCCAGTCCTTCAGGTCGTCGGCCGTGTAGATCGGCTCCGGGTCCAGGTCAGAGAGGTTCTTGAAGTTGTACTTGCGTTCAGGGAATTTCTGGGTGGCGGGGCCGTAGACGCTCTGCATCCACTCGTTCTTGCTTTTCATGAAAAACCTCCGGGGCGGGGAGAGGTCGAAACAAACGCTCGTTAGGTACCTTCAGGATAGCAGGCGGGGTCCTGCCGTGAGCGTAGGTGCCGGACATACTGATTCTTGCTTAAATCGATAACGATACGGTGAAGGGCGCACCCCGGATGAAGGCCAGTGGTAACCCTCTGCGCCGGATTCGCTGCCATCCGACCGTCAAGCGCATTTTCAACGCTGCCACCGATAGCGCGTAGAAGTTCCCCACCACATTCCGCTTGAGATCCGCCCAGATCAATTCAATCGGGTTCAGTTCCGGCGCATACGGCGGCAGGTAGACCAACGACAGGCGTTCGTGCTCCTGCACGAACGCCTGAACGGCTTTTGACCGGTGGATCATGGCTCGATCCAGCACCACGATGACTTCGCCAGCCACGTGGCGCAAGACATGCGCAAGGAAATCCACGACCTGCACTGAGCACACCGCGCCGCGGTGCGTGTGGTGCAGAAACTGTCCACCTGTGGTGATGGCACCGATCACGGACAGGTGTTCCCAGCGGAGTTTGGTCGGGATGATGGGAGTCTGGCCGCAGCGCCCCCACGTGCGGACCTTCGTTGTTTTCAGGCTGAAGCCACTCTCGTCCAGGAACACGAGTGTGGCACCTTCACGGACTTTTTTTTCCCAGCGCGTCCCGGTGGACGCGCACCCAGCTGGCAATGTCGTCTTCATTGCGCTCTACGGCCCGCACCGCGGGCCGCTGATACGAGAACCCCCAGCGTTTCAGTTTTCGCGACAGGTGCGCGCCATCAAGCCAGATGCCATACGTCACACCGATCACATGCCGGATTTTTGGCGTGGTCCACCCGCTGGTCTCGAAGCCGTGTAATCGGGCGTCACCATCCAGGATCAGACCGATCTCGTCCTGCTGTGCGCCCGTGAGCTTCTCGGGGCGGCCGGTGGCGCGGGACGCGCGCAGCGCGTCCTCGCCGTTCCATCTGAGCCGGGCTCGCCAGGCCCGGATCGTGACTTCAGCGACGCCGAACTGGTGCGCCAGGTCGCGGGTCGTGCGACGGGGGTCGTTCAGTGCAGGTTGAGCGGCGAGACGTCGTTCTTCCAGTTGGTTGCGGGTGAGGCGGCTGGGTCGCCAGGGAGGTACGGTCACACTCAGATGCTACACATTTACGCAGGGATCAATAACTCTTCACCGGACATGGCTGCGTCTTGTTCAGCGGTCCTGCGGACACTGCGTGGCAGAAAACCCACCTTTACGGCGCTGCCACCCGACGTTCCGAAGCGCGTGCGCCACCGTCTGATGACGGACCGTGCGGGACACCCTGACGGTGAACAGATCACTCTGCCTGGGAACAAGATCGTGAAGTACAGGGATGCGCTTTCCCACCCGACCCAGAGGCCCTGGACACCAGACTCGTGCCCACCAACAGCAGAAACGTGACCGCCAGCCGCTGCTGGGGCGGATGCGCGTCCGGGGAGCGGCTGATTGGCACGCTGGCCCTACCATGATTCAGCGTCGCCAGCACCACCGCTGCGGCCATCACCGGGATGTACCCGCTGAACCCAATCTCCACCATGACGCTGTCCGGACGGCACCCCAGATCACTCACCGGGATCTGAATGATCACGCCCCGCAAGGACGTCTGCTCGCCCTGCGTTTCTCCGGTGCCCATCTCCGGTGTCCAGCGAATGGGCCGCCATGTGGGACAGCTTCAGGACACTTTTGACCATCACGAACAGCCCTTTGTCCAGCAGGATCAGGTCCCGGACGATCACCGCCAGCCTGAATGGAGTGAGCAGGGATGCTGGCCTCCGCGTGAGCCACCCAATGCCAGTCAGCAGCGCCACGCGCGTCACCACTGTCAGATCCAGCTCAATGGTGCGGGCCAGATCGTGGTGCGCACGCGGCAGGTGGAACGCGAGCAGGGTGATGAACACGATGTCGTCGCTCCCGAGCCCCAGCTTGAGCAGGGGCAGGATGCTGGTCCAGTCCTGCGGTGTTGTCGGGACGTCCAGGAATCCGTGCACCTGCAACGGCAGGAAGCTCCTCCTGGTGGGCCTCCGGAGGGTAAAGAGACGATCAAGCGGGCGCGGCCCTGACCACCACCAGGACCGGGCGGGGCCCTCTACACTAAATTTCTCATGAACTCCACACACGCAGCACCAAGGTGGCCGTGAACGCCCCACGTACTTCCCGGCCACCCGCCAGCATTTTCGTGGTGAACCTCATGCCGGTCGCCGCGGCCGTGATCGCCCTGCTGCTGCTGCTGAGCTTCTTCGGCAAGGTCGCGCCCAGCCTGCTGGCCATTACCCTGGCCGTCATCGTCGCCACCGCGCTGAACCCGTTGGCCCGCACGCTGGAACGCTGGCTGCCGCGCGCCGCTGCCGGCGCCCTCACCGTTTTGCTGGTCGTGGCTGTACTGGTGGGCGTGGGCTTCCTCGCCCTTCCACCCATCGCGGCGCAGCTCGGCAGCCTGGGCAGCAGCACGTTTGACCTCAGCCGCATCGAGCCGAAACTGACCGCCTGGCTGCGCGCCCACCCGCAGATGGACGCCATGCTGCCCGACGACGCCATCGGGCAACTGCAACTGCAGCTCGGCAAACTCGGAACCCGCGCCACTGCCGCGCTCCCGAGCATCCTCAGTCTTGTTTTGGGCGGCCTGTTCACCGGCCTGATCACCCTGGTGATGGTCGTGTACGTGCTGGGCAACCCGGTTCCCCTTGTCAACGGGATCCTGGGCGCCGTGCCGCCGCGCCACCGGCTGAACGCCACGTACGCCCTGGCGCAGATTCTCAAGCAGACCGGAGCGTGGGGGCGCGCCACGCTGCTGGTCATGCTCGTCACGGGCAGCTGCACCGCCCTGGGCTTCTACCTGCTCGGCGTGCAGAACTGGCTGGTCTTCGGCATCCTGGCCGCCCTGGCCGAGCTCATTCCCACAGTCGGCCCGATCCTGGCAACCATTCCGCCGGTGCTGTTCACACTGGCGGAGGACCCGCAGCGCGCCCTGTACGTCGCTCTGTTCGTGCTGGTGTTCCAGCAGATCTCCGGCTTCGCGCTCAGCCCGTTCATTGTGGGCGGCGCCGGAAACCTGCACCCGCTGAGCGTCATTGTGGGTGTGGTGCTGTTCGGCGGTGTGTTCGGCGTGATCGGCGCGTTCCTCACCGTTCCGTTCCTCATTGTCATCAAGGCGGTGTACCAGCACTTCTACCAGCGGGACTCGCCCGACATTCCCGACGCGGTTGCCATGGCTCTGATCAGCGGCGTGGTTGAGGAACAGCTCGACCGCGAGGACGAAGCCCGCGAAGTCGTGCGCCGCGCCCGCGCCGAGATTCAGGAAGCGGAACTGGAACGTCAGCTCGAGGAGGGCGAACTGGACCTCGAAGCGGCCCTTGACCCGGAGGCGCCCACCGCGGCGAACGCCGCTCCAACCGGCGATGGCGGCGCCCGGCACTCTTAGGCCCGTTCAATCTGCTAAACTTCATGTTTGGGTGTCCCGCCCACAAGACGTGTGGCGGGCTTTTTCGTGCCTACGAGAGCAGAAGGCCGCCGGCGCGCGCGCAGAGGGCCAACCGCTCCGACAACAAGGGAGCTGAGAATCACATGGAATACCGCAACATCGCCATCATCGCCCACGTCGACCACGGCAAGACCACACTCGTCGACGGCCTGCTCAAGCAGACCCTGAAACTCGGCCACGGTGAGGAAATCACCGAGCGCGCCATGGACAGCAACGACCTCGAACGCGAGCGCGGCATCACCATTCTGGCGAAGAACACCGCCGTGGAATACAACGGCGTGAAGATCAACATCGTTGACACCCCCGGCCACGCCGACTTCGGCGGGGAAGTGGAACGCGTGCTCGGCATGGTCGACGGCGCCCTGGTGCTCGTGGACGCCGCCGAAGGCCCCATGCCCCAGACCCGCTTCGTGCTCCGCAAGGCCATCGAACTGGGCCTCAAGCCCATCGTGGTCATCAACAAGATCGACCGCAACGACGCCCGCCCCGAAGAAGTCGTGAACCTCACCTTCGACCTGATGGCCGAACTCGGCGCCAACGACGACCAGCTCGACTTCCCGATCCTGTACGCCATCGCCCGCGAAGGCAAGGCGTTCCGGGACCTGAACAGCCCCCAGGACGACATGCACGAACTGTTCGAGATGGTGCTCGAGCAGATCCCGGCCCCCCAGGTCGACCTGGAAGCCCCCTTCCAGATGCTCGTCACCAACCTCGACTACTCCGAGTACCTGGGCCGCATCGTGCTGGGCCGCGTGCAGCGCGGCACCGTCAAGAAAGGCGAATTTGTGCAGCTGATGCACAAAGACGGCACCATGACCAAGTCGCGCGTCGTGCAGCCCTTCACGCACATGGGCCTGCGCCGCATTGAAGTTGATCAGGTGGGCGCCGGGGACATCGTGGCGCTCGCCGGCATCGAAGACGCCCAGATTGGTGAGACCGTCGCTGACCTGGCCGACCCCGAAGCGCTGCCCATCATCACCGTGGACGAACCCACCGTGTCCATGATCTTCCAGCCGAACACCTCCCCGTTCGCCGGCAAGGAAGGCAAGTACGTCACGTCCCGCCACATCAACGACCGCCTCAAGCGCGAAGTGATGACCAACGTGTCCCTGAAGGTCGAGGAAATCCGCCCCGACGAGTTCAAGGTGTCCGGCCGCGGTGAGCTGCACCTCTCGATCCTGCTGGAAACCATGCGCCGCGAAGGCTACGAAGTGCAGGTGGGTGCCCCCCAGGTCATCATCCGCGAGATCGACGGCGAGAAGCACGAGCCCATCGAGCACCTCGTGATCGACGTCCCGGAGCACCACTCCAGCACCGTCATCGGTGTGCTCGGCGCCCGCAAGGGACAGATGGTGAACATGGAACCCCAGGGCAACCGCACCCGCGTGGAGTTCAAGATTCCCAGCCGCGCCCTGTTCGGCTTCCGCACCCAGTTCCTGTCCATGACGCAGGGCGAAGGCATCATGAGTCACATCTTCGACGGCTACGCGCCCTGGGCCGGCGACCTCAAAACCCGCCAGAACGGCTCGCTGGTCAGCATGGAAGACGGCGTGGCCTTCGCGTACAGCATCTGGAAACTCCAGGACCGCGGCAGCTTCTTCATCGACGCCGGCCAGGACGTCTACGTGGGCATGATCGTGGGTGAGAACGCCCGCGAGCAGGACATGAACGTCAACGTCTGCAAGAACAAGAAGCTCACGAACGTCCGCTCCAGCGGCGCCGACGAGGCCCTGACCCTGATTCCCCCCAAGCGCATGAGCCTGGAAGACGCCCTAGAGTACATCAGTGAGGACGAACTCGTCGAACTGACGCCCCAGAGCATCCGCCTGCGCAAGAAGATCCTGAACCCCAGCTTCCGCAAGTAACCCCCAGCGCGAACGGCCTCCTCCGGATCCGGAGGAGGCCGTTCTGTGGTTGGACTTCAGGGCTGTGCGCGGCGCTGCTGGGCCTCACGCCAGGTGACGGCTCAGTTGCCCAGGACGGTCAGGCCCAGCAGGGCGGGGTTGGCGTTTCCACCCGCGCTGACCAGCGTGACGGACCGGATGGGGACTGTCGGCTTGGGGTTCACCCATTCCAGCGCTGGGACCGCCACGCTCAGGCCCTCGCCGGTCACGCCGTTCCAGCCGGGGGCGGGGATCATGCTTGTGGGCGCGGTGTCCGTCCAGGCGCGGATGTGCCGCCCGTATTCGAGCGGCTGCGTGATCTTCGTGCCGTCCGCGTACTCGATGTCGTACTGGCCGATCTTCTCGCGGTTGGTCGCGGCGGGCCATCCGGTGGCGTGCAGGAACACCAGGGCGCGGGCTGTGCGGTTCAGATCCACCGTGGCCCGCTCGGGGAGGGTCTTCACGCTGGCGCGGCTGCCGCGCAGCATCACGGCGCCCTGCACGTCGAACAGGTACGCGCCCAGGCGCTGCACCCCGCTCTTCAGGTTGCGCAGGTCAATGTCGGCCCCTTTGCCGATCCAGCCGTGGCCATCCTCGTCTGTCAGGGAGCGCGTGACAACCGGGGTGAGATTGACGGTGACGCCTGCCTCGGCGCGGTACGGGGTGGGCTGGTACAGATCGCGGTAACGCCGCTCGGCGTCCTGGACTGGGGGCGCCGCAGGATTCCAGAAGGCACTGGCAGCCCGCACGAACGGCGTGCCCTGGTCTGCATTTCCGTCCCACACGCTGGGGTTCCCGAAGTACCCGGTCCAGCGGGTCTGGATCATTCCCTGCGCGCCTGTGGCCGCGGCGGCCTTCGCGTGCCCTTCCGGGTTGCCCGGGTCGGACCAGCTGGCGCCGAAGGTCGGGAAGCCGAGCTTCTGGATGGTGCCGAGCAGGCCGAAGCTGTTGCCGGGCGCGTAGTTCCAGTACGCGACCTGCAGGTCTTTGGGAAGGCGGGCGGGCAGCGTGCCGATCACGGCGTCCGCGAAGGCCGTGTCGTGCCAGATCATGCTGTTCACGCCCAGGCTCTTCAGGTAGTCGTGGAGGGTCACGACGTCGTTGACAAACAGCGTCTCGAACCCGGCGGCCTTGCCGTTCTCACGGGCGGGGAAGCGGTCGCGGTTGCGCACCTCATCGTGGCCCAGGTGGATGGTGCGGGGCTGGAACAGGTCCACGGCTTCTTTCAGGATGGGCAGCACCACGCGGGAGTACGTGTCGGGGTTCAGGGTGTCGTACGCCCAGGGGTTCTGACTGTCGGGGTCCTGCCGCAGGTCCTGGTTCTTGCCGCCGTAGAACATCCACCCGGCGTGCGAGAGCGTCTCGAGCAGCGGAATGACCTCCAGCCCGTAGCTGCGGGCCACGTCGGCCACCCGCCGTGCCTCGGCCTTGCTCGCGCCGCCCGGGTGGGCGTACCCGCCGGCTTTGGCGGTGTCCCACTGCACGTAATTGCTCATGACCAGCACCGCGTTGTACTTCAGCTGCGCGAGCATGGGAATCAGGGCGTCGTTCACCCCTTTGCTGTACTGGTCGAGGTAGATCATGGCCACGCGCTGGCGCAGGGCCGGCGCGTCCGTGATCCGCGCGTACCGCAGCCCCGCGGGCGTGAGCAGCTGGCGCAGGGTCTGCGCGCCCAGGTACGCGCCCCGCGCGTCGGCGCCCACCACGTACGCGCCGCCCGCATCCACCCACAGGGCGTACCCTTCTGCGCCGCTGGGGGTCAGGCCAGCCGCTTTCGCCTGAGCGGCGAGGGTCGCGTCGGCCAGCGTTCCGATCACGATGGCGGGAGTGCCGGCAGCGGCGTCCGGCAGGGCCGCGCCCAGGCGGGACTGCCACTCGGCGCGCAGGTCCCGGGCGGCCCAGCCCAGTTCCGGAGCATTGCCGGCCACGCGGACGCCCAGCCCGGTCAGGGCGAGCGTGCCCGCGGGGAACGACGCGGACTTCGGTTGCGGCACCAGGGTCTGGAATGGGGTCTGGACGCGCGCCTCGGGCGTGGCGGTGAAGATGACGGGGGTGGCCCGGGCATTGAGGCCCAGAGCGGCGGTGATCAGCAGGGCGCGCAGGCCTATGGCGTGGTTCATGTGGTCTCCAGTAAGAAACGGGGAGGGGGAGGCAGCGTGGGCCGCCCTCCACCTCCCGCGCCGGGTGCCGTGCGGTTACAGGCTGGCGTTCCAGGCCTTGACGATGTCGTCCAGGGCCTGCTTGGCGCTCTTCTGACCGGCCATGGCGGACTCGATGTTGTCCTTGAAGACCTTGTTCAGTTTGCTGGCGTCCGGGTACACCAGCGTGAGGTCCTTGGCTTTCTTCAGTTCGGTGGAGGCCACGAGGCGGCCCTGGCTCACGGCGTCCGTGCCGCCCTGCTTGAAGAACTTGTCGGTGCTGGCCTTCACGGTGCTGGGGAACGTGGTTTTCGTCACCTTGCTGAACTGCAGCTGGTTCACGTCACTGGTGAGGAACAGCGCGAGTTTCTGTGACAGCGCCTTGTCCCGCACGCCCTTGGGCACCATAAAGCCCATCAGGCCGGTGTGAATGACGTTTCCGGAAATATTGATGGGGTACGGCGCTACCTTCGTGAGGTCGAAAATGGCCTTGTTGTCGTTCTGCACGCGGAGAATGAACTGCGGGCCGGTGATCAGCATGCCGAGTTTGCCGGCCGAGTACAGCTCGGTGGCGGCCGTGAAGCCGCGGCGCATGGTGTCCTCGGGAATGTACCCCTTCTTGTACAGGTCCACGTACGTCTGCAGGAGCTTGACGTGCTCAGGCCCGTTGAACACGGCCTTGCTGCCGCTCTTGTCCAGGATGGGCAGCCCGGCCTCCTGGAACATGAACAGCATGTTGATGCCGTTGATGTTGGGCATGAAGCCGTACAGGCCGGTCTTGTCCTTGATCTGTTTCGCCGCGGCGATCAGCGTCTGGATGGTGCGTGGGGGGTTCTGAGGGTCCAGGCCGGCCTTGCGGAAGATGTCCGTGTTGTACGCCACGACCTTCGGCGCCCAGTACCACGGAACGCCCATGACCTTCCCGTCGAAGGTAAAGGTGTTCAGGGGGTTGGCGAAGTACAGCTTCCTCTGGGCGGCACTCAGGTCCAGGGGCTCGAGCGCGCCCTGCTGCACGAGTTTCACCGTCATGTCGCTGCTGAGGTTCACGGCGGCGGGCGGACGGCCGGCGGCCACCGACGCCAGGAGTTTCTGTTCGATGGCAGTGGCAGGGACATCCACCCACTTGAGTTCCACGGTGGGGTTTTCCTTCTCGAACTGCGCCACGAGGCGGTTCATTTCATCGTTGAACAGCGGCGCGAGGCTGATCGTCCAGAATTCCAGCTGCGTTTTCTGCGCGCCGGCCATCGTGGAGCCCAGCAGGGCGGCGGTAAGCAGGGCGGTGGTTACACGGGGGTTGTTCATGGCACTCCTGAGCATGAGGACAGATGGTTGCGGGGGCCTGGGCCGACCTTGAGAAGGATGTGCGCCGAATGTAGCGGTTTTCGTTTCGCGGCGTCTGAGAATCGAAGCGCCCGGTCTCACAAGGCGGTCAGGTTCCGCCTGACCTTGCTCCCAGGCCGCGCGCCACTGGTTCACGCCACCCGGACCGGTCTGCCGGGCGCCCGTGACGTACGCTGGTCGGCGTGACCAACCGGTTTCAAAGCGGCGCGCTGGTAATGGTAGACATTCCCGGCCCCACCCTGGACGACGACACCGCCGCGCACCTGCAGCGGCATGGCATCCGCAGCGTCTGCCTGTTCCGCAAGAACGTGCAGGACGAAGCCCAGCTGCGCCGACTGTGCGCCGCGCTGCGCGCCGTGATGGGTGAGCACGCCCTGATTGCCCTGGACCACGAGGGCGGCGCCATCCTGCGGCCCACCTTCTGGCCGCACGCGCCCAGCGCCATGAACCTGGGCGCGGCCGGGGATGAGGCCCTGACCGAGGCGGTCACGGCCGCCCTGGCGCGGCAGCTCCGGTCGGTGGGCGTGAACTGGAACTTTGCGCCGGTGCTGGACGTGAACGTGAATCCCGCCAACCCCGTGATCGGGGAGCGCGCCTACGGTGCGGACGTGGCCCTGGTGACCCGGATGGGGCGCGCGGCGCTGGCCGGGCACGGCCGGGCAGGTGTGGCGGCCTGCGTGAAACACTTTCCGGGGCACGGGGACACCAGCCTGGACAGTCACCTGGCGCTGCCCAGCGTCAGCCGATCGCGCGAGGAACTGGACCGAATGGAGTTCGCCCCGTTCCGGGACCTGCTGCCGGTCACACCGGCCGTGATGACCGCGCACATCGTGTACCCGGCCCTGGACGCGCAGGCCCCCGCGACGCTGTCGCGCGCCGTGCTGACCGGCCTGCTGCGCGAGGAGTGGGGGTACGACGGCGTGGTCGTCACGGACTCGATGGGCATGAAGGCCATTGACGATCACTACGGACGCGGAGAGGCGGGCGTCCTGGCCTTGCGGGCCGGCGCGGACCTCGTGATGGCGCTGGGCCGCCGCGAGGCACAGGAGGCCACGCTGAGCGCCGTTCAGGGGGCGCTGGACGGCGGCGTGCTGGACGCGGCCCAGATGAAGGCCAGCGTGCGCCGCCTGGAGGCCCTCGCGGCGCGGTACCCGGCCGAGGCGGACCTCACCCTGCGCCCGGAGGACGACGCGCCTCTTCTGACGGACGCCTGGGCGCGTGGTCTGAGCGGCGCGCGCGCCCCGCAGCCGCCCCGGCCCGGGTCGCGAGTGCTGCTGGTGGCGCAGACCCGCGTGCCGCGCGAGAATGTCAGTGAAGCCAGCGTGGACGCCCACACCCTGGCGGTCGAACTGGGCAGCGTCTACGACGTGCAGCTGCATGCCTTCGACGATCCTGCCGACCTGAACTGGCCGGCCCTGCGGGCCCAGGGACTCCCCGTGATCCTGGCGAGCACGTCCCGCCACCGGCACGCGGCGCTGCGCGGCGCTCGCCCCGACCTGCACCTGGCGCTGTACAACCCGTACGCCGCCCTGGACGTGGACGCTCCGGCGCTCGTGACGTACGGCTTCCAGCCTGAAGCGCGCGTGGCGGTCCTCGCGTGGCTGCGTGGTGAGCGGCCCGCCGCGGGCACGTTGCCTTTCCTGGCCTGAAGCAGGGCCAGCAGGACCCGCAGTATTTCAGCGGTCCCAGGGCCACGCGCCGGGCGCCGCCGCCACGCCCAGCGCGCGTGGCCCCACATGAACGCTGAGCACCGGATTCACACCGGTCCGGTCTGACCACACGACCGGATGCCGGGCGGTCAGCAGCGCCAGCGCCTGATCGGCGTCCTCCGGGTGATCCCCGAACAGCAGCGCCACCCGCAGCGGCGTGCCTTCACCGTAGCGGCGCGTCACCTGCTCGGTGAGGGCCTGAATCGCGCCGCGGTACGAGCGGGCGCGGCCCACGTTCGTGTACGTGCCGGTCGCGTGGTCCACCGTGACGACCGGTTTGAGGTTCAGCAGGCCGCCCAGCGTGGCCTGCACCCGCCCGATTCGCCCGCCGCGGCGCAGGTACTCCAGCGTCTCGATCGTGAAGTACAGTTCGGTTTCCTGATGAACCGCCCGCAGCCACTCCTGGGCCTGCCCGACACTCAGGCCGCGCTGGGCGGCCGTGACGGCCGCGTGCACCTGGAACGCCTGCGCGGCGCTGAGGGTGCCACTGTCGTGCAGCGTCACGCGGGGGCCGCCCGGGCCGAGCAGCTGCCGCGCCTGGTCGGCGGCGTTGTGGCTGCCGCTGAGCCCGGCGCTGATCGTCACGGCCAGCACTTCCGGCGTCCCGGCGGTCTGCAGGGCAACCAGCCAGTCCTGAGGGGTGGGCTGGGCGCTCGTGGGGTGCGCGGGGTTCGTCTGCAGTTCGCGGTACAGGGTTTCCCGGGTGATTTCGGTCATGCGGTAGGACGTGCTGCCGAACGTCACGGAGAACGGCGCGACCGGCACGTCGTTCAGCAGGGTGGGGTAGACGTCCAGGCCGCCGTCCGTGACGACCGTGAACGGAGCGGCGGAACCGGCGTTCACCGGAGCTCCTGGTCGTTCATGGTCTCGATGAGCTTCAGGGCGGCCGTGTGATCCGCCGCGGCGCCCACGACGCGCTGCGCGCCGCGCAGCAGGGCCGCGACCTGGGCGAGGACCGGGGCGCTTCCCTGCACGCTCTGCGTGAGGTCCACGGCGATGCCAGCGTCCTTGGCGAGCAGCCCGAGTGCGAACGTCGGGGGAAATTCGCGGGTCAGTACGCGCTGCGGGATGAGGTTCTCGCTGGCGTTGCTGCGGCCGCTGCTGGCATTGATGACACTGAGCGCCGCTTCCAGGTTCACGCCGGCGCGGCCCAGCACGGCCAGACCCTCGCCGGTCGCCCAGAGGGTCACGCCCAGCAGGGCGTTGTTCACGGCCTTCACTGCGAAGCCCGCGCCGGTCCGGCCCACATGCTCGACCTTCCCCGCGAAGGCCAGGTGAGGGCGCGCGGCGGCCAGGGCGCTGGGGTCACCGCCGACCATGACGGTCAGGCGCCCGGCCTGGGCACCCGCAGTGCCGCCGCTGACGGGCGCGTCGAGAAAGGTCACGTCTGCGGCGGCGAGCTGCCCGGCCTGCCGGACCGCTGCGGCGGGGTGGCCGCTGGTGCAGTCGATCCACACGGCCCTGGGGCGCAGGTGCGGCTGCATGGCGTTCAGGACCTCGTCGACCTCGGCGCTGGTGGGGAGGCAAGTGAAGATGAAGTCGGCGCGCGCGGCCTGTGCCAGCGTGGCGACCTCGCTGCCATGCTCGCTGGCGTGCGCCTCGGCTTTGGTGGTGGTGCGGTTCCACACGAGCGTGCGGTGTCCGTGCGCGTGGGCGTGCTTGGCCAGGTGCGTAGCCATCGGGGCGCCCATCGCGCCCAGGCCCAGGAAAGCGAAGGTGGTCATAAGCACTCAGGGTAGGCGGTGAAGCCCTGCCTGGACGGAATCATGAACCCGGTGCAACGTTACCGGCGGTGAAGTGCCCGTTGGCAGCGGCCGCCCCAGAGATTCAGTCCGGGGCGCCCACCATCTCCTCGCTGAGGGTCCACAGGCGGTAGGCGGCGCCGTCGTCCTGCGCCTGCAGAGCGGGCGTGGTTTCCCGGCGGTTACTGAAGTACCGCCCGCTCACGCTGACCGGGGCTGCGGCCAGGTGGATGCTGGTCTGCGCGCCCTGTTCGGGGGTGACGGCAAACCGGTCCACGATCCGGTAGGCGCGGCTGACCCACCCGCCGTTGTTGTGGGCGAAGCCGGTGGCGACCATGCCGGGGTGCAGACTGTTGCTCTGAAGGCCGCTTTCGCGCCGGGCAAGCTCGCGGGCGAACAGAATATTGGCGAGTTTGCTCTGCGCGTACGCGGCCCAGCCGCCGTAACCGCGGCGGAATTCGGGGTCGTCGAACCGGATGCGGCCCGTCATGTGCGCCGCGGAGGCGACGGTCACCACGCGCGGCGCCTGACCTTGGCGGAGCAGGGGCAGCAGTTCACGGGTGAGCAGGAAGGGGGAGAGGTGGTTCAGGGCCCAGGTCTGCTCGATGCCCTCGCGGGTTTCCTGGCGCGTGGTGAAGAACGCCCCGGCGTTGTTGATCAGCACGTCGAGCCCCTCGCCGCGCGCCGTGAATTCCCGGGCGGCCCGGCGCACCTGCGCGAGTTCGGACAGGTCGGCCAGGAGCGTGGCCTGCGCGCCGGTGTCCTGCGCGACCTGCCGGGTCTTGTCGGGGTTGCGGCCCACGATGGTCACGTGCGCGCCCCACCGGACGAGTTCGCGGGCGGTGATCAGCCCGATTCCCCCGGTGGCGCCCGTGATCAGGACGCGCCGGCCTTGCATGCTCTGGGTGGTCATGGTGTTCAGGATAGTGGCTGTCGCGTGGGCAAAAGCGCAGCCTGAAGGACACTTCAGGACACCTTTGGCACAGGAAGAAAGGCCTCGCTCGTGGGAGTCCGGCCTCTCGCGCTGCGGACTTCACCCGGCCCGCATATTCATTTGTGCGCTGGTGAGTCAAGTCTACGGGTCCGCTTTGACAGAAGTGTCACATCTGCCTGAAGGTGTCTTCACAGGCCGGCGTTCAGTGCCCGTTCAGGTCAGGCATGCCGGCAAGGCCCGCCTGCAGGAACCGGTTGAGCGTTCCGGCAAGCTGCGTGGTCTGCGCCGGGCTGAGTCCGGCGTTCACGGCGTGCGTGGCGGTGGCCTGCAGCAGCAGCGTCAGGCAGGTGAGCAGGAACGGCACGCGATCCCGCCCCTGGGGAGGCTGGACGTAAGCGTTCAGGCGGGTTTCCAGATCGGCGAACACGGCGAGGCGGCGCCCCGTGAAGGCGGGTCCGCTGCCACTCTGAAGCAGGGTCAGGAGGTGGCGTTCTCCGACGAGCATCAGGAAGATCTCGGCGAAGGGCTGCGGGTGCTGGTGCAGGTCGCGCAGCACAGGCGCCAGCCGGGTCTCGAAGGCCTGGAGACGCTGGCTGAGCAGCTCGGTGAGGATGTCGGCGGTGGAAGTGAAGTAGCTGTACACCGTGGGGCGGGAGATGCCCAGGTGGTGCGCGATGTCCCCCATGCTGACGGCTTCGAACCCGCGCGTGGTGAACAGGGTCTCGCTGCCGTCGAGAATCTGCTGTCGCCGGTCGGCGGAGGGAAGGCGGCGGCGGCCCCCGGTGGGGGAGAGGGGAGTCATGCCAGCAGTCTAGCATACTGCTGACAAACTGTCATTTGACAAAGTGTCGGTAATGAGGCAGGCTGGGCCCAAACCGCCACTCCAGCGGCCCATTCCCCACCCAGAGGTCCCCATGACAGAGCCCAGCCCCCGCACATCGTCCCTGCGCGACAGCTACCGCCTGCTCTCCCCCGCAGAGCGCAGTCTGTGGCGCCACCCCATCATGTGGGCCGCTGCCACCGCCTTCCTGTTTATCCCCATCATCTACGTCAGCGTCTACCTCATGAGCGTCTGGGACCCAACCGGCACCCTCGACCGGCTGCCCGCCGCACTCGTCAACCTCGACCGCGGCGCCGTCTCCCACGGCAGAACCGTGAACGTCGGCCACGACCTGGTCGTGGAACTCCAGAACGACCCACCCGTTCACCTCATCCGCTACCCCACGGAAGCCGCCGCGCAGGCCGCCGTGCGCCGCGGCGAGGTGTACTTCGCCCTGACCATCCCGGCAGATTTCAGCCGTAACGCCGTGGCAGGCAGCAGCAACCAGCACGGCCTCCTGCACCTGTACCGCGCGCCCGGCCTGAACTCCTACGCCAGCACCGTCGCCGACCGCGTGGCCACCACCACCGCCACCTCCCTGAACACCCGCCTGAGCGAAAACCGCTGGGACACCGTGCAGACCAGCCTCAAAGACCTCCAGCAGGGCTTCGCTGAGATCCGCACCGCCACGGACCAGCTTGCCAGCGGCGCCCAGAACCTCACCGCCGGCACCCGCAGACTCAACGAGGGCGCCGGCGGCCTCACCCTGGGCGCCCGTACCCTCCAGACCAGCTCCGGTAGACTCGCGGCGGGCGCCGGCACCCTCAGCCGCGGCGTCACCCGCCTGACCGGCGGCGTCACCGCGCTGTCCGGGGGGCTGCGCCAGCTGGAACGGGCGGCCCCCGGTGAGCAGGCCCTTGTGCCGCTGCGCCGCGGCGCGGCGCAGCTCACGACCGGTGCCAGGGACCTCAGCGGCGGCCTCGCCCGGCTCGCCCAGGGGAGCGATCAGCTGTCTGCCGGCGCCACAGAACTCGCCGGCGGCGCCACTCAGGTCAACACCGGCACCACGCAGCTTGCCCGGCAACTGCCGGGTCTGGCCCGCGGCCTGGAAGACCTCAGCAGCGGCGCCCGCCAGCTCGCCACCGGCGCCGGCACCCTGCGCAGCGGAGTTACTCAGGGCCTTGCGCCTGTCGCGCAGGGCGCCACCCAGCTTCAGGCGGGCGCACATGCCCTCGGTACCGGCATGGAACAGGTCCGCAGCGGCGCGCAGAACGCCGCGAACGGAGCCGCGCAGCTCGCTGCCGGGCTGCCGGAACTCACGCAGAGCCTGGGGCAGCTGCAGGGGGGCGCCCGGACCCTCGGCGGCGGCGCGGCTCAGCTGGCCGGCGCGCTGAACGGCACACCCACCCAGAACAGCGCGCAGAGCCTCCAGGCCGGCGCACAGTCCCTGACTGCCGGCCTCGGCCAGGCCCACGCCGCGGCGCAGAACGCGGGGAGCGGCGCCCGACAGCTGGCCACGCAGCTGCCCGCCCTGAACACTGGCCTCAAGAACCTGCAGGCGGGGGCCGCGGCCTTAGATGACGGCGCGCGGCAGCTTGCCGGAGGCGTCCAGCAGGGTCTGGCCCCCCTCCAGACCGGCGCCACGCAGCTTCAGGCCGGCGCCCAGACGCTCGCCCAGGGTGCCCGGCAGGCCCGGACCGGCGCACAGAAAGCCGCTTCAGGGGCCGCGCAGCTGGCGCAGGGCACTGCCCAGGTTCAGACAGGCGCCCAGACGCTCGTCCGGGGCGCCCGCTCCCTCGCCGCCCATACCCGCCAGGCGTCGGCCGGGGCCGCGCACGTTGCCCGCGGCGCCAGCACCCTGCAGGGCGGCGTGAACCGTCTCGCCGACGGCAACGTGAAGATCAGGGCCGCGCTGACGCAGATCACCCGCACACTCCCCAGCCAGACGAGTCTGACCACCCTCAGCACCGGCAGCCAGACCCTGGCCGGCAGCGCCCGGCAGCTTGCGGGAGGCGCCGGCCAGCTCGCTGACGGCGCGGCAGCGCTACAGGACGGCACCGCCGACGTTCTCGGCGGCGCGCAGGATCTCACGGACGGCCTGAAGGCCTTGCGTGACCGCATTCCCACCAGCATCGAGCAGCTCGGCGGCGACCCCACCGGGCTTGCCGAGAGCGTGCAGGTCCGCACCCAGACTTTCGCGAACGTGCCCAACAACGGCAACGCCTTCGCGCCGTACTTCATCGCCCTGGCCCTGTGGGTGGGCGCCACCATGACCACATTCATCTTCCCGTACCTGCTGCTGCCTGAAAGCGGCCGTGACACCCCGCAGGTCGCGCGCGTGCTGCGCAAACTCACCCATCCGCTGCTGATCGTGCTGGGGCAGGCCGTGATCGTCGTGACCGGCGCCCATTTGATGGGGGTGCAGTTCGCCCGCCCCGTCCAGGTGCTGCTGACCACTGTGGCGGGCAGCGTCACGTTCCTGCTGGTCATCCTGGCGCTGAACCTGCTGCTCGGCCCGGCCGGGCGAGTTCTGGCACTGGTGCTGCTGATCGTGCAGCTCGCGGCAAGTGGCGGCAGCTACCCCGTGGAACTCAGCAGCCCGGTCTTCCAGGCCATTCATACGGCCATCCCGGTCACAGACGTGATCAATGCCCTGCGGCACGCCATGTTCGGGGCTTTTGAGGGTCAGTACTGGACGTTCATGGGCCACCTGGGGGTGGTCGCCCTGCTCAGCCTGACCGCCGCGCTGCTCAGCCGCCGCCGCTGGGTGTTCATCCCCGATGACCGCTTCCGCTCCCCGATCATCACCGACGTCGGTTAAAGCCCGTTACAGCCCGGCGCCCCCACCACCGGGTGGGGGCGCCGGCCGTTCAGTTCTCAGGCGGCACTGACCTGGGGCCGCCTTTCCGGCACGTTGCGGATCAGGACCACGCCCAGCATGAAACACAGCGCCGCAATGCCGAAGACCAGCGTGTACCCCAGGTTGCCGCCCTGCGCATTTCCCCAGTCGAGCAGCGCCCCCTGCGGCGCACTGCTCATCTGGGGCGCCACGAAGGCCACGTGCCAGATGCCCATGTCCCGCGCGTAACTGCTCTGGCTGGGCATCGCGTCGCTGCCCAGCGCCCAGTCCACGCTCGTGAATGCCCCGAACCCCAGGCCGAACGCCGCGGCCAGCGCCAGCGCCGGTCCGAAACCCGGCGCGATCAGCAGCAGCAGCGCTGCGGCCGCCATCACGCTGCCCGCCACGTAGATCACGGGCTTGCGGCCCACCCGGTCACTCACGCGTCCGCCCACGCTGGCCGACACGATGCTGCCCACGATGATGCACAGCAGCATCACGCTGGTGCTGGTCTCCGGGTCCGCCTGGCGCAGCACGTCCTTGTTGTAGTACTGCAAGAAGGGCTGCACCGAATACTGCCCCAACGAGAACAGCACCCGGGTGACGAACACCCACAGAAACGGCTGGTGCGCGAACAGCGCCCGCCAGCTCAGGGTAGGGGCGTGCAGGTCGCGTGCGATCACCGTGTCCGGCACGCCCCGCAGCGTCACGATGGCGGGCACCACCAGGAACCCTGCGATCAGCGCGAACAACACCAGCGGGGGCAGGTGGAGCGCCCCGACCGCAAAGGCGCTCACGGCGCCCAGCAGCTGCCCCAGCGCCTGAAGCATGGCCATCACGCCGCTGTAGCGCCCGCGCTGTTCCGGGCGCACCAGTTCCGGAATCAGCGCGGAGTACGGGGCCGTGGCAAAGTTGTTCCCGAACTGCACCAGCAGGAATCCCAGCACGTACACCCAGAAACCGGTCATGCCGCCCAGCGTCGCCACGGCCAGCGCCATGACTGCCACCCCCGCGAGATTCACGATCAGGCCTTCGCGCAGGTACAGCAGGCGTTTGCCGGTCCGGTCGCTGTGGGCCCCCACCAGCGGCGGCAGGACCAGGGCCAGCACCGCTCCGATGCCCGTGAGAAGCCCCAGGAACGTGCCCTTGTGGGTAGTTCCGACGAAGGTCACCACGTTCTGCGGCATCAGGATCAGCAGCAGCACCAGCCAGTGAAACGCGGAACCGAACCAGAAGGCGGACAGCACCCAGGGGTTCACCCGCGGGCGCGCAGGAGCAGGAACAGTCATGTGCGGCGAGTATACGTGCCGCTTCCCGGCGCGCGCCTCAGCATGTGGGGTCCGGCAGCCCCTCCCAGTAGGCCCGCAGGTCCGCGGCAAGCGGCACCTCCGCGACCATCTGCGCGCCGGCCCAGGGAAACGCGACGCGCGCGGCATGCAGCGCCTGGCGCGCCAGGCCCAGCCGCGCCGTGAGTTCCGGCGTCTGACCGGTCTCCATGAAGCTCAGGAACACGCCCGGGTCCCGCCCGTAGATTTTGTCTCCCACCATGGGCAGCCCCAGATGCGCGAGGTGCGCGCGGATCTGGTGCAGCCGCCCGGAGCGGGGGTACGCCTCAACCAGGGCGTGACCTGCGCGGCGGTCCAGCACCCGGAAGTCCGTGACCGCGGGACGACCGTCCGGCACGACGCCCTGCCGGATGGCAATCCGGTTCGCGCCGCCCAGCCCGACGTCACCGAGCGGCGCGTCCAGCGTGAAGCGATCCCACCCGGGCGTTCCGTGCACCACGGCCACGTACGTCTTGCCCACAAGGTGCGTCTTGAACAGGGTAAAGAACCGCTGCGCCGCCTCCCGGTCCCGGGTGAGGATCTGCGCGCCGCTCGTTTCCCGGTCCAGCCGGTGTGGCGGCGCCAGGTCGGCTTCACCCGTTTCGCCCCGCATGAACGTGAGCAGGTCCGGCACGTCCACCCGCGCCCTCACCGGGTGCGTGAGCCACAGGGCGGGCTTGTGCACCACGTAAAAGTCCGGGTGTTCCACAATCACGCGCGGCTTCTCGGCAGGCCGCGCCAGCGGCGCGCGGGTCACAGTTCCCACACGCTGTGGTAGTCGCGGCCACGCAGGCGCGTCGACAGGTCCACGCCCCGGTCCACCGTGCGGGCCAGGCGGGCCGTGAGCCATTTCCCCGGCACGCCCGGCGCGTCCCAGTGCGCGGAGGTGGCGTACACGAAGTGGGGGTTCACCACGCAGCGGAAATCCACCATCAACCCGAACGCGAACGCCCCGTGACTCAGGTAGCCGTGATCCAGCCCGCCCGACACCAGGAACGTGACCGGGCGGTCGAACCACGCGCCGTGCAGCCCCCGCTCCGCGTCGCTGCTGCCCGTGAGTTCCACCAGTGCCTTGACGCCGGAACCCAGACCCCAGTTGTAGACGGGGACCCCGAGAAAAACCCCATCAGCCTCGCGGACCGCACGGTGATACGACTCCGCGTTCGGGTGCGCGTAGCAGCCCCCGGGCCCCTGGTCGTTATCGAACGGAGGCAGTGGCGTGCGGCGCAGGTCGAGGTGGGTGACCTCGTGCCCCTGGGCGCTGAGCTGAGCTGCCGTCAGGTCACACAGCCACGCGCTGCGGCTGTCTGCGTCAAGACTGGTGGACAGAACCGTGAACTTCATCCTCTGAGGGTAGCGTCACGGGGCGCCGCGCGCCGCGCTCTCCAGCGCCCTGAGCGACGCAATCCGCTGCGCCGTGACCGGATGCGACCGGAACACGTCCAGCCACGAGCCCAGCCCACGGTCCTCAGCCTTCTCGCGCGCGTCGGCTTCGAGGCGCGCGAGGATGGCCTGGAGCGGCCGGGTGGTGCCGAACGCCTCCATCATGAACCGCGCGGAGTCCTCATCCGACTCGCTTTCGGCCGCGCGGGAGTACCCGCCCTTCAGGATCGCTGCAGGCACCGCCGCCGCAAAGGTACTCGAACTCACGAGGTCTCCCGTCAGCAGGGTGGTCACCAGCCCCAGGCCCAGTCCCTGGTAGACCGCGGCCAGTCCGTGCCGCCGCGTGACGTGCCCCGTCTCGTGGGCCAGCACGCCCAGCAGTTCCCGGTCACTGCGGGCCAGCCGCACGAGTTGATCAGTCATGACAATGGTGCCGTTCGGCAGGGCGAACGCATTCGCGCCCAGCTCCAGGTCTCCGCCCACCTCTCCGTCACGCAGCAGCAGCCGGTACGGGTAACTGCCGCCTGCCCAGCTGCGCACGCGCCCGAACGACCGTTGAAGTTGAGCCTGCCGCGCCGCGGGCAGGCCACTCGGCCCGATCAGCTTCTGGGTTTCCAGAAACTCCAGGGTCTCCCGGTCAAAGGCCGCCAGGACGGTGCGCGGCGTGACCCGCGCCGCCTGCGTCGCCAGCGCGGGGATCCCCCACACGATGAAGCCTCCCAGCAGCCCGAACGCCACCGCGACCGCCGTCAGGGCGCTGCCCCAGTGGGCTTCCAGCCACGCCACCCCCCGCAGCGCGCGGTTGCGGCCTGCGGCGCGCTCCCACGCCCGCAGGTCCGCGGTCTGCGCTGACTCGAACCGCCCGCCGTCCGGGAACTTCACCACGCGGCGCACCCCCGGAACCGGCGGGTCCACGGTCAGGGCCGAGACCGGCCACCGCTGGTCCTCCCCGGGCCCGTCCAGGCTCAGCAGGGCGTCAGTGCCGCCCAGAGTCAGTTGCGCGGGCTGGTCGCGGCTGCTCTGCCCGTCGAAGTACACGCCGCGCAGCGCCGCCTCGGGAATCATCAGAAGCCCACCTGAATATCGAGCAGTTCCGTGGCCGCCTCGCCAACGGCGGTGCCGGGCGGCTGCGCCTGCCCGCGGAAATGATCGAGGTCCGTGATGGTCCGCACGTGCAGCCCCTCCAGCACGAAGCGGGCGCGCCGCACAGCTGCCCAGGGGGTCGCCAGGCCCAGCGTCAGCATCTGCGCGAGGCTGTTCGTGACGCTCAGCCACACCAGCCCCCACGGACTGAAGGTCGCGCCCGTCCTCACCACGCCCCCCAGCTCCGCCTGGTTCAGCACGTACTTCATGGTCGCGCCGCGCACGTACTGCCACGCCACCACGTACAACAGCAGGAACGAGACGTACGCGACCCCCACGAACGTGAGGATGGTGCCCGGGGACAGGCGGTCCCACACGTCCCCCGACTGGTTCAGGTCACCGCTCACGACGGCCACGACGCCCGCCAGCAGGCCCCCCAGCAGCACCGCCGCGAGCCCGCCCCCCACAGTCAGGCCAAGGCCGGTCAGGCCGACCATGTAGAACGGCGCCACGTCCCCCCGGAAGGCCGCGCGCGCCTGCCCGAAGCCCACCCCGTTCACCTGGTAGCGGCGCTGCATGAACCACGCCCACGGCAGCGCAAACCCGATCACGGACGAGGCGACATTCGCCGCGCCGTACGCCACATACGAGTTGCGCACCGTACCGTGGAACGAGAAGTTCAGACCCCGGTGGAAGGTATTGGCCGCCTGAAACCGCATGGACTTCCACACCAGCCACGGGTACACCGCCACGTAGATCAGAATGATCGGCACGACCAGCCACCACCGCTCCGTCTGACTCCCGAAGGCATACAGCGCGAACAGTGTGCCCACCAGCAGGTACCCGCGCAGCAGCGCCGCCGGGTTGGCGCGGTACTCGAAGTTCTGCCCGGCCAGCCACGTGTGCCCGTAGAAGTACTGGCGGGTCCGCACCCGCGCCCACGGCAGGTACAGCCCGAGCGTCACGAGGGTCAGGGCCACGTTCACGATCCACAAGCGGAAGTACTCGCCGGCGGCGCCGGTAAACTGCATGTCATGCCGCTCCACGGGCCCCGGCACGGCCTCGGGCGGAGTGGCCGGCGCCTGGGGGCGGCCGTATTCGCGGTGGGAAAGAGCGGCGTCAGTCATGGGGTCATGGTAGGACGGGCGGAGTTGTGGCGATGCCCCACCTGCGCGGCTGCACCACAAAGGGCGGGCGCCGCGGCGCCCGCCCGGGACAGGGTAATGCCTACCAGCGGCTGCTGCGGCTGTCGCCCCCGCCCATGGCGACGGGAGCGGCGTGGGTCACCACGACGTTCCTGGCCTGGGGCCCCTTGCTGCCCTGGCCGGCCTCGACCTCAAACTCGACTTCATCGCCCTCGTTCAGCTTGCGGAACCCACCACTCTGAATGGCGCTGTAGTGCACAAACACGTCCGGGTTGCCGGGGTGCTCGATGAATCCGTAGCCTTTCTCGACGTTGAACCACTTCACACGACCTTGAGCCATAACTCTCCTTGCATCCCATGGGTGTGGCAGCCGGATCCGAGCCCTCTGGACCGGACCCATCTGGTGGCGCAACACGATGAGACTCGAGGATTATCGCACGTTTCACATAAGCCGGACGTCAAAGATGAGCGCTGCCTGCCCGCCGGATGGAGTGCGGGCCGCGCCACCTGACACGCCGTGCTACCCTGACCGCAATTCATTGCTTGCCGCGCTGCGCCGTCCACGCCGCCCCATACAGGGGGCCGGGAGGCCAGCGTGAGCCCCCGGAGGAAGTCATGCCGCGCTACGCCCTGGAAGGGCACAGGCCCCAGATTCACCCCACCGCCTTCATCGCCCCGAGCGCCGAGATCATCGGGCAGGTGACCGTCGCGCCGCAGGCCAGCGTCTGGTTCGGTGCGGTGCTGCGCGGCGACCTGGAACCCATCACCATCGGCCCGGGCAGCAACGTGCAGGACGGCGCGGTGCTGCACACCGACGCCGGCTGGCCCTGCGTGCTGATGGACCACGTGACCGTCGGCCACCGCGCCATCGTGCACGGGGCGACCTGCGGTCCCGGCAGCCTGGTCGGCATGGGGGCCGTGATGCTCAGCGGGTCCAGTCTGGGGGCCGGCGCGGTCCTGGGGGCCGGCGCGGTCCTGCCTGAAGGAGCGCATGTCCCGGACGGCATGCTCGCGGTGGGCGTTCCGGCACGCGTGGTGCGGCCTGCGCCCAGTGGGGGTAATGCTCAGCGGTACGTGCACAACGCCACGCGGTTCCGTGAACACCTGCGCGAACTCCTCCCCGACGAGATCCGGCCCGGCGCTGAGGTCCTGAGCGGCGAATGCGCGTCCTGACCCGGCCCGGAGGAGCGAATGACTGAACCCAGCGGCACCCCCCGCCACGACCCGGCGCCCCCACCGGCCGACGAACCGGACCTCGCGGACATGGTGCAGGACCTGCACCCCATGTTCCCCGGCGCCGCGCCGTTCCTGGCGCGTTTCCTGCCGCAGGCGGAAGCCACCCACATCGGCCTGAGCCACCAGTTCTGCGACCTGCACGCCTTCCTGAAGTACCTTCACGAGCAGACCTGGTACGGGTACCTGCACGCCTCGCTCGGTGAGCAGCACGCCTACGTCCTGCTGTTCGAAGGCCGGACTGTAACCGCCGCCGCTGCGAGCGCCACCGGCGAGCAGGCGCTGGGGGAACTGCTGCACCTTTACGAGCAGGGGGCCGTTCTGAATGCGCATCCCCTTGCCCCGGGACTCGCGCACATTCTGAGCGGCATCGGGTCACGCGCCTGGAAATTCAACCTCACCGAGGACTTCACCGGACTGCACGCCCGCCCCACCGGCGCGATCTTCTACGAGCGCGGTGAGATCACGGCCACCATGAATGCCACCCTGCCTTATGAGGGCGCGTTCCCGGCGCCCCTGCGCCCACAGACTCTGATTCTTCCGCGCAGCCTCGCCGGTTGGGCCCACCATCACTACACGCTGACGCTCCGCGGGCGGGACGCCATGAATGCCATTACCAGCATTCACCAGGCGTTCCGTGCGCAGCACGGCCCGGCCGGACTGGCCTTCATGCGCGCCTTGGGCGAGGACCTGACGCCCGCCGAGTACGCCCTGCGCAGCGACGTGGCCCTGCATGACCTGGAACCCATGCTGCAGGGCTTCCTGGGCAGCGGCTTCGTCCGGGAGCACTGACCCCGGCCACCTGCTGACCGCTGTCGGCGGCAGCCGGAAGGGGCCTGCGGTCCTAGTCCCGCTTGGGGTGGCCGAGCCGAAGTTCGTCTGCGCCGAAGCGTTCACGCAGGAACCGCCCCTGCGTCAGCAGGCGGTCTGCAGCGGCGTGATCGTGACGCAGGACCTCGCGCAGACCGCCTTCCATCAGGGTCAGCTGCTCCCCGAGGAGCGCCTCGGCCGGTTGACCCTGGCGTTCCAGGAGGGCGCGTGAGGCAGGGGTGAGGCTCAGGTACGCCTCCACGGTATCTGGCAGGTAGGCGTCCCGCGTCTGGGTCAGGAGCCAGCTGCTGCGCGGGTCCAGCCCGGGCTGCTGCAGCGCGTCGTGCACCTGACACATCAGCGCCCAGGCGCGCGCACGCGCCGGTTCCGGCAGGCGCAGCACCGTGCTTTCAGGCGTCTGTGCCGGAGCCACGGGGGGGGGCTGGGCCGGGGCCGCTGGCCGGGCGCGCAGCGCCGCCACGATCAGCGCCACGGCAATCAGGAGCAGCAGGCCGGTGATCACGGTGTGCTGCTGCCTGCCTTCCCAGTCAGGTTCGCCACGTCCAGCAGAAAGTTGCCGTCACTGGGCAGCATGACCGTCTGAATGCCGGGCGCGAGTTTTTCAGCGACAGTCAGCTGAATCAGCTGCGGGTTCTCACGCAGGGCCCGGCCGCGCAGCGACAGCGCCTGCGCCTCCCCGCGCGCCTTGGCCACCGCGGCCTTCGCGGCCCCCTCCGCCTCCACCACCTGCCGCTGCGCGGAGATGTCCGCCTGCTGGAGACGGTTGCGCTCCACGGCCACCTGCTGCTCGGCCGTCTGCTTCTGCTCGATGGCCTTGGCGACGCTCTCCGGGATGCGCAGCTCCCGGAGCAGCACGCCGTCGAGGGTGAGGTTGTTCTGCTCGAACACCTCTCGCAGCGCCCTGGTGATGCTGGCCTCCACCTGCTGCCGCTGCGTGCTGATAATGTCCGCCGCGCTGAACTGCCCGATCGCGTCCCGGACCTTGCTGCGCACCTGGGGCCGGATCACGGTCCGCACGTAGTCCCGCCCGAGCTCCTTGTGCAGCACGGCCGCCTTGCTGCGGTCCACCCGGAACTGAACGGTCACGTCCGCCGTGATCTCCAGACCCTCCTTGCTGCGCGCGCGGATGGCCCCCTCGTCGCCGTCCTGCACCTTGTCCGCCAGCGTCACCTCCTGCAGCTTGGCGTCGTACAGGGTCAGGTGATCCACGAACGGCGTCAGGAAGTGCACGCCCTCCTGCATGGGCTGACTTTTGACGCCGGACAGGGCACTGAAGGTCACGCCCACGTAGCCGGCCGGAATCACCTTGACGCTCTGCGCGACGAGCAGCGCCGCGATGAGGACGCTGCCCGCGATCAGTCCGGCGCGGCGGCCCGGAGCCTTGAGGGTCAGAGGTCGGGGCGGACGCGTCTGCTGCTCGGTCATGCCACTCCTACGGGCTCCATACTGATCGGGTTCCCACCGCGCGGGCTCACGCGTCCGGCGTCTCGCCGTCCAGGTACACCCAGGCGCCGTCCACCTGCACGAACCGGCTCCGTTCGCGCAGCACGTATTTCTGTCCGTCCGGAAGTTTCAGCTGGGCTGTGAAACTCACCCAGTCGTCGCCGCTGCTGTCCACGCGCAGCCCCACGTACCGGGTGCCGTCGCGCAGGTCGAGCGTTCCGGGGCGAGTGTGGACGTGCCAGGTGCGCTGCACGTACTCGGCGTCCCCCAGCGCGTACGCCGCGTACCGGGATCTCATCAGCGCCTCGGGCGTGGCGGCCGCCTGCTGCCCGGCGTGCAGCGGACCGCAGCAGTGGCCGTAACTGCGGCCCGTCCCGCACGGGCAGGACTTGAAGGTGGGATACGCCACGGGCATGCGCGCAGGCTAAAGCATTTCGGGCTCACGCGCACCGGCAGGCTGCGGGGGGTGGCTCATAATGCAGGCAATGAGTGCCCCTGAAGTTATTACCTCCCTGCAGAACGCGCACGTCAAGCGGCTGGTGCGGCTGCGCAGCCGCCGCGACCGCGAGCAGGAGGGCGTCATCGTGATCGAAGGTGCCCGCGAGATCGCCCGCGCCGTGAGCAGCGGCGTGTCGCTGAGCGCCGTGTACAGCGCCCCGGACCTGCACAGCGCCGAGGCGGCCGGCCTGGCCCCCACCCTTCAGGCGCCCGGCGCGCTGCTCAGCCGCGCCGCTTTCGGGAAGGTGAGCGGCCGTGAGAACCCCGACGGGCTGATCGCGCTGGCGCCCACCCCACGCGTCACGCTGCCCGAACCCGGCCCGCAGGCGGTCACGGTGCTGCTGCACGGCCTGGAGAAACCCGGCAATGTCGGCGCGATCCTGCGCAGCGCGGACGCTGCCGGCGCCGACAGCGTGATCGTGCTGGGCCGCGGCGCGGACCCGTACGGCCCGAACGTGATCCGCGCCTCGCAGGGCAGCGTGTTCACCCTGCCGGTCGCCGTGATGACTGAGCACGACGCTCAGGCCTGGCTGGCCGCGCGGCAGTT
This sequence comes from Deinococcus taeanensis, assembly GCF_020229735.1. NCBI lineage: Bacteria > Thermotogati > Deinococcota > Deinococci > Deinococcales > Deinococcaceae > Deinococcus > Deinococcus taeanensis. The sequence goes on along the minus strand of NZ_CP083455.1, from coordinate 1,332,797 downwards.
CACCACCTTCGCCTGCACGCCGGACGCACCCCGGGCGTACTGGGACGCACCCCTCACCGGGCGGGTGGCCCTGCTGCTGGGCACCGAGCACGAAGGGCTGCCCGCCCAGTGGCGCCAGACGGACCACAGCGTGAGCATCCCCATGAACGCTTCCCGCGGCGCGGACTCCCTGAATGTGGCCACGGCCGCCGCCCTGATGCTGTTCGAATGTGCCCGCCAGCGCCGCCGGCGGAGCGCATGACCCGCCCCAGCAGCGACCCGTACCGCGACTGGCTGCGCGCCCGCCTCAGCACCGAGCTGGGCGTGCGGGAAGCGGAGCTTGCCATTCAGAGTGCCGTGCAGCGTCGCGGCTGGACTGCCATCCGCGCCCTGGGGCCGCGGGACGTGGTGGCGGTCCTTCAGGACATCTACGCGCAGATGCACGATGAGTACGGTCACGCCCGCGCCGACCGCTGGCTTGAAGGGACCACCCTCGACCTCGCCAAATTCGCCGAGGCTGTGCCTGTGCCTGCGCAGCCCACCGAGGGACCCATTGCGCCCGCGCCCACACCGCTGCGCTGGGGCCGCCGCGCCCATGACCTCCCGCTGCTGTTGTCCCGCTCGCACGCCGAGATTGCCGGGCGCAGCCTGAGCGCCATCCGCGTCAACCCGGACCTGCGCAGCCTGGAACGCGCCGCCGAGTGGGACGTGCAGGCTACGCAGGCCGAGGTGCGCCGCTGGGAGACCGAGGAGATGCTCAGCCGCCTGCGCGCGGACCACGCCCGCGTGGAGGTCGCTGATCAGGTGGCCGCCGCCGCCGCCCAGGCTGAACTGCTGGAACTCAACGTCACGGAACTCGAAGGCGCCCTGCGGGCCCGCGAACCCGTGGGGCCGCGCCTGGCCCACACCCGCCTGATGGCCGCGCAGACCCGCGCCTTCCTGGACGCCTTCACGCCCCTGATTGACCTGACCCTCGCAGACACCCCCCTGACCGCGCCGGAGGTGGACCTCGCCCACGCCCGCTTCGCGCTTGGCGTGCCGCTGCACCCCAGCGTGCTGCGCGCCCGACAGACCCTGAACTACACGCAGTGGCAGTCCGGGGAGGACAGCCCGGCCGTGATGCACGCCCAGCACGCCGTGCACCTCGCCGAGGAGGAGGCGCGCGCCCAGTTGGACACCACGCTGCGCGCCGCGCGCACCCACCAGGCGGCCCTTCGGGAACTGCGCATGCAGATCGGGGACCTGGAACGCCGCGCCGCCCGCCTCACCCAGCTTGGGGGCGACCCACTGAGTCGCGCCCGCCTCCAGCTGGAATGGCGTCAGGCCCGCACCGCTGCGCGCGTGCAGGCACACCGGCTGGAGGAATCCGTCCGACTGCTTGAAGCGCTGGTCAGTGAGAACGGCGAACCGGAACTCCCCTTGGCCTGACCGGAACGCAACACACCTTCCGGCCGCCCCCGGCAGCGGAGAATACCCGGCATGACAACCAGTTCGACAGGTGCGCAGCAGGCCATTCTTGCCGGCGGATGCTTCTGGTGCACCGAGGCGGTCCTGAAGGACGTGCGCGGCGTGCAGAAGATCGAGAGCGGGTACATCGGCGGGCATACCCCCACCCCCGACTACCGCAGCGTGTGCAGCGGCACCACCGGGCACGCCGAAGCGGTCCGCGTGACCTTCGACCCGGCCCAGGTGTCCTACACGGACCTGCTGGGCCTGTTTTTCGCCACGCACGACCCCACGAGCCTGAACCGGCAGGGGGCCGACGTGGGCACCCAGTACCGCAGCGCCGTATTTCCGCTGACGCCTGAACAGGAGGCGCAGACGCGCGAGGTCATTGAGGACCTGACCCGGCAGGACGTGTTCGGGCAGCCGATCGTGACCACCATCGAGCCCGCCAGCGAGTTCCACGTGGCCGAGGACTACCACCAGAACTACTACGAGAACAACCCCCGACAGCCCTACTGCGTGGCCGTGATTGCCCCGAAGGTCACGAAACTGCGGCAGTACTACGCTGACCGCCTGCGCGCCTGAATTCAGCGCTGCACCCCACAACACAGAGGAGGGGCGCTCCGGTGCGGGGCGCCCCTCCTCTATGTTCAGTCCTCAGGCCTTGCGGGCCTGCATGTTCTCAATAATCCGGTTGCCGAACTCGCTGGTCTTCACTTCGGTGGCGCCTTCCATGTTGCGGGCGAAGTCGTACGTGACGACCTTCTGCTGGATGGTGTCGTCCAGGCCGCGCAGGATCAGGTCGGCCGCTTCGGTCCAGCCCATGTAGCGCAGCATCATCTCGCCGCTCAGAATCACGGAGCTGGGGTTGATGACGTCCTTGCCGGCGTACTTGGGCGCCGTGCCGTGGGTCGCCTCGAAAATCGCGTGACCCGTCACGTAGTTGATGTTCGCGCCGGGCGCAATGCCGATCCCGCCGACCTGCGCGGCAAGCGCGTCGCTGATGTAGTCGCCGTTCAGGTTCAGGGTGGCGATCACGTCGTAGTCCGTGGGGCGCAGCAGGATCTGCTGCAGGAAGTTATCCGCGATGACGTCCTTGATGACGATTCCGCCCGGCAGCTGCAGCCAGGGGCCCCCGTCGAGTTCCACGCCGCCGAACTCGCGTTTGGCGAGCTCATAGCCCCAGTCGCGGAAGCCGCCCTCCGTGAACTTCATGATGTTGCCCTTGTGCACCAGCGCGACGCTCTTGCGGCCGTTGTCGATGGCGAACTGGATGGCGGCGCGCACCAGGCGCTCGGTCCCTTCGCGGGACACAGGTTTGATGCCGAACGAGCTGCTGTCGGGGAAGCGGATTTTCTTGACGCCCATCTCGCGCATCAGGAAGCCGCGCACCTTATCGGCCTCGTCCGTGCCGGCCTTGTACTCGATGCCGGCGTAGATGTCCTCGGTGTTCTCCCGGAAGATCACCATGTCCACGTCCTGCGGGCGCTTGACGGGGCTGGGCACGCCGTTGAAGTACTGCACGGGACGCACGCAGGCGTACAGGTCCAGTTCCTGACGGAGCGCCACGTTGATGCTGCGGATGCCGGTGCCGACCGGGGTGGTCAGCGGGCCCTTGATGCCGAACAGGTACTCGTTGAAGGCATTGACGGTGCTCTGGGGCAGCCACTCGTTCTCGCCGTACACCTCAAGGCTCTTCTCGCCGGCGTAGACTTCCATCCACTCGATCTTCCGCTCGCCGCCGTACGCGATGTCCACGGCCGCGTCGAGAACGCGCACGCTGGCACGCCAGATGTCCGGGCCCGTTCCGTCGCCTTCCACGAAGGGAATCACGGGGTGGTTCGGCACGTTCAGCTTGCCGTCTTGCATCGTGATCTTCTCGCCCTGCGCGGGCACCTTGATGTGCTTATCCATGACGGGGTCCACTGTACTCCACCCGGCGAGGGCGCGAGTTGGTGTACCTGTTACCCGAAGGGTTTATACGCAGTTCAGCGCAGCCCCGCGCCAACGTGAAGATTTCCGGCAGGGACACTCCGGACCACCTCAAGGTCCGTCTTACCCAACCGGATGAGCCCGGCGGGATGCTGGAGGTACCCACGCCGGGAATTCAGATTCAGGAGGACCGCACCGATGAGCGACAAGAGCACCATGCAGAACATGGCCGACGCCGCAGCAGCCAAGGTCAACGAGGCCGCCGACCGCGCCCGCGAGGCGGGTCACAACGCCGCGCACGCCGTGACCGGCGACGCCCACCACAAGGCCGAAGCGCTCGAAGACCGCGCGAAAGCCGAACTTCACAACCGCGAAGCCCAGGTCGAGTACCGCGAGGGTCAACACGAAGCCCGCGACGGTGACGGTCACTGAGTCCAGGGCTTCACGCCAGTCATGTCCAGACGGTCCAGACCAGCCCCCATCACCGGGGGCTGATTTTTCACGCCAGCCCGCGTCAGTGCCGCTACACTGCCGGACATGACAGCAAAACGGCGGCGCGTGTCGCGCCGTGAACAACACCGCCGCGGCGGCACCGGCGCCTCCGTCACGGTCCGCAACACGCTGATCGCCTACGCGTTCATGCTGCCCTTCCTGGTCCTGCTCGTCGTGTACCACACGTGGCCCGTGGTGTTCGGCACGTACCTGGCGTTCACGGAATACAACATCATCAGCCCGCCCAAATGGGTGGGCCTCGCGAACTTCCGCGAACTCTTCGCCGACGAGCAGTTCTGGTCCGGGCTGCGCAACAGCCTGAAGTACGTGCTGGTCGTCCCCGTGATCCAGGTGATCTCCATCCTGGTCGCGCTCCTCGTCAACCGCCCCCTGAAAGGCATCGGGTTCTTCCGCACGGCGTACTACGTGCCGGTCGTGACCAGCTTCGCCGTGGTTGGCCTCATCTGGTCGTGGCTGTACAAGCAGGGCGGCGCCGTGAACAGCCTCCTGATGGCCCTCGGCCTGATGCACGGGGATCACAGCCTGCTGGACTCTCCCGCCACCGCGCTGTTCGCCGTCATGTTCGTCACCCTCTGGAAGGGCATCGGGTACTACATGGTGCTGTACCTCGCCGGCCTGCAGGGCATCAGCCCGGAACTGGAGGAAGCCGCCGTGATCGACGGCGCCACCCGCGCGCAGGTGTTCTGGAACATCACGCTGCCGGGCCTGCGCCCCACCATCCTGGTGTGCAGCCTGCTGTCCACCATCAGCGCCGTGAAGGTGTTCGAGGAGCTGTACGTCATGACGCCCAACGGCTACCCCGCCGGCAGCACGTACTCCGCGCTGATGTACTCGTTCTCCAAAGCTTTCGGCGGGGACTTCAACTTCGGACTGGCCGCCGCCGCGAGCATGGTCGTCGCGGTGGTCAGCATCCTGTTCGGCCTGCTGAACTTCCGCCTGACCCGGGGAGGGCGCACCGATGCCTGAGACCTCCCTCCCCCAGGAAGTGCTGCAGCGTGACCGTCACGCGCAGGTGGCCGCCCGCCTGAAGGTCGCGCGCCGGCGCCGCCAGGGCCTGCGCAACCTCGTGGCGTACGCCGTACTGACCGTCATCGCACTGATCATGCTCTACCCCTTCTACTGGACGCTCATCACGTCCCTGGAACCCACCGGGAACATCTACGAGGTGAAACTCCTGCCGCGCAGCTTCAGCCTGCGCAACTACGCTGAGATGTTCAGCGGCACCACCGTCCCCTTCTGGCGCCTGATCATGAACTCCGTCGTGATCTGCGCGCTGGGCGTCACCCTCACCACCACGCTCGCCACGCTCGCCGCGTACCCGCTGGCCAAAATGCGCTTCCCGGGCCGGGACCTGATCTTCTACGCCATCCTGATCCTGATGGTGCTGCCGAACGAGGCAGGACTGATCGTCAACTACATCACCACCATCAAACTGGGCCTGCTCCAGCAGACCAGCCCAGCCGCAGACATGATCCGCCAGTACCTCGCCGTGGTGCTGCCCGGCGCGGCCAGCATCGTCGGGCTGTTTCTACTAAGGCAGGCGTACCTGGGCGTTCCGCTGGAACTGATCGAGGCCGCCCGGATCGACGGCGCACCGGAACTCACCATCTGGCGCCGCATCATGCTGCCTCTCGCCCTGCCCACCATCGCAGCGTTCGCCATTCTGGAATTCGTGGCGTACTGGAACTCGTTTCTGTGGGCCCGCATCATGCTGCCCGACAAGAACATGCTGCCCCTCTCCGCAGGGCTGCTGGAACTGTCCGGCACGTTCAGCACCAACTCCCGCGCCGTGATGGCCGGCGCCGTCATCACCATCATCCCCATTCTCGTGGTGTTCCTGATGGGCCAGAAGTACTTCATGAAAGGCCTGGAAGGTGCGGTGAAGGGCTGATGTTCACCCGCCGCCCTGCCTTCTACGTGAACGCCCGCGCGATCATCGAACGTTCTGGCCCGCACGGCCGGGAGGTGCTGCTCCAGGTGCGCGCCAAGCCCGGCGAACCCCGAACCCTCGAGTTCCCCGGCGGACAACTCGACCCGTTTGAACCCATCACCGCCGCCCTGAAACGCGAGGTGAACGAGGAGACCGGCCTGACCATCACCGCGTTTCTCGACGACCTGAACCTCACCCACTCCACAGTGCCAGGCGGGGACGTCGAGTGCCTGACCCCCTCCTTCGTGTACCAGACCACCCGCGGCCCCGTGGACAGCGTCGGCTTCTTCTTCCGCGTGGAAGCCACCGGGACGCTCACCCGCCACGGCGACCACGCCGAAGCCCACCAGTGGGTGGCGCTGACGGCGCTCCGCAGGCAAGTGGATACGCACCCCGCCCACTTCAACTGGCTGACCCTCGCCGCCCTCAGGCACCTGTTCACGTCTCCCTGGAGGGCCACGTGACCCTCACCGTCCGGTCCGTCGAACGGGAATGGGACGTCCTGGTCGCGGGCGGCGGGACCGCCGGCGCCATCGCCGGCATCGCCGCCGCCCGCACCGGTGCGCGCGTCCTGATCGTCGAAGCGCAGGGCAGCCTCGGCGGCACCGGCACGAACGCCTGGGTCACGCCGCTCATGCGCAACGTCTCCGCCGGGCAGAACCTCAACCGCGGCCTCACCGACGAACTCAAGGCACGGCTCCGGCAACGCGGCGACGGCGCGGTCGACGCGAACGGCAACGACAACTGGTTCAACCCCGAAGGGCTGAAATTCGTGCTGGACGACCTGCTGCTCGGCGCTGGCGGCGAAGCGCTGTTTCACACGCACGTCGTGCAGCCCGAGGTGACCGGCGGGCACATCACCAGCCTGATCGTGCACAACAAGGGCGGCCTGCAACGCCTGCACGCCCGCACGTTCATCGATGCCACCGGGGACGCAGACGTCGCCGCGCTCGCCGGCGCCCCCACGGCCGGTGGGGACGCGGACGGCCTCCACCAGGCCATGAGCCTGCGCTTCACGCTTGCCGGCGTGAACACCGCCCGCCTGCGCGACTACCTCGGCGCCCAGGGCCAGCGGCAGGACAGCGAGAACTTCCTGCATTTCTGGATGGTGTGGGACCGCCGCAGCACACTGGAACCCCTCTTCCGCCGCGCCGTTCAGGAGGGCGTGCTGCTTGAGCGCGACGGCGACTACTTCCAGGCCTTCAGCGTACCCGGCCGCCCGGGCGAACTGAGTTTCAACTGCCCCCGCATCCGCGCCGACCTGCACGACGGCACCGACCCCTGGCACCTCAGCGCCGCTCAACTCGACGGCCGGCAGGCCATCACGCGCCTGACCAGCTTCTGCCGGACCTACCTTCCCGGCTGCGAGGACGCCGTGGTCGGCGTGGTGGCCCCCATGGTGGGGGTACGCGAAACGCGCCGGATCACCGGCGACTACGTCCTCACACTCACGGACATCCTCGACTGCGCCCGCTTTGAGGACAGCATCTGCCGCAACCACTACCCGGTGGACATTCACAGCGTCAAAGGTGGAGCCCGGCTCCTGCACGAACGCGACGGCACCGCCCCCTACTTCGCGCCCGACGCGTACCATGACATCCCCTACCGCTGCCTGATCCCCCAGCGGATCACGAACCTGCTGGTTCCCGGCCGCGCCGCCAGCAGCACCTTCGAAGCGCAGTCCAGCATCCGCGTGCAGCAGAACTGCCACACCATGGGTGAAGCGGCCGGCATCGCGGCCGCCTGGGCCGCCCGCGATCACGGCGGCACCGTCCGGTCCGTGGATGTAGGCGCCCTGCAGTGCGAGATGCGCGCCCGCGGCGCGAACCTCTAACGGCCACCTGGGTAAGCCCGCCCCCGTTAACGCCCCCCCCACAGCATGGGCACACCAGCAGCACCCACTTCAGACAGGTCCGAACGCCCCGCGGACCGGTCAGGGAACCCGAACCCTACAGAGTCTTGCTCAATGCTCAGTCGGCGCGGCCGCATCCACTCCCGGGCCGCGGTGGTATCCCAGCAGGCTTGCTCATCAGCTGCTGTCCAGGGTTGTCCGGGTTGCAGGAGACGTGGAGATCTCCCCGGCGGTGGTGAGCAGACTGCCCAGGCCGCTGGCGACCCGGCGGCATCGCCTGGTGAGCACTTGACCGCAGACCTTCAGGGTGATGTCCGCATGAACCAGGCGCTCGGCGAGCATGCGGACATCCATGCCGCTGGTGATGGCCAGGAAGGCACACCTTAGCCCCGGGTTGTGGAACCGAACAGGGGAGACGTCGCAACTGTCACGCAGGGCAGGCCAATGACCGTCGATCCGCCAGAACATCAGCGGTTCCCCGTTCAGACCGGGGGAGATCAAGTCATGGTCCTGCCAGGCCTCAGCGCCGCCCAGCACCGCGGCGCTCCAGCTCAAGACGTTCTTTCAACCCATAAAAGCTTGACGACTACAGCCTTGAGAGGGTGACGTCCAGGGACGCGCCGTCAATGGCTGGGACACCACCCGGAGCACTGAGGAAGGCCAGGAAACCAGGGCGCAGGATGCACGGCCCATGAACCCCCAGCGCCGGTCGTGAATACCGAGCCCGGTTGAGCCCGGCTTCCAAAAGCAGCGGGCAAAAACCTGACACTTTCCACCGACGATAAAGGGTCCACATGTTGATAGAGATGGTCTCGCAACTCACGCTTTCGCGAGCATCGCCGGGCTCGCCTTCACGGCAGCAACCGGTAGCGACCTCGCGCGACACGCTCCAGGTCCTTATACTTCCCGGCCCGCGCACCCGTCGCATTCGCGCACATCTCCATGTTCACGTGACGCCGGATGACCGTATCCAGGTGGAGGGTGCCCTTCTGCCGCATGGCCGACACAATGTCCTGAACCGAAAACGTTCCGTCTGCATGCTGCGGGGTCAGAATGCGGGCAGCCGCCAGGACTTCTTCTCGGCACGTCATACGTTCATTGTGAGCCACTCTCAGAACCCTGTTGCCGCACATAGGGACACGTCTCGACCACCCTAAAGAGGCGCCGGCTTTACATAACCGGAGTTCCTCACGTCACTCCAAGTCTTCAATGGGCGGCAAGCTGGCTTGCTGAACGTTCTGGTACTAGAAATGGTCCCGCAAGGAGGCTCGGGCACGTTGCCAGCGGAGGACAATCTGAAGGTGTTCACAGCCGTGCGAGGCAAACTTCAATCCGCAGCAGGCCACGGACCAGCGGAGCTGATATCAATGGGTTCCTGAACGATCTTGCTCAGGTCAACCGCGGGTGGTCGCCGTCAGACCCCCGAGTGATCTCGCCAGACACAGCTGTTTTGTTCATCATTTCTGGGACGGCACCGGCCCGGCGATTTCGCGAGCCCTTCGCTTGTATACAGTTCATCGAGCATGGGGTTTTTCCTGATGCGGAAAGCTCTCATTCTTTCCTTGCGGCGCGGGAACTGCATCCCGTCAGGGCCAAAGAAGTCTCGATCTGTAACCAGCGCTGTCCAGCGGTCCGCTGGGCAGCCCTTTCCAGTCCCGCCGGTATTGAAGATCCCTCGTCGCTGTAGGCTCAGCATGCCCAACGACATGAGCCCCACGAACGCCCCAGCCGTCTGGGCATTTCATGGATCAACTGCCGTGCGACAGCATAATCTCGTCCCGAAGTCGCACAGCCTCCTGATGGGACATGCCACACTCCACCAGGTAGCTCTCCACAGCCGCACCTGCTGAAGAAATCGATTCTTCTTTCGTGCTGATCGCAGAGAACATCATGATATAGAGCCGAAACAGGTGATCGGCTGTTGCCATTGCGACTCGGTTTGCGTCCATTCCTTACCCTACCCCGGGTGTGCTCCAGGTCTGCCCAAATTAGTGTCCGCGCATTACGACGATCGAACGTAGTGCCCCTGAGACAATCCAGGCCGTCAGGTTAGGACACTCTTTAGCGAGACTGTCTCAAATAAAACGTGAAAAGTTTCCACCTCAAGAGTTGGTGAAAAATGATTCCTAAACAAAAATATCTGAAATCCAGCCGTTCTTATCGTAAGAACGTAGGGATGAGTCAAGAGGACCAAGACACAGGAGTATTTATTTCTCCCGAAAAAATCCACTCACCCGTTATCCAGGACTACAATTCGTAGGCGCAAAACATATCCTGCTTTCCTCATTGTAGTAGACTGCTTTACCCTTTTAAGCATTGCAGCTGCTTCGAGTCTTTAGAGGGAGAAGAAGCCTGAGATAGGACGATCAGAAAAAACTCTGAGACCCCCAATACGCCTGCATTTCTCTGATAGAACGGGTGCGTGGTGACTCACCGCACTTAACCGTGTACTTCTGCTGGGACGTGGTATGAAAGTGGGTGCTGTTGAGCGAGCCAGGCGTCCTGACCGCGTTTCCATGTCACGTTCTCTCCGGTGAATGTTGGCACGGCACGCTGGGCAGCGCCTGCATCTGCATAGGGCCCCAGTCGACGAATCAGGCTATTGGTCTTGAGGTCTGTTACGGTCACATACACCAGCGGTGTTGACATGAAGACAAGATAAAACAGGCGTCATGGACACGTGCATGCTGCCCCGCTGGGGGTACCCGGCATAAACACTCGCCTCACGCGTGTTCCGGCACGACAATGAAGCATCACTCCATCTTAAGGAAGGGCGGCTACAGCTCGCTGACACGCCAAAAGACACTTTTCCAGCGTCTTTGGGGCTGAGACGCGCCTTGAGATCCTATGTTGGCGCGTGAGAATTCAGCACAGGGCTGGCTGCAGACCGGCCGTCTGATCAGCCTTGGTGAAGCACTACTTCTTGGACTCTGCACACGTCACCTGGATCACTCGGCTACGGCAAGGTTTAACTGAGAGGCTACGTCACCCGGCTCAGGCAGCATCTAGAGCAGGGTGGGAGTCGTACCCGGACGAAGGCAACCACGAAGGGGAGAGGTCACTTCCATACTCACGCTGCGCCCCTGGGAAGCCAGTCGCGGGAAGGCAGCGGGCCAGGTCAGGCATCCAGTATGGACAAAAAGGACCAGCTCCGTCTAAACGGAACTGGTCGAGGTGGTGCCGGTGAGGGGACTCGAACCCCTACGGTTTCCCGCTCGATTTTGAGTCGAGTGCGTCTACCATTCCGCCACACCGGCGCGGGGGTGCGGAGCGAATGGTAGCGCCTGCGGGTACCGCGGTCAAACGGGGTCGGGTACCGCGCCGATCCTCGCGCCGATGTCACGCCGGAGCTGTGCGCCGGGGAAGTCGGTGCGTTCTGCCAGTGCGTACGCGCGGCCCAGCGCGGCGTTCAGCGTGGACGCCACGGCGGTGATGGCCAGCACGCGGCCGCCGCTGCTGACGAGGCCCGCGTGGCTGCCGGTGGTGCCTGCGTGGTAGATCACCTCGTCCGGTCCTGGTTCGGGGAGGCTCAGAGGAATGCCCTTCTGGGGTTCAGCGGGGTAGCCGGGCGCTGCGAGGATGATCGTGGCACTGGCGGCGGTGCGGAACTGAACGTCTGTGGGGTTCAGGGTGCCGCGGGCGGCGTCCAGGGCGTGCTGGGCAAGATCACTGTCGAGCAGAGGCAGCACCGCCTCGGCTTCCGGGTCGCCGAAGCGGGCGTTGAACTCCACGACTTTCGGGCCGTTGGGGGTGAGCATGAGGCCGGCGTACAGCACACCCTGGAACGGGTGGCCGTCTGCGCGCATGCCGCGCAGGGTAGGTTCGATGATGGTCTGGCGGATGGTGCTGAGCTGCTCGTCGCTGAGCGGGAAGGGGCAGATGACGCCCATGCCGCCGGTCATGGGGCCTGTGTCGCCCTCGTTGATGGTCTTGTGGTCCTGGCTGGGGGGGGTCAGGGCGTAGCGTTCTCCGTCTGTCAGGGCCAGCACGGTGACTTCATGACCGGTCATGAAGTCCTCGATGACGGCCTGCGCGCCGTCCTGCGTGAAGATATCGAGCAGCGCGGCCTCGGCGTCCTGGGTGGTGTGGGCGATGGTGACGCCTTTTCCGGCTTTCAGGCCGGCGTCCTTGACCACGATGGGTGGCGTGAGCCGCTGCACGTGGGTGCGCGCGTCGTCCATTCTGCTGAATGTGTGGTGCGCGGCTGTGGGAATGCCGTGGCGGTGCATGAATGCTTTGCTCCAGGCCTTGTCGCCTTCCAGGCGGCTGGCGGCGCGGGTGGGTCCGAACGCCGGAATGCCGAGGACCGCGCACTCGTCCACGACTCCGGCGGCCAGGTACGCTTCGGGACCCACGATGACCACGTCTGCGCTTTCCTGCTGGGCCAGCCGGGCGAGACTTGCCGCGTCCTGTGCAGACGGAATGATGCGCGCGATCTGCGCGATGCCGGGGTTGCCGGGCGTGCACAGCACCTCATGGCCTGCCCGGGCGCAGGCGTGTACGATGGCGTGCTCGCGGCCGCCGCCGCCAATCACGAGAACCCGCATCAGCGCTGTTCTCCGCGGGCCGCTTCGCGCCGCCAGTAGCGGATGAGGCCCTGAACGCTCATCCAGGGGGGGCAGGCGAACTCGTAGCGGGCGGGCAGGTCGGGGTGTTCAGCGTGCAGGTCGCGCATGAGGTCTCCAGTGAAGGCGGCGGTCAGGGCCTCCGGGTCTTGTCCGGCGTCCAGGCCGGTGAGGATACGTTGCGCGTCGACGGTCATGGTGGTTCTCAGGCCCGCCCAGTGCGCGGGGGTGTTGGGGTACGCGCCGAAGTGCGTGAGGTGGAGCGTGCGGGCGGGGAGCTGTTCCAGGCGGTCCAGGCTGTCCCGCCACGCGCTCAGGTTGATGTCGGGCGGGGGGGTGGGGGCGCGGGGGGTCTGGTCGGCGTCCAGGCGGATGCCGCCCACGTCCCCCAGGAAGAGGTCGTCCCCGGCGTGGTAGGACACGTGATGCACCGCGTGTCCGGGTGTGTAGTGCACCTGCACGTCCCGGTTGCCCAGGCGGAGTGTCTCGCCGCCGCTCAGGGGGAGGAGGCGGTCCGGGGCGACGGGCGTCATGGCGCCCCACAGGCGGTCCATCTGATCTCCGTAGATCTGGGTGGCGCTCGCCACGAGCCGTTCCGGGCGGGTGAGGTGGGCGGCGCCGCGCTCGTGCACGTAGGCGCGGGCGGCCGGTACCTGCGTGAGGAGCGTGCCGGCCGCGCCCGCATGATCGAAGTGGATGTGCGTCAGCAGCACGTGCCGGACGTCTGCGAGCCCAGCGCCGAGGGCGTTGAGCCCGGCCTTGAGGGTGGCCAGGGTGCTGCCCGGTCCGGGATCCACGACGGCCAGTCCGTCTCCGGTGTCGAACACACTCACGGCGATCACGCCGGGCGTTCCCTGGAAGTTCAGGTCCAGGGTGTGCACGCCGGCGCTCACGCTTTCCCGGCCAGGCGGGCACCCAGCAGCAGCAGCGCCGCGGCGTACTGCACGAAGGCCACCATGCGGATGGCCTGCACGTTTCCGGCGGCGCGCAGCGGTCCGAACGTCAAGGCCAGAATGAGGGTCGCGCTGAGCAGAATGAAACCAAACAGAAGCCACAAAGCCATACCCGGCAGGATACCGTGCTGCCTCTTCCGGTCCGGGCGGGCCGTCCAACCTCGGGTGGTCAGTCCCGCCGGCGGGCGCTGAGGGCGACCAGGGCGTTCCAGTCGTCGGGCTGGTCCGGGTCGTCCAGCGCGGCGCGGTTACGGCCCGTGAACCCGCAGCGCTGGCAGCGGTGCACGATCACCCAGCCCTTCTTGCCGCTCTGGTCGACCTCCACGGGTTCCATCAGGCCGTGACAGTCGCAGGCCCGGTCGCCGGGCAGCACGTCCACGTGCTTGCTGTGCAGGCACACCGGGCAGTGGTTGCGAACCGAGCCGTTACGCAGCGGCTGCACTGGCGCGCCGCAGTGTCCACACGTGAACGCGTTGTTCGTGCCCTGCACCGTGAAGCGCCGCTCGCCGCTCACGGCTGTCTCCGGCCGCCGTGGCGCCCGCTGCGCTGCGCCCAGCGGGCATCCAGGAACGCGCGGATGCCGGGTGTGCCCACAAGGGCCGTGCACAGCAGCAGGTACCCGACGCCCGCGGCACTGACCAGCCAGCCGCGCCAGGACGCGCTGCCGGCCAGCATGCCCACCACGAACACCAGCAGGCCGGCCAGCATTCCGAAACTGATGGTCAGGCGCCACGCCCAGATGCTGCCGCGCCACACCATGTGCAGCAGGAACGCCGTGCCGCAGGCATACACGAGCTGCCGCGCCGTGCCGGTCATCTGCCCCTGCACCAGACCCGCAAGGGACGGCAGGACGGTCAGCATGAACAGGGTGCACAGAACAGCCAGGGTCGGCACGCGGCCGGATTCGGCCAGGGCAGGATCAGGGCGGTGGGCGGGCGCAGTCACGCTCCGCATTCCAGCACACCGGCGCGCCGCACACGAGGACGCCCGTCACGTCGGCTGCTACGCTGCCGGCATGCAGCTTCTCCTCACGGCCGTGTGTGTCGGTCAGCCTGCCGCCCTGTCTGTCGGGACACGCGAGACCGTGACCGGCATCGACAAGCGTGCCGTGCCTTTGCGCGTGCCGGTCACCCCGGCTGGCCTGGACGGCGATCACGTCCTGAACCGCCAGTACCACGGCGGCCCGGACCAGGCGGTGTACGCGTACACAGTTCCCGATTATGCCTGCTGGGCCGACTATTTTGGTGCGCTGCCGGTTCCGGGCACGTTTGGGGAGAACCTGGTGCTCAGCGGTCTGGACTCCGCCGCGCTGCGTGTCGGGGACCGTCTGACCGTGCATGGGCCGGACGGCAACGTGACGCTGGAGGTGACCGCGCCCCGCATTCCGTGCGCTACGCTCGCCGCGCGCCTGCAGGATGACACTTTTGTCAGGCGCTTTGCGCAGGGGCGGCGGCCGGGCGCGTACCTGCGGGTGCTGACCAGCGGCACGCTTGGGGCGGGCGACCCGGTCAGCGTGGCGTCCGCGCCCGCCGGGTCACCCACGCTGGGTGAGCTGTTCGACCTGGGCCTCGGGGCCAGGCCGGACCGCGCGACCCTGGAAGGGTACCTGCAGTTCCCGCTGGCTGAGCGCCTGCGCGGCACCGTGCGCGACCTGCTGGCATAGGGGCGGACCTCCCCCCGGCCCGGTGAATGGCGTGCAGGGACCCGGGTCTGATCCGTGGTCCCTGCACGCCTCCCGGCTCTACCCGATGGCGAGCATGCGCTCAATGGGTTTCAGGGCCTGCTCGCGAATCGCGTCCGGAACGGTGACGCGCGGCTGAAGGGTGAGCAGGCTGTCGCGGATGTTCTCCAGCGTAATCATCTTCATGTACTCGCAGCACGCGGCGCGGCTCACAGGAATGAAGGTCTTGCCGGGCACGTCGCGCTGCAGCCGCGTGACCATCCCGGTTTCGGTCACGACAATGAACTCCTGCGCGGCACTGGCCCGGGCGCGGTGAATCATGCCTTCCGTGGAGTACAGCTGCAAGTCCGGAATGGCATTCAGGATCCTGCTGGAGCAGCCGCACTCCGGGTGAATCAGCAGCTCGGCGTCCGGGTGCGCGGCCTGCTGGCCCTGCACGTCCTCCGGGCGGATCGCTTCGTGCACGTGACACGCCCCGTCCCAGACGTCCATCTGCCGGCCGGTCACCCGAATGACGTGCGCCGCCAGGAAGCGGTCCGGAGCGAACAGGACCGGCACGCCCGGCGGGAGGCTCTCAACGACCTGCACGGCGTTACCGCTGGTGACGCAGTAGTCGGATTCGGCTTTCACGTCTGCGGTGGTGTTCACGTACGTCACCACCAGGCCGCCGGGGTGCCGCGCCTTCCAGTCCCGGATGCCCTGCGCGGTGAGCGTGTCGGCCAGCGAGCAGCCTGCGCGCAGGTCGGGCAGCAGCACCGTCTTCCCTGGGTTGAGGATGGCAGCGGTCTCCGCCATGAAATGCACGCCCGCGAACACGATCACGTCCGCGTCGGTGGTGGCCGCCTGCCGCGACAGGCCGAGCGAATCGCCCACGAAGTCCGCGATCTGCTGCACTTCGGGCCGCTGGTAGTTGTGCGCCAGGATCACGGCATTTCTCTCCAGACGCAGGCGCGTGATGTCCGCACGAAGCTGCGTCTCGTCGGTCAGCACCTCCAGTTGCAGCAGGTCGCGGTGCGGCACCTGGGGGCGCGGCACGACAGGGGTCGGTTCACGGTTCGTCATGGTTGCTCCTCGGGCAGGGGCGTGAAGTTCAGGCTGATGTCCAGTGCGGGTGCGGAATGCGTCAGGGCGCCGACACTCACGTAATCGACGCCGCTGGCCGCCACCCGGGGCAGGCGGGCCAGGGTCATGTTGCCGCTGGCTTCCAGGGTGACGTGCGGCGCCAGCCGGTCGCGCAGCGCCACGGCCTGCGCCAGCAGGCTGTCGTTCATGTTGTCCAGGAGCACGCGGTCCGCACCGGCCCGCAGCGCGGTCTCCAGGCCCGCGAGATCCGGGACCTCGCACTCGATCTTCAGGAGGTACGCGGCCTCACGCGCGCGGGTGATCGCCTCGGCAATGCCCCCGGCGGCGGCCACGTGGTTGTCCTTGATCAGGATGCCGTCGTCCAGGCCGGCGCGGTGGTTCAGGCCTCCGCCGTGCCGCACCGCCTGTTTTTCCAGGTCGCGCCACAGGGGCGTGGTTTTGCGGGTGTCCAGCACCCGGGTCCGGCCGGTGCCCAGGGCGTCCACGTGGCGGCGGGTGTGCGTGGCCACCCCGCTGAGGCGCTGCAGAAGATTCAGGGCGAGCCGCTCGCCGGTCAGGAGACTGCGGGCCGGGCCGCGCAGCGTGCCGATGGGTCCGCCGGGCCGGGTCTCGCCGTCCCGGGCGGTCCAGGTGACCTGCACGGCAGGGTCAACCAGGGTGAACACGCGTTCGGCGACGCTCAGGCCGCTCAGGACCCCCGGTTCCTTCAGGAGCACCTCGGCGTGCGCCGCCTGATCCGGGGGAATCGTGGCGAGGGTGGTGGCGTCGCCGCGGCCGACGTCCTCGGCAAGAGCGGCGCGCAGGCGGTCATCCAGGCTCAGCATGACGTCCGCCCGGGCACGGTGCAGGGGATTGTGCGGGAAATCACGCGGTGAACCCTAGCACAGCCGGACTCACCGGCACGCTCTGAATGCGGCCCCCGACCCCCGGTACCAGGACCGAGTGGGCCGCGACTGCGCCCTCCCACGCGTGTTCCGTGCGGTGATGCCCGCCCCGGGACTCCTCGCGGGCCAGCGCCGAGCGCAGCAGCAGCTCTCCAATAACCGCAAGGTGCCCGGCCTCCAGCGCCGCCCGGCACCCGGTTGTGGCGGCCGGCCAAGCCCAGGCGGCCAGGGCAGCCCGCAGGCCCGCCGCGTTCCGTTGCAGGCCCGCCGCCTGAGCCACCACCGCCCGCAGTGCCGGGAGGGCCGCCGGATCTGTCACCGGGGCCGGCAGCCCGTCCGTGCAGGCCGGAGGGACCTTCAGGACAGACAGGGCGGCGCGGGCGGCGCGGGCGCCGAACACCAGGCCCTCCGACAGACTGTTGCTCGCCAGGCGGTTCGCGCCGTGCAGTCCGCTCGACGCGACCTCACCCGCCGCATACAGGCCCGGAACGGTGGTCCGGCCCTGCACGTCGGTCTGCACGCCCCCCATGGTGTAATGCACGGCCGGCTGGACCGGAATCAGATCGCGGCCCAGGTCCAGGCCCAGCCGCGCCAGCGACGCAGTCACGGTCGGGAAGCGCTGGCGGACGAACGTCGCGCCGAGGTGCCGCAAGTCCAGGTCCACGCGGCCCGTGGCGGCGATTTCCGCAGCGATGGCGCGCGCCACCACGTCCCGCGGCGCCAGTTCCAGCGCCGGGTCGTACCGCTGCATGAACCGCTCGCCCCGGGCATTGAGCAGCTGCCCCCCCTCGCCCCGCGCGGCCTCGGTGACGAGGTGGGCGGTGCCGTCGTGCACCACCGCCGTCGGGTGAAACTGCACGAACTCCAGGTCCCGCAGCGCCGCGCCCGCCTGCCAGGCCAGGCCCAGGCCGTCCCCGGTACCTTCAGGGGGCGCGGTGGTGACCGGGTACAGCTGCCCGAACCCTCCGGTGGCCAGCAGCACCGCGCCGGCCCGCACCTGCACCGGTCCGTTCCGGGTGAGGACGTCGGCGCCCACCACCGCACCCCCTGCCACGCGCAGGTTCCGCACGAACGCCCCCTCGAGCAGGGTCAGCGCGGGGCTGCGGGCGGCCTGGAGGGCGCCACTCAGCGCGGCGCTGATGGCGTGGCCGGTGGCGTCCCCGGTGTGCCGGATGCGGGCGCGGCTGTGGCCGCCTTCGAGCGTCACGTGCGGTGAGAATGCCACCCCCAGGTCACGCAGGGTCTCCACGTGGGACCGCGCGTCGCGCACAAAGGCGTGTACAGCGTCCGGTTCGCACAGGCCCCGGCCCGCCTTGAGGGTGTCCTGCGCGTGCGCGTCTTCATCCCCTGGCGCCAGGGGCGCGGCAATGCCGCCCTGCGCCCAGCGGGTCGAGCCACCCGTCAGAGGTGTCTTGCAGGCCAGGATCACGTCCGCGCCGTAACTGCGGGCCGTGAGGGCAGCGTACGCTCCGGCCACGCCGCCGCCCACCACGAGAAGCTCGGTCTCCACTCTGTTCACGCCCGCCAGGGTACGGCACGCCCCACGCCCGTCCACGCTGTGTTCAGGCGGGGCCAGGTGAATGCTCTAGACTGCCTGCCATGACGCGACTCCTGCTGGCCCTGGCGGGCGTGGTGCTGCTGGCCGTCACGGCCCTGGGCGCCGTGTGGCTGCTGGGGCAGCTGCTGACCGGGCTGGGCGTGTTTATTGTGGGGGCCGCCGGGGTGCTGGGGCGACTGCTGTGGTTCCTGATGCTCACGGGCCTGCTGTCCGGTGCGGTCTACTTTGTGGCCAGCGCGTGGCGACCCACCGCCCCCGTGCGTCCGCACACCCCCGTGACCCGCGCCCCTGTGCCCACGCCCCTGCACGAAGAGCCGGTCCGCCCGCCGGCGCCCGCGGCTACGCACCCGGCGCCCGATCCGGTCCCCGAACCTCTGGACGTCTGACCCGGCCGTGCCCCTATCCTCAGGGTATGAGCGATCTCCGCACGCCCCTGTCGAACCCGGACCGCTTCCTGGGCCGCGCCGGTGCCTACGCCGCTGCGCGGCCCGGGTACCCGCCTGAACTCGGCACTTGGCTGAGGAACGACGGTCTGCTGGGCGCCGGTGTCGCAGACATCGGTGCCGGCACGGGCCTGTTCACCCGCCTGCTGCTCCATGAAGGGGCCACGGTCACTGCTGTGGAACCGAACCCGGAGATGCGCACGCACCTCGCCGCCGCGTTTCCAGACGAGCAGGCCGCCGGGCGCCTCACGGTGCAGGCCGGCACCTCGGAAGCCACCGGGTTGCCTGGCGCGAGCGTGAACCTGATCACGGCGGCGCAGGCGGCACACTGGTTCGATCCGCCCCGCACGGTCCTGGAGTTCCGGCGCGTCCTGCGGCCCGGCGGACAGGTGCTGCTGGTGTGGAACGACTGGCGCGGCGCGGACACGCCCTTCAACCGGGTGTATGGGGAGGTGGTCCGGGCGTTCACGGAGCAGGACGCCCCGCCCCTCGCGACCCGCGTCCCGGAAGATCAACTGCCGGGCCTCCTGCCTGGAGGGTTCCAGACGCGGCTGTTCGAGCAGCGCAACGCGCTCTCGCGGGAGCGCCTTCACGCCCTGGCAGGCAGCGTAAGTTACCTGCCTGCGCCGGACGCGCCGGCCTTCCCGGCCCTGCAGGCGGAACTGGACCTCGCCTTCGACCACCACGCCGAGAGGGGAAAGGTCACGCTGACGTACGTCACCCACGCCTTTCTGGGCCGATTGGACTGACCGGCTCCGGCTGGCATGTGTTCCGCAGTAAGCACAAGGAAGGGGACGGCAGCAACCGCAGACTTCACCGAGCGGCGCGCCGGGTACCCGGCCGAAGTGATCGCCAACGAATTCATCCGCCTGGCCGGCAAGGAACGCCGCAGCCTGACGCAGATGCAGCTGCATAACCTCGTGTACATCGCCCACAGCCGGGCGTTGCTGGGCCGCCCCCTCACCTTCACCGCCGTGCATGCCTGGCGCAACGGTCCGGTCGTGCGCCGCCTGTGGCAGCTCTGGGGAGAACGGGAGCGCGAAAACCCATCCGCGAGCCCCTGCCCGCACCCGCTGACGACCCCGGCCTCCAGCACGGCCCCGAAGCGCTTGAGGTCATCGGCAGCGTGTGGCGCCTGTACGGCCGCATGGATGGGCTGGATCACTTTACGTCTCACGCACCGCATCGGCAGCCGCTGGTGGCAGACGTACGGCGCCCCCACCCACCTGGTTCCCGATGAGCTCACGCGCGAGGAGCACGCCACACTTGCGCGCGGCGCCTGAACGCCGTGCCGCTGTAGCGGGAGCCGCCGGCGACCGAATGGTCCATTGAACGTGCTGTGCGGCATGACCTGGAAGCAGAGCAGCGGGAACAGACGGAACCCGGTCGCCGCTCCCGTGAACTTCGGTACTGCGAAGGTGTGGATCAACGGTGGTTGCGGCTGGGCGTGGGCGCCATGGGGTTCCTCGTACCGCCCCCGTGCGGGGTCTGTTCCTGGTGTCCCTGCGCTGGTTGTACCCGCCGGGACCGGGTGCTGGTATGTCCGGTTGGGACGAGTCTCCGGATCTTCGAAGCCAGCACCCTGCCTATAATCTAAGAGGTAAAAGTTTCACGCGTAAGATTTATAGTGAAAGCTTTCACTAATGTACTCTTCTTCCGTGAGGCGTACTTCAGTTCAAGGAACGAAATCCGGTAGAATTGCAGATTGTGACGCGCGCCGCCCCCTGAGCCCCAGCCGCAGGCTGATGAACCGCTCAGGCTCCCTCCGGCGCGGGCCGCTTCCCCGGAGGACCCTTGAGTTACTGGCGCACTACCATGAAACCCCTGCTGGACGCTGAGACCGGCACCATCACCAAACAGGCCCCGATCCGCGTCACCCTCGCCTTCCCGAACCGGTACTCCGTGGGTATGGCGTCCCTGGGCTACCAGGTGATCTACCGCATGTTCAACCAGGAAGAGGGCGTCGCCTGCGAACGCGCCTTCCTGCCCGATGATGTCGAGGCGTTCGAACGCACCAGTCAGGCTCTGCCGACCGTGGAGAGCGGCCGGGACGCAGGCGACTGTGAACTGTTCGCTCTGAGCGTCTCATTCGAGCTCGATCTCACGAACATCATCCGCACGCTTGACGTTGCCGGCATGCGGCCCCTGCGCGAAGAACGCGACGAGACTGACCCGCTCGTCATGATCGGCGGCCCCTTCACCAGCAGCAACCCCTACCCGCTGACGCCCTTTGCGGACATCATCGTGATCGGGGACGGCGAGCAGATCGTTCCGGTTGTCAGCGAGGCGCTGCGCGAGGCGACGTCCCGCGAGGACTTCTACGACCTGATCGACGGCATGCCCGGCATCTTCCTGCCGGCCCGGCACACGCACGAACCGAAGTGGGCCACTGCCCCGAAGGAACTTCTGCCGGCGTACAGCCAGATCGTCACGCCGCACAGCGAACTGAGCAACATGTTCCTCGTCGAAGCGCAGCGCGGCTGCCCGCGGCCCTGCACGTTCTGCCTTGCGCGGACCATGTACGGCCCGAACCGCAACAACCAGGCGCAGGAACTGCTGGACGTGATTCCGGACTGGGTGGAGAAGGTCGGGCTGGTGGGCGCGGCGCTGAGTGACTTCCCGCACACGAAGTTCGTGGGCCGCACCCTCACGGACCGGGGCGTCAAGCTGGGGGTCAGCTCGATCCGTGCAGACACTGTGGACGCCGAACTGGCTGAGATTCTCAAGGCGGGCGGGCTGCGGACCTTCACGGTCGCCAGCGACGCGCCCAGCGAGCGCCTGCGCCGCTGGCTGAAAAAGGGCATCACCACCGAGGATCTGATCAAGACCGCGCACATCAGCCGCGACCTGGGGTTCAAGGGCGTGAAGGTGTACATGATGATCGGCCTGGGTCCGGAAACGGATGACGACATCACTGAACTGATCTCGTTCACGAAGGACCTGGCGAAGATCAACCGGATCGCGCTGGGGATCAGCCCGTTCGTGCCGAAACGGCACACGCCTCACTTCGCGGATCCCTTTGCGGGCGTGCAGACCATCGAGAAACGCATGAAGCGGATTCAGAAGGAGCTGCGCACCACCGCCGAGCTGCGGAACGTGTCTGCCAAATGGGCGTGGGTGGAGAGCGTGATTGCCCGCGGCGGGCCGGAGGTCGGCCTGGCCGCGTACCGCATCTACCGCAACGAGAGTATCGGCGCGTGGAAGAAAGCACTCGAGGACGTGGGCTGGAGTGACGAATTCGAGGCGAACACGCCCAGCATCGGCCTGCCGCCCGGTCAGTACGAAAGCCGCGACGTGAGCGCGCACGCACAGGGCCTCGCGATCTGAGGTGACGGGCAGGCCGCGTCCCGCGCCGTCGCGCCGGGCGCGGTCTTCGTGCTGCTCAGGCGCTGCTGGCCTTGCCCTGGGCCGCCTCGCACTCCTGTGTATTCGCGCGGCCGCGCAGCAGGGTGACGAGCCCGACGGCGAGAAGTGCGCCGCCCAACGGGGCGAGCAGGTGCGGCCAGCTGCCGCTGAGGTGCCCTGCGAGCAGGGCCGGCCCGAAGCTTCTGGCAGGATTCATGCTTACGGCCGCCACCGGGTGGGAGACGAAGTGATCCAGGGCCACGGTGGACCCCACGATCATGCCCATCACGGGCTTGAGCGTGTCGTTGCGGTGCGCAGTGGAGAGCACCACGGTGACCAGCAGGCACGTACACGCGATCTCCAGCAGGGCGGCGCCGCCGGCCGGAAGGCGTTCCGTGGGGGTGGGCAGGGGCATGAACGTGGTCAGCAGGGCTGCGGCGAGCACGGCGCCGCCCACCTGGGCGGCCAGGTAGGGCAGGGCGCGTGCCCAGAGGAACGCGCGGCGCAGGGCGAACGCGAGGGTCACGGCCGGGTTGAAGTGCGCGCCGGAGACGTCGCCCAGCGTGAAGATCAGGGTGAGGATCACCAGGCCGGGTGGGAGGGCGTGCGCGGCGGGTTCCGGCAGCAGGCCGGTCTCGGCGAGGCGCGCGGCGCCTGTGCGGGCCGCAGTCAGGACGAAGGTGCCTAACGCTTCGGCCGCCAGGGCGCGGCCCAGGGGAGGCGGCGTGTGGTGCGGGCGGGAGGCCGGTCCGCTCATGGGTGTGCATCATGACACCCGGTCCAGCGGGACTGTCAGGGGAACGTCATGGGGCGGACCTTCACCCTTTTCTCTGGGGAAGGGCACAGTGGGATGAAATGATGTGGGTGGGACCAGTAGGGAACGCAGATGGCGTCTGGGATCCGGCGCCACGCATCCGAGATGCTTGCATTTGATAAGTATTCTGCACGAAATCCATTCAATCTCACACCGCGGGGCGTGAGATGCGGCATCATGAAGGGTATGACAGCAGCTTCTCCCCGCCCCCAGACCATGGCGGAAAAAATACTGACCCACCGCGGAACCCAGACGGTATACGCAGGCGACCTCGCCGTGGTCGAGGTCGACCAGGTCATGGTGGTCGACTCCATCGCCCAGAGCTTCATCGAACGCATGCAGCGGGACCTGAACGCCACCCCCAAATACCCCGAGCGCGTCAGTATTGTCATTGACCACGTGGCGCCCGCCAGCACCGTCAGTGTCGCCCAGGCCCAGAAGGAAGCCCGCGAGTACGCGGCCCGGACCGGCGTGCGGCTGTTCGACGTGGGCCGCGGCATCTGCCATCAGGTGCTGATGGAAGAAGGCCTCGCCCGCCCCGGCTGGATCGTGCTGGGCAGCGACAGTCACTCCACCACCTACGGCGCGGTGGCCGCGTTCGGCAGCGGCATGGGCGCCACCGATATCGCGCTGGCCGCCGCAAGTGGCAAGACGTGGCTGAAGGTGCCCGACAGTGTCAAGGTCACCTTCACCGGCGAGCTGAGGAGCGGCGTGAGTGCCAAGGACGTCGCACTGGAAATGATCCGGCGGCTCGGCGCGGACGGCGCCACCTACCAGAGCATCGAGATGCACGCCGGAGACCGATTCACGCGGGGGGAACGCATGACCCTGGCGAATCTCTGCGTGGAAGCCGGCGCGAAGGCCGGACTGGTCGTGCCGGGCGGTGAGATTCTCACCGCCTACGGTTACGACGTGCCCGCCTGGGTGTACCCGGACGAGGGCGCCACCTACGTCCAGGCCATCGAGATCGATCTGACGGCCCTGAACCCCCGCATGAGTGCGCCCAGCGAGGTAGACAACGTTCATGACGTCGCGGACCTGCGCGAACAGCTGCGTGACACGCCCGTGGATCAGGTGTTCATCGGCACCTGCACGAACGGCCGCATTGAGGACCTGCACGAGGCCGCGAACGTGCTGCGCGGGCACCGCGTGGCCCCCGGTACGCGCCTGCTGGTGATTCCGGCCAGCAGCGAAGTGATGGAACAGGCCATGGCAGACGGCACGCTGCTCATCCTGCAGCGTGCCGGGGCGGTGCTGGGCACGCCCGGGTGCGGGCCGTGCATGGGGCGCCATCAGGGCGTGCTGGCCCCCGGGGAGGTGTGCGTGAGCACCAGCAACCGGAACTTCATCGGCCGTATGGGCGACAAGGACGCCCGGATCTACTTGGCGTCCCCCGCTGTGGCTGCGGCGACTGCCGTGATGGGCCGCGTGTCCCTCCCCGCAGACGTGGCGGCCCTCTGAACCGAACGGGCTGCGGTCGCGGGTACCGGTGAAGCCCCGTGGCGCAGTTTTGGTCAGCGGAAACCGGCGGGGTGGGTTGTTGTCCCTGGGCCGGGAGCGACCAGGCCGGTGACTGGCCAGCACTGAACATCGTTCAACTTTCTTCAAGGAGGCACGTGATGCCCAGAATCTGGAAATTTGGTGACAGCGTCAACACGGACGACATCCTGCCAGGCAAGTTTGCGCCGTTTATGGCGGGAGAGGACGTCTTTCAGACCTTCGCGTTTCATTACATCCGCCCGGAGTTTGCCGCGGCCGTGGCGCCGGGGGACGTGCTGATCGGAGGGCGCAACTGGGGGCTGGGCAGCAGCCGCGAGTACGCGCCGCAGGCCCTGAAGAAACTGAGGATCGGCGCGATTGTGGCGCCCTCCTTCGCGCGCATTCACTACCGGAACCTCCTGAATCTGGGCATTCCTGCCTTTGAGTACGACCTGACCGGGCTCCTTCAGGACGGGGATGAAGTGTCACTGGACGTGAACACGGGCGTGCTGACGTACGGGGGCGGTACGGTGCAACTGCCGCCCCCACCGGAGTTCCTGCGGGAAGCGCTGGCAGAGGGAAGCATTCTGGCGTTCTTCAAGAAGTACGGGCGGTTCCCGGGAGAGAGTGCCTAAACTGAGCGCATGGCGACCCTGGAGATTGACTGCCCGGTATGTGCGGAAGTGCTTGAACTGACCGATGAGGACCGCGCGGAGTTGCTGGTCGGCGACGTGATTGTGTGCGCGTCGTGCCACAGCGAGATGGAAGTGACGCGCAATGAGGGAGGCGAGGAGTTCGAGCTGGAACTGCTGGGCGCCATGACGACCTGTCCGAACTGTGACGAGGAGTTTGAGGTGACGGCGGAGATGCTGGCGGCGTCGCCGGTGGTCCGCAGCGCGGATGGGGTGGAGGTGACCCTGATGACCTGTCCGCATTGCCAGGTGAAGTTTGAACTTGAGCTCGCTGACGACGAATCTGCCTAGACAATATCGTTCGTAAATCAATCAATCCGATAACCTAACAAACGCAAGGAGTGACTATGCCTACCGTTCAATTTGAAAACCCTGATACCGGAGCGACCATCGAGCTGACCAACCCCGAACTCGGCGAACTCGTCATTGACGACGAAACCGGCGTGGAATACGAGGTCGTGTCCATCGACCCCCCCCGCCTCGAGGCAGCCCCGCAGGAAGCGGAGGACTGGGGCGAGTAAAGCGGCCA
The DNA here is from genome assembly GCF_020229735.1 of Deinococcus taeanensis. Lineage (NCBI taxonomy): Bacteria > Thermotogati > Deinococcota > Deinococci > Deinococcales > Deinococcaceae > Deinococcus > Deinococcus taeanensis. Next base: position 1,307,119 of record NZ_CP083455.1, on the reverse strand, counting down.
CGCGGCGGTCAGGCTGGGGTGTCCCCCAAGCCTGACCGTCCGCCGCTTCACCCCCAGGTACACCAGCATGGCTGACCTCGCCGTTCTGTACGACCGCATCCGCCCCGACGAGAAAATGCTCTTCGAGGCGCTCGACGCTCTCGGGGTGGCCTACGACAAGGTGTACACCCCGCAGCTCAACCTCACCTTCGACGAGCGCGGCCAGACCCAGGTGCCCTGGAAGGTCGCCATTGAACGCTGCGTCAGCCAGAGCCGCGGTCACGCCGTGACCCGCGCCCTCGAAGGCTTCGGCGTGAAGGTCATCAACCCCGCGCAGGTCATCGAACTGTGCGGCGACAAGCTCGCCACGAACGCGGCCCTGCACGCGGCGGGTCTTCCGACACCCCGCACCGGCGTTGCCTTCGACGGCGAGACAGCCCTCACCCTGATCGAGGCGATGGGCTACCCCGTGGTCCTGAAACCCACCGTGGGCTCCTGGGGACGCATGGTCAGCCGCCTGAACGACCGCGCCGCCGCAGAGGCCGTCATCGAGCACAAGGAGGTCCTGGGCGGTCCGCAGCACGGCATCTTCTACGTTCAGGAACTCATCAACAAGCCCCAGCGGGACATCCGCGCTTTCGTGATCGGCGGACAGTGCATCGGCGCGATCTACCGCACCAGTGAGCACTGGATCACCAACACTGCCCGCGGCGCCAAGGCCAGCAACTGCCCCGTCACGCCCGAGATCGCGGACCTCGCCACCCGCGCCGCCGCTGCGGTCCACGGTCAGATTGTCGCCATCGACCTTGTCGAGGACCCCGGCCGTCAGAACGACTGGGGGGGGCTGCTGGTCATCGAGATCAACCACACCATGGAGTTCAAGAACTCCGTCAGCACCACCGGCGTGAACATCCCGCGCCTGATGGGCGAGTACGCCCTCAGCCTGCTGTAACCGCAGGAAGGAAGGGAGGGCTCCGGCGAACAGCGGGAGCCCTCCCTTCCAGGTCAATCGAGGACGTCGATGCCGGCCGCCTGAACGCGCCGCCGCACGTCCCGCACGCCGTCCCCATTGACGCGCATCACGAAGCGGCGCCGACCGTTCTCCCCGCCGAAGGTGGCCACGGAAATGATGTTACTGGGCAGAATTGCACCCGTGGCGCGCTCCAGGCTGCCGGGAACGTCCGGCATGTCCAGGGTCAGGCGCATGCCGCCTTCGCGCATGCCCAGAATGCCCGTGAAGGCCCGCAGGACATCCATGGTCGTGATGATCCCGGTCAGGATCCCCGCGTCGTTCAGAACCGGAAGGCCCCCCACGTGATGCTCCTGCATCCGCAGCGCCGCGTCCTCCATGTACTCACCCTCGGCCGCCGTGATGACCGGGCGCGCCATCATTTCCTCCACCGTCAGCTTGCTCAGCAGGTAGTTCAGTTCCCACACACTCAGGGTCGTGGCCTTGCTGGGCATGGCGTCCTTGAGATCCTTGCGGGTCGTGATACCCACCAGGCGGCCGTCCTCCACCACCGGCAGGCGGCGGAACCCGCCTTCCTTGAGAATCCTCAGGGCGTCCATGACTGGCGTGTCAGGGGTGACGGTCACAGGCGAACGGGTCATCCAGTCGCGTACATGCATGGCACTCAGTCTAGGCGATCGGTTCAGACTGCCGTGCTCCCTGACGCGACGCTGATTCTGGATGTGTGACGCATGGACCACGCTTCATTCGGCTCAGAAACGAGCATGCTAGCTTGCCCCTCATGAAGATCAGCTCCAAAGTCATCGCACCTCTGGCCCTCGCAACCGCGTTCGGCCTCGGAATGGTAGCCCCGCACGCCCAGACCACCCCGCAGAAGGTGGGTTTCGTGGACGTCTCCAAACTCCTCGCCGCGCATCCCAACGACAAGGACATCAAGGCCATTCAGGCCAAGGCCGACGCCGAACTTGCCGCGCTTGACAAACAGGTCAAGGCCATTGACGCCAAGGGCGCCAGCGCCTCCGCCGCCGAGAAGCAGAACCGTGACGCCCTCGTGAAAACCATCCAGGCCAAAGCCGCGGAATACGACAAGCAGCTCGACCCGAAAATCACGGCGGTCGAAAGTGCCGTGGACACGGCTGTCGGCAGCGTCGCCAAGGCCAACGGCTTCAGCATCGTGATGGACAAGGGCGTCGCGGCGAAAAGTGGCCTCGTGATCTACGCGGACACCAGCGCCGAAATCACGGACGCCGTCGTCAAAGCCATCAAGTAACCCCTCCTGACGGCTGGCCTGGCGCCCCCACCACAGGGACAGGGCCAGCCGCATTCACGCCTGGAGGCCCCATGAACAAAGCACTTCTTCTTCTTCCCCTGGCCCTGCTGGCCACGGTTCCGCACGCCCAGCAGACCCGCAGCCGCGTCGGCATCGTGAACGTGCAGAGCGTCGTGAAGGGCATGGCCGGCAGCAAAACGTACCTCGACCTGAACACCAAGGCCACAGCTGACCTGAAAGCCAGGGCGGCCGCCATTCAGACCCTGGCGGCCAAAGCGGCCCGCGGCACCGCCGCCGACAAGAGCGCGCTCACCAAGGCGCAGCAGGCCTACGCCGCCAGCCGCACCGAGTACACCAGGCAGATCGAAGCGGCGTTCAAACCCCTGGCCAGCAAAGTCAATGCGTCCGTGGCCAAGGTGGCTAAAGCCAACGGGTACACGATCGTGCTCGACGAGAACGTGGCGGCGCAGACCAGCCTGGTCGTGTATGCCAACAAGACGGCCGTGGACCTCACGCAGGCCGTCCTGAAAGACCTGAAGTAAATCCAGGAACGCGAGGCGCCCCAGTTCGGGGCGCCTCGCTGTCTCTGTAATCTGCCCGGCCCGTCAGAGTTTCACAGTCTCGTTTTCTCCCTGGTGGGCATGCTGCCCGGTGACCAGACCGCGCGCCAGCTGAATCAGGTTGCGGACCTTGCCGTCGCTCTCCCAGTACTCGGCCCCGTGCGCCTCAATCCGGATCAGCTGCACGTTCGGGTCATCCTTGCCTTCCGGGAAATACGCCTTATAGAAGTCACTCCACAGTTCATCCAGTTTTGCGCGGTCCTCCACGAGCTGCGCCGTGCCGTTCACACTGACGTACAGGCCCTTGTCCGGCTGACTGTAACTGACATTCACCTGTGGCCGGGCCCGCATGGCGGCCACCTGCCCCGTGTCCCGGCCCCCGATGAACCACAGGTCACCGTCAAACTCGAACTGCTGGGTGGTCATCGGGTGGGCGTGCAGGTGCCCGTCGTCGGTGATAACGGTCAGCATCGCGAATTTCACACCCTTGATGATCTGCCCGATCTTACGAACGCTGTCCTCGTGGCTCTGAGTCATGTCGACACCGTGCCATGCACCGGCCCCGGCCGATTGGGTCACCCCGTACCGTCTGAAGAGCCGGATAAGGTCCCGTGAGACCCCGCCTGGCTGCGCTGCACACGGACCCGCACCCGCGCCGAGACGCCCGCCCACAGCAACGAGGTGGTGGGCACCAGCAGCGCCCCCAGCGGCAGGTAAGCTCCCCACCGGGTGTCGAACGGCACGGCATCCGGCAGGCCCGCCGCGCGCTGAAGGGCGTTCTGGTAGGTCGCGCAGTCAAACGCGTTCCCCTGCCCATTCAGCAGATAGGGAGCCCCCTGCAGGCGGGCCGCCTCGGCCCGGAGGGCCGGCAGATGCACTCCGCGGACCCCCACGTCCAGCACAAGGACAAGGTCCCGCACGAGCAGGCTCGTCAGGGGCCGCTGGGTCGCTCCGACCCCCAGGGCGCCGGTTTCCTCGGTCAGGTGCGCCTCGTCGATTTTGCGGGTCACATGCGTGCACTGCCCCCACGGTGAGCCCCGCGTCCAGCAGGCAACGATGACACTCCCGACCGGCGCTCGCCGGATTGCTTCTTCCAACGGCAGCACGCGCTCCGCGGGCAGCAGCGAGCGGTCCAGCAGGTCCGCCGGAGTCCACGGCGACCCGGGCGCCGTGACGCTCAGCGCCGACAGCTCCGGTCCACGCGGGGCCGGCAGGCAGCTGCTCAGCACACCGCACAGCAGCAGCGCAGGCAGGACGGGGAACGCACGGCGGAGCATGTCTCACAGTCTGCCCTTACAGTGGGGAGGAGATGGTCATCCCGTCACCTTCCCGTTCCGGAGTCCGCGAATGCTGATCGGCCTGCTGGTGCTGATCCTGATGTGCGTAAATGTGGGCGGACTGATCAGCGTGGCGCTGCAGTTCGGCCGCGGTGAATGGCCCGGCGCCCTGTCGAGCCTCGTCACGCTCGTGCTGCTGGACGCACTGGGTTTCCGGCTGCTGCGCGGGCTGCGCGAACAGCGCTGACCCTCTGGGTTCCGGTCAGGCGCCCGGCAGGCGCAACACCCCTTCCAGAGCGGTGTACGCGTCCGGCCGGGCCAAGAAGACGAGTTCGTCACTCGCGGTCAGCCGGTACTCGGGCCGCGGCAGCCGGACCGCACCGTCCCGGACCACGCCGACGATATCCACGCCCGGCGGCAGGGTCACCACACCCAGGCGCGCGCCGCGCCAGCTGGGCGGCACGACGCGGCGGTACAGTTCACGCTCGTTCGTCGGGCTGGGCAGCACGTCCGCATCCAGGGGCGGCTCGCCCGGCGCATCGAACGGCACAGCCGGAGAATCCGCCACGCGCCGCGGAATGAACCGCACGGTATCCGGCAGCCACCCCGGGCTGCTGGCATGCACACCGCTGTCCCGCCGCCCCTGCACCTGCGCCGGCACGACGCCGCGTGTGCCGCTCAGCAGGTGCGCCAGTCCGCTTGCGGCCAACGTGACGGGCAGCAGGGCCTCACCGCCCCACGTGACGGTGAGGAGGGTGGCGGCCAGAGGCACGTTCAGCGTCACCGTCAGGAACGCGGCGGCGCCCACCATCGTCGCCACGGCGGTATCCACGCCCATCAGACTGCCCAGCCCCGCGCCCAGCAGGCCACCAACGCCTACAGACGGCAGCACCCCCCCTCCGAAGGCCACGTGCATGCCCAGCGCCAGAAGCACCCAGCGCCACGCCGCCTGGCCGGCCCCCTCGGCGCCGACGAAGCCGGCCGCACTCAGCTGCACCCAGCCGCTCCCGTCGCCCAGCACGGCGGGGGTGACCAGCGTGGCGACCGCCGCTGTTGCCAGACCGAACGCCGCGCCGTACGCCGCGCGCACCCAGCCGGTCAGGGCCCCGTCGGCCAGGACGGACCGTCCCAGCAGCACCAGGCTGCCCAGCAGCGTCGCCGTGAGCGCCACGCCCAGGAACGCCGGCAGCTGCGCGCCTGCCGGCACCTGCACGTCCGGGAAGGTGAGCAGGGGCGTGAACCCGAAGGCCAGGCCGTACACGGCGGTCCCGGCCACCGCTGCCAGCAGACACGGCATCACAATTTCGAACTCGAACTCGAAGCGGCGGTACAGCACCTCGGCGATGAGCACGGCGGCCGCCAGGGGCGCGTGCAGCACCGCGCCCAGGCCCGCCGCGGCGCCGGCCAGGGTGAGGGTCCTCAGTTCCACGGCGTCCAGCCTCGTCACGCGCTGCATCAGGCGGGCGCCGAGCTGACCGGTCATCGTGAACGCCGAGTCCCGCCCGATCATCAGTCCGGCGGCGTTGCCCAGAAGCGTGGCCCCCAGCGTGCGCAGCTGCGCCGGCACTGGCGTCCACTGCCCGCGGGCGTGGTAGCCGCGCACCAGCTGCGTCAGCGGATCGCCGTGCGCTGCGGGAATCAGGACCGCGCACGCCGCGCCGATCACCGGCAGACTGATCAGGCTCCAGTGGGCCAGCGCACCGAACGCCATCATCAGCCCCCCCTCGCCAGTCGTGCCGGGCGGCGCGTAATCCGTGAGGCGCGCGCCGAACGTGATCAGCACGTCCAGCGTGAGGCGCAGCACAATGCACAGGCCCCCCACAAGTGCGCCCAGCAGCACGCTCAGTACCACCAGCCGTCCGGTTTCCAGTCGGTTGAGCACGGCGCGGGGCAACGGGGAACGCATTGCCGCCCATGCTAGTCCATTTTGTGTGGACCTGACCCGGCCGCCGACATGAAGATGAATTAAAGTCCGGGCCGGTCTGCACAGCGCGCGCCCGGACGCGTAAGATACTCAGCGGTTAAGCGGGGAATGCCGCGCGGCGCCGTGCCGCGCACCCCGCCCTGAAAGGAGCTTCACCATGGCCTACGAACTGCCCACGCTGCCCTACGCCTACGACGCCCTCGAACCCCACATTGACGCGCGCACCATGGAGATCCACCACACCAAGCACCACCAGACCTACGTGGACAACGCCAACAAGGCGCTCGAAGGCACCGAGTTCGCCAGCATGAGCGTTGAAGAGCTGATCGGCAACCTCGACCGCGTGCCGGCCGACAAGAAGAACGTGCTGCGCAACAATGCCGGCGGTCACGCCAACCACAGCCTGTTCTGGCAGGTCATGGGCCCCCAGGGCGCCGGTCAGCCCAGCGGTGACCTCGCCGCCGCGATCACCGCCGCCTTTGGGTCCTTCGAAGCGTTCAAGGAGAAGTTCGAGGACGCCGCCAAGACCCGCTTCGGCAGCGGCTGGGCCTGGCTCGTCGTGAAGGGCGGACAGCTGGCCGTGGTCAGCACCGCCAACCAGGACAACCCCCTGATGGGCGACGCCGTGGCCGGCGTCAGTGGCACGCCCCTCCTGGGCGTGGACGTGTGGGAGCACGCGTACTACCTGAACTACCAGAACAAGCGTCCCGACTACCTCAAGGCGTTCTGGAACGTCGTGAATTGGGACGAGGTTGCACGCCGCTACGCCGCCGCGCAGTAACCCGCTGGGACCACCCCGCACGCCCTCACCCGGGGCGTGTTTCTCATTGGCTCAGGGCCGGTTCCGCCTCAAGCAAGTCACGCAGAGCCGCCCGCGCCAGCTTTCCGGCCACCGTTCGCGGCAGCTCCGGGCAGACCACCCACTGCGCCGGGCGAAGCCGGCGGGGCAGCCGCGCGTCCAGCGCCCCTCGCAACTCCTGCTCCGGGCGGTCCGACTCCACAAACGCCACCGGTGCCTGCCCGTACTCCAGGGACGCAACCGGCAGAACCACGCAGGCCCGCACGCCCGGCAGCGCCGCGATGACGCTCTCCATCTGCGCGGGCCATACCTTCTCCCCGCCGATCACCATGCGGGCGTCCGCGCGGCCAAGCAGACGCAGGTGCCCCCCCGGCGTCCAGCTGACCCAGATCGCCGGACGGCCGCCACCCCCGGGAACCCCGCACGAGCACCTGCCCGTCGGCAGCCACCCGGACACGCACCCCGGGCAGAGGCCGCCTCACAACGTCCGGTGAGGCCCGCAGATCCTGCGGACCCGCCAGCGTGATGAGGCCCGGTTCCGTGGTGCCATACAGATTGAACAGCACGCTCCCCAGCCGCTGCGCCGCACGGCAGGCCAGATCAGGGTCCAGCGGCGCAGAACCGCACACCACGCTCCGCAGCACCGGCGCCTTGCCTGAAAGAGCCAGCAGGCGGTGCAGGATCGTCGGCACGAGGACAGGCACCTCAATCTGTTCCTGCGCCAGCACCTGCCACAGCGTGTCCGGCCGGGCGTCAGGCCGCAGGTACAGCGGGCTGCCCAGCCCCAGACTCAGGGCCAGGGTGGCCAGCCCATGGCCGTGCCACAGGGGCAGGGGCAGCAGCACCGGCACGCCGGCCCGGACACCCAGTGCCCTCACCAGGGTGCGTGACACCCGGAGGGCGCTCAGCACGCCCACGTCCGGCCGCACGGGTTTCGGCGCGCCCGTGCTGCCCGAGCTCAGAAGCCGGACCCGGCCGGCGCGCGGCCCGAACCGGACGGCCGGCGCGGGCATTTCGCCTTCCTCCGCACGCAGGATGAGGCGCAGCCGCAGGTGCTCCTGCGTGCCGGGTGTGTCCAGGCCGGGCGGAAGCAGCGTCACCTGCAGACCCAGACGCAGCGCGGCCAGCAACGTCACCACGTAGGAAGTGCCCTCACCGGGGGGCAGGCCTACGGACCAGCCGGCGCGCACCCATGGTGCCAGAGCCGCCACCCGCTCCTGCACCCGGTGGTGCAATTGCCGGTACGTGAGCCTCGTGTGCCCGTCGCACAGCGCCAGCTGCTCCGGGCGGCGCCCTGCGTGCCAGGCGACCGTACCGGCGAGGGTCGGGCCATGGCGCAGGACCGCCCCGATCAGACCGCCCAGAGGGGGCAGGGGCGCCCTGCCAGGCAGCGCGCTCGCGGACGCACGCACGACCCCGACCTTCACCGCCGGGCCGCCCACCGGACCTCGGTCGCTTCCAGGTGCCGGAGTGCCCGCGCCAGGGCGCCCGGGGCAATCAGGCCGGCCACCTCCACGGCGCCCAGCCACCACGGCGCGACGCGCACCACCGGACTCACGAGTGGCAGTGTGACCGCCTGCGCCGCCTCGTCGGCACTCAGGGCCGGCAGGTACCGGTACGCCTGGGTGGGCGCGACCATGGGCGTGCGAACCAGCGGCAGGTACACGCTCGCGGCGCGCACGCCGGACCACTCGGCTGCGGCGGCCTGAAGCCACAGGTCGAAGCCCGCCTTGCTGCCCTGGTACGCCGCCCAGCGCGGTGCGCCCACGTGCCGGGCTGAGACGCTGGAGACATTCACGATGACCGCCCGGCCGCTTTCCAGGGCGGGCCGCAGCGCGAGAAGCAGCGCGGCCGGTCCGCTGAAGTTCACCGCGAGCAGGCGCTCCAGGTCCCTGCGCGCTGCGCCGTCCTGCGCCCGGCGGCGGACGGACCGTCCCGCGCTGCTGATCACCGCGTGCAGCGCCGGGAACTCGCTCAGCAGCCGGGCCGCTACGGCCTGCACCTGCGCCGGATCCGAGAGGTCCGCCGGCATCACCACCGCGCGCCCACCGGCCGCTTCAATTCGCGCGGCGACCTCCTGGAGAGCGGCGTCACGCCGGGCGAGCAGCAGCACGGTCGCGCCCGCCCGGCCCAGCTGGCAGGCGGTGGCAGCGCCAATGCCGGAGGACGCGCCGGTGACCAGCACCGTGCGCCCCTGCACCGCCCGCTTTAACCGGGGAAGGTCACGGCAGGCGGGTGGAGACAGCAGGGCCCGGCGCCAGTTCACCCGGCTATGGTGTCACAGCCAGGGCCTCCGGGTGCACCCACCTGGGCGGGTCAGCCGACCGTGCCGCTCGCCACCGGGTACGACCCGATGATCTTCGCGTAACTCGCCTTGCGCAGCACGCCGGCCAGGGCCTGCGCCACCTGCGGGTCGCGGGCGTTGCCTTCGATGTCCACGTACATCAGGTAACTCCACGCGCGGTCGCGGCGCGGGCGGCTCTCAATGCGCGAGAGGTTCAGTCCGCGCAGCTCATTCAGGGTTTCGACCAGGAAGCCCGGCGTGTGCCGCACCGCGAACACCAGGCTGGTCTTGTGCGGAGCGTCACTGGACGCAGGTTCATGCCGCGCAAGAATCATGAACCGCGTGAAGTTGAACGGCTCGTCCTCAATTTCCCGCTGCAGGATGTTCAGGCCGTACAGCTCAGCGGCGCGCGCGCTGGCGATCGCGGCGAGGTCCCGTTCCCCACTGGCCGCGAGGTTCTTCGCGCTGCCGGCCGTGTCGTGCGCCGCGACCGGCTGCCAGCCGTGCTGCCGGATCAGGTTCGTGCACTGATCCAGGGCCGGCTGCTGGCTTGCCACGCGCCGGATCTCGCTGATGTCCACGCCGGGCAGCGCCATCAGGCAGTGACTGACGCGCACCACCACCTCCCCGATCACATGCAGGTCCGTTTCGCTGAGCAGGTCAATGCTCTGGTGAATCGCGCCCATCAGGCTGTTCTCCACGGGCAGCACCCCGTAGGCCGCCTCGCCGGTCTCCACGGCGCGCGCCACCTCATGAAAGGTGGGGTAGCCGCGCGAGTCGGTGGTGCCGGGCACGGCGTTCAGGGCGGCAATCTCGCCGTACGAGCCGGGATTGCCCTGGAAGGCGGTGATGGCAGGGGCGTCACTCATGCCCGAAACGCTAGCGCACCGCGTCCCGGCCCGGCCCGGCCGGGCATAGACGTGCGTAGAGTGAAGGGGTGACCCTGCCCATTCCTGACCCGATCCTTGACCTGGACGCCGTGACCCTGGCCGCCGCCACCCGCCGCGGCGACCTGACGTGCAGTGAGGTCACCCGCACGTACCTCGCCCGCCTGGTCGGCCTGAACCCCCACCTGCGGGCCGTGATCACCGTGAACCCGGACGCGCAGGCCGACGCTGACCGCCTGGACGGCGTGCCGGAGAGCCGCCGCGGCGTCCTGCACGGCGTGCCCATGCTGATCAAGGACAACATTGACGTGGCCGGCCTGCCCACCACGGCCGGCAGCGCCCTGCTGGCCGCTCACGTGCCCGCGCAGGACGCGCCCCTCGTGGCGCGGCTGCGCGCCGCGGGCGCGGTGATTCTCGGCAAGGCCAACATGACCGAATGGGCGAACTTCATGACGCTGGGCATGACGAACGGCTACTCCAGCGCCGGCGGGCAGACCGTGAACCCCTGGGGGGACACGCTCGATACGGGCGGCAGTTCCAGCGGCAGCGGCGTGGGCGTCGCCGCGCGTCTGTGCGCCGCCGCGATCGGCACGGAAACCAGCGGCAGCATCGTGAGCCCCGCGCATCAGAACGGCATGCTGGGCCTGAAACCCACACTGGGGCTCGTGCCCCGCACCGGCATCGTGCCGATCAGCCACAGCCAGGACACCGCCGGGCCGATCACCCGCAGCGCCCGTGACGCCGCGCTGATCCTCAGCGTGATTGCCGGTCCGGACGAGCACGATGAAGCCAGCCGCCGCCTGCCGGTCCCGGACCTGACCGTGATGCCCGACGCGGCGCGCGGCGCCTTGATCGGCGTGATCCGCGACGAGGCGAACGTGAGCTCCGTCTCGGCCCGCGCCCTGGACCGCGTCACCGCCACCCTCCTGGACCTGAACGCCACCCTCCACGACCTGACCTTCCCGTCCCGCGCTGAACTCAACGCGCGCGGCTGGGCGCTGGACGTCCTGGTGTACGAGTTCAAGGGAGACCTGAACGCCTACCTTCAGGGGGTCACGAATGGCCCGCGGTCCCTGGCGGACGTCATCACCGCGAACGACACGGACCCCGAACGGTTCCTGCGCTACGGACAGACCCTCCTGCACGCGGCCCAGGGCACCCGCGGCGACTTCAGCGAGGCCGCGTACCGTCAGGCACGGCAGAAGGACCTGGACCTGACCCGCACGCGCGGCTTCGATCCGCTGTTCGCTCAGGGCCTGGACGTGGTCGTGTTCCCCGGTATTCACGGCGCCGCGCTGGCGGCCAAAGCCGGGTATCCCAGCCTGGCCCTGCCAGTCACTGTGGAGGGTGAGCCGGTTCCCGGCGGCGTGCTGCTGGTCGCCCCGGCGGGCGGGGACGGCCGGCTGCTGTCGCTGGCCGCGCACCTGAACCGCCAGCTGGGCGGCGTGCGCTTCCCCGCCGGTTGAGCCCGGGACGACAGGCGGGGCGTCCAGGCATAATCGGCGGCCCCGCCTGCCCCGTGGGGTTACTTCTGCACGTCGATGTGAATCACGCCGTCCTGCAGCCGGGCGATCTCCGGGACCGGCTGGTCGTCGCGGTGGCGCATGTTGCTCAGGCTGCTGCCCTCCGGGGCGCGGGCCACGGCGTCTCCAATGCGGATCTGGGTGCTGGCAATGGGGCGGGCCCACACGATGGCGTCTGCGCGCCCGCCCAGTCCGGCGTGGGCCAGGCCGCGCAGGGCGCCCACCACGATCACGTCGCCGCCAGCGAGCAGTTCCGCACCTGGGTTGACGTCACCCAGAACGATGACGCTGCCTGGAAATTCACCGCGGAACCCGGCGCGCAGGGTGTGCGGCACGATCTCCGTGCGGGCCGGTGCAGGCGTGGGCGGTTCCGGCGCGGGGGGCGGCGTGGGGACACTCACGCGGGGAGCGCGGACCCGGCCGGGGGTCCCGCCGGCCGCGCGGATGGCGGTGAGGGCCACTTCGATCGCTTCGGGGTCCGCGTCGCCCTGCAGTTCGACCGTGACGTTGCTGGACAGCAGGTCCGTGCGGGCGCTGAGGCCCTCCAGCACGCTGGGGCCGGTATCGCCGGGTTCGATCAGGAGATTCAGGCCGCCCAGGGTGCCACGCAACTTCATGAGCTTCAATCTAGCGCGGCGCTCACGTTTCTGCGCCGCCGCGCCTCATGAGTCGCGGGGATGGTGTAACATGCGTTTCATGCTTTGCAAGGAGACTTCCTTTGGTGCAGCTTGATTCCGGCGCGGTCGTGGAGGGCCGCGTGACGCGCGTGACCGACTTCGGCGCGTTCATTCAGTTCGAGAACGGCGAGACGGGCCTGGTGCACATCTCGCAGATCGCGCATTCCTTCGTCCGGAACATCCACGATCACGTCCGCGAGGGCGAGAACGTGGAAGTGAAGGTGCTGGGACGCGACGAGCGGGGCCGTCTCGACCTCTCGATCAAGGAGCTGCTCGAGGAGCCTGAAGAGGTTCCCCGTCCCCGGGCGATCGGGCGTCAGAGCCCGCAGTTCGAGGCCAAACTCCGCTCATTCATGCGGGATGCGAAGGAACGCACCACGGCCGGCGGAGGCAAGAAACCCGCCGGGAAACGCAAGAAGTAACCCGGGCCGCACAAGCGGACTACGGCAGCCTGCCCCTGGAGTTCATTGCTCCAGGGGCAGGCTGCTGTGGTCGTCAGTGCAGGTGCTCAAACCCGCTGAGCCCGTCGAACAGTCCGCGCAGCGGGTACGACCGCAGGGCCGTGCGCGTGCCCCCGATACTGAAACTCTCGGTGCCCAGCATGCGCCGCTCCATTGCCTGCCGTTCCTCCGGGCTCAACTGTCCCAGCAGGCTCTGCTCGCCCGTCTGCGTGCCGTGCGCCAGGAGGGCCGCCTTCTTGTGTTCTGCGTACGCGCTGACGTTCAGGGTCAGGGCCAGCGTGCTCTCGGAAACGCCGTACACCCGGGGGTCGAGGTCCCGCCCCATCCGGGAGAGGCCCTCGGCAGCCTCGGACGTCAGGGCCGTGTAGTACAGCCGCTGCGGCCCGCCGTACGGCAAGTGACCGGTGCTGAAAAACGCGGCGACCGCAGCGCGGTGAATCTGCAGGTGGTCCACGTGACCGTACCCGCCGTGCGGATCGAAGGTGATGAGCACCTGCGGCTGCTCCGTCTCGATCAGGGCGCGGAGCTTGACCTCAATCTCCAGCGGATTCACGTTCATCAGGGCGGCCGGGTCGTCGTGGCGGGTCCGTTCGTACCGCCCGGAGTCGTGGTAATCCAGGAAGATGGGCGGTTCGATCTCCAGGACCCGGCACGCGTCGCGCAACTCCTGTTCCCGCTGCGCGCCGAGGTCGTCGACCGTCATGCCGGGCACGGTGATCTTACCGGCTTCACCGCGCGTGGCGCAGGCCAGCAGGACCCGCACGCCCTGCCGGGCGTAGTGGGTGAGGGTGCCGCCCACACTGAACGCTTCGTCGTCCGGGTGAGCAAAAATGGCCAGCAGGGTCGGTCGGGTCATGGTCGGCCCAGTCTAAGCGTCCGGTCGTGCCCGGCTGTGGCCAGGCTTCCCCCCGTCTGCCTCGGCCGCCTCAAGGCACAGGCCGCGCTCGTAGAAGTCCCAGCAGGCGTCAGGCCAGGTGCCGTAGATCAGGTGGCGGTTCACGGCGTCGGCGGCGTGCAGGGCGTCGCCCAGCGCGCGGTAGAAGCGGCTGCCCTGGGCCTGCATGGCGCGCGCCGTCCAGTACACCTCGCTGCGGCGCAGCGTACTCATCTGTTCCGGGGTGATCACCCCCCCATCATGCCGCGGGGCGCTGACGTGCGGCATAGGCTGGTCTGCTACGCTGCCCCGCATGGCGCGGGTCGCGGCGATCACTTCGGATAAGGGAGGGGTAGGCAAGAGCACCCTGGCCGTTCACCTCGCCGGCGCGGCGCAGCGGCGCGGCCTGAACACCGTGCTGATCGACGAGGACGGCCGTGTCGGCAGCAGTCTGCGGTGGGCGCGGCGTGCTGAGGCGCTGCCGTTCACCGTCATGGCTGCGGACGACGTGAAACCTCGCAGGCTCGCGGCGTTCGACCTGGTGCTGGTTGACACCGAAGGCCGGCCCCGCCGCCGGGACCTGCGGCAGCTGGCCGAGCGCGCCGACCTGATCCTGGTGCCCAGTGGCGTCAGTGCACTGGAGGTGGACGCGACCCGTGAACTGCTGGAATTCCTGACGGAGGAGGGCGCGGCGCGCAAGTCACGGGTCATCCTGACGCGCGTGCCGCCGGTCGGCCGGGCAGGCGAGGAGGTCAGGGAGGACCTGCGGGAAGACGGCCTGACCGTGTGCAACACGCTGGTCCGTGCGTACGCGGCGTACCAGCGCGCCGCGGAGCAGGGGGTCCTGGCGCACGAGGTCCGGGACCCCAGGGCCGCGGCGGCCTGGGCCGACATCGAGGCCCTGGCGGGGGAACTGTGGTGAGGGCCTGAGGTGGGCCGCTTCGACTACCTGGGCCCGGCCGGGCGGGGGGAACGTAAGGTGCGGGGGCGGAAACTCACGCCCGAACCGGCCGGCCGGCTGCCGGGTGAGACCGCGGAGCGTGTGGAGGCGGTGTACGTGCGCCGGGAAACGGTTCGCGCGGTGTGGCGGCACGTGAAGCGTGACGGTGGGGAGAGCGTGAGTGAGCTGGTTGAGGACCTGCTGCTGGCCTGGCTGCGGAGCCGCCGTTGAGCGGGCTCCTGGCCCGCTGGCCTGCGTGGGCGCCGCGCGTGCTGGGGCTGAGCGCGGCCCTGTGGGTCACCGTGCCGGGGGTGGTGCGTCCGGCCGAGCCGGGCGTCCTGGGGAACGTGAACCTGATTTTTCACGAGGCGGGGCACGTGCTGCTGATGTGGGCGGGGGAGACGGTGACGCTGCTGGGCGGCAGCCTGACCCAGGTGCTGGTGCCTGCTGGGTGCGTGGCCGCGTTTCTGTGGCGCCGGGACCGCTTCTCGGCCGGCGTGGTGACGTTGTGGCTGGGTCACGCCCTGGCCGGGGTGGGCGCCTACATTCAGGATGCCCCGCAGCGGAACCTGCCGCTGATCACCGGTGACCCGGACACGCACGACTGGTGGCAGCTGCTGAGCGGCTGGAACGCCCTGGGTGCCGCGGACAGCCTGGGGCGATTCACGCTGGCGCTGGCGTTCGTGGCGGTCATTGCCGGAACGCTCCTGGCGGTCTGGGATGATCTGCAGGAGCGTCCGGATGAACCTTGAGGGGGGCGTGGTGGGGCGGTACGCGCCCAGCCCGACCGGCGCCATGCACCTCGGCAACGCCCGCACGGCCCTGCTGGCGTGGTTGCACACGCGCGCGCAGGGTGGCCGGCACCTGCTGCGGTTTGAGGATCTGGATACGGGCCGGGTGCGGCCGTGGGCGTACGACGTGACGCGCATGGACCTGGAGTGGCTGGGTCTGGACTGGGATGAGGAAGTCATTCAGTCTTCCAGGCAGGCGCGGTACGAGGCGGCCGCGGCCCGCCTGGACACGTACCGGTGCACCTGCACGCGGAGGGAGGTGCTGGCTGCGGTTCAGGACAGTGCCGGCGCGCCTCACGGCGCGGAGCCGGTATACCCGGGCACCTGCCGGGCGGGGTCGGTGTCTCCGGCGCGTCCCGCGGCGCTGCGCTGGCGGGTGCCGGACACGGCGGTGTGCGTCCGGGATGAGTGGACCGGCGACACGCTCTGTCAGGACCTGACGAGCGAGGTGGGTGACGTGGTCCTGCGCCGCAACGACGGAGTGTTCGCGTATCACCTCGCGGTGGTCGTGGATGACGCGCAGGCGGGGGTGACGGACGTGGTGCGGGGCGCGGACCTGTGGCCGGCCACGCCGCGGCAGGTGGCGTTGCAGCGGGCGCTGGGCTTGCCCACACCGCGCTACTGGCATGTTCCGCTGATGCATGACTACCGCGGTGAACGGCTGGCCAAGCGGGGGGGCGCACCGTCGGTGCAGGCGCTGCGCGAGGCGGGCACGCCAGCGGGGCAGGTGCTGTCGTCTCTCGCGGGGAGCCTGGGCTGGGCCGTTCCGGAGCAGGTGAATGCCTCGGATCTGCTGCCGTTCTGGCGGGGTCAGCTTGGTGCCCGGCACCACAAACTTAGATGACTTGTCTAAGTTTGCCAAACGCCCGTTCGGAGGGCCAGGCCTACTCTGAATCCATGGCGCTTTCCCTTCCCACCTACCCCCAACCGGACGAACGTGGCCGTTACGGCCGGTTCGGCGGTCGGTACGTGCCTGAAACCCTTATCCCCGCCCTGGATGAACTCCAGCAGGCGTATCACACCGCCCGGACAGACCCCGCATTCCTGAATGAACTCGACCGCCTTCTGCGCGACTTCGTCGGGCGGCCCAGCAGCCTGTACCTCGCGGAGCGCCTCACTGAACATGCCGGCGGCGCGAAAATCTACCTGAAGCGCGAGGACCAGAACTACACCGGCGCGCACAAGATCAACAACTGCCTCGCGCAGGCCCTGCTGGCCAAACGCATGGGCAAACAGCGCGTCATTGCCGAAACCGGCGCCGGGCAGCACGGCGTGGCCAGCGCCACAGCCGCCGCCCTGCTGGGCCTGGACTGCGTGGTGTACATGGGCGCCGAGGACATCCGCCGCCAGGCCCTGAACGTGTTCCGCATGAAACTCCTGGGTGCCGAGGTCCGCGAGGTCACGTCCGGCACCAGCACCCTCAAGGACGCGACCAACGAAGCCATCCGCGACTGGGTCACCAACGTCCGCGACACCTTCTACATCCTGGGCAGTGTCGTCGGGCCGCACCCGTATCCCGCGATGGTCCGTGACTTCCAGTCCATCATCGGCGAGGAGGTCAAGGTGCAGCATCAGGCGCTGGAAGGCCGGGAGGTGCCCGATGTCATCGTCGCGTGCGTGGGAGGCGGCAGCAACGCCATCGGCATCTTCGCGCCCTTCGCGTACCTGCCCGAGCACGAGCGGCCCCTCATGATCGGTACCGAGGCGGCCGGCGAGGGCGTGGAGAGCGGCCGGCACGCCGCGAGCGTCGCCGGCGGCCGCATCGGCGTGCTGCACGGCGCAATGATGTACCTCCTGAACGACGATGAGGGACAGATCGTTCCTCCGCACTCCATCAGCGCCGGCCTGGACTACCCCGGTATCGGCCCGGAGCACTGCCTGTACGCCGAGACTGGCGTGGCGCAGTACGTGCCCGTCACGGACGCCCAGGCCCTGGACGCCCTGCAGCTTCTCACGCGGCTGGAGGGCATCATCCCGGCGCTGGAAAGCGCGCACGCCATTCACGCCGCCGTGGAGATCGCCGGCCGCATGCCACCCGAGCAGACGGTCGTCGTGAACCTCTCCGGCCGCGGCGACAAGGACGTCGCGGAGGTCATGCGTCTTCTTGACCTCGCCCAGACGGCGCCGGCCCAGGACGCCCCCGGCGTCATCCGCCCGCAGGAGGTGCACGCATGACCGCCACCCTCACCGCCACCACGCCCGGCGCTGCCCGCATTCACGCGGCCTTCGCCCGCGCCCACGCTGAGGGCCGCGCCGCCTTCATTCCGTTCATGACGGCTGGGTACCCCACCGCGCAGGCCTTCGCGGGCGTCGCCGATGAACTGCTCGAGCACGCGGACCTGCTGGAAGTCGGCATTCCCTACAGCGATCCGCTCGGAGACGGCCCCACCATCCAGCGGGCCAGCGAGCAGGCCCTGGCGGGCGGCACGAGCACCCGCGGCACGCTGGCGCTCGTGAAGGCCCTGCGTGCGCGCCACGCCACGCCCATCGTGATCATGACCTACGTGAATCCCATCTACGCCGTGGGGCCGCGCGAGTTCATGCGCCTGGCCCAGGACGCCGGCGTGGACGGCCTGATCCTGCCGGACCTGCCCCCGGACCAGGACCTGGAGATCGCCGACCTGGCGGCCGAGCACGGCCTGGCCGTGACCTTCCTGATCGCGCCGACCAGCACCCCGGCGCGCGTGAAACTGGTGGCGGAAGCCTGCACCGGCTTCCTGTACGCCGTGAGTGTCACGGGCGTGACCGGCGCGCGCGAAGGCAGCGCCCTGGCCGAGGTGCCCGCCATGCTGGCACTGGCCCGTGAGCACGCGCGCGTGCCGGTCGCGGTGGGGTTCGGCGTGAAGGACGCCGACACCGCCCGCCAGGTTGCGCAGGTGGCCGACGGCGTGGTGGTGGGCAGCGCGTTCATCAACGCCGCCCGGCAGGGTCAGTCGGTGGGCGCGCTGGCCGCCACGATCCGCGCGGGCTGCCAGAAGTAATCCAGGCAGGAGGCGGGCGACCGGTCACCGGTCGCCCGCCTTCCTGTCCGGGGCTCAGCTACCCTGGTCCTCGGCGTCTGCCGCGCGGTTGTTCAGGGTCATCACCACGAACGCCGTGAAGGTGAGCGCGGCGCACACCAGGAACACGCTGCGGTACCCGAGGGCCTGCGCCACGGCGCCCGACGTGACACCGCTAAGCATGCCGCCCAGACTGGAGGTATTCGCGAACAGGGTGGTCGCCGCACTGAACCGCCCGGGCATCAGCGTCTGGAAGTAGGTCATGCCCAGCCCGGCCGAAATGGCCAGAACCACCGCGCGGATCACCTGCGCCGCAATCAGCAGCGGCAGCGTGTGCGCCAGGGCAATCAGGACGAAGTGCGCCACGAACAACCCCATCGCTGCCGCCATGAGCACCGGAACGCCCGGCAGGCGCCGCCACGTGACGAGGATGAGCATCACCGGAATCTCCAGCAGCGCGCACAGGCCCACCAGGAAGCCCACCTCGCCGCTGGTGCCCCTCAGCGTTTCGGTGATGAACAGCGGAAACATCGACATGCCCATCTGCAGGCTCATGCCGTACAGCACGAAGGCCAGGGCGGCCAGCGCAATGGCGCGCCGGGCCGTTCGCCGGGGTGTGTCGGGCAGGTCCGGTGTGACCCCCCGGGTGGCCTGGGGCCGGCGGCCCGGCACACGGAGCAAGGGCACAGCCGCCAGGACGAAGCACGCGGCAGCGCTGAGGAACACCGCGTGGTAGTGCCCGCCTCCCAGAATCACGGCGCCCAGACCGGGCCCCACCACCCAGGACAGACTGAAGACGGCGCGCAGAACGGTCATGGCGCGGTCGGCCAGGTCACTGGGAAGGTCCTGCAGGCTGGCCCGGGCGAATGAGAACACCTGCGGAAACGCGGCGGACCCCAGCGACAGCAGGAGCGCGCCGATGACAAGCAGCCCCGGGAAGTGCGGCGTGACACTGATCAGGGTGTAGGCGGCCGCGCCGGCCGTCATGGTGACCAGCACAATGGGCTTGCGGTTCGGCAGCCGGTCTGACCAGCGGGCCAGGAGCGTGGCGACGATCACCGCACTGATGGCGTTGGTGGACAGGAACACGCCCAGCTGCAGCGGGCTCATCCCGGCGCGGTTCACGGCGTAGAGCGCCATATACGGCATGGCGAGGGAGAGCCCGAAGCCCAGCAGGAACACGCACAGCGCCAGTCCGGCAGCGTGCGGGAGGCGCAGCATCACGCGCAGGCTGGGCCGCGCAGAGGCGGGCGAGGTGGTGGTGGTCATCGGCTGAACCGTCCGTTCATCCGGATCACTGTAGTCCTGGTGCAACCGGGAAATGTTAGCGTTCGGCATGCCAACTGAAACGATCAAGGCGCTGCCGCCCCGCAGCGACGTGCCGCGTGAGCAGACCTGGGACATCGAGGCGCTCTACGCCACGCCCGACGCCTGGACCGCCGAAGGGGAAACCCTGGCCACCGAGTTCGCGCGGCTGTCTGCGCACGCCGGGCAGCTGGGCACCCCTGAAGGCCTCCTCGCCTACCTGCGCGCCTCCGACGACCTGGAACTGCGCCTGAACCGGTTCATGTCCTACGCCGGCATGACCGCCAGCGTCGACGGTCGTGACGCGGTCGCGGCCGCGCGCCGTGACCGCGCCAGCACCCTCGCCGCGCAGTTCGGCAGCACCACCGCCTTCTCCCGCCCTGAACTGCTCGCCCTGGACGACACGCAGCTGCGCGGCTGGCTCACCACCCCGGCCTTCACCGACCACCGCGTGCGCCTGGAACGCCTCCTGCGCGGCAGACCGCACGTCCGCAGCGCCGAAGTGGAGGAACTGCTCGGCGCCGTGCAGGGTCCTTTCGCCTCGGAGCGCGGCATTCACCCTGCCCTTGCCAACATGGATCTGCGCTTCGGCGCGGCCGGCGGCGAACCGGTCACCCAGGGGAACGTGGACCGCCTGACCGCCCACCCGGACCGCGACGTGCGCCGTGAAGCCTGGGAGCACTACGCCGACGCCCACCTCGCCGTGCGTCACTCGCAGGCCGCCATGTACGCCACGAACGTCCGCCAGAGCGTCTTCCTGGCCCGCGCCCGCCACTACCCGGACGCTGTGACCGCGTCGCTCGCGCCCGACAACATCCCCACAGCTGTGGTGACCACGCTGCTGGACACCTACCGAGCCAACACCTCCGTCTGGCACCGCTACTGGCGCGTGCGGCGCGAGTGGCTGAACCTGCCCGAGCTGCGCGAGTACGACGTGAAGGCCGCACTCGTCGAGCCGCGCCGCGTCTCCTACGAGCAGGCCGTGGACTGGATTGCCGACGGCATGGCGCCGCTGGGCGACGCGTACGTGCAGGACCTGCGTGCCGGCCTGACCACCGAACGCTGGGTGGACTACGCCGAGAACGACGGCAAACGGCAGGGCGCGTACTCGAACGGCGGGGGGCGCGTCAAACCGTTCATCTTTATGACCTGGAACGGCACCATGAACTCCTACTCCACCCTGGCGCACGAGATCGGGCACTCCATGCATTCCCTGCTTTCCCAGCGGGAACACCCGTACTCCGTACCCCGTTACACGCTGTTTCACGCGGAAGTCGCCAGCAACTTCAACCAGGCGATGGTCCGTCAGCACCTGCTCGCCCAGGCCCGGGCCGCAGGGGACACCGAATTTGAGGTTCAAATTATCGAGGAGGCCCTCTCGAACTTCCACCGGTACTTCTTTATCATGCCGACCCTTGCGGCCTTTGAGATGGAAGCGTACCGGCGGATCGAGGCGGGCGGCACCCTGAGCGCCCCGGACCTCATCACCCTGACCGCCGACCTGCTGGAGCAGGGCTACGGCGACGGTGTGAGCATGGATCGCGAACGCAGCGGCATCCTCTGGGCGCAGTTCTCCACGCACCTGTACGCGAACTTCTACGCGTACCAGTACGCCACGGGCATCAGTGCCGCGCACCAGCTGCTGGAGAGCTTCCAGGCCGACCCGGCCGCGGCGCGCGAGAACTACCTGCGTTTCCTGCGTTCCGGTGGAAGTCAGGATCCTATCGATGCGCTGCGGGAGGCCGGGGTGGATATGCTCAGCGCCAACCCGGTCGAGGCGACATTCCGCACCCTGGAGGGCCACGTCGCCCGGCTCGAAGAGCTGCTCGCGCAGCGTCGATAGCGCACAGCGGGTTGGGGGCGGCACAGGCTTGAGGGCTGTGCCGCTCTGAGTGCTCTGTAATGGTTCCCATCCCGCTATAACTGCAAAGCGCAATCGGACAAAATTTTCACGTGCCAGCAAAATCGTGAAATGATTCACTTATATGTCGCAAAGTAAGGGCGGAGATCACCCCGCCCTTTGCACCAGATCAGGCTTTACGCCTGGGGCTGCTGCACCTGCATCTGAGGCACGAAGCCCTCGAGCGTGGCGTAGTCGTCCTGGAAGTGCATCAGCACGCCGCCGAACAGCGTGTCGAAGGTTTCCTGGGGCATTTCGGCCAGGGTGGGGTAGAAGCCCACGTACTCCAGCCACACGTTGCCGTCCGCGTCAATGCTGCGCGCGAAGGCACGCTCGCGGTTGCGGTCGTTCAGCATGTTCACGACTTCCTGACGGCGCTCACCGTACTGCTTCTGGGTCACGCAGGTGATCTCCAGGCGGCTGGTGTTGTTCGGGCCGTCGTTCACGCTGACCAGCACGGCCGCGTCGCCCATCTCAAAGCGCCAGCCCATGCGGATGAAGCGCTGCCCGCCGTTTTCTTCCATGTCCAGCTGGACTTCTTTTTCCTTCAGGTACTTCGCCAGGGTGTCCAGGGTCAGCAGGGCCGTTTCCATCGTCATTGAAACCATCCTCCTCGGTGGGTGAAGCACATCAGTACCTTCTGTTCTGTGTGTGGTTGAAACCCGAATGATTCTACACCCCTCCCGGGCGCCGCGGGCTTCAGGGACGACTCAGGACGCTCAGGCTGACCGGCGCGATCCCTTCACCCAGGATGCCCAGGGCGCGTGCCGCGTCGGTGGACAGGTCGATGATGCGGGACTGGATCCCGAACGGGCCCCGGTCGTTGATCATGACGTCCACGGTGCGCCCGGTGCGGGCGTGCGTGACGCGGACCCAGGTGCCGAACGGCAGCGTGAGGTGCGCCGCGGTCATGGTGGTGTGCGGGTCGAACCGCCCGCCGTAGTACACGGCCTGCCCCTGCTGGGCCTCTGCGGCGGGCGCCTGGGCGGGCGGTGCAAAGGACGCAGGACGGACCGTGGCCGCGCCGCGCTGGTCAGGCACCCGGAGGACCTCACCGGCGCGGAGGGTTTCGCTGCGGCGGCCGTTGAGGCTCAGCAGGGCACCGATACTCACGCCGTACTTCCGGGCGATACCCCACATGGAATCACCGGCCTGCACGCGGTACGATCCGGCCTGGGCGGTGCTGAGCAGCAGGGCACCCAGCAGGCTGGTGAGCAGGGTGCGCTTCACAGGGTGTCCTTGGGGGAGGTGCTGAGCACCTCGTACCCGTCGTCGGTCACGAGCACAAGATCCTCGATGCGGACGCCGCCCCGGCCGGGGAGATACGCGCCAGGCTCAATGGTGATGACCATGCCGCTCGCCAGGACGTCCTCGCTGGTGGCGCGCAGGCTCGGCCCTTCGTGGACCTCCAGGCCCACGCCGTGCCCCAGGGAGTGGGCGAACGCGTCGCCCAGGCCGTGCCCGGTGAGGATGTCACGCGCCAGGCGGTCGAGATCAGCGGTGCGTACGCCGGGCCGCACGGCCTGCACGGCGGCCTCCTCGGCTTCCAGTACAGCGCGGTACACGCGGCGCATCTCCTCGGGGGGGTCACCCACTGCGACGGTGCGGGTCATGTCGCTGTGGTAGCCGCGCACCCGGGCCCCCATGTCGATGGTCACGAGGTCGCCATCCTCGATGAGGCGTTCGGACGCCACGCCGTGCGGCATGGCGCCGCGCGGGCCGCTCGCCACGATGATGTCGAACGCACTCCCGGCGCCGCGCTGCCGGAGGCGAAGCTCGATCTCGTTGGCGATATCGAGTTCCCGCGCGCCGGCCACGATCATGGGCCGGACTGCCATGAACACTTCGTCCGCGAGCACCTGCGCGTCCCGCAGGGCCTGGATCTCGTCGGCGGTCTTGATCACCCGCAGGCTCTGCACGAGGCCCTGCACCGGCAGCAGGGTCGCGCCGGGCCAGTTGGCGCGCAGGTCCTCCAGTGCGGCGACCGTCAGGTGATCCGCTTCAAACCCGACCCGGAGGCCGCTCACGCCGGGCGCGGCGTGCTCGTACGTGGCGGGGGGCCGCGCGATGTGCGCGGTAAGGGGTGACTCCTCAGCGGCCTGCACGGTGTACCGGGCGTCGGTGTACAGCGTGGCGCCGTCGGGCGTCACGAGCACCTTGGCGTCCCTGCCGCTGGTGAAGCCACTCAGGGCGCGGACGTTGGCGGGGTCGCTGATCCACACGGCGTCCAGTTCTGCGCGGCGCATGGCGTGGCGCAACTGTTCCAGTTGAGTCATGACAGGCACGGTAACACGGAGTGCGCTGCGCCTTTTCTGTCCCCGGTCTGGGGACAGCGGGGCCGGGTTTTTCAATTGTGCGTTTATACTCGTCTATCGGGACAATTGAATCGGCCTTAACGCAGGTCACTCACCCCCAAGGAGGGAACAGCCGTGAAACTTCACGAGTATCAGGGTAAGGAAATTCTGCGCCAGTTCGGCGTGAACGTGCAGGACGGCAAAGTGGCGCGGACGCCCGACGAGGTGCGTCAGATCGCGCGCGAGTACGGTCAGGCTGTGGTGGTCAAGGCCCAGGTGCACGTGGGCGGCCGCGGGAAGGCGGGGGGCGTGAAGTTCAGCCCCACGGAGGACAAGGCCTTCGAGAACGGCGAGAAGATCCTCGGGATGGACATCAAGGGTCTGACCGTGAACAAGGTGCTGGTGACCAGGGCGGTCGATATTGACGCCGGCACCGAGTACTACGTCGGCATGATCGTCGACCGGAACGTCCAGAGCTACACCCTGATGGCCTCCGCCGAGGGCGGCATGGAAATCGAGGAAGTCGCGGCTGCCACGCCCGAGAAGATCATCAAGCACCGCGTTGATCCCGTGACTGGTCTGCGTCCCTACGAGGCGCGCGAAGTGGCGATCAAGGCCGGGTTCAAGGGCAACCTGAACAAGATCGCAGACATGATGGTGAAGATGAGTGAGGCCGCGCTGAAGCGTGACGCCGTGCTTGTCGAGATCAACCCGCTGTTCGTGGGTCCTGACGGCGTGCCGCTGGCCCTGGACACCAAGTTTGAGATCGACGACAACGCCATGTACCGCCACCAGGATCTCGCCGACTGGCGCGAGCTGGAAGCGGAGCACCCCCTGGAAATCGAGGCCAGCAAGTACGGCTTCGCGTACGTGAAACTCAACGGGAACGTCGGTGTGCTGGGCAACGGCGCAGGTATCGTGATGACGTCGCTGGACGTGGTCAACCGCGCCGGCGCCAAGCCCGCGAACTTCCTGGACATCGGCGGCGGCGCCAAGGCCGAAGTCGTGTACAACGCCGTGAAGCTCGTCAGCAAGGACAACGACGTCAAGGCGATCTTCATCAACATCTTCGGCGGCATCACCCGCGCCGACGAGGTGGCCAAGGGCGTCATTCAGGCGCTGAACGACGGCATCCTGACGAAGCCCGTGCGCATGCGCATTGCCGGGACAGCCGAGGATGAGGCCAAGGCGCTGCTCGCGGAGATGAACAGCCCCCTGATCCAGATGTACCCCACCATGTTTGAGGCTGCCGACGAGGCCGCCAAGGAGGCGAACAAGTAATGGGTATTCTCGTTGGCAAGGACAGCCGGGTCATCGTGCAGGGCATGACCGGCCGTGAAGGTGCGTCGCACAGCCGCGCCATGAAGGAATTCGGTACGCAGGTCGTCGCGGGCGTGACCCCCGGCAAGGGCGGCACGGACTTCGAAGGCTGGCCGGTGTACAGCAGCGTCGCCGAGGCAAAAGCTGCGACCGGCGCGAACGTGTCGATCATCTTCGTGCCCCCGGCGGGCGCGGCGGACGCGGTGCTGGAAGCCGCCCACGCCGGCATGCCCCTGATCGTCCTGATCACCGAGGGCGTGCCCACGGTGGACATGATGCGCGCCGTGCAGGAAGTCAAGACGCTCGACGCGCAGAGCCGCGCGCAGGGCGGCGAGGGCGTTCGCCTGATCGGCGGGAACTGCCCGGGCCTGGTCACGAACGGGGAAGCGAAGATCGGCATCATGCCGAACAAGATCTACGCCAACCCCGGCCGCATTGGCCTGATCAGCCGTTCCGGCACGCTCACCTACGAAGCGGCGAAGCTTCTGAATGATGCGGGCATGGGTACGAGCACCACCGTCGGCATCGGCGGTGACCCGGTGATCGGCACGACGTTCGCGGACGTGCTGCCCCTGTTCGAGGCGGACCCGGACACCGACGCGGTGGTCGTGATCGGCGAGATCGGCGGCGCGGACGAGGAAGCGGCCGCGGAGTACATCGCGCAGAACATGAAGAAGCCCGTCGTGGCGTTCATCAGTGGCCGCAGCGCCCCCAAGGGCAAACGCATGGGGCACGCGGGCGCGATCATCATGGGTGACGTGGGAACGCCGGAAAGCAAGCTCGCGGCCTTCAAGGCGGCGAATGTTCCCGTGGCTGACACGATGCCCGAAATCATTGATCTCGTGAAGCAGGCGCTGAACAAGTAAGCGCGCAGGCAGGGGGGGCGGCTCAGATTAGTCTGGACCGCCCCCCTGCGTTCCCCCAGTATGTGAGTGGCGTGAACGCGGTTCGGGGTTTTGGTGGGCGTGGCGGTCAGCTGCGCGAGTAGACTGGAGGTATGAACCTCCGAGCGTTTCTTCTCACTGCGTTTCTCCTGTCTGCCGGGCAGGCGGGTGCGCTGACCGTGGCGGGGTCCGTGGAGGGCAGCGTGCCGCCGGATCTGCGCGTGGCGGGCGTGGTGGTCAGTCCGTTCGGTCAGGTGATTCAGGAAGTGGCGAGTGTGCCGGTGACGCAGGGACGGTTCACGCTGGAATTGCCCTCGGCGGCCCCGAGTGCCCGCGCTCAGGCGGTGCTGACCCCCCAGAACGTGACGTGGCCCGGCGTGATTGATCCGGTGCAGGTGAGTGCGCAGGCGCAGGTGGCAGAACTGAAGTTCTTCACGTACCGCGACGTGAACAACAATGGGCGCCGCGATGAGAACGAGGCGCTGCGTGAGGTGACGGCGCAGGTGCGCGGCGCGAGTCTGTTCGTGGTGTGGGTCAACACGGACGTGACGGTCACGGCGAGCAAGGGGTTCCAGGCGCCGCTCAGGCGGGGCTGGAATGCCTTCCTGCTGGATGTGGGGCGCGTGGTGAAGGTGCAGCCGTTTGCGGACAGTACTGTGGTGACGGTCCGCGTGGGGCGCTGAGGCGCGGGCCGTGTGGTCCGCTCTTGACTTCCCCCATCCTGTAAGTAAAATAATTACAGGTTGGAGGAGGTGATGCGGTGAACAGTCAATTCGCGGTGGCGGTGCACGTTCTGTCCCTGGTCAGTCAGTTCCCTCAGCACAGCAGCTCCGCGGACCTGGCAGCCAGCGTCGGGACCAATCCGGTCGTGATCCGCAACATCTGTGGACAGCTGCGCCGGGCCGGACTCCTGCAGACGCAGCAGGGCGTCAGCGGGGCCCACCTGACCCGCCTGCCCGCCGACATCACCCTGCTGGACGTGTACCGCGCTGTAAACGGCGCTGCATCGGTGTTCCGGATACATGAGCATCCGCACCCGAACTGCCCGGTGGGCGCCCACATCCAGGCCACCCTCGACGTCCGGTTTGTCCAGGCGCAGGCTGCTCTGGAAGCGGAGCTTGCGCAGACCACGCTGGCGGATGTCATGGGGGACCTGGCCGCCCGCGCCGGTTGAGCTTCCCATCCCCAACATGTAATCAAAACGGTTACCACCTGTTCGCCTCTCACCCCAAGGAGCCCAGCATGATCGCCATCACCGGAGCCACCGGCCACCTCGGCCACCTCGTTATCCAGACCCTCCTGCACCGCGGCGTGCCTGCCCACAGCATCGCCGCCCTCGTCCGCAACCCGGAGAAGGCCGCCGCACTCGCCGCGAAGGGCGTCCAGGTCCGTACCGCCGACTACACGCAGCCGGACACCCTGCGCGCCGCACTCCAGGGCGTGGACCGCCTGCTCCTCATCTCCAGCAACGACTACAACGACCGGCCCGGCCAGCACCGCAACGTGATTCACGCGGCCCGTGACGCCGGCGTTCAGCTCATCGCGTACACCAGCATCCTGAACGCCAACCGGTCCGCCATGATCCTCGCCGCTGACCACAAAGCCACCGAGGACATCCTCCGGACCTCCGGCGTCCCCTTCGCGTTGCTGCGTAACGGCTGGTACACGGAGAACTACACCGGCAGCCTGACCCAGACCCTGGACCAGGGCGCGCTTCTGGGTGCAGCCGGCACCCACGCCTTTCAACCCGCCACGCGCCAGGATTACGCCGAAGCGGCCGCCGTCGTCCTCACGACAGTCGGGCACGAAAGGAAGACGTACGAACTCGCTGGCGATGAAGCTGTGACCCTCGACGCGATCGCCGAGGCCTTCACCCAGGTGAGCGGCCGCCCAGTGCAGTACCACAATCTGAGCGCCGACGAATACGCCCGCACTCTCGTGGGCTTTGGCGTGCCCGAAGGGTTTGCCGCGGTGCTGGCTGACAGTGACACGGGAATCACCCGCGGAGACCTCAGCACCGATGGCCGTGATCTCAGCCGCCTGATCGGGCGCCCCACCACCGCCCTGAGCCAGGCAGTCCGTGACGCGCTGAACTCCTGATCCCCAGTCAGGCCAGAGCGGCCTCTCAGGACAGGACGGTTCTGGGTGGCCGTTTTTTTTAGCCTGATACGGTGCTGCTCACCTAGACTCTTCTGCATGCAACTCTGGGTGATCCGGCATGCAGAAACGAAGGGCAACACCGCGGGCATCCTGCGCGGCGCCGCCAGCGCCCAGGATGAGATTACGGAGACCGGGCACGCTCAGGCACGTGCGCTGGCTGAGCACCTGAGCAGGGGAGAGCCTCGCCCGCTGGCGGTGTACGCCAGCCGTTACCGGCGGGCGCAGCAGACGGCCGAACCTCTCGCCCAGCGGCTGGGGTGTGCCGTGCAGATCCTCGATGGCCTCCATGAATTGGACTGCGGTGCCTGGGCCGGCCAGCCCTACTCGGCGCTCCGGGAACATCCGGAACAACTGACGCTGGCGAACGGCGACCTGGGCTTCCGGGGAGGCGAGACTTTTGAAGGGATCGCTCACCGGTTCCTCCGTGATCTGAACGCGTTGCCGGTCCAGAACAGCGCTGTTGTTTCTCACGGGGGAATTATCCGGATTGGCCTGACTGCTCTTCTGGCGCTGGATCAGCGGAAGGCGTGGCGCCAGGGGCTGTTCCTTCTGGGAAATACAGGTTTTGTCCGCCTGGAGAAACAGGAGAATCAATGGACGTTAGCTGAAACCCAGCCTCTTCCTGACTGGTCAAAATGATTTAAAGAAATAGAATTTTCACGATCCGGATAAATCGTGAATACTTTCACTTGCTTTATCTGGAAAAAAAGGAGGGCTTCACCTCCTTCCTTCCTATTCTGTTGCCAACGCCAGCCCCACGTCAGCCAGCTGCGTGGTGTCCACAGGGGAGGGCGCGAGGGCCATCAGGTCCACCCCGCGGTTGTTCTTGGGGAAAGCAATCACTTCGCGGATGCTGGTGGCGCCGCTCATGACCATGATCAGACGGTCAAACCCCCAGGCGATGCCTCCGTGCGGGGGCGTACCGTACTCGAGGGCGTCCATGAAGAACCCGAATTTCTCGTTGGCCTGTTCGGGGGTGAAGCCGATGGCCTGGAACATGCGGCCTTGCACTTCCGGGTCGTGAATGCGGATGCTGCCGCCCCCCACCTCATACCCGTTGAGCACCAGGTCGTACGCCTGGGCGCGAATCTCGCCCTGACGGGCCGTGCCGAACAGCGGCAGGTCGTCCGGGTGCGGAGCGGTGAACGGGTGGTGCATGTACGTCCAGGTGCCGCTGTCCTCGTCGAATTCGAGTTGGGGGAATTCGGTGACCCAGGACACGTGGAACTGCGGGCCGGTGGCCGCGAGGTTGAACAGGTCGCGCAGTGCCAGGCGGACGGCGCCGAGGGCGGACACGGCTTTCTTCCAGTCTCCGGCGGCGAAGAGCAGGGTGCCGCCGTGCGCGACGCCGGTGCGGGTGAGCAGGGCGGGGGTCTGGGCGGCGACAAATTTGCTGATGCCGCCGGTGAAGGTGTCCCCGTCGCGTTTGAGCCACGCGAGGCCGCGCGCGCCGTTCTGTTTGGCGATGCGTTCGAGTTCGTCAATCTGTTTGCGGGTCAGTTCGGGGGCCGCGATGACTTTCACGGTCTGCGCCTCCGCGAACGCTTTGAACTCGCCGCCCTGGAAGAGGTCGGTGACGTCGGTGAAGGCCAGGTCGAAGCGCAGGTCGGGTTTGTCGGACCCGTAGCGGTTCATGGCGTCCATGTAGGGGATGCGGGGGAACGGCACGGGCAGTTCAATGCCGAGCGTCTGGCGGAACACGTGTGCCAGGAGCTGCTCCTGAATCTCGAGGACGTCGTCCTGGTCAACGAAGCTGAGTTCCATGTCCAGCTGCGTGAAGTCGGGCTGGCGGTCGGCGCGGAGGTCCTCGTCGCGGAAGCAGCGGGCCAGCTGGTAGTAGCGGTCGTACCCGGCGATCATCAGCATCTGCTTGAACAGCTGCGGGCTCTGCGGCAGGGCGTAGAACTCTCCGGGGTTCTGGCGGCTGGGCACGAGGAAGTCGCGGGCACCTTCGGGGGTGGACTTGGTGAGCATGGGCGTTTCGACCTGCACGAAGCCGTGCTCGTCGAGGAAGGCCGTGACGGCCGCCACGGCTTTGCTACGGAGCATCAGGTTGCGCTGCATGTCGGGGCGGCGCAGGTCCAGGTAGCGGTACTTCAGGCGGATGTCCTCGGCGACGCTGTCACCTTTTTCCAGCTCGAAGGGGGGGGTTTTGGCGGTGTTCAGGACGCGCACGCGCGTGGCAATCACTTCGTAGTCGGCGAGGCCGCCTTTGCGCTGGCTTTCCGGGCGGGTCTGGTACGTGCCTTCGATTTCGGTGACGTACTCGGCGCGCAGGCGGTCCGCGTCCGCGAACGCGGCCGAGTCCGGCTCGACCTGCACCTGCACCATGCCGCTGCGGTCGCGCAGTTCCAGGAAGATCAGGCCGCCCAGGTCGCGGCGGCGGTTCACCCAGCCGTGCAGGGTGACGGTCTGGCCGGCGTGCGTGTCGTTGAGATGGCCGATCAGGGCGGTGCGTTTCATGCTTGCTCCTGGAGGAAGGTGGGAAGTTCGGTGGCGGCGAGGCTGCGCTGCTCACCAGTCCTGATGTTCTTGAGGCTGAGGGTGCCCTGCGTGACCTCGTCGGTCCCGAGGAGGGCGACCCAGTGCGCGCCGCGCCGTTCGGCGTCGCGGAAGGCGGCGGCGGGTTTCATCGCGCGGTACGCGAACTCCGCGCGGGCGTGCGCGCGGGCGCTCATGGCGGTGCGTGCGGCGTGCGGGACGTTCACCTCGTCCAGCGCGGCCACGTAGAGAAGTGGCCCGGTGATCTCGGGGAGGGCCATGCCTTCGGCCTCCAGCGCCAGCAGGAGCCGCTCGACACCGAACGCCCAGCCGATTCCGGGAAGCGCCTCCTTGCCGCCGAGTTCCTGCGCCAGTCCGTCATAGCGGCCCCCGCCACCCAGCGCGGACTTCGCGCCCACGCCCTCGTGGTGCAGTTCCCACGCCGTGCGGCGGTAGTAGTCCAGGCCGCGCACGATGCTCGGGTCGATGTCGAACGCCACGCCCCACTCGGTCAGGTAGGCCTGCACGGCGCGGAAGTGCGCGCCCGCCTCCTCACCCAGGAAGTCCAGCATGGGTTTCACGCCAAGCTCCGCCAGCAGTTCCTGGTCCGCGGCGCTCTTGCTGTCCAGGATCCGCATGGGGTTGCGGGTCAGGCGGTCCTTCGAGTCGTCCGACAGGCGCTCCAGGTGCGGCGTGAACAGCTCGCGCAGGTAGGTGTTGTAGCGCTCGCGGTCCTCCGGGTCGCCGATGCTGCCCAGTTTCACGCGCACGCCCGTCAGGCCCAGTTCACGCACCACGCCCACCATCAGCGCGATCGCCTCGGCGTCCACCAGCGCGTCGGTGGACCCCAGCACCTCGTAGTCCACCTGATGGAACTGCCGTAACCGCCCGCGCTGCTGCCGCTCCGCGCGGAACATTGGCCCGTGCGTCCACAACTTCAGCGGCGCCGGCAGCTGCTTCAGGCCGTTTTGCAGGTACGCCCGCACGATCGCCGCCGTCCCTTCGGGGCGCAGGATGTACCCGCCGTGATTCCCGAAGTAGTACACGGTGAACATCTCTTTGCGCACGATGTCTGTGGTGCCTCCCACGCCGCGCTGCACGAGGTCCGCCTCCTCGAACAGGGGCGTGTCGATGCGCTGCGCGCCTGCGCGTTCCAGAACGCGCCTTGCCTTCTCCACCAGCCAGCCGTGCGCCTGCGCCGAAACGTCAAGCGTGAGTTTCGGACTCGATGCCGGAAGGTGATCTTCAGTGCCCTTGGGGCGGGTGATCGCCATAACCCGAGCAGCATAGCGCCTGCACGGCAAAACCCCCATCCGCCGACCGGCTCACACACCCCAACAGGGGAGGGGCGGCTCCGGACTCCCGGAAACCGCCCCCACGCTTCGCGGCCTTACTGCCGGACGCTGAACGGCAGGCCCGTGGATCGTTTCCCGCCCACCTCCACGAACAGCCAGCTTGCCCCGACAGGCGCGTCGCTGGGCACAGTCAGAACGATCTCGGTGTCCGTCCAGGACTGCACGGCGGTGGCGGGGAACAGGTACCCGCCGTCACCCTGCTCGTTGGCGCCGAGGCGCACGCGGCCCGTGGACGGCCCGCCCAGGTAGCGGCCCTGCACCGTGACCGTCGCGCCGCGCGCGGCCCCTTCGGACACCTTGATCAGCATGGGCGTCACGGTCACCATCTGCGCCGCGCCCTGCTGCGTGGGTGCGCAGGACACCACCGCACCAGCCATCAGTAAAGAAGCAACCAAGAATCGCAGCATGTTTTACCCTCCGTACGCGCAGTCTAATGCATGGGATGACTTCCGAAGTCCCTCCCGCGACCGGCCCCCTGACTGGCAAACGAGTGCTCGTGGTGTTCAACCCGAAGAGTGGCAGCGGTGACAACGAACTGCCGAACTTCCTGACCCTGCTGCGTCAGGACGGAGCGGAGGTCGTGGAACGTGAACTGAATCCGGATGTGCCCATCAGCGAGTGCGTGCAGGACATTGAGGCGTTCGCGTATCTGGTCGGGGCGGGCGGGGACGGCACGGTGAGCAGCCTCGCGTACGCGGCCCGCTACCGCAATGTGCCCATGCTGGCGTTCCCGGCCGGCACGGCGAACCTCATCGCGCAGAACCTCGATCTTCCGCACGACGCCGCGACGCTGCTGGAGATCATGCGCGACGGCCACAGCCTCCGGGTGGATATGGGCGAGATTGAGGTGAAGGGCGAGACGAGCGGCTTCTGCATGCTGGCCGGCGCTGGCGCGGACGCCAGCATGATCCGCGACAGTGAGGAACTCAAGGAACGTTTCGGGGCGCTCGCGTACGTGATGAGCGCCATGAAGCAGCTGAATCCCAAGAAGACGACGTTTCTCCTGAAGATCGACGGGGAGCCGCGAGAATTTGAAGGGATTGGCGTGATGATCGCGAATTTCGGGATGGCCAACTACCGCCTGCCGATCACGAGCGACATCAGCCCCAGTGACGGACGGTTTACGGTAATTCTCATGAAGGCCGGGAACATCATGCGGCTCATTCCGAACCTGATTGATTCCGTGCGCGTTAAAATGAACCTCGGTGACCCGGTGTTCAGCGGCAACCTGGAGACCATCGAAGCCAAGCAGGTGGAAGTGGACGCCGTCGAGCCGTTCCCACTGCAGTTTGACGGGGAACTGCACGTGGAGACCACGCCGTTCCATGCCCGGATTCTGCCCGGCGCCATTCAGTTTCTCACCCGGGCCCGCCGCGACGACATCGAAACCTGAGCAGGCAGGGCTCGTCTGACGGCTCAACGAGTCGTTGCGTTCATCTGCCGGGTTCTCACTTGGTCCCAGACTACGTGAAAACAGTTGCCTCCCAGGAGGCCCAGGAAGGCCCCTGCGACGGCGCCTGAGGGGGACAGCACCCCCTAACGGAAGGCCTCGACCGCTTCATCCAGATCATCCTCGGGGAGTTCCACGTACCGGCGGGTGGTATCAACCTGTTCGTGCCCCAGGAACCCGGCCACCCGCGTGAAGTCCTTCACCGCGGCGTACAGCTGCGTGCCCGCGTACTTCCGGCCTGCATGGAAGCCCCGGAACTCATGCTCCCGGCCGCATTTCAGCGCCAGCCGCTGCAGCCGCTCATACGCACTCGAGTACGCCCGGAACGGCAGCACGAACCCGCCCTCCAGGCTCCCGGCACTCCGCAGGCCTTCCAGGGCCTCACGCAGACGCGCGCTGAGCGGCACCAGACGCGCTTTATCCCCCTTACCGTGGGCCACGAGCAGCCGCCGCCCGGACAGGTTCACGTGCGACCATTCGACCGCGAGGGCCTCCGCGATCCGCAGGCCCGCGTGGGTGAGCAGCAGCAGCAGCGCCGCCTCGTGCGGGTCGGCCTCGGCTAGCATCGCCTGCACGAAGTCCGCGCGATAGGGCGGGTTCTTCACCACGCCTTTCGTGCGGTCCTTCGGGCGTTTCACGTCCGTAAACGGGTCGGCGTCCGTGGCGCCCGCCCAGCGCAGCGCGCGGTACAGCGCTCCGGCGGCCGCCACGCGGGCCTGCACAGTCGCCGGCTTCAGGCCCGACGCGGTGAGGGCCGCCACGTACAGCGCCGGTTCACGCCGGCCTGGATGCAGGAGGTTCCAGGCGTTCGAGCTGGCGTGCTCCAGCAGCACCTCAATGCCTTTGCGGTAGGCGCGCAGCGTGTGCGGGCTGAGTTTCACCCCGGCGCTGGTTTCGCTGCTGAGGTAGGACAGGGTGAGGGCCCACAGGTCGTTCAGGTTTTTGTCACGCGCGGCGGTGACGGCCCGGACGCGCAGGGCTTCGTCGGTGAGGCCGGCCAGGGCGCGCGCCTGGGCGAGTCGGTCGCCCGCGTACAGGGTCAGGCTCTCGGTCATGGGAGCCGATGATAACATGCATTATCAACGGCACTCGCATGCTGCACTGGAACTCGCCCTTACAGCCGCTCCCGCCGCGTCACGCCAAACGCCACCATCCCCAGGGCCAGCACCAGCGCCAAGCTATCCCCAGTCCGCATGTACAGCGTCGCGCCGCTCAGCAGGCGGGGCCGCACATCCAGCGTCCGCAACTGCGAGCCGGCCGCGATGGTCTGCACCGGCTCACCCAGGTCGTTCACGGCGCCCGCCACGCCGTTGTTCACACTGCGCACCAGCCAGCGGCGGGTTTCGATGGCGCGCACGCGGCCCATGCTGAAGTGCTGCTGCACACCCCAGCCCTGGTACCAGCCGTCGTTGCTGGGGTTCACGAGCACCTGCGCGCCGGTGTTCGCCAGGCGGCGGGCCACCCACGGAAACACACTGTCGTAACAGATGTACACGCCGTACTGAACGCCGTTCAGGTTCAGGGGCGTGGGGCTCAGGTTGCGGGGCATGGCGCCGAGGGGAAAGTTGAGAGTGCGTTCCAGGACGTCGTACAGGGGCGTGAGAATGGGACGGAACGGGAACAGCTCGCCGAACGGCACGGGCTGCGCTTTGGCGTTGACGCTCCGGAGCGTGCCGGCAGCGTCGATGCTGGCGACGGTGTTGAATTCCCGGTAGGCTCCGGGCTGCCGGATGGGGTCTGGGCCGGGTGGCGTGATCTGCTCGAGTCCGCCGATACCACTGATGCCGGGGCCAGGGAAGTCAGGGACCGTCTGGCCGGGCTGGGGCCGGGTACCGGAGAAGCTCACGGCCCCTTCGCTCCAGACGATGACGCTGCCTGTGGGACGTCTGAGACTGGCGGCTCGCTGCTCCGCGAACTGCTGCTCGCTGCTGATTGCGCCCGTGGCCCGGCCGAACGCGTCGAAGGTGACGCGCAGGACGCGCATGGGCTGTTCGGGGCCGGCGCCGGGCGTGCGCGTCAGACCGTACGCCAGGGCGAGCGCCCAGGCGAGCACGGCCAGCAGGGCCGGGCCGTACGAACGCCTCCCCCACTGCGCCCGCTCCAGCCACGCGTGAGCCAGCGCGGCGGCCGTGCCGGCCACGAGGACGCTGCCCAGCAGCACGCCGCCCAGGTCTGCGATCTGAATGGCCGGCGTGGGCAGCAGCGTGTACCCCAGGGTGGGCCAGGGGAATGCCAGAGGACCGAGGAACCGCAGCCATTCCAGCAGCACCCAGCCGCCTGCCAGGGTCCACACGCGGCCGGTGGGGGTCCAGGCGATCCGGGCAGCAAACAACGCCATGACCGCCAGGAAGGCGCCTTCGAGGGCGAACAGCACACTGGCGAGCAGTGCCAGCGGCGGGAACTGCAGGAGGTTCACCAGGAACGCTCCGAGCCACCACAGGTGCAGGCCGAAGTACCCGAAGCCCACCCAGAACGCCCGCCCGGCACTGCCGCGTGCGGTGGGCGCCCGGGCCAGGAAGACAAGGATGAGGGCGAGCGGCAGGGGGGTCAGGGCACTCCAGGGCAGCGGGAGGCCGCACGCGGCCAGGGCCAGGCCGAGCAGCAGCGCGAGGGCGGGAACGGGCATGCGGGCCATGATAGGGGGCACTGGGGGGCATGAAGGTGGAGTGCAGCGGCTGATGCTTTAGGATGGTCGTACTTTGAGACTGGCTTTCATCAGTGACATTCATGGCAACATTCACGCCCTGACCGCCGTGAAACGCTTCCTGGCCGAGAACATTGTGAACCAGGTGATTGTGGTGGGCGACCTTGTGGGCTACGGCGCCAGCCCGGGGCCGGTGATTGATTTCGTGCGGCGTGAAGGCTGGGTGGTGGGCCTGGGTTCCAGTGACATGCGCGTGGCGATGGACATGGGTGACCGCGCCGACCGGAAGGGTGTGGCCGACCAGGTGCTGAGCTGGACGAAGAAGATGCTCTCTCCCGAGCAGGTGGATTTTCTGCGGCGCCTGCCGCCCGGGGGGCGGCTGATGACGCCGGTGGGCCGCGTACGTTACTTTCACGGTAGCCCGCACGACCCGGAGCAGCGGCTGGACCTGATGGCAGCTGAGCGCGACCTGGAGGCGCTGGCGGATTCGCTGGGTTCACGGGTGATCGTGGTGGGCGGCACGCACGTGCCCTTCACGCGGGTGGTGGGGGACACGACGTTCGTGGATCCGGGCAGTGTGGGCCTGACTCTGAATCATGAACCGGGTGCGGACGTGGTAATCGTGGACTGCGTGGGGCGTAAACCGAAGGTGTCGCTGCACAAGGTGACGTACGATTTTGCGTCGAGCGCGTTCGACATCATGGCGTGGAACCTGCCGCCCGTGATCGCGGACGTGATTCGCACCGGCCGGATGGGCTGACAGGGCAACGCAAGGCGATCGGGGGGCGGAGCATCATGCTCCGCCCCCCTCGCGGCGTGCGCCGTCAGGCGTGAACGGGCTGCGGGGTCAGTGCCTCCAGGAACCGGTCGGCGAGCCCGCGTTCGCCGAGCAGCTCTTCCAGGGCGCGCATCAGCGTGAGGTACGGCGCGGGGCGGGCCGTTTCGCCCATCAGTCCCAGACGCCAGATCAGGCCGGCCGTCGGGCCCAGGCCACCGGTGACGCTGATCTCGCGGGTCCGCAGGGCGCGGCGGATGCCGGCGTCGTCGAACCCTTCGGGGAGGCGCAGGGCCAGCACGGTGGGCAGCCGGTCCTCCGGCCGGCGGACGTAGGGCGTGAAGCCCAGGGGCGCCAGGGCCAGCTCGATGGCCTGCCCGACCTGCTGCACGCGCGCCTGCCGGTTCTCGAGGCCCTCGTCGAGGGCGGCGCGCAGCGCGGCGTGCAGCGCGAAGTGCAGGTTCACGGGCACGGTGTGATGGTACGAGTGGTCCTCCCAGTAGTCGCGCAGGCCCTCGAAGTCGCAGTACCACAGGGGCGTGGGGGCCCGGCGGGCGCTGAAGCGCGCGAATGCCCGTTCGCTGATCGCGACGGGCGCGAGGCCAGGAGGGGCGCTGAGGCACTTCTGGGCGCCGGTATACGCGTAGTCCACGCCCCAGTCGGCCATGTGGAAGGGTTCCATGCCGGCGGTCGTGACGGCGTCGACGGTGAGCAGCGCGCCGCTTTCGCGCACGAGCCGCGCGATCTCCGGGACGGGGTTCAGCACGCCGGTGCTGGTTTCGCCGTGCACGACCGCGACCATCTGCACGCCGTCGAGGTGCGCGGCGACGTCGGCGGGTCTGATGGCCTCTCCGAGGGGCGCGGTGACGAGGCGCACGCGGGCGCCGTACCGGGCGGCCATTTCCGCCATGCGGCGGCCGAATGAGCCGTTGGCGCACACGAGCACGTCGTCGCCCGGCTCGACGAGGTTCGCGAAGCCCGCTTCCATGCCGAGACTGCCGGTGCCGGCCAGCAGCGCGGTGAAGGTGCTTTCTTCGGTGCCGTACATGACGCGCAGGTCCGCCTGGATCTCGCGGTTGAGGGCAAAGACCTCGGGGTCCATGTGGCCGAGCATGGGCCGCGTGAGGGCCTGCATGGCCCGCGGGTGGATCGGGGTGGGGCCGGGGGTCAGCAGGGTGTGCTCGGGGCGCGCGTCGGACATGCGACTCAGGCTAACCGAAATAGACCCTCTTAGCAACAATATTGCTGGATTAACCTGCATTTTGCCTAGGTCTGCTGGAATATTGCTAAAAATATCAAACACCGCATTTTTATTGCTACATTCTGAGGAATGCCGCTTGATTTCTGCAGGGTGCCCCCACCTCCGCGCTCACCCGGCGCCTCCACGGAGGACTAGCATGTCCCGCATGGCCCCACCCTCCCCCGTGCGCGCCGTCCTGTTCGACCGGGACGACACCATCGCCTTTACCGACCCTGGCGTGTACCGGGACGCGGCCCTGTGGGGCCAGGCGACCTTCGGACTCGATCCGCACACGTTCGGCGCGGCCCTGCACGAGCAGTGGCAACGGCGGGCCCTCTCCTGGTGGCACCTGCGCACCCCTGCGGACGAGGACGCCTTCTGGCAGGACTACGGCGTAGAGCTTGCCAACCAGCTGAACCTGAATGCCGCGCAGACCCAGGCGCTGATGAACCGCTGGCCGTACGAGGCCTACATGAAGCCGGTCCCGAACCCCCGTGAAGTCCTGCACCACCTGCGGAACCAGGGACTGCGGGTGGGCGTGCTGAGCAACACGCTGCCCAGCATTGACCGCACCCTGAAGTTCGTGGGCCTCGACGACCTGGTGGACGCGGCCGTCGCCACCTGCACGGTCGGCGTGCACAAACCCGAGCCCGGCGCGTACCTGCACGCCGCGCAGCAGCTCGGCGTGCCGCCGCGTGAGATCCTGTTCGTGGACGACAAGCAGGAGAACGTGGACGCCGCGCGCGCCGTGGGCATGCACGCCACCCTGATTGACCTGCGCGGCACGCACCCCGAAGCCATTCACGACCTGCAGGAGGTCCTGGCGCTTGTGGACGCGCTGAACGCGCACGGGACGGTGGACGTCTGAACGCTCCCATCCTGATTGACGGGCACCTGGACCTCGCCATGAACGCCGTGGACGGCCGCGATCTCACCCTGCCTCTGGACACCCTGCGCGCGCACGACCCAGTGCCGGGGCAGACGGCCACGGTGAGCTTCCCGGAACTGCGGGCGGCGGGCGTGCGCGTGTGCTTCGGCACGCTGTTCGCCCTGCCGCACAGCGCGGCCAGCCCGGCCGGGTACACCGGCCCCCAGGGTGCGCGCGCCCAGGCCCTGGCGCAACTGGACGTGTACCACCGCTGGCAGGACCAGGGGCACGTGCATCTCCTGCCGGACGCCGCCGCGGTCGCCGCCCACCTCGGCGACCCGGACGCGCCGCTCGGGGTGGTGCTGCTGATGGAAGGCGCCGACCCCATCCGGGACGCCAGCGACCTGCCTTTCTGGGTGCAGCGCGGGGTGCGGGTCATCGGCCCGGCCTGGGGCCGCACCCGGTACGCAGGCGGCACGGCCGCGCCCGGCCCGCTGACTCCGGCGGGCCACGACCTGGTGACCGCCATGCGCGACCTGGGGGTCACGCTGGACGCCTCCCACCTGGACGACGCCGCGTTCTGGGACGCCGCGCAGATCGGCCCGAAACTGATCGCCACGCACGCCAACAGCCGCGCCTTCGTGCCCGGCAACCGGCACCTCACGGACGACATGGTCCGCACGATCGCGCAGGCGGACGGGGTGATCGGCCTGGTGCTCCTGAACCGCTTCCTGCACCCCCTGCCCGAAGGCAGCCTGGAACGCGTGCCCCTTGCGACGCTCGCCGCGCACGCAGCGCACTACGCCTCGCTGGTCGGGTGGAACCGTGTGGCGCTCGGCACGGACCTCGACGGCGGCTTCGGCGCGGAGAAAACCCCCGCGGGCATCAACCGGTACCGCGACGTGCCCCAGGTGCTGGGCGCCCTGCCTGAAGCGGCCCGGCCGGGCATCGCGGCCGGAAACTGGGCGCGCTGGCTGACCACCCACCTCTGAACCACGGCGGGGGGAACTGGCGTGCACCACTCGGGGCGGCGCCCGCGCAGGAATGGGCGTAGGCTGGGGCGCGTGAGTTCCCCAGTGCCTGACCCGCGCCTTCACGCTTTCGACCCGGCCATGCATGTCGCCGAGGAGGCCCTGCGCGGACAGCTGCCCGGAGACGCGTGGCGGTTCGTGCAGCCCCAGCCGGCCCACGTGGGCGCCGCGCGTCTGAGTCTGCGCGCCCAGCCCGACCTGCAGTCCGCGCAGGTGACCGAGGCGCTGCCCGGAGAGCCCCTGCAGCGCCTGTGGGACACCGCCGAAGGCTGGGCGCGCGTCCGCACCGCGCACGACGGGTACCTCGGCTGGGCGCGCGCGGACGGCCTGGTGGGCCCGCGCCCGCAGGGTGAGACGCTCACGGTCGGCGCCCTGCGGGCCCACGCGTTTGCCGGGCCCAGGATCAGTCAGCCCATCCGCGCGGAACTCGCCCTGGGAGCAGTCCTCACCCGGGGCGCCGGTGAGGTGGTGACCGAACAGGGCCGCCGCTGGGTGCCGGTCCTGCTGCCAGACAGCACGGACGCCTGGGTGCAGGAGGTGGTGTTCTCCCCCACCAGCGCCGATGTCGCGGACCTCGCCCTGCAGTTCCTTCACACGCCGTACGTGTGGGGCGGGCGCAGCGCGTGGGGCCTGGACTGCTCCGGCCTGACCCAGGTGGTGTACGCCGCCTGCGGGCGGGCTCTCCCACGTGACGCCGACCAGCAGCAGGCGGTCCTGACCCCAGTGCAGACGCCCGCCCGAGGTGACCTGGCCTTCTTCCCCGGACACGTGGGCCTCATGCTCAACGCCCGCGACATGGTGCACGCGAACGCCACGCACATGCGCGTCACCGTCGAAACCCTCGGCGAGAACGAGTACGGCACCCGCCTCGCGCAGACCCTCACCGGGTACGGACGGTGGACCCGGTGAGCACCCCGCCCACCGTCACGTGGGAAACCCTGGACCTGCACACCGCGCAACCGTTCGGCATTGCCCGCTGGACGCACAGCACCTACCCCCGCACCTTCGTCACGCTCGACGCGGGCGGCCTCACTGGGCGCGGTGAGGCCGCCCCGAACGCCTACTACGGCGAGACGCGCGGCACCGTGGACGCGGTGCTGCCCCTGCTCGCCGGGGCCCTGACCGACCCGTGGGACTGGGACGGCCTGCACGCGCAGCTCTGCGCAAAAATGCCACACGACCACCCCAGCGTGAAATGCGCACTGGAAATGGCTGCCGTGGAATGGTGCGCCCACGCCGCCGGCGTGCCCGTCTGGCGCCTGCTGGGCCTCTCGCCCGCTGCCCTGCCGGAAAGCAGCTACACCGTCAGTCTCGCGTCCCTGGACGACATGCGCCGGCAGGCGCGCGACGCCGCGGCCCGCGGTCACGGCGTTCTGAAGGTCAAACTCGGCACCGCGCAGGACGAAGCGATCCTCGAGGCGCTGCGGGAGGAAGCGCCCCACGTCGCCCTGAGGGTCGACGCGAACGCCGCCTGGACCCGCACGCAGGCGCGGCGGATGCTCGGCGTGCTCGACGCCGCCCGCGTGGAATTCGTGGAACAGCCCCTCGCGGCCGGCGACCTCGACGGGCACGCCGCACTGCGCGCCGTGTCCACGGTGCCCATCGTCGCTGATGAAAGCCTGCACCACGTCGCGGACATCCTCCCGCTCGCCCGCGCGTTCGACGGCGTGAACCTCAAACTGGCCAAGCTGGGCGGCCCCCTGCAGGCCCTGCGGGCGCTGCGACTCGCCCGCGCGCACGGCCTGCACGTCATGATGGGCTGCATGATTGAAAGCAGCCTCGGGATCGCCGCCGCCGCGCACCTTGCCGGCGCCTGCGACTGGGCCGACCTGGACGGCGCCCTGCTCCTCGCGGACGACCCGTTCACCGGGCTCCGCTGGACGGCCGGGCACCTCGCCCGGCCCGACGGGCCCGGCTGGGGCGTGCAGCGCGCATGATCCCCCGCGTGGCGGTCATCGGCTGCGGAAACCGCGGCGCGGACGTGTACGCCCGGCACCTCGCTGCGCACGGCGCGCAGATCACGCACCTGATCGACGCCCGACCTCATCGGCTCACCGAGGTGGCCGCCCGGCACGGTGTGCCGGTCGAACGTCAGTTCACGCACTGGGACGAGTTCTTCACGCTGGGCCGCGTCGCGGACGCCGTGGTGATCGCCACGCCCGACGACGCGCACGTCGCGCCCACCCTGCAGGCCCTGGCGCTCGGCTACGACGTGCTGCTCGAAAAACCCATCTGCCTGCACGAACACGAACTCAACGAACTGCTCACGGCCGAAGCCGCGTCACCCGGCCGCGTGGCCGTATGCCACGTGCTGCGCACCGCCCCCTTCTTTCAGGAGGTCCGCCGGATCCTGCACACCGGCACGCTCGGCCAGCTCGTCGGGGTGCAGCACGCCGAGAACGTCGCGTTCTGGCACTATGCGCACTCCTACGTGCGCGGCAACTGGCGCGCCTCCCCCCCGCAGCGCCGTTCCTGCTTGCCAAAAGCTGCCACGACCTCGACCTGCTGCGGGCCTTTGCCGGCGCGCCGCCCGCCCGGGTCAGCAGCGCCGGCGCCCTGCATCACTTCCGTCCCGAACACGCCCCTCCCGGCGCTGCCCGGCGGTGCACCCAGTGCCCTGTCCTGGACTGCCCGTATGACGCTCGGCGCATCTACCTCACCCGCGACCCGCACACGTGGCCCGTCACCGTCCTCACCGCCGGCGGGCAGAGCGTCGTGGAGGCACTGCAGACCGGCCCGTACGGGGAATGCGTGTACCTCGGCCTGAACAACGTCATGGATCACCAGGCCGTCACTGTGAGTTTCCAGAACGGCGTGCAGGCGCAACTCACCGTGAGTGCCTTCACGCACAACAACACCCGCACCCTGAAACTTCTCGGCACGCACGGCGAACTGCGCGCCCACATGGACCGCGGCGAACTGGAACTGCACCACTTCCGCACCGGCCTCAGCGACACCTGGACGGTCCAGACCAACGGCCGGCACGGCGGGGGCGACGAAGCCATGATCCGGGCGTGGCTCGCCGCCCTTCGCGGAGAGTCACCCCTCCCCACCCCATTGTCTGAATCTCTGGACTCTCACCGGATGGCGTTTGCCGCTGAGCAGGCGCGGATCAAGGGCGAGCCCGTGAACCTCTGATCTTGGAGGAAGTGATGACAGACAGGTCAACTATCAAGATAGTGAAAAGATTCACGGATAAGCTGTGTCGTGAAATCGATGTTCTCTTTTTCTACACCGTTTTTCTACACTGACAGTTCTCTGAGAAAGTCAAGCGTAAACCGCGCCACCGCTTGCGGATGGGAGTCCGTCAGGGCGTGGGTGCCGCCCTCGATCTGCCGCACCAAAGCGTCGGGAATATCCACCTGAATCCGCTGCACCGTCCAGGACTGCACCACGGGGTCCGCCAGCCCGTCAAGCAGCAGGGTCGGGACGTCCACCCGCCCCAGCAGCGGCCCGGTCATATGCACCTGCTGGTCCCGGGCAAGCAGGTAGATGCGCCGCAGGCCACACCGCGAATACGCACGGATTCCTGGAACAAGCAACCCGGGACGTTCCCTCGGCAGGTCCCTGAGCAGGCGCAGCAGCTGAACATGCACACTTGGGTTCTCAGGAATTCCCGTCGGCGCACAGGCGACCAGGGCACACGCCGCGCCGGGGTGGCGCGCTGCCAGGTCAAACATCACCTCTCCCCCGAGCGAGTGCCCCAGCATGGGCGCGCCCCACAACCCCGCCTGGCGCAGCCACGCTGCGAGGTGATCCGTGAGGTGCTCAATGCACACCGGGTACGCCGGCCGGTCGTCCGAATGACCGTGTCCCGGCGGGTCGTAGACGAAGACCGTTCGTTCCCGCGCGAGTTCGCGGGCCAGCCGGACGTACATCCATGAGGCGCACGCCAGCCCTGGAACAAGCACCAGCGGCCGGCCTTTTCCCCGCTTCCAGGCGTGCGTACGCAGCCCATTCACGGTCAGGTAGGTGGCTTCCCCGCTCAACCCGTCACGTCTCCGCCGGGTGCGCCGGGACTGCTCAGGAACGCCAGGAGCAGCGCATTGAACCGCCGGGGGTCATCCACCATGACCACG
Organism: Deinococcus taeanensis; assembly: GCF_020229735.1. Lineage (NCBI taxonomy): Bacteria > Thermotogati > Deinococcota > Deinococci > Deinococcales > Deinococcaceae > Deinococcus > Deinococcus taeanensis. The sequence continues at coordinate 1,263,118 of NZ_CP083455.1, read as the reverse complement.
TGGCCGGCGCGTGGAATCACCTCGAACTGCGAACCGGGCAACGCTTCGTGCAGCAGGCGGCCCAGTTCCAGCGGCACGAGCACGTCCCGCTCACCCCAGATGATCAGCGTGCGCGCCTGCACACCGGGCAGAACGTCCTGCACGCTGTCCTTGAGGAGATCCACGGCGTTCCGCCACAGGTTCCACGGTCCGGCGCGCAGACTGTCAAGAACGATCCGGCCAATAAATCGTTTCTGGCCGATCAACGCCGCGCGGGGCAGGTGCAGCGCCGTCCGGACGGCGCTCGCACGCAGCAGGCCGCTGGCACAGACGAGCACGAGGTTCCGCACACGCCCGGGGGCACCTGCGGCGACGTGAAGGCTGATCTGCCCGCCCATGGAGTGACCCACGAGCGTGACGTCGTGCAGGTCGTGGTGATCGAGCCACGCGACAATCAGGGCCGCAGCGGCCCGCACCGTCAGGGACCGCTGGCCGCGCGAGAGTCCATAGCCGCTGAGGTCCAGGGTGTAGACGCGGTGCTGCTGCTCAAGGGCAGGGATGTTGAAGCGCCACCAGCGGCTGGAGCCGCTCAGGCCGTGAACCAGCACGATGGGGCGGCCCTCCCCGTGAGTGGCGTAGGTAAGCCGGGATCGCCCGTGGGTGAAGGTTTCGGCGGGCACAGCTGGAGCATAGAGCGTTCACTCCCCGGGCAGCTTGATCAAACCATAAGCACGCTTGTGAGTAGTTTCACGATTAACCGGGTTGTGAAATTTTAGTCTCCTTCGTTGCGATCCGCTCCGGCTGACGGCACCGGGGGCCTTGTCACGGACACCGCCGCCACCCTCCCCTATCCTGACAGACGTGCATCCAGACGATCTGCCCGTGCTGCCCATCACCCCCGGCGTGTACATCTTCCGCAAGGGCGGCACCCCGATCTACATCGGCAAGGCGAACAACCTCCGCAGCCGCGTCGGACAGCACTTCAAAGCAGGCGGCAAAAGCGGAAAGTTCACCGCGCTGGCCGACACCCTGGAATTCATCACGGCCCGCAACGAGGTGGAGGCGCTCGTGCTGGAAGCCAACCTCATCAAGCAGCACCGCCCCCACTACAACGTCACGCTCAAGGACGACAAACACTACCCGTTCCTGAAACTCACCAACGAAACCTTCCCCATGCTGGTCGTGACCCGCCGCGTGCTCAAGGACGGCGGCAACTACTACGGCCCGTACCCGGACTCGTCTGCCGTGCGCCGAGTCAAGCACCTGATCGACACCATGTTCCCGCTGCGCAAGAACAGCGGCCTGCCCCTGCAGAAAAAACCCCGCCCCTGCCTGAACTACCACATGGGCCGCTGCCTGGGACCCTGCGTGGACCGTGCCGAGCCGGACGCGTACGCGCGGGTGGTCGAGGACGTCCGCGCCCTGCTCGAAGGCCGCGCCGCGCCCGTGATCGCCCGGCTGCGTGACGACATGAAAGTCGCTGCCAGCGCCCAGGACTTCGAGCAGGCCGCCCGCGTGCGCGACCGCGTGCAGGCCGTGGAAAAGCTGTTCGGAACAGAACAGCACGCCTTCGTGAGTGACGAAACCGACCTGGACTTCCTGGGCGCCGCGCAGGCCGGGGAGTACGCCATGGTGCAGCTGTTCCGCATGCGCGGGGGGCGGGTCGTGGGCCGCGACAAGCGGTTCCTGACCGGCACGGAGGACGCTCCGCTCGGTGAGATTGTCGAGGCGTTCGTGCAGGACTACTACACGCAGGCCACCCACGTCCCGCCGCTGATTCTGCTGCCCGCCGACTTCGAGGACGCGCCCATCTGGAGTGAATTCCTCAGCGAGAAAGCCGGCCGGCGCATCGAGATGCGCGCCCCGAAACGCGGCGACAAGGTCGACCTGATTGACATGGCGCAGCGCAACGCCACCACGGGCCTGGAAAGCGAACTCGCGCTGCTCGAGCGCCGCGGCGACCACCCCGGACTGGACGCCCTGCGGGAGGTGCTGGCCCTCCCGGACCGCCCATGGCGGATCGAAGGGTACGACAACAGCAACCTGTTCGGCACGAACATCGTGTCCGGCATGGTCGTGTTTGAGGGCGGCCGGACGCGGCGCGGCGAGCACCGGCGCTTCAAGGTGCGCGGCCTGGACCACCCGGACGACTACACCAGCATGCGCCAGACGATCACGCGGCGCTTCACCGGCAGCCTCGCGGACAAGCTGCCCCTCCCGGACCTGCTGCTGATCGACGGCGGGCGCGGACAGGTGAATGCCGCGCTGGACGCCCTGAAAGAAGCCAACGTGCAGATTCCCGTGGTCGGGCTTGCCAAACGTGAGGAACGCCTGATCCTGCCCGGGCGGTACGGCGCGCAGTGGTGGCTGGACACAGGAACCGAAATCGGCGTGGAGCGCGAACTGCTTCTGCCTCACACGCACCCGGCCCTGCGCATGCTGATCGGCGTGCGCGACGAGGTGCACAACTACGCCGTGACGTACCACCGCAAGCTGCGCGGACAGGACATGCTGCGCAGCGTGTTCGACGATCTGCCCGGCATCGGTCAGAAACGCCGGGACGCGCTGCTGGAACACTTCACCAGCCTGGAGGATCTCGCCAGCGCCCCGGTAGAACAGATTGCCGCGGTGCCGGGCATGACGCTGCGCGCCGCGCAGAGCGTCAAGACGTTCCTGACGCAGCGCGAAGCGAACCACACGCCGCTGAGCAACTGAACGCGCCGCGCCCCGCAGGGCCCGAAAAGGGCGCCGCTCCTCTTCACGGGGAAGGGAGCGGCGCGCAGAGGCAACTGGCCGGGGTCACGCGAGATTCAGCCGGTGCAGCAGGGCCTGAAGACCGCGGGGCTTGCGGGGCGACTGGGCATCGCGGGCCGCCTGGGCCTGCCGGACGAGTCGATGCTGCTCGGCCTCCTGAAGGAGGGCCTGCGCGTGAAGGGAACCGAGGAACTGGTGTTGCATGACGCTCTCCTTGGGGTGGAACGCGGCCGGCCGTGGTGGCGGGCACTGGGAGGCGTTCCCGATGTGCCTCATGGTGCGCTGTGCACAGGGCCTGGCACATGCGTCAGGGAGCGCAGGGCGCACTGCGCCACTGTGCCTAGCGGACCTGGGGGACCGTTAAGCATCCGGCAACGCGCAGGCGCACGGCAGAGGCTGTAATGGGCCCATGTTTCCCCGGTCCCGCCGTGAATTCCTGCCGTTCATCAAGGATCACTGGCGCTCCCTGCTGTTTCTGCTGCTGGGGGTCATGATTCCGTTTGCGCTGTTCACCCAGCTGAGCCACGAGATTTTCCGGGAGGGCGGCTTCGAGTGGGACCAGGCGGTCTTGAACTGGTACGCGCAGCGGCGCACGCCGGGCCTGACGCGCTTCGCGCAGCTTCTGGCGCAACTGGGCGGCGTGTCGGTCCTGCCGTTCGTGACGTTCGCCATCGCGTGGCTGCTCGGCCAGACACGCGGCAAGGCGCACGGGTGGTTCCTCGTGACCGGCGTGGTGGGCGCCATCCTGCTGAATGTCGCGGCGAAAGTGGTGTTTCAGCGCCCCCGCCCGGACGAGCTGGTGGCCGTCCTGACCGAGCCCGGGTACAGCTTCCCAAGCGGGCACGCCATGGCGAACGCCGCGTTCGGGATCGCCCTGACCCTGGTGTTCTGGCGGTCCCGGGCCGGCTGGCCGGTCGCCGTGTTCGGGGCGCTGTGGGCAGTGGCGGTGGGCGCAAGTCGCAATTACCTGGGCGTGCACTACCCGTCCGATGTGCTGGCGGGCTTCACGGCCAGCGCCACCTGGGTGGCGGGCGTGTACATCCTGATGCGCCGGCGCTGGCCGCAACTGCGCCGCTCGCCTGCCGGGCCGCAGGACACGCTGGGTGAACCGCCGGCAGCCCAGAGCTAGGGTGATGTGCTCAGGCGCTGACCTTGGTTTCCCCCAGCCCGAAGGCGCTGTGCACAGCGACTGTGGCGGCGTCCACGTGCGCGGCCTCCACGGCAACGGAGACGTTCAGTTCGCTGCTGCCCTGGGAGATCATCAGGACATTGACGTCCTGCTCGGCCAGCGCAGTGAACATCCGCGCAGACACCCCCCTCTGGCCGCGCATGCCGCTGCCCACGATCGCCAGGACGGCCACGCCGTCCTGCTCCTCGACCTTCAGTTCCAGACTCACGCCGGCGCGCAGGGCGGCCAGGGTGCGCTCGGCGTCCACGGTCTGCACCGCCAGGGACACGTTGCTCATGGAGGAACTCTGCGAGACCATCAGCAGCGTGACGTTCTCCCGGGCGATCGCGTCGAACACACTGGCGATCACTTCCGGGATGCCCAGGACGCCCGCACCGCTCACGTTGATGATGCTGACGTTCCGGATGGCCGTCACGGCCTTGACCGGGTGACGGGCGTCGTCGCGCGGCGCGGCCTGCACGAGCGTGCCGGGAAAGTCCGGGTCCGCGGCACTTTTCACGCGCAGCGGGATGCCGCTTTCCTGCAGGGGCGTCACGGCCAGGGGGTGCAGGACCTTCGCTCCGAAGTACGCGAGTTCCATCACCTCGCCGTACGAGAGCACCTCGATGTTCTGCGCGTCGCGCACCACGCGCGGGTCGGCACTCATGACGCCGTCGACGTCCTTCCACGCCCACACCTCGTCGGCGCCAAGGGCTTTGCCGATGATGGTGGCGCTGAAATCCGTGCCGCCGCGGCCCAGCGTGGTGATGGCGCCCTTCTCGGTTTCACCCATGAAGCCGGCCACGACCGGCGTGACGCCCGCACTCAGCAGGCCGCTGAGGCGGTCCTTGACGCGTTCGTAGGTGCTGAGAAGCGGTTTGGCATTCCCGAAGTGCGAATCGGTCAGGATGCCGGCCTCACCGCCGGTGAGATGGTGGGCGCGCAGGCCATCCTGTTCCAGCGCGAGGCGCATCAGCGGCGCCGAGAGCCGCTCACCGAACGCGACGATCAGATCGCGGCTGCGCGGCGTGAGTTCGCGCAGCAGGTACACGCCGTACACCGCCTGGCGGAGCGTTTCATGCATCTCGCGGATCTCCCGCACGGTGTCACTGTCGGGCGCGGCGCCCAGTTCCTGCGCCGCCGTGAAGTGGCGGGTGCGCATCAGGGCGATCTCGTCGTTGGCGCTGGCAATGTCGCCGGACTGGGCGGCGTCAGCGAGTTTCAGCAGCTGGTTGGTGACGCCGGCCATGGCTGAGACGACCACGACGACCTTCACGTGGTCGCGCAGACTCCGCGCGGCCAGCGTGGCGCTGTGGCGGATGGCGCGGGCGTCCTGCATGTTGGTGCCGCCGAATTTCATTACGAGGAGGTCGTAGGCCATAGCCCGCAGTATGACGCGGCGCCCCGGCCAGCCGGGCTCAGGCGTCTGTGCAGCCTGCAGGGGGGGCGGGGCAGAAGGTCGTTTCACCAGGGCTTCACGGGGTCAGGTCAAGATCGTGGCATGAAGCGGACAATTGCAGGACTGGCAGGGACCGCCCTCGTGGCGGGGTCCATGGTGAGCGCGGCCCCTTACCGCGCCTCAGACGGTACGGCGACGTTTACGTACACCGTGAGGTTCATTCCGGTGCGCGGCACGATCAGTGGCGTGAGTGCGAGCGTGACGCTGGACCCCGCGAATCTCGCGGCGACCGCCGGCACGGTGACGGTGCCGGTGGCGAACCTGAAAACCGGCATCAGCCTGAGGGACGCCCATGCCAAGCGTGAGGACGCCCTCAACGCCGCGAAGTTCCCGAACGCGACGTTCACGCTGGAGAAACTCACCGGCGGGAAGCTGGTGGAGGGTCAGACGCTGGCCACGACGGCCACCGGGAAACTGACAGTGAAGGGCACGGCGAAGGCTGTCAGCGTGCCGGTGAAGGCAACGCTGCAGGACGGGAAGGTGAACGTGAGCACCCAGTTCAAGTTCAACCCGTTCGACTTTGACGTGCGCTACCCGGGCAGCAGTGACAGCGTGACGGTGGAGGTCTCGTTCGTGCTCACGACCACCGGCTGAGCGGTCGGAACAGGAGCAGCGCCCCGCGGGGCGCTTTTTTCTTGTACCCGGTACAGAACTCTGTTCGTGTACAGGTGACACGAAGGGGCGCCTTGACATCAGGCGTTAAACTGCCACATGCGAGGTGACCCACCCCACGATTCAGGGGGAGGCACCTCACGACTGGAGGCACAGCATGAAAGTAGGGATTAACGGCTTCGGCCGCATCGGCCGTCTGGTGTTCCGCATCCTCGTGGCGCGCGGCGTGGACGTCGTCGCCATCAACGACCTCACCGACAACAAGACGCTCGCCACCCTCCTGAAGTACGACAGCACCGCCGGCAAGTTCGACGGCACCGTCGAGTACGACGAATCCAGCCTCACCGTGAACGGCAAGCAGATCCACGCCCTGGCCGAACGCGATCCCGCCAACATCAAGTGGGGCGACCTGGGCGTCGACATCGTGATCGAGTCCACCGGGATCTTCACCAGCCGCGAAGGCGCCGGCAAGCACCTCGAGGGCGGCGCGAAGAAGGTCATCATCACCGCCCCCGCCAAAGGCGAGGACATCAGCGTCGTGCTGGGCGTCAACGAGCAGGACTACGACCCCGCGCAGCACAACATCATCAGCAACGCCAGCTGCACCACCAACAGCCTCGGCGCCCCCATGAAGCTGATCGACGAAGCCTTCGGCATCGAGAAGGCCATCATGACCACCGTCCACTCCTACACCAACGACCAGCGCGTGCTGGACCTGCCGCACAGCGACCTGCGCCGCGCGCGCGCCGCCGCCGTGAACATCATCCCCACCAGCACCGGCGCCGCCAAGGCCGTGTCCCAGGTGTACCCCGCCCTGAAAGGCAAGTTCGACGGCACCAGCCTGCGCGTGCCCACCCCCACCGGCTCCATCAGCGACGTCGTCGTGATTCTCAAGCGCGAGGTTACCGTTGACGAGGTGAACAAGGTCTTCCGTGACGCCGCCGAAGGCAGCCACAAGGGCATCATCGCCTACACCGAAGACCCCATCGTCCTGTCCGACATCGTGGGCGACCCGCACAGCGCCATCATCGACGGCGGCCTGACCATGGTGATGGGCAACCTCGTGAAGTTCTTCAGCTGGTACGACAACGAGTGGGGCTACAGCAACCGCATCGCCGACCTCGTCGAACTCGTGCAGCAGAAAGGCTAAAGCGCCCACCCGTGATGGTTGATGGTTGATGGTCCTTACCGTCCACCATCAACCATCACTTCCTGTGTTCCTGGAGGTCCCATGCAGAACCTGAATTCCCTCGATGTCAGCGGCAAACGCGTCCTGGTGCGCGTGGACTACAACGTGCCCGTCAAGGACGGCGTGGTGCAGGACGACACGCGCGTCACCGCCAGCCTCCCCACCATCAACGCCCTGCTGGACGCCGGGGCGCGCAACGTGATCCTCATGAGCCACTTCGGCCGTCCCAAGAACGGCCCTGAAGAGAAATACTCTCTGCGCCCCGTGGCGCCGGTCCTGCAACAGGTGCTGGGCCGCCCGGTCACGTTCATTGAAGGCACCGCCGACAGCGAGGAAACGCTCGCCGCGGTGCAGGCCCTGCCCGGCGGCGCCGTGGCGCTGCTGGAGAACGTGCGCTTCAGCACCGGCGAGGAGAAGAACAACGCCGAGCTGAACGAGAAACTTGCCCGCCTGGGTGACGCGTTCGTGCTGGACGCGTTCGGCAGCGCCCACCGCGCGCACTCCTCCGTCAGCGGCGTGGCTGAACGCCTGCCGCACGCGGCCGGCACCCTGCTGCAAACCGAAGTGGACGCCCTCGGGAAACTCCTGCACGGCGCCGAACGCCCGTACGTGGTGATCATCGGCGGCGCGAAGGTCAGCGACAAGATCAAGGTCATTGAGAACCTGCTGCCCCGCGTGGACCGCCTCCTGATCGGTGGCGGCATGGCCTACACGTTCATCAAGTCGCAGGGCGGCAAGATCGGCGAGAGCATCCATGAAGACGATCAGCTTGACCTCGCCCGCCGCCTGCTCAGCGAGTACGGGGACAAAATCATGCTGCCCGTGGACGTCGTTGCCGCCGACGCCTTCAGCGCCGACGCGAACACCCAGGTGGTGGCCTCGAACGCCATCCCGGACGGGTGGCAGGGCCTGGACGCCGGACCCGCCACGGTCGAGCAGTACAGCGAGGCGCTCAAGGGGGCCAGAACCGTCTTCTGGAACGGACCACTCGGTGTATTCGAATTCCCCGCCTTCGCCAGTGGCACCAACGCCATCGCCGCCGCCGTGGGCAGCCTGAAGAACCAGGCGTACACCGTGATCGGCGGCGGCGACTCCGTAAGCGCCATCAACAAGAGCGGCAAAGCCGATCAGATCGACCACATCAGCACCGGCGGCGGCGCCAGTCTCGAACTGCTCGAAGGCAAAGCGCTGCCCGGCGTCGAAGCAATGAAATGAGCCACGCCGGGGTCGGCACGCGTGACACACTGGAGGTCACATGACCACCAGCACACCAACCGTCATGCGGCGCGACCGCACGCAGTTCACCGAGGAATTCACCCGGCAGTTCGTGACCCACCTGAACGAACTCAGACGCGAATCGAACCCCGGTGACCCGGCCATCCGCGCGCAGGACATCTGGGGTCAGCTGCAGCACCTCCCCGCCATGGTCGACATGCACATCTGGACCGTGGAGGACGACACCGGCATTCACGCCCACGCCCGCACGCAGATGCTGAACCTCGACACCAACCGGCACGTCGCGGAACTCGACGTCATGGTCGCGCCCGCCTGGCGACACCGGGGCCTGGGCCGCGACCTGCTGCGCCAAGCCGCGCAGTTCGTGCAGACGCGCGGGCGGACCCTGCTGCTGACCCGCACCGTTGACCGCGTGCCGGCGGGCGAGGCGTTCGCTGTGCGCGCCGGCTTCGAGCGGGGGCAGGTGAACCGCGAGAGCCGGCTGATGCTCACAGACATCCCGGACGGCCTGCTCGACCGCTGGACCGCCCGTCCCGACGACGACTACAGCATCGAATTCTGGCTGAACGGAACGCCCGACGCGCAACTGACCGGGTACGCCACCCTCCTGAACGTGATGAACAGCGCCCCACGGGACGACCTGAACGTGGAGGACACCCACATCACCGCGAAGGAAGTCCAGGAAATGGAGCAGCTGAGCCGCGCCGGTGGGCGCACGCTCCTGACCGCCGTGGTCCGCGCCCCGAACGGCGAGCTGGTTGGCCTGAACGAACTGTCCTGGCGCGAAGCGCGCCCGGAGATCGTGGCGCAGGGCAACACCGGGGTGCTGCCCGAACACCGAGGCCACGGCCTGGGCCGCTGGCTGAAAGGGGCGAACGTGAAGGAACTCGCCCGGCACAATCCGGGCGCCCGCGAAATCCGCACGCAGAATGCCGAGAGCAACAGCCCGATGCTCAAAATCAACACCGACATGGGCTTCCGGCCGTTCATTGCCGCCACCGTGTGGCAGGGCGACGTGCACACGGTCCTGGCCCGCCTGAAAAAGGAGTAAGACACATGCCGAACAACCTGCTGGCCCTGAACTGGAAGATGAACAAGACCCCCACCGAGGCGCGCGCGTGGGCGCAGGATCTCTCGGAGAAACTCGTTCCGGGCGACGCGACCCTGGCCGTTATGGCGCCCGCCGTGACCCTCAGTGCGCTCGCGGCCAACCTGCCGGCGGGCGTGGCCTTTGGGGGCCAGGACGTGTCTGCGCATGACTCCGGCGCGTACACCGGCGAGATCAGCGCCGCGATGCTCAAGGACGTCGGCGCGAGCTACGTTGTCGTGGGCCACAGCGAACGGCGTGACTACCACGGTGAGTCAGACGCCCTCGTGGCTGCCAAAGCCAGGCAGGCGCAGGCGAACGGCCTGATCCCCATCGTATGTGTGGGCGAGAAGCTCGATGTGCGCGAGAAAGGTGAGCACGTGCCCTTCACGCTGGCGCAGCTGACCGGCAGCCTGGAGGGCGTGAGCAGTGACGTGGTGATCGCCTACGAGCCTGTCTGGGCGATTGGGACTGGCCGGACCGCCACGGCCGACGACGCGGAGGAACTGGCCGCCGCCATTCGCGGCGCGCTGGAACAACGGTACGGCGCGGCGGCAGCTGAAGTGCGCGTGCTGTACGGCGGGAGCGTGAAGCCGGACAATATTGCCAGCATCTGCGCAAAGCCAAATGTGAACGGTGCGCTGGTGGGCGGCGCCAGTCTGAAGGTCTCTGATGTTCTGGGCATGAATGACGCGCTGAAGTGAACGGTGCAGCCCGCCATTTCGGCGGGTCTATATCAAATCAAGTGAATATTTTCACGATGAGGCAGATTCGTGATTTTATAATCTTCAAGATCTGATAATGTTCTTTCAAACGCCAAGCCTCGTGTGGGACCGCACACCAACCGGTTCACATTATCTTCGTTCCTCGCACGCTCGGCCCGGCGCAGACCTGGGCGCAGCCTCCGGGGACAGGGCAGCCTGCCTCCATGCATACCAGCTAAAGAAACCGACATTCGTGTCCTGTAGAGAGGGCGCCGCGCAGATACCCTTACCAAAGCCGAGCTGGAGAAAGAACCATCAAGAAGCGGCAGAGTGACAGAAAGACTAAATTCCAGTAACGGATGAACTGCGAGCTCGGACGGCAGATCTCGGCGGGAGCCCCGGCGCCGTGCCTGGACGTGCCGCGGCTGCCTATACTGAGCCGCGATGAGCGTTCATTCCAGCATTCACGACCTGAAACAACATGTGGGTCAGACGGTCACGCTGCACGCGTGGCTGACGGACAAAAGTGGCAAGGGGAAGATCCAGTTCCTGAAGCTCCGTGACGGGAGTGGCTTCGTGCAGGCCACTGTCTTCAAGAACGATGTCAGTGAAGACGTGTTCGAGCAGGCCAAACGCCTCACGCAGGAGCAGGCGGTCACGGTCACCGGTGAGGTCCGCGCCGATGACCGCGCCCCGGGTGGAGTGGAGCTCGCGGTGCAGGATCTCTCCCCCATCAGCGAGAATCACGCGGAGTACGCCATTACGCCCAAGGAGCACGGCATTGAGTTCCTGATGGATCACCGGCACGTGTGGCTACGGCACCGTCGTCCCTGGGCGATCATGCGCGTGCGCGACTGCGTGCAGCGTGCGGTCGTGGATTTCTTCCATGGCGAGGGGTTCATCCGGTTCGACGCGCCGTTCTTCACGCCGAACGCCGCGGAAGGCACCACGGAACTGTTCGAGATTGACCTGTTCGGTGAGGACAAGGCGTACCTTTCCCAGACCGGACAGCTGCATGCCGAGGCAGGAGCGTTCGCGTTCGGGAAGGTGTACACCTTCGGCCCGACGTTCCGCGCTGAGAAAAGCAAGACGCGCCGGCACCTGCTGGAGTTCTGGATGATCGAGCCCGAGGTGGTGCCCAGCAACCATGCGGAGAACATGGCGCTTCAGGAGCGGTTCGTGAGTTTCATCGTGCGCCGCGCCCTGAGTGAATGTCAGGAGGAACTGAAGGTCCTCGGTCGTGACGTCACCAGACTGGAGGGCGCGGCTGAGGGCAACTACCCGCGCGTCACTTACACGGACGCTCTGGACATCGTGCGTCAGCACATCGAGAGCCGGGATCTGCCGCCGAACGTTCAGGAGGACGTTCAGCCTGTCGAGTGGGGCGACGATCTGGGTGCGCCGCACGAGACGATTCTCGGGCATCACTTTGACCGTCCGGTGATTATTGAACGTTACCCGGCAGCCATCAAGGCGTTCTACATGCAGCCTGACCCGCTGGACCCACGCGTGGCGCTGTGTGACGACATGATTGCTCCTGAAGGGTACGGCGAGATTATTGGGGGCAGTGAACGCATCCATGATTACGATCTGCTGAAATCGCGCATTGAGCATGAGGGACTGCCCGTGGAGGCCTTCGAATGGTACCTGGATCTGCGCCGGACGGGCAGCATGCCGCACGCAGGCTTTGGGATGGGCCTGGAACGGGTGATCGCATGGATTACGGGCATTGACCACATTCGTGAGGCCATTCCGTTCCCACGGATGTTGACGCGAATGCGGCCTTAAAAAATTGGTGCATGTGGCCCTCTTTTTAGGGGGCCTGTATGTCCGCATTAAGTGAATTATTTCACGATTTTCTGCATCGTGAAATTCTTGTCCGATTATCCCGCTTCCTTGAGCTACACTGATGAGATGATCGCTTTCAGCGAGGTGAGCGCCTTCACCGATACCCCAGGGCACGGCAACCGTGCCGGGGTGGTCCTGGACGCCGCCCGGCTCTCACGGCAGGACATGCAGGCCCTCGCCACACACCTGGGGGCCCCGGAGACCGTGTTTATCACGAGGCGCGAAGGCCCAGTGGCCCGGGTCCGCTATTTCACGCCCACGCAGGAGGTCGAGTTCTGCGGGCACGCCACGGTCGCGCTTGGCCTGACGCTCGCTCAGGCCGGAGAGTGGACGGCTGGCGACGAGCTGCACCTCGACACTCTCGCCGGCCGGGTGCCCCTGCGTCTGGAGTGCGAAGCGGGCGTACCGCGGCGCGTGTGGATGCAGCAGCCCTCCCCTGCCTACCGTGCCCTGCCGGTCGAACTGCGTGAAGGACTGGCCGAGGCGCTCGGCATCAATTCCCGCATGATTCACCGCGGCCTGCCCATGGCCGCCGCCAGCACCGGCCTGTGGAGCGTCTTCGTGCCGCTCCTGGACAGCGTGATTCTCGACGGCCTGGAACCGGACCTCACGCGGATTCACGCGCTGAGTGACGCTCTGGGCGTCGTGAGTATCTACGCTTACGCGCCGATGGGCGTGAACCGCTTTGCCGCACGGGACTTCGCACCGGCGGTCGGCATCCCGGAAGATCCGGTCACGGGCAGCGCGGCGGGGGCCCTGATGGCGCTGCTGGCCCGGCAGGGGCGCCTCCCGGTCCGTGGCGACCGGGCGTGCGGACTGGTGTACCAGGGGCACGCCCTGGGCACGCCCGGTGAAGTTGAGGTGGAACTGGAGCTGCAGGGCGAACAGGTGCTGGCCGTGCACGTGGGTGGGTGCGCGACGGTGGAGCGCGAGGGGCACTGGCAGCCCGGCCACTGAGCGCCTGTCCACCCGACCCGGCGTGGCCCTGAGACGCAGCGCCTATAGTGCCCGGATGCTTGGACTGATCTGTGTGGACGTGGACGGCACCCTGGTGGGAACGGGAAATCACGTCCGGGAGGACGTGTGGGTGGCGCTGGCGCACGCCCGGGCTCAGGGCGTGCGGATTGCGCTGTGCAGCGGGCGTCCGGCCATCGGGAACGCGCGGACGTATGCCGAGCGCCTTGACCCGGACGGCTGGCACGTCTTCCAGAACGGCGCGAGCGTCGTGAATGTCGGTGACGGCCGCAGCCTGTCGGCGCCGTTCCCGAAAGACGGCCTGGCGCTGCTGCTGGACCGCGCCCGCCATACCGACCGGCTGCTGGAGGTGTACACGGACCTCGAGTTCGCGGTCACGAAACCCGGTGACCTCGCCGAGCGGCACGCGGCGCTGCTGGGCGTCCCGTACGAGGCGCGCGCGCCGCGCGACCTGCCGGGCAGCGTGGTTCGCACGCAGTGGGTGGTTCCGCGTGACGAGGAGACCGTCGTGACGGCTGAGGCGCACCCAGGCATGGAACTGCACCCGGCAGGCAGTCCGGTGATGCCGGAGGTCATGTTCATCAGTGTGACGGCCGCCGGAGTCAGCAAGGGCACGGCGGTGCAGCGCGTGGCGGCGCAGTACGGACTGGACATGGACCGCGTGATGATGGTCGGGGACGGCGAGAACGACGTGACCGCAATGCGCGTGGTGGGCCACCCCGTCGCCATGGGCAATGCCGACGCCCCCGCGGTCGCCGCGTCCCGGTACCGGGTTGCGCACGTGGATGACGGTGGGCTGCGCGAGGCGGTAGAGCTGGCCCTGAGCCTGTAAGGCGCTGGTTCAGGAACCCTTGAGCCTCCCAGAGAACCCTGAGGGCACGTGGAACACTCAGGGCATGTTCGAGGCCGTGAAGCACTGGACCGAAGTGGTGGCCACCGTGGTGGAGGTCGCGGCTGCGCTGCTGATCGCCGCAGCCACCCTCGTGGCCCTGGTGCAGGCCGTCATGGCCTTTGTGCGGCCCAGTCGGGAACCGGACCGGCAGAAGGAGAGCCTGCGCCTGGAGTTGGGCCGCTGGCTGGCGGTGGCGCTGGAGTTCACGCTGGCGGCCGATATCCTGCGCACAGCGATCGCGCCGTCGTGGGATGACATTGGGAAGCTCGCGGCCATCGCGACCCTGCGGACGCTGCTGAACTTCTTCCTGCAGCGTGAAATTGACGGCCACCGGGCCCGGCATGCAGACGCCGCGCCCTGAGGGTGGGCGCCCCGGGGGTCAGGCGAGAACGCGGTCCACGGCGGCCAGAATCCGTTCACCGTACGCTTCAATTCGTTTGGGTCCGAAGCCGGGGATGTCCCGCAGATCGTCGAGGCTGCGGGGCTGGCGTTCAGCGAGCGCTTCAAGCGCGGCGTTCGTATAGATCACGTACGCACTAAGTCCAGTTTCGCGGGTGAGGGTGCGCCGCAGGTCCCTCAGGGCGTCCGCGACGGACGCTGGCGCGGGGGTTTCGTCCAGGGCGTCCGGGCCGCGGCGATTGAGGACGCCCAGCACGGCGGAGTTTGCCCGCACGCCCCGCTCCTGCGGGTCGGGCAGCGTGACCGTCTTGCCGCTCAGGGCGTCCCGGACGATCTGCACGACCTCATCGCCGTAATCACTGAGTTTGCGCTGTCCGATGCCGCTGACGGTGCCCAGGGTGGCGTGGCTGGTGGGCTTGAATTCCGTGATGGCTTTCAGGGTAGCGTCCGTGAAGATCACGTACGGCGGAACGCCCTGCGCGCGCGCGCGGGTCAGGCGCCACTGCCGCAGCGTCTCGAACAGCGGCTGATCATCAGCCGAGACGGGCGCGCGGCTGGCGCGGTCCCGGGTGCGGTCGCCGCGGTCCCGTTTGCCGGGCCGGGCGCTCAGGGTATCCTCGCGCAGCGCCAGGGTCGTTTCGCCCTTCAGTAACGCGCGGGCCTTGCCGGTGGCGGACAGGCCGTGGTGCTCGGCGGCCGCAAGGTACCCGAGGCTCACGAGCTGGCGCAGCACGCCCCGCCAGGTTTTCTCGTCGTGTGTGGCGCCCACCCCGAAGGTCGGCAGCGTGTGGTGATTCATGGCAACGACCTTCTCGGTGGCGCGGCCCAGCAGGACGTCGGTCAGGTGCGCGGCGCCGTAACGGTTCCCGGTCCGGATTGCGGCTGACAGCGCCATCTGGGCCTCGCGGGTCATGTCCCGCACCTGCGGAGGGTTGATGCAGGTGTCGCAGTGGCCGCACGGGCCCTGGTAGGCCTCGCCGAAGTACTCCAGCAGCACCTCGCGGCGGCAGGAGGCCGTCTCGCAGTAGGTGAGCAGGGCGTCGAGCTTCGCGGCCTCCACCCGCTTGACCTCCTCGGGGGCGTCGCTGGAGGCCAGCATGCGGCGCACGTTCACGACGTCGGCGAGGCCGTACACCATCCAGGCGGTGCTGGGCAGACCGTCACGGCCAGCGCGGCCCGTTTCCTGGTAGTAGCCTTCCATGCTCTTGGGCAGGTCCAGGTGCGCCACGAACCGCACGTTCGGTTTGTCGATCCCCATGCCGAAGGCCACGGTGGCGACCACCACCAGACCCTCCTCATTCAGGAAGCGGTCCTGAGCGAGGGTGCGTTCACGGGGTGGCAGGCCAGCGTGGTACGCGACCGCATCGACACCCTGCGCCTGAAGCCACCGCGCGGTGTCCTCCACGGATTTTCGCGACAGACAGTACACGATGCCCGCGTCCCCCGGGTGTTCGCTCCGGATGAAGTCAAGCAGCTGCGTTTTCGGGCCTTCCTTGGTCGCCACCCGGTACTGGATGTTCGGCCGGTCGAAAGATGAGATGAACTGCGGCGCGCCGCGCAGACCCAGCACGTTCAGGATGTCCGCGCGGGTCCGGTCGTCCGCGGTGGCAGTCAGGGCGAGGCGCGGCACCTGAGGAAAGCGTTCGGGCAGCACCCCCAGGCCCTGGTACTCCGGCCGGAAGTCATGGCCCCACTGGGACACGCAGTGGGCTTCGTCCACAGCGAACAGGGCCACCGGGGCCCGCTCCAGGAGCTCCAGGGTGCGCGGCAGCAGCAGGCGCTCGGGGGCGACGTACAGCAGGTCCAGAGTGCCGGCCAGCAGGGCCGCTTCAACCTCGCGGACGCCCTCCGGGGACAGCGTGGAGTTCAGGGCGGCGGCCCGGACACCCAGACCGCGCAGGGTATCCACCTGGTCCTTCATCAGGGCAATCAGGGGGGACACCACGATGCCCACACCGTCGCGCAGGAGGCTGGGCACCTGGTAGCACAGGCTCTTGCCGCCGCCGGTAGGCATCAGGACCATGGCGTTGCCGCCCTGCGTGACGGTGTGGACGATGTCAGCCTGCACGCCGCGGAAGGCGTCGTAGCCCCATACGGTCTTCAGGAGGGTCAGGGCAGCGTTGGGGGTGGGCACAGCGGCAGACATCCCGTCCAGCATAGCGCGTTACGTGAATGGCGTAATGAAAGCCACTGAGCCCTCAACCCGGCCTGCGCCACTGGGCTCCTGAGCCTTTGCAGGCCTGCCGCTCCCAGGGCAGTTTCTCCTGGTCGACCGCAGCCCTCCAGGCCATGCGTTCCCGCCTACTTCACTTTCAGTTCCTCGGGTATCTTCGCAAACCGCTCCCGCAGGAACCGGCCGTGCGTCAGAAGTTCCTGTCCGCCGGTCCTGAGCGCAGTGTTCATGATGTCCTGCACCCCGTCCAGCAGAATCTCCAGCTGCTCGGCCAGCAGCGCCCGACCTGTCTTGCCGTCCTGCAGGGGCGTGATGTCCGCCATCGAGCGCGGCAGTTTCAGGTACGCCTGCACGGCGGCCGGTGCGTACTCCTCCCTCACGGCGCGCGCCACGTACCCCGCCTCACTGCCGTCCTGCCCCTGATCCCGGAGCAGATCCAGGGCCTCACGGGTCCGGAGATTCAGGGCAGCCAGCTGCGCGCGGGCTTCAGGGGGCAGGCGCTCATCGCGTACGAACGCCGCCAGCGGGCCGTCCACGACCGCCGCCACAGCGTTCACGGGCGTGCCGCTGGCCTGTTCTGGCAAGGCTGACGCTATGTCCGCAGCCGGTTGCGCGGCCCGGCGGCGACGGGAACGCCGGCCTCCCCGCCGCGGCCCGCCGGACAACACCCAGCCCAGCGCCATGAAGAACAGCGGAAAGATCAGCCACGTCGCTCCCAGCGCCATGAACGCCGCCGCGGCCACCAGAGCCATCATCAGGCCCCCCTGAGATTCCCGCCAGTGACTGAACGCCCGTGACCCGAAGTACCCCAGCAGCATGCCCGCCGCCGGATGCACCAGCCACGGCGCGCCCAGCACGCTCAGGACCGTCACCACGGCCAGCACCCGCAGCACCGCGCTGGCCGACCGGCCCACGGGGGAAAAGTACAACATGGCAATAAATGGAATGGCGAAACCGGCCGCCACGTGCACCAGCCACGCGAAAGGTCCCAGCAGTCCACTCAGGTCCATCACGACGCCACCGTCCGCATGCGTTCAGCCTACACCTGCGGCCTGCTCCGTCCGCCAGCAAGTGGACCGGCGCCCGCCGTCTCCAGAGCCGGCTGCACCATCACAAGGTTCGTCGACCGGACGGGGGTCAGTCGGCCGACAGCAGTGAAATGAGCCGGGCCGCTCCCCGCTGAGAGCGGCCCGGTCTGCCGCTGTGCTCAGGGGGTCTGGTCGTACTGCTGGGCAGCGGCGGCCAGGTCGAAGGCTTTCAGGATGACTTTCACGTCACGCTTCTTCCCGCCGCGATCGACAGTGAGTGTCACGGTCTCTCCGATCTTGTGGCTGATGATGGCCTGGGGCAACTGGTTCACGTCCGTCAGGGGCCGGCCGTCCACGGCGGTGATGACGTCCGCGTAGCGGGTCGTGCGCTGTCCGGTCGAGTCGTCTGTGACCGTGGTGGTGGCGCGCAGGCCCGCGGCAGCAGCAGGGCTGCCCGGGTACACGCGGCTCACGAGCACACCCTGCGCCGGCAGCTTGTTCCGCTGCCGCTCGGCGGCGCTCACCAGGGACACGTCGGCAATGCCCACCCCCAGGCTGGGCGTCTGGATGACCGTGCCTTTGCCCGCCTGCAGTTCCGGCAGGAGTTTCTTGACGGTGTTCACGGGAATGGCGAAGCCCACGCCGGCACTCTGGCCGATGCCGCCCGTGAGAATCTGTGTATTCACGCCGATCACCTGTCCGGCGCTGTTCAGCAGCGGGCCGCCGCTGTTGCCGGGGTTGATGGCGGCGTCCGTCTGGATGACGCTCTGCTGAACGCCTTTGGTGCCGACCGGGACCTGCCGCTCGAGGCTGCTGATGATGCCTTCAGAGACGCTGAAATCCAGGCCGAACGGGGCGCCCATGGCGATCGCTTTCAGGCCGACGTCGAGGCGGTCGCTGTCGCCCAGGGGCAGGGCCTTGATTTCGTTGCTGGGAACGCCCTGGGGGCGGATCAGAGCGAGATCGAAGTCCGGGGCGCGGGCGATGACCTTCGCGGGGTAGGTTCTGGTGCTGCCGTGCAGGCGGACAGTGATTTCACTGGCGCCTTCCACGACGTGGTTGTTCGTGATGATGTCCCCCCCGCTCGTGACAAAGAAGCCGCTGCCCGTCCCGGTCTGCGCCTGGCCCTGGCCGCCGTTGTCGGGCAGGCCGAAGTCGAAGGGAAGCTGCTGCTGGAGCCGCTGGCGGAGTTGCGCCTGGGCGCTGCTGGTATCGTTCTCGGTGACGCTGATGTACACCAGGCCGTCACGGCGGTCCTTGACGACCTGCACGGTGTTCGCTTCGGATTCCGTGCGGGCGCGGGTGGCGTCGGAGGTGGGCGTGGCGAGGGTCTGCACCATCTGGCCCTGCGTGGCAGTGGGTGCCGTGGTGCCCGCGCCGGGCGTTGTGGCGGTGGGTTCACTGCGCCGCTCGTGGATGTCGTAGCCGACCAGTCCGCCGAGAACCAGGGAACAGGTGAGTGCCAGGATGGACAGGGTCTTGTTCATGCGGGCAGTCTGCCGGGCGCCGGTTACAGGGCGGTTAAGGACCGCGTGGCTGGACGTTGAGGGTCCAGACCTGACACAGACGCAGGGGCGGCCGGCGCCCGGAGGCTGGGGGCCGCCCCTGCGTCTGTGGGGTTACTTCAGGGTGTCGAGCGCGCGTTTGAGGATGGCGTCGTTCTGCACGTCCACGACCGCTTCGCCCTGCTGGGCGCTGCGGGTGGGGCGTTTGATCTCGCCGGTGTACGTGAACTTGCCGTCTTTGTCGGCCGTCACGGTCACGGGTTTCCCTTCGATGGTGAGGGTCAGTTTCTCGCCGGGTTTCACGCCGCTGCCGGTGAAGTTCACGGGCGTGGTGAAGCGCGTGTCCTTGACCTCAATGTCGGGCGTGATGCCCTTCTTGTGAATCTGGCGGCCCTTGGGGGTCAGCCACTCGTTGGAGACGATGGCGACCTTGCCGCCGTCCGGCAGGGTGATGGGGGTCTGCGCGACACCCTTGCCGAAGGTCTGCTCGCCGATGATGGTGGCGCGGCCGGTGTCCTGCAGGGCGCCCGACACGACTTCGCTGGCGCTGGCACTGTTCTTGTTCACGAGCACAACGAGCTTGCCCGCATAATCGCTCGCGGCGTTCGTGGCGCTGCCGTACACCTGGGTGTTCTTCGCGCGGTCGCGCAGACTCACGATCGGGCCGGATTTCATGAACTGGTCGGCCACGTCCACACCGGCGTTCAGGAGGCCACCGCCGTTGTCGCGCAGGTCCAGGATTAGTTTCTGCACGTTTTTCTTTTTCATGCTCGCCACGGCCGCACGGAACTGTTCGCTGGCCTTTTCGTTGTAGAAGGTGTTCAGTGCGATGTAGCCCACGTTGCCAGGCAGGACGGTCTGTTCGACGCTGACGATCTGCACCGGCTGGCGTTCCATCCTGACGGCGTAGGGTTTGCCGTCGCGGGCGAAGGTGACGGTCACGGTGGTGCCCTTCTCTCCGCGAACGAGACGCACGATCTCGTTCAGTTTCGCGTTCGTGACGTCTTTGTCCCCGATCTTCAGGAAGACGTCGCCGATCTGCACGCCCGCACCGGACGCGGCGCCGCCTTTGAACACGTTGTCGATCTTGCCGCCGGTCCCGTCGGCGTTTGCCGCGACAAGGGTCACACCGATGCCGAAGAATTCGCCCTGCAGGTTGGCTGCGTCGATGGCGTTGTCCTCAGGTTCGCTGTAGTACGTGAACTCGTCATTCAGGCTGCCGAGCGCGCCGGTGATCGCGCCGCGCAGCACCTTCTCCTGGTCCACGGGGTGCAGGTAGTAGCGGTTCAGGTCGTTCAGGACCTGCAGGAGACTCTTCCCTTCGGCGCTGCTGCTGAGGTTCACCGGCGTGTACCCTCCCAGTTGCGCGTAGGCGACAGCGGCAGTCGCGCCCAGCGCGGCTCCCACAATGGTCAGTCGTTTGGCGTTCACGCCGCTCAGGATAGTGCGCGTGGGTGAAACGAACGTAAGCCTGGACTCCAGGCGGCGTGGGGGCGGGGGGTGGGCTATGCTGGGCCGCGAGCATGACAGACCGCGTCCCCCCACCGCTGCGCCGCCCACTGCGGGGTGCGGCGTGATTGATTTCAAGCACGTGTCCCTGGAGTACCCCGTGACCCGCACCCTGGCCCTCGATGACGTGTCCATGCACGTCGGCAAGGGTGAATTCGTGTACCTGGTGGGTCATTCGGGGGCTGGAAAGAGCAGTTTCATGAGTCTGGTTCTCAAGCGGGCGCTGCCCACGCGCGGCGAGGTGCGCGTGGCGGGCGAGGCTCTGTCGCATTACCGGGGGCGGCGCACGTCGCTGCTGCGCCGGCGGATGGGCACCGTGTTCCAGGACAACCTGCTGCTGCCGCACCTGAACGCGTACGACAACGTGGCGTTCGCGCTGCGCGTCACGGGGGTGTCGCAGCGGGAGTGGCCGCAGCGGGTCACGACGGCCCTGCGGACCGTGGGGCTGGAGCACAAGAAGTACGCGCTGCCGGTGCAGCTGTCGCAGGGCGAGCAGCAGCGCGTGGCAATTGCGCGCGCCATCGTGGGGAACCCGCCGCTGCTGCTGGCGGATGAACCCACCGGGAACCTCGACCCGGACAACAGCCGGGAGGTCCTGAAGGTGCTGCAGAACGTGAACCTGCGCGGCACGACTGTGATCGTGGCCACGCACGCCCGGGACCTCGTGGAGACCTTCCGGCACCGGACCCTCACGCTGCGCAAGGGGAAACTCGTGCGTGACGACCCCTACGGCGGGTACGCGCTGTGAGGTACCACCTGCGGCAGGCGCTGCTGGCCATGCGCGGGAATGTCACGGCGACCCTGGCGACCCTGATGACCATGACCCTGACGCTGTTGATGCTGGGGTTCGTGCTGCTGCTCACGCTGAACGTGAACCGCACGATCACGCAGCTTGAATCCCAGGTGGAGGTCGCGGCGTTCCTCTCCCCCGACGCGCAGGACGAGGCGCTGCTCACGCAGGTGCGCTCGATCACGCAGGTGCGGGAGGCGCGGCTGGTCACGAGTGAGCAGGTGCTTCAGGAAATGACGCAGGACTCCCCGTTCACGCGCGACGCCGCGGCCCTGGTGGGCAATCCCTTCCCGGACACGCTGCGGATGCGGGTGAGCCGTGTGGAGGACTCCCGCGTGGTGGCCGCCCAGGTGGCCCTGCTGCCGGGCGTGCAGGACGTGGAGTACGGCGCAGGGTACGTGGATCCCACCGTGAAGACCCTGGCGGCAGTCCGGCTGGCGGGGTACGTGCTGGTGGGCCTGCTGCTGCTGGGCACGCTGTTCAACATCCTGAACGCCGTGCGGGTGGCGATGTACGCCCGCCGCGACGAGATCAGCGTGATGCGCCTGCTGGGGGCCACGCGCGGCTTCATCCGCATGCCGCATGTCCTTGAGGGCCTGATGGTGGGCGTCGTGGCGGCGGCGCTGGCGCTGGGCATCCTGACGCCGGCGTACCTGGGCCTGACGCGGCGCGTGCAGGAACTTGCCCCTGTGTTCCCGGTGGTCCGTGACCCGGAGACCCTGGCGCCGCTGCTGGGGGCGGTGGGGTGCCTGGGCGTCCTGATCGGCCTGCTGGGAAGTATCTTCGCCACGCGCCGGTACCTGCAGGAGCTGGAGTGAACATGCTGGGCCGGTCCGGGCGGGCGCTGCTGCTCGTCGCGCTGCTGGGGGCCGCGGCCGCGCAGACCACCAGTGAACGCCTTCAGGCGCTGGAGCGGGATCTGCAGCAGCAGCGGCAGCTGAGTCTCAGCAAGGCCCGGGAACTGGAAAACCTGCGGCGCAGCATCCAGAACCTGACGGCGCAGCAGCAGGACACCCTGAATCAGCTGGACGCCCTGGCGCAGCGCACCGCGGCGCTGGAAAACGAGCTGGCGACCGTCACGGCGCGCGTGGCCCTCGCCGACCGGGCCCTGGCGGACACCGCTCAGCAGCTGAAGGTCACGCAGGCCCGCGTGGCCCGCCTTCAGGGAGACGTGCGGGAAATCCTGCTGCTGATGTACCGGCAGCGCAGTGGGCAGTACCTTCAGCTGCTGTCGCAGTCCCGGAGTCTGTCGGACCTGCTGATCCGGCTGCGGTACTCGAACATGGCCGGCGCCTACCAGACGCAGGTCATGGCGCGACTCCGGGGCGAGGTGCAGGTGCTGAACGAGCAGCAGGCGCAGCAGAAACGCCAGACGCTGGACCTGAAGGCCCTGCAGGTTCAGCGCAGCGCGAAACTGCGGGCTTTGCAGGCGCAGCGCGCGCAGCAGAACACGCTGCTCGCCCGGCTGCGCACGAGCGAGCAGGGCCAGCGGACCCTGGCCGCCCGCACCGCGGCCGATCAGGCCCTGGCCGCCCGGACCGTGGATCAGCTGGTGACGCAGGTGGTGGCCGAACGCAGCCGGCTGGAAGCGGAGCGGCGGCGCCGGCTGGAGGAGGAACGCCGGCGCCGTGAAGCGGAGGCCCGGCGGATTCGTGAGGCGCAGGAGCGTGCCCGTCAGGAGGCGCTGCGGCTGGCGCGGCTGCGCGAGGAGCAGGCGCGCCTGGCACAGTTGCGGGCGCAGGCGGCCCAGCAGGCCCAGCAGCGGGCGCAGTTGGCCGCGCAGCAGCGTCAGCGGCTGGCCGAGCAGCAGGCCCGGGAAGCGCAGCTGCGCCGGGAGCAGGAGGCGCTCCGGGCCCGGCAGGTGCAGGTGCAGGCCGCGCAGCAGCAGGTGGAGGTGCAGCTGGCGCCGCTGCCCGTGGTGAGCGGTCCGCTGGGTTTTCCCCTGCCCGGGGGGCGGGTGGAGGCGCCCTTCGGTGCGAACGGCGCACCGTGGGTGGTGCTGACGGGCGCGCCGCAGGCCGCAGCGTCCGCCGACGGCAACGTGCTGGCCGTTACGTTCTACGCCTCACTGGGGTGGGTGGTGCTGGTGGATCACGGCAGCAGCGTCACGGCGTACCTGGGCCTGCGCGACCCACTGGTCAGCGTGGGGAGTCGCGTGGCGCGCGGCACGCTGGTCGGCACGGTGGGCGGCAGTTCGATCATCGGGCCGGAAAGCATGGCCTTCCAGCTGCGCCGGGGCGGACAGCCGGTTCCGCCGGGTTTCTGAAGCGCCCCTTGATGGGTGGCGCGCGCGTCTGATACTCTTCTTCGGTGCGCTTACCGGTTGGCTGCTGACGGGCGCATGACCCCCCGTGATCCTAGCGGGAGAACCACCCTCAAGCTGTTCTGGAGAGTTCCTACCATGGTTAAAATTCGCCTGTCCCGTTTCGGTTCCGCCCACAACCCCCACTACCGTATCGTCGTTGCGGACGTCCGTCGTCCCCGTGACGGTGGCTACATCGAGAACCTGGGTCACTATGACCCCCGCAAGACCACCGAGAACTACCTGAAGGTGAACGCCGAGCGCGCCGCCTACTGGATCGCGCAGGGCGCCCAGCCCACCCAGACGGCCCGCCGTCTCCTCAAGAGCCAGGGCGTCAAGGTCAGCTGAATTCTGCCTGGGGGGTTCCCCTTCGGCAGTGCACAGGGTCCCTCCGGGGGCCCTGTTTCGTGTGGTGGGTCCAGGGCGGGCCGCGCTACAATGCCGCGCATGACAACCGATCCCGTAGACCTGACCCTGTTCCTGGCGCAGAGCGTGGTGGACCAGCCGGCCCTGGTGCGCGTGTCTCGCCGCGGGCCCACCGTGATGGTCCGGGTTGGTCCGGGGGAAGAAGGGCGCCTGATTGGCCGGCAGGGCCGCGTGATACAGGCCATCCGGACCCTGGTGCGCGCCGCGTCCGACCCGCGTGACCGTCTGAACGTCGACCTGGACGCCCCCCGCAAAGCGTGACGGGCGAGGGGGAACGGACGCGGCTCGGGTATTTTCTCGGGCCGCACGGCGTGAAGGGCGGCGTGAAGGTGTACGTGCTCGGTGACGCCGCGCAGTTCAGTGCGCTGCGCCGCGTGTACATCGAGAGTCGCGGCTGGCTGCGGGTCTCCCGTGTCGAGCAGCTCGCGCCGGGCGTGGCGCTGCACCTGGCGGGCGTGAGCAGCCGTGAGGGGGCTGAGGAGTTACGGGGCCTGAACGTGTACGCCGCCGACAGTGACCTGCCGGAGCCGGAAGAAGGGATCTACTACTACCATGAGCTGCGCGGCCTCGCCGTGATCGACGCGTCTGGCGCGCCTGTGGGCGACGTGGTGGACGTGGAGGACGCCGGGCATCAGGACCTGCTCCTCGTCCGGCACGAGCGCGGCGAGTCGTTTGTGCCCCTCCAGGCGCCGTACGTGATGGTGAACCTGGATGAGCGGCGGCGTCCCGCATCGCTCACGCTTACCGGGGACACCCCGGCCAACCTGCTGCACGACGAGGATGGTGACGACGCCGGACTGCCCGGGGCGGAAGGTGGCCCACGTGACCGCTGAAGCGCTTCCCCTCACGTTCTCGTTCCTGACGCTGTTCCCGGAACTGCTGGCGCCGTTTGCCAGCGAGGCGATTCTGGGCCGGGCGCACGAGCGCGGCCTGGTGAACGTCCAGCTGGTGAACATGCGGGACTTCGCGCAGAACAAGCACCTGAAGGTGGATGACACGCCCTACGGGGGCGGGGCCGGCATGGTGATCCGCGCGGACGTGGCCGAGCGCGCACTGGCGAGCCTGCCGCCCGCAGATGAGGTGATTCTCTTCAGCCCCGCCGGGCCGCGCTTCACGCAGGCGGTCGCAGAGGACCTCGCCACGAAAACGCACCTTGCGTTCCTGTGCGGCCGCTACGAGGGCTTCGACGCGCGCGTGGAGACGCTGGTCACGCGGGAGCTCAGCGTGGGGGATTTCGTGATGATGGGCGGAGAGGCCGCCGCCGCGTGCGTCCTGGAGGCGGTAGCCCGCCTGCGCCCAGGGGTCCTGGGCGACCCCGATTCGCACCGCGCTGACAGTTTCAGCTCCGGCCTGCTGGATTACCCTGAGTACACGCGGCCGCTGGACTGGCGCGGGCAGGCAGTCCCCGAAGTGCTGCGCGGGGGAAATCACGCGGCAGTGGCGGCGTGGCGCCGAGAGCAGGCCCTGGCCCGGACACTGGCGCGGCGCCCAGATCTTCTGCACTCCGCCCCCCTGACCCCCCAGGACAGCGTGACCCTGCTGACGCTCGGCGCCTCCCCGGCCGACCTGGAGGCCTGGGGGGCTCCACCGCCCCCACCGCCGAAAAAGGTGCGGCGCCGGAAAAACCCGCCGAGCGAACCCGCCTGACGGGTGTGGCCGGCGCTAACCGCAAGCGGTGAACCTCGCCGACCGGTGGCGTGACAATGTCAGGAAAGTTGCGTATTGGCGGGCATCTGTGGGTTGTACTCAATTCTTGAACGGCGGAACGCGGCAGCATGACAGCCTATGCGCGTTCCGCTGTTTCCCCTGCCCAACCTGGTGCTGTTCCCGGGCGTGCTGCTTCCGCTATACGTGTTTGAAGCCCGGTACCGCACGCTGCTGGCTGACGTTCAGGCCAGCGGGGAGCCGTTCGGGATCGTCCGCATCGTCGAGTCCTCCAGCGAGTCCAGTCGGCCGTTCGAGGAGCGCGTGTCGCGGGTGGGCACCCTGGCGTACCTCCGGGAGGCCCGGCCGCACGAGGACGGCACGAGCACCATCATGATCGTGGGCGGGGAGCGCTTTCAGGTGCAGGCCTTCCACCTGGACCGGCCCTACCTGAGTGCCGACGTGACCCTGTGGCCGCTGGAGAATGAGCCCACTTTGCCCCCAGGCGTGGCGGAAACGTCCTCGCGTGAACTCCTGGCGGCGCTGCTGCGCCTGAACCCGGACTCGGCCGACACCATCCGGGACAGCGCGCCCGAAGACCCCCTCTTGATGGCGAGTTTCGTAGCAAGTCTGCTGCCCATCACCCCGCGGGCGCGTGAGGACGCCCTGCAGTGCGCCACCCTTCAGGACCGCCTGGACCTGCTGCTGACGCTGGTGCCCCGGGACGCGAAACTTCTCAACTGACCTCGCGGGGCACCACGCCAGGCCGCTCCCCCCTGCACGGCCGGGGCGGAACCGTAAGGTGGCTCGGCGTGCCGGGCCGGACTGCTCTGGTAGCCTGTCCGGGCGATGGCGACCGTAGCGGAACTTCGGGACAAACTGCGGCGGCCCCTGTCGGCGGAACTGGCCTCCGGCTGCCAGAACCGCGTGGTGGCAGGCGGCGTGGAGAAACTGCTGGCCTCCCCGCTGGGGAATCCGTTCCCGAAGGTGCGTGAAACACTCAGCGGGTACGCCGCACTGGAACACGAGGCGCGCGAGGCAGCGGTGCGCGCCGCACTGGCCCTCCTGACGGACGAGCCGCCCAGGGCCGCGCCACGCCGCGCGGCGCGGGCGGCCGTTCCGGTCGCGGCCCCGGGCGAACGCCTCCCACCGGACGCCGGGGTGGCGCAGCTGGACACCGGCCCTGGCGGCGCCCGCAAACTGCAGACCCTGGGACTGCACCTCCTGAGGGACGTGCTGCACGCCTACCCGCACCGGCACGAGGACCGTCGCGCCCTGCCGGACCTGTCGCAGGTGGAAGAAGGTCAGAAGGTGACCGTGGAGGGCCGCGTCGTGACGAAATCGCGCCGCAGTCCGAAACCCGGCATGCTGATTCTGGAGGTGACGCTCGAAACCCCGACGGGCGGGCGGGTGAAAGCCACCTGGTTCAACCAGCCGTGGGTAGAAAAACAGCTGCGGGAAGGTGCGCGGCTCGTCCTGACCGGCCGCGTGAAGAAATTCGGGCGCAGCGTGCAGCTGGGCGTCGAGCACCTGGAAACCGTGGACGGCGCGCAGGACAGCCTGTCCACCGGCCGCATCGTCGGCGTGTACGACGCGAAGGACGGCATCTCGCAGGAGTTTCTGCGCCGGGCCGCGCACCGGGCCCTGCAGGCCGTGCCGCTCGACGACTACCTGCCGGCACACTGGCGGCAGAAGTACGGCGTGACCGACCTGGGAGACGCCCTGTGGGGCATTCACTTTCCCGGGGACGAACATCACCTTCAGCGGGCCAGCCACCGCCTGCGCTTCGACGAGTACCTCTTCCTGGAACTACGCATGCTGCTGCAGGGTGAGGACGCCGTGCTGCAGGGCAAACGCTTCCAGGCGCGCGGGGATGACGTGCACACCTTCGAGCAGGCCCTGCCGTTCCGGTTCACGAACGCGCAGCGGCGCGTACTGCTTGAGATAACGGACGACATGCGCTCGGAACGGCAGATGGCGCGCCTGGTACAGGGCGACGTGGGCAGCGGCAAAACGGCCGTCGCGGCCTGCGCGCTGTACCTCGCCGTGCGTGACGGATACCAGGGGGCGCTGATGGCCCCCACGGAAATTCTTGCGCGCCAGCACTACAACAACCTTGTCGGGTACCTGGGGCCGCTGGACGTCCGGGTGGGCCTGCTGATCGGCGCCATGACACCCCGGACAAAGCTGGACATGCAGACCCGCATTGCGCAGGGCGACGTGGACGTAGTCGTGGGCACTCAGGCCCTGATTCAGGAAAACGTTCAGTTCGACCACCTCGGCCTCGCGGTGATTGATGAGGAACACCGCTTCGGGGTGCAGCAGCGCCGCAAACTGCTTGCCGGCCGGCCTGACGTGCTCGTCATGAGCGCCACGCCCATCCCGCGTTCCCTGGCCCTCACGGCGTACGGTGACCTGGAACTCAGCGTGATTGACGAACTCCCGCCCGGCCGCACGCCCATCGAGACCAAACTCATTCAGGACAACTTCCGGCCGCAGGCGTACGGGTTCGTGATGCGCCAGATCCGCGAGGGCCGGCAGGCGTTCGTGGTGACCAGCCTGATCGACGAGAACGAGAACCTGGAACTGCTGGCCGCCACCCAGCTTGCCGACGACCTGAAAACCATTCTGCCCGAGGCGCGCATTGATCTGCTGCACGGCAAGATGAGCGCCGCCGAGAAGGACCACGTCATGGGGCGCTTCCGCGCCCACGAGTTCGACGTGCTGGTCTCCACGACCGTCATCGAGGTGGGGGTCGACGTGCCCAACGCCACGGTCATGGTGATCGAGAATGCCGAACGTTTCGGCCTGGCGCAGCTGCACCAGCTGCGCGGCCGGGTGGGCCGGGGCAGCGCCCAGTCGTACTGCGTGCTGATCGCCGGGGAACACAGCAAGAAAACCCGGCAGCGACTCAAGATCATTGAGGGCAGCACGGACGGCTTCGTGATTGCAGAAGCGGACCTCAAGCTGCGCGGGCCGGGCGAACTGCGAGGCACGCGTCAGAGTGGAATTCCGGACCTGCGACTCGCGGACCTGGCCAACGATACGCAGATCATCGAGCAGGCCCGTGAACTCGCCAAGCACATCCTCGCGCATGATCCGAGGCTGGAACATCCGCGCCTGCAGTACCTGCGCAGCGAACTTCAGAACCGAAGCCAGAGCGTCGCTTTCCGCGAGGTGATCTGAACGCCGGTCAGCGGTCCGCACATGGGTGGCTACGGCCGAATGGTGGAGGCGTCGGCGGAAGCTCAGGCAGAACATCACGCGTTGAGAGGGAGCGGCCCGCCAGCCTTGACGCTGGTGCTCGAGGCACGTGCAACCGCCCCGTGTGAACGGCCGAGGCGGCCCGGGTTGCGGCCTCCCCGGCACCGTCACTCTGCTGGAGCGCAGGCAACCCTGAATGCAGGGCGGGACCGTCCCCTGGCACCTGCCTGTGTGGTTCACAACGGCTGACCCGGCGGGAGCAACAAAGAACCACCCTTGCGGGTGGCTCTCTGGTCAGCTGAGGGTGAACAGGGTCAGGGGCGACCCTTCCCGGAGTTCGATCCGGACTTACCGCTCTTCTTGTCGGGTTTGACGGTCGTGCTCTGGCTGTCGTCCGTGGCGCTTTCAGCACTGTCATCGGTGGTGGGCGCAGTGGCCCGCAACCGGTTCACGATGGCGGGCAGCGGCAGGGACTGCTTTTTCCCGTCGGGCGAGATGTACTCGATCTTCACGGCGCCGGGTTTGCTCAGGTCACGCGTGACGTTGACGGTCACGGCGTCACCCTGCGCGGGAGTCAGGCGGACGCTCTTCACGTCGCTGAGGGTGGCGGTGCCAGTCAGGGTGACGGTACCGTCGGCGTTCAGGGTGCCCAACACAGTGCCGTCGGCACTGAGCAGCTCCGCCTTGCCGCCAGCGGCAGCGAAGGCCGCCCAGACGTCCTTCACCTGGGTGGTGATTTTGCCGGGCAGCGTCACCGTGGTGGTGGCCTGAGCGAGGGCGGGGCTGAAGGTCAGGACAGCGGTCAGGGCGAGCAGAAGACGTCGACTCATGAATGAACCTCCTTGAGGGTGAACTTTCAGCCCGGGACGGGCACGGGGGTGCGCCCGGCACTGGTGGGCTGAACTGATGGTCTGCAGTCTGCACCGCGAAGCTGACCAGAAGCTGTGAGTGACTGAAATTTTACTTTCTTCCCGCCATTCAGGGGGGTGCATGAGGGTGGGCTGCGCAACTGGACACGGAGTGCAGCGGGCGCGGCGGGGGGTGGTAGGCTGGCCAACCGTGATTGACCGTTACCTGACCCCGGAAATGAAGACCCTCTGGAGCGAGGCCAGCAAGTACCGCGCGTGGCTGAGGGTGGAACTCGCGGCCATGCAGGCGCAGGCGCGGCACGGTGAAGTGCCCCTGTCGGCGTACGAGGCCCTGACGGCGCAGAGTGAAGCTGATCCGCTGGACGAGGCGTTCGCATTGAAGGTCGCGGAGATTGAAGCCGTCACCCGGCATGACATTGTGGCGTTCACGCGGGCGCTCACCGACCGGTACGGGGAAGAGGCCCGGTTCATTCATCACGGGCTGACAAGCACGGACGTGGTGGACACCGCTCAGAACCTGCTGCTCGATGAGGCGCTGGGCGTCATCCTGGCCGACGTCGAAGCGCTGCGGGAGGTGTGCCGCACGCAGGCGGTGGCGTACAAGCACACGCCCACGGTGGGCCGCACGCACGGCATTCACGCAGAACCCATGACCTTCGGGCTGAAGTTTCTGAACTGGATGGCCACGCTCGACCGCGACCTGGAGCGCCTGCACGCCGCACGCAAGAGGGTGCAGGTGGTCATGCTGTCAGGCAGCGTGGGCACGTACGCGCACGTGTCCCCGCGTGTGGAGGAAGAAGTCGCCCAGGCGTGGGGCTGGCAGGCGGCGCCCGTCACGAACCAGACGCTCGCCCGTGACCGGCACGCGGAGGTGCTGAGTGCCCTGGCGATCCTGGGCACCACCCTGGAACGCATTGCGGTGGAGATCCGCCACCTGCAGCGCAGCGAGGTGCGTGAGGCGATGGAGCCCTTCGGGAAAGGCCAGACGGGCAGTTCCTCCATGCCTCACAAGAAGAACCCGATCCTGACGGAAAACGTGACGGGCTTCGCGCGGCTGCTCCGGGGCTTCCTGACGACCGGCCTGGAGAACGTGGCGCTGTGGCACGAACGGGACATCAGCCATTCCAGCGCGGAGCGGGTCATTCTGCCGGATGCGACCAGCGCTGCCAGTTACGCCACGCGCCGCCTGACGGGGGTGCTGCGGGACCTGGTGGTGTTCCCTGACCGCATGCTGCGCAACCTGAATGACCTGGGCGGCCTGGTGTTCAGCCAGCGGGTTCTTCACGCCCTCATTGACGAGAAGGGCATGACGCGCGAGGCGGCGTACGGGATTGTGCAGCGGAACGCCCTGAAGTCCTGGGAGTCCGGCGAGGGGCTCCGGGAGCTCCTGAAAGCTGACCCCGAAAGCCCCCTCAGCGATGGGGAGCTGGACGCCGCGTTCGACCTGGAGTGGTACCTGCGGCACGTGAACGACATCTACGCCCGTTTCGGACTGTAACAGTCAGGCGGGTCGGGGCGTGAAGTGTGGTCGCGGTCGGCAGGCACGCGACCGCCTGGGTGTGCGCAGCGCCAATGCGGCCGCTTCTGACAGGGTCTGACCCGTCAGGACAGAGGGCACGCCGGTCAGAGCGGGACTGCCGTGGAGCCCAGGTACACCCCGGGTTCCATAGCGGTCCCGCCGTCTGGGACCAGTGCCGGAACACGTCCCTTCAGGTCTGGCCAGTGGCGCGTGGCGCGGATGTGGGCATCACAACGCAACTCGCGCAGCAGGCAGAGGCCTCCGCGCGTGGCGCACCGGGGAAGACGGCTCGGGCTGATCTCGTATTCTTGCGTTATGGGTTTCCTTCTTCGTCTGCTGGTGAATGCGCTGGCCCTGTACCTGCTGACGCGGGTGTACGGGGGGGTGAGTTTCGCGCCGGGCGCGGACGTGGTGAGCGTGGTGCTGGCGGCGCTGGTGATGGGCATCGTGAACGCACTGATCCGCCCGGTGCTGCTGCTGCTGTCCATGCCGGTCAATGTGCTCACGCTGGGGCTCTTCACGCTGGTAGTGAACGGCGTCGTGCTGTGGCTGGTGGCGGCCGTCACGGCACTGAACGTGGCGGGGTTCGGCGCGGCGATCGTGGGGGCGTTGCTCCTGACGGTCATCTCGTGGGTGCTGGACGCGGTGCTGGGCGTGGCAGGCCTGGACGGGGACCGGACATGACCTTGACGGCGAAAGGACCGCTGGTGGTATCCACGCCGGGCGAACTGCGTCAGTTGGTGCAGGGGTGCGAGGTTGCGCTCGTCCCGACGATGGGGTACCTGCATGAGGGGCACGCGGCCCTGATCCGGGCGGCGAGGGCGGCCGTGCCGGACGGGCGGGTGGTGGTCAGCGTGTTCGTGAATCCCATGCAGTTCGGGCCGAACGAGGACCTGAGCCGCTACCCACGGGACCTGGAGCGGGACCTGCGGGTGGCCGGTCACGCGGGGGCGGACGTGGTGTTCCACCCGCAGGTGAGCACCATGTACCCGGAAGGGTTCAGTACCAGTGTGACGGTCTCAGGCGTCAGTGAACCGCTGGACGGCGCGGCCCGCCCGGGGCATTTCACGGGTGTGGCGACGGTGGTCCTGAAGCTGCTGAACATGGTGCGGCCTGATGTGGCGCTGTTCGGCGAGAAGGACTGGCAGCAGCTGGCCGTGATCCGGCGGATGGTGCGGGACCTGAACGTGCCGGTGGAGGTGCGGGGCGTGCCGACGATCCGGGCGGCGAGCGGGCTGGCCCTGAGCAGCCGGAACAGTTACCTGACAGCGGACCAGCAGGCACGCGCTGCGGTGCTCTCGGCAGCGCTGCGCGCGGTGCAGGGAGCGTTTGCTGCGGGCGAGCGACGGCGCGAGGCGCTGGAGGAGGCGGGGCGCGTGGTCCTGGCGTCCGAGCCGGACTTGAGCGTGGATTACCTCAGCGTGGTGGGGGGTGATATGCAGGAGCGGGAAAAGGTGGAGAATGATCCCATGAACCGCGTACTCGTGGCGGCCCGGCTGTCCGGGGTGCGTCTGATCGACAACATGGCTTTGATCGCGCCGGAGGGCCCCGAGTGACGCTGGATGAGCTGCTGCGGGAAATGGTGTCGCGCCGCGCGTCAGACGTGCACCTGCAGGCGGGCAGTCCGCCGATGGGGCGGATTGACGGGGCGCTGGTGCCCTTCGGAACGCAGGCGCTGATGCCGCCGGATACGCAGATGCTTGCGCAGGCGCTCATGACGGGCGATCAGTGGGACGATTTTACGTACCGCAATGAGCTGGACCTGGCGTACTCCGTGTCCGGGCTGGGCCGGTTCCGCTGCAACGTGTTCCGCCAGCGGGGCGCGGTGGGCATGGTGATGCGCATCGTGTCGGACGCCATTCCAGGCTTCGAAGCGCTGGGGCTGCCCGCAGATGTGATGCGCGGCCTGGCCGACGCGCCGCGCGGCCTGATTCTCGTGACCGGTCCGACGGGGGCAGGCAAATCCACGACGCTGGCCAGCCTGGTGGATCACATCAACCGGACGTTTGCGTACAACATCATCACGGTTGAGGATCCGATCGAGATTCTGCACAAGAACAAGAAGAGCATCGTGGTGCAGCGGGAAGTGGGCAGTGACACGCGGGATTTCCGGACGGCGCTGAAGTACGCGATGCGTCAGGATCCGGACGTGATCATGATTGGTGAGATGCGGGACAAGGAGACGGTGGAGGCGGCGCTGTCGGCCTCGCAGACTGGTCACCTGGTCCTGAGCACGCTGCACACGCAGGACGCCGTGCGGACCGTGAACCGCATCATTGATTTTTTTCCTCCCTTTGAGCGGGAGCAGGTGCGGCTGCAACTCGCCGAGTCGCTGGTGGGCATCATCAGTCAGCGGCTGCTGCGCCGCGCGGATGGCGTGGGGCGGGTACTGGGGCTGGAAGTGCTGATGAACACGCCGCTGATTCAGGAGTACGTGAAGAACGAGGACAAGACGCCGCTGATCAAGGACGCCCTGATTGAGGACAACATCCGCGGGATGCACACGTTCGATCAGCATCTGGTGCAGCTGTACCGCAACACCCTGATCACGCTCGATGAGGCGCTTGCCGCGGCGACCAGTCCGCATGAGCTTAAGCTGATGGTGACCCGGTCGGGCATCACGTACTGAGCCGCGTCTCCTGGGTGCCCCTGCGCTGGCCGTGGGGGCCTTTCGTTGTCTGGAACGCTGCAGAGACCCGGCGCTGGGCGTGGTATGCTGGCAGGGTCAGCAAGGCGGCAGCGGAAACCCGGGCTTCATTCACGCACCCCGGTTACCCGAACTTTTCTCACTTCCGGCCTCCGGAAGCGCGAAACCATTCACGGGTAAGAGCAGGGGCGAAGAAGGCAGGCATGTTATGGCAGAAGTGATTCTGGAGCACATCAACAAGCGTTACGGCACCAAGCACCACGCGGTGAAGGATTTCAACCTTCACATTCAGGACCGTGAGCTGATGGTGTTCGTCGGGCCCTCCGGCTGCGGGAAGTCCACCACCCTGCGCATGATCGCAGGTCTGGAAGACATCAGCGACGGCATTCTGAAGATCGGCGACCGCGTCGTGAACGACGTGCCCCCCAAGGACCGTGACATTGCGATGGTCTTCCAGAACTACGCTCTGTACCCGCACATGAACGTGTACGAGAACATGGCGTTCGGTCTGAAGCTGCGCAAAACGCCGAAAGAAGAGATTGACCGCCGCGTGCGTGAAGCGGCGAAGATCCTTCAGATCGAGCACCTGCTGGGCCGCAAACCCAAGGAACTCTCCGGTGGTCAGCGTCAGCGCGTGGCGATGGGCCGCGCCATTGTGCGTGAACCGAAAGTCTTCCTCATGGACGAGCCGCTCTCCAACCTGGATGCCAAGCTCCGCGTGGAGATGCGTTCCCAGATCAGCCAGCTGCACCGCCGCCTGGGCGCAACCATCGTGTACGTGACGCACGATCAGGTGGAAGCCATGACGCTCGGCAACCGCATCGTGGTGATGCGCGACGGCGTGATCATGCAGGTCGACACGCCCATGAACCTGTACGACTTCCCCCAGAACCGCTTCGTGGCCGGCTTTATCGGCAGCCCCAGCATGAACTTCCTGTCCGGCCGCGTGCAGAACGGTGAATTCGTGATCGGCGAGAACCGCGTGGCGCCCATGGGCCGCCTCGCGCAGAGCGTCAAGGCCTACGAGGGCAAGGACGTCCTGATGGGCATCCGCCCTGAGCACCTGGGGATGGTCGGCATGACTGACATTCCCCGCGGCACGAACGTCCTGCGCGGCCAGGTGGTCGTGGTGGAACCGCTGGGCGCGCAGACCGACCTGATCATTGACGTGTCCGGGCAGCACATCACCGCGAAGGTTGAAGGGCAGGCGAACGTGCTGCCGGGCGACAGCGTGGAACTGGTCGTGGATCAGACCCGCCTGCACGCCTTTGACCCCAGCAGCGAGGCCGCCATTGACCGTGGTACGCCCACCGGCTCGCGCGGCCAGGCGGACACCCCCGGCCTGGGTTACGAGTACCCGGCTGCAGCTTCCATTTACTGACCAGCGGCCCTCCTGGCGCGCGGCCTCCCCGTCCGGGGAGGCCGCGCGGCCCTTGAGCGGACCTTCACGCGCAGGTAGAATCAGGCACCCATCACTGGACCGTGCTCTGCTCTGCCTGCGCATGCGCGTGCCGTTCAGTTCACACAAGGAGTACCCATGAAGAAAGTCATGCTGACCATCGCGGCCCTGAGCCTCCTTGCCACGAGCGCGCAGGCCCGGACCTGGGCGGACATCAAAAAGGCCGGCACCATCAAGATTGCGACGGAAGGAGCGTTCCCGCCTTTCAACCTGCTCAAGGGCAAAGAACTCACCGGCTTCGAGGTGGACCTCGCCAACGCGCTCGCCAAGCAGATGGGCCTGAAGGTCGTGTGGGTCACGCAGCCGTTCGATAACCTGCTGATCGGACTGCAGCAGGACCGCTACGACTTCGTGATTGCCAGCCACGGCATCACGCCCGAACGCCTCAAGGCAGTGGATTTCAGCAGCCCGCACTACTGCACGGGGGGCGCAATTGTCACCCGCCCCGGTGGCCCGATGACGGCAGCGGCCCTGAACAGCAAGAGCGTGGCGGTGCAGGTGGGCACCACCTACCTGGAAAACGTCCGGAAGGTCCCCGGCGTAAAGGACGTCAAGACGTTCCCCAAGGACACGGACGCGCAGGCGGCCCTGATGTCCGGCCGGGTGGACGCCTGGGTGGGCGATAAATTCACGGGGCTGGACCTGGTGAAGGCGCAGAAGGGCAAGGTCGTGCAGGGTGAGCTGCTGTTCAAGGAGCGCATCGGGATGGCCGTGAAGAAAGGCAACAGCACCCTCCTCAAGGAGCTGAACGGCGCCCTGGCCAAAGCCATCAGCAACGGAACGTACGCCAAGATCAGCCAGCAGTACTTTGGCACGGACGTTCGCTGCAAGTAAGCTTCAGCTCCGCGCGGGCGCCTTCCCACCGGTGGGGGGGCGCCCGCGCTCTTTCAGGCGCCGCACCGCCTTGAGTGGGGCATGAATGTGGCATTATCCCTCAAATGCAACGCTCCACTCTTTTCTCCCTTCGATTCCTCCCGGAGGCGCGATGACCCGCGCTGCCCGGAGTCAGCCGCTGGGCGGCAGGACCCTGGTCCTCTGGATTGCAGGGGCGGCGCTGGCGTTCCTGGCTCTGTTCTACGCGATCACCCTCGTCCTGCGCCAGATGCCCGACCCGATCGGACCGCGGGCCGACTTGTTTGTGGAAGGCGCACGCATCACCCTGCAACTCACGGTGGTCAGCGGCCTGATCGGCCTGATTATCGGCGTGATTGCCGGCATTCAGAAAACCAGCAGCGTGTGGCTGGTCCGTGCTCCCGCCAGCGCCTTTATCTGGCTGATTCGCGGCACGCCGCTGCTCATTCAGATTCTGTTCGTGTACAACGCCCTGCCGCCCATCCTCAAGAGCATCGGCCTGAATGTTCAGCTCAACGAGTTCTGGTCGGCCGTGATCGCCCTGGCCCTGAACGTCGGCGCGTATAACGCCGAGGTGATTCGCGCCGGGATTCTGGCGATCCCGCGTGGGCAGACCGAAGCGGCCCGTTCCCTGGGCCTCAGCGGCGGGCAGACCATGCGCACCGTGGTGCTTCCACAGGCGCTGCGCATTGTGGTGCCGCCCCTGGTGAACAACCTCGTGGCGCTGCTCAAGGATTCCTCACTGGCCAGCGCGATTGCCCTGCTGGAGCTGTCACTGGCCGGTCAGCGGGTCAGCAGCGAGAGTTTCATGCCGGTGCCGGTCCTCACGACCGTCGGCGCCGTGTACCTGGCCCTGACGACAGTGATGACGCTGTTCACGGATCAGCTGGAACGGCGCGTGAAGATCGCCAGTCGCTGAGCCCGGCAGAAAAGGAGCGACCCAACTTCCGG
This sequence comes from Deinococcus taeanensis, assembly GCF_020229735.1. Taxonomy (NCBI): domain Bacteria; kingdom Thermotogati; phylum Deinococcota; class Deinococci; order Deinococcales; family Deinococcaceae; genus Deinococcus; species Deinococcus taeanensis. Next base: position 1,225,938 of record NZ_CP083455.1, on the reverse strand, counting down.
GTCGCTCCTTTTGCGTGCAGGCTGCCCCGGGCGGCTTCCGCCCTCCCCTGCTTAGCGGTTCTGGGCGGCTGGCGCGGGCAGACCGGGGGCGCCGCGGTACCACGCGCTGCGCAGCCAGTAGCGTTCCGTCCATCGTTTCATGAGGATGGCGATGGGCACCGCCAGGAGGGCGCCGGCGGCGCCCGCCAGGGCCAGCCCCACCAGCACCGCGATCAGGATGCTGGCGGGCCGCACGTGGGCGCTGCGGCCCATGATCATCGGGCCGATCACGTTCCCGAGCAGCTGGTTGATGATGAAGTACAACCCGGCGACCTCCAGAACGGTGCCTGTGCCCTGCGGAATGGCCTGCAGGATCGGCAGGAGGGAGGCGATCAGGATGCCGAGGTACGGAATGAGGTTCAGCAGGCCGCTCAGGATGCCCAGCGCCAGCGCGTTGGGAATGTGCAGGATCAGCAGACCAGCCGTCGCCAGGGCGGAGCAGGCGAGGGTCGTGAGGACCGAGCCGCGCAGGTACATGCCGAAGCTGTCACTGACGTCATCGGCAAGTTGCATCAGGGTGGGCTGCCAGCGCCGCGGGAACAGCCGCAGGAGGCTGGCGCCGAAGGTGTTGTACTCGAACATGAAGTACATGGCGAGAGTCAGGATCAGGCCCAGCTGCCCGAGCCAGCCGACCAGGCTGGAGATGGTGCCGAGCACGTCCGGGCTGGAGTTCAGGAGCCGCTCGATAATCGGCCCGGCGTTCGTGGTGATGCCGGTGGTCTGTTCGTCAATGTACTTCGTGACGCTGGCCTTCAGGCCGGTCGTGCCGGGAATGCTGTCCAGGCGGTCGAGGAGGCTGTTCACCAGCACTTTCAGGTTTTGCGCGAGGTACGGCAGGCCGTCCATCAGGCCGCTCAGCTGTGAACTGACGGCCGTGAACAGGATGGTCAGAAGACCCGCCAGCAGCACCAGCAGCAGCAGCACCCCCACGGCGCGGCCCACGCGGCGCCGTTCCAGCCAAGACAGGATCGGGTTGACGAGGAAGGCCAGGGCGTAGGCGACCATGACCGTGATCAGCACGCTGGCGAGTGTTCCAGTGATCCACAGCACCACCCGCAGGACAAGCGCGAACACGGCCACCATGGCCAGGAGACGCACTGCGGGGGACTGCCAGAGGGCGTCAAGCAGCTCACGAACAGTGCGGGCGGAGCGCCAGCTGGCCAGCGGCTGAGGGGCCTCTGAAAGGGGGGCGGATTGAGGGTCGGTCACAGCTTTCATGGTGACAGCCGGGCCCGGGCGTGCCTACTGCCCGGGGTGGGGCGCCAGGGCGCATGAACTTGGTTCTTTCTTGGGAGTCGGGCAGGCGGGCGGCGCAGCCACCGGAAACGGCGCGCCCCGGATCCGGGGCGCGCCGTCATGGTGCGGGCTTACTTCAGTTTGGCGAGGGTGGCTTTGGCAGTCTCCTGGTCACGCTTCTCCCAGAAGGTGTCGGCATTGATGCTGACCGCCTTTTCCAGCTGCGCGGCCGCTTCGGCCTTCCTGCCCTGGAGAATCAGGGCGTTGGCGTACTCGATGCGGTGCACCGCCACGTTCGGTTCGATGCTGATGGCCTTCTCGAAGTTGGGGAGGATCTGGTTGCGATCAGCGCCGGTGGCGCGGGTCGCAATAAAGCCTTTGGCGACCAGGTTGGCATGCCACAGGCCCAGAGCCACGTAGGCGCCGGCCATTTTCGGGTCCAGTTTCACGGCGGTATCGAGGTTTTTCTTCATGTCGCCTGCCAGACCGAGGCTCTGGAGGATGCCGCTGAACTGCGCGAGGCGGCCCTGGGCGCGGGCGAGTTCAAAGTACGCTTCGGCGCTGTTCCGGTCCTTGGCGATGGCCTGCTTGGCGTACGCCTGGGCTTTCTCAAACAGGCCTTTTTTCTGGTTGTCGGGGACCAGGGAAGCGCCGGCGGTGGTGGCCTCGGCGGCCAGCGCCAGGCCTTCGCTGGTGTTCAGGGCGGCGGCGGCGGCAGCCGCGTCCTGCCATTTGCCCTGGTCCAGGAGCGCGTGTGCGGATTGCACGGTTTGGGCGGTGGCCGTGGCGGCCAGGGTCAGGGCAAGGGTCAGAGCGGTCTTACGCATGGGTTCCTCCGGGGGGACAGTGCGGGTTTGGGTCTTGGGCCGGAGTATACACGCCCGGTCTGTCAGGTGTCTGACGAACGCGTCGGGAACGCTGGCCCTGGGTTGTTCTGCACCGGGTCCATCATGCGGGCAGGTGGTACTCTCGGGGCTGACGTGAACTGGAAAGCGGCCCTGGCTGACCTGCGCGCCCACCTGCCGCCGGGTGGGGGCGGCGTGACGCCGGGCAGCCTGCGCTGGCTGGAAGCCCAGATGGAGGCGCGCGGCGCGAAGCCCGGCACGGTGCGCAACATTGTGTACCGGGACGTGGGAAGCGCCGCCGATAAGGCGGCCCTGCGGGGCCTGCTGCTGGAACTGGCGCGTGAGGCGGGCCGGACCCTCCCCGACGAGGGTCATGGGCCGGTCACACGGCCAGCCGCCGAGCTGGAACTGCTGGGACGCAGCAAGAAACGGGCGTTCCGGCAGTTCACGGCGGGCGTCCGGGCGGGCCGGGCGCCGCGGCTGATCGTGAGTGGTCGCGCCGGAGCCGGCAAAACCGTGCTGCTCTCCCGCGTGGAGCGGGCGCTGCGCGACGCGGACGTCGCGGTGCGGCAGGTGTTCCTGTCTGGAGCCGCAGGGGACGTTCTTGTGCCGCGCGGACCGATCGGGTCGTCGTTTGCGGCGCAGGCACAGGCGCAGCTGGACGCGGCGCGCGCGCTGCTGCCCCAGGACGGCGCGCTGCTCGTGCGGGTCACGGCGGACCTGCAGCCGCTTGGGGGGCCACCGCGGCTACCAGACGGCGCGGTGACCGACGCAGCCACGTGGGCGGCGCACGCACTGCTGCGCCGCGCCCCGGCGGGCGTGGCTGTGCTGCTGGCCGTAGAAGGTGACGTGGCGGGCGCTCCGGGCGGTGAGGTCATCGAACTGAAACCTCCCACGCCCACCGAAGCGCGCGCGTTCCTGATGACCCGCCTGGGCGTCACCCGGGCCGAGGCAGAGCGGCTGGTGAAGGAAACCGGGCGGCACCTTGACCGCCTGACCCTGCTGGCGAACGTGGCCGGCGACGGGGTGCAGGTGAATGACCTGCTGGCCGACCCGGAAACGCGCCGGCTGGTGGAGGTCACGGCCGCGCTGGCTCAGGCGCTGCCGGGGCAGCTGACGTGGCCGGACGGGTGGCTGAGTGCGGCGCTGGGCCAGGCGGCGTCTGCCCTCCCCCCCCATGCGCGGGCGCTGCTGCTGGGCAGCGCGGACGCCGGGTGGCGCGCGACGCCGGCCCTGAGCCGCGCCTGGAGGGCCGTCAGCGGTGATGGCCTGCACGGTCCGCTGCGGCACCTCTCAACGCTGGACACCGCTCACGGTCAGGTGCAGGTGGGCGCACTGGCGGCCCTGGGGCACTGGGAGGCCCTGGCGGCGCTCGTCAGGGACCGTCCGGACGAAGCGCGGCACCTGCCGGCACTGTGGCCGAAGGTACGAACCGCGACCGGCGAGGCGCGGGAGGTGCTGGCCCGCGCGGTCGTGATGCACCACGCGGGTCGCGGGGAGTACAACGAGCCGCGCGCGCGCGACGCCCTGTTCACGCTGATGGAATCACCGCGTGCCGCGGTCCGGGCGTGGGCACGCGTGAAGCTGGCCGAGAGCAGCCTGGAGGCCGGGCGCATGGACGCCGCCCACGCGCAGCTCAATCATCCGGACGTCACGGGCAGGCATGGCCCTGACCCCTGGGAGCAGGCGGCGCAGGCCGACGCGCTGCTCGTTCATGCGGCGCTGGCACGCTGGCGCGGCGACCTGGAGGAGGCCACCCGCGCCGCCAGCGATCCACGGCTGGCGCGGGGGGGGCCGCGTGCCCTGCTGTGGCGCGGCCTGATCGCCAAGGACGCCGGACGCTGGACCGAAGCGCTGGCGGCCCTCCAGGCGGTACCGGCCGCCAGCCCCCTGCTGTCGGCCCGCGCGCGCTACCAGGAAGGAGACCTGCTGCTGCGCCTGGGCCGCCCCCTGCTGGCTTTCCCGGCTCTTCAGGAGGCCGCAGCGCGCCTGGAGCGGGCCGGAGGCGCACCGGAAGAGCGGGCGCGGGTGCTGGCCCGCACCGCCACAGCCCTGCGGCGCCTGGGGGATCCGGCGCGCGGACAGAACGTGCTGACCACGGCGCTGGACCTGGTGCCTGCCGATGACCGGCGTCACGTGGACGGCGTGCCCCGGGCGCGGCTGCTGTCTGAAGGCGTGCCGCTGCTGCTGGCTCTGGGGCAGCCGGAGGCGGCGCTGCGGCAGGCGGCGCAGGCCCTGGAGTTGCTGGCCCGCAGTGAATCCAGACCGGCCGAAGCGCAGTACCGGGAGCGCCGCACGCGGTACCGGGTGGCGCTGGCGTACCTGACGCGCGGTCTGGGCGTGCCGTACATGCAGCCGTTTCGCGGTCCGGCTGCGGACCACGCGGACCTGCGGCAGGCGCGGGTGCTCCTCGACGACCTGCTGTCCTGCCCGGCGGGCGGCGCGGACCGGGAGTCGATGCTGCATTTCGATATGCGGCTCAGCCGGGCACTGGCTGAACCCGACGCGGCCCTCGCTGTGAGTCAGGTGCAGCGGGCGCTGGACCTGGCCACGCACCCGTACGAGGAAGCGCAGGCGCGCGGCATGCTCGCCGAAGCGCACCTGCGCGCCGGTCAGGACACCGAGGCGCTCGGGCACCTGAACCGCGCGTACGCCCTGGTGCGGCGTCTGGGGCTGCCCGGCGAGGGGACGGCCGATCCAGGGCTGCAGGCGCAACTGCTGGCGCTGGAGGTGCGGCTGACGGCGCACGAGGGCCCGGTCGCGCTCACGTGGCTGCGGGACGCGCTGCGCGAGCCGCCACTGGCTCCTTTCCGCGCAGGGGTGTGGCGCGAGGCTGGCCGGGCCGTGGAGGACCGCTGCGCCGACCCGTGGGCGGTCCTGCGCGCGTGGGGGGTGACGCTCGACAGCGGGGTGTGGCGCGCAGCAGACGCCCTGTGCGTGCACGAGTTAAGCGAGGCTGAGCCTGCATGAACCGGGGTGAACCCGGTATGCTGTGCTCCGTGAGGACCAGTGAACCGCAGGCGGGAGGTCGCGCCGCCGTGCGTCTCCTTCAGGGCTACGTGTGGCACCCGCAGGAGGCCGACATTGACCTGGAGAACTTCCTGCCGCATGAGCTTGACCTTGCCGGCAGTGACGCCGGGGAGAACGAGGGCGCGCACGTGCTTTGGGACGGCGTAACCGCGCCGTTCGCATTCTTTGAGAACGGAGAACCAACCGCGTCGCAGGCGTTCTATCAGTTCACGGTGCTGCGCGTGTACGGTGCACGGCCGGACAATGACGCCCTTCACGCCGACGCCGAGGCCGCCAGCCAGATGCTGGAACCGCTGCTGAGCGGCACGCCTGCGGGTGTGGGCTGGCAGCTCTGGGAGGACCTGCGTGACCTTTGACGCCCGGGGCGTTCCCTGGCTGGACCTGACCGTCGAGGGTGACCCGCACCCCCGGCGCTTCGACGGCATGGCCACGGCGCTGCAGTACCTGCTTCGCGTCGAGCGGCTCTCCGACGCCGCGGCGCACCAGCTGCTGGAGACCGGTGAGGTCGGGCCGCCACTGGCACGCCGGGCGTACGTGCTGCAGCCGCTGGGCACGTGACCGCCCCGGTGCAGGAGACGCCCGGGCCGGTCGTGGCCCTCCCGGTGTACGCCGGAGTGAGCGAACTGGAACTGGGCGTGATGGTTACGGTGCTGCGCCTGTGTGGCGGGGAGGGCTGCGCGCTGACCGTCAACCGCTCGCGCGCCAGTATCGTCACCGCGGGGGGACTGGTCAGTACCCCGCACGTGCTGTATGCGGCGCTGCCCGACCCGGCGGCGCTGCTGGTGCCCGGCGGGCCGGGCGCGGCGCGCGCCGCGCGGGATCCCCTGCTGCGCACCTTCCTGGCTGCGCACGCGCACCTGCCCCTGGCGGCCAGCGGCAGCGGAGCCCTCCTTCCGGGCGAGGCGGGCCTGCTGGCCGGCCGAAGTGTGGGCGGACCGGTGGAACTGGCCGATACCCTGTGGGGGTTCACTCCCGACGAGGTGCGGCCAGGAGCCGTGGTGACCGACGGCCTGCTGTGTACCGCGCCGGGCGGCCTGGGCGCGGTGCACGCCGCGTTGCATGTTGCGCGGCACGTGTGGGGTGAGGCGGCGGCCCAGGAGGCCGCGGAGCGGCTGGGCGCTGCCCCTCTGCTGGGCTGAGACGGTCCTCTGCGCGAGGACGCGGCAGCCTGAAGGGTTCAGCTTACCGGGCGGGGGCGGCACCCACTGACCGGTGCCGCCCCCGCGCTGCGGGCTCAGGTCCAGTGCGCCGGCCGCCCGGCCAGCCCGAAATGCCACGCGATGGCCTGTGCGATTCGCTGGGCCGCGTGGCCGTCGCCGTAGGGATTGCGCGCCGACCGCATTGCCGCCAGCGTGCTCTCGCTGCTCAGCAGATCGTTGAGGACACGTTCCAGGTGCAGCGGGTCGTTCCCGGCGAGTTTCAGGACGCCGGCCTCCACCCCTTCCGGCCGCTCGGTCACATTCCGCAGAACGGCGACGGGAACGCCCAGCGCCGCGCCTTCCTCCTGCAGTCCGCCGCTGTCGGTGGCCAGCAGGCGCGACGCGGCCATCAGCGGCGCCATATCGCTGTAATCCAGCGGCGCTGTCAGTTCGAAGTTCGCTACGCTCTCCAGCGCCGGCCGCACGGCCTCCTGCACCGCGGGGGACAGGTGCACGGGGTAGATAAAGTGATGGTCGGCATGTGCCTGCGCCACGCGGGCCAGCGCGTGGGCCATGTCCCGCATCATGGGCTGGTTTTCACGGCGGTGCATCGTGACGGTCACCAGCGGCTGACCGGCCGCCACACGGGCCTGCCAGTCGGCCCGCAGGGGCACCCGCCCCGCCACCTCGCGCACGGCGTCCACGGCGGTCTGTCCGGTCACGAAGATCCCTCCGTCCGCCTTGCCTTCGCGGCGCAGGTTCTCCCGGCTGCCCTCGGTGGGCGCGAAGTCCAGGGTGGACAGCACGCCAGTCAGGCGGCGGTTTGCTTCCTCCGGGAAGGGTTCGCGCAGGTTCCCGGAGCGCAGCCCGGCCTCCACGTGGCCCACCGGGATACCTTCGTAGAAGGCGCTGAGAGCCACGCAGAAACTGGTGCTGGTATCCCCGTGCACCAGCACCATGTCGGCGTTCATGTCGCGCAGGGTCCGCCCGGCCTGCGGCACGATCCGCGCCGTGAGGTCTGCGAGTGTCTGCCGGTCCGTCATGACGTTCAGGTCCCGGTCAGGCGTCAGTCCGAACACCGCCAGGGCACTGTCGAGCATCTGCCGCTGCTGACCGGTCGAAAGAATCAGGGGGGTCAGGCCGCCCTGACGGAGCAGGGCCTGGTAGACGGGCGCCATCTTGGTGGCCTCGGGCCGCGTCCCGAAGGCGAGTACGATCGTTTTCACTCGTCATCTCCTTCACCGTGGCGGGCAAGCTCGCGCTTCCGGGCTCGGACCCGGCGGTAGGCCACGAAGAACAGGCACAGCATGGCGCTGGCAATGGTGCCGGCAATGGCCTGGGCGCGCAGGCCCTGCAGGGCCATTCCCACGGCGCCGCACGCGAGGGCCACGAGCCACAGGATCACTGCGGTGCGGCGCGCGCTGGACGTGCGGGCCAGCACCCGGTGATGAATGTGGGTCTTGTCCGGGTGACGCAGCGGGTTGCGGATGCCGCGTGCCAGCCGTCCGATCACCACCTGCGTGGTATCGATCAGCGGGAGGGCCAGGACGATCAGCGGGACGATCAGGCTGGCACCAGCGCTGACTTTCAGGGTGCCGAGCAGGCTCACGGCCGCGAGGGTGAATCCGAACAGCGTGCTGCCCGCGTCCCCCATGATGATGCGGCTGGGGTTGAAGTTGTGCCGCAGGTACCCGAGCGCCGCGCCGGCCAGACCCGCCAGGAGAATCACGGCGGCCGCCCGGTCCGCGAACTGCGCGGCCGTGGCGAGCAGCACGAAGCTGGCGACGAAGGCCACGCCGCCCACCACGCCGTCCACTCCATCGAGGAGGTTCACGGCGTTGGTGAGACCCACCACCCACAGGATCGTGAGCACGGTGCTGAGCGGGTGGTTGACGGCGTCGGGAAGGAGCGGCAGCAGTGGAATGGTGTTGAAGTCGATGCGCAGGTCGTTGACGAGCAGCAGCACGGCCGCGAGGGTCTGCACCAGCAGGCGTGACAGGGGCGACAGGCCGTACTGGTCATCAATAAAGCCCACCAGGACCAGCATGGACGCGCCCAGCAGAATGGCGAGCACCTGAATGTTCACGATGTCCACGGCGATGGGGCGCAGCGCCCACGCGACAATGATGCTGACGATGAATCCCGCGTAGATCGCCAGGCCGCCGGCGTTCGGCAGGGGCTCCTTGTTCAGGCGGCGTTCGTTGGGCTGGTCCGCCCAGCCGACCTGAATGGCGAAGGCACGCAGACGCGGAATAAACACCCAGGTGAACACCCCGGCGGTGATGAACGTGATCAGGACGCTGAGAAACCCCCGGCCGAAGAGGTCAGCGATGCCCAGCTGGGCGGCGAGTGCCTGCAATGACTCCATAAACGGCCACAAGTGTAACGGCTGGGCAGGTCACGCCGCTCAGGTGGGCATCAGAAGCCCCTCGTTCCCCAGCAGAGAAGCGGTGATGTGGCCCGGCCTGCACTCTTCCGGCGGGTCTGCAGGGACCTTCTGCCCTCCGGAGTTCTGGCACTCAGGGGGAGGGACCATCCGGCCTGCCAGGGCGAGGGGCACAGAAGTCTCCCCTGTTTTCTCGCCCGTAAATGGTGGGCGCCCAGGCACGCCGGTCCGGAGCCGCTTCCCCGTTCGCGGAAAAGCAGCACCACGACCCCGATCAGGGTCGTGGCAAGGGCCGTGCCTGGTGTGCGGCAGGGCGGTCCGTGATCCGGCCGCCCCGGGTGGTCAGAAGGTGTAGCCCTTGGGGACCACAACCACGCCGTTGTCCGTCACGGTGAACCCGCGGGCGCGGTCCTCCTCGACGTTCAGGCCGATTTTCGTGCCGGGAGGGATGATCACATTCTTGTCGACGATGCAGTTGCGGATGTGGGCGTGACGGCCGACCTCCACGTCGTCGAACAGCACGCAGCTTTCCACAAGGGAGTAGGAGTGCGTGCGGACGCTGCGGCCGAGAACGCTGTCCCGGACGGTGCCGCCGCTGATGATGGTCCCCCCGGCCATAATGGTGTTGAACGCCTGACCCTTGCGCCCGTCGCTTTCATGCACGAACTTGGCAGGTGGGGAGAACTCGCTGCTGGTGCGCAGCGGCCACTGCGGGTTGTAGATGTCGAACTCGGGGTTGATGCTGACGAGGTCCATGTTCGCTTCGTAGTAAGCGTCCAGGGTCCCGACGTCTCGCCAGTAGGTGTTGGCGGTGCTCTGCCCGGGAATGGGGTTGCGGTGGAAGTCGTAGGCGATCACGTTGTACCCGTCACTGAGGGCGCGCGGGATGACGTCACTGCCGAAGTCGAAGCCGGATTCGCCGCTGCCCATGTTGGTTTCGAGCAGTTCGTCCAGCGCGCGGCGGCTGAAGATGTAGTTGCCCATGCTGGTCAGGCTGGTGCCTTCCTGGCCGGGAATACTGGGCGGATCCTTGGGTTTTTCGAGGAAGTCCGTCACGCGCCAGTTCTGGTCGACGTGCATCACACCGAACTGGTGCGCCATGCTCTGCGGCATCGGGTACGCGGCGATGGAGACGTCCGCGCGGGTTTCGATGTGCTTCTGGAGCATGTGCTCCACGTTCATCTTGTAGATGTGGTCGCCGCTGAAGATGGCGACGTAGTCCGCTTCGTAATTGTCAATGAGGTGCATGTTCTGGTACACGGCGTCGGCGGTACCGCGGTACCAGACGGGTCCGAGTTCCTCGATGCGGTACATCTGGGCCGGAACGAGCGTGATGAAGTAATCACTGAGGAAGGTTCCGAACCGCCAGCCGCGCTGGATGTGCTCGGTGAGGCTCTGCGCTTTGTACTGCGTGAGGACGTAGATGCTGAACACGCCGGAGTTGATGAAGTTGTTGATCGCGAAGTCGATGATCCGGTACTTGCTGCCGAACGGCACGGCCGGCTTGCTGCGTTTCTGCGTCAGCGGGGCGAGACGGCTGCCCTGCCCTCCAGCGAGAATCATGCCCAGAACGCGTGGTTTCATGTGTTGTCCTCCAGTGAACCGGTGTACGGAAGGGGGCTTGGGGCGGCCTGCGGCGTGCAATTACTGTACTGTCTGCCCGTTTGCACTGGGCAGCGCCGATCTGAACGACGGCCGCCCCCGCGCTGGAATCGCCCGGTCCGCGCACAGGTTCGAGTTGGGGGTCACGCTAAACGGGCAGCAGGCGGGTCAGGTGCAACCCGGCTTCATGTGCGCTTAACAGCGGTGCGCGCAGCTGCGTACGGATGAACGTCTGCTGCCGCCGGGCGTACTGGCGGGTGGCCAGGGTCACCTGCGTGGCGGCGTCCTGGGGGCTGAGGGTGCCGAGCGCCACAGCCAGGGCCTCGCGGTAGCCCAGGGCCTGCCACACGGTGGGGCGCGGCTGCGTCCCGGGGTCCACCTGTGCGGCAAGCCACGCGGCCTCGTGCGCCCAGCCACGCCCGAACATGGCCTGGATGCGCTGTGCGGCCCGCGCCTCCAGCTCGGCCTGCGGCAGCGTGAAGGCGGTCACGTGGTACGTGTGTGCGGGGGGGCGGCGGCCGTAATCACCGGGGTAACGGCCGGTGCGGCGGTACACCTCTGTGGCGCGCACCACGCGGCGGGGGTTGCGTTCCATGCGGGCCGCCTCGGCGGGATTTCGGGCCGCGATGTCTGCGAGCAGGGCGTCGAGGCCGCGTTCGGCCAGTTCAGCTTCAACCTCGGCGCGGGTGCGCGGATCGGAGGGCGGTGTCAGCGGCAGGCCCTGCGTCAGACCCGTGAGGTAGAAGCCGGTGCCGCCCACCACCAGGGGCTGGCGGCCGCGGGCGCGGATCTCGTCGATGGCTGCTTCGGCCAGCGTGACGAAGCGGGCCACGTCGAACGGCTCATGAACGTCGGCGACGTCCACAAGGTGGTGAAGCACCCGGGCCTGCTCGTCGGGGGTGGGTTTGGCGGTCCCGATGTCCAGTCCCCGGTAGACGGTAAAGGCGTCGGCGCTGATGATCTCGACCGGCCTGCCCTGCGCGAGACGCGTGGCGAGCGCGGATTTACCAGCGGCAGTGGGGGCGGTCAGGATCGGCACCGGCGGCAACACGCGCCCGATCATACCGGGTGCGGCGTCCCGCGCCGGGGTGCTACCGTATCGATCATGAACGAGCCCGTGCTGGCGCGACTGCAACAACTCATGACGCTGCGCGAGGAGGTCGAGACCCTCGCTGCCCTTGGCCCCTGGACGCCCGCCGCCGACTGGTGCGACGGGGACAGCCACCTGGAACTTCACGTGGACGTACCGGGCGTTCAGGCGGACACGCTTGAATTGTTTGAGGAGGGCGACACCGTTACGGTCGCGGGACAACGGGCGGAGCCGGCCCGTCGTCTGGGCGGTGACCGGCCCAGTGGCACCTTCCGCCGAACCCTGACATTTCCGGAGCCGGTGCTGCCGCAGACCGGGCAGGCCAGTCTGAGTCACGGGGTGCTGACCGTGCGCTTCGAGAAGCGGCACCCGACGATCAATGTGGCTGCGGACCGCGTGCCGGACGACACACCCTGACCGCCGGCCGGGGGGCCGCCCCCATCAGGGGCAATGCGGTCTTTTTCGCATTCGGGCGCAGGGCGGGGGTGCTACCTTCACCGCGCTGTGGCCCGGAAACGACGAATGAGGCGCAAAAAACGGCAGAATGATGCCTGGACGATCCCGGTGTCGAATGTCCTGCTGTGCGTGAATGTGCTGCTGCTGGCGGCGGTGCTGCGCGAGCTGCACTGAGTGGGTGGGGCGTGACGCAGGCCGTGACAGGGGCGCCCCGGCGGCCTGCGTCCCGACCTGATAAGATTGAACCCAGTATAAACCGCTGTGTGATTCCCACCGTTTCGCCCCGGCCGAAACCCCTGAGGAGTGCCTATGGACTTCACCCTGAACGACGAACAACGCCAGCTGCAACAACTTGCCCGCGACTTCGCCCGCAAGGAGATCATTCCGATCGCCGCCGAGTACGACCAGAAGGAGGAACTGCCCTGGCAGGTCGTGGAAAAGGCCTTCGAGGTGGGCATCCTGAACCCCACCATTCCCGAGCACGCCGGCGGCCTTGGCCTGGGCATGTTCGACGAGTGCCTGATCGGCGAGGAACTCGCCTACGGCTGCATGGGCATCTACACGGTCCTGATGGCCAGTGAGCTGGGCATCGCCCCCATCCTGATCGGCGGAACGCAGGAGCAGCAGCAGCGTTTCCTGACCCCCCTGACCGAGAAGGCCGGCCTGGCCGCCTTTGCCCTCAGCGAACCGAACAACGGTTCCGACGCAGCGGCAATGGGCACCACCGCCGTGCTGGACGGCGACGAATGGGTCATCAACGGCACGAAGATGTGGATCAGCAACGGCGGCCTCGCCGAGGTAACGGTCGTGTTTGCCACCACGGACCGCCAGGGGGGCCACCGCGCCACGGTGGCGCTCGTCGTTCCCCGGGACGCCCCCGGGTTCACGTACAACAAGATCAAACACAAGATGGGCCAGCGTGCCTCCCTGACCAGCGAACTGGTGTTCGAGAACGTCCGGGTGCCCCGCGAGAACCAGCTGGGCGGCCTGGGTGACGGCTTCAAGATCGCCATGAAAACCCTCGACAAGACCCGCATTCCTGTGGCGGCCGGCTCGGTGGGCATCGCCCGGCGCGCCCTGGACGAGAGCGTGAAGTACGCCAGGGAGCGCGCGGCGTTCGGGAAACCCATCGCGGAATTTCAGGCCATTCAGTTCAAGCTGGCCGAAATGGCCATGGGCATCGAGACCGGCCGCCTGATGTACCAGAAGGCCGCGTGGCTGGTCGATCAGCATCAGGCGCACGGCTACGAGAGCGCCATCGCCAAGGCGTACTGCTCGGAAATGGCCTTCAGCGCCGCGAACGAAGCCATTCAGGTGCACGGCGGGTACGGGTACGTGGGTGAGTACCCCGTGGAGAAACTGCTGCGCGACGTGAAACTGAACATGATCTATGAAGGCACCAACGAAATTCAGCGTGTCGTGATCAGCCGCCACCTCCTCAAGTAACCGGCCAGCCGGCAGACGCGTCGCCCACAGGGGTCTCACCCGGCCTTCAGTCCCTGGACTGACAGGTTCGTGTGAGGCCTTGTGCTGGACACTGCGCGCATGTGGCCTGACCTGCCGGACCTGAATGCTTTTCAGTCGCTGGCTGTCATGGGCGATGAGGCCGGCCGGCTGGAGGCTCTGCGCGCGCTGAACCTGCTGGACACCCCGCCCGAGCAAGCGTTCGACCGGATCGTGCAGCTCGCCGCCCGGCACTTCCGGGTCCCCGTGGTTCTCCTGAGCCTCGTGGATCACGACCGGCTGTGGTTCAAGGCGCAGGTGGGCCACCCTGCCCTTGAGATGCCCCGGGCGTCGTCGGTGTGCAGCCTCACGATTGAGCACAGCGGGCCGCTGGTGATGGCCGATACGCACCTCGACCCGAGAGCCCACCGCCTGGACTGCGTGACAGGCGAAGAGAACGTCCGGGCGTACGCAGGGATTCCCGTAATGAGTGCGGAGGGGTACGCGGTCGGGACGCTGTGCCTCATCGACCACCAGCCGCGGCCCTTCAGCGCGCAGGACATTGAGGACCTGAAGCACCTCGCGGAGATCGTCACTGCGGAACTTGACCGCCGCCGCGCACAGACGCAGCTGGATCATCTGGCCCTGACCGACCCGCTGACCGGCCTGCCCAACCGCGCCCACTTCCGGCAGCACCTGTCGCAGGCCACGCGGCGCGTCACCCTGACGGGAGAGCGCGTGGCACTGTGCCTGCTGGATCTTGACCGCTTCAAGGTCATCAACGACACGCTGGGGCACGAAACCGGGGACCTCCTGCTTCAGCAGGTGGCGGTGCGCCTTCGCGACGCGGTCTCCAGCAGTGACCTTGTGGCCCGGATGGGCGGCGATGAGTTCACGCTGGTTCTCACGGACGTGCGAGACATTCAGGCCACCGATCAGATTCTCGATCGTCTCCAGGACGCCTTCCGCGTGCCGTTCGTGCTGAACGGGCAGGAACTGTTTGTTGCCTGGAGTGCGGGCGTGAGCCTGTACCCGGACGACGGCGTGGACGCCGACGAGATGCTGACCCGCGCGGACACCGCCATGTACCGCGCCAAACGCAGCGGCCAGCGCTACGCGTACTTCAACGCCCAGCACGACCGGCGCAGCGCCGCCGAAATTGAACTCGTCTCCGCGCTGCACCACGCCCGGACCCGCGGGGAGCTGCTCGCGGTCTACCAGCCGGTGGTCCGCGCGCAGGATTTCACGCCGGTGGCGCACGAGGCCCTGATCCGCTGGCGCAGGGGCGGCACGCTGATCAGCCCCGCGGCGTTCATTCCGCTGGCGGAAAGCTCCGGGCAGATCCATGAGCTGGGGGAGTTCATGCTGCGCGAGGCGGCCACACAGGTGCAGAGCGGCCGGCTGAGCCGCGTCTCCGTGAACGTCAGCCCACTGGAATTTGAGCAGGGGGATTACGTGCAGCGGGTCGCCAGGGTGCTGGACGACACCGGCCTGCCGCCTGACCAGCTGGTGCTGGAAATCACCGAAACGTCGCTGCTGGACGCCGACCGCTCCCGCGAGGTCCTCACCCGCCTGCGGGACCTCGGCGTTCAGCTGGCGCTCGACGACTTCGGCACGGGGTACTCCAGCCTGTCGGCGCTCGCAACCCTGCCCGTGCAGCACCTGAAAATTGACCGGTCGTTCGTGCAGGACGTAGGCCAGGACACGCCCGGGGGGCGGCGCGCACTGGACGTCGTGCGGAGCATCGTGACCCTGGCCCGCGCGCTGGACCTCAGCACCATTGCCGAAGGCGTAGAGACCGCCCGGCAGGCCCAGCTGCTGCGCGACGTGGGCTGCACGTACCTGCAGGGCTACCATTTTGGCCGTCCCGCCCCGCTGATCGCCTGAAGTGCGCCGGGCACCCGCGCGTCCCGTATCCTGCGCGCATGCAACTGGTCAGAATTTCCCATGAAGGGCAGGCGCACTGGGGCGAACTGGACGGCGCGCAGGTTCACCTGACGCGCGGCATGCGGGGCGAACCCCTGGGCACCACGGTGCCCTTCAACCCGGCGGCGCTGCTGGCCCCGGCCGAGCCGACCAAGATCGTGTGTGTGGGCCGCAACTACCTGGATCACATCCGGGAGCTGGGGAACGACACCGGGGACCTGCCGCGTGAGCCGGGCATCTTCCTGAAAGGCCCCAATGCCCTGGCGGAACCGGGCGGCACCGTGGACCGGCCAGACTGGACCCAGAATTTCCACTTTGAGGGGGAACTGGCCCTCGTGATCGGCCAGCGCGCCCGGCACCTCACGCCGGACACCGCGCTGGCGCACGTGGCCGGGTACACCTGCGGGCTGGACCTCACGGCGCGGGACCTTCAGAAAACGGACCTTCAGTGGTTCCGCGCGAAGGCCGCCGACCGGTTCTGCCCGCTGGGCCCCTGGCTGGAAACCGACCTGGACCCCACCGACCTGCGCGTGCAGACCCGCGTGAACGGCGCCGTGCGCCAGGACAGCCGCACGAGTCACCTGATCTTCCCGGTCGTGGACATCCTGGTGTACGTCACGCGGTTCGTGACGCTGGAGCCCGGGGACGTCGTCCTGACCGGCACGCCCGAAGGAGTGGGCGCCCTGAACGCCGGGGACGTGGTCGAGGTTGAGGTCGAGGGCATTGGGGTACTCCGCACCCCCATCGGGGTGGGCTGAACACCGTCCTCCGGGCCAGGCCCCGGCGCCGCCCGCACTGCACGCCGCCGGCGCCCCGCAGGCTTCCCTGCCGCCCGTGGCCCGGCGGGTGCCGCTACGCCGGGACGCTCGCTTGACACCCCCACAGGTGGCCCATACCCTAAGCGCACGTTTTCCTGTTTTCATCACCTGCCCGTCCAACGCCACACGCCCCGTCCGGGGCGCCGTGGGTTCAGGCGGCGGGTGCGGAGGTTCCATGAAGAAACTGCTCCTGACCGCTCTGCTCTCCACCCTCAGCGCCGCGTCGGCCGCCACGCTGGTTTTCGGCGGTAACGGCGAGCCCGTCAGCCTGGAGCCCGGGAACATCACCGACGGCATCAGCATCCTCGTGCAGCGCCAGATCTACGACACCCTGGTGGATTTCGAGGACGGCACCACCGACCTCAAACCCGGTCTGGCCACCAAGTGGACACCCAACGCGAACAACACCGCCTGGACCTTCACGCTCCGTAAGGGCGTCCGCTTCCACGACGGCACCGCCATGAACGCCGACGCGATTGTGTTCAACCTCAGCCGCTGGTGGGACAAAGCCCACCCCTACAGCTTCCGTGATCAGGGCCGCACCTTCGAAATCGTTGGCGAGCTGCTCGGCGGCTACAAGGGCGACGCCACGGCCGTCATCAAGAACATCGTCAAGGTCAACGACTCAACCGTCCGCATTGACCTGAACAAACCCTCCAGCGTGCTGCCCAACGTGCTCGCCGCCGGGTACTTCGGGATTGCCAGCCCCACGGCCATCAAGAAGGAAGGTGCGAAGTACGGCACGCCAGCCAGCAAACCCGTCGGCACCGGCCCGTTTGTCTTCCAGAGCTGGCGCACCGGTGACCGCGTGACCCTGCTGCCCAACAAGCTGTACTGGGGTGAGAAGGCCAAGGTCGACCAGCTGATCATCCGGTCCATCAAGGACGCCAGCCAGCGCCTGAACGAGCTGAAGGCCGGCACCATCGACTTTGCCAACGACCTCACGCCCGACAGCCTCAAGAGCGTGCAGGCCGACAAGAACCTCGTGGCGGTCAAGCGGCCCAGCTTCAACGTGGGCTTCCTGAGCCTGAACAACCGCAACCAGTACCTGAAGAACGAGAAGGTGCGCCAGGCGATCAGCATGGCCATCAACAAGAAGGAGATCGTGAATGCCTTCTGGAACGGCCTGGGCATCAGCAACGCCTCCTTCGTGCCGCCCGTGATGGCCTGGGCAAACAGCAGCAAGGTGCCCGCGGATTACAAGTTCGATCCTGCCGCTGCGAAGAAAATGCTCGCTGACGCCGGCTACCCGAACGGCATCAGCCTGGACCTGTGGTACATGCCCGTGTCCCGCCCGTACTTCCCGAACCCCAAACCCATCGCCGAGGCCATTGCCGCTGACCTGAGTGCCATCGGCGTGAAGGTGAACCTGAAAACCGAGGACTGGGCCAAATACCTGGAAGACCGCAACAAGGAACCCGGCTTCGACATGTACATGATCGGCTGGACCGGCGACTACGGCGATCCCGACAACTTCTACGGCGCGTACTACGGCAGCAACGCCAGCGACGACATCAACTGGAACCCCAGCACCGTCGAGACCCTGCTGCAACAGGGCCGCGCCGCACCCACGCAGGCCGCCAAGGCCAAGATCTACCAGCAGCTGCACGAAATGACCTACAACGCCGCGTACCGCATCCCGATGGTTCACAGCAACCCCCTGGCCGCCGCACGGACCTACGTGAAGGGCTGGGTGCCCAGCCCCCTGGGCAGCGAAGCGTTCAACTCCGTCAGCGTTCCCGGCAAGAAATAAGCCGCCCGCGTGGGGCCGGAGCAGCGTCCATCCGGGCGCCTGCCCCGGCCTCCGCGCGCGCAGGTCCATTCATCACCAACTGTTTTTCTGGAGGTTTGCTTTGGGCAGTTACCTGATTCGCCGCCTGCTGCGGACCGTGCTGGTCATGCTGGGCATCAGCCTGGTGGTTTTCGTGTTCGTCCGTTCGATTCCCGGTGACCCGGCAGTGGCCATGCTGGGCGAGCGCGCCACGCCGGAAGCGGCCGCTGCGCTGCGTGAGCAGCTGGGCCTCAACAAGCCGTGGTTCCTCAATCCGTCCAATCCGCTCGACGCCCAGTACCCGAAGTACATGAACGCCTTGCTGCGCGGCGACCTGGGCACCGGCATCAAGAGCAACATTCCGGTGCTGGACGACCTGAAGGCCCGCTTTCCGGCGACCGCCGAGCTGAGTGTCGCGGCCCTGCTGTTCGCCCTGCTGGTGGGCATGCCGGCCGGGATTCTCGCCGCGCTGCGCCGCAACAGCTTCTGGGATAACCTCGCTACCACCATCTCCCTGCTGGGCGTGAGCATGCCCGTGTTCTGGCTTGGCCTGCTGCTGTCGTATTTCTTTGCCGTGAAGCTGGGCTGGCTGCCGCCGAGCGCCCGGCTGGGCAGTGAGACGGACCTGCAGCCCATGACCGGGTTCTACGTGCTCGACGGCCTGCTGCGCGGTCAGCCGGCGGCGAGCTGGGACGCGCTGCGGCACCTGATTCTGCCGGCCATCGCGCTGGGGACCATCCCCCTGGCAATCATCGCGCGCATCACGCGCAGTTCCATGCTGGACGTGCTGGGACAGGATTACGTGCGGACAGCCCGCGCCAAGGGCCTCACGCAGCGGGCCGTGACGGTCAAGCACGCGCTGCGCAACGCCCTGCTGCCGGTCGTGACGGTCATCGGCCTGCAGGCCGGGGCGCTGCTGGGCGGCGCCGTCCTGACCGAAACGATCTTCTCGTGGCCGGGGATCGGCTCGTGGGTGTATGAAGCGATCAGTCAGCGGGACTACCCCATCATTCAGGGCGGCGTGATCTTCGCGGCCCTGGTGGTGAGCGTCGCGAACCTGATCGTGGACCTGAGTTACGCTGCCCTGGACCCCCGCATTCAGTACAGCTGAAAGGAACTGGTGAAGACATGACAACCGCAACCGTTCCGGCTGTGAAACGAAAGCAGGACAGTATCTTCTGGCGCCGGTTCCGGCGCAGCACGCCCGGCAAGGTCGGCGCAGTGATTGTCCTCGCGTTCGTGCTGCTGGCAGTGCTGGCCAGCGTCCTGAAGCCGTACGATCCCACCACTGACCGCAACTACCGCCTGACCCTGAAGCCGCCCAGCGTGACGGCCCTGTGGAACAAGGACGTGGCGGAAACCTACACCGATCCGGTCAGCGGCAAGGTGAATGCCTGGGCCGCACCGTTTGGAACGGACAACCTGGGCCGGGACGTTATGACGCGCGTGCTGCACGGCACGCGGATCAGTCTGAAAGTCGGCGTGGTGAGCACCATCCTGGCGCTCGTGCTCGGCACGCTGCTAGGCCTGCTGGCCGGGTATTACGGCGGGTGGCTGGACAGCGTCCTGGGGTACCTGACGGACGTGATGCTGGCCTTTCCGAGCATCCTGCTGGCCATCGGATTTGCCAGCATCTTCAGCACCAGTGACCCTCCCCTCCTGATCGCCGGCCTTGACCGCCTGTTCGCGCTGAACAGCCCGCAGCTGGTGACCGCGATGCTGGCCGTGTCGCTGGTGCAGGTGCCGGTGTACCTGCGCCTGGCGCGCGGGGTGGTGCTTTCCGTGAGGGAACGGGAGTTCGTGCAGGCGGCGGGTGCGCTGGGCGCCTCGCAGACCCGTATGATCTTCCGGCACGTGCTCCCCAACAGCCTGTCACCACTGATCGTGCAGGGCGCGCTGAGCATCGCCACGGCCACCATTGAGGTGGCGGCCCTGGGATTCCTTGGCATTGGGGCGCAGCCCCCTCTGCCGGAGTGGGGCACGATGATCAGCGACAGCCGCCAGTACTACATTGACGCGCCGTGGACGATGGTGTTCCCGGGCCTGGCGATCTTCCTGACGGTGCTGGGCTTCAACCTGCTGGGTGACGGCCTGCGGGACGTGCTGGACCCGCGCAGCACGCAGTAGGACCGCTGCAAGGAGGGGGCTGCGTATCTCGCGGCCCCCTCCTGCTCTGTCTGCCCTCGCCTCAGGCGAGGGGCAGCGCCGTAAAGCCGTACGTGCCCGGCCCGACGTGCGCGCCGATCACGGGCCCCATCAGCTGCACGCGGCCGCGCTGCACGTTCAAGCCGCTGGCGGCCATGGCGCTGCGCAGCGCATTGATCCGGGCCGTGTCGCGCCCGGCGTGCATGATCGTGACGCTCACCGGCGCGTTCCCCAGGCGGCCCTTGATGCTGTCGAGCATGTCCGCGGCGGCCTGGTCCACCTTCACGCGGCGCGTGGCTTTCAGTTCGCCGTGGTCGAAGGCGAGGATGGGCCGCAGGCTCAGCATGTTGCCCAGCAGCGCCTGGGCCCGCCCGATCCGGCCACTGCGGCGCAGGTACTCCAGGCTGGCCACCGACATTTCGGAGTACATGCGGTCCCGGGCATCCAGCACGGCTTTCGCGGCGCCCTGAAGATCTTCGCTGCTGTTCAGGTGGGTGCGCGCCACCATGGCAAGTTCGGCCAGGGGACCGCCGGCCACCTCGGTGTCGAGCACGTGAATGCGGCTGGTCTCGCCCAGGGCCTGCGCGGCTTCCTGGGCGTTCCGCACCGTTTCAGACAGCTTGCCGGACAGGTGGAGGCTTAAGACGGCGTCGTGCGTTTTCAGGAGTTCGCGGTACTGTTCGGCGAACGCGCTGACCGAGACGGGCGCGGTGGTGGCAGCGCCCCCAGTGCGCATGTGGTCGTACACGGCGTCCGGGTCGATTTCCAGCCAGTCGAGCATGGTGCGTTCCTGCATGTTGACCTGCAGGGGGACAACGCGAATGCCCATCTGCTGCGCACTGTCCGGGTGCAGATCACAGGTGGAGTCGGTAAGAACGGCAATCATACCCTTGTATTAGTGTGTTCTTCACTTCTCTTTCTGTAATGCAATCGCCTTCATGGGGTTCCACCCGCTATCTGAACAGCAAATCCGCGTTCTGAAAGGAAACTGTCAGGGCCTACTGTGTAGCGGACAGAACCGTTCCCTGCAGCGGCCCGGCGCGGCCTGCACGCCGACCCCATGCCGTGCAGCGCCGACCGGGCGTCAGGGGATGAAGATCAGGCGCGCAGCGACGAGCAGCACGATCGCGCCGTACATCCATTTCACGAATGAACTGCCCCGCAGCATCGCCAGGCGTGCACCCAGGGTGGCGCCCAGGGCGTTCGCAGCGCCCATGGGCAGCCCGATCCACCAGACCATCTGGCCGCCGATCAGGAAGAACAGGAACGCGCCGAGGTTCGTGGCGAAGTTGATGGTGCGGGCGTTGCCGCTTGAGCGCACGAGGTTGAAGCCCGCAAGGGCAAACAGGAACATGGCGAACGTGCCGGTGCCCGGCCCCAGAAAGCCGTCGTAGGTCCCGATGATGAACGTGCCGGGCAGGGTCAGTGCCAGCGTGCGTGCGCTCAGGCCCGGGTAGCGGTCTTCAAGCCCGAAGGATTTGTTCACGAGCACCAGGGCGCCCACGCCGAGGATCACGACGGCCACCAGGGTACGGAAGGCGTCCGGGTTCACGAAATGCACCAGGAACGCCCCCAGGGCGCTGCCGGCGAGTGCCAGCGGAATGAGGCGCAGCACCAGCGCGCGCTCCACGTGGCCTTTACGCCAGTACTGCGCGGTGGCGCTGCCGGAGCCGAAGATCGCCAGAAGTTTGTTCGTGGCGACCACCTGCGCCGGGCTGAGGCCCATGAAGAACAGGGTGGGAAGCGTGATGGTGCCGCCCCCCCCGGCGACCGCGTCGATGAACCCGGCGAGAAAGGCGAGCGGCAGACCGTACAGCAGAACTTCGGGACCGGGCACGGGTGCAACTGTACTGCCCGCCCCGGGCGGGGCGTCCGCGAGCAGCAGACAGCGCGGGGCCGTCTGCACGGGCGCGCGCCGCGGCGGGACGTGCATGCTAGCCTCCGCGTCATGAGTTCCGAGTCCGGTGCGGCGAGCGTGGCCCCCTCTCCTCTGTTCGGCACGGCGGTCGTGGCTGGCGTGGGTCTGATCGGGGGGAGTGTGGCGCTGGGCCTGCGGCAACGGTTCCTGGCGAGGCGCGTGATCGGCCTGGACGCCAGTCCGGACGTGCTGCGGGAAGCGGAGGCGCTGGGCGTGGTGGATGAGGTGCGGGCCGCGCCGGGCGAGTGGCTGCGCGGCGCTGACCTGGTGGTGCTGGCCGCGCCCATGCGGGCCCTGGCGCCCCTGGCGCGGGACCTGGCGCCGTTCCTGAACGCGCAGGCGCTCGTGACGGACGTGGGCAGCGTGAAAAGTGGCATTGCGGCGGAAATGGAGCGGCTGGGTGTGCGGCACTTCGTGGCCGGGCATCCCATGGCGGGCAGCGAGCGCGGCGGGGTCACGCACGCCCGCGCGGCCCTGCTGGAAAACGCCGTGTGGGTCCTGACGCCCACCGACCACACTCCCCTCACGGCCCTGAGCCGCGCGCGGACGCTTGTGGAACAGCTGGGCGCGGCGCCGGTGGTGATGCCCCCGGACGCACATGACGCCCTGGTGGCCACGGTCAGTCACCTGCCCTATCTGGCCAGCCTGGCGCTGACGCACATGGTGGCGCGCGACGAGCGCCTCAGCCTGCTGGCCGCAGGGGGGTTCCGGGACCTGACGCGCGTGGCCAGCGGTGATCCGCGCATGAGCCGGGACATGGTCGTTGAGAACAAGGAAGCCCTGCGTGAAGCGCTGACGCGGTTCCGCCGTCAGCTGGAACGTCTGGAAGCAGACCTGGATGAACCGGAGGAACTGCTGGCCGCCGCACACGAGGGCAAACGCACGCGCGACAGCCTGCCCATCGTGAAGCGCAGCCTGCTGCCGCAGCGGCATGACCTCGTGGTGGCGGTGCCGGACCGGCCCAACCAGATCGGGGCGGTCACGCAGGCCCTCGGCGCGGCGGGTGTGAATATCAAGGATATTGAGGTGCTCGCCATTCGTGAGGAGGGCGGCGCGATCCGCCTGGGTCTGGAAACGCCGGAGGACGTGGCGAGCGCCGCCTCGATTCTGCAGGACGCGGGGTTTGAAGTGCGTGGGCGCACCTGACCGGCATTCACCCCGCCGTTGCCCAGGCGGGGTAGGGTGGGGAGGTTGTGACGGACGTTCCCCCTGCCTCACCCGCCGCCCCGCCCCCGCGCGCGGCGCGCGCCGACAATCTGACCGCCATCGACATGTTCCGCGGCCTGACCATCATCGAGGTGGTCGCCCATCACTCGACCGGAGTGATGCTGCGGTACCTGGATCCGGCCTCCACCGCCCACCTTGTGACGCTGCTGCTCAACCGCACGCTGCACTTCGCGGTGCCGGCGTTCGTGTTTCTGTCGGCCGTGGTGCTCACGCGCAGCCTGCTGCGGCGCTTCGAACCGGGCCGCTACGCGTGGCGGCGCCTGACGCGCGGCGCGTGGCCCTACCTGCTGTGGAGCGTCCTGTACATCCTGTGGTACGTGTGGACCGGGCAGCGGGACCCGTCATCCCTGACTGACCCTGAGCGCTGGCGGGACTGGCTGCTGTACGGCAAGGCCAGCTACCACCTGTACTTCCTGCTCGTGGCGCTGGAGGTCTACATGGTGCTGCCGCTGATGCTGCCGCTGGCCCGGCGGCGCCCGGGCATCACGGCGGCGCTGCTGCTGGGCCTGGCGCTCCAGCTGGGACTGTACCTGCTGAACCGTGAGGTGCTGAAGCTGCCCTTCCCGGCCAGTACGGTGCTGTGGTACATGCTGCCCATCACGCTGGGCGTCGCGGTGGGCGCACGCCTGGATGAATTTCCGGCGTGGTGGCGGCGCCGGCGCTGGCTGCTGCTGCCGCTGCTCGCCCTGGTGTACGGCCTGTACCTGCCGCAGGCACTGGCGTACGTGCGTGGAACGCCCGTGACGCCCCTCGTGTACTCAGGTCTGTCGTGGACGTACACCAGCCTGATGGCCCTGACCCTGCTGGGCGTGGCGTTCCGCGTGCAGAGCAGCGCCTCGGCCGTGCGGCTCACCGTGGCGCTCCTGGGCACCGTGAGCCTGCAGGTGTACCTGATTCACCCGGCGCTGCTTCAGGCGCTGGAACGCTGGGACGCGCCGCAGGGTCCGCCGTGGCAGGTGGCCCTGACAATGGTCGGGTACTTCCTGCTGGCGCTGGGCCTCCCGGCGCTGCTGGGGCGGGCGCTGCTGAACACGCGCCTGAGCACCCTGGTGTTCGGCCGCTGATCTGATGCGGCAGGGACCGGCGGGGCTTCACGGCGGGGGCGCTCAGACGCCCGTGATGGCGCACACGCTAGAGTGCCGCCCGGTGAACCGAGTCCTGATGCTTCTCCTGTGCCTGCTGAGCGTAACTGCCGGGGCGTTGATCGTGCCGCCCGCCGCCACCGACGCGGCGGCGACCGCGCGGCGCGGCTGGGTCCCGGTGGGGGCCGGCCGCGCCGCCTCCCTGCTGCGCGTGCCGCCCTCATGCAGCGGCGCGGGGTGCGGGCTGGTCGTGGTGTCTCACCCGCGTGGGCAGACGCCCGAGCACCTGCGCGCAAGTCCGCAGGCGAGCGTCCTGACCGACGCGTTGCTGCGCGCCGGGTTCGCGGTGCTGCTGTCGAGCGACGGTGGCCCGAGCACGTGGGGCAGCCCGGCCGACCTGACCGCGCTGGGGGTCACGCACGCCACGGCCACGCGGCAGTTCATGTGGAACGGACACACCTACGCCCTGGGACTCAGCATGGGCGGGCTGATGGCCCTGCGCAGCGCCCTGCCCGGCGCGCCGTACCCGGTGGAGGGCGTGGCCCTGATTGACGCGTGGGTGGACGTGGACCTTGCGTACCGGTCCGCGGCGTCGCGCCGGCAGGAGATTGAGGAAGCGTACAACCGCGTGTCGGCCCCTGAAGCGGACCTCAACCCCCGCTGGCTGGTGGCGCACGCGGGTACGCTGCCGCTGCTGGTGGTGGGAAGCCGGGATGACCGGACGGTGCCGTTCGGGCTGAACGGCGAGGCGCTGTACAGTCAGGCGGCGCTTCCCGGCCTGGGGGGGCTGATGCAGCTCAGTGGCCCGCACCTCGGCGGCAACCGGTTCACGCCGGGCGTTGCGGAGCGGCTGGTGACGTTCTACCGGGCCCTCGCGGCCGTGTGCCCGGCCGGAGCGCCGGCCCCCTGCACGGCGGGACCGGGCGCCCGTGGCCGCTGAACGCGCGTGCAGACGGGCCGGAGCGCTACAGTGTTCTCCAGTCTGCTTTCCCGGAGAAGGAATGTGAAAGACTTAACGCCAGTGAGTCCTGACCTCAGCGCCCCTCAGACCCTGACCGACCGGACCGTGCTGGCCGAACGCGCCGGCGTGCGCAGCGAGCTTGCCATCTGGCGCGGGCAGCGCGTGTTCGTCAAGACCCTGATGGCCGGCGACCCGGACACCCGGGCCCGCTTTGAGCACGAAGGCCGCGTGGCCGCCCTGGTCCAGCACCCGCTGATCGTGTCCCCCCTGACGTTCACGCGCACGCAGCTGATCTTTCCGTTTGTGCCGGGCGGCACTCTGCGCGAACGCCTGGAACGCGAACTACTGAACGTGGACGAAGCCACGCAGGTCACGGCGGGGGTTCTCGCGGCCGCCGCGGCGCTGCATGCCGGAGGCGTCACGCATCAGGACCTGAAACCGGAGAATGTCCTGCTGGCCGGCGGGGAGGCCGCCCTGCCCGGCGTGAGGGTCATCGATTTCGGCATGAGTCACGCCGGGTCCCTGCCGCTGGACATTCACAGCGGCACGCGCATGGGCACCCCGCACTTCATGGCGCCCGAGCAGTTTCTGGGCGTGCGGGGGGACCCGCGCAGCGACCTGTACTCGGCGGGCGTGCTGCTGTTCGACTGCCTGGCCGGCCACCCGCCGTACGAGGACGCCCTGGGCTGGCTGGCCGGGATTCACGAGCGGCGCGCGGACCTGCCCGGCCCGGAGCCGCTGCATGACCTGCTGCGCCGCAGCCTCTCCCGTGACCGGTCCGAGCGGCCGGAGTCAGCGGCCCGCATGTACGCGGAACTGTGCGAGGCGCGCGCGGCGCTGAGCCTCCCCCCCTGCCGCCCGTGGAGGGGGCCCCGGCGTGCCACTGATCGTGTTCAGCGGGAACCGCTTTCTCGCGGATGAAACGCTGCGGGACACGCTGAGCGCCCGGGGGCTTGACGCCCGGGCGCTGCCGCGACTGGGCGGCGAGGACGTCACGGCCGACACGGTCGGCTCGCACCTGAACCCAGGGCTGTTCGGGGACGGCGGCGTGATTGTGGACCTGGAAGGCGTGAAGCCCGACAAGGCGCTGCTGGAGCTGCTGGCGGCCGCGCCGGTCACGGTGGCGCTCCTGGATGAGACGCCGCCCGCCACGCGCCTGAAGCTGTATGAGGCGCGTGGTGAGGTGGTGCCCTCCCCCGCCCCGTCCAAGCCGGGGGATGTGGCCGGCTGGGTCGTGCAGCGCGCCCGCAAGGAGCGGCTTCCCGTGGAGCGGGACGCGTGCGCCTACCTCGCGGAGGTGTTTGGCGCGGACCTGGCCGGCATCGCCGGGGAGCTGAACAAACTGGCGCTGCTCGACGGCCCGTTTACCCGTGAGGCGGTGCGGCGCGTGGTGGGCCGCGAGCCGCCCGGAGACAGTTTCGCCATGCTGGGCGCCGCGACCGCCGGAAAACCCGGCGAAGCGGTCACGCAGTTGCGGCGCCTGCTGGCGTCCGGTGAAGATCCGTTCAAGCTGATGGGCGCGGTCGTGTGGCAGTACAGCCTCGTGGCGCGCTGCGTGGCCCTGCAGCAGGAGGGGGGGCGGGTTACGGAACAGGTGGCGGCGCAGCGCCTGGGGGTCAAGCCGTACCCGGCGAAGAAGGCGCTGGAGGTGGCGCGCCGCCTGAATGAGGCGCGGATCCGTGCACACCTCAACCGCATCCTGGACGCTGACCTTGCCATGAAGCGCGGCCTGGACGCCGGCGTGGCGCTGGAGCGGCTGATCGTGCAGCTCAGTGTCTGAGAGCGCTGCAGTGACGCCCGGCCCCCGGTCGTGCGCGCGACGGACACGGGACGGGTGGCGGGGCGGGTTGTGCGCGCCCAGAACGGACAACCCGCTCTGGCGTGGCTGGGCCTGCCGTACGCCGCGCCGGCCCGCGGCCCGCTGAGGTTCGCGCCGCCTGCCCCGCCCGCAGAGTGGCGCGGGGTGCGTGACGCGTCGGCGTTCGCGCCGGACGTGCTGCAACCCCTGGATCCGTCGGTGACGCTGGCGCGGTCGCTGGAGGGCAGCCTGCACCTGAACGTGTGGGCGCCCCCGCACGGGGAGGGGCACCCGGTGCTGGTGTGGTTTCACGGGGGCGCGTTCCGGGCCGGGAGTGGCCGCCTGTACGACGGCCGGGAGTACGCGGCCCGGCGGGGCGTGGT
This sequence comes from Deinococcus taeanensis, assembly GCF_020229735.1. NCBI lineage: Bacteria > Thermotogati > Deinococcota > Deinococci > Deinococcales > Deinococcaceae > Deinococcus > Deinococcus taeanensis. Next base: position 1,198,643 of record NZ_CP083455.1, on the reverse strand, counting down.
GGTGGTGACCGTCAACTCCCGGCTGGGCCCACTGGGCTACGCGAACTTCGGGGGGCTGTTCGGGGACGAGCGGTTCACGCCGAACGCCGGGTACCAGGACCAGGGGGCCGCGGTGCGCTGGGTGGCCCGGAATATCGCGGCGTTCGGCGGGGACCCGGCGCGCATCACGGTGGCCGGCGAGTCGGCGGGGGCCGTGGCGTGCGCGCTGATGCTGCGTGACCCTGACCTGGCGCCCCTCGTGAGTGGCGCGGCGCTGCAGAGTGGCGGACTGAACCAGGTGAGCACGCTGGACAACAGCCTGGAGCTCGCGCAGGCGTACGCCAGGGCCCTCGGGGTGAGTGGGGCGACGCGCGAACGACTCTGGACGCTGCCCCCGGCGGCTTTCGTGGGGGCGCTGCACACCCTGGAACGCGTCCGGGCGCGCCACCTGAACTCCCGCCCGGTTCTGGACGGGCAGGTGCTGCCAGCCACCATGAGCGCCCTGCTGGCCAGGCCGGTCGCGCCGGTGCCGCTGCTGCTGGGCGCCAACCGGGATGAGTACTCGCTGTTCGTGAAGCTTCCGGACCGGGTGTTTCCCCGCACGGACCGCGCGCTCCTTCGCCGCGTGCTGGAGGGCCAGCTGACACCCGGGGGCGCCTCACGCGTCCTGGACTGCTACCCGGACACACCGGACGGCCTGGTGGCGCTGGGAACCGACATGTTCTTTCACGCGGGCAATGACGCGCAGCTGGCCGCGCACCCGCCGGACGTACCGGCCTTCCGGTACCGGTTCGACTGGGGCACCCCGCTGTTCGGGCTGGGCGCCGCGCACGGCATGGAACTGCTGTTCCTGTGGCCCCGCCCGATGGGGTTGGCCTCGGGCGTGTTGCGCGGTGCGGACCGCGGCGGGCGCACCCGGCTGGCCGAAGCCATGCAGACCGCATGGGCGGCGTTTGTGCGGACGGGCTCACCCGGCTGGCCGTCGTGGCGCGTGGATTCGCCGCAGGTGGCGCAGTTCAGTGCGGCAGGGATGACGCTGAGCACGCAGGGGGAGCACGACCGCCTGGACCGCTGGGGCGCGCAGCTGATCGTGATGCCCTGAAGCGGCTCCCGCTGCACCCACACTCAGGCGGTACAGTGGCGGTCATGCGGGGACGGTGGTGGGCAGGCGTGGCAGCCGCGTGGGCGGCAGACAGGGTGTGGCGCTGGTCGGGTCTGGGGACCCTCCGGCGGGCCCGCAGCGCCCAGCCGGGCCTGGGGCTGCTGCTGGAGGGCGGACCGGACCCGGCTGTGACCCCGGCTGTTCTCGCGGCGCTGCGCACGGCAGGCGTGACAGTGACCTTCGCCTTCGAGCCGCCCCTCGCGCGGCGCCACCCGGGCCTGGCCGCGCAGGCGGCCCAGGAGGGGCACGATGTGGTGCCGTTCGTCCGGGTGGGTTGGTGGCCCTGGACATGGTGGCCTGCCCTGCGGGTGGTGCCTCCTGGCAGTGCAGCGCCGGGTCTGCGGCTGGCAGGGCCGGTGCCGGCCGTGGTGGCCGCGCTGCTGTCCTGGCGGTGGGGCGTTGCGCTGACGGCGGGGCAGGTGCAGGGCCGGTGGGCGGACAGGCAGCTGGTGCTTCCCGGCGTGCGGCCCGGCGCGCTGGCGCATCTGAGCGGCACCGACCCCCGGCTTCCCGAAGCGCTTCCGGCCCTGTTAGGCGACCTGAAGGCCCGCGGGTACGAGGTGCGGGGACTGTCCGGGCTGCGCGGCCTGCGTCCGGAACGGCCACGGGACCTGCCGGCCACCGCCCTGCAGTTCGTGGACGTGCTGTACGACCGTGTGGGCCGGATTCGCCGCGTCGGGGCGCACGCCAGCAGCCTCTTCCGGGTGGGCATGGCCTCCTATCCGCTGGCCGACGTGGCGCTCCCGGGCGGCGAGCGGGTCCGCCGAGGTGAGCGGCTGGTGGAGTTTCACCTGGACAGCGCCCGCCTCACGGAACTCGCCGAGCGGCCCCTGGCAGGGCGGCGGATCATCACGCATTCCGTGCGGGACCTGGCGCGGGCCGTGCGGGACGAGCCGGAGTGGAACGCGGCAACAGCTGTGTTCAGCATCAGCATCTTCTCGGACGTGCTGGCGCTGTACGGCTTCACGGTGCTGGACCTGCCGCCCGGACGGCGGCGCGCGCTGACGTGGTGGTCACGTGTGATCCGCCGGGCGTACGGCGTCTCCGACCCACGCAAGCAGCACGTGCCGCGCCTGGCTGTGATCGCCCGCGAGGACCTGATCCGGCGGCACGCCCGGGACTGACGTCCCCGTGTGCTCGGTCCCCTTACGCTCCGTCGGGGTCGGCCACCTGCGCCCAGCGCCACTGCCCGGCGGCGGTCATGGCATGCAGCCGCCGGCGCAGTGCCGCGTGGGGACGCAGGAACGCGTGAAAGGCCTCATCGTTCACCAGCGGCAGGCCAGCGGCGCGCAGCAGCGTCAGGTCCGGCGGGGGCGGCGGGGGCAGCGTCAGGTGCGGCTGCGCCCGCTCGAAGGTGCGGGTCAGGCTGTCCACGCACGCCAGCGCGCGGCGCAGGCCCGGCGTGGGTTCCCCCTGCAGCGCGCCCTGCAGAATCAGCAGCGCTTCGCCCAGCGCCGGCAGGTTCAGGTCCAGAGCATCGCGGTGGTCACGGTCATGAAAGCGGTGCACGTAGGGGGAGTTCAGGTGCGCGGCGTCCAGTCGGTTGAGCAGGTGGTGCAGGTCCGTGGTGAGGCTCAGCAGGCCGCGGTCGTGGTCGGTGTACGCCTGCAGGATCAGCGCCTGCGCGCCCGGCCCGGCCCGGTACAGGTGCAGGGCCAGTTCGCGCCGGTCGGCACGGATCTGCGCCATGGGCACGATGAATGTGATGGCGAAAGTCAGCACGAAAAAGCCGTTGATGGCCGCGATGTCGGTCAGGATGCGCCAGAACGGCTGCGGGGCGATGATCTCACCGAGGCCCAGGGTGCTCAGGGTGTACCCCACGAAGTAGAACGTGGCGATCAAGGTGGTGTTCTGCCCGGTGTCCGCGCCGGTCAGGGCGCCGGGCTGTGACCAGAACACCAGGGTCCATCCTACCCAGGCGAGCATGATCCACGCGGTGAGTGTTCCGGTGATCAGCAGGGGCGCGCTCCAGGCGAGCAGCGTCCGGCGACCGGTGAGGCGGGCGGCGGCGCCGAGCAGGCCGTACAGGGGCCTCTGCACGGCGCGGCTCAGGCGACCCTCACCGGACTGAATACAGGTCACGAGCAGGTCGAACAGGACGGCGATCACCATGATCGCGCCGGGAATCCAGAGCAGGTGCCGGAGCATCACTGAGCATTGTGCGCGCCCGGAAGCGGACGCGAGTGGCGTGCACATGAAGGGGCGCGTACCTTCGCGGCCGAGGTGCGCCGCGACCGGCCCGACAGCGAGCCTGACCCGCGGGGGCAGCTGTTTTTTCCGGCCGGTGTGCGGGTCTGCGCACTGTCCGGCTCCGTGCTGCGTCTCCCGGCCATACTGCCCGAGGGACGGTGCCTGAGTGATGGCCGGGCCTGCTCGCTCATACGTGGTCCACTCCTCTCGCATCAGGGCGGCCCCAGCACCTCCGGCAGGCATGGGGTGGCCTCCCCCGTCCTGGCGGGGAGTTCGTTCGTACCCCATCGCGGGTGACGTCCTGTTCAGGCAGGACAGGACATGGGCGGGAACGGCAGGAGCATCCTTACCCGAAGACTGAGTTCCGGCTGCCATGATGAGGCGCACGCCGGACCTGACCTGCACGCGCCTTTTCCCTACGTGAGCCTCAGGTCAGCTCGGCGAACACGGCGCGGCTGATCACAAGCTGCTGGATTTCACTCGTCCCTTCGTAGATCTCGGTGACCTTCGCGTCACGGTACAGCCGCTCGACCGGATACTCACGGCTGTAGCCGTTTCCGCCGAAGATCTGTATGGCGTCGCGGGCGCAGTCGACGGCCGCCTCGCTCGCCAGGAGTTTGGCAATGCTGGCCTCCTTGCTGTACGGCTGACCCTGGTCCTTGAGCCACGCGGCTTTCAGGGCCATCAGGCGGGCGCTTTCGATCCGGGCCGCCATCCGGGCGATCTTGAAGGACACGCCCTCGAACTCCCGCAGGGGTTTGCCGAACTGCTCGCGTTCAGCGGCGTAGCGTGTGGCGTGTTCCAGGGCGGCGCGGGCGATGCCGAGGGCCTGCATGGCGATCCCGATGCGCCCGGCGTCCAGACTGGCGAGGGCCACGATCAGGCCCTGCCCTTCCTCTCCGACCATGTTGGCGTGTGGCACGCGAACGTCCTCGAAGGTGACGGTGGTGGTGTGCGAGGCGTGCAGGCCCAGTTTCTCCTCAGGCCGCCCGAAGCTCAGGCCTGCCGCGCCGTTTTCCACGATGAAACAGGAGATGCCGCGCGCGCCGGGGCCGCTGGTGCGGGCCATCACCAGGTACGTGTCGGCCTGACCGCCGCTGGTGATCCAGGCTTTGGTGCCGTTCAGCACCCAGTGGTCGCCGTCGCGGGCGGCGCTGAGGCGGAGGCTGGCGGCGTCGCTGCCGGCGCTGCTTTCGGTCAGGCAGAATGCGCCGATGTGCCGCCCGGCGGCGAGGGGACGCAGGTAACGGTGGCGTTGCTCGTCGGTGCCGTAGCGCAGGATCATCTGTTCGGGCAGGCCGTTCTGCACGCTGACGATCACGGCGACGCTGGCATCGGCCGCGGCGATCTCCTCCAGGCACAGCGCGTAGGTGACGGAGTCCAGGCCCGCGCCGTCCCATTCCTCGGGGACGGTGGCGCCCAGCAGTCCGAGTTCCGCGAGGCCGCGCAGCTGTTCATGGGGGTAGTCGCCGCTGCGGTCGTACGCGGCGGCTTTCGGGGCGATCTCGGCCCGCACATACTCGCGGACATGCTGCACGATCATGCGCTGCTCGTCGTTCAGGGCGAACGACATGCCGGGGGCGGGCAGGGTGCTGGTCATGTCGCCCAGGCTACCAAACGGGCGTTAGGTTCTCCGGGGGGCGTGTCCCGATTCTCCGCCGCTCCGTTCAGGCCACGGCGGAGGCCAGCGCCTCCTCGATGCCACGCCCGCGCCATCCGGAGTCGACCCCTGCGGCCTCTCCGGACGCCCAGCGCAGATGCGCGCCGATCACGCTGCCGCCTGCGATGGCGAGCGCGGCGGCACTGAGCGCCTCCAGGGGCGCTCCGGGGCACAGGCGGGCCGCGGCGGTTTTCAGGGCCGGGGCGAGGGGCAGGGGGGGACGGGTCACGCGTACACGGGCGGGCAGGGTCACGCCCAGAGTGTAGCCAGCCGCGCTGCATCCGGCACGCCCTGTGAAGAGCCTCACTGCGCCGCCCGGGATCGGCTTTACAATTCACCCGATGGCCGAGCAGTCAGCCCCCCCTATTCAGCCTGTCCACCGTTTCTCTCCGGGCCGCGTGGCCCTGCTGCTGCTCAGTGTGCTGCTGTTCCTGGGCGCCGCGGCCCTGGGTCTGTTGTCCCTGGGGCTGCTGTCGGCGCTCGCCGCGAACGGTCCGTTGTGGCTGCGTTCGCTGGGGGCCGTGGCCCGCACGCTGATTGAAACCCTGGGCCTGAGTGGCTGGTCGGGCGTGACGCAGGCGTTCACCATGATGCTGCTCACCAGCCTGCTTGCGGCGCTCGCGGCGTACGTGAAACCGCGGCCCTGACAGCTCCGCCGTGCATGAGGCCCCTTTTAGGCGGCCCTCATGGTGCGTGCTACGATTGGGGGGTTTGTACCGGAGGCGAGTGTGAGGCTGTCAGAAGACATTGGAATTGACCTTGGAACGGCGACGTTCCTGATTTACAGCAAAAGCCGCGGCCTGGTTCTCCAGGAACCCAGCGTGATCGCCATGGCCCGCGACAGCAAACAGGTGAAGGCCGTGGGTGAGGAAGCCTACCGCATGATCGGCCGCACCCCCGGCGGAATCGTGGCCGTGCGACCCATCAAGGACGGCGTGATCGCCGACGAGGGCCTGACCGAGAAGATGATCACCATGTTCCTGCAGAAGGTGCAGGGCAGCGCCGGCCGCCTGTTCGGGTTCAAACCTCAGCTGATGGTGGGGGTACCCAGCAACGTCAGCGACGTGGAAAAACGCGCCGTGCTGCGTGCCGCCCTGCACAGCAATGCCAAACGCGCCTTCCTTATCGAGGAGCCGCTCGCGGCTGCCATCGGCGCCGGCCTGAAAATCGCCGAGCCGGTGGGCAGCATGGTCGTGGACATCGGCGGGGGCAGCACCGACGTGGCCGTGATCTCCCTGGGCGGCATCGTGGTCAGTGAGTCCCTGCGCGTGGCCGGCAATGAGTTCGACGAGAGCATCATCCGGTACGTGCGCCGCAAGCACAACGTCCTGATCGGTGAACGCACCGCCGAGGAGATCAAGGTGAAAGTCGGGGCGGCCATGCTGCTCGACGACGCCGAGAACCTGACCGCCGAGGTGCGTGGCCGCGACCTGGTCAACGGTCTGCCCAAGACCATCAGCCTGGATTCCACCGATGTCGTCGAGGCGCTGTCCGAGCCGGTCACCAAGATCGTGGAGGGCGTCAAGCGGGTGCTGGAAATCACGCCGCCGGAACTGGTGAGTGACATCATTGACCGCGGTATCGTCATGACCGGCGGCGGCAGCCTGCTGCGCAACTTCGACGAGCTGCTGCGCCAGACGACCGGGATTCCCGTGGCGGTGGCCGAGAACGCCATCGAGGCCGTCGCGGTCGGCACAGGCATGGCGCTGGAAATGATCCCCGTGCTGGGCGACTCGCTCGTCAGCAGCGACAACTACCTGCGCCGCTGACACGCCGGCTCCGGGCCCTCGCCCCGGGCTCATTTGAGACAGATGGGAGACGGCCGCCACGCGCCTCTCCCGTCTTTTCACTCCCTCTTCCCCGCAAGGAGCACCCCATGGACCCCCTGCTGATCCAAGACGTTCTCAAGACCCTCCCGCACCGCTTTCCCTTTGTGCTCGTGGACCGCGTTCTGTCGGTGCAGGACGGCACCGTGCACGCGCTGAAGAACGTCACGATCAACGAACCGTTCTTTCCGGGCCATTTTCCACAGGAACCCGTGATGCCCGGCGTGCTGATCATCGAGGCCCTCGCGCAGGCCAGCATGTTCTGCCTGCACGGGCAGCTGGAGCCCGGCTCGGTCGGGTACCTCGCCGGTGTGGACGGCGCCCGCTTCAAACGGAAGGTCATTCCCGGCGATCAGCTGCACCTGCACGTGAAACTGGAGTTCCTGCGCCGCGGCCTGGGCAAAACCACCTGCCGCGCCGAGGTGGACGGGGAACTCGCGGCGGAAGCCACGATTCTCTTCGCGGTTGCCAAAGGGTGAGTGAAGGCGAGCGCGCCAGCAGCGGCCGGGAGCGTTGCCGTACGCTGACCCGGATGGCTCGCCGCACCGCTCCCCACGCCCGAGGTCCGCGGTGACCCGCTTGACCCGTTACGTCACGGCGGAACTGCTGCCCCCCCTGCTGGCCGGCACGCTGCTGTTCACGGCCGTCCTGAGCTTCGGGTACTTTTTCATCTCCAGCCAGTGGCTCCAGGGCGTTCCCGTGACGCTGGTCGGCCGCTGGATTGCGTACCAGGTGCCCGACACCCTGGTGAAGGTTCTGCCCATGGCCGTGGTTCTGATGACCGTGGTGGCGTTCGGCCGGATGAGCAACGAGCGAGAACTGGTGGCCGTGCAGTCGGGCGGGATCGGCCTGAACCAGGCCGCGCGGCCCGCCGCGGTCCTGGCGCTGCTGGTCACGGCGCTGTCCGTGTGGCTGAGCCTGTGGGTGGCCCCCCGGGCGAACGTCGAGACCCGCGGCCTGTACTGGGACGTTCTCACGGGCGCCGGACTTCAGCAGCTTGTGGGGAAGACCGTGGACCTGGGCAACAACCTCACGCTGTCCATGCGCGGCTATGATCACACCACGCGCCGCATGACGGGCGTGCGCCTGGAGCGCTGGGAGGCGGGCAGCCATCAGCGGGGCACGCTGACCTTCGCCGACAGCGGCACCTACGAGAACCGCAAACTCACCCTGAAAGGTTACGCGAGCTTCAAGGTGAATTTCGCCGCGGCCGAGCGGACGTTGCGCACGCCGGGCCTGAATCCGCTGCTCGCTGCGGGCGCGCTGCGCACGGCGTTTCCCGGTGTGGTCCTCCCGGACAGCGCGCAGGCCACCCTGACGCTCGACACCGGCCTGAGCCGCAAGGAAACGCTGGCCCGGTACGCCGACGCTGTGGGTGCAGACGCGCAGGGGTGGGCGCAGCTGATCACGGCCCTGACCGCACCCGGCGTCAGTGCCGAGGAGCGCGTCTCGGCGCGGGTCACGCTGAACCGTAAGCTCGCGCTGCCCTTCGCGAATCTGGTGCTGGCTCTGGCGTCCCTGCCGTTCGCACTGCGGTATGGGCGCACGCTGGGCGTCGCGCTGGGTCTGGCGCTGCTGCTGGCCGTGGCGTACTACCTGCTGTTCTTTCTGGGCCTCACGCTGGCCGGCGCTGTTCCTGGACTTCCCGAGGCGGGCGTCTGGCTGGCGAACGTGGTGTTCGCGGTGCTGGGCCTGAGCCTGCTGAGGCGCACGTGACGCCCGTGCAGACCCCGGCGCAGACGCCCCTGCGGGCCCTGATCGTCTCGGCGTCCTTCGGCAGCGGGCATCACCAGGCCAATGGCGCGCTTGAGGCCGCGCTGCGCGTCCGGGGCGTGCCGCTGGACGCCCGGCATGCGGACCTCCTGAAGTACATGAGCACCCCCGAACGTCTGGTCACGGCCGGCACGTACGACCTGTGGCTGCGGCACGCCCCGGGCATCTACCGCGCGTTCTATCACCTGACCGACACCGACCGCGCCCCCACCGCGCAGACTTTCGGGTGGCTCGGGTACCCTGCCATGCGGCGCGATGTGCTGGAGGTGCAGCCCGAAGCGGTCGTAAGTTCCTACCCCACCCCGGCGGCGCTGGCGGACAATGTGCGCCGCCGCGCGCACCTGAACTTCCTGAACGCGCTGGTCATCACCGATTACCGCGTGCACCAGCACTGGGCGCGCGCCGAGGCGGACGTGCTGATGGTGCCCAGCGAGGAGGCGCGTGAGCAGATGGACCGCTGGCGCATTCCGCACAGCCGCATTGAGGTGACCGGCATCCCCATCGCGCAGGTGTACCGCGACCTGATCGGTGCGCCGAAAGGCCCGCTGCGCCTGAAGCACGGCCTGGACCCGGAGTTGCCACTGATCCTGATTTCCGGAGGTGGAACCGGCAGCTACCGCGCCCTGGGCCGCGTGCTGACCGAGCTGGGCAATCTGGGCCGACCCGTGCAAGTCCTGGTCCTGGCGGGCGCGGACGGGCACGGCGTGGCCCAGGTGGGTGGCGCGACCCTGCACCGCCTGGGGTTCACCACGAACTTCCCGGAACTGCTGGCCGCGTCGGACCTCGTGGTCGGCAAGGCCGGCGGTCTGACCGTCGCGGAATCCACGACCCTGGGGGTGCCTCTGGTCGTGCACGCCCCGATTCCCGGACAGGAAGAATTCAATACCAACTACCTGGCCCGGCACGGCGCGGCGCTCTGGGCGCACGACCTGCGCGACCTGCGGCCCGCCGTGCTCCGCGCCCTGGACCCCGATGAGCGTTCACGCATGTCGCATGCGGCGCGCCAGGTCAGTACGCCGGACGCGGCCGACCGGGTCGCCCAGGTGCTCCTGCGCCGCCTGGGCCGCGCGTGAAGGCCGGGCGCCGGGTGCTGCTGGGCACCGTAGTCTGGCTGGGTACGTACATCGGGCTTCCGTACCTGCTCAGCCAGCGTGGCGGCCTCGGCCTGATCCGGTCCGGGCGGGGCGCGCGGCAGGTGGCCCTCACGTTTGATGACGGTCCGGACCCAGCCACCACACCCGCGGTGCTGGACGCATTAAGGGCGGCGGGCGTCCATGCGGCGTTCTTCGTGCTTCCCGAACAGGCCGAGCGTCATCCCGCCTTGCTGCGCCAATTGCTGGATGAGGGTCACGAGGTCCACCCGCACGGCAACCTGCACCGCCACGCCTGGTTCCTGACCCCGTGGCGGGCGTTCCGCGACCCGGGCGACGCCGCACGCCGGATCGCCCGCCTGACCGGGCGGCGCGCCACCCGGCAGCGTCCCCCCCACGGTGGCTACACGCTCGCCACGCTGCTGGGTCAGCGCGCCACCGGGCTTACCGGCGTGCACTGGACCGTCGAGGCGCGCGACTGGGCGCCGGACGCCACGCCGCAAGGCGTGCGCAGCGCCGTGCGCCAGCAGGTGCACCCCGGCGCGATCATCGTGCTGCACGACGCCGGGCCCGGGGGCCGCACGACACCCACCGCCCTGCCGGGCATCCTGCGGGACCTGCTGGAGCAGGGGTACGACGTGGTGCCCCTGCAGGAGTTGCAGGGCGCCCGGCCCGGGCGCTGGCAGGACCTCGCGGGCGCCCTGCGCGGACGGCACTGATCCCGTAGCCTGTGCGGCGTGAACTACGACGACTTCGCCGACCTGTACGACCACCAGTACGACGTGTACCGCGACGACCTGCACCACTACGCGCGGGTGGGCGAACAGGCGCGGGGGCCCGTGCTGGAGATCGGGTCGGGCACCGGGCGCGTCACGACGTTCCTGGCGCGGCGCGGCGTGGTGATCACGGGACTGGAGCCCAGTGCACGCATGATCGACCGGGCGCGCGAACGCGCCGCCAGGGACGGCCTTCAGGTCACGTACGTGCAGGGGGATGCCCGCACCTTCCAGCTGCCCGAACGCTTCGACACGATCATCGCGCCGTTTAACGCCCTGATGCACCTGTACACCCCGAATGAACAGTTACAGGCCCTGGAGAACATTCACGCGCACCTTCAGACCGGCGGCACCTTCACCTTTGACCTGTACGTCCCGCGGTTCGGAAAACCCAACACGGTCCGGCACGAAGGCGAAACATTCCACGGGCCGGACGGACACCGCACGGACGTGTTCCTGGTGCAGCGTCATGACAAACCCCGCCAGCACATCACCACCGAGTACCACGTGGACACCACTGCCCCCGACGGCACCCTGACGCGACGGCATTACACCCTCACCCAGCGGTACTACACCCGGTACGAGATGGAATGGCTGGTGCGCTTCGCAGGTTTCGAGATTCCCCGGGTCACAGGATCATTCCAGGGTGGGCCACTGGACGCCCGCAGCGACGTCATGGTGTTCACGACCAGGGCCCTGTAGCGCCGACCGCCCACACGCCCGCCGGGCAGAAGGGTGACCGGGTCTGCCAGTGAACCGCAGGAAGGCACCTCACCGCAGGGTGGTCCGCCCGATGCCCGTCCGTGCGGTGCCCGGGGCCCCAGTTGACAACGCCCGTGCCCGGTGGATGATCAGGCTGCCGCCGGGCGCGCCGCGATCAAGTTGCTGGCGCACGGTGTGAGCAAGCTGGGGGCGCGTGGGGGTCCGTTCGGCGCCCAGGGCGTGTTCGACCCCGGGCACAGGCCGCCACGCCACTGTCAGCAGGAAGCGCCCACGGCCTCACCGGACCGGGCAAGTCTTCAGGACGGCCAGCGGGTGCCTCTGGAGCTCCATGCAGCGGTATGCCCTGAACCGGCGCCGGACCGACTGGCGTGAGCACCTGTTCGGAGCCCAGCCGGACGGGCCGGGTGTGCAGTGGGTTCGGCGATGACCGCGCCGGTCCTGCTGCCGGCCGCGCAGGCCGGGCTGCGCCGCGGGGCGCTGGCTGGGGGCAACCACGCCGCGCTGCGGCCGTCCGGTGGGAGGGATCAGGTAAACAGGGGGCCGAGGTCGGTGAGGAGGCCGGTGGGCTGAGCGGCGCTGAACTGGTAACTCCCGAACACACTGAGAAATTCCTGGTGCGTGAGGGTGCGGGTCTGGCCACTGGGGCCGGTGGCCTGCAGGTCCCCGCCGCGCGCGGTGAGGCGGTACTCGCCAAGTTCCCGCACGCTGGCCTTGCGCCCCCGCCCGGTGGCGAGCAGGGCGGTCACGCGGTATTCCCGGCCGCCGCGCACGGTCAGGAAGGTGAGGAGGTCGTGGGGCGAGGTCATGAGCGGGTCAGCATACCGCGGCGGCTGGCCGCCTGCCCAGTCCGGTGTGGGGGCCGGGCGGGGTCAGGAGACGACGGTGCCCTGACCGGACAGCGCGGCGCTGACGGGCTGTCCGTGCCGCGCGTCGCCGAAGATGACGCGGCGCACGCCGCCCTGCACCGCTTCGGCCGCGCCGAGGACTTTCTTCTTCATGCGGTCCTGCGCAAATTCCAGGTAGGCCTCGACGTTCGCGGCGGGAATCTCCCGGATCAGGCTGCTTTCGTCGGGGTAGGCGCGCAGCAGGCCTGGCACGTTGGAGAGCAGCAGCAGCGCGTCGGCTTTCAGGGCGACGGCCAGGGCGGCGGCGGCGCGGTCGCCGTCGACGTTGATGGCGACGCCCTCGTAGGAACTTGCAGGGGGCGTGAGGACGGGGAGGTACCCGGCGGTGAGGAGCAGGTCAATGAGGTGCGTGTTGACCCGTTCGACGGTGCCGGTGTGGTCGCCGCGCAGCACTTTGACCTTGCCATTCTCGACGGCGCGCACGGAGTCCTTGTGCTTGCCTTCGAAGATCCGGCCGTCGAGCCCAGAGAGCCCGACGGCGTTGACGCCGAGGCGCTGGAGGCGTTCTACGATGCCTTTGTTCATCTTTCCGCAGTACACCATCTCGAAAATTTCGAGGGTCTGGCGGTCGGTGAAGCGGCTGGTGTAGCCGCTGGGGCTGGTGACGAAGCGTGGTGGGTGCCCGAGCGCTTCGGCAACGCGGTTGGTTTCGCCGCTGCCGCCGTGGACGAGGATGAGACGTTCGCCAGCGTGCCAGCGCTGTGCGATGTCGGCGCAGACTGCGTCGTAGTCGATTCCGGCGCTTCCGCCGACCTTCACAACAATCATGCCGGGTATCCTAACGCATGACAGGTAGAGTGGTCAAATGTCTATCAATTGAAAAGGCCTCGGTGGAGAGCAACGGACGCAAGGAGTCCCAGCACCCACGCCGCGCTCCACCACAGCATCCGGCGACGAAAGATCCGCTGATACGTCCGCTTGCGGGTCTTGTGCCGGAACACCAGCTGCGCCGCCCATGACCCCAGCCACCCACCCCACGCCTCCAGCGCATGCAACTGACGCTCCGGGAGCCGCGCCCTCCCCTGCTGTGCCAGACGCTTGTCCCGCCACACACTCACAAAGGCCACCAGACCCCAGAGCAGCTGCCACGCCACGAACAGCCGCAGCAGCAGTCCCGCTCCTTCCTGCACAGTAACCAGCATGGCCTACTGCATGGTGCGCGGCAGCGCCTGGGAAGGCAGGATCTTGCGCGGCTCGCGGAACTCGATGTTCTCCCACTCCCCTTCCTCAATGACCTCCAGCGCGGGGTTCAGCGCCCGGAAATGTGCCACGACCGCCTGCACCAGATCGTCCGGCGTGCTGGCTGCACTGGTGATCCCGACCGACCGGGCTCCGGTCAGGTCTACGCCCACGAGGTCCGCCGCGGTTTCCAGCCGCACCGAACGGCCGCACTCCGACTCCGCCAGTTCCAGCAGGCGCATGCCGTTGCTGCTGTGCGTGCTGGTCAGCACCAGAAACACATCCACCAGGGGAGCGATGGCCTTCACGGCGTCCTGCCGGTTCTTCGTGGCGTAGCACAGGTCCTCGCTGGGCGGCACGACCAGCGCCGGGAAACGCGCCCGGAGAATCTCGATGGTGCGCCGGGTGTCGTCCACGCTGAGGGTGGTCTGCGTGAGCACCACCAGCCGCTCCGGGTCCGGCACCTGCACCGTGTGCGGGTCTGCCAGCCCCTCGCCGGTTTTCCCGAGCACGCCCACCACCACCGTGTGGTCCGGCGCCTCGCCGCGCGTGCCGATCACTTCCTGGTGCCGGGCGCTGTCACCGATCAGCAGGATGGTGTAGCCCTCCCGGGCGTACTTCTTCGCCTCGGTGTGCACCTTCGTCACCAGCGGGCACGTGGCGTCGATGGTGGCGAGACCCAGCTGACGCGCCCGTTCCCTGACGGCCGGCGCGATCCCGTGCGCGCTGAACACCACGGTCTGCCCGCCCTGCGGCAGGGCCTCCACAGCCTCCAGGTCCTCCACGAAGTGCACGCCGTGCCCCTGCTGCAGCCGGTCCACCACGGTGTGGTTGTGCACGATGGAGTGGTACACCGTCACGGGCCGGTCCTCTGTCCGCGCGGCCTTCTCGACCGCCTGAATGGCCATCACGACCCCGGCGCAGAAGCCGCGGGGTTTGGCCAGGTGAATCCGCTCGATCATGCCGCCCAGTGTAGAGCGCCGCCCACGAGCGTACCGTGCCCTTGCCCGCCCCTTGCGCCTACGGCCCGCCGTCTCCGCGGGGTGTGGCGGAGGCCGGCAGCAGGTCACGGGGCACGCGGGCCAGCCAGCGCTCCTCGGGAATGGCGACGCTGCCTGTGGCCCACGCGGACTCGAAGGTCCGGTCCTGTTGGGCCACGGCCTGCGGGTCACTGGTCGCCAGGGCCGCCTCGGCGAGACCCAGAGATCCCCACGCGCTGAAGTGAAAGTTCATGCTGCCCGCCACGACCATGTCATGGTCCACGGTCATCACCTTGGCATGCATGTTGTAGGTCACGTACCGTGCCTCGAAGCGGTCATCCAGACCCCGGCGGCGCAGTTCACGGCGCATCAGCGCGACGCCGGTGCGGTTGGCCGGCTTCCCGAACCCGTAGTTCACGACCAGGAGACGGACCTGCACCCCGCGCTTCATGGCGTCCAGCAGCGCAGGAAAGTACACGGGCAGGTGGTTCAGGGGGCACGAGTCCGGATTCAGGTAGCCGAACCAGCATTCCAGGCCGGGACTGAAATCCGCCTGCATCAGGCCGATGCTGCGTTGGGCGGCGTTCATCAGGGCCAGGGACGCCCGGTCCGCGAAGTCCTCCCCGGCCGGCCGGCGGTACAGCACAAACGCCCGGGCGCTCCCGGCACTCACAGCGCGCGCGGCCAGCGGCGGGTGGCTGGGCGGCGCGGCCGGCACCAGACGGCATGACGCACCGACCTGCCCCGGGGGCACGTCCGGAGGACACTCGAGTTCCTCGCTGTGCCGCCACAGGTCATCGAAGGCGGCCACGCCGGCCTGCGCCACGGGGCCGCGCAGCCGCAGGCCCAGGTCGTGCAGGTTACGCGCGCCGGGCTGCCCGCCCGGCAGGTGCCACGCGGTGAAGTTGTACCCGGCCACCGTGAGGTCCTGCCCGTCAATGACGTGCAGTTTCACGTGACTGTGCGGCAGGTACCCGTAATTCAGGAGGGTCAGGGTCCATCCGGCGCGCTCGTCGCGCAGGGGCACGCCCGCGTCCCGCAGGGCGCGCGCCAGGGCGAGGATCTGCGTGGCCCCGTCCGGCCGGATTAGGTCCGGGAAGTTTCCGAGCAGGACACGTACCGTCATGCCCTGCGGGTACGCACCCGGGCGGGCCTGAACGCGGCGGTACAGCCGCGCGGCCGCCTGCACAAACGTCCCGCCGGGCTGACCCGGCCCGCTCTGCCACTCCATGCTGGCAAGCAGCACCTCGGCCCGCGCGTCCTGAATCTGGTCCGCCAGCACCTGGTACGCGTCGCGGGGAGAATCCAGGTCCTGGGGGGTGCGCAGGTACGACACGAAGGCGTTGTCGCAGCTGAGGTCCGGCCCGCCCCGCTGCCGGTCCAGCGTCCACACCACGCGCTCCAGCGGCGCCACCGGCTTGGCACACGCGGCGGGCGGCTGCACCCAGGCAAGCTGAGCGGGACCCAGGTAGATGGGCAGGCGGGCCGCCTGGGCAGGCGCGCCGCACATCATCAGTCCCAGAAGCAGTGCCCGTCTCATCTGCGGGGCAGCGTAGGGTGCCGGAACAACCGGCGTGAGCGGCGGCCCTCCATGCGTTCTTCACGAAACGCACAGCCTCCCACTCCTGTGAGCGGCGCGCGCCGCCGTACCCGGCCTGCCCGTCGCCTTATTCGACGACCTGGAAGCCCAGGTGCTCGGCCTGCTCCACGAAGAAATTGATGTTGTCCGTCAGGGTCTGCTGCCCCAGGCTCTTGCGGTGGTGCTCACCGGTCGCCGCGATGATCAGCGTTTCGGCGAGGCACGCGGGCACCTGTCCAGTTCCGAACTGCAGGTCGATATTGCTGGTCATGCCGCCCGGAGGGCGAACCACGCCGCCGGGAATGACCCGCACGCCCGGCAGGGCGTGCACGCTCTCATGCACGTCGGCGGGGCGCCCCTCGTCGAAGATCCACACGCCGGGCTTGACGTGCTGCGGAAAGATCACAGGGTTCGGGTCGCTCGTGGCGCTGAAGATCAGGTCGGCTTCCTTCAGGGTGTCGTAACTCGTCGTGGTGATGATCTCGGTGTCCCGCGCGGCGCGGCGCAGGGCGGCAGCGCTGCGTTCCAGCCGCTCCAGGTCCCGGCCGATCAGGATGAGCTTCCCCACCTGCGGGGCGATGGTGCGGGCGATTCCGAAAGCCACCACGCCGTTCGCACCGACGATGCCTGCCGTGGCGCCACGCAGATCACGGCCCTGCGCGGCAAAGTGTTCCAGGATGCCGGGAATCGCGGCCTTGATGGTGCCGGAGGTGTACGCGCCGCCGTTCGTGATGGTGATGTCCGGCACGGCCGCCTGCACGTCCAGGCCCTTGTTCCCCACGACCGACCAGAACGCACCGAGCCCGAACACTTCTGCGCCGAGTTCCTGCGCGAGGCGTGCGCCTTCAATGGCACGTTTCGTGGCGAGGTCCGGGTTGTCACGGAACACGTCGGGAAGCAGCGGACTGGACAGCAGGTAGCAGCGGATGCTCTTGCCGTCCGTGGTGCGGATTCCCTGCAGTTCGCCCACCTTCATGGGCCGCAGGCTCTCGGCCATCTGCCGCACGCCGCGCTCGCTGACCAGACCTTTTTCCACCAGGGGGCGCAGCCACGCAAAGCGGCGCGCGCTCCAGAAGTTCTCCAGCGACATGGGGTGAATCATGAACGCGGCGACAACCTCGTCGGTGCGGCGGCCAGCGAGGGGCACCGGATCGCCGAGCCGCGGTTCGGTGCCGTCTGCCATGCGGCCCAGGTTCTCCTTGAAGCGCCACGTGGCCGCCACCAGGAGCGCCAGGGCCGCCAGTTTCGCAGCCGGGCTCAGCGGCAGGGACGCCACCGCCAGCGTGAAGGTCAGCAGGCCGGCCAGCGTCGCGCCACTCACGTACCCCCAGAAGCCCGCAACGCCCGCGTACACCACCACCGGCAGGGCCGCCGCCCACAGCGGCACTGCGGCGGCCACCGCCAGGCCCGCCAGAACCCCCAGCAGCACCAGGTTCCCGCGCCCGCGCGGGGGCGTCGGCCCGAACAGGAAGCGGGGAGGATTCAGGTGCCCCAGGTACGCGGCCAGGGCGGCCATGACCGTCACTTCCGGCACGCCGAGGCTGGAGGCCATCAGGACAGCGAGAAACCCCTTGGCGGCGTCCAGCAGAGCGGTGAGGCCCGCCAAGGCAGGTCCAACGCGGTACAGGACGTTTTCCACGCCGAGGTTGTGCGCGTTGGTCATGCGCACGTTCACCCCCGCACGCGTCAGAACGGCGTTCCCGACGGGCACGCTGCCCGCCAGGAACGCCACGAGCAGCAGCAGGGCCGAAAGAAACAACATGCCGCGCATTCTAGTGCAGCCCGGCCTGCCCGGCCGTCCGGGCAGTCATCCGGACGTGCTCAGTCCGCGCTGGGGTCGTCCTGCACGTGCCTGGCTTCCCACACAAGGTCCCGCATGACCCAGCCGCTCCCGGCGAAACGGAGTCCCAGGCGCAGCTCTCCGAGCAGGTATTCACGCACGTCGCGGATACTGGTGCCCTCACCCACCGCGTCGGCCAGGGTCCGTTCGCCGTCCAGCTGGCGCGCAACCGGGTGCACCGCTGCCCGCTGACCGGCCGGCTGGAGTTTCAGGCGCGCCCACTCGAACCGTCCCTGCGGGATCAGGCGGCCGTCACGGACGCCCTGCGCGGCCAGCTGCGCCACCTGAAACAGAGGCTGCTCGGTCTCGCGGGCCACGGCGCGCACCGAGCGGCCGCCTGGAATGTCGAACATGGGCAGGGGGCCCTGAAGCAGCTGGCTGGGACTGCCGATCAGGGCACAGACCTGATCCCATTCATCACCGATGCGGGCCCAGTCGGTTGAGAAATGTCCGTACGGGGCCAGGGGCGTGCCGGTCACGTCACGGGGTTCGAACCGGAAGGTACCGGAGTCCGCCAGGATCGGGCAGGCCTGGATCGCTTCGGTGCCGAGCCAGTCGATGATGCCGCCGGCAACAATTTCACCGTTCATGAATGCCACGGTGAACGGAACGCTGGTCTGCACGTCCAGCACGCCGGTCTGGCGCGTGGTGTGAATCAGTTCCAGCACACCCATCAGGGGAACATCGCTGAGAAGACCTTGCATGAACGCCTGCACGCTACCACCTTTCCGGCCGGTTCTGGCGGGTCAGGGCGTACACCCGGCAGGGGCGTGCAGGTCTGCCCAGGCCTGACCGAGTTCCTGCGCGACGTCCGTGGCGCCCAGACCGTACCCGAAGCGCCGCGCGGCCAGCTCACCGGCGCGGGCGTGAAGTCTGACGCCCACCCGGGCCGCGTCGGCCGCGCCGAGCCCCTGCGCGAGCAGGGCCGCCAGCAGGCCTGAGAGCGTGTCGCCCATGCCGCCGCTGGCCATGCCGGGGTGCCCGCCGCGCGAGACACTCAGGCCGGCCGCGCTGGCAATCACGCTGGGCCCGCCCTTGAGGATCACGGCGCCGCCCAGCCGGTCACGCAGCGCGCGGGCGGCGGTCAGCGGATCGCGCGTCACCTCGGCGGTCGTCGTGCCCAGCAGGCGGGCCGCTTCGCCCGGGTGGGGCGTCCACACGCATCCGGCGTGCCCCAGGCCGGCCAGTTCGGGCTGCAGGGCGTCGGCGTCCAGCACGGTGCTGACGCCCCAGGTCAGCACGGCCCGGGCGGCGGGCACAGCCTCCGGTCCCAGGCCCATGCCCAGCGCCACCGCGTCAGGCCGGCGCCCGGGTTCGGCTGCCGCCAGGAAGGCCGCAAGGGCCGCGTGCCGGTGGACCATGAGTTCCGGTGTGATCAGCGGCACGTCCGCCCCGGAGTGGACGGTCACCAGGCCCGCCCCGGCCCGCAGGGCGCCCAGACCGGCCAGCGCGGCGGCGCCCACCGTGCCGGGGTGTCCCCCGACGATCCACACGCGGCCCGCGGTGCCTTTGTGTGCCGCGGCCGTGCGGACCGGCAGCAGCCTGCCCAGTTCCTGGTCGTCCGGCCACTCGGCAATCTGCTGCGCCTGCACCCAGTCGCGCGGCACCCGCAGGGGCGCCACGATCACCTGGCCGCAGCGTGCGGCCGCCTCTCCGAACAGCAGCGCGGGCTTGACGCCCATGAACGTCACGGTCCAGTCGGCCTGCACGCTGGGGTGCGGGGCGCCGGTCTGGCCGGCGTCCAGTCCGCTGGGCAGGTCAATCGCCAGGACCGGAACGCCCTGGTCCCGCGCGGCGTTCACAGCCGTGAGGATGGTGGCCAGACCCGCGCGCAGCGGGGGGCGGAAGCCGGTGCCCAGCAGGCCATCCACGAGGACGGCCGCGGTCCGGCCCAGGCGCGCGAGCGCGGCGGGCTGCAGGGGCCGGACCGCGCCGCCCACCGCGCGGTAGCGGCGGCGGTTCAGGCGGGTCAGGGGGTGGGTGGACGGCTGGGCCAGGACCATGACGTCCCGGCCCAGGGTCAGGAGGTGCCGGGCCGCCACAAAGGCGTCTCCGCCGTTGGCCCCGCCGCCCGCCAGCAGCAGCACCCGGCCGCCGGGCACCCGGGTGTGCGTCTCGTCCGCCACGGCCCGCCCGGCGTCCTCCATGGCGAGGTCCAGCAGGCCGGCGCGTTCCAGTTGCGCGTCCACCGCGCGGGCGCCGGCCGGGAGGAGCACCCCGGGCGTGGTCACCCGCCGCCGCCCCGCAGGAACAGGACGGCCACCACACCCAGCACGCCGAGGACCACCCAGCGCAGCTGTTTGAGCACCGGTGTCCGGGCGAACTGCTCCTTGACCTCCGCTTCGGTGTCGTCCCGGGAGCGTTTCATGGCGAGCCGCTGCCCACGCCGAATGTGGCCCACGCCTTCCGAGATGCGGCCCTGACGGCGCACGGCCACCCCCAGGTTATGATGCCCGCCGTCATATTCGGGGTTCAGGCGCAGGACCTCACGGTAGGTGGCTTCGGCCTGCGCGTACCGGCCGGCTTCCATATCCAGGTTGCCCAAGTTCGTCAGCGCCCGGTAGTGCCCGGGGTCCACGCTGAGCGCTTCGCTGAGCACCGCGTGAGCGTCATCGGGGCGGCCCAGCATGGCCAGCAGGATCCCCTGCATGTTCAGCGCCTCGGGCCGCGTGAGGGTCAGGTTCAGCGCGCCGCTCAGCCGGTTGCTCAGAGTATCGGGATCCGTCTCCTTCTGCGCGCCTTCCAGGGCGGCCACGGCCTCCAGCGCCGCGCCGGGTTCCACACTGCGCCGCAGGACCTCCAGCAGAGGATGAGGCGCGTCGTTCAGTGCGGCGCGGTACTCCCCCAGCCAGCGGCGGACCTCAGGGTACCGGCGCGCCCGCAGCGCCTCCTGCGCGCCCCGCAGGGCCAGCAGCGCCTCCTGCACCTGCACGGGCTCCTCCTGCGCGCCCGCAGTGGCCGCGGCGCGGCGCCAGTCGCCCGCAGCAATCAGGGCGCCCAGGGCGGGCGGGGCACTGCCCGGGTCAGCGGTCACGCGCACTCCAGGACGCTCAGCGGAAAAGAATGGACCAGCGCAGCGGAACTCAGGCTCACCCCGAGAGTATACTGACGCGTTACTGTTCCGCCCTCAGCGGCGAAGCATGGTCCCGGACCGCGCTCAGAGGAGCGCCCGGGGCTTCACCCTGTTTCCTCCCCCCGCCACCCCACCCACGGAGTGACCAACCCTGCCATGCCACGCGACCACACCTCCCGCCGACCGGGCCGCCCCGCCCGCCGCACCGACGCCTCCCCGGACGCTGAACGCGACCTGAGCGCCGCGCCCCTGTACTCGCCCGCGCGGGTGCGCGACCTGCTTGACCGGCACGGCCTGAGACCCACCAAAAGCCTGGGGCAGAACTTCCTGATCGACGGGAACATCCTCAGGGCCATCGCCGAAGCGGGCGGCGCAGCAAGCGGCGTGCCGGTGCTGGAGATCGGTCCGGGGCTGGGCGTCCTGACGCGTGAGATCGCCTCCCGGGGGGCGCAGGTCACGGCGCTGGAAAAAGACGAGCGGCTGCGGCCGGTGCTCGCTGAAACGCTGGGCGGCCTGGACGTGAACGTCATCTGGGGAGACGCGCTGGACTTTGATTACGCCACCCTTCAGGCGGGCACCCGCGTCATCGCGAACCTGCCGTACTACATCACCGGGCTGCTGCTCTCGCGGTTCATGCGGGCGCCGGGCATCGCGTCCGCCACCGTGCTCGTCCAGAAGGAGGTCGGGCAGCGTCTCGCGGCGCAGCCCGGCAGCGAGAACTACGGGTTTCTGAGTGCCATCGCGGCCCTGTACGGCAGCGTGCAGCACGTGCGTGACGTTCCCAAGGGCGCGTTCCTGCCCGCCCCGGACGTAACCAGCAGCGTCATCCGCCTGGATTTCGACCGGACCCGCGAGGCGCCGGAACCGGCGTTCCTGAGCTTCGTGGAGGCCGCGCTGCACCACCGCCGCAAGACCATGCGCAACAACCTGCGCCTGACCGGCATGGACGGGGACGCGATCGACGCGGCCCTGAACGCCACGGGCCTGCGTCCGGATGTCCGCGCCGAGGACGTGTCCCTGGGTGACCTGCGTGACATGGCTCTTAAACTCGGCGTGGTACGTTAGGCGCAGCTTTAAGCCGCCTTACCCCTCATTCCTGAACACAAGGGCGACCGTTTCCCGGGCCCTGGAGGTCCATCCGTGAAGTTCTATGTTATCGGCGACGTGACCGTTGACCACCTCTACCATCTCGAGCGTCTCCCCCAGCCCGGCGAGGAGGTCACGCCGGAACAGGCCAGCATGAAACCTGGCGGCGCGGGCGGCACGATCTCCGTCACCCTGGCCCGTCTGGGTCATCAGGTGACCCTCGCTGCGCGCGTCGGAGACGATCCGTTCGCAGAGTACGCGCTGAGCCGCGTGCGCGAGAGCGGCGTGAGCGAGAGTGCCATCCAGCGTGACCCGGCCCTGCTGACCAGCACCATTACCGTCATGCAGGCCCGCGGCGGTGAACGCGCCATGATCAGTGACGGCGCAGCCAACCGTCAGCTGGACCCCGCCGCTCTGAAGGTCAAGGACATCGAGAGCAGCGACGCCCTGATCCTCAACGCCTACGCCCTGATCGAAGGACCCCAGCGCGAATACACCCTGGCCGCCATTCAGGCGGCCAGGACCGCCAAGGTGCGCGTGCCGGTCTTTATCGACCTGGGCACCGGCGCGGTCAACAAGGCCGGCACGACCCTGCTGGACGACGTGATCAAGGCCGACTACGTGATGCTCAACCAGCATGAGCTGCAGGCCCTGACGGGCACCAGTTCCATCAGCGCCGCGCTGGCGCAGCTGGGGCAGGCGGGCGCGCAACAGGTGGTGGTGAAGGTCGGCAAGATGGGCTCGATCACCTGGACGCCCACCGACACCGAACTCGTGGACGCCGTGCGCCCTGACGGCAAGGTCGTGGACTCCACCGGCGCGGGCGACACCTTCACGGCTGTATTCGCGCACGCGATCCTGGCCGGGGCAGGCATGTCCGCCGCGGCGCGCGCCGCGAACACGGCCGGAGCCCTGGCAGCCACCGGTTTCGGCGCGCAGGAACGCCCGATTACCCAGGCGGACCTCGCAGCCGTGCTGCCGGACGTGACGCCGCCCGCGCCCGCCCCGGCACCGAAAGCCACGCGGGCCCGCAAGAACACCGCCGGCTGAGCGCTGTCCGTTCCGTCCAGGGCGCAGGCCCACACCCGGCTGGGTGTGGGCCTGCGCCCTGACCCCCTGTGGGGCAACAGAAAACCGCCCCCAGAGCGGGGGCGGCCGTGAGGAGGCGCCAGACTCAGGGCGCTGGAGGCGTCAGACTTCCAGGGCCTTCTTGTTAATGAAGGGCATCTTGTCACGCAGTTCCTTGCCGACGACTTCCAGGGTGTGCTCGCGCATCTTGCCGCGCTGCTCGTTCATGTACGGGAAGCCGCTTTCGGCGTCGTCAATGAAGCGCTTGGCGAAAGCGCCACTCTGAATGTCCGCCAGGACGCGGCCCATCTCGGCTTTGGTGTCGGCGGTGATGACACGCGGCCCGGTCACGTAATCGCCGAACTCGGCGGTGTTGGAGATGGAGTGACGCATGCCCTCGAAGCCTTTTTCGTAGATCAGGTCCACGATCAGTTTCACTTCGTGCAGCGTTTCGAAGTACGCGATTTCAGGCTGGTAGCCGGCTTCCACGAGCGTCTCGAAGCCCGCCTGGATCAGGTGGGTCACGCCGCCGCACAGAACGCTCTGCTCGCCGAACAGGTCCGTTTCGGTTTCTTCCTTGAAGGTGGTTTCCAGCACGCCGGCGCGGCTGCAGCCGATGCCGCGGGCGTACGCCAGGGCGACGTCACGCGCCTGGCCGGTGGCGTCCTGCTGCACGGCAAAGATGCCGGGCATGCCAGCGCCGTCGGTGTACACGCGGCGCAGCATGTGCCCGGGGCCTTTGGGCGCCACAAGGAACACGTCCACGTCGGTGGGCGGGGTGATACGGCCGAAGTGCACGTTGAAGCCGTGACCGAAGGCGAGGGCCTTACCGGCGGTGAGGTGCGGGGCAACGCTCTGCTCGTACACGCGGGGCTGCTGCTCGTCGGGA
The DNA here is from genome assembly GCF_020229735.1 of Deinococcus taeanensis. Taxonomy (NCBI): domain Bacteria; kingdom Thermotogati; phylum Deinococcota; class Deinococci; order Deinococcales; family Deinococcaceae; genus Deinococcus; species Deinococcus taeanensis. Next base: position 1,174,864 of record NZ_CP083455.1, on the reverse strand, counting down.
ATCAGGAGCATGACGACGTCCGCTTCGCGGGTGGCGTCCTCGATGCTGGCGACGCGCAGGCCCGCCTGTTCGGCCTTGGCCTTGCTGGCGGAGCCCTCACGCAGGCCCACCACCACGTTGAAGCCGCTGTCGCGCAGGTTCTGGGCGTGGGCGTGCGCCTGGCTACCGTAGCCGATGATGGCGATCAGCTTGTTTTCGATGGGGGCGGTGCTGACGTCGCGGTCGTAGTACATTTTTGCAGCCATGTTGGGGATTCTCCTACAGAATGTGTTCTGGATGGCAGAGCGGACTAGGCGGGTCGGGCGGTCCGGCGGACCGTCAGAAGATGTTGGGAACGGCGCGGGCGCGTTCCTCACGCGGTTCGACCTGTAGGGTGGGTTGCAGGGCCTGGGTGGCACCCTGGTGGTACACGTGCGTGGGAATGTCGGCGTTGCTGCCGCGGGTCAGGGCGATGCGGCCGGTGCGCATGGTCTCCAGAATGCCGAAGGGGCGCATCTGCTCGATGAACGCCGTGAGTTTACCCTCGTCGCCGGTGACTTCAAAGGTGAGGGCGTGGCGCCCCACGTCCACGATGCGGCTGCGGAAGTCCTCGGCAATCTGCCGGACCTCCACGCGGCTTTCGGGCGTAATGGCGACCTTCACAAGCACCAGTTCACGGTCCACGTACTTCTCGAGGCTGTGGTCGATGATCTTCACGACGTCATGCAGCTTCTCGAGCTGCCGGATGGCCTGCTCCACGACGCCGCGGTCGCCGTTCACGACGATGGTCATGCGGGAGACGCCGGGGTGCTCCGTCGAACCGACTGAAAGGCTCTTGATGTTGTAGCCGCGGCGGCCGAACAGGGCGGTGATGCGGGTCAGGACGCGGGGTTCGTCGCGCACCAGGATGGACAGGAGCTGGTCTCGGGCCTCGGTCATGCTTCGCTCGTCTCCTCGGTTGCCTGCCGCTGTGGGGTGGGTGCGGCGGTCTTCACGGGTTCGGTTTCAATCATCTCGTACAGCGCGGCGCCGGCAGGAACCATGGGGAACACGCCGTGCTCGTGGGGCACCACGAGCTCCAGCAGGGCACTCTTGGGGTCGGCCAGCCAGGCGTCAATGGCGGCGGGCAGTTCCTCAGCGGTGCGGGCGCGGTAGCCGGGCACGTCGTAGGCGTCGGCGAGTTTGATGAAGTCGGGGTTGCTGTCGCCCAGCCACACCTCGCTGTAGCGTTTCTCGTGGAAGAGTTCCTGCCACTGGCGGACCATGCCCAGGAACGAGTTGTTGATGATGCAGATCTTGACGTTCCGGACGTCGTACATCTTGAGTGTGGCAAGTTCCTGCGCCGTCATCTGGAAACCGCCGTCACCGGCAATCACGACGCTGCGCACGCCGGGTTCGGCCATGCCGGCGCCGATCGCGGCGGGCAGGCCAAAGCCCATGGTGCCCAGGCCGCCGGAGTTGATCCAGCGGCGGGGTTTCTCGAAGCGGGCCAGCTGCGCGGCGAGCATCTGGTGCTGCCCGACGTCGCTGGACAGAATGTCGTCCGGGCGGAGGCGGTCCACAACGGCTTTCACGGCGTACCCGGCGCCCCAGTCGGTGGGCATCTGGGTGCGGCCCTGCCACTCGCTGAGCTGCGCGGCCCAGTCGGGGCGGGCGGTGGGCTGTGCGCCCTCGGCGAGGAGGCGCGCGGCGACCCGGGCGTCCCCGCGGACCGGCACGTGCGTGCGGATGATCTTGCCGATCTCGGCGGCGTCGAGGTCCACGTGAATGATCGACGCGTTCGGCGCGAAGCTGTTCACGCGGCCGGTCACGCGATCATCGAAGCGCAGGCCGATGCCCAGCAGAACGTCAGCCTCGCTGATGGCGCGGTTCGCGGCGACGCTGCCGTGCATGCCCGGCATGCCCAGCCAGAGTGAGTCGCTGGCCGGGAAGACGCCCAGACCCATCAGGGTGGTGATGACCGGCATGCCCCACGCGTGGGCCAGGGCGGTGATTTCGGCGCTGGCGTCCAGGCTGCCGCCGCCCACCATGATCACGGGCTTCCGGGCGCCGCGCAGCAGTTCACGCGCACGCTCAATGCTTTCCGGCGACGGATCTGGCGCTTCCGGGCGGGCGTGCGGCGCAGGAATCTCGCCCTGGAAGGCGGCCAGCTGAATGTCTTTGGGAATGTCGACCAGCACGGGGCCGGGGCGGCCGGAGCGGGCGATGCGGATGGCTTCGGCCACAATGCGGGGGAGTTCCTCGACGTCGCGCACCACGTAGTTGTGCTTCGTGATCGGCAGGGTGATTCCGGTGATGTCGGCTTCCTGGAAGGCGTCGGTGCCCATCAGGTGCGAGGCGACGTTGCCGGTAATGGCGAGCAGCGGAACGCTGTCGAGCATCGCGTCTGCGAGGCCGGTCACGAGGTTCGTGGCCCCGGGGCCGCTGGTGGCCATGCACACGCCGATCTCGCCGGTGGCTTTCGCCCAGCCTTCGGCCGCGTGCGCGGCGCCCTGTTCATGACGAGCGAGGACGTGGCGGACTTCGGGGTAGAAGGTCAGGGCGTCGTACACCGGCATGATGGCCCCGCCGGGGTACCCGAAGACGGTGCTGATGCCGTGGCTGGCCAGCGTGGCCCACAGGGCCTTGGCGCCGGTCATGTCCCCGCGGTGCGGCGGGGCGTGCTGCGTGTCGTGCTGCGCGTTGTCTGAACCCATGGTGTTTCCTCCCGGCCTGCTCGTCCCTATGAAAAACCCCCACCCGGTGTGGGTGGGGGTGTGCGAAGTGGCGGTACGCCTAGCCTCGGACTCCCCCGATGCTAAGAATTACCACCACAAGCGTCGCACTCATGGCCTCACCATAGGCTGCGCGCTGAACCCGGTGCAAGGTGCGTCTAGACGCCTGGGCGTTCCGGTGAGGGGAACAAACGGACGTTTGTGCTCTGCGCGGGTCCGGGAACGACAGGGGGCGGGACGGCCAGCACCCGGCCGTCCCGCCCCTGACCGGCCGGCGCTTCAGCCGCGCGGACCGGTTTCGTACACGGCCTGCCAGGCCTTGTACACGGTGCTGACCTTGTCGCTGCGCACCCCACTGGCGTCCTTGATGGTGCGGGTGATGTACAGGCTGTACCCGTCGGCAGCCCAGTCCACCTGGCGCATCGCGCCGGGCCGCAGGTTCGGGTTCATGATGTAGCGCGGCGCCGGGTGCGGCACACGCCCCGTGATCACGGCGGAACTGACGGTCACGGTGCGGGCGGGCTTCACGCCCCAGACCTCGACGGTCAGCGTGCTGCGCGCGTCGTCGTTCTTCGTGCGGATCAGGATGGGCGCGCTGGTGTCGTTCTTCATTTTCAGGTCGAGCCCCGGGTCGTACACAGCAGCCTCGAAGCCCACCTGCGGTTCGTAGTACCCGACCCGGTACGAGTGCTGGTTGCGTTCCACGACCGGCAGGCCCGCCTGGTACAGGGCGCGGAAGACCGTGGTGCTCACCTGGCACACGCCGCCCCCCAGGCCATCCACAGTACGGCCACCGCTGATGATCAGGCCGCCCACGAAGCCGTTGCTGGCATCGATGCCACCGAGGTTCTGCAGGAAGCTGAACACCTCCCCGGCCGGCACAACCGCGCCGTTGATTTTCGCGGCGGCGTTGGCGACGTTGATGCGGCGGGCGGCGCTGCTGTGGTAGTAGGTGCTTTTGCCCACCGCGATCAGCTGCAGTTTGTCCGCAGCCGGCAACTGCGCCACGTTCAGGGTGGGCTGATCGACCTTGCTGGGCCACGTGAGGGTGGTCACGGCCGGGTCCAGCACCGCCTTGCGGAACAGTGCGTACGCGGCGGCGCGGTCAGTCACGCGGCCGGCCTTCTCCCTGGTCTTGACCAGCTTGCCGCCCTGCAGCACGTACCGGGCGTTCCGGGCGGGCTGGTCCACCTCGCCGGTCAGGCGGTCAAAGGCGGCTTTCAGGGTCGGCTCGTCGGGCTCGATGCCGGTAACGCGCACCCAGTACAGGTTGGCGACCTGCAGGGGGTCCAGAGCCCCCTGGCGGGCCGTGCCGCCGAGTTTGACCGTGAACGGCCGGACCAGGGCGTTCCCGCGGTCCACGTGTTTTTTCAGCGCGGCGGCCGTGAGCGCCGCAGGGGACTCGACGACGGGAACGGTCAGGGTGGTCAGGGCGGGGTTGGCGACGTAGGTGTTCACGGCCGCCGTGAGGTCGGCCTGAAGGCCGGGCCGGTCGGGTTTCACGGCGTAGCGTTTGCTGACCTTGTCGAAGTAGATGCTGGCGTTCAGGGGTCTGGTGTTCAGTCCGGCGGTCAGGGTACTCAGCGTGGTGCGGGCGCGCGCGGCGTCCACAGCGGCGGTCAGGGGAAGGTCCTGCACGGGCGCCTGCCCGATCAAGCCCTGGAGTTTCTCCAGGGTGTTGCGCTCGGCGGTGAGTCTGAACGCGGCGTCCACGCTGGTGCGTGCGTCCGAGTGCCAGCCGAGCTGTTCGGCGCTGAGCGTCCAGGTGTTCGTGCCGGCACGGACGGTGACCTGCGGGGCGCTGCTTACGCGGCTGCCCACGGCGGCGAGGGCCTGGTCGCGGTTCAGGCCGCCGACGTCCACGCCGGCAATTCTCAGGCCGGGCGCGAGGGTGGAGTTGTTCTGCGTGGCCCCCAGGGCCAGCGCACCGCCGAGGAGAAGGGCCACTGTGCCCGCCGTTATGCCGCCTGCTGCCCAGAACTTCATTGGGCACAGTGTAAGGAAGTTCACGCCGGCACGATTGCGGAAACTGCACGTTCCCCCGAGGCCTCAGGCTTCATGAAGACAGGGCCTGGGTACGTTCCGTGCACCATGGCGGAACGGGAAGTCGGCGCACACCGACTGCACGTTCCGCCTGACGCCCGGTTTATTCGGTCTGAACCTGCTCCTGCTGGGCCGCGGCCAGTTCCGCCTGCCGCTCGGCGCGGGGATTCACACCGTTCAGGACCCGTTCGAACGCTGCGATCACCGTGTCGATCTGCTCACGGCTGATGGTGACTGGCGGCAGGAAGCGCACCACCAGGGGTGTGGCCTGCAGCGTCAGGATGCCCTCGTCGTGCTCCAGCGCGTGAATGTAGGGCGCACTTTTTTCCTTGAGTTCCACGCCGATCATCAGGCCCAGGCCGCGCACCTCGCGGATCTTGGGGCTCTGAATGGCACGCAGTCGCTCCATGAAGTACGCGCCCTTCTCCCGGGCCTGTTCGGCCATGCCTTCGCGTTTCATCGCGCGGATGGCCGCCACCCCCGCCGCCATCGCCAGGGGGTTCCCGCCGAACGTGCCGCCGTGCCCACCCGCCGGCATACGGTCAGCCACCTCGGCGGTCATCACGAACGCGCCGATGGGCACGCCCCCGGCCATGGCCTTGGCGAGCGTCATGCCGTCGGGCACCACGCCGTAGTGCTCGGCCGCGAACATCTTCCCGGTGCGGCAGAACCCGGTCTGAATCTCGTCGAGGATCAGCAGGGCGCCCTTCTCGCGGGTCAGGCGCCGGGCCTCCTGGATGAACTCCGGGCTGGCGGGACGCACGCCGCCTTCGCCCTGCACGGGCTCCAGAATCACGGCGGCCGTCTGGTCGGTTACGGCTGCGCGGAGTTCCTCGATGTTCCCGTAGGTCACGAAATCCACGTTGCGGTTGTCAACGGCGTCACCGAACGGTTCACGGTACTTGGGCTCCCACGTGAAGGCCAGGGCGCCCAGGCTGCGGCCAGAGAAGCCGCGCTTCATGCTCACGAAGCGCTTGCGGCCCGTACCGGTGATCGCGAACTTCTTGGCGGCCTCCATGGCCTCGGTGCCGCTGTTGCACAGAAAGACGCGGTCCAGGCCCTGCGGAGTCACACTGACCAGCTCGGTGAGGAATTCGGCGCGGCGGTCGTTCGGCAGGCTCTGCGGCATGACGATCAGGCGCTCGGCCTGGTCCTTGATGGCGCGGACGACATCCGGGTGGCTGTGACCGATGTTGGCCACGCCATACCCGGCAACGCAGTCGATGTACGAGCGGCCCGTTTCGTCCCAGACGGTGGCGCCCAGCCCGCGGGTCATGACGACCTCGTGCTTGCCGACCACGCGGCTGTCGTATTTCAGTTCGGCTTCCAGCCACTTGCTGCGGGTTGACGTCATGCGGTGTTCCTCCGTGGCAGGTCACGCCGCTTGAACACGTGACCCGGTTGGTGTGGCGCCCGCCCGGAGCGGAACGCGTGATGCGCCAGTGTAGGCCTTGAGAAGCCAGCGCAGCCAGGGGTGTCCAGTCCGCCCAGCCGCCTCAACTGCAAGGTCTCTGTCAGCGTCCGCCTTACGTTTGGCGGGCAGGGACGTCCGCGCGGGGCGCGCGAGGCGGAAAGTTCAGCAGCCCCAGCCCCGACAGGACCACCAGAACGCCCGTCACCGACACCCAGCCCAGCGGTTCGCCCGCCAGCGCCGCCCAGCCCAGGCCCCAGACGGGCAGCGCGTACGTGACGGCCGTGACCTGCGTGGGGGTGACGCGGGCCAGCAGCCCGTAATACAGCAGGTAGGCCAGGCCGCTGCCCACCACGCCCAGGAACGCCACGGCCAGCGTGGCCTTTGCGGTCAGGGCGGCCGGGTGCGGACCGGCCAGGGCGACCGGCAGGAGCACGGCGGCACTCAGGCCCAGCTGGGTGGTGGCCAGGCCCACCGGGTTCAGGCCGGACAGGCTGCGCTTGGCGATGGTGGTTGCCACCGCGTAACCCAGGCTGGCGAGCAGCAGCACGATGACGCCGTGCGCCGTGGCGTGCCCGCCGCCCAGGCCGCCGGACACCGTGAGGGCCACGCCGCCCAGGCCCAGCAGGACGCCCGCAAGCATCACGCCGCGCACCCGGGTGTCCCGCAGCGTCAGGCCGATCAGCAGCGCGAACAGGGGCGTGGTGGCATTGATGATCGCCGCAATGTTGCTGCTGACCGTCTGCTCGCCCCACGCGAAGAACGACCAGGGAATCACGTTGTTGAACAGGGCGACCAGCAGCAGCGGCCGCCACAGCCGCGCGGGCGGCAGGGCGTGCCCCCCCAGACGCAGCGCGCCGGTCAGCACGAGCGCCCCGAACGCAGAGCGCAGCAGCGCCACCCACACCGGCGGGAACACCTCGCCGGAATACCGGATCAGCAGGAACGACGCGCCCCAGAACGCAGACAGCAGGAACATGTCGAGCACGTCGCGGCGGTTCATGCCTGCTCCCCCGGTCGGAAGGGCGCGGCCAGCGGGGCCGGCAGGGGCGGCCAGCCGTCCTCCTGCGCGGCGTGCGCCGCCCAGTTCTCCTTGCCGCTCCAGCGTTCGATGCTCAGGGCGTACACGCTGGTGCGTGCCAGGTCGTCCTCCGTGACGGGCCGGGTGTGCGTGCCCACCTTCAGGCCCGGAAACACCCGCTCGCTGAGCGTGATCAGCGCGCCGCGCGCCGCCTCGCCGTGCAGGACGTGAGCTGTGCCGAACACGATCACCGAGCGGTACTGCACGCTGAGTTCCAGGGGGGAGTTGCTGGGAAGCAGCAGTCCGGTCTCGGTGACCTCGAAGGTGGCGGGGTGGCCCTGCGCGGTGTTGGCGCGCAGCCGGCCGGTGACGTTCGTGTGGTACACGAGGTCACGCTGCTCGGGCCGGTACGCGAAGGCCAGTGGGGTCACGAACGGCCACACCTGCCCGTCCTCCCCCTGCCAGACGGTGGCCACGCGGCCCAGCGGCACGCGGCGCAGCAGCGCCTCGATCCAGGCGTCGTCCCGCCGGTTCTGCGGCCGGCGGCTGACACTGGGGTCCCGCCGCGCGGGATCGTAGTACGCGCCGCTCACGCGCGGGCCTCCACGCCACGCTGCGTCCAGCGGTACTCCATCTGGCGGGCCGTGCGTTCCGCCAGTGCGCGGGAGTGCAGCCGCTCCACAAGGTGAAGGGTCATGTCGATCCCGGCGCTGATGCCTCCGGACGTCACGACGCGGCCCGTATCCACCCACGACACGTCCCCGATCACCCGCAGGTCGGGGTGCCGCCGGGCGAGATCCGCGGCGTCCTCCCAGTGGGTTGTGACGGGCAGCGCCGCGAGCAGCCCCGCGCCCGCCAGCACAAACGCCCCGGTGCAGATGGAGGCCAGAAGTTCCACCCGCCGGGCCTCCTTCTGCAGCCAGGCGCGCACCTGCAGGTCGGCGCTCAGGTCATCCACCACCCCGCCCGGCACGATCAGCACGTCCAGCGGCGGATGGGTGTCGAGCGTGGCGTGCGGCAGGACCCGGAACCCGCCGCGGCCCACGGCAGGCCGGTCCTCCACGGCAATCAGGAGGGGCTCAAACGGCCGCGCCTCACCTTCACGGTCCGCAAGGCGGGACGCGACGCTCAGCACCTCGAACGGGCCGCCCAGGTCAAGCACCTCGATGCCGTCGAACAGCAGGATGCCCACGGTGCGGGTCACGGCGCGCCGCCCAGCGCGCGGCTGAAGTGATGCGCCGTGAGGTTCAGGCCGCACTTCAGGTACAGGCGGTGCGCGGCAAAGCGCGTCTCCCCCACCCCGGAATCCAGGTGCAGCGCCGCGCAGCCCAGTTCGCGGGCACGGGCCTCCAGCCAGTGCAGCAGGGCGCCGGCATGTCCGCGCCGGCGGGCGGCAGGGCGCGTGCTCAGGTCATCCACGTACAGCGTGCGGCCGGCGTCCAGCAGGTGCATGACCCGGTAACCGGCCGCCGCAACGGCCTGTTCGTCGCCTGGCTCGAAGGCGCCCACCAGCGCGTACCCTTCGCTCCGGGCGCTGAACACAAAAGCCGCCAGGGCTTCAGGCGTGGCGGTGTGGGGCGACTCGGGACGCAAGGCCCGCAGGGCCTGATACGCCAGGTGCGCCTCGTCGGGTGCAATGGAACGTAGGGTTCGTTCAGTCATGCGGGTACACTAGCGGGCATGGTGGCCCCCAGCACAGTTCCACTTCCGGCTGTTTCCCGGGGGCCACTGGCCCCGCGGACCGAGGACCTGCCGTTCCCGGTCACGCTCGCCCGCAGCGTCCCTGAACCGCTGCACGCGCAACTGGCCCGGCAGGTGCGCGCCGCCGTCCTGGCCGGCCGGGTGCCCGGCGGGACGGCCCTGCCCGGCACCCGCACCCTCAGCCGCACGCTGGGGGTCACGCGCGGCGTCGTGGAGGCCGCGTACGCGGAACTCGTCGCCGACGGCACCCTTCAGGCCCAGGTGGGGCGCGGCACCCACGTGCCCGACACCGCTGCCCCGGGTGACCCGGCGCCCGCCGGGGACCGGCCTGCGTGGCTGCCCACCCCCGGCCCACTGCCTGTGGACGGTCTGCAGGTCGCGGCCGGTCTGAATTTTCGGGTCGGCGTGACCGGCACCGCCGTGCTGGACACCCGCGCGTGGCGGCAGGCGTGGGCGGACGCGGCGCGCCAGCCGGTGCCCGGCGATTACGGCGACCCGGCCGGCGAGGAGCCTCTGCGGGCCGCGCTGGCTGCGTTCGTGGGCCGGCAGCGCGGCCTGCCGGTCACTGCGCAGGACGTCCTCGTCACGAACGGGACGCTGCACGCCCTGAACCTGATCGTGCGCGCCCTGCTGCCCCCAGGCTCCCGGGTCCTGCTGGAGAACCCCGGCTACCGCGCCGCGAGGCAGGTGCTGCTGGACGCAGGCCACGAGGTGATTCCAGTTCCCGTGGACGCCGACGGCATGAAGGTCGGGCCCGGCACGCCGCCTGCCCGGCTGGCCTACGTGACCCCCAGCCACCAGTTCCCCCTGGGCGGCCGCATGTGCCTGCCGCGCCGCCTGGCCCTGCTGGACTGGGCCCGCACGCACGACGCCCTGATCGTCGAGGACGATTACGACGGCGAATTCCGGTACGGCGCGCCGCCCCTGCCCACCCTCGCCAGTCTGGCGGCGCAGACGGGCGCGCCGGGCCGCGTGCTGTACCTGGGCACCCTCAGCAAGGTGCTGACGCCGGCGGTCCGCTCGGGTTTCGTGGTGGCGCCCCCCGCGCTGCGCGCGGCCCTGCTGCGCAGCCGGACCCTGCTGGACTTCGCGCCGTCCCTGCCGGTGCAGTCGGCCCTGACGGCGCTCCTCGCGGGCGGGCACGTGGACCGGCACGTCCGGCGGGCGCGGCGCTGGCACGCGCAGGTTCGGGCGGCGCTCACGGCGGAGCTTGCGGCCCTGGCGCCCCTTGCGGCGCTGGGCGGCATCGAGGCCGGCCTGCACGTCTGCCTTCACCTGCACCCCAGCCTGGATGCCGTGGCCGCGGCGGACACCCTGTCTGCCCAGGGGGTGCAGGTCTCCACGCTGCACACCTACACCTTCGGGGGGCCCGTTCCGAATGCCCTGCTGCTCGGGTACGGCGGCCTGACCGCCGCCCAGGCCATGGAGGGCGGGCGTCGCATCGCGCAGGTGCTGCGGGCCGCGGCAACTTCCCAGCGGCTCATGACGTAACGGAAACCATGAGCAAGACCTTCACCCTTCCGCTGCTGGCCGCGCTGCCGGCCCTGCTGGCGTCCTGCGGGAACGATCTCGACCGGTACTCCCGCGGGCAGTACACCACCTACGAGCAGTGCCTGAATGCCAACCGCAGCGTCATCCAGCGGGGCCTCACCAACCCCTGCCAGAAACGCAGCGGCGGCGGGTACTACGGGCCGTACGTGTTCATCGCAGGTGGCCTGACCCGCTACGTCGGCTACACCAGCGCGGGCGGACTGTCCGGCCGCGGCCTGACGTACGACAGCAAGAAAGGCACGTACGGGTCGTTCAAAGCGCCCGTGAGCCGCGGCGGATTCACCAGCAGCAGCCGTGCCAGGAGCTCCAGCAGCTGATCCTTCAGCCGCGCGCCCCGGGGTCCACCCGGGCGGCGCCTTCCCCTGCGCTCCGTTCAGTTCTCATTTGCACCGCGCCGCCCACCGGGCGTGTGCCGGAGGTTCCCGTGCCGAAACACCTCACGATTCTGCTGCTTCCCGCCGCCTCTTCCGCCGCCAGTGGCGCCCCGCGCGTGACGCACAACGGCTGCCGCCAGAGTCCGCTGCGCACGACGCCCGGACTGGCCCGCCGCGCCGTCAGGGACGCAGCATGAAGCGGCAGCTCCTTCCCCCGCGGCCGAACTGGGAGGCTCGCCTGCAGGAGGTGGGGTTCACCTGGTACGCCCCCACCCCGGAGCACCCCGTGCCGTACTGGAGTGAGGACGGTTACTACGCGTTCACGTCCGCCGAGATCGCCACGGTCCAGACGGCCGGTCAGGACCTCACGCGGCTGGTGCTGGACGCTACCGGGCACGCCATCGAGCGCGGCCGGCTCGCGGAACTCGGCATTCCGGCCTTCCTGCATTCGGCGGTGCGGGACTCCTGGGAGCAGGACGATCCGACCGTGTACATGCGCCTGGATGTCGCCTACGACGGCCAGGGCGGGGTGAAGCTGCTGGAGGTGAACGCGCAGACGCCCACCAGCCTGCTGGAGGCGGCGGTGAGTCAATGGCAGTGGCTGGAGGACCGTCAGGCACGCGGGGAGCTGCCGGCGCACGCCACGCAGTGGAACACCATTCATGAGGCCCTGACCGAGCAGTGGACGCACCTGCGCGAAGCGCGCGGCCTGACGGAGGTGGCGTTCAGCAGCGCGCGCGTGGACGAGGATCTCGCCACGGTCACGTACCTGCGGGAACTGGCGCAGGCCGCGGGCGTACGCACGTCGTTCCTGTTCGCGGATGAACTTGGAACCAGCCCCACCGAGCCGTTCCTGCTGGACACCTGGAGCCTCCCGCTGAGGCAGCTGATGTGGCTGTGGCCGTTCGAGTATGCCTGGGAGTCGCGCGACGCGGCGTTCCTGGCCAGTACCGGCACGCGGTTTCTGGAGCCCCTGTGGAAGACCGTGACGGGCAGCAAGGGGCTGCTGGCGCTGCTGCACGAGCTGAACCCCGGCCACCCGAATCTGCTGCCTGCCACGCTGAGTCCCGGCGCGCTGGGCCCCCAGGTGGTCCGCAAGCCGCTGTACTCACGCGAAGGGCAGAACGTGCAGCTGCCGGGCGAGGCCAGCACCCCCGGTGCGTACGGGGACCTGCCGGTCGTGGAACAGGCGTACACGGAACTTCCGACCGTGCCCGCCCCTGACGGGCCGCGTTACCCGGTGCTGGGCGTGTGGGTGGCCGGGGATGAGGTGTGCGGGCTGGGCATCCGGGAGGGCCGGTCACGCGTGACGGATAACCGGGCGACCTTCGCGCCTCACGTGGTCCTGAACTGAGACGGCAACGCGCAGCGGAGCGTTCAGGCCAATCAACCTGAACGCTCAGGGCTGCTGCGGGCCGGTCGTCAGCGGCGGCCCTTGACCAGCCACGCGTGCTCGCCAATGCCGGCGCTCTGGTTGGCGGCCCGGGCCATCACGAACAGCAGGTCCGACAGGCGGTTGAGGTACACCTGCACGTGCGCGTTGGCGTCCTCCTCGTGCAGCAGCCGGATCACCTCGCGCTCGGCGCGGCGGGCCACGGTGCGCGCCACGTGCAGCGTCGCCGCGGTGGGCGTGCCGCCCGGGTGCACGAACCCCGTGAACGGCGGGGCGCCCTCCTGGTAGCGGTCGATCATGGCCTCCACGAACTGCGCGTCCTGCTCGTCGATCCGGCTGATCTTCTGCTCGTACGTGGTGCCGCTGCGCGTGGCGAGGTCGGCGCCAACGTCGAACAGGGCGTTCTGAAGGTATTCCAGGTCGGCGTCCAGGGCGGGATCGGGGGCGTGACTGCGGGTGTTGTGCGCCCGGGCCAGGCCCAGCACGCTGTTCAGTTCATCCACGGTGCCGTACGCTTCGACGCGGATGTTCGCCTTGCTGACGCGGTCCGCGCCGTACAGGCCGGTGGTGCCGCCATCCCCGGTTTTCGTGTAGAGCTTCATGCTGCCCAGGCTAGTGCAGCGCGGCGCCACAAGATGGCAGATGGCCCACCGACCGGGGCCATCTGCCGGGTGCCGGGAGGTTAGAGGCGGCCGGTCTGTTCCGTCAGGGTCCGCAGCGCGGCGGCGTGCTCGGCGCGCAGGTCCCCGGCGCGGTAGCGCCAGGTCCAGTTGTGGTCCCCGGTGGTGCCCGGGAGGTTCATGCGGGCCTCGGTGCCCAGATTCAGCAGGTCCTGAAGGGGCACCACCGCGAGGTTCGCCCGGCTTTCGAAGGCGAGGCGGGTGAGCTGAGCGGCGAAGGTTTCTTCGGTGGGGTCGCTGCTGGTGTACACCCGGAAGTTGTGGCGTTCCTGGTCGTCGGCGTTGCGCCACCAGCCGCGGGTGGTGTCGTTGTCGTGCGTGCCGGTGTACACAACCTGGTTTTCACGCAGGTTGTGCGGGAGGAAATCATTCACGCTGAAGTCCCCGCCGCCGAACGCGAACTGCAGGACCGCCATGCCCGGGAAGTCGAAGTCGTCGCGGAGTTTCTCCACGTCGGGCGTGATGACGCCCAGATCCTCAGCGATGATGGGCAGCACGCCCAGCGCGGTCCGGACGGCTTCGAACATCTCGTGCCCGCGGGCTGGCACCCACTGCCCCTTGATGGCGTTCTCGGCCGGGAAGGGAATCTCCCACGACGCAGCGAAGCCGCGGAAGTGATCGATGCGGATCACGTCGTACAGTTTCAGGCTCCCCTGGAACCGCTTGATCCACCACTGGTAACCGTCTTTGCTCATGACGTCCCAGTTGTACAGGGGGTTGCCCCACAGCTGCCCGGTTTCGCTGAAGTAGTCCGGTGGAACGCCCGCCACGACCGTGGGCTGCCCCTGGTCGTCGAAGTAGAACTGATCGCGGTTCGCCCAGGCGTCGCTGCTGTCCATCGCCACGAAGATGGGAATGTCCCCGATCACCTGAATTCCGCGTTCGGCGGCGTAGCGGCGCAGGACCGTCCACTGGCGGAAGAACAGGAACTGCGTGAATTTCACGCGTTCAATGGCTTCGCGCAGGCGGTCCCGGGCGGCGGCCAGGGCCTGCGGGTCGCGGTCGCGGGTGGCGCTCTCCCAGGCGTTCCAGGGCAGCCCGCCGTGCGCGTCCTTGAGTGCCATGAACAGGGCGTAGTCGTCCAGCCAGTCGGCTTCTGCGACCGTGAAGGCGTCAAAGTCAGGTTTCAGGTGCTGCGCGTCACCGGCGGCGTAGCGGGCGTAGGCGCGTTCGAGCATCTGGTTGCGCCACACGTACTGCTGCCCGAAATCGACCTTGTCGGCGTTGAATTCAGGCAGGGGGGTGAAGTCCACGTCCTCCAGCAGACCGTGTTCGCGCAGGGCGTTCAGGTCGATCAGGTAGGGGTTGCCGGCGAAGGCACTGAAGGCCTGGTACGGACTGTCGCCGTACCCGGTGGGACCAAGCGGCATGACCTGCCAGTATTTCTGGCCGGCCTGGGCGAGCCAGTCCACGAAGGCGCGGGCAAACTGACCGAGCTCGCCGATACCGTAGGGCCCGGGGAGGCTGGTGGGGTGCAGCAGGACGCCGCTGGATCGTTGAATCGTCATGAAGGGACCTCCGGGAACTGAGTGGAGCGGGGCCGTTCCCCGCTATGGAAGTGATTCCACTTTTCGCCACCGATACTACAGCCCCGCACCCCTGTCCGGCCATCCCAACAAGCTTTACACCGGATCCACTCGCGGGTACCTCCCGGGTCATGCCGCGGCACCCGGGCGGGTCCGCGACCGGGCCCCGGCCGCCGTGCGCAGCGGTCACTTGGTGTTCAGGAAGTCCAGGATGGCGCGGGCCAGCGCCTGCGCCAGACGCTCCCGGTACGCGGGCAGCGCGAGTTTCGGCCCCTCGACCGGGTGTGACCCGAAACCGACCTCCACCAGGATTGCAGGCGTGGTGGGGTTGCGGATCACGTAGAACGCGTCCGTCTGCACCCCGCGGTTCACGGCCCCTGTCGCGCTGATCAGCTGCGCCTGCACCTGCCGCGCCAGCTGCCGGCTGAATGAGATCTTCGCCTGCGCCAGGATGTCCCCCAGTTCCTTCTGGGCGGTTCCGGCCGCCTGCCGCGTGAGTTCCAGTCCCACGCTGCCCCCACCGTTTTCCTGCACGGCCAGACTGCGGTTGCCGCCGGCCAGCGGCTGCCCGAAGTAGTACGTCTCGATGCCCTGCGCGCCCGGCCCGGCCGAGTTCACGTGAATGCTCACGAAGGCACTCACCTGTCCGTTGTTCGCCAGGCGGGACCGCGCGGCAAGGTCAGTGCGCTTGTCCGAACTGAGATGCTGGTCTACGGTGCGGGTCATGACGACGTCCACGCCGTGCCGCAGCAGTTCCGCGCGGGTGCGCAGCGCGACGTCGAGCGTGACGTCCTCCTCCTTCACCCAGTGGCTCACGGCGCCCGGGTCAGTGCCGCCGTGCCCGGCGTCCAGCACCACGCGCGGGCGCACCAGGGCGCTGGTGGTCACGGCGGCGGGACGGGCCACCGCCGCCGGCGCGGGTGCTGTGGCCCGCGCCGGGGTGCTGGGCACCCGCGCGGCCGGGGCGCTGGCGGGCACGTCAATCACCAGCCGCGCCGGCTGAGCGCCGCTGGCGGGCATGACGCTCACCTTCGCCTGAGCGTGCCCGGAGGCCAGGGTGACGGTCACCGTGCTTCCCGCCACGGCGTATGCGGTGACGCCTGGGGCATGCAGGGGTCCCTGGTCGGCCTTGAGGGTCACGCCGAGTTTCACGGTGACGCTCGGCCCGGCCAGTTTCACGCTGCTCGTGGTGACTTTCGGCAGGTCGAACACAAGCCGGGTGTACCCGTCGTGTTCCCCCACGCGGGGCGCGGCGAGACTGCCACTGAGCGGCCCGATCAGCAGGCTGCCCAGCAGGGCGCCCAGGGCCAGGGACCGGCGAACGCGGGAGGAGGGGGTGGCGGGGCTGTTCACTGCGCTGGAGTGTATCGCCCGGCGGGCAGGCCCGGATGGGAGGCGGGTCCGGCCCGCCTCATGCGGCCTGGGAAGCGGCGTTCAGGCGTTGGGTTTCAGAAGGTGACCCAGGCAGTGGCCGTAATTCACGCCCTGACGGGCGTCGGTCACCAGGTCTTGCACACTGAATTCCTGCAGGACGCCGAGCATGGCGTCCCGCATGCGGGTGTACACGGTGTGCCGCGCGTGGCAGCGGGCCTCCTCCACGCAGGGTTCATGCCAGTTGAGGCTGATGCATGACAGCGGCGCGACCGGCCCGTCAATGGCGCGCACCACCTCGCACAGGCTGATCAACTGGGGTTTGCGGGCCAGGGCGTAGCCGCCCCCGATGCCCTTTTTGCTTTTCACGACGCCCTTGGCGGTCAGGGCGGCCAGGATGCGCACCAGGTACGGGCGGTGGACGCCGGTGGCTTCGCTGATCTCTTCACTGGACACCCAGCGGTCGAGCGCCTGGGTGCCCAGGAATCCCAGCGCCTGGAAGGCGTACACGTCGGTGGCGGACAGCCGCATGCCGCGCAGTGTACCCCGGCTACGCGCGGTCCGGGGTCCGGCCGGCGTGCCGCGCCTGGAGGTACCCCAGGGCGACGGGGTCGAACTGCCCGCCCGGCACCCAGCGTTCCTCCAGGTTTTCCGTCCCGAACAGGGCCCAGGCGGCCGCTTCGGTCCGGTCGTCCCAGTCGCCCTGCGGCAGGTCCGGCGCGTACCCCTGGGTGACCAGCAGCGCGCGCAGCCAGGCGAGTTCCGCGGGTGTCAGGACGCGGGTGGTGTCCGGCCGGCCGAACAGCAGATCGTGGGTGTCCAGCAGCCGCGCAAGGTCGCCGCAGGGGTCGGGGTGATCGTCGGAGCGCAGGTTCACCCAGTCATCGGTCAGGCCGCCGTACCCCCGGCCCGGTCCGGCGCACACCAGCGCCGCGGACTGCCGGCCGCGGCGGTCGCCGCCGGCGGCGTCGCCGGCGATCAGGGCGGCCAGCAGCCGGCGCGGCAGCGGCAGGGCGCGGCCGGCCTCCCAGGCGGCGCGCATGGCCTGCACCACGCCCGCGCCGGCCAGGATGTTGCCCTGAATGGCGACGTCCGGCGCGGCGTACCCACCGGCCCAGGCGTGGCAGTCGGGGCCGGTGAACGTGGCGCTCGTGCCGTCAGCGCGCACCAGCCCGAACTGCCGGTGGGCGATGCCGCTGTCGGTGGCCTGGAAGTGCGCCGAGGTGGCTTCGGCGCTGTGACCACCGGCCATGAGGCGCAGGCCCTCCGGGCCGAACGTAGGGTTCACGTAGCTCTGGGTGGCCACAGCGCCCACACCGCCCTGCACGAAGGGCACCAGGGCGCCCACAGCGAGGAACTTGCTGGCGACCGCCACGCCCAGGTCGCCGGTGCGCGCGTCGCGGCCCACGATGGAAAAAGTCATGGGTGAAGGCTACCGCGCGCCGCTTACAGGAGGTCTGTTATTCCAGACACCGCGCCGGGCGGGTGGGGGCGCGTGTTAGCGTTGAGCCCGATGACGTTTGCGCAGGCCGTGACCGACCGCACCCGAACCCACCAGACCCGCCTGTGCGTGGGCCTGGATCCCCGCCTGGACGCATACCGGGACGCAGAGCACCTGCGCAGCCACACGCTGGAGGTGCTGGAGGCGACGGCGCCCTTCGCGGCGTGCGTGAAACCGCAGCTGGCGTTCTATGAGGCGCTGGGGCTGGACGGGCTGCGCATTCTCGAGGAGGTGTGCGCCGCCGCCCGCACGCTGGGCGTGCCGGTGCTGCTCGACGCCAAACGTGGGGACATCGGCAGCACCGCGCAGGCCTACGCGCAGGGCTGGCTGACGGGCCGGCACGCGGGCGCGGCGCTGACCGTGAACCCGTTTCTGGGCTTCGAGACCCTCACGCCGTTCGTGGAGGCCGCCCGCGCCAATGGCGGCGCGGTGTTCGTGCTGGTGAAGACCAGCAACCCGGGGCAGGGGGACCTGCAGGGGGGCGGCATCAGTGAACGCGTGGCGGATGAGGTCACCCGCCTGAACGCGCAGGAGGACGGGGAGTACGGCAGCGTGGGGGCGGTGGTGGGGGCCACGCACCCGGGGGACCTCGCGGCGTTCCGGGTGCGGATGCCGCGCGCGCTGCTCCTGCTGCCGGGGCTGGGCGCGCAGGGGGCCACGGCCGCGCAGCTCGCGCCGGCGTTTGCGGCCGGCGGAACGGGTGCGCTGGCAAGTGCCAGCCGCGGCGTTCAGTACGCGCAGGGGCTGAGCGTTCCGGCCAGTGTGGCTGCTGCGCGGTCGTTCCGGGACGAGCTGAACAGCGCGCTGAATTAAACGGCGTGAGGTCCGGTGGAGGGGTGTCCCTCCACCGGACCTTATGGCTCCGGCCGGCTCAGCCGAGGAGACCCAGCATCCGGTCTATGTCGTCCAGGCTGGTGTAGTGCGCAATGCTGGCGCGCACCACGCCCAGCGGGTACAGGCCCAGATCCTTGAGGGGCTGCACGGCGTAGAAGTGCCCGGCGGCGACGTCCACGCCCTGCGCGGTGAGGCGCAGCGCGGTCTGTTCGGGCGTTTCGCCACCCACGCGGAAGGCGACGGTCCCGATGCGGCCCTGCATGCTCTGAGGGCCGTACACCGTGACGAGATCATGGGCCAGCAGGCCGTTCACGAGCCGCTCCATGACCGGCGCCTCGAGCGCCTGAATGTGGGCGGACGCCGCTTCGAGGGCCGCGCGGGTCAGGTCCGCGTGACCGCCCAGCTCCCGCAGGTAGTCCAGGGTGCCGAGCCACCCGGCGAGCAGTTCGAACTGCGGCGTGCCGTGTTCGATGCCGGTGATGTCCCCCTGCGGCACGAACTCCAGGCGGGGCCACGCCAGGGTGGCCCGCAGGTCGGGGCGGATCCACAGGGCGCCCAGGTGCGGCGCCCAGACTTTATACGGGCTGAACGTCAGGAAGTCCGCACCCCAGCTCTGCACGTCGGGAAAGGCGTGAGGTGCGGCGTGCACGGCGTCCACGATGCTCCACGCGCCCGCCGCGCGGACCTGCGCCGTGATCGCGCGGATGTCCGGGCTGACGCCCAGGGCGTTGCTGGCAGCGGTCACGGCCACCAGCCGCGTGCGGGGCGTGAGGAGTGCGGCGAGGTCGTCGGGGTGCAGGGTCATGTCGGGCTGCCGGGCGTGCCAGACCTTCACGGTGACCCCCTGGCGCTCCAGCTCCCGCCAGGGGCTGGCGTTGCTTTCGTGCTCCAGGCCGCTGAGAATCACCTCGTCGCCCTCGCCCCACAGGCGGCTGAAGGCGGCGGCGAGGCGGAAGGTGAGGGCGGTGGTGCTCTGCGCGAGGGCCACGTCCTCCGGCTGGGCGTTCAGGAAGAGGGCCGTCGCTTCGCGGGCGCGGTGCTTGAGAGCCAGGATCTCCGCGCCGGGACGGTGTCCGGGCATGGAGTTCGTGGCGCCGTAGCGGGTGAGGTGGTCGGTGACCGCCTGAATGGCGCGTGTGGGAATCAAGCCGCCGGCGGCGTTGTCAAGGTAGGAGCGGCCATTCTGAAGTTGCGGGAACTGGGCGCGCAGGTCAGCCTGGGCGGGCAGGGGGGTGCGGGCGGCGGTGGTCATGCGCCGAGTGTAGGCCGAAGGCACGGGGGGTGTCCCGGCACGCGGAACTGCCTGTGCAGATAGGAGGGATCGCCGCCGGGGGCGGGAACATGAACGCCCGCCTGATCGTTCTTTCGTGTGATGTGTCCCTCATGCCTCTCCCCTATGCTGCGGCCATGAGTTTCGTGCGTAAGCCCCGGCCCTACTCGTCGGGACTGCCGGCCACGCCGCGGCCCGCGCCGGCCGTCCCGAAGCTGCGCCGCGAGCGGGCGTCCGGCGGAACGCCGCGGCCACGCGCGCCCCGGTCGTCATGGGCGGGGGCCGTATCGGCCCTGGCGGGGCTGGGGGCGCTGCTGGTGCTGCTGGTGGGCCTGTCGGGCCTGTGGAACTCGGTGGCGCGGGACTGGCAGTTCCGGTCGGCGGGCGCGGGCGTGCTGGACGTGGTGCGCTGAGTGACCCGGAGGGTGAGGACACTGCTGCGCAGGTGGCAGAACCCCTGGCCGCGCACGCCGTTCGTGCGGCAGCCGGCGCCCTGGACGCTGCGGCGCGCCCTGAGGGCCGCCCTGGCCGGGGTGGGCGCCCTGACGCTGGGCACGATCGGGCTGGGCGTGGCGGGCGCCGTGAGCACGGGCGCGCTGGGGCGGGTGTGGAACCTGCGGTCGGAACTGCTGCCCATTGAGGTGCAGGACCGGCGGGGCGGGCCGCTGGGCGTCATCGATCACTGCCGGGAGGGCAACGCCGTGAACGCCGTGCCGTGCCGGGAATCGCTGAGCGTGCCGCTGTCGGGCGTGAGCGAGCCGTTCCTGCTGGCGTACGTGGCCAAGGAGGACGTGCGGTTCTTCTCGCACGCCGGGGTGGACCTGGGCCGGTTGCCGCGCGCGGTCCTGAGCGGCGCGGGGGGCAGCACGATCACCATGCAGCTGCTGAAGAACAGCGTGCTGGCCGGGCACTTTGATTACGACACGGACCGGCGCGGCCCGCTGCTGACCGTGGCCCGCAAGGCGACGGAATTCGTGCTGGCCCCGCTGGTCACGTGGCGGTACGGGCGGCGGGAGGTGCTCGCCATGAGCGTGAACAGCCTCCCCTGGATCGGGATTGGGCAGCGCAAGGGCGTGTACGACGCGTCGCGCGCGGTGTTCGGGGTGGAACCCGCAGACCTGACGCTGGCGCAGAGTGCGTTTCTGGTGGGGCTGCTGCCCGCTCCGGGCCGCTACCTGGTGTCGGAGGACACCGCGCCGGAGCAGGCGACCGCGCGCTTCCGCTGGATGCGCACCCAGCAGCTCGTGACGCTGAACATCCTGCGCTCGCACGGGCTGATCAGCCCCTCAGCGCACGCCGAGGCGGCCGCGACGCCGCTGCAGCCCAGGCTGTGGCGGGTGACCTACGCCGGAAGCGGCGCGGACCTGCGGGTGGTGTCCGCGGCACGCAACCCGGCGTACATGAACGAACCGGAACCCGTGTGGGCCATGCAGGAACTGGTGCGCCGCGAGCTGCGGCAGGCAGGGCTGGACCCGAAACGGGTGGGGCGCGTGGTGCTGACCGTGGACGCGCAGGCGCAGGCGGCCCTCACGCGGCGCGTGACGGGCGAAGGGAGGACGGGACCGCGCCCGCCGGGCGTCGCGGAGGGCGCCGCGATCGTGGACGTGCGGGGCGGCGGGATTGTGGCACTGGCCAGCAGCACAGGCGGCGCGCAGAGCAGTGAGGCGGGGCGGCAGTGGGCCGCGTCCGCGCTGCGGCCGGTGGCCAGCACCGTCAAGCCGCTGCTCTACGCGCTGGCGTTCGGGGACGGCGTGACGCAGCTGAGCACTTTCCGTGACGAGGTAACCCGCTACGCCGGGCAGGCGATCGGCAACAGTTCCGGGACCTTCCTGAACCGGGCGGTCACGCTGCGCGAGGCGAACGCCCGCAGCCTGAACACCGTGGCGGTGCAGGTGGGCACCCCCCGCGAGGGGGCGCTGCGCCGCACGCTGGACCGCGCCGGGTACCGTCAGGACCCGGACAACACGTCCAGCGTGTCGCTGGGCACGTACCGCGCCGCGCCGCTGGGCGTGGCGGCGGCGTACGCGAGTTTCGCCAACGGCGGTCAGCTGTGCCGTCCGCATCTGCTCGCCGAGGTGTACGACCGGTCCGGGCGGCCGCTGGCTCTGCCCCGCCCAGGGTGCGCGCCGCTGTGGGACGAGGTGGTGGCCTTCGAGACCTTCGACCTGCTGACTGGGGCCGTGACCTCGAACGCCGGTCACGTGCCGTTTCTGCGCCCCACGGCGTGGCAGCGCCTGACCGGCAGGGCCGTGCCGCTCGGCGCCAAATCCGGCACCACCGACGACGTGAACGACACGTGGTGCGCGGCCGTGACGCCGCAGTACGCGATGGCGGTGTGGATCGGTGACCCGGACGGCCGGCAGAGCGTGCCCGTGAACCTGTACCGTGATCAGACCGCATGCCGTGAGGTGGCGCTGCTGCGCGACCTGCCGCATGACCGGAGCAGCCTGGCGGTACCGCCCGGCATCACCCGCGTCGGGGGGGTGGCCGTGCCGCTGGCCGGCCTGAACCCCCGCAATCCGGCGCCTTCCCCGCCCTGAACTTCCGAGGTGACCATGTCCCTGCCTATGACTGTGCCTGCCCTTCTGTCCGCCCTGCTACCCGCGCCGCTGAGCGCCTCGACCCTGCTGGGGCTGTCCACGCCACCGCTGCACCTGACCGTGGCGGTGGACATGACCGGCAGCAGCAAGAATCCCGCATTCCGGTACGCGGATCAGGCACGGCTGCTGTCGCAGAGTGTCCTGTTCAACCAGCTGAGGTCCGGGGACACCGTTACGCTGCTGCGCATCTGTGACGGCGTGCAGACCGTGGCGGATTTCCGCTTTCAGTCGAAGAACGGCGCGCGCCTCGCCCGGGCGGACATCCTGCGTTACACCACAGCCCTCACGAAACCCTGCGCAGGGAAGGGGAGCGCCATCACGGCGGGGCTGGCGCTGGCGGCCAGACGTGGGGGCAGACGCCCCGGGTGGGTGACGTGACGGTCCTGTTCACGGACGGCGCGCTGCTCGACGACCCGAAGCGCGCTGGGATCGGGGGCGTGGTGAAAGGGTACCTGGGCGCGCAGGACACGCGGCTGCTGTTCGTCGCGGGCCTCAGCCCGGAGGCAGGCGCTGGTGGGGTGTCCATCCGGGACAGCTTTGTCAAGGCGCTGGGCGCGAGCGCGGCGGAGAAACGGGTGCTGCTGGCCGGCGCGTATGATCTGTCGAACGTGTACCCGTCTTTCGCGAACCTCGTGAAGGCGGCCCGCAGGTGAGCGGGCGTGAGCCGCACGAGCCTGCGCCGCTGGCCGGGGTGATCAGCCAGGAGGGCCACACCGACGACCTGCGGCCCCTGTCCCGGGTGACGCTCAGCGGCCCGGACCTGGGCACCGTGAACATGGAATTCGCCGGTGAGGATAACCGCGTCGGCCCGCAGCAGGTGATCGTGCCGCCCTTCCCGGCAGCGGGAGAGGCGGCGCCGGCAACCGCCGCCCAGACCGCAGGGATGACGGGTGTGGACGCAGAAGAGTTTGATCCGCGGGTCTATGAGCCGGCCCTGCCGAAACCCGGCCCTCTGGTGGCCGAGGCGTTCATGCCGGTGCTGACGCCGCACCACTTCGGGGAGCTGCTCGATGACCTGCGCGGCGAGCTTCAGCTGGTGAAGGACGAGTCGGCGCGCGCGGCCCTGACGTCCCGGTCGCGGCTGCTGCGACTGAACGTCGAGCAGTACCGCGTGAACTTCGAGCTGGCGCGCACCACCCTGAACCGCGTGCTGGCCGAAACCGGCGTGGGCGTCCGGACCTCATGGGCGCGGCAGCAGGAGCACCTGAGCTTCATGAACGCGGCGAGCAGCGGCGTGGAACGCGCCTACGAGCAGGCGACCGAGGCGATCGAGCAGGCGCGCGCCCAGCGGTTCGAGGCGCTGGCGCGGGCGGGCGTCCGGCCCGATACCATCACAGCCGAGGATTTCTACACGCAGCAGGCGGTGGCGCAGCTGGCGGCTGAAGGGCACGCGGTGCGGCCGCCCGAGCAGAAGAGCGGCAGCAAACGGGTGTTCAACGCATTCGCGGTGTTCAGCAAGTTCTTCGTAGGCCTGATCAGCGGGGTGAGCATCAATCTGCTGTTCAACCCGGAGTCCCGGCTGTACCTGACCCTGATCGCCCTGACGGCGGGCGTGATGTTCAGCGTGCTGCTGCTGTGGCTGGTGGATGAACTGTCCTACCGCGCGAAACTCGCGGGCAGCACGCCCGGCATGAGCCGCCCGGCGTCGTACGTGACAGGGATCGTGCTGGTCACCTTGCTGTACCTGGGTGTGGAAGGGTACCTGAACTGGGACGGCATCCTGCGGACCACGCAGGAGATCGCCGCCAACGCCGCGCAGCAGGGTCAGCTTACGGACCTGAGTGCCGCGCCGGAGGAGCGGAGTGCGCCGGAGCACTGGTCGCTGCTGGTGTTCACGCTGGCCCTGGTGAGCATGGCGGCGGGCGCGGCCCTGATTCAGGGGCGGGAGCGGGCGCGCGGGGTGCTGGAGCGCGAGCGGCTCACGGCGCGCGTCTCGGTGCTCAAGGCAGGTGGGGCGTGGCAGGAGGTGGCGCGCGCCACAGACCTCGTCACGTACCTGGAAGCGGCGCGGGACCGGCTGGCGCCGCCGCGGGACGTGACGAGCCCGGATCACGCGCGGCTGAACGAGCGGGTGCTGGGGCACTGGGAGCAGGAGCGGGACCAGCAGGTGCAGGCCGTGACGGGCGCGCTGGTGCGTGAGGCGCGGGCGCTGCACGAGACGCTGGAGGAGTTCGCGGCGCAGGTGCAGGCGGCGCGGTTCCCGGTGCGGCGGGGCGGGTTGCGGGGCCTGCTGGGCTGAAGAGCTGGGGGGTGATGGCACTGCCCCTCCATCATTTTTTGTGTTCTGATTGTCAATTAATAGTTCAATATTAAGTAATAATTGGAGCATGACCTTCTTCACCCCCGCTCCCGGGACCAGCCCCGTCCAGGGCCTGCACCACGTCACGGTGATGGCCAGCGACCCCCAACGCAACCTCGACTTCTACACCCAGGTGCTCGGCCAGCGGCTCGTGAAGGTCACCGTGAACTTCGACGACCCCGGCACGTACCACTTCTACTACGGCGACCACACCGGCCAGCCCGGCACGATCATGACCCATTTCCCGTGGCCCGGCGCCCAACGCGGCCAGCGCGGCAACGGTGAGGTCGTCGCCACGGCCTACAGCGCCCCCGCCGGCTCCGAAGCCTACTGGCGCGCCCGGCTCGCCGAACACGGCCTGAGCGTCACTGAAACCACCCGGTTCGGGCAGACTACGCTGACCTTCGACGACCCGGACGGCACCTGGGTGGAACTGATCTTCGAGAACGGCCAGCCCGTGCAGCCCTGGCCCGCCTCCCCCGTGCCGGCCGGGCACGAACTGCGTGGGTTTCACTCCGTGACCGCCTGGGTGCGCGACACAACCGCCGTGCGGGACCTGCTGGTCGGGCAGCTGGGGTTCACCGAACTCGGCACCGAACGTGACTCCGAAGGCCAGCGCACCCGCTTTCAGGGCAGCGGCAGCGGCGTCGGGCTGTTCGTGGACGCCGTGGAACGCCCAGGCCAGGGCCGCGGGCATTTCGGGGCCGGCAGCATCCACCACGTGGCGCTGCGCACCCGTGACGACGCGGAGCAGGAAGCGTACATGACGTCCCTCACCGCCGCCGGGTACCGCCCCACGCCCGTGCAGGACCGGCAGTACTTTCACTCCATCTACTTCCGGGAACCGAACGGCGTGCTGTTCGAGATCGCCACGGACGCCCCCGGCTTCCCCGACGATGAACCCGTTGCCGAACTGGGCATGCACCTGAAACTCCCCGCGTGGTTCGAGTCCCGGCGGGCCACCATCGAGGCGCACGTGCCGCGCATTCTCAACCGCGAGTACGGCGTGACAATCGGACAGCGGGACCTGAGCGCCGCGCCGGCCACGCCGCAGCCCCAGCCGGAAGGCGTGCAGGTGTACGCCGCGGGGCGCGCGCTGGATCAGGCGCGCGTGGCGGTGGTCCTGCTGCACGGGCGGGGCGGCACGGCGCCGGACATCCTCAGCCTGGAACGTGACCTCAACCTCAGCGCGTTCGCGTACCTCGCTCCGCAGGCGCCGGGGAACACCTGGTACCCGCTGTCGTTCCTGGCGCCGGTCGGGCAGAACCAGCCGCACCTGGACCGCGCGCTGGGCGCCGTGGACGCCGTCATGGCGCAGCTGGCCGCGCAGGGCATCCCGGCCAGCCGGGTGGTGCTGGGCGGGTTCAGTCAGGGCGCGTGCCTTGCCCTGGAGTACGCCAGCCGCGCCGAACATAAACCCGCCGCGGTGGTGGCGTTCAGTGGCGGCCTGATCACCCTGGACCAGGCCAGCCGCTTTGACGGCACGGCCGTGTTCATGGGGGTGGACCCTCAGGACAGTCACATTCCCCTGGCCCGGTTTCAGGAGACCGCCGCGCAGTTGCAGGCGCGCGGCGCGGCCGTCGACGCCCGCGTGATTCCCGGTCTGGGCCACACCATCAACAAGGACGAACTGGACGTTGCCCGCATCCTGATGCAGCAGGTGGCCGCCCAGGTCTGAGCCCACCTGCACCGGGGGCACCCACAATGGGGTGCCCCCGGTGTCACTTCAGGGTGACGGCCACGAAGAGGGCGGTGGCATCCGGGCCCTCGAAGCCAGGCCCGTAGGCGCGCACCGTGACCAGCACCCGGTTGCCCTGCACGTCCACCCGCTCCAGGGTGTACCGGGCCGCGCAGGCCCGCCCGGACGGCAGGGCCCGGTCGCGCCACACCTCCTGTCCGTTCACGCTCAGGATGAATCCAGCCGGGCGCTCCCCAGGGGGCAGCAGTTCTGGCGAGCAGTCCGACGGCAACGGCACCACGTGCAGGCGCACCGGGACAGCGCGGGACCACAGCGCAACCGGCGTGACCTGCGTCTGGCCGGGCGGCGTGGCGTCACTCCAGCGGGGGAAGGAAACGCTGTACACCCGTTGATACCGGGGCCGGCTGAGCGGGCGGCCCGCCAGACCAGACAGGGCGGCGCGGGTGGCTGGCGCCGCGAGCAGGTCCGTCAGGACATGGCCCGGGGCCTGGTCAGCGGTGCGCTGGGCCTGAAAGGTCACGCGGCTTGACGTGGTGCTGAGGACCGTGACCTGAGCGGTCCCGAACCCACTGCCGTCACGTGCGCCCTGAGTGACCGCCAGCACACGCTCCCCACTGGCGGAGAAGCGCACCTGGGTCACGGGGAGACGGTCGTTGGCCAGGGCGCTGCCGGTCAGGGCAAGCCACAGCAGAAGAAGTCGGGGCATACCTGCACCGTACTCCCCGGCGGCCAGCAGGTGCGCTATTTGAACTTGAGGCTGGCGAGCACCTTGTCGAAGGTGGCGCTGGCCTGGGCGAACCGGGCGGGGGCGTCCGTGAGCTGAAACGAGTACAGGTTCCGGGCACCCACACCGTACCAGACGCGCATCTTGAGCTGGCCTTTGGGATGCACGAGGGTGTAGCTGCGCTCCACACCGCTCAGGCCGCCGTAGTTCACCGTGCGGCTCGCGGTCTGCTTCACAGCGGCTCCGGTGCCCTTGATGCCGGCCTCGAATTTCTTGAATTCCGTTTCGGGTGTCGGCTTTCCTCCGGCCTTGTCCACGAACAGCAGGCGCATCAAGGTCGCGGGCGGCGCCTTGGCCGAAACCAGCGAGACGCCCTTGGTGCCGTCACCGAAGTCGGCACCCAGCCAGCCTTTGGGAAGGCTGACGCTGAAAGGCAGTTTCGGATCGCTGAACTTCACGAGAGTCTGCGCGCTGCTCAGGCCGCCCGCAAGCACTGCGGCGGCCAGAAGAACCTGGGGTCGGACAAACGTCATGACGGGCACCGTATCAGGCGAGTGTGAGTGCGCCACGGCCGTTGCGTGAACGGAACCGCGGCGCTCCGGTCAGCGCGCAATCAATCCCGGCTTCGGCCACAGGCGCAGGTCGGCAGGCCCGGCGGCGTCTCTCAGGCTGACCGGGCCGTAGGCGCGGCTGTCGAGACTCTCCCCGATGCGGCGGTTATCGCCAAGAACCCACACCTTGCCGGCGGGAACGGTCAGGGCCACCTGATCGTCCAGGAACCCTTCGCTGGCGTACGACTCTGCGATGACGCGGCCGTTGACCTGCACCTGCCCGCCCTGAATGGCGATGCGGTCGCCCGGCAGGCCAAGCACGCGCTTGACGTTGTACTGCCGGTGCCGCACGCCGTACACCCTCTCGAAGGCGTAGGGACTGTCTGCAGGCGCCTTGAAGATCAGCAGGTCCCCCCGTCTGGGGAACGGGCCTCCCAGGCGCCAGGCGCGCAGCCACCGGGGGTACTTGAGCAGCAGCAGCACGTCCCCGCTGCGCAGGGTGGGGTTCATGGAGTCGCCGTCCACGCGGGCCAGGGTACAGCCGAACGTGGTCAGCAGGTAGACGGGCAGCAGGCCGCCCAGCAGCCAGGCACGCCAGCTGGAATCAGGGGAAGGGGGCGGCGTGGTCACAGGCGCCGAGGGTAGCGCAGTGAGGGCGCCGGGTGTGGCGCGCACCGGGCGTGGCGGGCCCTTGAGGATCGTCCCAGCAGAACGCCGTTCCTTTTCACTGTCTTTAGGGTCACTTCAGTAACGCTCGCACTTGCCTGGGAAAAACCGGTACCCTGTCGCGCATGACGGCTGAAGGCATGACGGACGGTTTGAAGGTCGAGAAGTACCATGAGGGCACAGGGGAGCAGGCCGAGGCAGGCCGGATGGTCCGCGTGCATTACACGGGGACCCTGGAGAATGGACAGAAGTTCGACAGCAGCCGTGACCGTGGGGAGCCCATCGAGTTTCCGCTGGGCGTGGGGTACGTGATTCAGGGGTGGGATCAGGGCATCGCGCAGCTCCGGGTGGGGGATAAGGCGAAACTCACGGTTCCTGCCCACCTGGGGTACGGCGCGGCGGGCGTGCCCGGGGTGATTCCCGGCGGCGCCACCCTGATCTTCGACGTGGAACTCGTGGACGTGCGCTGAGCTTCAGCTTTCGTAAGTTGCGCGGGCACACCCTGTTCGGTGTGCCCGCGCTGATGTGTGGCACACCTTTCAGCGTGCTTCCACGGTTGAGCCCGTTGACAGCTTTGCGCTCACAACATAAACTTTGAAAGTAACGAAACTCACTCATCGGGGGCCGCCTTGGTTGAAGCACGCAGAAGCGAGATTCTCTCATTGGTCCAGCAGCACGGAGAATTACCCGTCACAGAACTTTCGAAACTTCTGGGCGTTTCGGAAGTCACCGTCCGCAGCGACCTGAAAGTCCTGGTGGACGCCGGACAGGTCCGCCGCACCCGCGGCAGCGTCCGCCTGCCCCTGGACATCCGCCGCGAATCCCCCATCGAGGAAACGCGCCTGGAACACAGCGCGGCCAAACGCCGCATCGGCCGCGCCGCCGCCGCCCTGGTCCGCGACGGGGAAACTGTCTTCCTGGACGTAGGAAGCACCACCACCGAAGTCGCCCGCGCCCTCTCCCCCACCCTGCAGGGCGTCACCGTGGTCACCAACGGTCTGAACATCGCCCTGGAACTTGAGCGTCTGTCCGGCGTGCGCGTCATCGTGACCGGCGGCACCCTGAGGCCCCTGCAGCACTCGCTGATCAGCCCGTACGCCCTGGACATCCTGCGCCGCATTCACGCCGACCGTCTGATTCTGGGCTGTAACGGTGTGCACGCCGAGCACGGCGTCACGAACGCCAACCACGAGGAAGCCGAGATCAAACGCCTGATGGTTGAACAGGCCCGCGAGGTGGTCGTCGTGGCGGACCACAGCAAGCTGGGGCAGATCAGCCGCGCGCACATCGCCCCCACCCGCCGCGTCACCACCCTCGTCACCGACCGTGGCGGCACCCAGCCCTCAGCCGCCCTGCGTGACGCTGTCCTGGACCTGATCCTCGCCTGAGCCACCCCCACGTTCCCTGGAGGAATCATGAAAAAATTTGCCCTGCTGTCCGCACTGGTCCTCGCCACCACGGCCTCCGCGCAGTCCAGCCTGTCCGGCACCGTCACCGTCTGGTCCTGGGACGCCGCCGCCAAGGCCCTGGAAAGCACCGTTCCCAGCTTCAACAAGAAGTACCCGAACGTGAAGGTGAACGTCGTGGACCTGGGCAACCAGAACGTGTACGACCGCGGCCTCGCCGGCTGCGCCGCCGGCGGCGTGGACATGCCCGACGTGTACTCCATCGAGAACAACGAGGCCGAGGTGTTCTGGGCGCGCTTCCCTGACTGCTTCGTCGACCTGAACACCAAAGGCGCAGACAAGCTCATCAGGAACTTCCCCGCGTTCAAGTGGACGGAACTCACCGCGAACGGCAAACGCTTCGCGATGCCCTGGGATTCCGGCCCCGTCGTGATGTTCTACCGCCGCGACCTGTACCAGCAGGCCGGCGTGAACCCCACCGCCATCAAGACCTGGGACGACTTCATCGCGGCCGGCAAGAAAATGAACGCCAAGTTCGGCGGCAAGGTCAAGCTGGGCGTCATCGCCAACGGTCAGGACGACGAGTGGTTCCGCATGCTTGCCAACCAGAACGGCTGCTTCTACTTCGACAATGACGCCGCGAATGTCACCGTCAACAAACCCGGCTGCGTCGACGCCCTGAACACCGTCAAGAAACTGCTCGCCGCGCAGGTCGTGGCCACCGGCGACTGGGGCGGGCAGATCACGTCGTTCAAGGCCGGCCGCACCGCCAGCGCCATGTTCGGCGCGTGGTACGAAGGCACCATCCGCACCAACGCCCCCGACCAGAAGGGCAAGTGGGGGGTGTACCAGATGCCCGCCAGCAGGGCCGGCGGCGTGCGCGCCAGCAACCTGGGCGGCAGCGCCCTGGCCATCCCCAGCGCCAGCAAGAACCAGGCCGCGGCGTACGCCTTCCTGGAAAACGCCCTCGCCACCAGCAACGGTCAGGTCACCATGCTCAAGTCCCAGGGGCTGGTGCCCAGCCTGCTGAGCGCCACGAAAGACCCCTACGTGAACCAGGGCCAGGCCTACTGGGGCAACCAGAAGATCTGGAAAACCATCCTCGACACGCTCGGTGACGTGCCCCAGGCGCGCGGCACGCAGTACTTCCAGGACGCCCGCCAGGTGATGATCGTCGTGCAGGCCGACTTCGTGAAGGGCAAGTACAAGACCGCCAAGGAAGCCCTGGACGACGCCGCCAGGAAGATCAGCAGCGCCACGGGCCTGCCGGTCGCGAAGTAAGGTTCAGCTCCCAGAGCCAACGGGCGGGCGGAGGGCGCACACCGCGCCTCTCGCCCGCCCGGCCCCCGTGTGCGAGGTGTTCATGACCACAGCCCCCCGACCCGCCGTGACGCGGCCCGCCAAGGCGGGCTGGTGGGCGCGCCTGCCCAAAGCGCCCTACCTGTTCATCCTGCCGTACCTGCTGATCTTCCTGGCCTTCTGGGCCTGGCCGATCGTGAGTTCCTTCCTGATGAGTTTCAAGGATTCGCGCCTCGGGGCCGCCGCGCCCTACGGCATGGCCAACTGGTCGCGCCTGATCAGCGACGAGTTCTTCCGCACCGCGCTGCGCAACACCCTGGTGATCCTGCTGGTGCAGGTGCCGCTCATGCTGTCGCTCGCCACGGCGCTCGCCGTGGCGCTGAACAGCCGCCTGCTGCGCGCCGCCGGCTGGTTCCGCTTCGCGTTCTTCGCGCCGCTGGTGGTGGGGACTGTGGCGTACTCGGCGGTGTTCCGGCTTCTGTTCAACACGGATTTCGGCATTGTGAACCGCGCCCTGACCAGCCTCGGCCTGCCCGCCGTGGACTGGCTGAACCAGTCGGGACCCGCCATGACCGTCCTGATTCTCGCCATGACCTGGCGCTGGACGGGGTACAACGCGATCATTCTGCTGGCGGGCCTGCAGGGCATCAGCGAGGATGTGTACGAAGCGGCCTCCATTGACGGCGCCACACCCTGGCAGCAGTTCTGGAAGATCACGCTGCCGCTGCTGCGCCCCAGCCTGCTGTTCTGCCTCGTGCTCAGCGTGATCGGTACGCTGCAGCTGTTCACGGAACCGGCGCTGATCACGAACAGCGGCCCGGGGAACGCCACCATGACGCTCGGCACGTACCTGTACCAGCAGGGCTTCCGGTCGTTCAACTTCGGGTACGCCAGCGCCATCGCGTACACCGTGGCGGCCATCGCCGCAATCTTCAGCGTGGTGCAGCTGCGCCTGTTCGGGAGGGACGAATGACCACCGCACCGCAGAGGACCGCTCCGCAGCGCAGCCGCAAGGCGCGTGACCGCATCTCGGCCACGTGGCTGCACGTCCTGCTCATTCCCCTGGCCCTGGTGTTCCTGGCGCCCCTGTGGATGATGCTGGTGTTCAGCACGCACCCGGAAACCGCCATCTTCAGCCCTAACCCGCCCCTGTGGTTCGGCGGGGCGTTCGCAGAGAACTTCCGCGGGCTGCAGGCCGACACGAACTTCCTGCGGGCCCTGCTGAACAGCACCGTGATCGCCACGATGTACACGGTCTTGAGCATGCTGCTGACCAGCATGGGCGGGTACGCCTTCGCGAAGTTCGAGTTTCCCGGGAAGAACGTCCTGTTCGGCCTGATCCTGGCGACGCTGACCATCCCGACGTTCGTGACGATCATTCCGCAGTTCATCCTGGTGGCGCGCGACCTGAAGATGTCGAACACCTACTGGGCGGTCATTCTGCCCACCCTGGCGAACACCATCGGCATCTTCTACATGCGTCAGGCGTTCCTGACGGTGCCCACCGACCTGCTGAACGCCGCGCGCATTGACGGAGCCAGCGAGTGGCGCATCTACTGGCAGATTGCGCTGCCCATCGTCCGGCCTGCCCTGGCGGCCCTGGCCATCCTGCTGTTCCTGGCGTCCTGGAATGACTACCTGTGGCCGCTGATCGTGCTGACGCAGAAAGACAGTTACACCATGCCCGTCGCGCTGGGCACCCTGGTGGGCCTGACGCGCGTGTCGTGGGGCGGCATCATGGTGGGCACCGCGATTGCCACCGTGCCGTTCCTGGCGCTGTTCCTGGCCCTGCAGCGTCACTTCGTGGCGGGCATCGCGGGCGGCGCCGTGAAGGACTGACCCGGCGCACCCACCCCGCCCCACGCGTTTCCGTTTCTCTCTGGAAGGACCACTCCCATGACCCACGCTGACACCGTTCCTCCTCATCTTCTTCTGGGCACCTGCGACTACCCGGAGCACGTGCCACCCGACCGCTGGGCGCCGTACGCCCGGCAGCAGCGCGAGCTGGGCCTGCACTTCGTGCGCGTGGCCGAGTTCGCCTGGAGCCGCCTGGAACCCCGCCCCGGTGACTTCAACTGGGCGTGGCTGGACGAAGCGGTGGACGCCTACCACGCCCAGGGCCTGCGCGTGGTGATGTGCACGCCCACCCCCACACCGCCCGCATGGCTGATCCGCGCGCACCCGGACATCCTGGCGTTCGATGAGCACGGCCGGGTCCGGGAATTCGGGTCCCGCCGGCACTACGATTTCGCGTCCCCGGTGTACCGGGAGCATTCACGGCGGATCACGCGCGCCATGGCGGAACGCTACGGGCAGCACCCGGCCGTGGCCGGCTGGCAGACGGACAACGAGTTCGGCTGTCACGCCACCAGCCGCAGCTACGGCGGCGCAAGCGCCGAGCGTTTCCCCGCGTGGCTCGAAGCGCGCTACGGCACGCTGGACGCGCTGAACCACGCGTGGGGCAACGTCTTCTGGAGCATGGAGTACACCGACTGGTCCCAGATTCGTCCGCCGGTCCTGACCGTCACGGAAGTGAACCCGTCGCACGTGCTGGACTACGCGCGCTTCGCGTCGGCCATGATCGCGGAGTTCCAGGCGGAACAGGTGGCCCTCCTGCGCGAACTGTCGCCCCGACGCTTCATTACGCACAACTTCATGATCTTCGAGTCGGGGTTCGATCACTACGACGTGGCGCGGGGCCTGGATTTCGCCACCTGGGACAACTACCCGACCGGCATGCTGGAGTTCTTCGCGCCGCCGGGCGTGGACGAGGCCCTCAAGACGCACTACGCGCGGACCGGCCACCCGGACCTCGTGGCGTTCAACCATGACGTGTACCGCGGCCTCATGCGCGGCCAGGACGGTCTGGGCCGCGAAGGCGCCGGCACCCCGAACGGCTTCTGGGTGATGGAGCAGCAGTGCGGGCAGGTGAACTGGGCGCCGTACAACCCGCTGCCCGCCGACGGCGCCGTGAGCTTGTGGACCGCGCAGGCCTGGGCGCACGGCGCGGACGTCGTGAGCTACTTCCGCTGGCGCGCCGCCACCATGGCCCAGGAGGTCATGCACTCCGGCCTGCTTCGCCACGACGAAACGCCGGACCGGGGCCACGCCGAGGTGCAGGCACTTGACCAGACGCTGTTCCCCGCCGGTCCCATACGTGCACGCGTGGCGCTGCTGCACGATTACGAAAGTCTGTGGCTGTACGACCAGCAGAAACATGCCGCCGGCCTGAGCTACTGGGCGCAGACCGTCACGTACTACATGGCGCTGCGCTCACTGGGCGTGGACGTGGACGTCGTGCACGCCGACACGGACCTGAGCGGGTACGCCGTGGTGGTCGCCCCGGCCATCACCCTGGTCAGCGCCGGACGCGCCGCCCACTGGACCCACGCCGTGCAGGCCGGCACGCCGCTGATCTGCGGGCCCCGCACCGCCTTCCGCACGCCGGGCGGCGCCACCTGGGACGACGGGCAGTTCGGTCCGCTCAGCGACCTCGTGGGCGCCCGGCTCCACCAGTACGACAGCCTGCGCCCCACGCTGACGCAGCCAGTCACAGGCCTCCTGGGGACGTTCGACGCGACCTTCTGGGCGGAAAGCTACCGCCTGAACGGCGCGCAGGCCCTGGCACACTATGCGGGCGGCCCCCTGGACGGTCAGCCGGCCGTGATCCGTCACGGCCGCGTCACGGTGATCGGCGCGCACAGCGCCCCCCTGATCAGCGCGGTCCTCACGGACGTGCTCACCGCAGCCGGCGTGCCGGTCACGCCCCTGCCGGAAGGCGTGCGGGTGTCACGCCGCGCCGGCCGGGTGCTGGTGCAGAACTGGAACCCGGAACCCACGGACTGGAACGGGCGGCGGCTGCCTCCCGTGAGTTACCAGGTGATGGAGGAAGCCAGTGTTTGAATGGACGGTGCAGGAGAACCCCGGCACGCTGCGGGTCCTGATCAGCGGCTTTCAGTCGTGGAGTGAGGCGGAACTGCGCCCGCTCACGGACGTGCAGGCTGCGCCTCAGCAGGCGTGGCGGACGGAACAGGGCCACGATCCGTCTTTTCCGCCCAGCGGCCGGGCAGGCGTATGGCGCAGCCACACCGTGCTGGCCCTGGTGCGCGCCGATGGCAGCGGCTGGGTGGGCAGCGTGGGCGAGGCGCCCCTCACCTTCGCGCAGTGGGAGGCGACAGCCCAGGCTGACCACGTGCGCGTGACCTGCACGCTCGAAGGCCCACCGGTGCCTGTGACCTGGGAGGCCACGCAGGACGTGACCGCTACTCTCGAAACGCGCGCAGCTGAGCTGGGCGCCGCCATGCAGGCGCGCACGCCAGCGCCGCTGCGCGTGTGGTGCTCGTGGTACTCCTACTACCGGGACGTGACCCTGGACGCCATGCTGGACAACGCCCGGCTCGCCCGCGAGCAGGACCTGCCGTTCGACGTGTTTCAGCTCGATGACGGTTTCCAGGCTGAACTGGGGGACTGGCTTGAGCCGAGCGCTCACTTCGGCGGGCACGCCCGGGAACTGCCAGCCCGGCTGGCGGAACTGGGGTTCACTGCGGGCCTGTGGCTCGCCCCGTTCCTGGTGTCACCCCGCTCGGCACTGTTCGCCGAGCACCGCGACTGGATGCTGCGCGGCCAGGACGGCGAGCCGCTGCCCGTGGGCCACAACTGGGGCGGGCCGTACCACGCGCTGGACACCACGCACCCGGACGTTCTGGCGTGGCTGCGGGAGCTGGGCCGCACCGTGCGCAGCTGGGGGTACACGTACCTGAAAATCGACTTCCTGTACGGCGCGGCCCTCCCCGGCGTGCGCCACGACCCACACGCCGGGCGGGCCGAAGCGTACCGCCGGGGGATCGAAGCGTTCCGGGAGGGCGTGGGCGAGGACGCGTTCATTCTGGGGTGCGGCGCACCACTGGCGCAGAGTACCGGCGTGGTCGACGCCATGCGCACCGGCCCGGACGTGGCCCCCATCTGGGATGAGGACTCCCGCCGGGTGTGGCTGGGCGACGCCACTGGACCGAGCGCCCGCAACGCCCTGCACACCGCCCTGAGCCGCTGGTACCAGCACACCTGGTACCAGCCGGACCCGGACGTGGCGATCTGCCGGCGTGAACTGAGCCTCCTGAACGCCACGGAACGTGAGGCGATCGCCGGCATGCTGGACGTCATCGGGGGTCTGCGCGCCAGCAGCGACCCGATCAGGCTGCTGGACCCTGAGGGGCTGACGTTACTGCGCCGCTGCCTGACGCTCAGCCGCCCGGACCGGCCGGCCACCCTGGCCCAATCGTTAGGGAACGCTGTTACCCACTTCACGAGGGGAACGTTTAACCTGACCGACACCCCGCAAGACGGTATTCCCGCACACGGATTCCGGCCGGGGCGTGCCCAGGAGGGTCACGCATGACCACCACGCTCACCGAATACCACACCGCCGATTTCGTGAAGCCCGACGGGCGCAACCTCACGCTGTACGGCCTGAACCCCATCCGGGTAGACAGTGACATCCCCAGCCCCAGCCCTGACCCGGTCGATGCCCGGCCCCTGATGCGCTGGCACCCCGTGCGCGGCGAGTGGGTCATGTACGCCGCGCACCGCATGGGCCGCACGTTCCTGCCGCCCCCTGAGTACAACCCGCTTGCCCCCACCCGTGACCCCGAGCATCCCACCGAACTGCCGCGCGGCAACTACGACATTGCCGTGTTCGACAACCGCTTTCCCAGCCTCACGCTGGCCGCCCCCGACCCGGGCGCCGGACCTGCCGGCACGCGCGCCGGGGTGGGCGCATGTGAAGTGGTGGTGTTCAGCCAGGACGCCCGCGGCCGCCTGAGCGACCTGACCGACGAGCAGGTCAGCCTGCTGCTGGCCGTCTGGGCCGACCGCACCACCCGCCTCGCCGGGACCGGCCGCATTCAGAGTGTGCTGCCCTTCGAGAACCGCGGGGTGGAGGTCGGCGTGACCCTGCACCACCCGCACGGGCAGATCTACGCGTACGATCACGTCCCACCCGTCGCGGCGCGCGCCACGGCGCAGATGGACGCCTACCAGGCGCAGCACGGCCGACCGTGGCTGGCGGACTTCGTGCAGGAGGAACGCGCCAGCAGCGCACGCATCATCCACGACGACGGGCAGGCCCTCAGTGTCGTCCCCCCGTTTGCGCGGTACACCTACGAGACCTGGGTGCTGCCCGCCCGGCCCGCCAGCCTCCTGTCGGAACTGTCGGACGAGGAACGCCTGAGCCTCGCCCGGGTCCTGAAAGACGCCCTGCTGCGCCTCGACGGTCTGTTCGGCGTGCGCATGCCGTACCTGATGACCGTACACCAGGCTCCCGTTGACGCCCCGCACCCGTCCTTTCCGCTGCACATCGAGATCTACCCGTACCTGCGCGCGCCGGGCCGCATGAAGTACCTCGCCGGCACAGAACAGGGCGCCGGAGAGTTCGCCAACGACAAATTCCCGGAAGTGGCAGCGCAGGAACTGCGCGCCGTGCCGGGTGGCGCCGGAGACGGCCTGTGAGCGCCGACACCACCGGCCCATCGTACGCCGCTGTCTTCGGCGCACCGCCGGCCGTGACGGCCTCCGCGCCGGGCCGCGTGAACCTCCTTGGCGAGCACACGGACTATCAGGGCGGCTTTGTCCTGCCCACCGCCATTCCCCAGCAGGCCACGGTGAACCTGGGGCGCAACGGCACCAGTGAGCACGTGCTGCATTCGGCCAACCTGAACCAGACGCTCCGCATCCCGGTCGGCGAGGTTGGCGAGGGTTTCGCCCCCTACCTCACCGGCTGCTTCGCTCTCAGCGGCGTGCAGGAGGGCCTGAACGCCTTCATCACCAGCGACGTACCCAGTGGCGGGCTCAGCAGCAGCGCCGCGCTGGAAGTCGCCACCCTCCGCGCCCTGCGGCAGCTGAACAGCCTGGACCTCGATGATGTGGCCCTTGCCCTGCGGGGCGTTCAGGTGGAACACGAGTTCGTGGGCGTCATGTGCGGCGTCATGGACCAGATGGCCAGCTCACTGGCCGACACCCGCACCATGCTGCTCATCGACACGCGCAGCCTGGAACGCCGCGCCGTGCCCTTCCCACAGGGTGCAGAAATCCTCGTGATCGACTCGGGCGTGCCCCGCCGCCTCGCAGAATCCGGGTACAACGAACGCCGCGCCCAGGTTGAAGAAGCCTCACGCCTGCTCGGTGTGCCGCAACTCCGGGACGTCACCGACCCCACGGCTGTCGAGACGCTCCCTCCCGTCCTGCGAGAACGCGCCCGCCACGTGGTCACCGAGAACGGCCGCGTGCTCGCCGCCCTGGAACCCGGCGTGGACGCCGCGCGCTTCGGTACCCTGATGAACGCCAGCCACGCCAGCCTCCGCGACGACTACCAGGTCAGCCACGAGCGCGTGGATGAACTCGTGGCGCTGCTTCAGGCCCACCCGGAGGTCTTCGGTGCCCGCATGACGGGGGCCGGCTTTGGTGGTGCGGTCGTTGCCCTGGTGCGCGAGGGGCAGGCCTCCGCCGTTGCCCAGACTGTGCTCGCGCAATACAGCGAACAAGGCACCCAGGTCGTTCCCTGATCAGGGAAGCTTTGGCACCACTCCTAAGCGTCCCTCTTATAAAGGAATTTCAAGGACATCACTGTTTGGCCTGGCTGGCACAGACTCAGCCCGTCAGGCATAGAGTGGTGGGCCGCGCCCCCACACTCAAGCCGGCAGCAACCTAAGCAGCTGAAAACAGGCCGGCCGCGCCACGATCCGAAGAGGTCAACAGGGCGCCACCTGATTTCCGTTCAGGGTGTCATCCGACGCTTCTGTACTACGAGGGCCAGCCTCATACCACAGGAGAACCGAGGCGGGCAGGCATGGCCTCTACACCCTGGGCCCAGTTCCGTCCCCAGCAGTACGAGTTTCATAGAATGGGGGCACACCTGCTGGCGCTCAAATCGTCAGCAGGGTCAATTATGACCCATTAGAATTCTGAGCGCATATGAAGAGCCTGCGCCTCCCGGCAGCCATGATTGGCCTGACTGCCCTCCTCACCGCCTGTCCTCAGACCCCCACACCCACACCGCCCACCGCGCCTGCCCGCCTGGGTCTGACCGTCAACCTCACTGGTGTGAGCAGCGCCCCGGTCAAGGTCACCAACACCAGCACGAATACGGTCTTGAACGATGGCCCCCTCAGCAGCGGAAAAACCTTCGGCGACCTTACAGCGGGCACCGTGCTGAAAGTCGAACCGGGCAACATCAGCGACTTTACGGCCCCCGCTACGCAGACGATCACCCTGGATGCCAGCAAGACCATCACGCTGGAATACAAGGCCCTGGCTGGCAGCGCCGTGCAGAGCAACCGCATTCAGGGAACTCTGAGCGGGCTGCCAGCGGGTGGAACGCAGGCCATGATTTACGACCACTACACTGGCTATGACACCAACAATGTAGGAACAGTGCTCGGCAATACCCTGAACCTGCCCCTGACGAAGGCGCCGGATGTCAGGGCCCTGAGCCCACTTCTCCCCTCCCCCTCCTATAACAGCTGTGTTTTTACGGGCACACAAACGGCAGTGCCTAATGTCGCCCTCTTCGCCAGCGTGGAGGTTCTCAGTGCCAAAAACGACCTGCTGGGAGAGGTGACCGAGCAGATCATTTCAGGTGGGACGCTGACAGACAGCAGTGTTGCCCGCATATACAGCGATTCAGCAGCGACCGTCAAGGGGACGGTGCAATGCTCGTTCTATGACGGCTCATCGTTAAAGGTCATCATGGACCTGACATTAAGGGCCGGCTGGAATGCCGTTGAGTACGTCGCTTCCGAAGCGGGCGCGACGTACAAGACCCTGAGCAGTGATGCCCGCTCGGCACTGAAGGGCGTGCCCTACGAGCAGCAGGTTTTCGTCACTCTTGACCGGAGTGTGGATATCACCTCCGACGCCAGCGTGACCGTGCCGGCCATGCTGTACCAGATTGGAGGCTACTCCGGTCAGGTGAGCCTCAGCACAGATGTTCCAGGGCTGACGGTGGAACCGTCCAGCCTGTCTCTGTCGCCTCTTAGTGCACAGAACGTGAAGGATCAGGCGGTCAGCAAGTACCTCACGAGGTTGGGCGTCAACCCCCAGCGGCTCGATACGAACCTGACCTTCAAGTACAGCGGCCAGGCCAACCTCTCAGGGTCCTTCAACGTGCTCGTGAAAGACGCGGCTGGCGTCCAGGTGGGCGGTGGCAGTGGAATGCTGAATATCACCCGGCCCGGCTTGAGCCTGTCCGCGTGTTATCCCAGTGATCTGGGGCTGTATCCCAATACCACCGGCGCGATCACCGTGTGTGCCAACACCATCGGATCGTTCAGTGGCCCCGTCACCTTCTCGGCAACCAACCTCCCGGAGGGCGTGACCGTGACTCCGGTCACTCAGCAAGTCTCCGGGTATTCTTACTCCTCACTCTCCTTCAAGGCAGACGCTAGTGCTAAACCAGGGTCGTATCCCATCACCCTGACCGCAGATGGCGGCGCCGTGACAGCGTCGACCACCGCGACCCTGAAGGTTCTCGCGCCTACGGTCAACGTCAACGTGTCAGGGTATTACGGGGGGCCAACCGTCTACCAGGGGGGAACCGCCGCGCTGAAGGTCGACGTGAGCACGGACAACGGCTTCAACGGCACGACCACCTTGAACGTGACGGGTCTTCCCGCAGGGGTGTCGGCCGCGCCGCGGACGGTGACGGTGACCCCGGGAAGTACCACCTCAACCAGCATTACCCTGACGGCTGCTGCCGACGCGGTGCTGGGCGATTCGACAATCAAGGTGACCAGCCCGGACCAAAGCGCATACAGCTACGGACAGGAGACCACGCTCTCGGTACGTCCGGCGCGACTGAGTCTGGGAACATCGATCAGCAATCCGGTAAAGGCCACGGGCGGAATCTGGGCAGTAACGGAAGGGGTCTACGACAGTTCCCTGTCGTCCTACAAGTACACGGTTACCCGCTTCACGGGGACGGCGCAAGCTGCGGCCAGTGCGTCAGTGGCAAGCGGTTACTACTCGCCTCAGCTGATCAGTACCACTGGCGGCGTGGTGGTCTTCCCTCAGGATGCCGGGAAGGCACCGACCCTGATTGCTGATGACGGCACCATGACCCAGCTGCCCCCTGTGGCTTTCAGTTCGACGCCAACCATGACCAACAGAACAGACAGCCAGGGTCGTGTCTGGTTTGTTCAGACGACCAGTACCAGTGCGGGTACGACCACCAGCCTCAAGACCTGGACCCCTGAGACGGGAGTCATCGTCACCATGGACTCGACGGCGAATTATGGTTACAGCTCTTATGACAGTTCGCTCATTCTGAGTAACGATGGAAAAACGCTCATTTACCTCGGAGGGTACTCCGGAGACGCCCTGAAGATCGACACAGGGAGTGGCACAATCACCAAGCTTGATCTGGTGAAGAGTAGCAATACCTCCTCCGCAGCCGTTGCTGGTGACGGTACGCTCTGGTTCAGCAGCGGTGGTCTCCTGGCACGCCTTAACGCAGACAATTCAGTCACCAGGTTCAACAATGTAACGACAGGAAGTCTCATCGGCTTCGACCTGGCAGATCCCACGATCCTGTGGGGCGCCGACTACTCCTCTGTGTACAAGATCAGCACGGTCACTCCCACCTCGACCCGAATCACCATGGGAAGCATTACCAAAGCCGTGCTCAATGATCAAGGCGGTGCTCAGGTGATCACTTCTGAATACGGCGGTTCTTCCTCCGCGTCTTACCTCTCGCTGATTAAGTAACGTCTCCTCACAGCAGAAGGTCACAGGTTGAGCTGTGGCCTTCTGCCTGTTGGTCTTCCCCTGTGCGGCGGCCCATGAACGCTCCCAGGAGCATGCAGGTCTATTACTGCGGCAACGCAGCACGCACTTTCAACCGTGGCTCCTGAAATTCACAGTGATCCGCTGGGTCGCTGCCCATCGAACAACACTGTCATCTGCGGCCGCCAGCGACAGAACTCATCTGCTAGGCGCAGGAAAAGGAATTCCTTGTGCCTGGCAGTAGCGGGAATGCAGTGCTCAGGGCGTCTAACGGCTGGCGGTGCAGGCTACTGCTCCAGGCCGGAATGGTGTGCGCTGCCGGCAGGGATCAACAACCGGTCATCAGCCCAGCGCGACGCGCAGGCGTTCCACATCGGCGCGCCAGGTGTCGGCGGTCTCGCTCTCTTCCCAGAGGTCCGGGAGTTCACTGCTGGGGCTGAGTACGCGGTCCACAGCTCCGGTCGCAAGGTCGCGCAGGGGGGCAAGTTCGGCGGGATCGGTGCCTTGCACCCAGCTTCGCAGGGCGGCGTCGGTGAGGGCGGTGGTGTCGCCGGTGAGGACCGCGGCGAGGATTTCAGCGGCGGCAATGGCGCGGTGGCCTTCCTCTGCGCCCAGCCAGTCGTTGTCGGGGTCCAGGGCGACGTCGAAGGCTTCGGCGAGGGCGAAGGCGCCGTCCTGCAGGACTTCCTGGATGAAGGCGGCGGCACTTTCGTTCTCGAACGGTCCGGTTCCCCAGGCGTTCATGCGTTCACGCTCTCGGCGGTGAGGGCCTGACCGTAGCGCTGCTGCACGTAGCGGTTGAGGAGGTCCTGGAAGTCCTCAGCAATGCGGGGGCCTTTGAGGGTGGTGAGGAGTTTGCCGTCCTGGTACACGGGGGCGCGGGGGTCTTCGCCGGTGCCGGGGAGGCTGATGCCAATGTTGGCGTGTTTGCTTTCGCCGGGACCGTTGACGATGCAGCCCATCACGGCGACCTGCATGTCTTCCACGCCGGGGTAGTGTTGTTTCCAGTCGGGCATGGTGTCGCGGATGTAGTCCTGAATTTTCTGGGCGAGTTCCTGGAAGAAGGTACTGGTGGTGCGGCCGCAGCCGGGGCAGCTGGTGACCTGGGGGAGAAACTGGCGCAGGCCGAGGCTCTGGAGGATCTGCTGGGCCACTTCAACCTCGAGTTTGCGGCTGGCGCCGGGTTCGGGGGTGAGGCTGACGCGGATGGTGTCGCCGATACCGTCGATGAGGAGGGGGGCGAGGGCGGCGCTGCTGGCGACAATGCCTTTCATGCC
Source organism: Deinococcus taeanensis (assembly GCF_020229735.1). Lineage (NCBI taxonomy): Bacteria > Thermotogati > Deinococcota > Deinococci > Deinococcales > Deinococcaceae > Deinococcus > Deinococcus taeanensis. Next base: position 1,132,201 of record NZ_CP083455.1, on the reverse strand, counting down.
CATGCCGGCTTCGGTCAGGCCGAGGTGCAGTGGGTAGTCGCACAGGGGGGCGAGCTGGCGGTACACCTGCCACAGCTCGGGGGCGCTGCTGACCTTGACGCTGATCAGGATTCGGTCGTGGGGCAGGCCGAGCTGTTCGGCGTAGCGGGCGCTTTCGAGCGCGGAGACCACCATGGCGTCGATCATGACGTCGGTGCTGCTTTTGGGTGATCCGGCGGTCGTGTTCTCGTCCATGAGGCGGGCGAGGACCTGCTGGTCGAGGCTGCCCCAGTTGACGCCGATACGGACGGGTTTGTCGTATTCCCTGGCCACCTCGATCATGGTGGCGAAGTTCGCGTCGTGGTGCTGTCCGGCGCCGACGTTGCCGGGGTTGATGCGGTATTTGGCCAGCAGACGGGCCGTTTCGGGGTATTCGCGCAGGAGGATGTGGCCGTTGTAGTGGAAGTCACCGACGATGGGAACGTTGAGGCCCACCTCGTTCAGGCGGGTGATGATGTCGGGGATGGCGGCGGCGGCTTCGCGGGTGTTGACGGTGACGCGGACGATTTCGCTGCCGGCGCGGGCGAGTTGCGCGATCTGGATGGCGGTGGCCTCGGCGTTGGCGGTGTCGGTGTTCGTCATGGACTGCACGACGATGGGGTGGGCGCTGCCCACCATGACGCCTCCCACGTTCACGCTGACGGTCTGGCGACGGTTCATGCCGTTCAGTGTACGCGGGTGGGTCCGGGACGGGCCGGAAGCGTGGCTACGGGTCCTGGCGGGCGGCTTCCATGCGGTCGAGGAGAGCGTTGAGGCCGATGTCGAGGCCGCCTTGGGGGCCGCTGCTGTCGTACAGGCCGGCGCGTTCGAGGCTGGCGGCGCCGTGCAGGAAGGTCCAGTAGGCGACGGCGTGTCCGGTGTCGTCGGGGTGGCCGGTGAGGGCGCCGACGTGTTCAAGGAGGGTGCGCCACAGGGCTTTGCCTGCGGTGGTTTTCAGGCCGGGTTCGGGGGTGGCGTTGGGGGTGAGGAGGAGGGTGTAGGCGTGGGGGTGGGTGCGGGCGAAGTGGAGGTAGGTGTGCGCGAGGAGGTTCAGGGCGGCGCGGGGGGGGTGGCCCTGGGCGGCCGTGGTGAGGGTGGTGCGGAGTTCCGTGGCGGCGTGTTCGGCGAGGTGGCGCAGGAGGGTCTCGCGGTTGGTGACGTGCCGGTAGAGGCTGGCGGGGCGGACGCCGAGGCACTCGGCGAGGGGGCGCATGGCGAGGGCGTCGGGGCCGCCCTGTTCGAGCAGGGTCCAGGCGGCCTGTTCGATGGCTTCGCGGGTGAGTTTGGTGGGGTACGGCATGGTGAACAGTGTATGTCTTGACCCTGAACGGCCGAAGGTGTACGGTGTTCACCATGAAAACGAACACCGTTCACAAAGATTCTGATCCGGACCCGGTAAGCCTTCAGGACGGGCGCGCCTTCGCCCCAGAAAGTGCAGCGCTGGCTTCCCTGACCATCTGGAGCGCCCAAGCTGCAGCGTGGAGCGGCGGCCCCTTGACCCTCACCGGCCGCGGCCCTGGCCCCCGCCGTCTTGTCTTCTCCCCCGCTGACCGCCGCGTTCCTGGCTCCTGTGCTCCTCAGCGTCAACCTGGGCGGGACCCTGTGAGCCGCCCCCCACTGCGACTGACGCAGCTCGGACTGATCAACACCTACCTGGTGCTGGAAGACGACGGCCTGACTCTCATTGACGCCGGCCTGCCCGGCCTGGAGCGCCGCGTCCTGCGCGCCGCGCGTCAGCTGCACCGTCCGCTCCGGCGCCTGGTGCTGACGCACGCGCACGACGATCACACCGGCGCGGTGGACGCTCTGGCCGCGCTGGTGCCCGGCCTGGAGTTCCTGCTTGGCGAGGCGGACGCCCCTCTTCTGAAGGCCTGCGGGGTGCGCACGCCCCCCACGCGTCTGCTGCGGTCGGGGGACCGGGTGGAGTCGCTGACCGTGATCGACACGCCCGGGCATTCGCCGGGCCATGTGGCGTACCTGGACGGCCGGGACGGAACGCTGTTTGCAGGCGACACCTTCGTGAACGTCCCGGGCCTGCGCGTTGCCAGCGTGCTGCACCCCCTGTTTCCGCTGCCGACGTTCGGCACCCATGACGCCGCGCGCACCATCCGCAGCGCCCGCACGCTGCTGGACGTGCCGGCCCGGCTCCTGGCGCTGGGGCACGGGCCGGTCCTGCCCCGCCCGCAGGCCGCCATGGAGCGGGCGGTCCAGGCAGCCGAGGCGGACCGCGGCCCCTCTCCCCTCAGGGTGAGGCTGGCGAAGCTGAACGCGCACCTGACCCGCCTGAGTACGGCGGGCGCGGTCCGCGCCAAGGCCCGCATCACGGTCCCCCCGCCTGTCTGAAGGGCCGGGCTGCCGTGAGCGTCCCCTCACCCGTGGAAGCGGTGCCACCCCCTTGACCGATCCGGGGCGTCTGTCCCACACTGGAGCTTAAAGTTCAAAGGCAACGCATGCCCGGACGGGCACGACCTCATTCCGCATCCCCTGCGCATTGAGGTCGTGCCCGTCCTCCGTGCTGCCGTATCCCAGCTGGAGGCCCCATGACTCTTTTTCCACTGCTGTCCACCCAACATGACCACACCCCCGCGTACACCGAGCGCCTGGGCGCGCCCGTCGGTTCCGTCATCCGCGTGCGGCTGCGCACCACACTGTCCGTGACGGACGTAACTCTGAAATTCGTGCGAGTAGGCGAAGTCGAATCCGTCCCTGCCCGCGAAATCGAACCGCTCGGGGACGCGCCCGGCCGCTGGTTCGAAGCGGACCTGCCCGCCCATGAGGGCCGCGTGCGGTATTCGTGGCAGCTGAACTTCACGAACGACCACCTCAACCTGACGAGCCTGGGACTGCACCGCACCCGGCGGGGCTTCCGCTCCTGGTTCACGTACCTGACCGGGCACGTGGCCCCCGAGTGGGCGTGGGAGAGCGTGTTCTACCAGATCTTCCCCGACCGCTTCCGCAATGGTGATCCCACCAACGACGTGCAGACCGGGCAGTACGTGTACGGCGACCGCGTGGTGGAGCACGTCGGGTGGGGAACGCCCATCGATGCGTGGGGGGACATTCACGGTCACTACGGCGGGGACCTGAACGGCATCACGCAGGCGCTGCCCTACCTGAGCGACCTGGGCATCACGGGGCTGTGGCTCACGCCGGTGTTCGTGTCGCCCAGCAACCACCGCTACGACATTACCGACTACCGGCACATCGACCCGCACCTGGGAGGCGACGCCGCCTGGACCGAACTGGTCGAGGCGGCCACGGACGCCGGCGTGAGAATCGTGCTCGACGGGGTGTTCAATCACGTGGGCAACGAGAACGCCCTGTTCCTCGCGGCTCTGGACGACGAGCTCGCCCCGGAACGCGCGATGTTCACGTGGCGTGACGAACCCGGCAAGCTCCCCTACCACGCGTTCTTTGATGTGCCCACCCTCCCGAAGATTGATTACCGCAACGAGTCGGCGGTGCAGGAATTCTTCAGCGGCGAGGAGAGCGTGGTGCGGCACTGGCTGCGGCGAGGCGCGGCCGGCTGGCGCCTGGACGTGGCCCACATGATCGGCACCGGCGGCACCGACGAGGACAATCTGCCGCTTCACCGCACCCTGAAGCGCGCCGCGCGCGAGGAACGCCGTGACGCCTACGTGTTCGGGGAGCGGTTCTACGACCCGGAGCACGCCCTGGACGGTCAGGGTGAGGACGGCAGCATGAACTACCACGGGTTTGGCCTGCCGGTTATGCAGTGGCTGGCGCGCGCGAACATGACGTTCGAACCGAGCGCCCTGAGCGGCGAGGAACTCGTGGAGATCCTCTGGGACGCCTACCACGCCCTGCCGCCCCAGGTGGCGCTGAGCATGTTCAACGTGCTGGAATCCCATGACATTGCCCGGGCGCTGTACCGGGTGGGCAACGACCGCATGAAGTTCCTGGCGGGATTCACGCTGCTGATGGGCTACACCGGGGTGCCCTGCACGTACTACGGCAGCGAGGTCGGGGTCACGCAGTCGCGTGACGGCGCAATGCCGTGGTGCCGCGAGACGATGCCCTGGGATGAAACGCTCTGGGACCTGAACCTGCGCGGGCGCGTGAAGGCCCTGATCGGCGTGCGCCGCGCCACGCGGGCGCTGCAGCGTGGCGCGCTGCGCTTCGTGCACGCCGAGGAGGACGCCGTGGCGTTCCTGCGTGAGTACACCTGCGAGGATGGCCGCGTGGAGCGCGCCGCTGTGGTGGCCAGCCGCCAGGATCAGCCACACGAGGTGAGCCTGACCCTCCCGGACGGCGAATGGCGCGACGCGGTGACGGGCGAGGTGTTCCCGGGGGGGCACGTCACGCTGAATGCTGCGGGAGGCTGCGTCCTCGTTCAGGACTGAAGCGCAGCAGGCCACCCTTGACCTGCTGCGTGGCTTCTCCGCCGCCCGGCGACATGCAGTATGCTTGTGTCACATGTCACATGCACACGACTCGGCGTTATACGCGCAGTGGGTGGACCTGCTCGGCTGGCTGGAGGCGGAAGCCCACGCGCGCGGGCTGGGCTTCGAGAAGGTCGCGGACTTCCCGGACTACATCTACCGCATGGAGCGGCCCTACGATCTGCCCACCACGGTCATGAGCGTCTCCCTCAGCGCCGAGGGGCAGTCGCTGCTGATCGCGGCAGTCAGCCCGCGGCACGTGGACCTCAAGGGCGTGTCCCTGCGCCTGATGGGCGGCAGCAAACACTGGCACCTGCACGCCGGTGAGGCGGGGCTGCTAGAAGGCAAGCGGCCCTTCACACGTGAGCGCCTGTCCGTCCTGCTCGACGGCGCCGTGCGCGGCGTCCGCACCGGCCCGGTCAGCGCCTAGCGTTCACCAGACGGAGGCTCACCCTACATTCGTGGGGTGAGCCTCCACTTTTCCTCTGGCCGGTCAGGGGGAAAACGCAATGAGCCCCGCTGCGAAGCCAATGATGGTCCCGACCAGCACCTCCAGGTACGTGTGCCCCAGCAGCACCCGCAGCGGCAGGGGCGCGAACCCCTCGCGGACCACGGCGCGCAGCTCCTCCACCAGCTCGTTCAGCAGCCGCGCCTGCTGTCCACTGGAGTGACGTACGCCCGTCGCGTCATACATGACGATCAGGGCGAACACGGCACTCGCGGCGAACAGCGGACTGCCAGGCCCCTCGGTGATTCCCACGCCAGTCGTCAGGGCGGCCACCATGGCGGAGTGGCTGCTGGGCATACCGCCCGTTTCCATGAAGGCCGCGGGGCGCCAGCGGCGCTCGATCAGCAGGATCAGCAGAACCTTCAGGACCTGCGCCCCGGTGCTGGAGAGCACCGCCACCCACAGCCAGCGGTTGCTCATCAGCTCAGCGAACGAGTTCACCGTGAACCTCGACATGCTGGCGTTCGGCGGCCAGAACAGTGTTCATCAGCAGCTGCGCTACCGTCATGGGCCCAACGCCGCCAGGGACGGGCGTCAGCGCGCCGGCCACCAGCCCCACGTCCGGATGGACGTCGCCGGTCAGGCGGCCCCGGCCATCCCCGGTGGGCACCCGGTTGATGCCGACGTCAATCACGGTGGCGCCGGGCTTCACCATGTCAGGTGTGATCAGGTGGGCCTGCCCGGCTGCCACGATCAGCAGGTCCGCGTCGCGGGTCACGGCCCCCAGGTCCGGGGTGCGGCTGTGCGCGACGGTCACGGTGGCGCTGGCATTCAGCAGCAGCGCCGCCATGGGGCGGCCCACCAGGACGCTGCGGCCCACGATCACAGCCCGGCTGCCGGCGACGGGCACCTCATAATGGGCGAGCAGCGCCATCACGCCGGCGGGGGTGCAGGGGCGCAGGCCCGGCTGGGCGCTCCACAGCAGCCCCGTGCTGACCGGATGCAGGCCGTCCACGTCCTTGCGCGGGTCCAGCGCCAGCAGCGCGGGTTGCGGGTCCAGGTGGGCCGGGAGCGGCAGCTGCACCAGAATGCCATGCACATCGTCGTTGGCATTCAACGTGTGAATCAGGGTGAGCAGTTCGGCGGCCGTGGTGTGCTCGGGCAGGGCGTGCACCTGGCTGCGCAGCCCCACCTCCGCGGCCTTCTTCGCTTTGCCTTTGACGTACGACACGCTGGCCGGGTCCTCCCCGACGCGCACGAGCGCGAGGTTCGGCGTGGTCGGGAGCGCCTGGGCCCGCCGGGCCGCTTCGCCCAGCAGGGCGGCCGCGGCGGGCGGGCCGGCCAGGGGGCGGGCGGGGGCCCGCTCGGCGGTCGTCACTCCGGGGTCTCCGGGTCGGGTGCGGGGGCAGCTGCACTTTTCATGCTGCGGCTCAGCCCGGCCAGCACGCCGTTCACGAACCGGCCGGAATCATCTCCACCGAACTTCCGGGCGATGCGCACCGCGCTTTCAATCACGGGCGGGTGGGGTTCGGTGGTGGAGGTCATCTCGTACACCGCCAGACGCAGGATGTTCAGGTCGGTCTGGGCCATCTGGTCGAAACTCCAGCCGCGGATGGTGCGGCGCAGCGTGGCGTCGATGTCGGGCCGGGCGCGGCCGATGCCCTGCACGAGTTCCTGCGCGAAACTCAGGGCGTCCTCGCTCAGGGGCGGGGACGTGTCATCGCCGGCGCGCATGGCGGCCTCGGCGCGGTTGAAGACACTCTGCAGGGGCAGGTCCCCCCGGTCAGCTTCAAACAGCACGCGGAACGCAAATTCCCGTGCTGCGCGGCGGGTTCCCACCGGGGCGGCGGCGGCGGCCTTCTCGCGCCGGCGCGTCACGCGCCACTTCCTTTGGGCAGGCAGACGTTCTGCACGGTGACGTTCACTGCGCGGACCTTCAGCCCGGTCATCAGTTCAATGTTCTCGCACACGGCCTGCTGGACCTTCTCGGCGGTGGCGTTGAGGTTCCGGCCGTATTCGACGTTCAGGCCGACGTCCACGGTCACGTCGTTGCCCTCGCGGCTGACGCGCAGCGCGCGCGCTTTGCGGCCGGGGTTCTGGTTGCGCAGCACCTCGCCGACCTTCAGGGCGGCGGCGGCCACCTCGGTGCCCTCGATGCCGTCCAGGGTGGTGGCGGCGATGTCCATCAGGACGTTCTTGCTGATTTCCACTTCGGGTGTTGCCATGTTGATCTTGCCTCCACTTCGCGGTCCGGCAGGGAATGAACCGCGACAATACGTCAGTGTAACTGCTCGGCCTCCCGCCCCGGCCGGCCGGGCCAGGAGCGGGAGGCCGGGCGGAACGTCAGGCGAACAGCGTCACGCCGCGCTCGGCGAGCAGGGCGTCCAGGGCGTCCTCCGTGAGTATCGTCACGCCGAGTTCCTGCGCGCGGGCGAGTTTGCTGCCCGCATCCTCCCCGGCAATGAGGTAACTGGTTTTCTTCGTGACGCTGCCGGTCACGCGGCCACCGGCCTGCTCCAGCATCCCCTTGAGGGTGTCGCGCGGGCGCGAAAGGCTGCCGGTGATCACGAAGTTCAGGCCGGCCAGCTGCTCGCTGCGCGTCACCTGTTCCTCCTGGGGGTTCAGGCCGTGGGCGCGCAGCCGGGTGATCAGGTCACGCATGCTGGCGTCGGCGAGTGCGGCTGTGACACTCTGCGCAATCACGCCGCCCATGCCGGGCACGTTCTCAATCTGCCCGGGCGTGGCGGCCAGCAGGGCGTCCAGCGTGCCGAACGCCCGGGCGAGGGCCTGGGCATTGCGTTCACCGACGTGATTCATGCCCAGAGCGTTCACAAGGCGCCACAGGGGACGGGTTTTGCTGGCCTCCAACTGCGCGAGGATATTCTGCGCTTTCTTCTCTCCGCCGCGCTCCAGCCCGGCAAGCTGCCCGGCGCTGAGGGTGTACAGGTCCGCGGCGTCACGCACGAGGCCGGCGGCCAGCAGCTGCGCCACGAGTTTCTCCCCGATTCCGCGGACGTCCATGGCGCCGCGCGACACGAAGTACCGGATGCGTTCGAAGGCCTGAGCGGGGCAGGCGGGGTTCGGGCAGTAGGTGTTCGCGTCGCCTTCGGCGCGGGTGGCTTCATGTCCGCATTCAGGACAGTGGGTGGGGAACACGAACGGTTCGGTGCCTGCCGGACGCCTGTCCAGAATCACGCGCATGATCTGCGGGATGACGCCGCCGGACTTCCGGACGATCACCGTGTCGCCCACGCGCAGGTCAAGGTCGCGGATGAAGTCCTCGTTGTGCAGCGTCGCCTTGCTGACGGTGCTGCCCTCAATCAGTCGCGGCGACAGGTGCGCGAGGGGCGCGAGCTTCCCGGTCCGGCCGACGTTCACGGTAATGGATTCGAGGGTGGTTTCGACTTCTTCAACCGGGAACTTATAGGCAATCGCCCAGCGGGGCGCGCGGCTGGTAAACCCGGCTTCCTCCTGGGCGCGCAGGTCATTGAGTTTCAGCACCGTGCCGTCCGCGTCGAACTCGAAGGTGCTGCGCGCGGCGGTCATGCGGGCGTGGTAGTCGGCGGCGGCGGCCATGCCGCGCAGTTCCTCGCTGTGGATGCTGGTGGGAAACCCGCGCTCGCGCAGCCAGGTCAGCAGGTCCCACTGGGTGCCGACCGGGACGCCGTCGCGTTTGCCCAGCGCGTAGAAGATGGCTTTCAGGTGGCGGCTGCGCGTGACTTCCGGGTCCTTCTGCCGCAGCGCGCCGGCCGCTCCATTGCGTGGGTTTTTCAGCAGGGCCGTGCCGAGTTCCTCGGCCTGCGCGTTGAACGAGGCAAATTCGGCGCGGCTCATGTACACCTCGCCGCGCACCTCCAGCTCGCCGCGCAGGCCGCTGAGCTGCTGCGGGATGCCGGGCACCGTGAGAACCTGCGCGGTCACGATCTCGCCGGTCACGCCGTTGCCGCGCGTGGCCGCCCACTGAAGGATCCCGTCGACGTAGTAGAGGTTCACGCTCAGCCCGTCGACCTTCAGTTCCCCGGTGAAGGTGAAGTCGTCCGAGTCGGCGGGCAGGCCCAGGGCGCGGGCCAGTTTCTCCTGCCAGTCCCGGAGTTCCTCATCGTCAAAGGCGTTGTCCAGGCTGGTCATGGGAGTCGGATGGGTGACCGGCTGGAAGGCGCTGCTGGGGGCGCCGCCGACGGTCTGCGCGGGGCTGCTCGCGCCGACCTGGGCGGCCCAGTCCGGGTGGGCCACTTCCAGTTCACGCAACTGCCGGGCCAGGGCGTCGTACTGGTCGTCGGGGATGGTGGGGGCGTCGTGTTCGTAGTAAGCGCGGTTGTGCCGGTCCACCTCGGCCCTCAGCGCAAGGTAGCGGTCGAATTCGGCCTGACTCATGGGTGTCAGCGTACCATCCTGGTTCTATTCAGCCAGGAACAGTACGCTCCAGCGCTGGGTTTGCGCTGAACTTCAAGTGTGAGCGTTAAGATTCATACAATAAGTGACTCACCCATTTGCTCATTCGCGTCAGGTGACTGTGACCCTCACAGGGGTCTAGACACGGGCCAAATTCCGTATACTCTATTCAAGCAATCCGCTCACCATATTCCCCGGAGGAATCATCCATGAAAAAGATCCTGACCCTGGCCCTTGCCCTGACCACCGCTGCGGCCTCTGCCCAGACTGTCCGCGTGGGCATCGCCTATGACGCGGGCGGCAAATTCGACAAGAGCTTCAACCAGAGCGCCTACGAAGGCACCCAGCGCGCCGTGAAGAACCTGGGCATCCAGTCCAAGGACTTCGAGCCCAGCGACCCCAGCCAGACCGTGTCCGGCATCCGCCAGTTCGCCAACGAAGGCTTCGATCTGACCATCGGCGTGGGCTTCGCCAACAACGGCTCCATCAGCGCCGTCGCCAAGGAGAACCCTGACCTGTACTTCGGCCTGATCGACGACGTCTCCCCTGAGAAGAACGTCGCCAGCCTCGTCTTCCAGGAAGAGCAGGGCAGCTACCTCGTGGGCTACCTCGCCGGCATGAACAGCTCGACCGGCGTCGTGGGCTTCGTGGGCGGCATGGACATCCCCCTGATCCACAAGTTCGAAGCCGGGTACACCGCCGGCGTGAAGGCCGCCAACCCCAAGGCCAAGGTCATCGCGCAGTACGTGGGCACCACCCCCGAAGCGTGGAACAACCCCGGTAAGGCCAAGGAAATCGCGGGCAGCATGCGCGCCAAGGGTGCAGACATCATCTTCGCCGCCGCGGGCGGTTCCGGCAACGGCGTGATCGACTACATCAAGCAGACGCAGTGCATCAAGGGCTCCAGCCTGCCGTCCGGCGTGAAGTTCAACACCAACAACTTCGCCAAGATCAAGAAGAGCGCCACGTACACCAAGGCGTGCGCCGGCAACACCCGCCCCATGTTCTTCATCGGCGTGGACAGCAACCAGAACTACCTGGGCGACTTCGACAAGAACCCCGCCACCATGAACCACGGTCTGACCAGCATGCTCAAGCGTGTGGACAACGCCGTGTACGCCCTGATCCAGGACGTCAAGAACGACAAGTTCAAGGGTGGCGAGCGCCGCTTCGGTCTGAAGGACGCGGGCGTCGGCTACGCCGTCGACCAGTACAACAAGGCCCTGATCAGCAGCGCGCAGGTGGCCCGGGTCGAGGCCGTGAAGGCCAAGATCATCAGCGGCGCCATCAAAGTGCCCAACAAGTAAACCTCTGTGCCCGGCGGCCCCCTCGCGGGGCCGCTTTTTCATGCGGTGGCCGCGCAGCAGCGGCTCCCTGGACAACGAAAGGACCGCTCCTGAGTTCAGGAGCGGTCTTCAGGCCGTGTGCGGGGCCGCGTCGCTTCAGCGGGTGGTGCCGCCGCCACTCAGGGGCTGCCCGGCCTCATCCACCACGGTCACGGTGCGGTAGGCGCCGGGAACACTCACGATGGTCCAGGGGCTGGTGATGGCCTGCGTGGTCAGGCTGCCCGCGCCGGGTGCAGTCACGCGGACGCGCAGGGTCACGGCGTCGCCCGTCACGGTGGCGCCGACCACCCGCACACTGTACCCGCCGGTGCTGCGCTGCCCCAGGAACACGCCGATCAGGGTCCGGCCGGTGACGCTGGGCGGGGTGGGCGCGCCGGTCTGGCGGCCGTAGGCCTGGGCGTACAGGGCGGCGGCGGCGGCATTGGTGGTGGCAACCTGCACGCCGAAGGCGGCCGCTGAGGCGTTGGTGCCGCTGGCAAGTTCAGTGAAGGTCACGCTGGCTCCTGTGCTCGGGACGGCGGGTGTGGCGGGTGCCGCGGCGGTGGGGACGCTGGACTGGATGTACAGCGCGGTGCGGCGGTACTCGGTGGGGGTGGGCTCCACGGCGAGCGGGGCGTCCGGCAGTCCGGTGTCGCTGAGAACGGCCACGGCGAGCGGGCCCTGGGGCCGCAGCACGTCGCCGAGGGCCCGGGCCTCGTCGTCCGTGAGCTGCCCCGCGCCCCGCAGGCCGTCCACGCGAGTGGCGCTGACGGCGCCGCTGGTGCCGCTGAGTTTCACCCAGCTCTGGCCGTCGGTGTAGTACACCGCCTGAATGTTCGCGCCGGGTTGGGGGCTCACGGTGAACAGGCTGGCGCCGCTGCGCGTCAGGGTCAAACGGGGCGGCAGGGCGGCTGTGGCCTGACGATAGGTGGCCTTGCCGTTCACGCTGAGTGAACCGGGGACCGCCAGGGCGTCGTTCACCTGGGCGCGCACGTCGGCGGTGGTGCCGCCCAGCTTCACGCTGCTCTGACTGCCCTGGAGTGTGCCGTACACCCAGACGACGCGCTCCTGAGCTCCTCCGTACAGGAGCACTTCGTGCACGCGGAGATTACCGGGCCCGGTCATGGAACAGGCACTGAGCAGGCCCACGCCGAGAAGCGCGGCGGCCATCAAGGTTCGTTTCATGCTGCTCAGCTTATGAAGCGCTCCTGACGGCGGACTGAAGCTTACCTTGAGGGAACCCATACCTCCGGAGGCAGCTCAGGACACGGCGTGCAGGAGTTCACGGGCGTGCTGCAGCGCCGCGTCACTGGTGTTGCCGCTGAGCATGCGCGCAACCTCCTCCAGACGCTCCTGCTGGTCAAGTCGCCGGACGCGGCTGACGGTCCGCCCCCCTTCCACGCTCTTCTCGACCTTGTAGTGATGGTCGGCCTGCGCGGCGATCTGCGCAAGGTGCGTGACGACCAGCACCTGACGGGTGCGGGCCAGGGAGCGCAGCTGCGCAGCGACGGCCAGCGCGGCGCTGCCGCCGATCCCGGCGTCCACCTCATCAAACACCACGGCGGGGGTGTCTGCGCCCAGCACGGTACTGATGGCCAGCATCACGCGTGAGAGCTCACCGCCGGACGCCACGTCGGCCAGCGGGGCAAGGTCCTCACCGGGGTTGGCCGTGAACTGCAGGGTCACGTCACTCAGGCCGTGCGGACCGGCGTCGGCCAGGGGGCTCAGTTGAAACTCCAGACGGGCGTGTGGCATGCCCAGCTGCCGGATCACGTCCAGCAGGTCCTGCGCCAGGGGCCCGGCGCGTTTCCTGCGCGCGGCGTCCAGCGCGGCGCCCACCCGGGTCAGATCAGCGTGCAGGGCCGCCACCTCGGCGTCCAGGGTGCCGGCGTCCTGTTCATCGCGGGTCAGGGCGGCCAGTTCATCTTCCACCTGCGCGTGGAAGGTCAGGACGTCATCGAGGGTGGGGCCGTACTTGCTGCGCAGTTTGCCCAGAGCGCCGAGCCGCGCTTCAACTCGCGCGAGTTCCTCGGGATCGGGCGCCTGATCCTCAGCCACGGCGCGCAGTTCACCCACCACGGCCTGAACGCTGGCCACCGCCTCCCGCAGCTCCGTCTGCAGCTGCCCAGTGGTCTCGTCGTACCGGGCGCCGGCGTTCAGCGCGCGGACGGCCTCGTTCAGGAACCCCAGGGCGTTTTCGTCAGCGTCACTCAGGAGGCTCAGGGCATGCGCGGCGCTCTGGGCAATGGTGTCGAGGTTCGACAGGCGCGTCAGGTCGGCCTGGAGGGGCTCCTCCTCTCCGATCTGCGGAGCGATCTGCGCGATTTCCTGCGCCTGGAACTGCAGCAGGTCAAGCTGCCGGGCCCGCTCGCGTTCACTGGCGCGCAGGCGTTCCAGGCGCGTGCGGGCGTCGAGCCACGTGCGGTAGGCGCTCGCGTAGGCGGCGTGCTCGGCGGGCAGCTGCCGGTCGAGCAGGGCACGCTGGTTGGCGGGGGTCAGCAGGCTGACCGCGGAGTGCTGCCAGTGAATGGTGAGCCGCCGCTGCGCCCACTCCTGCAGTTCGCGCAGGCTGACCACCTCGCCGTCGAGCCGGGCGGTGGAGCGGCCCTGGCTGCTCACGCGGCGGCTGGCGATCTCCTCTGCCCAGTGCCCGGTGACCAGCAGGTCGTCCTCGCCGGTGCGGATCAGGTCGGTGTTGCTGCGCGAGCCCAGCAGCAGCCCCAGCGCGTCCACGATGATGCTCTTGCCCGCGCCGGTTTCGCCCGTAAAGACACTCAGGCCCTCCTGAAACGGCAGGTCCAGCGTCTGGATCGTCGCGAGGTTCCGGACCTCCAGCCGCGCCAGGGGCGGCAGGACCGGGTCTGGAGAAACGGCGGTGGGACGCGGGGCCTTGCGGGTCACGTGCCCGAGTCTAGCGCCTGCCTGCCGGTGCGAACCGTGGCGCGCTGCGGACGCCGGCGGAACATGAAATTCCCGTTACATTCTCCCCACGTTGCGCGGCTCTGCTCGCCAGACAATGGCGGCACTGTTTCCCTGGGAATCTCCCGCCAGAGCGCGTGGGCAGGCGGAACGCAAAGGAGTCATCATGACGAACGAAACAACCGGCGGCGTGAGCAAACGCAGCCTGCTGATGCTGGGCGGCCTCGCGGCCGTGGCCCTGAACGCCGACACCCGGCGTGCCCTGGTCAATTCCAGCCGTAGCGCCTGGAGCGGAGCGCAGGACGCCCTGGGGGACACGGTGAAACCCGCGCTGCTGTCAGCGGCGGCCCAGGCCCAGCACATGGCGCAGCAGGCCGCTCACGCCGGGACCGAAACGGTCACCCACACGGCCACGACCCTGCGCGAGGAAGGCGTGCCGCGCGTGAGCGCCCTGCTGGGCGAGGTTCTTCAGGCTGCCGGGGGCGTGGCACACCTGGCGCAGGAAAAGGCGCAGGTGGTGGCCGGGGAGGCGCAGACGTACGCGTCGCTTGGTTCGAAGCAGGCGGCGCAGCTGGCCCGCACGGCCCGCACGGCTGCCGGCTCGACCCTGGGGGACGCTCAGGGCGCCGGAACGGAACTGCTGGCGTCGGTGCATGACCGCGTGAGTTCCGCGCTGCACGAGGCGGCCGACGGCCACGAGGCCCGCCGGCGCCGGGCAGAGCGGACCCTGAGGCAGGCCCGGCGGGAGGCCGAGCGCGAACTGCGCTCCGGCCGCCGCACCCTGCAGGGCCGGCAGCTGGAAAAAGCCGTGTCGAAAAAAGTTGCTCCGCTGGAAAAACAGATGCTGCGCGAACTCAAGCAGATTGACCGGCAGGTGCGGCTCGCGCGCCGGGATGACCGGTCCGGGTCCGGGCTGGGCGGCGCAGTGGCGCCGGTGGTGCTGCTGGGTGTGGGGGCCGTGGTGCTGGCGCGGGTGCCCGCGGCGCGGCAGGGCATTCTGAATGCGGTGGAGTCATTGAGCCCGGACGCGGCGCAGTCGCTGCGGACGGCTGGTCGGAACGCGCGGAACCTGATCGGTTCGGCGTGGCTGGAGCGGATCGAGGAGCCGCATCCGGCGCCCGCTCCAGGCGCGGCCGGGAAGACGCAGGCGGGCACCACCGGTGGAACGTGGGGGGGGTCGCCGGCGCCGGATTCGCCAGCAGCGGCCAAAAGCTCAGGTGATGCGGCCCGTCCGTCAGAGAAAGCGGCCGAGAAACCCAGCGGGCCGAAGAACAACTGAGGCTTTCTGTGTCCAGGCACCGGCCCAGATTTGGGCCGGTGTTTTCTGCCTGCCTGGGAAGTGTTCATGCGCTGAACAGAAGGCCTGTGATCTTGGCTGGCATCTGAACGTTGGAGCGGAGGTCCCGGCCAGCGCCCGAAAAGTGTGCGTGCTGACGATCTTCTCGCATGGTAAGTCGTCTGTCAGTCGCGGACAGGCACCTTGTTGTTTCCTGAAGGGTGACACCACAAAGGTTGGACTGGAATCGCTTCACAGGCGACAATTCCGGCGTCACTTCGGACACCAATTCACCTTTCTCGCGTTTCGTGCCCCTGGCCGCGCCCCACCCATGGAGGACCCATGAGCCTGACCGCCCCCAGCCCCCTGGCCGACCTCGGCATTCAGAACGCCACCATTCACCTCAACGCCGGCGTCACCGACCTGTACGGCCACGCCATTCGCCTCGGCGAAGGCGAACAGGCCGCCACCGGCCCGCTCACCGTCCGCACCAACAAAACCGGCCGCAGCCCCAAGGACCGCTTCATCGTCGAAGATGACCTGACGCGCGACACCGTGTGGTGGGGCGGGTTCAACACCCCCATCAGCCCCGTGGTTTTCGACCGCCTGCTGGACAAGATGACCCGCTACGCCGAAGGCCGCGAACTGTTCGTGCAGCAGGTGTTCGCCGGAACCGACCCCCGCTACCGGGTGGCCTGCCGCATGGTTACCGAGATGGCCTACCACTCGCTGTTCATCCGCAACATGTTCGTGCGGCCCACCGATGCTGAACTTGCGGACTTCCACGAGGACTGGACCGTACTCAATATCCCGTCCTTCAGGGCGGATCCGGCCGTGGATGGCGTGCGCAGCGACACGTTCATCATCGTGAACTTCAGCCGCAAGATGATCATCGCGGGCGGCACCCAATACGCCGGTGAGAACAAGAAAGGCATTTTCGGCGTGCTGAACTACCTCCTGCCCCAGCAGGGCGTCATGCCCATGCACTGCTCCGCGAACGTGGGGGACGACGGGGACGTGGCGCTGTTCTTCGGGCTGAGCGGCACCGGCAAAACCACCCTCAGCGCCGACCCCACCCGCAAGCTCATCGGGGACGACGAGCACGGCTGGACGGACACCGGCGTCTTCAACTTCGAAGGCGGCTGCTACGCCAAGGTCATCAATCTCAATGCCGAAGCTGAGCCGGCCATCTACGGCACGACGCGAACGTACGGCACGGTGCTGGAGAACGTCGTCCTGGACGCGCAGGGCGTGCCCGACCTGAGCGACGGCTCCCTCACAGAGAACACCCGCAGCGCCTACCCCATCGACCAGATCACGAACGTGCAGCCCGGCTCCATCGCCGGTCACCCGCGCCACATCGTGTTCCTGACGGCCGACGCGTACGGCGTGCTGCCGCCCATCAGCCGCCTGAGCCCCGAGCAGACCATGTACCAGTTCATCAGCGGCTTCACGGCCAAGATCCCAGGAACGGAAGACGGGGTCACGGAACCCAGCCCCACCTTCAGCACCTGCTTCGGCGCGCCCTTCATGCCCCGTCACCCCGGCGAGTACGCCCGGCTGCTGGCGCAGAAGGTGCAGGACAGCGGCGCGACGGTCTGGCTGGTCAACACCGGCTGGAGCGGCGGGAAGTACGGCACTGGCAGACGCATGAGCATCGCCCACACCCGCGCGATGCTGAGCGCCGCGCTGTCCGGCGCCCTGGATGACGTGCCCTTTGAACGCGAACCCTTCTTCAACCTGGATATCCCCACGCAGGTGCCCGGCGTCCCAGAGGGCGTCCTGAACCCCCGCGCGGCCTGGGCCGACCAGGACGCCTACGACGACACAGCCCGGCGACTGGCCCGGATGTTCCGTGAGAACTTCGCGCGGTTTGAGGCGGGCGTGGACCCGGCCGTTTCGGCCAGCATGCCCAACCCGGACGCGCCGGCCTGAACGCCCCCGCCCGTGGTCCTCAGCCTGCGGGCTGAGGACCACGGCTGTTGCACAGCCGGTAGCGACCGGGCTCAGGCGTGGCCGACCGCGCCGCTGCGGCCGTCTGGTATCCTTCGGGGCATGAAGCTTGTGCTGGCTGTGATTCAGGATGCCGACGCGACCGCGCTGGTGCGCGTGCTGTCGCAGAACGCCTTCGAGGTGACGAAACTTGCCAGCACCGGTGGGTTCCTGCGCGAAGGCAACACGACGCTGATGATCGGCGTGAATGATGAGCGCCTGGACGAACTGAAACGCCACGTGCAGCGCACCTGCCGGACCCGCACCCGCCTGGTGGCCCCCAGCGTGCCGATGGGTGAACAGAACGAAGGGCTCGTGAATGACCCGGTAGAGGTACCGGTGGGCGGCGCGGTGATGTTCGTGATGGGCGTGCAGGAGTTCGTGAAGGTCTGACCTGCCCCTTGCCTGAGGCCGCTTTCTCCGCCAGGAGGGGCGGCCTTCGCCATGTACCATATCCTGTACCCCCAACGCCGGTTTGACCGTTTCAGGTACACCATGTAGACTCCACACGTTCTGCCAGCCGGCAGCACTCCGCAGGAACTGAGGGAAGTCCGGTCACGCCCCGCCCAGGGGTTCAGTCCGGCACGGTCGCGCCACGGTCCCAGTCCGGTCACTCGCCTTGCGGAGCCCCTCGCCCCCACTCTGCTCCCGCGTCAGGAGCGCAAGGCGGTCTCCCACGTGCCTACCTGAACTCACCTCACCTCCGGTTCCGCCGCCCCTGTACCTGCACCGGGCGCCGTCTTTTCATGGGGCGCCGACACACGGGCGCCTCTCCTCCTCTGCCCGAGGTTCACGCATGACCACCTCACCTCCACGCGCCACCCCACCCTGTGCCGGCAAGACCCGCGTCACCCACACGGTTTTTCCGGCGCACACCAACCACCACGGCCTCCTGTTCGGCGATGAGGCCCTGTCCCTGATGGCCTCGGCAGCGTTCATTGCGGCCACCCGCTCCGGCCGCCGCAAGGCCGTCACGCGGCACCCCGACGCGATGGCCTGCCGCCACCCCATTCCACAGGGGTCGCTCGTGGAACCCGTGGCCCGCGTGACGCGCACCGGCCGCACCAGCATGACCGTGCAGGTGGACGTGTTCCGCGAGGACCTGTACAGCGACGCGCGCGAACCCGCCTGCGCCGGCGCCTTCACCCTGGTCGCCCTGGACGCCGCCGGGCGCACAGTACCCGCGCCGCCCCTGGAGACCCCCGATGCTGCTGGTCTTTGACTCCCTGACCGGGAATGTCCGCCGCTTTGCCCAGGCGGTCGCCCGCGAAGCAGGGGGCCTGCACGTCCAGAGCGTCACCGACCCGCCCCCCGCTCCCGGCCAGGCGTACCTGCTGCTGACCTACACCTTCGGGCAGGGGCAGGTGCCGGACACGACGGCCGTGTTCCTGCGCGCGCATTCTGCGGGCCTGCGCGGCGTGGTGGCCAGCGGCAGCTACCACTGGGGCGTGAACTTCGGGCGGGCCGGAGACCGGATCGCCAAAGCCTACGGGGTGCCGCTCGTCGCGCGTCTCAACAAGGCCGGCAGCGCCGCCGACCGGGCGCAGGTCCGGCAGTGGCTGGCCGACCACACTGCGCCTCACCCCGGCCCCGCGACAGCGGAAAGGAGAACAGAATGGACCCCTGGATTGAACTGAACAACCGCGTGCTTTCGGGCGGGGTGGTGGATACCTCGCATGACCAAGAGGCCCTGAAGGTGTACTTCCGCGAGAAGGTCAACCCAAATACCGTGACCTTCGCCAGCCTGGAGGACAAGATCGCGGCCCTCACAGAGAAGGGCGTGTGGGACCCGGCGGTGTTCGCGCGCTACACCCCGGAGGAGGTGCAGTCCGTGTTCGGGCGGGCGCAGTCGCTGAACTTCCGGTTCCGGTCGTTCATGGGAGCGTACAAGTTCTACAGCGAGTACGCCACCATGACGCCCGACCGCACGCAGTGGCTCGAACGCTACGAGGACCGCCTGAGCGTGACCGCGCTGGCGCGCAGCGACTCGGCCGCCCAGGCGCTGGAACTCGTGGAGCACCTCGTGACGCAGACCTTCACGCCCGCCACGCCCACCCTGATGAACTCCGGAAAGGCCAACACCGGGCGGCTCGTGAGCTGCTTCCTGCTGCAGGACTGCACCGACAACCTGGATTCCATCACCAAGACCCTGTCGTTCGTGGCCGAGCTCAGCAAGGGTGGCGGCGGCATCGGCGTGGAGGTCAGCAACCTCCGCGCGCGCGGCGAGAGTCTGCGCGGCATTCAGAACGTCACCAAGGGCGTCATGGGCGTCGCAAAGATGCTGGACAACATGCTCCGCTACGCCGATCAGGCCGGACAGCGTCCCGGGGCGGGCGCCATCTACCTCAGCGTCATGCACCCGGATTTCCTGGACACCCTGAGCGCCAAGAAAATCGCCTCCGACGAGGACGCCCGCCTGAAGACCCTTTCGATGGGCGCCACGGTCCCTGACATTTTCATGCTCAAGGCCCGTGCCGGGGAGGACATCTACCAGTTCTACCCGCACTCCCTGTTCCAGGAGACCGGCCGGGACTTTACCAGCATCGACTGGACCCGCGAGTACGACGCGCTGGCCGCCAATCCCCGCATCCGCAAGAAGAGCGTCTCCGCGCGGCGCATTCTCGAAGAGATCGCCGTGACCCAGGGCGAGAGCGGCTACCCGTACCTTTTGTTCGAGGGCAACGCCAACCGCGCCAACCCCATCCCGAACGTCGGCACGATCAAGATGAGCAACCTGTGCAGTGAGATCCTGCAACCTACGCTGCCCAGCACCTTCCACCCCTACGGGCAGGAGCACCGCGACCAGGTGGGGCTGGACGTCAGCTGCAATCTCGCCTCGCTGGTCATCGAGCAGAGCCTCGCCAGCGGCGACCTCGGGCGCGTGGTGCGCGCCGCCGTGCACCTCCTCGACAACGTGGCGCGCTCCACCAGCATCACCGAGGTGCCGGCCGTGAAACGCGCCAACGACGAGATGCGCTCCATCGGCCTGGGCGCCATGGGCCTGCACTCCTTCCTGGCAAAGAACGAGATTGTGTACGGCAGCCCCGAGGCGCTGGAATTCGTGGACGTGTACTTCGCAGCCGTGCACTACCACGCCCGGCGGGCCAGCATGACCATCGCGCGGGACACCGGCTTCGTGTTCCAGGGCTTCGAGGGCAGCCGCTACCAGAGTGGGGAGCACTTCGCGCAGTACCTGCACCACGACTTCCTCCCCACCACCCCGGAGATCGCGGCCCTGTTCGAAGGGCACCACCTGCCCACCCGCGAGGACTGGCAGCAACTCGTGGCGGACATCCAGGCGCACGGCCTGGCGCACTCGTTCGTCATGGCGGTCGCACCCACCGGGAGCATCAGTTACGTGTCGGGCGCCTCAGCGAGCATCATGCCCATCACGGAGCGCGTGGAAACCCGCACGAGCAACAAGGCCCGCACCATCTACCCCATGCCGCACCTGAACGAGATGACCGAGTGGTTCTACGAAGAGGCGTACGACATGGACCAGCGCCGCGTGCTCGACACGGTTGCCGCCGCGCAGAAACACGTGGATCAGGGCATCTCGTGCACCCTGTTCGTGCCCAGCACCGCCAGTACCCGCACCCTGCAGCGGTACTACCTGTACGCGTACGGCAAAGGTCTGAAGACGCTGTACTACACCCGTCTGCGTAAGGTCAGTATCGACGAGTGCCTGAACTGCGCCGTGTAACGCAGTGGCCCGCGCCCCTTGGCGGGGCGCCTGTTCCCTTCCCTTCCCACCCTGATTCCAGAGAGACCCCCATGACCCGACCCCCCTTTACCGCCACGAACTGGAGCGAACCCGAGGACAGCTTCTCCGTCACCTTCTACGAGAAGTACACGTCGCAGCTGTGGTTCCCCGACGAGATTCCCCTCACCAACGACGCCCTGCACTGGAAGAGCCTGAGCGACCAGGAACGCTGGACGTACATGCACGCCTCGGCGGGCCTGAACGCTCTGGATACCCTGCAGGGTGAGGTGGGAATGCCCGCGCTGCGCGGCCTCGTGGACGGCCACATCCGCAAGGCCACGCTGCAGTTCCAGGGCATGATGGAAGACATTCACGCCCGCAGCTACAGCCTGATGAACAAGACGTTCCTGACCATCACCGAGGAACGCGCCGTGTTCGCCTGGGTCGAAACGCAGCCGCAGCTGCAGTTCAAGATCCAGTTCATCGAGGCCGTGTTCCGCGACCCGGACGTGAGCGACCTGGGCCTGTGGCGCAAGATGGTCGTCTCCTGCATGCTGGAAACGGCGCTGTTCTACAGCGGCTTCTACTACCCGCTGCTGCTGGCGGGTCAGGGCCGGATGGTGTCGGCCGGGGAGATCTTCAACCTGATCATCCTGGATGAAGCGGTGCACGGCGTGTACGTGGCGCTGCTTGCGCAGGAACGCTTCGCGGCCCTCAGTGGGCCCGAGCAGACGCAGGCGCTCGCCTGGTACGACTCCACCCTGGACACCCTGTACCGCAACGAGCTGGCGTACACGCAGCAGCTGTACGCCTCCGTGAACCTCGTGGAGGACGTCGAGCGGTTCATCCGGTTCAACTTCAACGTGCTGGCGGACAACCTGAACCTTGAGCGCCCCTTCCCCGACGAGGAGGTCAACCCGGTGGTCCTGAACGGCATCCGGTCGCGCGGCACCACGCACGACTTCTTCAGCGCCAAAGGGAGCAGTTACGCCAAACTGCCTGTGGAACCCCTCACGGACAACGACTTCGCGGAGCTGTGGCCGGACCACGCGGTGGTGGCCCATGACTGAACGCCGCCCGTTCGTGCTGTTCACGCAGGACCAGTGCCCGCAGTGCGAGATGCTCAAGCGGATGCTGGCCCTCCCGCTGCGCGGTGCATTCGACGAGCAGATCGAAGTGCTGCACCGCCAGGCGGACCCTCAGGCGTTCGAGGCCCTGGCGGATGCACACGCCCTGGCGCGGACGCCTGCGCTCCTGCACCGGCCCACCGGCCGCCTGCTGCTGGACACAGGCAGCCTGGGGGCCGTCAAGGCCTTCCTGACCCACAGCTGAGCGGCGCAGGACAGGCCACAGGCCCTCGGGGCGGCCGGGCGGCGGTCTGTGTTCTGGCTGGATCTGTGAACTGCGCAGCGGACCGCTCCCGGGCGAAGGTGCCTGCCTGGCCTCACTTCACGTGACGCCCAGTGCGGCCAGTTCCTCCCGGAGCTGCGCCGCGCTGGAGTACTGCACGGCCTGCATGCCGACCGACCGGGCTGCCTCGACGTTCTGGCGGCGGTCGTCGATCATCACCGCTTCGTGCGGGGTCACCGCCGCCAGGTGCAGGCCCAGGCGGTACATGGCGGGGCTGGGTTTCATCAGTTCCAGGATGGAGGACGTGAAGAATGCCAGCAGGATCTCGTTGAGGGCGAAGGTACGGATCCGGTGCTCGTTGAGGTCACGTCCCTCATTGTTCAGGGCGTAGCTGCGGTAGCGGGCCGACAGGTCGCGGGCCACAGCGAGCGCGTCGGGGTGGGGGGTGCTCTGGGCTTCCATGGCGGCCCGGAACTCGGCTGGCGTGAAGGCCTGCGGGTGGCAGAACACCGTCTGGGTCATGTATTCGTCGAGGGTCATGCGGCCCAGTTCGAGTTCCGGCGCGGCCAGTTTGTGCCGCTCGGCGAAATCCTCGGGGTTCAGGGCGAACTGCGCGGCCACCACGGCCCGCTGGTCCCGGTCCCAGCCGTTGCTGAGCAGCACGCCGCCAATATCCCAGAACAGTGCACGTATGGTCATACGGCAGGGTACGCCCACAGCCTGACGACAGGCCGCGGGGAGAGGTGGCGACCTCTCCCCTGGAGCGCTCGGTGAACTTACTTCGTGTCGAACCAGTTGGGCCCCACACCGATCTCGACGGCGAGCGGCACCTTGAGCTGCGCGGCGCCTTCCATGATGGTCCGGACAACGGCGCTGATCTCGTCTGCGCGGTTCTGGGGAACTTCGAGCAGCAGTTCGTCATGCACCTGAAGCAGCAGGCGGGCGCCCGTTCCTTCCAGTTCACGTTCCAGGCGGATCATGGCGAGCTTGATGATGTCGGCCGCGGTGCCCTGGATGGGCATGTTGTACGCGAGGCGTTCCCCGGCTTCCCGCAGGGTACGGTTCGTGGCGACGAGTTCCGGCACGTACCGGCGCCGACCGTACAGGGTTTCCACGTAGCCCTGCTGCCGGCCGAACTCCAGCGTCCGGTCAATGTAGGCGCGGATGCCGGGGTAGGTGGCGAAGTACGTCTCGATGAAGCCGGCCGCGTCCGCGTACCCAATGCCGAGATCGTTGCTGAGGCGGTGGGCACTCATGCCGTACAGCACGCCGAAGTTCACGGTTTTCGCGGCCCGGCGCTGGTCGGGCGTGATGGTCTGTTCGTTCAGGCCAAGTACCTGCGCGGCGGTGCGGCGGTGAATGTCGGCGCCTTCCTGAAATGCCTGCTGCATGAGGGGATCATCGGCAATGTGGGCGAGGAGCCGCAGTTCGATCTGAGAGTAGTCCGCGCTGATCAGGCAGTACCCGGGGTCGGCAATGAAGCCCTTGCGGATCTCACGGCCCAGTTCACTGCGGATGGGGATGTTCTGAAGGTTGGGGTTCAGGCTGCTGAGGCGGCCCGTGGCGACGGCCGCCTGGGCAAAGGTGGTGTGCAGCCGCCCGGTGTGCGGGTTGACGAGGTTCGGCAGGGGTTCCAGGTACGTGCCGCGCAGTTTCTCCAGTTCGCGGTACTCCAGCAGCGCCGGGATGATGGGGTGTTCACCGCGCAGGGGCTCCAGGGCCGCCACCGCAGTGGAACGCTTGCCGGTGAGTTTGGTTTTCTTGCCGCTGGCCAGGCCAAGCTCGTCGTACAGGACCGCTTCAAGCTGGTCGCGGCTGCGGATCGGGAATTCCCGGCCGGCCAGCGAGTGAATCTGCGCTTCAAGCGTGGCGAGCCGGGCGGCCGTGGCGTGTGAGAGGCCTCGGATGTACTCACTGTCGAGTTTCACGCCCTGGACTTCCATGCGGGCCAGCACGGCCGACAGGGGTTTTTCCATCTCGTCGTACAGTGTGCGCCGGGCGTCATCGAGCTGCGGGGGCAGCAGATCCAGGAGCTGGGCGGTGAGGGCGGCCCGGCCGGCCGCGTCGTCCGGCCAGGGTACGCCGAGGTACCGCTGCGTCACGGTGCTCATGGTGGTGTTGGCCGGGTCAAGCAGGTACGCCATCAGGAGCGGGTCATCGCCTGGGTCCACGTGGGTGCCGCGCACGCTGAGGTGGGTGGCGAGCGCCTTGGCGGCGGCGGCGGTGACGATGCGCTGGCCGACGAATTCGGCTTCGCTGACCGTGGCGGGGTAGCGCTCCCGAAGCTTCGCGGCAGCCTTCTCCTGATCCCTGCGGGCCTTCTCGGCCGCTTTCTGCTGCGTTCTGGTCAGGGGGGCGGGGGCCTCGAAGGACTCGTCGAACAGGCCGCCCGGTGCGGTGGGGGTGCCGGGCGCTTCCCACTGGGTGGGCTGCTGGCGGGGCGCGACGCGCACTGTGGCGTCCGTTCCGTTGCGCTCCAGGGTGGCGGCGTCCAGGAGTGCGGCGGTCAGGTCTTCCTCGCGGGACAGGACGTATCCCCAGGTGACGTTCTGCGCCGGGGTGCGCCACTCGGCGGTCTGCACGTTCAGCGCGTCCGGGGCGGGCGCGTCAGCCGGCGCGTCCGGGTGAGGGGCGGCGCGGTGCGTGGCGTCAAGTACGGTGTCGGGTACGGCCGCGGCCACGCTGGCGCCGTCCAGGGCCGCCACGTCGCGTTTCACGGAGTGGAGGTCCAGCTCGGTGAGCAGTTCCTCCAGACGCTGCGGGTCGCCGGGGAGGCGGCCCGCGCCAAGCTGAACGTCCAGGGGCAAGTTGGTGACCATGCAGGACAGCTGGTGGCTGAACTGCACGGCCTCCTCGGCGTCCAGAAGTTTCTGGCGGGTCCCGTCGGGCTTCAGGGTGCCAGCTTTGGCCGCGGCGTAGATCCCTTCAAGCGTGCCGTACTCCTGAAGCAGTTTCGACGCGGTTTTCGGGCCAATGCCCTTGGCGCCGGGGATGTTGTCGCTGGCGTCGCCGGTCAGGGCGCGGTAGTCAACCCACTGGGTGACGGTCACACCGTACTTCTCGAACACCTCGGCCGGTCCGATCAGCCTGAAGTCGTTCGTGATGACGCGGACGTGGTCGTCCAGCAGCTGGTACGCGTCGCGGTCGCTGGTGACGATGCGGACCTGCATGCCGGTGCCTTCGGCCTTGCGGGTGAGGGACGCAATGACGTCGTCGGCCTCGTAGCCGGGTTCCTCCAGGCGCGGCAGCCCGAGCGCGTCCACAATCTGCCGGATGCGGTTGATCTGGCCGGGCAGGTCGGCGGGCGTTTCGGCGCGGCCGGACTTGTAGCCGTCGAACTGCTCGTGCCGGAAGGTTTTCACGGGCGGGTCGAACACCACGATCACCTGGTTGCTCTTCTGCCGCACGAGACGCAGCGTGAGGCGCAGGAAGCCCAAGATGGCGTTGGTGGCTTCCCCGCGGCTGTTCGTGAGGGGCGGAAGTGCAAAGTACGACCGGAACGCCAGGGCGTGCCCGTCGATCAGCACCAGGGTGTCGGGGGAGGCGGAGGTCATGCCGGGCATTCTACTGGGGGCGTAACGTCCGCAGGCTGCGGGCCACGGCTGACCTCCGCCGTGGCCCGTCAGGAGGCAACTGCGGGGCCTCAGTCGCCGGCTGTGAAGTTACGCGCAGGCTGCGCTTCCAGTTCACGGAGTATTTCGCGGTCCTCCTCTGTCATGGCCACGAAGGCCACGAGCATGATCAGGAGGGTCAGTGCGGCCATGATCAGCAGGAGGTTCATACCTCCAGTGTGCCGGGCCTGCTTTTTCCTTCGGTGGGGCGCGCCTGAAGGAACCTCCACGGGAACTTGACGGGGCGTCAAGGCAACCCTGAGCGAATCTCAATTTTTCCTGCCTGCGCCTCTGCCCAGCGGGAGACCATCCGGCCCGGGCGGTGCGGTCCTCGCTGCCTTTCCCCGCTCAGCGTGGTGGGAACCCGCAGCGGAAGTGACCGGCAGGAACGCCGCAGAAGGCGCGCAGAGAGAGTGGAGGTGTGGCGCACGGTCCCGGGCAGTCAGCCGATTGTGCGGCGGACCGTGTCTGCCAGGTGCGGGGGGAACATCAGGGCGAACTGGCCGCGCTGGTCAGCCCAGACGCGGGTCATGTCGTCGTACCCCATGGAGACGTACCCCAGCAGCGGATCCATGATGTACACCTGCCGGGTGGCGTCGTTGTACCCGACGAGCACACGCCAGTGCGGAATCACCCTGCGGGCGCTGGTAATGTGCGACTGCAGCGCAATGACGGGGATGCCGTTGCGAATGGCCGTTTTCATGGTGTCGAGGCTGCCGCCGGAGTACAGCCGGGCCTGCATGCCCACGTGAGGGGCGAACGTCACGATGGCCTGCGCCGTCATGTAGGAACGCTCGGTGGGACGGGTCTGGCGGCTGACGTCCTGCATGCTGATCTTCTGCCCGAAGTACGCCAGCACCTGCGTGAGGCTGGCGGGGCCGCAGGCATTGTACGTCTGCCGGACCAGCGGCATGCCGCTCAGCACGTAGCCGGGCGGCTGGGTGGCGGCCGCCTGGGCGGGCGACAGCAGGACGGCGCAGAGGAGGGCAGCGAAAAGACGAACGGCAGGCACACTGCGCAGCCTGCCACAGGAACCGTCACGCCCTTCTTTCAAGACTTGATGAAGGATGCCGGGGAAGACGCCCGTGGACTCCCCCGGCGGCCGGGCTCAGACGCGGGTGAGGTCCCGGGGCAGCGGCAGGAACTCAATTTCGGGGTGCTGCTCAGCGGTGTACTCCAGGTCGTAGCGGCTGCGGAACAGCATGACGGGGCGCCCCTGGTCATCCTCGACGTGCCGCGCGAAACGCGCGACGCTGTTGGGGTCACCGGCCAGCCAGCGCACCAGTTGGTAGCTGGTGACGTGCATCTCCACGTCCACCCCGTACTCCTCGGCCAGGCGGGCCTGGAACACCTCGAACTGCAGGGGGCCGACAGCCCCCAGGTACGGGTCGCGGGCGCCGTCAGTCGGGTAGAACACCTGCACCACGCCTTCCTCGGCCAGCTGGGTGAGGCCTTTCATGAACGCCTTGCGCTTGCCCACGTCGCGCAGGCTGAGCGTGGCGAACGTTTCAGGCGTGAAGCGCGGGAAGCTGGGCAGGGTCACCTTCGGCTCCACGCTGATCACGTCCCCGATCTGGAACACGCCCGGGTTCACGAGGCCGACAATGTCGCCCGGGTACGCTTCCTCGACCTTCTCACGGTCCTGCGCGAACAGGGTGTGCGCCTGCGAGAGGCGCAGTTTGCGGCCTGTGCGGGTGTGCGTGACGTCCATGCCGCGCTCGAAGTGGCCGCTCATGACCCGCATGAACGCCGTGCGGTCGCGGTGCTGTTTGCTCATGTTCGCCTGCAGCTTGAAGATGAAACCGGCGAAAGCCGCGTCCGGGGCGCGCTCGCCCAGGCTGGTTTCCACGGCGCCGGGGGGCGGGGCGAGTTCCACGAAGTTGCTCAGGAAGTGCTCCACCCCGAAGTTGTTCATGGCGCTCCCGAAGAACACCGGCGTCAGTTCCCCGCTCAGGAACCCGTCGGCACTGAATTCCGGCATGGCGCCCTGAATGAGTTCCACGTCCTCCCGGAGTTTCGCGGCGAGATCCGCGCCGACCAGCGCGTCCAGCTGGGGGTCATCCAGACCCGCCGTCTGCACGGGCGCGCGGTGCTTCCCGCCGGAGGTGCGTTCGAAGGCCAGCACCTGCCCGGTCTGCAGGTCGTACACGCCCTTGAAGTCCGGGCCGTCCCCGATCGGCCAGGTGAGCGGCACGGCCGTGATCTTCAGGGTGCCTTCCACCTGCGCGATCAGTTCGAAGGGGTCCTGGGCGGGGCGGTCCATCTTGTTCACGAAGGTGAGGATGGGAATGCCGCGGTTGCGGCACACCGCGAACAGCTTTTCCGTCTGCGCCTGCACGCCACGCGCGGCGTCCAGGACCATCAGGGCGCTGTCGGCGGCGGTCAGGGTGCGGTAGGTGTCCTCGCTGAAGTCCTGGTGGCCCGGGGTGTCCAGCAGATTGATGTGCCGCCCGCGGTACTCGAAGGTCAGGGCGCTGCTGGAGATGGAGATGCCGCGCTGCTGTTCGATGCTCATCCAGTCGCTTCGGGTGTGGCTGCGGCCCTCCTTGGCGGTCACGCTGCCCGCTTCCTGAATCGCGCCTCCGTACAGCAGAAGCTTCTCAGTGATGGTGGTTTTCCCGGCGTCCGGGTGGCTGATGATGGCGAAGGTGCGGCGGCGGGCAATTTCGCTTGCGAGCGCGGCGGGGTTGATCTCGGGGCTGGTCATGGGGACTCCTGCGGGCCTCAGGTGGGCGGCCCGGGTGCGGCGGGTGGGGTCTGGGGAGCGCGGGTCTCGACTCGCGCTACGGGGGCGTGAGGAGAACCGTCATTCCCCCATGATACGGCATCCCGGCCCAGGCACTGACCGCGGCGTACCTCAGGCCGGGGTCACCGGGCCGGCTGCGGCGCGAAGGCGCCGACCGCGGCGTCCAGGGTGTTCCAGCGCGCCTGGATCAGCTGCTGCGGGTCGCGGTTGTAACCGCCGGCCATGACCGTGACCAGGGGCGTGCGGGTGCGGGCCGCCCAGCGGAACACCTGGTGGTCGCGGGTCTGTGCGCCGCGCAGCGTGAGGGCCAGGCGGCCCAGCTGATCGCCGGCCAGCACGTCCGCGCCGGCGAGGTAGAACGCGAAGTCCGGCTGGAACGCCGCGACGACCGGTGCCACCTGGGTGTCGAGCGCGTGCAGGTAGGCGTGGTCGCCGGTGCCGTCGGGCAGGGCCACGTCCAGGCCGCTGCGCTCCTTGCGGAACGGATAGTTGTGCTCGGCGTGCACGCTGACGGTCAGGACCCGCGCCTCACTGGCAAAAATGGCGGCTGTGCCGTTGCCCTGGTGCACGTCCAGGTCCAGGATCAGGACGCGCCGTGCCTGCCCGGTGTCCAGCAGCCAGCGGGCGCTGATGGCCACGTCGTTCAGGAAGGAGAAGCCCTCGGCGTGGTCGGCGTACGCGTGGTGCGTCCCGCCGCCCAGGTTCAGGCCCAGCCCGCCCGTGAGGGCGTCCCGCGTGGCGGCCAGCGTGGCGCCACTGCTGCCCAGGGCACGCTGCACGACGGCTGGCGTCCAGGGAAATCCGAGGGCGCGTTCCTCGGCGCGGGTCACCTGCCCGCCCTGCCAGCGGGTCAGGAATGCCGGATCGTGCACCCGCTCCGCGAGGGCCCAGTCCAGGTCGGGGGCGTCAAGCAGCGGCAGCCGGGCCTGCGCGCCGGCCAGGAGATCTGCGATGAGTTCGCGCGGCAGGAACTGCCGGCGGGGCGCGGCCACCTGGGCGTACGCGGCGCGGCGAAAAGCGGTGTACGCCCGGAACCGGTGCGGGAAGGTCACGCTGGCAGGGTACGCTGGCCGGCGTGAACGGACCGCAATCCTGGCCGGCATTCCGCGCGTCTCTGCGTGTCCCCCTGGTGCTGGCCCCCATGGCTGGGGGAACGGGCACCCCCGCACTGGCCGCCGCGGTGAGCGCGGCGGGCGCGCTGGGCAGCCTGGGCGGCGCGTACCTGACCCCGGATGCCCTTCGGGGCGCGATCCGCGAGGTGCGCGCCCTGACGCCCGGGCCGCTGATGGTGAACCTGTTTGCCCCACAGCCCATTCCGGCCGTGACCGGGGAGGAGGTGCGGCGGGCCGCGGCGGAGCTCACGCCGTTCCATGAGCGTCATGGCCTGCCTCCCGCTCACCTGCCGGAAACCGTGCAGGAGGCATTTGAGGCGCAACTGGAGGTCGTGCTGGTGGAACGCCCGGAAGTGTTCTCGTTCGCATTCGGGCGCCTCGCGCCGGACGTGCTGACCAGCCTGCGCGCGCGGGGCATTCTGACGGTGGGAACGGCCACCAGCGTGGCCGAGGCGCTGGACCTGCAATCAGACGGGGTGGACGCCGTGACCGTGCAGGGCGGCCCGGCGGGCGGACACCGGGGCGGCTGGCGGGAGGACGCCCTGGCCGACACCCTGACCCTGACGAGGGCCGCGGCGGCGCAGCTGCGCGTCCCGGTCATTGCGGCCGGCGGCCTGATGAGCGCCGCGGACCTCCGCGCGGTCCTGGCGGCCGGAGCGGCCCTCGCGCAGTGCGGCACGGCGTTCCTGCGGGCCCAGGAGGCCGGAACGCCCGGCGCCTACCGGGCGGCGCTGCAGGCCGGGACGCGCGACACGGTACTGACCCGCGCGTACAGCGGCCGGCCGGCGCGGGGCCTGCGGACCACCCTCACGGACGTGGTGGCCTCTCCCCTGCCGTTTCCGCTTCAGAACGCCCTGACGCGTCCCCTGCGCGCCGCGGGGGCCCGCCGGGATGACCCGGAGGTGCTGAGCCTCTGGGCCGGTGAAGGGTACCGGCGGGGCCTGACGGGCACGGCCGCGCAGATCGTGGCGCACCTGACGCCATGACCGTCACCCTGCGCGCCCTGCAGGCGGGGGACGAGGAGGCCGCGGTGCGCTGGGCGGCAGATGAGGTGTTCTGCCGGGCGGCGGACTGGACGCCGGGCCTCGCGCCACGGGTGGTGCGGCGGCACTGGCAGGCGATCATTGCAGGGGGTGACCCCCATTTCCTGCGGCTGGGCGTAATTTACGGCGGAGCACTGGTCGGGTACGTGGACCTCGCCAACCTCAGTGCCGGGGCCGGGGAACTTGGGGTTGCTCTCGGCGAGCGGTCCCTGTGGGGCCGCGGGATCGCCCGGCAGGCCTGTGAGCAGCTGTTGACGCGCGCCTGGGCGCTGGGCCTCGCGCGCGTAACGGCGCAGGTGGATGCACACAACGACCGCTCGCACGCCCTGATGACCCGCCTGGGCTTCCAGGAAAGCGGCAAGGCGGTGGCTGCGCCGGACTCGGGAGACCAGCCTCCGGTCCGGCAGTACATGCTCCTCAGGCCCCGTTGACGGTGTGCCCCGCCTCGCGCAGCGCCGCCACCGTGCGGTGCAGGTCCCGGCCGGCCACCAGCACGTAATCCGTGTTGAAGGTCGACAGGGCGAAGATGCCCACCCCGGCGTCACGCAGGGGGTTGAGCACACTGGCAAGAATCCCGGTCAGCGTGAAGGCGAAAGGCCCGGTCAGCACCAGTGCCCGCCAGCCCGGCTGCGTGGTCACCCCCGCAGGCACCGCGTCAGAGGCGCACACCACCGACAGTTCGTCCGGGGCACTCAGCACGCACCACAGGCCGCCGCTGTGCGCCCAGGCAGGCACGGCGCTGCCGGCGGGCAGCTGGGACACGGCGTACTCGCCGGGCAGCACGGTCAGGGTGAGGCTCATCCCCGCAGCATAGGGCAAGCCCTTCCCTGGCCGAATGGAGGGGCCGGTGACCCGGCTGGCAGGAGGGCGTGTTTTTGCCGCCTGAGCTCCACCATGAGGCATGACGAACTTCACTGATCTTTCTACAGCCCTCGCCGACGCCGTCGAGCAGGCCGCGCGCAGCGTCGTCACCGTTCAGGCCATGCGGCCGGTCAGCGGCACCGTCACCGCGCCCGGCCAGGTGCTGACGGTCGCCCACCTGCTGCACGCCGACGAGGTGACGGTCGTGACGCCCGGCGGTCAGGTTCTGACCGCCACCGTCGCGGGCCGTGATCCGGGCAGCGACCTCGCGCTGCTGCGCGTGGACGGCCTGACGGCCCCCGCCCTGGCCGCCGGGCCCGCACCGCGCGTGGGAGAGCTGCTGCTTGCCGTCGGGCGGACCGGGCACGGCCCGCAGGCCACGCTGGGCTTCATGGAACGCCGCGCGGACCGCGGGTGGCTGCCCACGGGCGCCGCGCCGTTTCGCGGCGTGAGCGGCGGCGCCCTCGTGAGCAGTCACGGGACACTGGTGGGGGTCCTGAATGCCGGCGTCTCCCGCGGGGACCTGCTCGCCGTACCGGCCGAACGGGCGCTGCGCGTGGCGGGCCTGCTGGGAACCTCCGGGCGCGTGCCGCGCGGGTACCTGGGCCTCGCCACCCAGCCGGTGCACCTGCCCACCGCCGGAATGGAGCAGGACAGCACCGAGGCGCCCGGCCCTCACCGGCCGCGGGGGCCGGGCGGGGGGCGCCCCTGGGGTCCGTTCGGGCCGGGGGACCGCGGCCGGGGGCCCTGGGGAGCCCGGCCCGGTCCGGACGGTCGCCCGGACCGTGACCGGTTCGGGCAGGCTGGTCGGCCGGGCCTCACCGTGGTGCAGGTGGAACCCGGCAGTCCCGGCGAGCAGGCGGGTCTGCGGGTCGGGGACATCCTGCTGGCACTGGACGGCACGCCCATGCGGCACCCCCGTGAACTGCTCGGGCAGATCCGTGACCGGGCCGGGGAGCTGCTGAAGCTGAGAGTGCTGCGCGGCGGTGAGGAGCAGGACGTGACGGTCACGGTGGGTGAACGCTGACCGTGCCTGCCCCGAGCATGCGCCCGGTAGCATCGGGCATGACCCGCGTGGCACCCGCCTCCCTGCCCAGCGTGCGGGTGAGTCTGGGCTCCGAGGTGCTGGCGGCCGGGGTGCGCGCGGTGCTCGCGGACGCGGCCCTGCTGCCGCCGCCTGAAGGCAACGAGGCGGACGTGCTGATCGTGGATGACCGCTGGCTGAACGCCCCGGACGACCTGGCGGGCGCGGCCGTCGTGTCCCTGGGGTCGCGCGCGTGGCTGGCCCTGCTGCCGGACGTATGCCCGGCCGGGTGGGCCGCCCTGCCTCCGGACGCCACGCCGGCAGAACTGGTGGCCGCGGTGCTGGGCGCCGCGGCCGGCCTGAGTGCGCTGCCTCCCGCGTGGCTCGCCGCACCTGATGACGACGCGGACGCCCCCCTCGATGGTGGGGAGGTGAGCCTCACGCCGCGGGAACGGGACGTGCTGGCCCT
Source organism: Deinococcus taeanensis (assembly GCF_020229735.1). NCBI lineage: Bacteria > Thermotogati > Deinococcota > Deinococci > Deinococcales > Deinococcaceae > Deinococcus > Deinococcus taeanensis. The sequence continues at coordinate 1,099,509 of NZ_CP083455.1, read as the reverse complement.
GCTCGCGGAGGGGCTCAGCAACAAACGCGCCGCGCGGGACCTGGGGGTCAGCGAAAGCACCGTGAAGTTCCACGTGCAGGCCCTGTATTCCAAACTGGGTGTGCAGAGCCGCGCCGGGGCGGTCGCGCGCGGCTTCGCGCTGGGGCTGGTGAGCGTGTAGGCGTCTAGTCAACCGCGCGGTAGTGCTCCACGGTCGGGAACGGGTCGTAGAAGTGGTGCAGCAGGGCGCGCCACTCCTGGTACTCCGGACTGCCGCGGAAGCCCACGGTGTGGTCCTCCAGGGTCGCCCACCAGACCAGCAGGGCGTAGCGGTGGTCGTCTTCTACGTAGCGGTGCAGTTCATGCCTGACGTGTCCGTGCATGCGCGCGATGAGTGGCCTGGCCTGCGCGAACGCCTCTTCGAATTCAGGGGTGCGCGTGGGGCGGACCTGCAGGAGAGCGATTTCAAGGATCATGGGGAAGCTCCAGGGGCGCGGCCTGGGCCCGCCTGAGATCCAGGCGGGCCCCCGCACCGGTGCGGTTCAGATGCGGCCGGGCGCGAATTCGCCTTTGCGCCGCTCGGTGCCCATGCCGGCCACGACCATGTTCTGAATGCGGATCCAGGCGCGGGCGCTGGCCTCGACCACGTCAGTGGCGACCCCGCTGCCGTGCAGGGTGGTCTCGCCGTGCCGGGCGCCGATGCTCACCTCACCCAGGGCGTCGCCGCCCTTGGTGACCGCCTGGATGCGGTAGGTTTCCAGTTCGGGCGTGATGCCGGTGATGCGGTTGATGGCCTGGAAGGCCGCCTCGACCGGTCCGTCGCCGTGTGCGGTGGCTTCCACGGGCCCGTCGGGGGTGCTGAGGCGCACGAAGGCGACGGGGGTCATGTTCATGCCGGAGGTGATCTGGAAGCCTTCGAGCGTGAAGGTCTGCGGTACGTCCGTGCGGGCCTCGACGAGGGCGCGCAGATCATCGGCGTAGATCTGGCCCTTGCGGTCGGCGAGGTCCTTGAAGCGGGCGAACAGGTGCTGGACCTTGTCGTCGGGCAGGTCGGTGTAGCCCAGGTCGTTCAGGGCCTTGCGGAACGCGGCGCGGCCGCTGTGCTTGCCCATGACGAGCACGGCGGCTTCCCGCCCGACCAGTTCGGCGTTCATGATCTCGTACGTTTCGCGGGCCTTGATGACGCCGTCCTGGTGAATGCCGCTCTCGTGCGCGAAGGCGTTGTCACCGACGATGGCCTTGTTCGGCTGGACGGGCATGCCGCTCAGGCGGCTTACCATGCGGGAGGCGCGGTACAGTTCGCGGGTGCGGATGCCGGTGTCGAAGCCGTAGTGGTCGCGCCGGGTGTGGAAGGCCATGACGAGTTCTTCCAGGCTGGCGTTCCCGGCGCGTTCGCCGATGCCGTTGATGGTGCACTCAATCTGCCGGGCGCCGCCCTCGGCCGCGGCGATGGAGTTCGCGACGGCCATGCCCAGGTCGTCGTGGCAGTGGGCGCTGAGGATCACGTGGGCGGGCAGCGCGGCGCGGATCTGGCTGAACAGGGCCTTGATTTCTTCCGGGGTGGTGTACCCGACCGTGTCGGGAATGTTGATGGTGGTGGCGCCGGCCTCCACGGCGGCGGTGAAGATGCGGATCAGGAAGGCAATGTCGCTGCGTGTGGCGTCCTCGGCGCTGAATTCCACATCATCCACGAAGCTGCGGGCGTACGTGACGGCCTGAACGGCGCGCTCGACGACAGCGTCGGGTTCCAGCTGCAGTTTTTTCGCCATGTGGATGGGGCTGGTGGCGATGAAAGTGTGGATGCGGGCCTTTTCCGCGGCTTCGACAGCTTTTGCGGCGGCCTCAATGTCCACGCGGGCGGCGCGGGCCAGACCGGTGATGATGGGGCCGCGGACCTCCCGGGCGATGCGGCTGACGCCTTCCAGATCGCCGGGGCTGGCGATGGGGAAGCCGGCTTCGATGACGTCCACGCCCATGCGGGCGAGCTGGTGCGCGATTTCCAGTTTCTGCGCGTGGTTCAGGGCCACGCCGGGGGACTGCTCGCCGTCGCGCAGGGTGGTGTCGAAGATGCGGATGCGGTTGGGGTCCTGGGTCATGGTGGGGCTCCTGTGAGGGTGAGGGGGAACGAAAAACCCCGGAGGGGTTCCTCCGGGGGGTTCGGGCAACGCCTTCTTGCCGTTCACTCCACCGGAGGAACGCCAAGAAGAAGACCGAACGCTTGCATGCCCTCAGCCTAAGCGCACCTGTGGGCGCTGCGCAGAAGTTGTCTAAGTGGGCAGCGTCCAGCCACCCCGGGAAACGTCACTTCGTGCCGTAGATGCGGTCGCCGGCGTCCCCGAGGCCCGGAACGATGTAGCCGTGGTCGTTCAGGTGGGAGTCCAGGGCAGCCACGACAATTTCCACGTCCGGGTGGTCGCGTTCGATCACGGCGATGCCCTCAGGCGCGGCGAGAATGCACATGAGTTTGATGGTGGTGGCGCCCGCGGCTTTCAGACTCGCGAGGGCGGCGCTGGCGCTGCCGCCGGTGGCGAGCATGGGGTCGGTCAGGAACACGCGGCGTTCGGCGATGTCGGTGGGAAGTTTGTTGTAGTACGCGACGGGTTCAAGCGTTTCAGGGTCGCGGTACAGCCCGATGTGACCGACCTTGGCGGCGGGCACGAGCTGCACGATGGCGTCGGTCATGATCAGACCGGCGCGCAGAATGGCCACAAGCGCGAGTTTCTTGCCGCTGAGCATCGGGAACGCCGCGGTGGTGATGGGCGTGGTGATGTCCTCGAGCGTGGTTTCCAGGTCGCGCATGGCTTCGTAGGCGAGCAGCAGGCTGAGTTCACTGGCCAGTTCGCGGAACTCTTTCACGCCGGTGCGCACGTCGCGCATAACGGACAGTTTGTGTTGAACCAGGGGGTGGGTAACGACCGTAACCATGGGCTCACCATACCGCCCCGGACTAGCCGGGCAGGCGGGCCAGGGCGTGCCGGGCGCGCGGCACCTTCTGGTCGCGCTGGCCCTCGAACTCGTACGGTTCATTCATCAGGAACCAGTACAGGTCGTGCAGGGTGGTCATGGCCAGATACGCGCGGTAGCGGGTGAGGGTCAGGGGCGCGTGGTCCGGCAGGAAGTTCAGGGCCAGGGTCAGGCTCTCGTCGGGCGGCAGGAGGTCCAGCGTGCCGGTCTTGAGCAGGGCAAGGTCGCGCAGCGGGTCGTCCCACGCGGCTTTGGTCCAGTCAATGACGAGAACCTGCCCGTCGTCCTCGCGGATCAGGATGTTGTCGTGCCACAGGTCCAGGTGGCAGAAGGCGGCAGGCTGATCAAGCAGGCCCCGCTCCAGGGGGATCTCCACGGCGTCGAACAGATCCTCGAGGGGGTAGGCGGCCAGGGCGCTGCGAAAGCGCCGCAGGCGTTCCTGAACGCGGCGCAGGTTCACGCGGCCGTGCGTCCGGGCGTGAAGGTCGCGCAGGCTGTTCTGAAGGTGCGGCGCGGCGCGCCGGACGTCCGGCGCGCGCAACGGGTGTCCATGAAAACGGCGCATGATCAGTGCTTCGATGCCGTCCACTTCCAGGGCGTCCACCACCCAGCCGCCGAGACCGGCGCGGCGCATGTTGTCCGCTTCCACGCAGTGCTCCCCCTGGTGGTTGCGGTACACCTTCACGACCGTCTGGCCGTCCTGCGTGGCGTACACCCGGCTCTGCATCCCGGCGTCCATGGGGCGCAGCGGGCCGTACCGGGCTTCGAGCACCGGGAAGCGCGGGGCGGGCGCGTCGCCGTGGGGTGCGGGGCGCAGGGTCACGCTCGCCCCCTGGACGCTCGGGGAGTCACTTCGGGAGTTTCTCCAGCAGGGCGACCAGCCGGGCGTCCAGGCCCTTCCCGGCCTGGGGTTTCAGACGCTCCGCCTCGCCGACGCGCACGAAGGCGTTTGCCACGGCCAGGATGCGGGCGTACAGGGGCACGGCCTCAGCCGCGAGCTTGTCCGGTTCGCCTTGGCCGTCCCAGCGTTCATGGTGGTGGCGGATGGCCTTCTGCGCCTCGGCGAGGTGCGGCACGCCGTGCAGGAAGTTCGCACCAACCTGCGCGTGGCCCTGCTCGCCGTGAATCTTGCCGATGTCGTGCAGCATGGCCGCGAACCACAGTTCTTCCAGTTCACGCTCGGCGAGGCCCATGGCGCGCCCGAGTTTCAGGCTGACGTCGGTGACGGACTGGGCGTGCCCCAGAGAGTCGAAGTCCCGGCTTTCCACAGCCTCGACCAGCGCGCCGGTCAGCTGCCGCGCCGCCTGCTTCCATTCCTCGCGGCCTTCCAGGATGCCCAGCAGCGGCGCTACGGCCGAGGCCCATTTCGTGACGGCTTCCTGCACGGCGGGCGTGATGCCTTCGCTGGTCACGCGGTCCAGGATCAGGGCGCCCAGGTGCCGGCCACGGACGGTCAGGGGCACCACCAGCGTGACCTTCACCTCCTGCATGCTGGCCTCGTCGAGCAGGGTGATGATCTCCGGGCCGTTCGTCTCGTACAGTTCACGGGAACCGTCGGCCACCACGCGTGAACGCATGGCGGCCCAGGGACCGGTGAGGGCGGCGCCCAGCAGGCTCCTGGGGTAGCCGAACACGGCACTCACGTGGTCCTGTCCGCGCCGCACGACCGCGTACCCCTGCACGTGGCCGCCCATCAGGGTGGCGGCGTACCCGAGGGCACCTTCAAGCACGCCTTCAAGGCTGGGGCGGGCCACGAGGTCGGCCAGCACCCGCGTCGGGTCGGGTGCGTCCATGGAAATCCCGGTTTTACGCGGGTCTGGACTGCCGGTCGGGGTCTGGGGGGTGCGGGGGCGCCTGAACACGTTGCGGTCAGTATACGCGCGCTAGGCTGCGCCTCATGTTGAGTTCCCCCGTAAATCGTGAAGTAACGGCCGCCGTGCGGCGCGCGTATGAACGCTACGAAACACAGTCCCGGAGCTGGATGGACCGCTACGCGCGCCAGGGCGGGCGGGTGTACTGCGCGGCGGGGTGCGTGGCCTGCTGCAACATGCCCATCCGCGTGAGCCTGGCCGAGGCACTGGTGATGGCCGAGGCGCTCGACGACGCGCTGGCCGCGGCCATGGAGGCGCACGCGCGCGCCGCCGTCGCGAACGCCCGCACGGCGCGCGATGACGACGAGTACGTCCACCGGCACCGCGAACAGGTGGGGTTCTGCCCGGTCCTGGACCGCCACAGTGGCGGGTGCAGCCGCTACGAGTCCCGGCCCACGCGCTGCCGCGACACCTTCAGTGCCTTCCCGGCTCATTTCTGCGAGGCGGGCGTGTGGGAGCGCATGACGCGCCGCGAAAAGGCCGAGTACCGCCGGGAGGTGGCGCGCACGCCCGGCACGGACGGCGAGCTGCATTTCATTGCGCCGCTGGAGCACATGAGCGAACCCGTGTGGGCCGCGGCGTCCCGCGCCATGCAGGACGCCTGGGGCACGGAGGTCTGGGGCGACTACTGGGTCCTGACCACCCTGGCGCGCGACGAACGGTTCATGGCGGCCGTCGCGGGCGGAGACACGCGCAGCGCGTGGCAGCGGGCGTCGGGGCGGGGTCTGGCGCACCGGTCCCTGCTGGAATTCGCGTGATCCTCCCGGCCGGGTCGGTGCTGCTGGTGCGGCACGCGCGCGCGGCCGGGCAGGCGCCGGACGCGCCGCTCACGCCCGCAGGCGAGGACGCCGCCCGGACGCTGGCCACGGCGCTGACCGGGGTGGGCATCTCGCGGCTGGTGAGCAGTCCGTGGCGGCGCGCGGCGCAGACCCTCGCGCCGCTGGGGTTGGCGCTGAACCTCCCGGTGGCGTTCGATGACCGGCTGACCGAGCGGGTTTTGAGCGCCGAGCTGCGATCAGACTGGCAGGCCCGCCTGAGGGACAGTTTCGAGGATGACACGCTGGTCCTTCCGGGCGGGGAGTCCGGCGCTGCGGCCCGGACCCGCGCCCTTGCCGCCCTGACCGAGCACCGTGATCCGGATGGCGTGACGGTTCTGGGCACGCACGGCAACCTGCTGGCGCTGATGCTCGGACTGGATTTCCCCGGCTGGGCGGCGCTGCGCAACCCGGATGTGTGGCACTGGGCGCCGGGGGCCGGGCCGGCCCGCTGGGCGGCGGGAGTCGCGTGACGCGCACCTTCAACCCGCTCGACCCACACGCCACGCCGGTGGTGGAGGGCCAGCCCTACAGCGTGGAGAGGCGCGTCCTGGCGGGCGTGCCGTGCCTTGTGGAGCGGCCGCCGGAAGGCACCGTGATCCGCGCCGTGTGCGTGGTGTACCACGGCGCGTGGGCCAGCAAGGAGGGGAAGCTGGGCGTGTACCCGGCCCTGACGGCGCGTGGCGTCGCGGTGATCCTGCCGGACTCGGCCCTGCACGGTGAGCGGCAGGGGGACACCCCGCCGGGCCTGAACGCACGGGAGTACGTGTGGGAGAGTGTGCGGCGGACCGTGGCCGAGGCGCCCGCGCTGCTGGACGCCGCGCAGGGCGCGTACGGTGCCGGGCCGGTGTGGGTGGTGGGTTCGAGCATGGGCGGCTACATCGCGCTGACCCTGGCGCGGACCGAGCCGCGCGTGACGCGGACGGCGGCGCTGATCACCTCCGGCGTGTGGAACGAGCCGGAGGTCCGCCGCGCTGAACTTCAGACGTTCCTGAACGCGCACCGTCCCGTGGAGCACGCTGCGGCCGGCACGCGCGCGCCGCTGTTCCTGGCGAGCGCTGAGGCCGACCCGGTCTTTCCGCTGGAGCTGCACCACGCGCCCACCGCCGGCGCGTACCGGGCGGCGTACGCCGCGGCCGGCACGCCGGGTGCATTCCAGGAAGCCACCTACGCTGGCGTGGGGCACTACACGAGCCGGCGCATGCGGGACGACACAGTGCGTTTTCTCCTCAGCGCCCTGCCTGGGGCCATTCCGGCAGACAGTGGGCCGGGGGGACACGGCTGAGCGCCTGCGGCCCTGCCGCCCGCCCACACCGGCGCCGCCGGGCCGAATCATGTGAAGGCCCTTTCAGGTCCGGCGCAACGCGGGGACGCCGGACACCCGCCGCTGCGCCCTGCTAGCCTGCCCGGCATGACCCGCGTGCTGCTCGTTCCGCCGGACACCCGCCCGCCTACACTGAGCCTGCCGGTGCGGCTGGGCGGCATGACGGGCGCAGAGGTGCGCGTCCCGCCGGCCGTCGCCCTGCCGGACTTTTTCACGCCGGGTGACACTGACGCGCTGCGGCACTGGCTCGGGCGTGAGGCGCCCGCAGCGGACGTGCTGGTCGTGTGCCTGGAGACGCTGTGCCTGGGCGGCATGATTCCCGCGCGCCGCGTGCCGGACACCCTGGAGGTGGCCCTGGCGCGGCTGGCCGTGTTGCGTGAGGTTCACTCGCGTCACCCGGCGCTGCGGATCTATGCGTTCGGCGTGATTGTGCGCGTGGCGCACGACAACGACCCTCACGAGGAAAAACCGTACTACGGGGAGTGGGGCCGTGAGCTGCGGGCGTACTCCACGGCGTTCGACCGGCAGGCCCGGCATGGGGAGAGCGAACGTTCCGCCCTGGACGCGGCGCGTTCAGCCGTTCCCGCCGACGTCCTGGCAGACTGGGTGGGCACCCGGGAACGCAACCGGGCGCTGCACCTGGCGGCCCTGGACCTGCTGGCGGGCGGCGTGCTGACCCACCTGTGCCTCACGCTGGACGACACCACGCCGTACGGACTGGCGGCCTTCGACCGTCGCCTGCTGGAAGCCCGTACGGACGAACTGGGCGTGTGGGACCGCCTGGACGTGTACCCGGGCGCGGACGAGGTGCCGAGCGCGCTGCTGGCCCGGGCGCTCTGTCCGCAGGAGGTGCCGGTGTGGGTCCGGTACAGCGGCATGACCGGCGCAGGTGCAGAGCTGCTGTACGAGGACCGGCCCGCGGGGGAACTGGTCCGGGCGCACCTGCGGGCCGCCGGGTGCCGACCGGCGGACTCGCTGGCGGAGGCGGCGTTCGTGCTCGCCGTGAACACACCAGGCTCGCGGCAGGCGCACCGGCAGCCGGATTTCGCGTCCGTGGACACGCCGCACCGGCACCTGCCGGCGTTCGTGGACGCCGTCGCGGCGGATCTGCAGGCGGGGCGGGCCGTGAGTGTCGCGGACATCGCGTACCCGAACGGCGCGGAAATGCGCCTGTGGACGCTGATGCAGCGCCTGCCGCTCGCCGACCTGGCGGGGTTCAGTGCGTGGAACACGGCGGGCAACACGCTGGGGTCGGCGGTGGCGTTCGGGAAGCTGGCGCCGCTGGTGGTGGACCGCGCGGCGCATGCCGGGGCGCTGATGGAACGCTTTGCCGATGACGTGCTGTACCAGGGCGAGGTGCGGACGCTGGTGCGGGAGCGGCTGGGGAACCCCAGCCCGTTTGATCTGGGCGAACAGCGGGCCGAGGCAGAAGCGGCGCTGCGGGAACTGCTGCCGCCGCGCGTGCAGGCGGTGTGGGCACGGCACTTTGCCTCCCGCAACCTGACACTGTCCCTGGGTGACCCTCACCTCGCGTGGCCGCGTCTGTTCACGGGCGTCGTTCCTCTCTCGGTGAGCGCGGGCCGTCCGGGCAGCCCGAGCGGTGCATCAAACGGCTGATGCGGCGCAGACGCGCCTGCGGCACACTGGGCCTATGACGCCGCCCGCCCTGCCTGCCCACGCCCGGCCCGCCGCCCCCTCACCCTCGTGGGCGGTGGGGGGGCGGTGCTGGTGACGCTCACCCTGGTCGCGTGGGCGCACCTGCTGTTCGGCGCGGAGCCCGGCGTGCAGGTCGTGAACCGGTCCGGGCAGGTTCTTTCGGGCCTGCGGGTGTGTGGCGAGACCGGCGCGTGCGTCGAGCGGGAGCGGCTGTGGCCGCACCAGGCGTGGCGGGTGCCGGTGCAGGGTGAAGCGACAGTGCAGGTTCAGGGCGAGCACGTCCGGCTGGCCACGGAGGACGGCGCCGCGCGCGTGGTGGTCGGTGAGAGCGGCCGGGTGGCCTGGACCGAGTAACGGTCCCCGGGCGGAGGCCCGGATGGCAGAATGCCCCCGTGACTGCCTCTGCCGCGCCTGCCCTGACTGCCGCCCGACCGCTGCTCGCCCTGGATATCGGAGGGACGAGCATGCGCGCCGCCCTGGTGGAGGGCGGCCGGGTGACGGCGCGGGTCGAGCAGCGCACGCCGCGCCCCGCTACGCCGGACGCGGTGGTGCCGGCCGCCGCGGCGCTCGCCGCGCCGCTGGCGGAGCAGGCGGGGGCGCTGGGCGTGGCCTGTGCGGGGGCGGTGGCGCTGGGCCGCGTCACGGCGACCGCGGCGCATACCTTTCCCGGTTGGGTGGACGTGCCGCTGGCTGAGCAGCTGGGCGCGGCGCTGAACCTGCCGTGCGCCGCGCTGAATGACGCGCGGGCCGCCGCGTGGGGTGAGTTCGTGGCGGGGGCTGGCAGGGGCACACGGGAATTCATGTTCGTGACGATCAGCACCGGTGTGGGTGCGGGACTGGTGCTGGGGGGACAGCTGCACCTCGCTGGCAATGGTCTGGACGCCGAACTGGGGTTCGTGAGTGTGCCGGCGCTGTGGCATGAGGGGTACGCGACGCCGCTGGGACGGCTGGCACCACTCGAATTCGAGTCGAGCGGCACGGCCCTGAGTGCGCGGGCGGCTGCAGTGGGCTTCCCGGATGCGCGGGCCCTGTGTGACGCGGCGGAGGCGGGCCACGCCGCTGCGCAGGAGGCGTACGGGCATTCGGCAGGCGTGCTGGCCTGGAAGATTGCGGATATCGCGGCGCTGCTGGGGGTCACGCGGGTGGCGCTGGGCGGCAGCGTCGGGCTGCGCGCCGGGTACCGGCAGCGGGTCCGGGCGGCGCTGGAGGCGTTTCCGGAGCGGTACCGGCCGGAGGTGGTGCACGCGGGCCTGGGGGCCGACGCCGGGCTGATCGGCGCCGCGTTGTGGGCGGCCGCGCCAGGAGTGAAGGGGTGAGCGTCAGCTGAACCTCTCATTGATTACCTGGCGTTTGAAAGGTTTTTTGTCGGCCGGCCACCAGCCGCAACCGTGGAAGGGCAGCATTTATAGCGTCTGACAGCGTGTTTACGCCCCTGAAATGGTGTGTTAGCCTCCAGTCACCACCAAGGAGGCCGTATGACCAGCACCCTCATGGAAGGATTCCTTCCTTTCGAGCATGAACCGTATTTCACCTTCCGGGACCCGCAGATGGCCGAGCGACAGCGGGCCGCGTTCACGCAGGTGCGCGCCCAGTACGTCGGGCAGACCTTCCCCCTGATCGTGGCCGGACAGGCCGCCCAGGGCAGCGGAACCTTTGAGGTCCGCAACCCCGCCGACACCCGGGAGGTTGTCTGGAGCTTTCAGAAGGCCACCCCGGCGCAGCTGAATGAGGCCGTGGAGGCCGCGCAGCAGGCCTTCGAGGAGTGGCGCTTCAGTGACCCGTTCCAGCGCGCGAGCATCTTCAAGCGCGCCGCGCAGCTGCTGCGCGCCCGCCGCATGGAATTCAACGCCGTGATGACCCTGGAGAACGGCAAGAACTGGGCCGAAGCGGACGGCGAGGTGGCCGAGAGCGTGGATCACTTCGAGGTCTTTGCCCGCGAGGCGCTGCGGTGGGGGCAGGGCAAACCTGTGTACCCCATGCCTGACGAACACGTCACCACCGTGTATGAACCCCTGGGCGTCGTGGCGTGCATCAGCCCGTGGAACTTCCCCAGTGCCATTCCACTGGGCATGGCCCTCGGCGCCCTCGCCGCCGGGAACACCGTGCTGTGGAAGCCGGCCAGTGAAACGCCGCTCTCCTCGTACCTGATGGTCGAGTTGCTGTTCGAGGCGGGACTCCCCCGCGGCGCCATTCAGTTCCTGACCGGAACGGATGACGTGCTCGGCGACCCGCTCGTGGATCATCCGGGCGTGCGGATGATTGCGTTCACCGGCAGCAAGGAGATCGGGTGCCGCATCTACGAGCGCGCCGCCCGCGTGCAGCCCGGGCAGCGCTGGCTCAAACGTGTGATCGCAGAGATGGGCGGCAAGGACCCCACCATCGTGTGCGCGGACGGAGACCTGGAAGCCGCCGCAACCGGCATTGTGCAGGCGGCGTTCGGCTACAGCGGCCAGAAGTGCTCCGCGTGCTCCCGCGTGATTGTGGAAAGCAGCGTGTACGACGACCTGCTCGCCCGCGTGGTGGACAAAGCGCGCGCGCTGAAGGTCGGCCTTCCCGAGGACAACGCCGACCTGGGCCCCGTGATTCACCAGGGCAGTGCCGACCGCATCCAGCAGTTCGTGCAGGACGGCCAGGCGCGCGCGCGCCTGCTGCTGGGCGGTGACACCCCCGACACGGGTGGACGCCCGGGCGGGTACGTCTCCCCCACCGTGCTCGCAGACGTGGAAGCCAAAGACCCGCTGTTCCAGGAGGAGATTTTCGGGCCGGTGCTGGCCTTCACGCGCGCACGCGACTGGCAGCACGCCATTGAACTGGCGAACGACAGCGAGTACGGGCTGACCGCCGCGTTCTACTCCCGCGACCCCCGCAAGATCGAAGAAGCCCGCCGGCGCCTGCACGTGGGCAACCTGTACATCAACCGCAAGTGCACGGGCGCGCTGTCGGGCACGCACGCCTTCGGCGGGTACGGCATGAGCGGCACGAACGCCAAGGTGGGCGGCCCGGATTACCTGTTCTGGTTCCTTCAGACGAAAACCATCGCGCAGCAGTACTGACCCCCCCGGCGCCGGGCGTGACCGGGCGCCCGTGAAGGCGGCCTCGTTCCTTTCCCGCCCGGTTTCCGGGTGGCATCTGAGACACTGGCGTTATGACTGATGACCGAAATGTCCGTTCCCAGCTCGCGTTCGCGCGCCTCCTCCCGAAACTCTTCCGGGGGGGGCAGGCGTTCGTGGGCGTCGAGGCGTCCCTGAGCGGCCTGACCGACGAACAGGCCACCACGCGCCCCGGAACGCTGCCGCACAGCGTGGCGGAACTGGTGGCGCACGTGAACTGGTGGAACCGCTGGATGCTGGACATCATCGAGATGGGCGAAGCGCAGCCCTACCCGAAGCGCGCCGCGGACACCTGGCCGGCCGTGACGCCCGCCGAGTGGAGCCGGGTGCGCAACGACTTCTATGAATTGCTGGCCCGCATTGACCCCCACGCGGCCCGGCCGGACCTCGCGAACCCGGTGAATCATGAGGAAACCATCGGGGAACTGCTGGCCGACATGGCGCTGCACACCACGCACCACTTCGGTCAGGTGGTCACCGTGCGGCAGGCGCTGGGCGCGTGGCCTCCTCCGGGCGGCGGTGACACGTGGTAACAGGTTCCGGGGTGTTCGCCCCCGCCCCCCGTCCGCTGTTCCTGCGCAGGCTGGTGAACGTGTCATGGGAGCGGGTGCCGGAAGGCCTGAGCGCCGCCCACGCTGCACCTGCCCCGGTGGGTTTGCCGTCTTTGGCGGCGCAGGTGCAGGTGTGGCCGGCGTGGCGGCTGGCGGCCGCAGTGGATGAGCAGTCGGGCCGGCCGGCGTCAGGGTGTCGGCGTAGCCCGGGTGGCTGGGCCGCCTGGTGCGCGGCGTCGCTGGCCGTCACGCTCAAACTTCGTGAGCTGGCGCGCGGCCCGGCCTTCAACGCGGGCGCTTGTGCGCAGTCCCACCCGTGGACGGCGCCGGGCCTGAATTTTGCCTGGCAAGGCGCCAACCCCAGGGGCCGGCGGGGGCTGGTGCGGCGGACGCTCCGCTTGTGGCCGCTGCCATCTGGGAGAGACATGGGTAAAGCTGGCCTTGCCCGCGCTGTGCCGTTGTCCTCCGGTCCTGTTCGCCTCTCTTTCCCGTGAAGGAAGCTGCCATGTCCAATGTGTTCTACCGGTCCAGCAAGTCGTACCCCGTCGCCGTGCGCGCCGAGGGGGTGTTCATCGAGGACGCCTCAGGGCGCCGCGTTCTGGACGGGTCGTCCGGCGCGCTCGTGGCGAATATCGGGCACGGGCGGGCGGAGGTCGGGGCGGCCATGGCGGCGCAGGCGCAGGCCCTGGCCTTTGTGCACGGCTCACAGTTTTCCAGTGAGGTGCTGGAAACGTACGCTTCACGGCTTGCAACGTTCCTGAATCTGCCGGACCACCGGTTCTGGGCGGTGTCCGGCGGGTCGGAGGCGAACGAAAGCGCCATCAAGCTGGCGCGGCAGTATCACGTGGAACGCGGCGAGAGTGCGCGGTTCAAGGTGATCACCCGCACGCCCAGCTATCACGGGGCGTCCCTGGGAGCTCTGGCCGCGTCCGGGATGGGCGCGCGGCGGGCCGTGTACGCACCCCTGATGCGCGAGGACGCCTGGCCGAAAATGCCGAAGCCCGATCCGGCCCTCAGTGGGCCAGAGGACGCCGGGCGCCTCCGGGCGGTGCTGGAGGCGGCGGGTCCCGAGACCGTCTCTGCTTTCATCTGTGAACCGGTCGTGGGTGCGTCGGACGCGGCCCTCACCCCGAATCCCGGATATCACGCCCAGGTGGCCGCGATCTGCCGCGAGTATGGGGTGCTGTTCATTGCGGATGAGGTGATGAGTGGAATGGGCCGCTGCGGCGCCCCCCTGGCTGTGCGGCTCCACGCGCAGGACGCGGCGCCGGTCACGCCGGACATCGTCGTGCTGGGCAAGGGCCTCGCGGCCGGGTACGCGCCGCTGGCCGGGCTGATGGCAGGCCCACACGTGTATGACACCGTCATGCAGGGCAGTGGCGCTTTCAAGCACGGGTTCACGTACGCGGGCCACCCGGTGAGTGTCGCGGCGGGCCTGAGCGTGCTGGACATCGTGGAGCGAGAAGGGCTCGTGCGTGCCGCGCAGGCCCGGGGGCCGCAGCTGCTCAGCGGCCTGGAGGCCCTGAAGGCGCGCCATCCTCAGGTGCTGGCGGTGCGGGGCCAGGGCCTGCTGCTTGGCGTTCTGCTGGGGGACCCGGATACCGGGGAAGCGTACGCGCAGCCCGGCATCGCGGAGCGGGTGGCGGCCGCCGCACGGGCCGAGGGCCTGCTGACGTACCCGGGCAGCGGCGCGCTGGACGGCGTGCGGGGCGATCACCTGCTGCTGGGGCCGCCGCTGAGCATCACAGCGGCGGAGGTTGACCTGCTGCTGGAGCGTCTGGACCGGGCTCTGGCGCGGACCGGGACGCCCGCGGCCCTCTGACCCTGAAGTGCTGCGCCGGGGTTACTCGACGCGCGTCTCGACCGTGATGTCGCTGTTGAGCGTGGCTGCCACCGAGCAGTATTTCTCGTGGCTGAGGTGCGCGGCGCGGTTCAGCGCGTCCTCGGTGACGCCTTCGCCACTCGCGACGTGCCGCACGGTGATGTGCGTGTACCGCTTGGGGTCAGTCCCGGCGCGCTCGCCCTCCACCTCAATGCGGTAGCTGGCGAGGGGCGTGCGCCGTTTTTTCATGATTTCCACCACGTCGTACGCGGTGCAGGTGGCCAGTGCGCCGAGCAGGGCTTCCATGGGGGACACGCCCACCTTCACGGGGCTGTTGTCAATCAGCAGCTGGTGTCCGCTTTCGCTGACGCCCAGGTACCGCTGCTCCCCCAGCCAGGTCACGTTCAGGGTCTTCTTCATAGGTCTACGCTAGCGCGTCCGGCAGGCGAGAAGTGTCGGCTGTCCGGGCATCTGTGCCGTCATCCGGTTCGCCGTCCAGGGTGAGGGAGTCCAGATCAAGGTCGTCCTCTCCGGCGTCCTCTTCAGGCAGGGGCAGGCGCACGCGGAACGTGGCGCCACCGCCGGGCGTGTCCATCACGTCGATGGTGCCGCCGTGGGCGGTGACGACCTGCTGCGCGATGGTCAGACCCAGGCCGGCGGAGCCGGCTTCCTTGCCGCGGTAGAACTTGTCGAAGATGCGAGGTTTCACGGCGTCGGGCACGCCGGGGCCGTGATCCACGACGCGCACCTCGATCTCTCCGGCGCGCGGCTCGACTTCCAGGCGCACCAGTTCGGTCCTGCCGGTCACGCGGATGGCGTTCGTCACAAGGTTGATAAACACCTGCGTCAGGCGGCCCGGGTCACCGACGATCTCGAAGGCGCCGTCCGGGGCGTTGACGCCATAGTCACGCCCCACCTGGCGCAGCAGCTGGCCCAGGTTCATGAAGTGCATCTCGATGCTCTGCACCAGTTCCCCGCGCGAGAGCTGCAGCAGGTCGTTCACGAGGCGGGTCATGTTCTCGGCAACGCGCTGCGCGTCCTGGAGGGTCTGGCTGCCGCCAGCTTCGCGCTCGGCCCGGCGCAGGTACCCGTGCAGCGCGGTAAGCGGGGTGCGCAGTTCGTGGCTGGTCTCGGCCAGGAAGGTTTTCTGGAGGTTCAGCGCTTCTTCGAGCTGTTTGGCCTGCACTTCGAGACGCTGGCTCTGCCGCTCGGCGGTGTTGCGCAGCCGTTCGACCTCCTCGAGCCGGGCGCGGAGGTCGGCGTTCAGCTGGCGAATCTCCCGTTCGGCCCGTTCACGCTGAATGCGGGACTCGACTTCGCTCATGGCGCGGCGGATGCTGGACGGGAGGCGTTCCAGGCGCTGCTTGAGGATGTAGTCGGTCACGCCCTCGCGCAGGGTGTCCACGGCTGTTTCCTCGCCCATGGCGCCGGTCACGATGATGAACGGCACGTTCGGCACGCGGGCGTGCGCGGCGCGGTAGGCGCTCAGGCCGTCGTAGCTGGGCAGCGCGAAGTCACTGAGGATCAGGTGCGGCGTGAAGCGCTCAAGTTCACTCAGAAAGCCGTCCTCGTCCTCGACGCGCAGGAACTGCACCGGCCAGGGCAGCTCGGTGTCCACGTGCATGGTGACCAGTTCGTGGTCCAGTTCGCTGTCCTCCAGATGCAGGATGCGCAGCTGGCCGCCGGGCGTGGGCAGACCGGAGTCCGGCAGGCTCACGCCGGTCCTCCCAGAGGCAGGGTGACGCTGAAGGTGGCGCCCTCACCGGGACGGCCCTGCGCGGCCACCTGCCCCCCGTGGCGGGTGACGATGCGGCGGACGTTGGCGAGGCCTATGCCGATGCCTTCGAACTCATCGGCGCGGTGCAGACGTTGAAACACACCGAACAGTTTATCCACGTAGCGCGGATCGAAGCCCAACCCGTTGTCCGTGATGTTCACCGTCACTTCATGATCGGTGACCTGCGCCTCCACCTCGATGCGCGCCTCGTCGCGCCCGCGCGAGTACTTGATGGCGTTGCTGAGCAGGTTCGTGAACGCCAGCGTCAGCAGCGCCTCGTCGCCCTGCACGGTCGGCAGCGCGTCCGGCAGCTGAAACGTGATGTGCCGGCCCTGCCGGTCGGGCTCCAGGCCGCGCCAGCTCGTCTCAATCACCTGCCGCAGATTCACAGGCACCTGCCGGAGTTCCTGCCGCCCCATGCGTGAGAACGCCAGCAGATCGTCGATCAGCTGACTCATGCGGCTGGCGGAGTCCTTGATGACCGTCAGGTACCGCTGGGCTTTCGGGCTCAGGCTGTCCCCGGTTTCTTTGTGCAGCAGGTCGCCGAATCCCACGATGTGCCGCAGGGGGGTGCGCAGGTCATGGCTGACGGAGTAGCTGAAGGCCTCCAGTTCCCGGTTGGCGGCCTCCAGTTCGCGCGTGCGCTGCTCGACGCGCTCCTCCAGCGACTGGTTCAGCTGTTGCAGGTCGGCCTGCGCAGCCAGCACCCTTTCCTGCAGGCGGTCGTTGCTGAGGGCCGACGCGAAACGCTGGGCGAGTTCCTGCGCGAAATCATGGTCCCGGGCGGTGAGGGCCTGACGGTACAGGAGGCCCAGCACGCCCACAAGCGTGCCGCCCCGCCCGGTCAGCGGGTAGAACAGCGCCCCAGTGGCATTCACGCGGTGCAGCGCTGGGTCCGCGTCGATGAACACGGGATCCTCATTCGTGACGACCCGCTCGATGGCCTGTCCCGCCACGACGTGGAACGCCGCGGAGTGCCACGTGGCGCCCGGAGAGGAGACCGCGACGAGTTGGGTGGGGTTCACGGTCCACAGGGCGCCGCTGTCCACGAACCGGGACCCGAGACGGGCCAGGGCGGCGCGGTACCGGTCGTGGCGCAGGTGACTGGGGTCGTCGCTGCGGGCGGTCAGCTGTTCGGTCACGTCGGCGAGCAGGCGGGCAGTCTGCTCGGCGTACACCTGATCGTCAACATCGGTGCTTGTGCCCACCCACTCGAGAACCTGTCCGGCCGCGTCCTGCACGGGCAGGCCACGCGTCACGAACGTGCGGTAGTGCCCGTCGAGACCCAGCAGGCGGTGCTCGGCCTCGAAGGGCCGGTCGCTGCGCAGCGCGGCCATCCAGCGGCGCTGGTAGTCGGCGCGGTCGTCCGGGTGCAGCAGGGACAGGAACCCCTGCCTGGCGCGTTCGGCGCCCACGTGTTCCGCCCAGCGCCGGTTGAAATACACGGGGGTGCCGGCCGGGTCGGTGAGCCACACGATCTGAGGCATGCCCTCCAGAACCGCGCGGTAGCGTTCCTCATTGCGCTGCGCGAGCCGCTCGGCCAGCAGCCGGTCGTGGATGTCGGTGGCGCTCGTGACCCAGTCCGTCACCTGCCCGGGACGCCCTGCGGAACCGGCCGCGCGGATGGGGTTGGTCCGCACCTCGAACCAGCGGGCGCTGTCACCGGGGACGAGCAGGCGCACCTCGCAGCGGCTGTCGCGGTTCTCGGTGGTGGCCTGCTGCCGCATGCGCTGGTAGGCGGGCCGGTCGCGTTCATCGATGCGGCTGGCGAAATCCGAGCCGTCCAGCAGTTCCGCGTGCCGGCGGTTGCGGTAGGTCACCGTGCCGTCCGGGGAGGACAGCATCACGATGTGCGGCATGGCATCCAGCACGGCCCGTGAGCGGCGCTCCTCCGCGTGGACAGCCTGCTCGGCCTTGACGCGTTCGGTCACGTCACGGATCACTTCCAGCAGCCCCAGCAGCGTGCCGTCCGGGGAGCGGACCTCGCCGCGCTGGGCCTCACCGGTGAACACGCTGCCGTCCGCACGGCGGTACTGGGTGGAGAGCGCCGCGAAGCCCGCCGCGTGGTCCAGGCGGCGGTCCTCGTGCAGTACGCCCAGCAGCTGCCCCTGCAGGTCCCCGGCGCTCTGACCGAACTGGGTGGCCAGGGCGCTGTTCACGAGCCGGATGCGGCCGTCCGGGTCCGTGAATGCGGCGCTGTCCTGCATGGAGTGGAAGATCGCTTCGAATTCCGCGCGGGCCGTGGCCTGCTGCGCGCGCGCCAGACCGAGCGACACGTTGAGCCGTTCGGCGCGGCCACGTGCGTCCACCTGCGCCTTGACCATCAGGAAGGAAAACCCGGCGATCAGCAGGCCCAGCAGGGCCAGCAGGTACGGCACGAGCGCCGCCTGGTCGCGGCCAAAGTCACTGGTCGCGCCGAAGGTCAGGGTCCAGGGCTGTCCGGCCAGGGCGAAGCTGGTGGTCGTCCGGAACGGCAGGTTCTGCAGGTCCGCCGGCGCTGGCGGCAGGGACTGCCCGGCAAGCCGCACCTCGGCGTGCAGGCTGCCGCTGCTCTGGTCGGCTCTGGGCGCGGCGAGGTCCGCCAGGAGCCGGTCGGCGCGCACGGCGAGGTACAGGAAACCCAGCAGTTGCCCGTCCTGCCGGACGGGCAGGGCCACGAGCAGCCCGGGGTACTGCCGGCCCAGTGGGTCCCGCTGCGCGAGCAGAAGCAGCCCCGTGGCCTGCGCCCGGTCACGGTTGCGGGCCACGTCGAACGCGGCCCGGCGGACGGGTTCGCTGTACATGTCAAAGCCCAGCGCCTGCAGGTTGCGGGTGGTGGGCGGAGCGATCATGGCAATGATGACCTGCTGGTCTCTGGGAGGGCCTGAGGTGCGGATGGTGTAGGTCGGGCTGATGGTGCGGCGCAGGCGCGCCTCCACGGCGCCGGCCTCGTCCCGGCGGATGAGCGCGCCGAACCCGACGGCCTGCACGCCCGGGTAGCGGCGGTCCAGGTCCAGTCCTGCCACGTACTGCGCGAAGGTCCGTTCGTTCATCACGGGCCCCTGCGCCCCCCAGGCGGAGCGGGTGGCTTCCAGCAGGCGTTCGTACACCAGCAGGCGGTCGCGCAGGGCCTGCGTGTACGCGCCCGCCTCCCGTTCGAAGCGGCCCCGCTGCTGCTCGCGGGCGAAGGTGTGCACCACGAACGCGACCAGCAGGGTCAGGATCACCACCAGCAGCAGCACCAGGGCGGGCACCTGATGGCCGCGCAGGCGATCACGCACGGTCATCCGCCGGCCTGGGATGGGTTAAGGGCGCCGGTGAAGACGCCCGCAGGGACAGCTGCGCCGGTCCAGGCGTGAAAGGCCAGCCGGGCCTGATGGGCCAGCATGCCCAGGCCGTTCTCTGCTTTCAGGTTTCGGGCGCGGGCGTCGCGCATGAGGCGGGTTTCGGCGGGTTTGTACACCATGTCGTACACCAGGGCCGTTGCCGGCAGCTCGTCCAGAACCGCGGCGTCCAGGGGCGACTGGCCGGGGTCGTTCAGACCGGCGCTGCTGGCATTCACGATCACACTCACCTGGGGCCACGGCACGCGGGTCACTTCGGCGGCGTGAACAGAGCGGGGCGCGCCGCGCACGTCCCAGGCGTCGGCGAGGGCCTGCGCGCGGCTCAGGGTGCGGTTCACCACCCACACGGTCTGCCCGGCCCGGGTGAGGGCGTACACGGCGGCGCGCGCGGCACCCCCGGCGCCCAGCACCACAGTGTCCGCGCCGCGCGGCCAGCGGTACCCCGCGTCCGTGAGGGCGTCCCGGAATCCGGGGGCGTCGGTGTTGTCGCCCAGCAGCCGCCCGCCGCGGTGAATGATGGTGTTCACGGCGCCGATGGCCCGCGCCGCGTCACTCAGGTCATCGAGCAGCGCCAGGGCCGTCTCCTTGTGCGGCAGGCTCAGGTTGGCGCCCAGCACATCCGGCTGGCGTAGTCCCCCGATCGCGTCGCCCAGGTCGGCCGGTGGGACGTGCCGGGCCTCGTACGTGCCGTTCAGCCCGGCGTGCGCGAAGGCCGCGCGGTGCATCTGCGGGGACAGCGAGTGAGACGCCGGATCCGCAAACAGGAAGGCGCGCAAGGTGGGGGCAGGACCGTCCAGCAGGCTCACAGCTTCAGTCTAGAGCAGTTTCCGGCGGTTCAGTCCGCCCGGCCAGGCTGCGCCGCACAGCGCATGTGAAGGTCTTGACTCAGCATGCACAATGTGCCTGGGGCCACGCCCGGCCCGCGGCGCCCGGTGGACAATAGGCTCTCACGATGACCGCAAGCCCTTTTTCCCTTCACCCCGACCCACCGGGGGGAGGCTGCGCCCACGCGCGACTGGAGATGATTTGACACAGCCCAACCAGGACAGCGGCATTACCCCTGCAGCCAGCGCCACCGTGACGCTGGACAATCAGCGCGAGGCGTTCGCGCTGCTCGGGGCGGGTGACGCGAACCTGCGCCGCATGCGCGAACTGACCAAGGCAAAACTGATCGCGCGGGGTGAGACGATCACCATCACGGGCGAGGACGCGGACGTCCGCGTCGCGGAGCGTATGGTCCGTGACGCACTGGACGTGGTGCGCAGCGGCGCGGAACTCACGCCGGACAGCCTGCTGCGCTCCGCGCGCCTGAGCGGCGAGGGCCGCTCCCTTGCCCAGGAGACGCAGGTGGCGGGCCTGAGCCTGCCCCGCGGTCTGAAACCCAAGACGCCCGGGCAGAAGCTGTACCTCGAAAGTATTGACAAGAGTGACATTACCTTCGGGGTGGGGCCGGCCGGGACCGGGAAGACGTACATGGCGGTCGCCATGGCGGTGCAGGCCCTGAAAGCCAAAAAGGTCAAGCGGATCATCCTGACCCGTCCGGCCGTGGAGGCCGGCGAGAAGCTGGGCTTCCTGCCCGGGGACCTGCAGGCCAAGATCGACCCGTACCTCCGTCCCCTGTACGACGCGCTCCAGGACATGCTGGACCAGGAGAAGTTCGAGTCGTACCTGACGAGCGGCGTGATCGAGATCGCGCCTCTGGCGTTCATGCGTGGGCGCACGCTGAACGACGCGTTCGTGATTCTGGACGAAGCGCAGAACACCACCGGCGAGCAGATGAAGATGTTCCTGACCCGCATGGGCTTTTCCAGCAAGGTCGTGGTGACCGGCGACGTCACGCAGATCGACCTGCCGCGGCACATCACGAGCGGTCTGGCGGTGGCGAAGCGGGTGCTGAGCACCATCGAAGGCATCGCGTGGCATGAGTTCACGGAGGTGGACGTGGTGCGTCACCCGCTGGTGGGGCGCATCATCAAAGCCTACGAAACTGCCGAGAACGCCGAGCAGGACAAACGCGCGGCGCGGCGCGGCGAGTTCGCCAGCATTCCGGAAGGGGACGGCGACCCACCGTCCCGCGCCTGATCCCGCCCGCCCTCCTCTGACCCCTGCCGCTCTGGCAGGGGTTGCTGCTACCGCGCCTCCGGTCCGGGCAGCGTGGGGGCGGCGAAATCCACTACCCTGTGGAACGTGATTGACCTGATCGTGCGCAAAACGCCGCCCGCCGGCCTGAGATCCGCGCTGCGCGCCAGCCTGGAGGCCGTCATGACGCACTTCGGGGTGGCGGACCGTGAGGTCACGGTCGTCCTGGTGGGAGACCGCACCATCCGCGCCCTGAAACGCGAGCACTGGGGGGAGGACGCCGCGACCGACGTGCTGAGCTTCCCCACCTGGGAGCCGGGCGATCCGTTCGTGCCGCCTCACCTGGGGGACATCGTGATCAGCCTGGACACCGCCGGGCGGCAGGCAGCCGCGCGTGGCCACAGCCTGGCGCGGGAGGTGGCGCTGCTCGCCAGTCACGGCCTGACGCACCTTGTGGGGCACGACCACCCGCACGCCGAGGGCCTGGGCTTCGAGGAGGGCGCCACCGGCCCGGACTGGGCGGTGTTCCACGGCGCGTGGGACGCGGCGCGCACGGCACTGCCCGCCGGGACCTGAGGCGCGTGCGCAGTGACGGCTCGGCGCTAAGTGTGCGCCGCTGGTGGCGCTCGGCAGGCTTCGCGTGGGCGGGTGTGCAGCACGCCTACCGCACGCAGGGGAACTTCCGCGTGGAGTGCTGGGCGGCGCTGCTGGCCCTGGGCGCGGCCGGCCTGCTGCGCGCGCCCCTGACCCCGGTGGCGCTGGCGTGCGCGCTGGTGCTGAGCCTGGAGCTGCTGAACACGGCGCTGGAAGCGGTGGTGGACCTCGTGAGTCCCGGCGTGCATCCGCTGGCGAAGGTGGCCAAGGACGTGGCGGCGGCCGCGGTGCTGATTGCCAGCGCCGGCGCGCTGCTCGTGGCGGCGGACGTGCTGCTGCCCCGGCTGCTGCGCGTCCTGTGGGGCACCTGAACTGAACGGGGCGTAAACGCAGCCCTGCACTGCGTCAGGCCGCCCTGTGGCAGCATGCCCGCGTGACTGACCTCTCCCCCGCGAGCGTGACCCTGCGTGGCCGCAGACCCCGGGACCTGCCCACGCTGCGCCGCTGGCTGACCGACCCGGACGCCGCGTGGCGCGCCTGGGACGCGCCCTACCTGCCTGCGCAGGAAACCACCGCGTCCCTGCAACGCTACGCTGAGCAGCTGGCCTCCAGCCCTCCCCATCCGAACGAACGGGTGATTGACGTTGCCGGCGTGGTGGTGGGCATGGTGAACCGGGCCGAGGAGGACCCGGCGGGGAGCGGCTGGTGGGACCTGGGCATCCTCATCTACGACCCGGCGCACTGGGGCCGCGGCCTGGGCGCGCGCGCCCTGAGCCTGTGGGTGCAGGCGACGCTGGACGAGACGGACGCCCACGTTCTGACGTTCAGCACCTGGAGCGGCAATGAGCGCATGCTGCGCGCCGCCGCGAGGCTGGGGTTCCGGGAGGCCGCGCGGATCCGGGAAGCCCGGGCTGTCGGCGACAGGCGCTTCGACGCCGTGCGGCTGGACCTGCTGCGCCGCGAGTGGCCGGGAGGGGCGTAACGTGCCGCCCAGAGGCCGGGAAGACGGCGCGACGCTGAACCCGCCGGGGTTCGTCGCCACCCAGGACCTGAAGGACCGGGGCTGGACACCCGCGCTGATCCGGCGGTTCCTGGGTGAGCACGACCGGACCCGGCCGAACGGCCTGCGCATGGGCCGCCGCCGACTGCCCCCAGTGAAGCTGTACGAGGAGGCGCGGGTGCTGGAGGTGGAACGCGACGACGCGTTTCTGGCGGCCCAGGCCCGCGCCGCGGACGCCCGGGAGCGGGCCGAGCGCACGCGCGCCGCCCGGACCCAGGCCCGGCAGGAGCAGCTGGAGCGTGCCGCAGCCGAGTACGTGCCGGTCATTCAGCCGCAGCCGCTGCGCAAGGGAGCGGTCCGCAAGGCCCGTGAGCCTTACCTGCCGGCGGTGGAGGCCCGGCTGGACCAGCTGGCGCGGGAGCTCCCCCGCCTGACCGAACGGGAGCGTGACGTTCTGTCCGCGCTGCTGCGCACCCAACTGGACCGGGCGCTCGCTGCAGCCTACCCCTGGTTCCCGTCGCCGGACGCAGCGGCGCCCGCCAGGCCGTCCGGAACGGCGAAGGCCAGTGACTGGCGCACCTGGGAATGGGATTAGGGGCGGCTGTGCTTACAGGACGTCGTCGGCGCTGCCGCGCTTGCGGAGGTTGTTCTGGGTCTTGCGCCAGCGCAGCGCCTTCACGATGGCCGGCGCGGCCGGATTCAGGTTCAGGTCGTACGCGGGGTACCAGACGCGCTGTTCACTGAACTTCAGCTTCATCTTGAACACGCCGAAGGAGTGCTTCTCCTCGTCAAGCGTCCGGGGAATGCCCCAGAAGTCGAACAGTTCGTAGCCGCGGCGCCGGGCGTCGAGCATGGCGTTCCAGTAGAAGGCGTCGGGCGCCTTGGCGTCCTTGACGGGGGAGCCGTCGCTTTGCATGCGGTCGTCACGGACGCTGCCGCCGAACAGGTAGTACGTGCCCTTGCCCATGGCCAGGAAGAACCCACCGGCCAGCGCACGCCCCTCGTGGCGCGACAGCACGATGTACGCCTCGCCGCCGTGCGCGTTGCCTTCGCGCAGCATCGTCTCATAGTACGCGCGGGGGAACGCGCCGAGTTTGGCGCGTTCGTTCGTGGCGGTGAAGATCTCCCAGAACGCGTCGAAGTCGTCGTCCCGGCCCGCCACGACACCCATTTTCTGCGCGGTGCGGACGTTGCGCCGCGCCATGGAGTGCAGGCCGGCGAACAGCTCGTCCTCACTGCGGGTCAGGTCAGCCACGATGGTGTGCTCAGGCTGCTCGGTCTCGGCCCGGCGGAACAGGCCGTACTCCTCGGGCAGGGTCACGCCCTCGGACGCCAGAAACGGCACCGGCGGCTCGATTTTCAGCAGGGCGTCGGTGGGGCGCGCCACCTTCCTCACGGCCTCACCCACCGCGGGCAGCAGGTCCAGGTTTTCCAGCGCCGGTCCGCGCGGGGCGTACAGGGTGCTGAAGCCCGGCACGAGTCGTTTGCGGATCAGCTGCAGCGCACCGACCGTCCGGCTGCCGTCCATGATCAGGTAACGCATAGGCTGCTGGCCCAGCGTCCGCCGCGCCTCGCCGTACCCCCAGCCCTGCAGGGCGCTGGTGATGGGCAGGTTCCGCACCGTGTCGTCGTACACGCGCGGATCGGAGGTTTCTACAAGGGTCAGGCGCACGGGGGGGATTGTAGCAGGGCGCACCAGAACACGCAGGAGCGGTTCACGCCGTCATCATGGACGATTGGCGTCCGGACGCTAGAGTGCAGGGGTGAAACGATTCCTGCTGACCGCCCTGCTGCTCTCGGGCGTGGCGCTGGCCCAGACCAGTGCGCCCGCGACACCCACCACTGCGCCCGCCACGACGGCCGCCCCCGCCCAGGACTCCACGGCCGTTGTGGCGCGCGTCGGGCAGGAGTCGTTCACGGTGGCGGACTTCGACCGGGCGTTCCGGCTGGCGGTGGCCCGCGTTCTGAACGCCCAGGGCATCCCCTTCGAGGTGAGCTACCTCACGGAATTCGCCGAGGCGCGCGGGGACTTCCTGAAACAGTACGTGCGTGACCGCGCGGTGTACCAGCTGGCCCGCGTGAACAACAAGGCCGACGCCAGCACCCTGGACAAGCAGATGCAGGAAGCCCGCGCGGACTTCGAGACGGACGCCGCCTTTCAGGACGCCCTGATTGCCACCGGGTACGGCAGTGCCGACGAACTGCGCGCCGAACTGGAACGTCAGGCGATCGTGGGCGCGTACCTGCAGGGCATCCAGAAACGGTTCACGTTCGGCGACGCCCTGGTCAACGGGTACTACAACCTGCACAAAGACGCCTTCCGGCAGGATCCGGAAGCGTGCGTGAAGCACATTCTGGTGACCACGCAGGCCGAGGCGCAGGCCATCACCAAGGACCTCACGGGCGGCGCGGACTTCGCGGTGCTCGCCAAAGCGAAGAGCCAGGACCCTGGCAGCGCCGCGCAGGGCGGGGACCTGGGCTGCTTCGGCCCGGGGGAGATGGTGGACACCTTCGACGCGGCCAGCTTCAAGGGCGCCGTGAATCAGGTGCAGACCGTGCAGTCGCAGTTCGGCTGGCACGTGCTGGTCGTCACCAAGCGCACCCAGGCCGGCCTGCTGCCCCTGGCGGAAGCCGCGCCCAGGATCCGCGAGCAGCTGGCGCGCGAAGCGTCCCAGAAGTACCTGGACACCCAGGTGGCCCGCATCAGCAGCGAAAGCTTCCCGGACCGCGTGGGCGCCGTGCCCGCCACGAAGTAAGGTCTCTCAGGCAGGCCCGCTTCCCCTATAGGGAGCGGGTCTGCTGCGTTGATGACCGCGCCCTGTCTGACAGTCTGGCGGCACCAGGCGCCGCGCGGCGCTACCCTGGGGCATGACGGACACCACGCGCAAAAGCAAGTTGAACTGGAACAGTCATCAGGTGACGCAGGGTGACGAACGGGCCCCGAACCGCGCAATGCTGCGCGCCGTCGGCTTTCAGGACGGCGACTTCGAAAAGCCGATCATCGGCGTGGCCCACGCGCAGAGCAACATCACCCCCTGCAACAACGGCCTGGGCGAACTCGCCGATCACATCACCGGTGCCATCCGGGAGGGCGGCGGCATGCCGCAGGTGTACGGCACCATCACCGTGTCCGACGGCATCAGCATGGGCACCGAGGGCATGAAGTGCTCCCTAGTGAGCCGTGAGGTGATCGCCGACTCCATCGAGACGGCGTCACGCGGCATGTCGCACGACGGAGTGATCGTGGTGGGCGGCTGCGACAAGAACATGCCCGGCGCCATGATCGGAATTGCCCGCCTGAACATTCCCGCCATCTTCGTGTACGGCGGGACCATCAAGCCCGGACACTACGACGGCAAGGACCTCACGATCGTCAGTGTGTTCGAGGCGGTCGGGGCGTTCGGCGCCGGGAAGATCAGCCGCGAAGACTTCACGGAAATCGAGAAGCGCGCCTGTCCCGGCAACGGATCGTGCGGCGGCATGTACACCGCGAACACCATGTCCTCCGCCTTCGAAGCGATGGGCATGAGCCTGCCCCACTCCAGCACCATGAGCGCCGTGGACGCCGAAAAGGCCGTCTCCAGCGCCGACAGTGCGCGCGCGCTCCTGCGCCTGATTGAGCAGGACATCCGTCCGCTGGACATCCTCACGAAAGAAGCCTTTGAGAACGCCATCACGGTCATCATGGCGGTCGGAGGCAGTACGAACGCCGTGCTGCACCTGATGGCCATCGCCCACGCCTGCGACATCGACCTGACCCTCGCGGACTTCGAACGCATCCGCGAACGCACCCCGGTGTTCTGCGACCTGAAGCCCAGCGGCCGGTACGTTGCCACCGACCTGCACGAGGTGGGCGGCATCCCACGCGTCATGAAGATGCTGCTCAAGGAAGGCCTGCTGCACGGCGACTGCCTGACCGTGACCGGCCGAACCGTGGCCGAGAACCTCGCCGACGAGCAGGACGAACCCGACGCCGGGCAGGACGTCATCCGACCGTTCCAGACGCCGCTGTACACCGAAGGTCACCTCGCAATCCTGCGCGGCAACCTCGCGCCGGACGGCTCAGTGGCCAAGATCAGCGGCCTGAAAAGCATCAAGATCACCGGACCCGCCCGGGTGTTCAACAGTGAAGAGGACGCCATGCACGCCATCATGGGCAACCAGATCCGCGCCGGTGACGTCCTCGTCATCCGGTACGAGGGGCCACGGGGCGGCCCCGGCATGCGCGAGATGCTCTCCCCCACCAGCGCCATCATCGGCAAAGGTCTCGGCGACAGTGTCGGCCTGATCACCGACGGACGCTTCAGTGGCGGCACGTACGGCCTCGTGGTGGGGCACGTGGCACCCGAAGCGTTCGTGGGCGGCCCTATCGCGCTCGTCGAGGAGGGCGACATCATCGAGCTGAACGCCGAAACGCTGACCCTCAACGTGCAGCTCAGCGCCGAGGAGCTCGAGCGGCGCCGGGCCGCGTGGGTGGCGCCAGAGCCCCGTTACACACGCGGCGTGCTCGCCAAGTACGCCCGGCTGGTCAGCAGCGCCGCCGTTGGCGCCTACACCGACTGAACCCCCAGCAGGCGGAGGCCGGGGGAAGGCAACCGTGGCAACCATCAACCTGACAGACCACCTTTATAGTTGTCACTCATGAATCCGTCAGCTTTCCTCTCTGCCTCCGGCCCGGGGCTCGCGTGAAGATCGCGGTGCTGTGCCACGCGAGCGCCGGCGGCTCCGGCGTCGTCGCCACCGAACTGGGCCTCCAGGTCGCCCGCGCCGGGCATGAAGTGCACTTCGTGGGCTCTGCCCAGCCTTTCCGGCTCGCCGGGCACGGCGGCATGCGCGGGCCGTACTTTCATCAGGTGGGCGGCTACGCCTACGCCCTGTTCGACCAGCCGTACCCCGAACTCGCGGCCGCGAACACCCTGACCGAGGTGATCCTCGAACACGGCGTGGACCTGTCACACGCGCACTACGCCATTCCGCACGCCACGGCCGCCATTCACGCCCGCGCCATCACCGGCCGCACCCGCGTGATGACCACCCTGCACGGCACGGACGTCACGCTGGTCGGCCTGGAACCCGCGTTCCGCAGCACCACCCGGCACGCCATTGAACGCAGCGATCACGTCACTGCCGTCTCCCGCTACCTCGCAGAGCACACCCTTGAAGTGTTCGGCGTGGACCGCGACATCGAAGTTATTCACAACTTCGTGGACAGCGACCGCTTCGTGCGGGTCACCGACCCCACCATCCGCGCCCGGTTCGCTCACCCGGACGAGGCGCTGCTCGTGCACGTCAGCAACTTCCGCCCTGTGAAACGCGCCGCGGACGTGGTGCAGGTGTTCGCACGGGTCGCGGCGGAAATCCCCGCGCGGCTCCTGATGATCGGAGACGGCCCGGAAAAGCCCCGCGCTGTTGAACTCGCGCAGCAGCTGGGCGTCATTGGACGCACCCACTTCCTGGGCTCCTTCCCGGATGTGGAAACCGTGCTGGGCATCAGCGACCTGTTCCTGCTGCCCAGCCAGCAGGAAAGTTTCGGACTGGCGGCACTCGAGGCCATGAGCTGCGAGGTGCCGGTTGTGGCAGCGCGCGCCGGCGGCATCCCAGAGGTCGTGCAGGACGGCGTCACCGGTTTCCTCGCCGACGTGGGTGACGTGGACCGCATGGCCGACGCCTCCCTGAGCATTCTGCGCAACCGTGACCTGTACCAGCTGATGGGGCAGGCCGGGCGACAGGCCGCAGTCGAAACCTTCCATCCCTCGAGAATCGTGCCGAAGTACCTCGCAGCGTACGAACGAACGGTCCGGGGCGAACCCGTCGCCTGAACCTCTAAGAAACGTCAAAGGGAAGCGCCCCGGTCATAAGAACCGGGGCGCTCCTCTGCACCTGGCTCAGGCGCTGTAGGACAGACCACCATGGCGTGACGAGGTCCGGGCATCATCCATCGCGCGGGCCAGGGCACGCTGGTGCGCCGCAAGTCTCAGGTGACGGTCGGCAAGATCCATCATGGCCTCCCGCACCGCGGGAAATAACGTTGCCTCGTCAGCCTGAGCGCGAAGGGTGAAAGCGTGGGTGTCATTCAGGCGGGCCGCAGTCCGAAGGGCCTGGGCCGCTTCAGGGGAAACGTCAGTCATCCCCGCCATGCTGCCCGACCGCCTCACCGCCCAGCCATTGGAAACCTCACACGCTGGGGGTCAGGCACACCTGACAGTCGTCGACAGATGCCACGTACCGTCATTCTTCCCCTCTCCCGGCCTTGCGCCTCCAGCCTCGCGGTTACCGCCGCCCCAGAAGGGCTCCGCAGCTTCTTGAGTAGTGCACCTCGCCGGGGTGTACCCTCAAAACTTTTTTTGGGCCTTGCACCCGTGTGAGCAGGGTTCAGACATCAGGAAGTCCACCAGGAACGTCGTTTGACCCGTACTCCTGTGTGCCACCCATCCTGACTCCGGGCTGGATCAGCACACTGCTGGGGCCAGCCTTTCGAGGGCCGGGGCGCCCACGCGGATGGTCAGGGTTCCACTGTGACGAGTTCCCGCACCTCATGCTGATGAACCGGACCATGCCAATCAGGCTCGGCCCACGCCTCAGGAGTTCACCGGACGCCGCGCCGCTGGTCGAGCCGATCAGGTCCTGACAGATGACCGGCCAGTACCGCTGACGCTGCCAGGGCTACAGAGCCAGCTCCATTGGCGCTACCTCCTCACGCCATGCGGACACAGCCCTGTACGTGCCTTGCAGCGCAGAAATGTGAGCGCCAGGTTCCCAGGCCGAGCGAGAGTCGCGTGAGCTCCACCTGCCCGCGTCTACCCACCAAGCTGAACTGGAAACCGCACCAGACTCCCCTCTGAGCTGTTAAACAAAAACCCGCGCCTGAGCACGGGTCTGCTGATGGTGGGCGGTGAGGGATTTGAACCCCCGACCTATCGCTTGTAAGGCGAGAGCTCTACCGCTGAGCTAACCGCCCACGCGGCCTGACATACTAGGCCAATGCAGTGGCCGCTGCAAGTGGGTGGGCGTTTTACCGGTCGTTTGTGATGCCTGGCGTGCGCCCAGGCGCATTTGGGGTATAGTGTGAAGGTAGTTCCTCGAACGGAGGGTGGGTGGGAACCCACCTTTTTTCGTGGAGGGGGTGGTTTCAGGCTGGCTGTCAGCCGACACAATATGAATAACAACGGAAACAACCAACTTGTGGAGATTGCCCGTACGGCGCTGGAGCCGTTGGGGTATGAGGTGCTGGAAGTGCAGGTCCAGAACCTGGGGGGTCAGCCGGTCGTGCTGGTCCGGATTGACCGTCTGGATGAGCAGCCCGTGACGGTTGATGACCTGACCCGGGCCAGCCGCGCGGCGGAAGTGGAGTTTGACCGCGTGGATCCGATTGCCGGGGAGTACCGCCTGGAATTCGAATCGCCAGGTGGAAAGCGGCCGCTGCTGCGCGCACGGCATTTTGAGCGCATGCTGGGCCTGAAAGTCCGCGTGCGTGGGGAGGGGCAGTCGTTCACGGCCCCTGTGACCGGGGTGGACGGGGACCAGATCACCTTTACGGTGAATGGAGAGCCGCTGACCCTGAGGGCCGGGACCTTCCAGGCGAACCTGGCAGAGTTCCCGGACCGTCACCGTTAAGTACCAGAGTCCTGAGTGCAGGGCACTCGAAGGAAGAGTGAGATGAGCCAGCCGGAATTTAATTTTGCCGATGCGCTGCGTGAAGTGGCGCAGGCACGAAACATCAACGAGATGCAGCTGATCGAGGCGTTCGAGCAGTCACTCGCGCAGGCGTACACCCGGAACGTTGAGCCGGACAAACGCATCGAGGTGCACCTGGACCCCCAGAGTGGTGAGCTGGAGGTGCTGGTGGTGCGTGAGGTCGTGGAGAAGGTGGAGGACGAGCACCTTCAGATCTCCCTGGCCGACGCGCTGGAGCTCGATCCGGGCGTGGAAGTGGGCATGGAGATGGAGTTTCCCGTGGACCGCGAGAAGTTCAGCCGGATCGCACTGCAGGCCGCGAAGCAGACGCTGACGCAGAAGATGCGGGAAACCGAACGCAACGTGGTCTTCAACGAGTACAAGGACCGCGAGGGTCAGGTGCTGACCGCGCAGGTGGTCCGCAGTGACAACAAGGGGAACTGGTTCGTGGAGCTGGGGGCCGGTGAGGCAATCCTGCCGCCGCGCGAGCAGATTCCCGGGGAGAAACTCACGCCCGGTAACCGCGTGAAGATCTACCTGAAGGAGGTTCGCAAGACCCCCAAGGGCCCGACGATCCTGGCCAGCCGGGCCGATGAGCGTCTGCTGGATTACCTGCTGAAGCAGGAGATTCCGGAGGTCGCCAACGGCATCGTGGAGGTCAAGGCCATCAGCCGTGAGGCGGGGCAGCGCAGCAAGGTGGCGGTCTTCAGCCACAACAGCAACGTGGACCCGATCGGGGCGTGCATCGGTCACCGCGGGAACCGCATTCAGGCAGTGACGGGTGAACTGGGCCGTGAGCGCGTGGACGTGATCCTGTGGGACGCGAACACCCGTGACTTCATCCGCAACGCCCTGTCGCCCGCGAAGGTGGGTTTGATCGAGGTGCAGTCCGAGCGGCGCGAGGCGACCGTGACGGTCACGCCCGATCAGCTGTCCCTGGCCATCGGCAAGGGCGGTCAGAACGTGCGTCTCGCGGCGAAACTCACCGGGTTCAAGATTGACCTGCGTGAAACGGCCGCGATCAGCGATCTGGACGCCGCGATGCAGCAGGCCCTGCAGGACGAGCAGGAGGGCCGCGACACGACGACCGCCCAGTCCGCGTTTGACGCGCTGTTCAAGGACAGCAAGTCGGTCGCGACGGCCAGCCCGGACGACGTTCAGGAGTAAGGGTTGACTGGCGCGGCCTTCCCTGCTGCTGCGGCGGGACACGTCCCGGAACGCACGTGTGTGGCGTGCCGGCGGCGGCGTCCGCAGGCGGCGTTCATCCGCGTGGCCCGTGAGGGCGGCGTGTGGGGCGTGCAGGAAGGACACCGGTCGGGCCGGGGCGCGTACGTGTGTGCCGATTCCCCAAGCTGCTGGCAGGAGAAGCGGTTGCGCCGGGCGTTCGGAGCGCAGGCTCCGGGCGTTGCGCAGGCGCTGAGTGCGCGGCAGTCCACTGATTCATCCCGCGCCTGATTCCCGGTTGTTCCGGGCGGGCGGCGGGCCTCACCGGAGGTGAGCATGTCGAAAGTTCGTATTTACACCCTCGCCAAGGATCTTGGCGTCGAGAACGCCAGGATGCTGGAGATCCTGGATGGTCTGGGCGTCTCCTACAAGAGCGTGAGCAGCACCATTGAGGAAGACACGGTCGAATTGATCAAGGAAATTCTCGCGGAGGAGTCCGGCCAGGGCGGCGCAGCAGCTACCGCTGCGCCCGCTGCCGACGTGAGTCCCGCCGCGGCTGAACCGGCTGTTCAGACGGCCGCCGTGCAGGTCGCCGAACCTGAGGTGCAGACGGAACCGGCGGCGACCGCTGCACCGGAAGTGCCTCACCGTGCGCCGGTCGTGACGATCATGGGTCACGTGGATCACGGGAAGACCAGCCTGCTCGACTACATCCGCAAGACGAAGGTCGCGGCGAAGGAAGCGGGCGGCATCACCCAGCACGTCGGGGCGTTCGAGGCGAAAACCAGTAAGGGCCGCATCGTGTTCATCGACACGCCCGGTCACGAGGCGTTCACGACCATCCGCGCGCGCGGGGCGAACGTCGCGGACATCGCGATCATCGTGATTGCTGCCGATGACAGCCTGATGCCGCAGACGCGCGAAGCCATTGCGCACGCGCAGGCGGCGAAGGTGCCGATGATCGTTGCGATCAACAAGGTGGACCTGCCGCAGGCGGATCCCGAACGCGTCAAGACGGACCTGACGCAGCTGAACCTCGTGCCGGAAGAGTACGGCGGCGACCTGATCGTCGTGCCTGTCTCGGCCAAGACGGGTGAAGGGGTCGAGGACCTGCTGGAGTACATCAGCCTGACGGCTGAGATTGAGGACCTGCGCGCCGACCCGAAGGGCACCTTTAGCGGCGTGATCATCGAGGGCAAGGTGGACAAGCAGGCCGGCGTGCTCGCCACCGTCATGGTGCAGGAAGGCACGCTGCACGTCGGCGACTTCCTGGTTGTGGGCGAGAACTACGGCAAGATCAAGGCCATGACGGACAGCAACGGCGGCCGCATCAAGGACGCCGGTCCCAGCACGCCCGTGCAGATCCTGGGCTTCAGCGATGTGCCGCACAGCGGTGAAACGGTGACAAGCGCCAAGAACGAGCACGCCGCCCGCGAACTCGTGGCTCAGCGGGTCGGCACCCGCCGCGACGCGGAGAATGCCCGCGTGCAGCGCCGCCTGACCCTGGAAGAGATGATGGGGCCACTGGGCAGCGTCCGCACCGTGAACCTGATTCTGCGTGCTGACACGCAGGGCAGCGTGGAGGCCATTCAGGGCATCCTGGCGCGCAAGGAAAGCGACGACGTGAAGATCAACGTGATGCTGGCGGGAATCGGCGCTCCGACCGAGGGGGACGTGCTGCTGGCCAGCACCGCCGAGGCGACCATCCTGTGCTTCAGCGTCACGGCGTCTGGCGGCGTGAAGAAGGTCGCGGAGAACAAGAGCGTGGACATCAAGTCCTTCCGGATCATCTACGAACTCATTGACGAGGTGGACCGCCTGATCAAGGGCAACCTCGAACCGGTGTTCGAGGAACGGTACCTGGGCCGCGCAGAAGTCCGCATGGTCATCCGTCACCCGAAAAGCGGCAACATTGCCGGGTCGTACGTCACGGACGGCAGCCTGAAACGCAACGCCCGCGCGAAGGTCACCCGTGGCAAGCAGGTCGTGTACGAGGGCACCATCATCGGCCTCAAGCGCTTCAAGGACGACGTCCGTGAAGTGCAGACCGGGTACGAGTGTGGCATCAACCTCGACTGGAATGACGTCACTGAAGGCGACATCATCGAAGCCAGCGAGATGGTGGAAGTCGAACAGGCCTGAAGCCTCCCCAGGCTGCTTTGAGAACCACCCCCGACCGGCCGGTCGGGGGTGGTTTTGTCCAGTGGTGAGCGGCGCCGGGGGAACAGTCTGTGCCCAGGCCGGACCGTTCTGGTTCTGATTCCCGGGAGACCGTCGCGGCGCCGCGTCACGGTCCAGCAGGTTCGAGAGGGGTTCAGGTGCCGCTGGGGCTGCCGTCGGTGTTCTGAACGGGGGCCGAGGCGCCCTGGTCTTCATGGTCGCCGCGAGGACCGTCGGGGCCCATCGGTCCGCCGTGCCGGCCATGTCCCCCGGGGCCGTGCCCGGCGAAGGCGAAGGGGTTGTCGGCGAGACGCTGCTTCATTTCCGCGGCGCGGTCGCTGGGAACGTCACCGGCTTTCAATGCGGCGTCGATGGTGGCGGTCCCGGCCTTCACGGCCGCGGCTTTGAGTTTCTCAGGCGTGACCCCGAGCTGCTGGGCGAGGTTCTTGAGGTACGCGTCGGCGTAGTTGGTCCCGCTGAGCTGCGGGCGCTGGGCGGGTTGCGTCTGGTTCTGCTGGGCCGGGCTGCGCTGGCCGGGCTGAGCGGGTTGCACGCGCTGCGGCGTCTGGGAGGTAGCGGCGCCCTGCTGGGCGAGCACCAGTCCGGCGGTCAGGGGGAGGGCAGCGAAGGCAATCAGGGGCAGGCGGTTCTTCATGGGGGCACGCTCCGTGGGGGTGAGGAGGGACGGGCCAGCGGGAGGGCCGGGGGCCGGTCATGACGCGGCCGGGCGGGGGGGCGGGCCCGCAGCGGGGTGGGCTGAGCTCCGGAGTTCAGCCACAGGCGCAGTGTGGCCCCCGCGTGTTAAGAGGCTGCTAATTGACAGTGCGGGGGTCTGCTATGCTGGGTCGCCTTGAGATTCCCTCGTTCTTTTCTGCGGGTCTGGCAGCGTGCGCTGCTGGGCTGGCCGGGGCTGTTCCCGCTGCTGCCGCTGCTGGCGGTGCTGCTGGGCACGCCGCCGAGCCTGCCGGAGCCGGGGGTGCGCTGGGCTGCCGGGAGTGTCACCCCGGCCCTGCCGGAGCTGCGCCCGGCACCGGCGCCCGGCGTGCCGGTGCCGCTGGCGGCGGGCGAACCGCCGCGGCCGTTCCGGCTGCCGGACGTCAGGCCGGCCCTGGCGCCCTGGGTGCCGGTGTGGGCGGCGCCGTCACGGCGGGTGTCGTTGAGTGAGCTGGGGCGACGTCAGGCTGACGGGGGCTGAAGGAACGCCCGGTGGGGTGCAGTCTGGCCTGTCGTTTCATTCCTTTCTTTTTTCTGGAGTATCTCGTGACCTACGGTAACAAACGCAACAAGAATGGTCGTCCCGCGCCGCGTGGCAGCGGACCGACGGCCGGTAGACCAAATCTGTGGACGGGCCTGCTGCTGCTGCTGACGCTGCTGGCCTCGCTGGCGTTCATCTGGCGGCCCTGGCAGCATCAGGCCACCCCGTGGAGCCTGTGGAATGACAAGTTCCAGTTCATGACCCTGGGGCTGGACCTGAAGGGCGGCCTGCGTATTGAGCTGGCGCCCGAGACAGGAACCGCCACGAAGGATGAACTTGAGCGGGTCAAGACAGTGATTGAGAACCGCATCAATGCGCTGGGCGTGGCCGAACCCACCGTGACGGTCGCGGGTGGGCGGCGTGTGGTGGTGGAAATCCCGGGCGCCACCCCGGCCGTACAGGACCGCGCGCGGGCCATCATCCAGAAGACGGCGCGACTGGAGTTCAGGATTGTGCAGCAGGGCGCGCAGCCGGATCAGGCGCTGGCGCAGAGCAACCCCCGCACGGGCGGGTACACGCTGATGCAGCTGGGGCCGGTGGAGGCCACCGGTGAGGTGATTGCAGACGCGAAGGCCGCGACGGATCCGCAGTCGGGCCGCTGGGTCGTGACGTTCCAGACGACCGACAAGGGCGCGCAGACGTTCGGTGATTTCACCGGGAAGAACGTGAACCGTCTGATGGCGGTGGTGCTGGACGATCAGATTCAGAGTGTGGCGACCATTCAGCAGCGGCTGTTCCGTGACGTGCAGATCACCGGGAACTTCGACGCGGATGAGGCGAACCAGCTGGCACTGGTGCTGAAGTCCGGCGCGCTGCCCATCAAGATCAAGACGGAGGCGGAGCGCGCGATCGGTCCGAGCCTGGGGGCGGATGCCATTCGCAGCGGCGCCATTGCCGCGCTGGTGGGCATCGGGCTGGTGTTCGTGATGCTGTTCGGCTACTACGGTTTCTGGTTCGGTCTGGTGGGGGCGCTGGGTCTGCTGTTCTCCAGCATCGTGATTCTGGGCATGCTGGCTGGCTTCGGGGCCACGCTGACCCTGCCGGGCATCGCGGGTCTGGTGCTCACGATCGGCGCCGCGGTCGATGGGAACGTGATTTCCTTCGAGCGCATCAAGGAAGAGCTGTACCGCGGCAAGGGCATCAAGAACTCCATCCGGGCCGGGTACGATCACTCCACGGCCGCGATTCTGGACGTGAATGCCTCGCACCTGCTGTCCGCGCTGGCGCTGTACAACTACTCCACCGGTCCCGTGAAGGGCTTCGCGGTCACGCTGATCATCGGGGTGGTGGCGTCCACGTTCTCGAACCTGGTGTTCGCCAAGTGGTTCATTCAGTGGCTGGCGCAGCGCCGGCCGAACATGAGCGCGCCGCAGTGGATCAAGGACACGCACATTGACTTCATCAGGCCGGCGCCCTTCATCACGACGCTCAGCGTGCTGCTGGCCATTGCGGGCGGCGCGGTGCTCGCCACGCGGGGCCTGAACTTCGGGGTGGACTTCACGAGTGGTACGACCATGTCGGTCAAGACGAGCAGCGCGACGACGACCGAGCAGGTCCGCGAGGCTGTGACGGGCGCGGGGGTGGAGAAGGTCAACGGCCAGAGCACGGTGATTCAGCGGACGGTCACGCCGGGTGTGGAGGGTGCGTCGTACACCGTGAAGGTTCCGGAGCTTACGCGTGCGGAAATCAACCGTGTGGCGGCCGCTGTCGAGAAGCTGCCGCAGGGTGAGAAACAGTCGGACGAGACTGTCGGGCCGGCTGTGGGACAGGAGCTGACGCAGAAGACCCTGTATGCGGTGCTGCTGGGCATGGGTCTGATTCTGATCTACGTGGGCTTCCGCTTCGACTTCATCATGGGGCTGGGCAGCATCCTGGCGGTGCTGCACGATGTGGGCATCGTGATGGGGCTGTACTCCCTGCTGGGGCTGGAATTCTCGATTGCCAGTGTGGCGGCGCTGCTGACGCTGATCGGTTACTCGCTGAACGACTCGATTATCGTGTCGGACCGCATTCGCGAGAACATGAGGGAGATGCGCGGTAAATCGTACCGGGACATCGTGAACGCCAGCATCAACCAGACGCTGTCGCGCACGGTCATGACGTCCGTGAGCACCATGCTGCCGCTGCTGAGCCTGCTGATCTTCGGTGGGCCGGTGCTGCGGGACTTCAGCCTGGTGCTGCTGGTGGGCATCCTGATCGGGACGTATTCCAGCATTTACATCGTGGCGCCGCTGGTGGTGTACTTCGAGGAGTGGAACCGCCGGCGCAAGGGTGGGGCGCAGACCGTGAAGGCCTGAGTCGAGGCTGACCGGGTGGCTGTGGGGACGACCCCACAGCCACCTTTCATTTGAAATATCAATAAACAGTTACACATATCACTCGACAGGTCGGGGGGCAGCGGGGTATGCTGCCCGGCGATGAGCATGCACGACCAGAAAACCGTCGCCATTGTCGGCGGCAGTGGCTACGCCGGCGGCGAATTCCTCCGTCTCGCGCTGGGTCACCCTCAGCTGAACGTCACCCAGGTCACCAGCGAGCGGAACGCCGGGACACCCGTCAGCATGGTGCACCCCAACCTGCGCGGCCGCACCAATCTGAAATTCCGCCGGGCCGCGGACCTCGACGAGGCCGACATCATCGTGCTCGCCCTTCCGCACGGCAGCGCCGCAAAGAAGATCAGTGACTACGAAGCCCGGGGCAAGGTCATCGTGGACCTCTCCGCCGACTTCCGCCTGAAAGACCCCGAGGTCTACCGCGCGGTGTACGGCGAGGACCACCCCACCCCGGACCGGCTCGGCGAATGGGTGTACGGCAATCCCGAACTTCACCGCGAAGACCTGCGGGGTGCCACCCGCATCGCCTGCGCCGGCTGCTTTGCCACCAGCGTCATCCTGGCCCTGTACCCGCTGCTGAAACTGGGCGTACTGCTGCCCAAGGACATCATTGCCACTGGCCTGGTGGGCAGCAGCGCCGCCGGCGCCAGCGCCAGCGACGGCAGCCACCACCCGGAGCGGGCCGGCAGCCTGCGCGTGTACAAACCGGTCGGTCACCGCCATACCGCCGAGGCGCAGCAGGAACTTCCCGGTCACTTCCCGCTGCACCTGACGGCAATCAGCACCCCACGGGTGCGCGGCATTCTTACCACGGCGCAGGCCTGGATTCCCGACGGGTACAGTGACCGCGATGTGTGGAGCGCCTACCGCGAGGTGTACAGCCAGGAGCCCTTTATCCGGATTGTGAAGGTCGCCAAGGGAATTCACCGCTACCCGGACCCCATGCTGCTGGACGGAACCAACTACTGCGATCTGGGCTTCGAGATGGACATGGATACCGGGCGCGTGGTCCTGATGAGCGCCATCGACAACCTCGTGAAGGGCACGGCCGGGCACGCCATTCAAAGCCTGAACATTGCCCACGACTGGCCCGAAACGACCGGTCTGGAGTTCACCGGCCTGCACCCGGCCTGAACCCGGGTGGAAGCACGCGCGGCGGCCCCCACCATGCCGGTGGGGGCCGCCGCGCGTTGTGCCCGCTCCGCGCAGGCCGTTCTCAGTCCCGGGGAATGTTCACATCGAACAGCGCACGGACGAATTCACGGCTGTCAAACGGCTGCAGGTCCTCAGGCTGTTCGCCCACCCCGATAAACTTGATGGGCACGCCCAATTCACGCACGATCGGAATCAGAATGCCGCCCTTGGCCGTGCCGTCCAGCTTCGTGACGATCACCCCGGTCAGCGGCGTGGCCTCGTGGAACTTCTTGGCCTGCTGCAGCCCGTTCTGGCCTGTCACGGCGTCCAGCACCATCCACACCTCGGCAGGTTCGCCGGGGTCGGCCTTGTCAATCACGCGGCGCACCTTCTTGAGTTCCTCCATCAGATTGTGCTTGTTGTGCAGGCGCCCGGCGGTGTCCACGAGCAGCAGGTCAGTGCCGCGCGCGGCACGGGCGCTCGCGCCGTCAAAGGCGACGGCGGCGGGGTCACTGCCGTCAGCCCCCTGCACCACCGGGATCCCCAGGCGCTCGCCCCATACGCCCAGCTGCGTGCCTGCGGCGGCGCGGAAGGTGTCGCCGGCCGCGAACATCACGCTCCGCCCACGGGTCATGTAGTACTGGCCGAGCTTGGCAATGGTGGTGGTCTTCCCGACGCCGTTGACGCCGATCACCATGACCACGTGCCCTTTGGGGTCCACGCTGCTGCGGCGCGCTTCCGGAGCGAAGCCCAGTTTGCGGAACTCGGCGCGGCGCGCATCCGGCTCGAGTTGCAGGGTCAGGGCGTCCATCAGGGCGTCCTGAAGGTTGCGGCCCTCGGCGCGGCGAACGTCCTCGAGGATCTCATCCGTTGCGGCCCGGCCGACGTCCGCGGCGATGAGGGCGTACTCGAGGTCTTCGATGGTCTCCAGGCGGTTGGTCAGCACGTCCCGGACGTCCGTGCCCAGGAAACCAGCGGTGTCGTTGATCTGCTTGCGGGTCTTGCTGAGCCCGTCCCGGAGGCGTTCAAGCCAGCTCACGCGGCGGCTCCGGCGGGGCGGGAGAAGGTGGGGTGCATACGTTCACCATAGCGTCCCCAGGAGCAGGCGCGTGCCCCTGGCCCGCCGGGCCCTTCAGCCGGGCGGCGACCCGCGCATCAGCAGCAACTTCAGGCTGCCCAGCCGCGCACGACTGAAACTGCCCTTTCCCAGCACGCGTTCCCCGGCAGCGAGGACCGGAACGTCATCACCGAAGCGGCGACGCAGGTCAGGATCCAGGTCCACGTTGACCCGCTGGAACGTGAAGCCCATCGCCTCCAGGTTCGTGCAGGCCAGGTCGCACAGGCCGCACCCTGGCCGGGTGTACAGGGTCAGGGCGGGCAGGGTCATGCCGGGACGGCGGCGTGCGGCCGGGCGACCAGGGTCATGGCCTGCACCGGCGCGTACATGTCACTGGAGGTCAGCAGATCGCCCACGCTGGAGTACGTGCGCAGCACCTGCCCGCCCTGACGCACCGCGTACATCTGGCCTTCCGGTCCCACCTGAATCAGCCACGGAGCGTCGGTGGGCTCGCCCACCAGGGTGTCCATGGCGAAGGTGAGGCCCGGCGTGCCGTCGGCCTCAATCTTACGGACCTTGCGGGCCACGCTGTCCACGATGTACACCGCGCCGAACTGGTCCACGCCGAGGCCTTCCAGGGGCCTGAGGCTGTCACTGTTACGGTCCAGCCGGAACGCGAAACGGCTGATGTACTCGCCCTGGGGCGTGAACCGCTGCACTTCATTGTTGCCGGTGTCCAGAACGTACACGTGCCCGTCGGGCGCCGCGACAATCGCGCGGGGCCGCTCGAAGCGCCCCATACCCTGCCCGTGCCCGCCAAAACGCCGCACGAAATGCCCCTCCAGGTCGAACACGGCCACGTGGTGCGCTTCGGCGTCCAGCACGTACACCTGTCCCTGCGACACGGCGATACCAACCGGTTGCAGCAGTTCGCCCTCACCAAGACCGTACGCCCCGAAGGACAGGAGTTCCCGGCCGTCCGGGTTGAGCTTGCGGACCAGGGCGCCGGCCCGGCCCTGCCGGTAGTCGAGCAGGGTCACGTACAGGTTCCCTTCGTGATCACTGGCCATGGCGTTCGGCGCGCCGGGCATGCCCTGGGCACTCTGATCGCGCAGCGTGGCGCGCAGTTTGCCCTTCAGGTCCAGCAGGCGGAGCGTGCCGCGTTTCTCCTGCACGCTCAGGGCCAGGGCAACGGGGTCGTTGAACACCTCGTCGGTCAGGATCCCGGCGTCAATGCGGGCGATCACGTCGTCCAGGGCCGGCCGCGAGGCGGGGTCCTTCTCGATCATGTGCAGGATCAGGTCGTTCAGTTTGCCCGGCACTTCCAGACGCACCTGCTTGGGTGGTTTGGGGTACTCGAACACCTGCTGGTGCACCACGGCCTCGTAACTGCCCTTGAAGGCGGTCTGTCCGGTGGCCATCTCGTAGGCCAGCAGGCCCAGGGAGTACACGTCGCTGCGGGCGTCCACGCGGTTGCCTTTGGCCTGCTCGGGCGCCATGTAGATGGGCGTGCCGACGCGTGCGCCGGTCATGGTCAGGCGCGTCAGGACCTTTCCGACGGCAATGCCGAAGTCCATGAGTTTCACGCCGCCCTCACGCAGCACGCCGTCAATGAAAGCGTTTTTCAGCAGCATCACGTTGGCCGGTTTGATGTCGCGGTGCACCACGTTCTGCATGTGAATGTGGCGCAGAGCGTCGGCCAGGGCGCGCATCAGCTGGGCGCACTCGTTGAAGCTGAGGCTGCGCTGCTCCAGCACGGATTCGAGGCTGTCGCCGTCCAGGAACTCCATGGAAATGTAATGCTCGGGGTCCTGCATGCGGTAGTCGTACACCCGCACGATGTTCGGGTGACTGAACCGTTTGAGAACTTCCGCCTCCCGGTAGAAGCGCTTCACGAATTTGGCGTCCGCGAGGTACTTGTCCTGCGGGACCTTCAGGGCCACGATCCGGCCGTCCTGCCGGCGCCGGGCGCGGTACACGCTGCCCATGCCGCCGATACCGATGCGGTCGAGCACCTCGTAATCCTGAAAGCGCAGGTCAACGGTGGACTGCACCTGTGTCAGGGTGCTGCGCCGCGTGCTCAGGGTGGGTTTCATGGTGCGCTGGACCTTCACGGGCCGCCCGGGCCGGTCGAGGGTGGGCAGCACCACGCGCCCCATCCGGTACGCCCCGGTCACCACCACGAACGCCGCGAGGGCCAACACAGTCTGCGCCCGGTCGAGATTCCCGAAGTTCAGGCCCTCACCCTGCGGGCCGCCCACACCCAGCGCCAGCGCCCCCATCAGCAGGGCAATCAGCGCCACGGCACCCCCCACGATGATGCTCAGCAGGCGCTCGGAGGCACGGACCGCCAGGAAGACGCCCACAACGAACAGAGACGCGAGCAGCAGGGGAATCACGCCCGCGCCTCGGGAGGAACGGAAGGAGTGCGGTGACACTTCATTGCACCTGTTATACAGGGAGGCTGACACGGGCGCCTTACATAAAGGTGGCCTGCGCGCGTGGGCCATTCGGGAGCCCTGACAGGTGTGCGCGCCAGCGGTCATACTGAGCGGGATGCCTCACATGCCGCTGCTCCCGGCGCCCGGAAGGTCCCCGTGACCCACTGGATGGAACTCGTGGAACTCTACGAGTACAAGGTCACGGACCTCGTGGAGGGCCGCGTGCCCCGCGGAGGACGACGCGGCCTGGCCCTGCTGCGTGACGAACTGCTGGGCGCGCCGCTGGAGCCGCCCCTGCTGCGCCGCCTGATGGAAGCGGACCGGACGTACCGGCTGCACCAGGGCAACCGGGCCGCAGCCCCACCGCCCCGCCAGGGGCACACAGGACCCAGCACCTGGAACGCCCCCACCACCGGCGACACCGAAGAGGTGCGCGCCTGGGAGGAACTGCAGCTGCTGCTGTGGCACCACCGGGCGGCGCTGCAGGCGCGGGACCTGACCCTGCGCTGGCAGCGGGAACCCACCTTCCGGCACCTGCGGGTGCTGTACACCGTGATCGAGAACGCCGAGCGGCTCGCGCGGCCCGGCACGCAGCCGCTGCCCGTGCCGCCGGCACATGACGCCCTGATGGACCTGCACGACCCGGAGGTGACGGGGCTGCTCGCACAGGCCCTGTCGGCGCTGCTGCTGACGGACGAGGGCCGCACGCGCGTGCGCGCGGCCCTGTCGGCCGTACACGCCGAACCGTTTCCCCGGCACCCGGACGAGGACGTGCTGGCCGCGCGCATCGCGGCGGCAGAGCGTGAACCGATGTCGCATGAGGCGCGCGCCACGCTGATCCGGGCGCTGCAGGCCGAGTTTCCGCTGCCCCGCGACCCGCGTGAACGGCCCGCGATCCGTGAGGCGGCGCGTGAGGTGGGGCGCTTCCTGGACGGCATTCTGGACTCGGTTCCGAAGCCCGCCATGAACGCGGTGCCGCACGGCAGCGTGCTGTACTCCCCGAACGCACCAAGCGCCATGCGCGGCCCGGACGACGGAGCGGAGCGCCTGACGATCTTTCTCAGGGGTGGGGGCTCGGCCCGCTGGCGCGGCCTGAACATCGAGTGGCAGCCGATCGGCCCGAACTGGCAGCTGCAGGTGGGCTCGCAGCTGGCGCTCCTGCGCCCGGGCCTTGCGCCGCAGGAGCGCACGCAGACGCTGCGCCTGCCGGACTCGCAGTTCCGGGCGTTCATCAGCGGCGCGTACCTGCTGCTGCTCGTGGAAAGTCAGACGGCGCTGGAGCTGGGGCGCCGGGCGTCCCTGTCGCGCGCGGTGTCGCTGCTGCTGGACGCCAGCATGGACTTCGCGTTCCTGCGCCTGGCCCGCGCCGCAGCGCAGCTGCTGCGGGGCGGCGCGCTGCAGGTGGAAAAACTCACC
Organism: Deinococcus taeanensis; assembly: GCF_020229735.1. NCBI lineage: Bacteria > Thermotogati > Deinococcota > Deinococci > Deinococcales > Deinococcaceae > Deinococcus > Deinococcus taeanensis. The sequence continues at coordinate 1,056,010 of NZ_CP083455.1, read as the reverse complement.
CCGGACAGCGCGCGCCGCTACCGGGACGCCACACCGGACGTGCTTCTGGCCTTCGCACGCAAGGGCGTGGAGACCCTGTGCGTCCGCCTGAGCCGCGTCAACCCGGAGGAGGCGGCTCAGGCCTTCCGGAACGCCGCGCAGACCCTGGGCCTGCACCGCGTACTGGCCGACCGGCTGCACGCGGCGCTGCACGTCGCGCTGCACGACCCGGAGACCCTGCCCGCGCCGGTGGTGGCCGAGCGCGTCTCGCTGGTGCCGGGCGCGCCGTTCGCCAGCGTGCAGCTGGCCGACGAACCGCTGACGCTGCTGATAGAAGGGCGGGCGGCGACGGTCCGCCCGGACTACAAGGGGGAACTGGTGATCATGCTTCCGGGCCTGGCACCGCTGATTCTGCATGACCTGCTGGTCGTGCGCCTCTCGGACGTGAATGTCCTGCTGGTGCGCCACGGGCAGTGGCTCGGCGCGGCCCTCACGCACGACGTGCCGGTGCCGGGCTCAGACGCAGCCGGGGCCACCACAGCCGACATCCGCGGCACCAACTGACCGCAGGGACTGGTGGGCTCAGGGTTGGTCATCGGTGTGCTTCTCGCATAGGATGGGCGCCATGTCCCGGGCCGACCCGTCCTCCTCCCGTCTGGCGGTCGTGATTCCCGCGTTTAACGAGGAGGACACCGTGGGTGATGTGGTGCGCGTGGCGCGGACCGTCACGCCGGACGTCGTGGTCGCCTCGGACGGCAGCAGTGACGGCACTGCCGACGCGGCCCGCCGAGCGGGCGCGCACGTGGTGGACCTGCTGCACAATGCCGGTAAGGGCGCGGCACTTTACGCGGCGCTTCAGGCCACCCAGGCGGAGATCGTGGTGCTGCTGGACGCCGACCTGACGGGCCTGACGGCCGCGCACCTACAGGCGCTGAGCGCTCCGGTGCTGAGCGGCGAGCTGGATATGAGCATCGGGGTGTTTGAAGGCGGAGGGTTCGTCACCGACTGGGGGAACAAACTCACGCCGCATCTCAGTGGGCAGCGGGCCTGCCGGCGGGCGTGGCTCCTGGCGGTGCCGGACCTGGGAACGGAACGCTGGCCGGAACCGGCGATTACGCGGCACCTGAAGGCCACCGGAGCCCGCTGGGCATACGTGGAGCTGCCGAACGTGGCGCAGGTGGTCAAGGAGAAGAAGCGGGGCTTCTGGCGAGGCGCCCAGGCGCGCACGAAGATGTACGCGGCGCTGCTGACGTACCGGGCGAGACGCCGGAAGTCCTGACGGTCAGGTGCGGGGAGGTCAGGCGGCCCGCCGGGCGGGACCGGGTCAGCGTTGCAGGTCGATGCGGGCGCCATCCGCGGTTTCGTAACGCACGATCCCCACAGTCGGCACGAAGTAAGAGGTTTGCACGCTGGTTTTCCCGCCAGCTGTGGTTTCGGTGCGGATGCTCAGGGCATTGAAGGTCCCGGCGGTGAGGGCCAGGGGGGCCACCCCGGTCACGGTGGCTTTCATGCGCAGGGGGCCAGTGGCACTCTGCCAGGTGCGCCCGGGGGCCAGGGGGGCGGGCGGGTAGACCATCAGGGGCGGCGCGTACCACTGGAGCCGCCCGGCGGCGTTCACGCCGCGCAGCCAGACGCTGCCGTCCTTGCGGTACTCCAGCAGGTCCTGGGTGTACGTGGTGCTGCCGTACTGGTGACTGACGGGCACAACGTTCACGCCGCGGTGCGTGACGGGCGCGCCGACCACCTGCGTCTCGCCGCTGGCATAGGTCCAGCGCGTGCCGGGCTTGTGAGGGTAGTAGTGGGCGTCAAGGGTGGCGGCTGCCGCGGCGGTGGCGGCGGCGAACAGCAGGGTCAGGGTGGGGCGGGAGGGCATCGGCCGGTTCAGGGTAGCGTGTCGGGCTGCAGGGTGAAGCCGCCCTTCGGATGAGGGTGCAGGCGCGCGAAGGCCGTGTCCGGGTCGTGTGGGGTGCAGATGAGGGCCTGCTCCTCGAACCAGGCCCCCAGGTGGCGTTTGCGGGTGTCGAGGGTGGTCACGGGGTACAGGTCGTAGCCCATGATGTACGCGGTGGGCGCGTGGGCCAGGGTGGGGATCAGGTCCGCGACGTACACCAGCGTCTGCCCGCCGCTGCGCAGCATGACGCCCTGCTGGCCCAGGTTGTGGCCGGGCAGAGGCAGGACGCTCAGGCCGGGGCGCAGTTCGTGCTCGCCGTCCACAATGTCAAAGAGCCCGGCGTGCTCGATCGGGTCGATGTACGCGGGAACGTAACTGGCGCGGCTGCGTTCGTGGGTGTGGCGGGCGTCGTGGAGTTCCTGGCGCTGCACCACGTACCGGGCATTCGGGAAGGCCGGTTCGCCCAGCAGGGTCACGTTGCGTCCGGCGTGGTCGAAGTGCAGGTGGGTGTTGATGACGAGGTGAATATCTGCCGGGGTGAGGCCCAGGGTGTTCAGGCCGCGGAACACGGTCTCGTCGCGGTCCAGGCCGTACATGGCTTCGAATTTCTCGCCGCCCTGGTCCCACATGCCGGTTTCCACGAGGATGTTCTCCCCACCCAGCTGAATCAGGAGGGGGTTGATGCGCAGGCGAATACGGTTGAGCTCGTCCGGGGGCGCGACGCGCTCCCACAGGACGCGGGGTACGCTGCCGAACATGGCGCCGCCGTCGAGACGGAACTGACCGTCGGTGAGGGAATGCACGGTCGCGTCCCCGAGCTGGCGGGTCTGAATCCAGGAGTGGGTCATGCGCCAGAGCCTAACAGACGTTCGTTTTCCCGGACGCCGGTTGAGCCGGGGTACAGCTGTGGATGCACGGCGGGTGCCAGAGCGAGCGCCAGGGCCTGAGCCCACACCGCCGGGCGCGTCACCAGGCCCTGCGTCAGCGCGCCCACCGTGCCTGCTCCGCGCTTCAGGTCGCGGGTGCCAAGCAGCTCATCCATGACGCCGCCCAGCTCCTCGCCGCGCAACACGCGCGCCAGGACAAGGTCCGGGACGGGCAGCTCGGCGGTGCGCGCCGTGTACACGGCGCGCACGCCGGGCCGGACGGCCGCCACCACCCCGAACAGCCACCCGCGCCCACGTTCGACGCGCACGCCGCCCTCCAGGCCCACGCCCCACACCGCGCCGGGCGTGCGCGCAGCTGCGCGCGCCCGGTTCACCGCGCCGCGCCGGGTCTCCCCCACCCCGACAGGCTGGTCCGGCACGCCGCTGGGCACCGACAGTCCCCGGACCTCCACCCCCGGGAACAGCACGCCGAACACGTCGCGCGCCGGCTGGACCTTGCCGGGGTTCAGTGACCCGACGATGACATTCATGCGTTCCCCTGCGGCCCGGGCAGCGTGCCGCTCAGGCGGCGCAGCAGGGCCACCTGTCCCCAGTGGTAGGCGCTGTGCACGGCCAGGTCCGTCAGGACGTCCCGCGCACGGCTGCTGGGGTCCTGCGCGAGCATCTGCGCTTCAGCCAATCCGGCCTGCAGGTCACGCAGGACCCGCGTGAACTCCGCTTCGGACAGCGGTTCATCCGGCCAGAGGTTCAGATCGTCCGGCCAGCGTTCAGCCCGGCCGGAAGCGAGGTCCAGACTGACGCGCTGCGTGACCTGCAGGTGCCACAGCAGCGCGGCCAGCGTGAACGGCACGTCCGGGTGCGCGGCGCTCGCCTCGGCCCAGTTCAGGCCGTGCAGGAGAGCGTCCACGTCGCGGAAGGCGGCGCCGCCGCGCAGGGAATAATGCAGGACATTCACCTGCCCAGGGTAGCAGCGGGCCCTCAAGGGAGCCTCAAGGCTGCGTGGGCGCCGTGTAAAGTCAGCCGGGGCCAATCCGTCATGAGGGAGTGAAACACTGTGAGGCAACTGGATCCCGACCGGACCAAAGGACACTCCCATGACCCAAGCTGCGCCCACACCCAACCCTATTCACATCCTGCTGGTCGAGGACAGCGAGGCCGACATCATCCTGACGCAGGAAGCCTTCGCTGAGGCGGGCATCCTGGTTCAGCTGCACGTGGCCCGCGACGGTGTGGAGGCCCTGGAGGCCCTGCGCACCCCCGATTTCATGCCCCGGCCGGACGTGATCCTGCTGGATATCAACATGCCCCGCATGAACGGCCTGGAGCTCCTGAAGGAGATCAAGCACGATCCGTCGCTGATGACCATTCCCGTCATCATGCTGACGACCAGCAAGGCGGAAGAAGACATTCTGCGGTCCTACGAGGCGTACGCCGCGAGTTACGTCGTGAAACCCGTGGAGTTCACCTCCTTCTATGAGGCCATTCAGGCGCTCGGGCGGTACATGCTCACCATCGTGCGCCTGCCGCCGCGCGCCAGCTAAGAGCAGAAGGCCGGCCCACAGGGCCGGCCTTCTGCTCAGACGGCTTAAGCGGGCTGGTACCAGTTGCGGTCCCAGCGGTGGCCACGCAGTTTCTGCACTTGAGCTTCGGGCAGGCCGCGCCCATCGGCCAGCGCGGCGTTGCGGTCCACATTCCGCACCGAGCGCATTCCCACGATCACGGTGGAGACCGCCGGGTGCGACAGCACAAACCGCAGGCTGGTCTCGGCCAGCTGATCCGTACGGACGCCGAGGTCCTGTTCAATGGCGCGCAGGTGGGGCTGCAGTTCACTGCGGCGGTTTCCCCCGAAGTACCCGTGGCGCCAGTCGCCCTCGGGGAAGATGGTGTCCTCGGTCACTGTACCGGTAAGGCTGCCTTCGTCCAGAGCCACGCGGACAATCACGCCGACCCCATGGGCGCGGCAGGCGTCCAGCAGCCGGTCCTGCGGCGACTGGTCAAAGACGTTGTAGATCACCTGCACGGTGTCCACCACGCCGGCCTCCACGGCCTGAACGGCATTGTTCGGCTGATGGTCGTTGATGCTGATCCCGAAGCTGCGGATCTTCCCGTCGCGCCGCAGCTGGGTCACGGCGTCCTGCCAGTCTCCCTGCCCCAGCCAGGAGTCGTTCCAGACGTGCAGCTGCTGCACGTCGATGCTGGGCAGGCCCAGGCGTTCGAGGCTGGCGTCGGTCATACGGATCAGGTACTCGCCCGGGTACGCCTGGTCGGCGGTCGTGGCGGGCGCGGCGGGCCACTGCATGTTCATGGGACTGATTTTCGTGGCGACCAGCGTGCCGGGGTGTTCGCGCGCCACCTGACCGACGAGGCGTTCGCTGTGACCGTTGCCGTAACCCATGGCGGTGTCGATGAAGTTGCCGCCCAGTTCAATGTAGCGGCGCAGCGCAGTCAGGCTCTCAGTGTCGTCGGCGCCCTTCCACATGTCTGCGCCGATGCCCCAGGCGCCGTAGCCGATCTCGGTGACATTCAGGCCGGTGCGGCCCAGCGGTCGTTGATGCATGGTCATGTCCTGACTGTAACGATTCAGACCCGCTGAATCCAGTCCCTCATTCTTTATGCACCCCTGGGAGTACCCTGGGCCACGTGACCCCCCCCGCCTTCCCGCAGCTCTCCCCCCACGCCCGCCAGCTGGCGACCCTCGGGCTGGTGGTGGGCGTGTTTCTCGCAGCGCTGGAAGCCAGTGTCGTTGCCACGGCCATGCCCAGCGTCATCCACGACCTGGGCGGCGAACACCTCTACGCCCTGCCCTTCGCGGTGTACCTGCTGACCAGCACAGTCTTCAGCCCCCTGTGGGGCCGCGCGAGCGACATCCTGGGGCGGCGCACCCTGTACCTGACCGGCATCGTGATCTTCCTGCTGGGCTCGGCCCTGTGCGGCCAGAGCCACTCCATGCCTGTCCTGATCGCGGCGCGCGCCCTGCAGGGCGTCGGCGCCGGTGCCCTGCTGCCGCTGACCCTCACCATGGTCGGCGAACTGTACGCCCTGACCGAACGCAGCCGCGTGCAGTCCATGATTTCCGGCGTGTGGGGCGTCTCCGGACTCGTGGGGCCGTTGCTGGGCGGCTGGCTCACCGAAACGCTCTCGTGGCGCTGGACCTTTTACGCCAGTCTTCCCTTCGGCGTGGCTGCTCTGCTCCTGGCCCTGCGGTTCCTTCCGGAAACCGGGCAGCCCCGCCCCGCCCGCCTGGACTGGGCGGGCGCGACCCTGTTCACGCTCGGCAGCGGGCTGGTCGTGTGGGGCCTGGAGCAAAAGCAGTGGCTGCTGGTGGGTCTGGGCGCCCTAACCCTGGCAGGCGCGGTCGTGCTGGAACGCCGCCATCCTGAACCGCTGCTGCCCATGCGCGCCCTGCGCGAACGGCTGCCCCGCGTGGCGTTTGCCGGGAACCTGCTGGGCGGCGCGGCGTACTTCGGCGTGATCGCCTACCTGCCCCTGTACGCCCAGGGCGTCACCGGGCGGGGCGCCACAGCGGGCGGCGCCATCCTGACCCCCATGCTGGTCGGCTGGACGCTGACCGCCATCCTCACTGCGCGCCTCGTGAAGACTGTGCCGCTGGCCCGCATTGCGCAGGTGGGGTTCGCGGTGCTCGCCATGATGTTCGCCGCCCTGACCTTCGCCGTGCACGCGCCGCTCTGGGTGACGAGTGCGCTGGGCTTCGCGGTGGGCACCGGCATGGGCTTTTCCATGCTGAGCCTGCTGCTCGCTGCGCAGGACGTTACCCCCCGCCCGGAACTGGGCGCCGTGACCAGCGGCGTGCTGTTCGCCCGGCAGATGGGCGGCGCCCTGGGTGTGGCCCTGATGGCCCTGCTGATCGGTTCAGGGGCCATAGAGACGGGCGGCTTTGAACTGGCTGAGGGCCTGCGGCGGGCGTACATCCTGGCCCTGGGTCTGGTGGCCGTGGCATTCGGATTGAGCCTGCTGCTGCGGCCCGGCCCGCTGCGCAGCGCCGCCCGGCAAGCCAACGACTGAACCAACGGAAGGAGCTTGGGCGGGGCTGGCCTTTACCCGCCCGCGCCCAGCCACAACAAAGGGCGTCCTGTTCACAGGGAACAGGACGCCCTGAACAGCGCCGCTTCAGGTGGGCACGAGGCACTGCTGCACGAACAGTTCGTGCAGGCGGTTGTCATCCGTGAGTTCCGGGTGAAAGGCCGTGGCGAGGACGCGGTTGTGCCGGACGGTCACGGCGCGCCCCTCGAACTCGGACAGGACCTCCACGCCCACACCCACGCGAACAAACGCAGGGGCACGGATGAACACAGCGGGCAGCGGAGCGTCGAGCCCGGTGACCGGGAGTTCTGTGGTGAACGAGTCGATCTGGCGGCCGAAGGCATTGCGCTGAACGGTGACGTCGAGCAGGCCCAGGCTGTCCTGCCGCCCGAACTGCGGCGGCGCGCCCTGAACCTCGCGTGACAGAAGGATGGCGCCGGCGCAGGTGCCCCACAGCTGACCGCCGCGGTCATGCAGGGCCCGGATGGGCGCCCACAGGTCGTACTCGGTCATCAGGCGCGCCATGGTGGTGCTTTCCCCGCCAGGCAGCACCAGGCCGTGCAGGCCTTCCAGGTCAGCCGGGAGGCGCACTTCTGCAACCTGCGCTCCCAGGCTTTCCAGGTGCCGGCGGTGTTCCCGGAAGGCCCCCTGCAGCGCCAGCACCCCGATGCGCGGTCCCATGTGCCTTACCAGCCCCGGCTGGCGAGACGTTCGGCGGGAATCAGGTCGTCGATGTTGATGCCGGTCATGGGGGCGCCCAGGTCCTCGCTGATCTCGGCGAGCACGTCGGCATTCTGGTAGTGCGTGACGGCCTTCACGATGGCCTCCGCGCGGCGCTCGGGGTTGTCGCTCTTGAAGATGCCGCTGCCGACGAACACGCCGTCCAGGCCCAGGTGCATCATCAGTGCGGCGTCGGCGGGCGTGGCGACGCCGCCGGCAGCGAAGTTCACGACCGGCAGCTTGCCGTGCTCATGCACGAAGCGGATCAGTTCGTACGGCGCCTGAAGGTCACGGGCCACAGTCATGAGTTCCTCGGCCGGGCGGGCCTGGATGGCGCGGATCTCACCGAGGACCGTGCGGGCGTGCCGAACGGCTTCGATCACGTTGCCGGTACCGGCCTCGCCCTTGGTACGGATCATGCTGGCGCCCTCACCAACGCGGCGCAGGGCCTCGCCGAGGTTCTTGGCGCCGCACACGAAGGGCACCTTGAACTCGCTTTTCAGGATGTGATACTGGTCGTCGGCGGGGGTCAGGACTTCGGACTCGTCGATAAAGTCCACGCCGAGCGCCTGGAGGATCTGGGCTTCCACGATGTGCCCGATCCGCACCTTGGCCATCACGGGGATGGAGACGGCGGCGATGATTTCCTTGATCATCTTGGGGTCGCTCATGCGGGCCACCCCGCCGTCCTTGCGGATGTCGGCCGGAACGCGTTCGAGGGCCATCACGGCCGTGGCGCCGGCGGCCTCGGCAATCCGGGCCTGCTCGGCGGTGACGACGTCCATGATGACGCCGCCCTTGAACATTTCAGCGAAGCCCTGTTTCAGGGCGGGGGTTCCAGTGTTCACGTCAGACATGCCGTCAGGGTAGGCCAGAACTGACCCCGCCGGTAGGGTCACTCCTGTGTACCCGGCGGGGTCAGTTTGAACCGTAGTGGTCAGCGCTGCGTCCGGCGGCGGACCTCCTCGATCTTCTCCACCAGTTGGGCTGGGCGGAAGGGCTTGACCAGATACGCCTCCACCACCCCCGAGCCCAGTTCCGGCATCACGGCCGGGCGCGCCAGGCCGGACAGAAAGACCACAGGCGGGAGGGCCGCGCCGTGCCGCTCTGCCAGGCGGCGCACCGTCTCGAACCCGTCCCATGGGGCCATCAACACGTCCATCACGATCACGTCGACCGCCTGACGCTCCAGCCGTTCCAGCGCCGCAGGACCGCTGGCCGCCGGGTACACCTCATACCCCTGAAGGCTGAGCGTGAGGTCCAGCAGTTCCAGGATCTGCTCCTCATCGTCCACCACCAGAAGGCGCACACCGGCACGCTGGCCGGTCATGGCAGCAGCGTCAGCGGGTCCACAGTCTGCCCGCCCAGCCGAACCTCAAAGTGAAGGTGTGGGCCGGTGCAGATGCCGGTGCAGCCCACGTACCCCAGCAGCTGCCCCTGCTGCACCTGCTGCCCCGCAGCAACGGCCGTGCGGCTCATGTGCCCGTACACCAGCGTGCTGTTCCCGCCGGACGTGAAGACGTTCAGACCGTACGCACCGTACCCGCTCTGCGTGACTGTCCCCGCCGCCGCAGCGTAGATGGGCGTGCCGTACGGCGCCGCAAAGTCCACGCCCCCGTGAAACACCTGCCGGTGAAATTCAATATCCCGTTCCGCATAGCGGCTGGTGATCCGGAATGACCGCATGGGCCACACCAGCCCGCCGCTGCCCGTTGCCGCGTGGGGGCCGGCATGGGTGCTCGCAGCGGACACGGTGCTGCGCTGCGCGTTCTGCCGGGCCGTCAGGCGGGCGCGGGTCCGCGCCGCGGCCTGGGCCGCCTCGAACTGGGCCTGGCGCTCGTAGGCGGCGATCTTGGCCTGCCGCTCGGGGCTGCTCTTCCAGGCGAGGTACGCCTCGTACCGGGCCTGCGCCGCGAACTTCGCTTCCAGCCGGGCACGCTGACGCTGCTGCTTCCACGTCAGAAACTTCTCGTACTGCTGCTGCCGCTGCGCGGCCAGCGCCGCGCGGCGCTCCGCGTCGCGTTTCTCGGCCAGCTGCCCGGCAAAGCCCTCGGCGCGAATGCCGGGCAGCAGCAGCTGATCCCCGACCTTCAGTTCGGTGGGCAGCACGTCATTCGCCTGCGCGGTGGCAAGCAGGTCCGCGCCGTACCCGGCAATCAGGGACAGCGCGTTCTGCCCGGGTTTGATACGCACCAGCAGACCTGTCGGCCCGGTGGGAACGTTCAGGGTGCTGCCCTGTTTCAGGTGGTCCAGGCTGGTGCGGTCCAGATTCATGCCCAGCAGGTCCACGAGCGACACCCCGAAGCGGGCAGCGACGCGCGCCATGGTGTCCCCGCTCCGCACGCGGTACAGCGCCACGGAGCGCGGCCTGACCGGCTGGCGCTCCGCGAGACGCGCCGGCAGGGCCAGTTGCAGCACCTGCGTGCGCGGGTGTTCCTGCACTACCGTCACCGCGTGGCCGGTCAGGCCGTAGCGGTGTGCGACCGCCGCGACCGGCGTGGCGCGGTCCGTGACGACCTGCAGGGTCCGTTCACCGCGGTCCCGGCTCAGCACCAGGTCGGGCGCCTGCTCCAGGTGAAGTTGCAGCGGGGTAATCAAGTGATCCAGCGGCGTGGCCTGCTGGGCGTGAGCGCCGCAGGCCCACAGCAGACCGGACAGCGCCGCGAGCCGCGTGGCGCGGCGGAACAGGGTTGAGAACAAGACAGGACTCCGGAATCAGGGGTGAGGGCAATGAAACGTCAGCCGCCGGCCAGGGCCTGCAGGAACTCGACGTTGTTGCGGGTTTTTCCCATACGGGACAGCAGCATCTCCATGGCGTCCGCGGGGTCCATGTCACTGATGACCTTACGCAGCAGCCACATCTTCTTCAGAACTTCGGGTTGCAGCAGTAGTTCCTCACGGCGCGTCCCGGACTTCAGGATGTCCAGCGCCGGGAAGATGCGGCGTTCCTCCAGGCGGCGTGAGAGCACGAGTTCCGCGTTGCCGGTGCCTTTGAATTCCTCGAAGATGACGTCGTCCATGCGGCTGCCCGTTTCCACCAGCGCAGTGGCGAGGATGGTGAGGCTGCCTCCCTCGCGGATGTTGCGGGCGGCGCCCAGGAAGCGTTTGGGCCAGTGCAGGGCATTGCTGTCCAGACCACCCGAGAGGGTGCGGCCGGTGGGCGGCGTGACGAGGTTGTTCGCGCGGGCCAGCCGGGTAATGGAGTCCAGCAGAATCACCACGTGCCCGCCCTCCTCCACGATGCGCCGGGCGCGTTCGTGCACGAACTCCGCCACGCGCACGTGGTGCTGGGGCGGTTCGTCGAAGGTACTGGCGATCACCTGGGCGCCCTGGACGCTCTCCCGGAAGTCCGTGACCTCCTCGGGGCGTTCATCGACGAGCAGCACCATGACGGTCACGTCCGGGTAGTTCTTGACGATGGAGTTGGCGATTTTCTTCAGCAGGGTGGTTTTCCCCGCTTTGGGCGGCGCGACGATCAGGGCGCGCTGCCCGCGCCCGATCGGCACAAGCAGGTCCACCACACGCAGGCTCAGGCCGTCGTCCATGCTGGGATCTTCCATGACCAGCTGCGCTTCCGGGAAGGTGGGCGTCAGGTCATCGAACCGCGGGCGGCGGCGGGCCGTGTCAGGGTCCAGACCGTTGACGGCCTCCACCTGCACCAGCGCGCCGAAGCGTTCGTTCTCGCGGGGCTTGCGGGCCCGGCCGATGATCTCGTCTCCGGTGCGCAGGTAGAACTGCTTGATCACGCCGGCACTGACAAGCACGGTGCGGCTGTTGGGGTCCAGCAGGTCGGCCTGGAGGAACCCGTAGCCGTCGGCGCTGATCTCCAGGAAACCGCGGGCAAGCAGCTGCCCCTCGGCGTCCGCCTGGTGCTCCATGATGGACAGCGCCAGGGCGTCTTTTTTCAGTTTGCGGTAGTTTTCGATGCCGTACCCGGCGGCAATCAGGTGCAGTTCGGGGAGGATCTTCTGTTGAAGTTCGTGAAAGGGCAGGCTCGGCCGGGTGGAATCGGTCACTTCTGGACCTCACCTCCGGCTCGTTTCGCCCAGTCTTTCATGAAGCCGTCCAGACCGGCGGTGGTCAGGGGGTGCGTGACCATCTGCCTGAACACCTTGTAGGGGATGGTGGCGACATCGGCGCCGGCCAGCGCGGCCTGCACGACGTGCGTGGGATGGCGGATGCTGGCGGCCAGCACCTTGGTCTCAATGCCGCCCAGCACGTACGCCTCCTTGATCTGCCGGATCAGGTCGATGCCGTCCCAGCCGATGTCATCCACGCGCCCGGCGAAGGGGCTGATGTACGTGGCGCCGGCGCGGGCGGCCAGCAGGGCCTGCGGCACGCTGAAGCACAGGGTGACGTTCGTGCGGATGCCGTCGTCCGTCAGGGCCCGGCAGGCCTGCAGACCTGCGGGCGTGAGGGGCAGTTTCACGACGACGTGGTCGCTCCACGCGGCCACCTCGCGGCCTTCGCGGATCATCGCTTCAGCGTCGAGCGCGGTCACTTCGGCGCTGATGGCGCCGCCGACCAGGCCGGCGATCTCCTGCACAACCTCACGGAAGTCGCGGCCTGAGGCGACGATCAGGCTGGGGTTGGTGGTCACGCCCGCCAGGACGCCCCACGCGTTGATTTCGCGGATCTCCTCCGTGATGGCCGTATCGATAAAGAATTCCATAACTGATCTCCTGATGACAATTGTAATCACCTGCGGCGGCATCTCGCACGCCTAAGGGCACTGGAAGCGGGGATGAAGCGCAGGAAGCCAGGACCCAGCATACTCCGCAGCGTGACGCACTGTAGCTCTCACGTTGACCGTGAGCAGCCTGCCGTCCTACCATGAGGCGCGCCCCAGACCGGGGTGAGACAACTCACGGCGACCGAGAGGACAGTACGCGGTGCAAGGGCAGCATGAGCGAGTCAGGGACGGTGAGAGCCTGACGCGACGCCGCACCTGCCGAACCATCACCTCCCGCGCCGGCGGAAGAACAGCCTGCCCCCCGAGGGGCCAGCGGCCCACTAGACCCGCCCGGACGCCCCCCGGCAGAGGGCCCTGCAACAAGGTGAGGCGCCGTGCGCCGCACGAAGTTGGGTGGTACCACGCATCAGCCCCCCGGGGCGGCGCGTCCCAGCACACGCTGAGACCTGCCGCCCCGTCTGTCTGCATTCCTGCCCGCTCCGGAGGTGACCATGCCACAACTGCACGCCCCTGCCCGTTGCCGCTGCCGCCGAGCTATTCGGACGCGGGTGATCCCCGCCCCAGCGACGGCCCTCACCACTCCCCCGTACCCAGCCTGGAGATCCCATGACCACTGAGAAGACCCTTCCCTTTTCGCCTGTGCCGCCCAATCCGAACTTTCCCGCCATGGAACAGGACATCCTGACCTTCTGGCGTGAAGGCCGCGTCTTCGAACGTTCTCTGGAGCAGACCCGGGACGGTCCGGTGTTCACGTTCTACGAAGGTCCACCCACCGCCAACGGCCAGCCCGGCGTGCACCACGTGCAGGCCCGGTCCTTCAAGGATCTCTTCCCGCGTTTCCGCACCATGCAGGGCTACTTCGTGCCGCGCAAGGCCGGCTGGGACACCCACGGCCTGCCGGTGGAACTGGGCGTGGAGAGGAAACTTGGTCTGAACAGCAAGCGGGAGGTCGAGGCGTACGGGATCGACCGCTTCAACGCCGAGTGCCGCACCAGCGTGTTCGAATACGAAGCCGAGTGGCGCCGCTTCACCGAGCGCATGGGCTACTGGGTGGACCTGGACGACGCGTACATGACGCTGCACAAGAACTACATCGAGAGCATCTGGTGGAGCGTCAAGCAGCTCAGCGAGAAGGGTCTGCTGTACAAGGGCTTCCGCGTCGCGCCGTACTGCCCGAAGGACGGCACCACGCTCTCCAACGCGGAGGTCAGCGAGGGCTACAAGGACATCCAGGATCCCAGCGTGTACGTGCCCTTCCGCCTGACCGACCCGCAGAGTCTGGACCTCCCGGACGGCGCGGCGTTCCTGGTGTGGACCACCACGCCCTGGACCCTGCCGTACAACGTGGGCGTCGCCATTCACCCGGAGTTCGAGTACGTGGCGGCCAGGGATCAGGACGGGAACGTCCTGATCCTGGCGGCCAGTCTGCGCGCTGAGGTGCTGGGCGAGGACGCCGAGATCGTAAAAACGTTCCGCGGCACGGACCTGGAACGCGTGGCCTACCACCCGCTGTTTACCGAAGCGTACGACGCCGAGGGTGAAGGTAAGCCCGTGTGGATGAGCGGCCTGGATACCTACGTCAGCGACAGTGACGGCACCGGCATCGTGCACACGGCGCCCGCGTTCGGTGAGGACGACATGCGCCTCGCCCGGAACTACGGCTTCCCTGTGATCGTGGGCGTGGACGGCGAGGGCAAGCACCGCTTCGGACCGTGGAAGGGCGCGTTCTTCCGCGACGCGAACACCGAGATTGTCCGCGACCTGCGGGCCCGGGGTCTGATGTGGCGCGAAAAGAACTTCCTGCACGCCTACCCGCACTGCTGGCGCTGCGGCACACCGCTGATGTACTACGCCACCGAGTCGTGGTACCTGAACAACACCCGCCTGAAAGACCGCCTGATCGAACTGAACCAGACCATCGACTGGCATCCCCCGCACATCCGCAACGGCCGGTACGGCGGCTGGCTCGAGAACCTGATCGACTGGAACCTCAGCCGCAGCCGCTACTGGGGCACCCCGCTGCCCGTGTGGGAAAGTGAGGACGGCGAAGCCCGGGTGATCGGCAGTTACGCGGAACTGGCCGAGCTGAGCGGCCGCCCCGAACTGACCGGACCGGACTTCGATCCGCACCGGCCCTACGTGGACGACATAACCTTCGAACAGGACGGCAAGACGTTCCGGCGGGTGCCCTACGTGATGGACGTCTGGTACGACAGCGGCGCCATGCCCTTCGCGCAGCATCACTACCCGTTTGAGAACAAGGAGAAAGTCGAGCAGGGCGGCTTCCCCGCGGACTTCATCGCGGAAGCCATCGACCAGACGCGCGGCTGGTTCAACTCGCTGCACCAGATCGGCACGATGGTGTTTGACTCCGTGGCGTACAAGAGCGTCATCTGCTCCGGACACATCCTGGACGAGAAGGGCGCGAAGATGAGCAAGAGCAAGGGGAACATCGTGAACCCCTGGGACGTCTTCGAGCAGTACGGCGCCGACGCCGCGCGCTGGTACATGTACGTCTCCGCGCCGCCCGAACTGAGCCGCCGCTTCGGCATGAACCTGGTGGGTGAGGCGTTCCGTTCGTACTTCCTGACCCTGTGGAACACCTACTCGTTCTTCGTGCTGTACGCCAACCTGGACCGCCCGGACCTCCAGGCGGCCTCGCCCGCCCATGAGCGGCCCGAGGTGGACCGCTGGCTGCTGGCCAAGGTGCAGGCCCTGATCACCACCGTGACCGACCGCCTGGAAACCTACGATCCGACCGGGGCGAGCCGCGCCCTGCAGGACTTCGTGGTGGAGGACCTGAGCAACTGGTACGTCCGGCGCAACCGCCGCCGCTTCTGGAGCGGCGACGGGCAGGTGGACCACAACGCGTACTCCACCCTGCACTACGCCCTGGTGACCGTCACGCAGCTGACGGCGCCGTTCACGCCGTTTCTCGCCGAGACGCTGTACGGTAATCTCGTGCGTTCCCTGGTGCCGGACGCGCCGGACAGCGTCCACCTGACGCCCTGGCCGACCGTGGACGAAACCCTGTCCGCCCCTGTGCTCGTCGGGGAGATGGACGCCGTGCTTCGCGTCGTGAGCCTCGGCCGCGCCGTGCGTGGGCAGACTGGTCTGCGCCAGCGCCAGCCCCTGCCGAAAGTGATGGTCCGCGCCCGAACGGCCGAGCAGACCCAGGCGCTGGGCCGCTTTGCGGAGCAGATCAAGGAGGAACTGAACGTCAAGGCGGTCGAACTGATTGATCAGTTCACGGAACTCGTCAGTTACCAGTTGCGCCCCAACCTGCCGGTCCTGGGGAAGAAGTTCGGGAAGGCCGTGCCGCAGGTTCGCGCCGCCCTTCAGGCCGCGGACCCCAGCGAGGTCGCCCGTTTCGTCCGGGACGGCAAGCACTTTGAGGTGGTCGCCCCGACCGGCGAACGCTTCGAACTGGGACCCGACGAGGTGCTCGTGGACGCCAGGTCTCCCGAAGGGTTCGCCGCCCAGGAGGAAGCCGGGTACCTCGTGGCGTTCGACACCACCCTGACGCGCGAACTGGAACTCGAAGGCCTGGCGCGTGACCTGGTGCGCGGCGTGCAGGATGCCCGCAAGAAAGCCGGTTTCGAGGTGCAGGACCGCATTGCCCTGCACCTGGACCTGAGTGGCGACGCCCGCGAGGCCGCCGAGGCGTGGCAGGAGTACCTGATGAGCGAGACGCTCGCCGAAACGCTGGTGTTTGGCACAGCCGACGGCTTCGAAGCGTCTCTGGAGGGTGGGCGCGCCTTCCTACAGAAACTGGAAACAGTCAGTCACAACTGAGAGCAGCGCAACAAGGGAGGCGCCCCCACTGCTGGGGGGCGCCTCTGTGTCTGTGTCCGGCGCGCGCTGCGGCGTGGCTCAGGCCAGGGCCTGCAGGGCCCCCTCCAGTCCCTGCGGGTGGAACCGTTGACCGGTGGCATGCTCGAGTTGCCGGGCAAGGCGGCGCAGCGGCAGGTCCCGCAGGTCCACGCTGCTGGCGCCCGTCCCGGTAACACTGGCGCGGCCCGTCAGATCGATCACGGTGTGATAGGGCTGCACCATCCCGGCAGGCATGGTGCCGGCGGTGAGAATCAGCAGGTCCGCGCGGGCCGCGAAAGCGCTGACGCTCGGGTCACGCCGGCTCAGGGGGTAGGCGCGGCGCGCCGCGGGCAGGTCCCGGGCGGCACGTTCGGCCTCCGGGATGCTTTCGGCCGCGAGACCCAGTTCGGTGAAACCCAGCCGGGCCAGGGGGAGGGCCAGCGCGAGGTCGTGGGCATCCAGGCCCAGAATCAGGGCGCTCGCGCCGCGCGACGCGTACCCGCTCGCGTCGAGCGCGTCAGTCAGCGCGTCACTGAACGCGAAGGTGCCGCGCGGCTGGCCGCTGAGGGACACGGCGTCCACGCGCCCCACGCGGCGGGCGACCGGGTCAGGGGTGACGGCGTCAAGGGCGTGCGTCTCCTGGCTGGGATGCACGAGCGCTCCGCTGAACTGCAGGGTGCGGCAGGCGTCCAGCACGCCCCGCAGGTCGCCGGTGGGAACGTTCACGGCGATCAGGCCCAGGTCCCGGAGGGCACGTGCGGCCGGGGAGGGGTAGCCGATCAGGGCGAGGGGCGTGTCAGACGGAGGCATGAGAAGGGCAGTCTACCCGGGCCAGCGACCGCAACACACGCGGGCGTGCCGGCCTGCGCTGCCGGTCGCTACAGAGCAGTGCGGCGGCCACGCAGGGCCACCAGACTGCCCAGCATCACCAGTGCGGCGGCAATGCCGACCCCGGTGGTCACCGTGGCAACGTCGGGCCGGGCCACATACACCCCGTAGAACGCCCACAGCAGCACCAGCGCGAAAGGGAAATCCCGGAAGCGGACCAGGAAGAACACGCCGATCACCGCGGCGATCACCACCAGCAGGGCCGACCACAGGGGCGCACTGAGCCCCAGCGCGCCACCGGTCACCCCGGCCCCCACCAGAAAGGCCGTGATATTGGCGATGGTCGCCACGCTGATCCACGCGAGGTAGATCGAGGTGGGCACCGCCAGCGTCCACCGTTCCGGCCCCTGCGGGGGGAGGCGGCGGACGGTCAGGTACAGCCAGATCAGGGCGGCGAGAAGGGCCAGCATGACCAGCACGCTGAGCCCGACACGCAGGCTCTGAAAGGCCAGCAGCCACGACACGTTCAGCATGTTGCCCAGCAGGAACGGCCAGAACAGCCGGTCCAGGCGCGGACCTCGCTGCGCCGGAAGCGCCTGGTACGCCGCGAAGATCAGCAGGCCCACGAAAATCGGGCCCCACACGGCGAAGGTGAGGCCAGCGGGTGTGAAGGCGTTCGGGAGGGCGTCGCTGACCTCCTTGTTGGACTTTCCGAACAGGGGCAGGGCGCTGCTGAGGTAAGTCATCACCAGGGTCAGGAGCGTGGCGAGCACCAGCGTCACCTGTCTTGCCATTCCGGTCATGGGCTCAGCTTAGTCACGCGCGGCGCCGTGAAGCTGTCATGGGGCCTGCCATTAACGGGCGCAGGCATTCATTCAGTCTTCAGGTCTGCCCCGGCGCGCCGCGCCGCAACGGTCAGGCACGCGGCGGCCAGGGGCAGCAGCCCGCGGGACTGCCGGGCCACGAGTCCGGCAGCCAGCGCGAGGACGGCCACCTGCCTCGTCCGCTGCACCTCGGCGGCGCGGACCGTGCGGGGCGCGCGGTCGCAGGCGCTGCCCACCGCTTCAGGGGCTGTCAGCGTCCCGGCGAGGGGCAGGGCGGCGGCGGACAGAAGTGCGCCCCGCCACGAGCCGGCGTGAGCGTGCGTGAAGGCGGGCAGCAGCGCCCCCATCAGGGGTACGGCGCTGCGGTCCTGGGGGGTGAGGAGCGGCGCGGCGCCGGCCACGGCCGCCGCGACCGGTGCGCCCGTCCCGGCGGCCAGCAGCGCCTGGGTCAGCAACGCCACGAGATCAGTGCGCGTGGTGCTCTGCCCGGTGGTGCCGGCTGTGAGACGCAGCCCCGACAGGACCGCCACCGCCCCCAGCAGGGGCCGCAGGCCCACAGGCCGGTCAGGCAGGGTCGCGGCCGCCGCGACGGCCAGCGCTGCGTTCGCGGTGACCGGGTGATCAGGGTCGAGCTCACGGGCCGTGGCCCAGGCCAGGAATGCTGCGGCGCCCGTGCCGAGCGCGTCGGGCCAGGGCCGGCCGCGCGCCCGGGCGACCGCCACAGTCGCCAGGGTGCCCAGCGCCGCGGCGCGGTTGGACGGGTACGTGAGGTCCAGCGGGCGCGCCAGCGCCGGGCGCGGCCGGGAAGCGGAAGTCGGGGAAACCATGCCTGCACCCTACGGCTCCCCCGGCCAGCGCACGCAGAGGGTCAAAGGACGCTCAAGCCCGCCCGGCCCGCGCGTCAGGTGGTGTAGTCGGCGTTGATGCTGACGTACTCGGCGCTCAGGTCGCAGCCCCACGCCTCGCCGCGCGCGTCGCCGACCCCCAGGTCCACGGTGAACACCACCTCGTCGGCTTTCATGCTGGCACTGACCTGCGCGTCGTCGTAGGGCAGGGGCCGGCCCTCGAACACCGGCTGGCCCTGCACCGTGACGCGGAGCTGTTCGATGTTCACGCCCGCGCCGCTGCGGCCGACCGCCATGATCACGCGGCCCCAGTTCGGGTCGTTGCCGTGCACGGCGCTTTTGAGCAGCGGGCTCACGCAGCAGGTGCGTGCGGCGGCCAGCGCCTCGGCCTCGGTGCGGGCGCCGCTGACCTGCACGGTCAGGAGTTTCGTGGCGCCCTCGCCGTCCGCAGCGATCTGCCGGGCCAGGTCGCGCATCACGGCCTCCAGGGCGCGCAGGAACTCCTGAAGGTCCACCGGGCCTGCCTGGCCGTTGGCCAGCACGACCGCCATGTCGTTCGTGCTGGTGTCTCCATCCACGGTCACGGCGTTGAAGGTGCGGTTCACGATGGCCGGGAACGCCCCGCGGAGCGCAGCCTGATCCACCTGCGCGTCCGTGAACGCGAACGCGAACATGGTCGCCATGTCCGGGTGAATCATGCCGCTGCCTTTGGCGGTGCCCACGATGCGCGCGCCGCTGCTGAGCGTGACCTGCGCCGTCTTGGGGCGCGTGTCGGTCGTCATGATGGCGCTCGCGAAAGCGTCCGCACCGGCATCCAGTTCGTCGGGCAGGTGCTCGATGCCGCTCAGGACGCGGTCCATGGGCAGCAGGTGACCGATGATGCCGGTGCTGGCGGTCAGCACGGCGTCGGCGGCGACGTTCAGGACGCTGCCGAACGCGTCGGCCATGTCGGCGTTGTCGGCCGCGCCGCGCGCCCCGGTGGCGGCGTTGGCGTTGCCGGCGTTCACCAGCAGCGCCCGCACCGGCGCGCCCTGCGCGTACAGGGCGCGGTTGCGGGTCACGCAGGCGGCCGCGGTGGTCGAGCGGGTGCCCGCGAACGCCCAGGTGCAGTCGCTGCTGGACGTGACGCCGCTCAGGTCGGTCCGGCCGCTCGGCTTGATGCCGGCGGCCATGGCGGCGGCGGTGAATCCCTGCGGAAACGTGAGGCTCATGCGCAGAAGTGTAGAACACGGCCCGCCCGGCGTCCCGGCAGCGCGGTAGACGCCTGCGCGCGGCGCGGCGCGGCTATACTCGCCGCACATGACAACGGATGACCGGGGCGCGGCGGGCCGCGCGGATTTCATTGTGGTGGGGGCCGGCTCGGGCGGGTGTGTCGCGGCGCGGCGCCTGCTGGACGCCGGAGCGAAGGTGCTGCTGCTCGAGGCGGGCGGCCCGGACACGCACCCGCTGATCCGCGCGCCCGGCGCGTTCAACCGGCTGTTCCGCACGCACCTGGACTGGAATCTCAGCACGGTCCCGCAGGCGCGCGCCGCCGGCCGGGCGTTCTACTGGCCCCGCGGGAAGGTGCTGGGCGGCAGCAGCGCCATCAACGCCACCATCTGGATCCGCGGGTCGAAACGCGATTTCGACGGGTGGGGCGACGGGTGGACGTGGGCGGACGTGCTGCCGGAATTCCGGGCCCTGGAAACGTACCGCGGTCCCGCCGGAGGCACGCGCGGAGACCGGGGGCCCATGCCGGCCGGAGCGCGCGCCGAGTCCCATCCCCTCAGCCACGCGTTCGTCGCGTCTGCCGCGCTGGGCCTGGGCCTCCCGGTGGTAGAGACCTTCAACGACGGCCGTCTGGACGGCGCGGGCCTGCTGGAGAGCAATCACCTGAACGGGGAGCGCTTCAGTGCCTTCCGGGCGTTCCTCAAGCCGGTCCTGACCCACCCGAACCTGACGGTCCTGACGGGCGCCCACGTGCTGGAACTGCTGTGGAACGGCACGCGGGCGGCAGGCGTGCGGCTGCGCTGGCGGGGCCGCACGCTGGACGCTCCGGCCGGAGGGGTGATTCTCACGGCAGGCGCCGTGCAGACCCCGCAACTCCTGATGCTCTCGGGGGTGGGGCCGCGCGCGGAATTGCAGCGGCACGGCATTCCAGTCCGGGTGGCGCTTCCCGGGGTCGGCGCGGGCCTGCAGGATCACCTGGCGGTCCCGGTGATTACGCGCTCGCGCGTGCAGTCCCTGGACCGCGTGCCGCAGGGCGCGGCGCTGGCGCAGTACGTGTGGAGCCGCCGCGGCCCGCTGAGCAGCAACGTCGCGGAGGCCGCGGCGTTCTCGCACGCACGGTCCGGGCTGAACGCGGCCACGGACGATCCGGACATTCAGTTTCACTTCGGGCCGGCGTACTTCCGGGACCACGGTTTCGTTACGGAGCCCGGCAATCACTTCTCGATCGGGCCGGTGCTCGTGGACGTGCACAGTCGCGGCCGGCTGACGCTGGCGTCACGGGACCCGCTGGCCGCTCCCGTGATTGACCCCGCATACCTGACGGACGAGCGTGACCTTCAGAGTCTGGTGGGGGGGGTGCGTCAGGCGCGGGAGATCGCAGCCACGGCGCCGCTTTCCACGCTGCGCGGCGCGGAGGTTCTGCCCGGCGAGGGACTGCGCAGTGACGCGGCCCTGCGGCAGCATGTCGCCCGCGAGTGCGCGACCCTGTACCACCCGGTGGGCACTGCGGCCCTCGGGGACGGGGAGGAGGCCGTGGTCAGCCGCGCGCTGCAGGTGCAGGGAACGCAGGGCCTGTGGGTGGGGGACGCGAGCGTGATGCCGCGCATTCTTCACGCGAACACGAACGCGACGACCCTGATGATCGGGGCGCGCGCCGCAGGTTTCGCTCTGGCTGGGGCCTAGGGTGCGTGGCTGACGGGTGGTTGACCGGACCCGCACGTTCCTCATCCTGGCTTCATGAGCAGCCGGGTGCAGGCAGGTAGGGTGACACCGACATGAAGCCCCGCTCCTTCCTCCTGACGCTTGCCGCCGCCCTGACCCTCAGTGCGGCGAGCGCCGTGCCCGTGAAGCTGGGCAACGTGCCCGTCACCGTAGAACCCAACGCCAGGCTGCTCACGCTGAGCGCCGCCGGCATCCGGACCGCCTTTCCGAGCGCCGCCGGCCGACCCGACGCGGTGTTTCTCACCGAGGACCGGAAGGTGAGTGTCGCCTTCGAGTGGCGCAGCAGCAAACTCGCGAAAAATGAGATCACCACCCTGGTTGAGCAGTTTCCCAGCGTGATCCGCGCGCAGGTACCCAACGTGAAGTCGCTGAAGGCCAGCCTCGTGCAGGTCAGCGGGACGCCGTGGGCGCAGTTCGTGTTCACCACGCCCGGCCAGGGCGACGAACTGCGCCGTGAGCTGCTGGTCACGAGCGCCGGGGGCCGCATGCTGGTTCTGACTATCGCCGGGAACGTGAAGGACTATGGTCGCAACGAAGCGGTCATCCGGGCCCTGGCGAACAGTGTCCGCGTGAACTGAACCCATTCCGACAAGCAGCGGCCCCCAGCACGAGCTGAGGGCCGTTGCTTCTGAGGCGGGGAGGGGCTAGACCCTCCCCCACTGCGGGTTACATGGCCGCCGGAATCTCGATCCCGATGAGGTCCAGGGTTTCCTCGAAGGCGCGGCGCAGGCGGGCCACGAGGGCGAGGCGAGCCTCGCGCAACCCCTCGGGGCTCTGAAGGACGTTCGTGGCCGGTTTGCCCTGTCTGTCCTTGGCGTTGTACCACGCGTTGAAACTGGTGGCCAGGTCCAGGGCGTACTGCGCGACGCCGTGCGGAGAGTGAAGCTTGACGGCCTGCGCGACCACTTCAGGCAGGCGGGCCACCTGCTTGGCGAGAATCAGGTCCACGTCGGGCAGGGCGTCCCACGCGGCTCCCGTGCCGTCCGTGGCGTGGCCGGCTTCCTGCGCGCGGCGCAGGATGTTCGCGGCGCGCACGGCGGCGTACTGGATGTACGGCGCCGTGTCACCCTGCAGGCTGCTCGCCTTGTCCAGGTCAAAATCGAAGGCGCGGCTGGGTTCGTTGCGCAGCATGGCAAAGCGCAGGGCGCCCACGCCAATGCGCCGTGCGATCTCCTGGGCGTCCTCACGCAGGGCGAGGTCGGGGTTCTTCTCGCTGAGTTCCGCAAAGCCGCGCGCGGCCGCCTGCTCCAGCGCAGTGTCCACGGCCAGGGTGATGCCCTTGCGCCCGCTGATGGTCTGCCCATTCAGGTTCACAAACTCGTAGGAGAGGTGAATGCTGCGCGTCTCCTTCTCCGTTTCCCCGGCGACCCCCAGGCTGCTTTTCACGAGCATCTGCGGGTGCTTCTGGCGGGAGTCGATGACGTTGATGACCTCGCCCGCATGCCCGAAGCGCCGTTCCAGGTCCGGCTGGCCGTCCGGAGCGCTGGTCCAGATGGCGCGCCCTTCGGGGTCCTGCATGAACGGTTTGAATTTCATGCCTTCGAACAGCCCGAACTTCCAGAACTGGTACCCGATGTCCTTGGCGACGTACATGGCGGTGCCGTCGCTGCGGCGCAGCACCACGTTGGGTTCTTCCAGGCCGGGCATGAATTCGCTGACGTCCATCACGAACGCCCCGGCGAATTTGCCTTCGGTGGGGTGCGTGGTGTAGCGGCTGTCTTCAAGAATGTTCATGGCCTGCGCGAGAAAGCCGCTGCCGACCACGTCGGATTCCCAGACGAGCAGGTCGTACGTGGCGCCGATGCGGAAGCAGGTGTCCAGCTGGGCTTTCACGGTCTGTTCCACCAGGGGCCGCAGCGCGCCCACTTCCAGCCGGTGCATGATCTCGCGGATTCCGCTTTCCAGGTCCGCTTTGGCCGGGTCGGCGTTCAGGCGCACGTACCCCTCGCCGAGCCAGTGATCGTACTTCTGCGTGCCGTCCCACTGGCGGCCGTAGTGGTCCATGGCAAAGAGGCTCTCCGCGGCCTGACGGCCGGTGTCGTCAATGTAGTTCTGGACTTCCACCTGGTGTCCGGCGGCGCGGAAGATGCGGGCCATGCTGTCGCCGAGCACCACGTTGCGCAGGTGCCCCACGTGAAGTTCCTTGTTGGGGTTCACGCTGGTGTGCTCAATGACGACCTTCCCGCCCTGCGTGGGCATCGCGAACGGAGTGGTCACGACGTTGCGCACGAAGCCGCCCACATCCACGAAGAAGTTCAGGAACGGCCCGGCGGCCTCCACGCGGCTGATTCCTTCCGGCAGCGTGACCGTCTGCGCGAGCTGCTGCGCGACCTGAGCAGGGTTCGCGCCGAGCGCCTTGGCCATCTGGAATGCGGCGGGCGTGCCGTAATCCCCGGGTTTGCTGGCCGGGGTGTCCTGGATGGCAGCGTCCAGAGGAGCGCCCATCTGCGCGGCGGCCGCCTCGACCGCTGCTTTGAGTTGTGCCTTCAAGTCCATAACTGAGAAGTGTACGGGATACGCCGCGGGCACATGATGGCCCGAGGGACAGGCATGAGCGGACCGTGCGGCGGGCGTTCAGGCTCTGCCCCCGCGCCCCGGGGGGCGCTACGCTGCGGGCATGAACCGCCTTGGTCAGGAGAGCAGTCCGTACCTGCGGCAGCACGCTCAGAACCCGGTGGCCTGGTGGCCCTGGGGGGACGCGGCGTTCGCGGCGGCCCGGGAGCGAGACGTGCCGGTCCTGCTGTCGGTGGGGTACTCCACGTGCCACTGGTGCCACGTGATGGCGCACGAGAGTTTCGAGGATGACGCGGTCGCGGCGTTCATGAACGCTCACTTCGTG
Organism: Deinococcus taeanensis; assembly: GCF_020229735.1. Taxonomy (NCBI): domain Bacteria; kingdom Thermotogati; phylum Deinococcota; class Deinococci; order Deinococcales; family Deinococcaceae; genus Deinococcus; species Deinococcus taeanensis. The sequence continues at coordinate 1,031,719 of NZ_CP083455.1, read as the reverse complement.
AACGTCAAGGTGGACCGCGAGGAGCGGCCCGACGTGGACGCGGTGTACATGGCCGCCACGCAGGCCATGACCGGGCACGGCGGGTGGCCGATGACGGTCTTCCTCACGCCGGACGGCGCGCCGTTCTACGCCGGGACGTACTTCCCGCCGCAGGACGGTCACGGCCTGCCCAGTTTCATGCGGGTCATGGCGAGTGTGGATCGGGCGTGGCGGGAAGAGCGGCACACCCTGCTGGGCAACGCGCAGGCGCTGACCGAGCACGTGCGGGAGGCCAGCCGGCCCCGTCCGTCGGACGGTGAGGTGGGTCCGCAGGCGCTGGAGCGGGCGGTGGGCAACCTGCGGCGGGTGTTCGATGAACCGCTGGGGGGTTTTGGGGGCGCGCCGAAATTCCCGGCGCCAACCACGCTGGATTTCCTGCTGACCCGCCCGGACGGGCGGCTGATGGCGCTGCACACCCTGCGGCGCATGCTGGCGGGCGGCCTTCACGATCAGCTGGGAGGGGGTTTTCACCGTTACAGCGTGGATGAGGCGTGGCGGGTCCCGCACTTCGAGAAGATGCTGTACGACAATGCGCAGCTCACGCGAACGCTGCTGCGCGCGTACCAGGTGAGTGGAGACGAGGCGTTCGCCCAGGCCGCCCGCAGCACCTTGGCGTACCTGCAGCGCGAGATGCTCGGCCCGGACGGCGGGTTCTTTTCCGCGCAGGATGCGGATACTCAGGGCGTGGAGGGCCTCACCTTCACCTGGACCCCGGCGGAGGTCCGGGCGGCGCTCAGTGACGAGGACGGCGCGCTGCTGTGCCGCCACCTGGGGATCATGGACCCGGGCAATTTCCTGGATCCTCACCGGCCCGAAGCAGGGCGGCGCAGCGTGCTGTTCGTGGCGCTGCCCGTGCCCGATCTGGCGCTGGAGGCGCAGCGCACCGAGGCGGAGCTGGGCGCGCACCTTGACGCGCTCAAGGCGCGGCTGCTTGCCGAGCGGCACACGCGGCCGCAGCCAGGAACGGATGACAAGGTGCTCACCTCGTGGAACGGGCTGGCGCTGGCAGCGTTCGCGGACGCCGCGCGGATCCTGCAGGATGAGGCGTATCTGGCCGTGGCGCAGCGTAACGCGCAGTTCGTCCGGACGCGCCTGCGCCGGCCGGACGGCACGCTGCACCACACCTGGGGCGGCGGGCAGGCGCGGGTGGAAGGTTTGATGGAGGATCACGCGCTGTACGCGCTGGGACTCATTGCGTTGTTCCAGGCGGACGGGAACCTCGAGCACCTGCACTGGGCGCGGGACCTGTGGGGCGTGGTGCGGCGCGACTTCTGGAATGAGGAAGCGGGGGTGTTCATGGCGTCCGGCGGGCGGGCGCAGGTGCTGCTGGCCCGGCAGGCACCGGGATTTGACAGCGCGGTGCTCTCGGACAACGCAGCGGGCGCGCTGCTGGGCGTGTGGATGGAACGGTACTTCGGGGACGCGGCGGCCGAGGCGCTTGCCCGGCGGACCGTGAGTGCGTTCCGGGCCGATATGCAGGCCGCGGTGATGGGGTTTGGGGGGCTGTGGCAGGCGGCGGCGTTCCTGAACGCGCCGCATGCGGAGGTGGCGATTATCGGTACGTCGCAGGAGCGGCGGGCGCTGGAGCAGGTGGTCGCCGGGGTGTTTCTGCCGTTCGTGGCGCTGACGTGTACAGAGGAGGGTGGGGATCTGCCTGTGCTGCAGGACCGGCCGGGTGGGGGCCGCGCGTACGTCTGCGTCAGCCGCGCGTGCGACCTGCCCACCACCGACGCCGGAGTCCTGCGGGGTCAGCTGCTGCGCCTGACCTGACCAGACCGGGAGTTCCGTAGACCGCCCTGCTGTTGTCACCAGGGTAGTACCGACCGTCAGCTGAGGGGAGCGCTACGCTCAGAGCATGAGCGCGCCCTCCTCACCCCTGACCACCACCGCGCCGCCCGCTCCACCCCCCCAGCCGCCCACCCCGGCCAGCCTGCTGCGCCTGTTCATGGGGGTGGCCCTGGTGGGCATCGGCGGGGGCCTGCCCGCCCACACCCGCCGCGCCCTGAACACCCGCGGCTGGATGACCGACGCGGAATTCGCCGAGGCGTTTACGCTTGCGCAGCTCACACCCGGCCCGAACGCGGTGAATCTCGCCGCGATGATCGGCGCCCGCCTGAGCGGCCAGGCGGGCGCCCTGCTGGCCGTGGTGGGCATCCTCACCCCCGGCCTGATCGTCATGTTGGCCGTCACGGCCTTCACGCTGGGCGTTCCCGGCGGACTCCCCGGGCCTCTGCAGAGCGCACTGCGCGGCGCCGCCGCTGCCGCCCTGGGGGTCATGCTCACCGCTGCCCTGCCCGTGCTGAAAGTCACGGCCGGCATCCGCGGCGGACCGGTTCTGGCGGGCGCCACCTTCCTCGCGCTGGCGTGGCTGCATCTGGACCTGCTGCTCGTCCTGGCGGGGGTGCTCACGGTCGGGCTGGTCGTGCACCGTCCCCGGAGCGGCGAATGACGGCCCGCCCGCCTGGGGGGGACGCGCTCCCCTGTTCCCCCCTCGGTCCATTCACGGCCACGCAGGGCCTGGTTCGCCCGGCGTCATGACAGCCGACCCGCTCGACATTTTCCTGACCTTCACGCGCCTGGGGCTCGTGAGTTTCGGCGGGGCGAACCTGCCGGAGATTGAACGGGTCCTGGTGGACCAGAAGCACTGGATTACGCCGCAGGTGCTCGCCAACGGATTCGCGCTTGGGCAGGTGATGCCTGGCCCGAATATGCTCGCCATGACCCACTACGGGTTTGCCGCAGGCGGCTGGCCGGGCGCGCTGGCCGCCACGCTGGGCTTCTACGGTCCCACCGCGCTGCTCAGCGCCCTCGCCATTCTCGCGTGGCAGCGGCTGAGCCGCTGGCGCTGGCTGCCTGCCGTGCGCAGCGCCCTGCTGCCGTTCGGGGCGGGGGTGATGCTCGCGGGCGTGCTGGTTCTCACGCGCGGCAGCCTGCACAGCTGGACGGGCGTCCTGATCGCCGCCGCGGCGTTCGCGCTGCTTCAGGGCACCCGCGTGAATGCCGCCGTGGTTGTCATTGGGGCCGCGGCGCTCGGCGCATTGATTGGCCTGTAGGCCTCATCGTGGGTCACCCGCACGGGCGGTACACTGACCGGATGCCGCTTCTTCCTTCCGTTTGCGGGACCGCCGCGTGAAGCCCTGGGTGCCGCTGGGCCGCGCGCCCATTCCCGGCAGCCGCGACGAACTGCAACTGTGGCAGCGGGACGCGGAATTCAGCATCCGCGTCAGCGGCGCCGCGTACGACCTGATGAACAGCCGCCAGCATGCCAGTGAGGAGGCCCTCGCGGACCTGAGCCTCCCCCTGATCGCCGAACGGGCGGCGCCGCGCGTGCTGATCGGCGGGCTCGGCATGGGGTTCACGCTCGCCGCCGCCCTTCGCGCCCTGCCCGCCGACGCCCAGGTGACCGTGGCGGAACTCGTGCCGGAGGTCGTTACCTGGAACCACGGACCGCTGGGCGAGGTCGCCGGCCGCCCCCTGAACGACCCCCGGACGCGCGTGACCGTGGGGGACGTGGACGCCGTGATGCGCGCCTCACCGGAACACTTCGACGCGGTGCTGCTGGATGTGGACAACGGTCCTGAGGGCATGACCCGGTCCGGGAATGACGGTCTGTACGGGCCGCGCGGCCTGGCGAACGCCCGGGCGGCCCTGCGGCCCGGGGGGGTGCTGGCCGTCTGGAGTGTGGATGAGGTGCCGCGTTTCACGGCGGCACTCGGGCGCGCTGGCTTCGAGGTGCAGGTGCGGCGCGTCCGGGCCCGCGGTACGAAGGGCGGCGGGCACACTGTCTGGCTGGCCCGCACCCCCTGACCCTGGCCGTTCCCCCCAGGCGGCGCAGCGCCGCTCAGGCGTGCACCTCAAAGCCAGCTGCTACTGACCCGTCAGGAACCGGGCAGTTTCGCGGAACAGCAGCTCCGTCTGCTCCAGCGAGTCGAAGGTGTGCCCCGCGCCAGGGATGGCAACTGCGTCGCAGTGGAGGGCCTGCGCGTACCGCACCCCCCACTCGGGCGGGCAGGTCCGGTCGGCGTCTCCGTGAAACACCCGCGCCTCGCCTCCCCAGCCGGCGGCGGCGTCCAGCGGCCGGGTCCGGGTGACCTCCTGAAGAAACTCGCGGCCCAGCGGCCACCCGCCGTGATCGGTGATGGTGGCGGGCAGGAATCCGCCGCGCAGCATGGGCAGCCACAGGTCCGGCAGGGCCGGCGCCCACAGCGCGAGCCGGTGCGGGCGGACCTGCGGCGCGGCGAGCGCCGCCACGAGGCCGCCCATGCTGAAGCCCAGCAGCATCACCCGTTCGGGGTCCAGGTCCGGCTGGCGGCGCATGTACTCGAAGGCAGCCGCGGTGTCCTCGACCTCGCGGGACACCGTCATCTCGCTGAAGTCCCCCTGGCTTTCGCCGCTGCCGCGAAAGTCAAAGCGGAGACTGGCGACGCCCCGCCCCGCAAGCAGCCGCGAGAACAGCGGGAAGATGCGGTGGTCGCTGGTGCGGCTCCCGGTAAAGCCGTGCAGGAGTATCACGCTGGGGTGCCCGTGCGCGCCGGACGCGCCGGGCGGGCGGTGCAGCATGCCGTACACCCGCTGTCCGCCCACGCTGAACTGCGCGAATTCCTCCTGAAGACCCTGTTCGTTGTTGCCCCGGCCGCGGTCCGTCATGCGCCGATGCTACTGTCCCCGGCGTGCCCAGGGCCCCGTCCAACGTGAACAGGGCCCTGTCACGGGTCAGGGGGTGAGGCGGTGACGGTCGCGGGGGAAGGCGCGCGCGTAGCGGACGTTGCTGATGCCCAGCAGTTTCGCGGTGAGGCGTTCGGCACCGATCGCGAACCCGCCATGAGGCGGCATTCCGTACTTGAAGACCTCGGTGTAGCCCTCAAGGGTCTCGGGTTTGAGCTTGTAGGCGGCAATGGAGTCCATCAGCATGGCGTGGTCGTGAATGCGCTGCCCGCCGGACGTGATCTCGATGCCGCGGAACAGCAGGTCGAAGCCGCGCGTGATCTCGGTGCTGGGCGTCCCGTCCTCGTTCACGTCCGGATGCGCGTAGAAGGGCCGCGCGGCGCGGGGGTACTTCGTGACGAACACGAAGTCGCTGCCCTGCGTTTCGGCGTAGTGCTGGCACAGCAGGCGTTCCGCTTCGGGGTCCAGGTCCTTGCCACCCACCGCGTGCCCGTACTTCTCGGTCACGAGGGCGCGGGCGTCCATGAGGGTGATGCGGGGAATGTGGGCAGGCACGTCGGGGATGGTGGCGCCCAGCAGGTCGAATTCCGCCTGGGCCCGCGCGCGCAGCCGGGTCATGATGGCCGAGAGCACGCGGTTCTCGAGGTCCATGACGTCCTCCTCATCCTCGATGAAGCCCATCTCGATGTCCAGTGACAGGTACTCGTTCAGGTGACGGCTGGTGGCGTGCTCCTCGGCGCGGTACACGGGCGCCACCTCAAAGACGCGTTCAAACACGCCCACCATGATCTGCTTGTACAGCTGCGGGCTCTGCGCGAGGTAGGCGGGGTGACCGAAGTAGTCGATGGGAAACAGGTTCGCGCCGCCCTCCGCGCCGGCAGACACGATTTTCGGGGTGCTGATTTCCGTGAAGCCCTCGGTGATCAGGTGGTCACGGAACGCGGCCACCAGTTCCGCCTGAACCTTCAGCGCGGCGCGTTCCTTCAGGCCGCGCACCGTGACCACGCGGTAGTCCAGCATGGTTTCCGGGTTCACGTTCCATTCCATCTTGGGAATCTCGACAGGGGCGGGCTCCACCGCCGCCGAGATCACGCGGAACGACTCGACCTGCACCTCAAACCCGCCGGGCGCCTTGGGATGCGCCTTGACCTTCCCGGTGACCTCGACGCTGCTTTCCGCCAGGGGCAGATTCAGGCCGCTGCCGACGCACTGCGTGACGCCGCTCACGTCGCGCAGCACGATGAACTGCACGCCGCCCAGGTCACGCCGGGCATGCACGAACCCCTGCAGGCGAACGGTCTGACCGTCGAACTGCTTCAGGTCACGGGTGAGGGTGCGGGGCAGGGCGGGCTGGGCGCTGGGGGGCGTCGGGGACTGCGCTTGGGTGGTCATGATGCGTGCTCCTTCATTGAAAAGCCCCCGACTCCGGTGTGGGGTCGGGGGCGCGGTATGCGGCGTGACGTCCCCTAGCAGGGATCATCATTCACGTTGTTGTTCGCCGCGATCATGCAGGGAGTGTAGCGGCGCCCGAGGCGGGTGGTCAACGCCAGAAGCTAGGCAGGATGAACGGCGCCGCGGGATTACCGGGCGCCGATGCTGCGGATTACGTACCGGGTGGTGCGGTCCGCCAGTTCAACGTCCACGCTGTCCCCGGCCTGCCGGCCCTTGATGGCCTGCCCGACCGGGCTGTCGTCACTCACCTGGGTGGGACCGTCGGCCGTGGCGTCGATCTCCACAGCACTGACGAGCTGCACGCGCAGCTCGCGGCCATGCTCCTCGTCGGCAAGCATGACCACCGAGCCGAGCTGCACGCGTTCCTCCCCTTCGGGGGCTTCCACGATCACGGCGCGGGCCAGCACGTCCTCAAGTTCCAGTACGCGCGCTTCCATGGTCTGCAGGTCAATCTGCGCCAGTTCGAGGTTGCGGTCCTCAAGATTGCTCTCCTCATCTCTGAGGGCCGCGATCTGCTCAATGGCGGCCTCGCGCCGGTCACGTTCGCGGGCCAGGCTTTCTTCCAGACGCTGGTAGCCGTCGGCCGTCATGGGAATCTGTTCTGCCATACCGTCCTCCTGTTGCGGGGCACCCGTGTGGGGTGGGTCCCGCGGACCGCTCTCACTGAAGCGCGGCGGCGGCGGCCTCCGGCAAGAAATCGGCCAAGGTCAGTTCACGTACCCCCGCCCTGGTGATGCGGCGCCGCCCGCTTCTCAGGCCCCTCGTGGGTCTGAACGGCAGGGGACGCAGGAACCGGCAGGTGAGCGTTAAGGTCTGAACCAAGGCGCGTTACCGTCCTCCTCATCGGGAACGGCCGGGCCGGGACTCTAATCGTGGAAGTGCGCGGGCCTGCGCCCAGCGGCCCCCGACGGGAGGAACCCATGACTGACCCCATTAACCGCGATCCCACAGCCGATCTCGACCCTGAACTGAATGACCGCCTGGAGGACGACGCCACAGCCGGTGGCGACGACACCGAACGCCCCGAGAGTGATGACACGGACGCCCGGCTGCGACCGACCGGCGGCCTGAGCGCCGGCGCCACCAGCGACTACTCTCTGCCGGGGGATGATGACCCGGCCAGCCAGGACACGCAGTCGAACGCGGAGGAGATCCGCGGTGTGGCGCAGGCCGAAGAGGACTTTCCGGTGTCTGGCGACGTGACGGGCGGCCGGGCGGGCAGTCCCGGCAGTGCCGCGCTGGCCGGCGCGGGGCTCGCCTACGATGACGGCGTGGACCCGTCCCTGCGCACCGAGATGCTCGACAACGCCATGGCGTACGGAACGGACTTCGTGCCGAACAACGTGAATGACGAACCCGCCTTTGATGACGGCGTCCCCGGAAGCTTTTCCGATTTCAGTACGGAAGGGGCACAGGGCGGTGTGGGTGCGCCGCGCCTCGCCGACCCCAGCCTGGACGCCGGGGGGGAGGTCAAAGGGCCGCGCGTGGGAGGCTCGGGTGGCATTGACGGGGGTCCGCCCCGCACGACGCCCCTGCCCGGGTCCGGCGAGGACGCCTGAGGAACCTTCGGGCGCGCCGGCCGGGATCGTAACCCGTCCGGCGCGCCCGACTGTATTTCGCGCCTGTCAGGGTCGCCTCCACGCGCCGGGAAGGCGTCAACCCGGTGTTGTGGTCTGGCGGTGGGCCTGACCCATTCAGGCTGGGCGGCGGAGCATTCAGTCGGTATGCTCTGCGCATGTCAACAAACGTTTGTTCGCCCGGGCGGTTGTGGTGACCGCCACCCGGCTGAGCCGCCCACGCAGCCTGCTGTTCGCTCCCGGAAACCGCGCTGACCTGGTGGCCAAATTGCCCCGCAGCGCTCCAGACGCCGTGGTAATCGACCTGGAAGACGCCATTCTCGGCACGCCCGACGCCAAGGAGGCCGCGCGGCCGGTGGCGCGAGACGCGGCGCGGGAGCTGATTGCCGCCGCGCCGCACCTCCCGGTGTTTGTGCGTGTCAACGCCGTGCACTCGCCGTACTTCGCGGAGGACCTCACGGTACTGACACCGGAACTGGCCGGCGTGATCATCCCGAAGGTGGAGTCCGTGGCCGACGTGCGTGAGGTCGTGAACGCCCTGGCGACGCACGGCCTGAGTCTGCCACTGCTGGCGGGACTGGAGACCGGCGCTGGCGTCTGGAACGCCCATGACATCCTGCGCGAAGGCGCCGTGCGCTGGACGTACTTCGGTGCGGAAGACTACACCACCGACCTCGGTGGCCGCCGCACCCCCGGTGGCCTGGAAGTGCTGTACGCCCGGTCACAGGTGGCCCTCGCCGCCCGCCTGACCGGCGTGGCCGCCCTGGACATCGTGGTACCGCGCCTGAACGACGAACCCGCCTTCCGTGAGGACGCCGCGCTGGGCCGCGCGCTCGGGTACGCCGGGAAGCTCTGCATTCACCCGGCGCAGGTGGCCCTGGCGCACGACCTGTTCGGCGCCACCGAAGCCGAGAAGACGCGCGCCCGCGCCCTGCTGGCCGCCGCACACGACGCCAGCCTCAGCGGTCACGGCGCGTTCGCTTTTGAAGGTCAGATGGTGGATGAACCGATGCTGGCCGCCGCACGCGCCATCCTGGCCGGCAGCGACACCTGAGCCCACCCCACCGAGGTTACCGATGAACGAGGATCTGAACCGCCCGCAGGGCCGCTACCTGGAAGAACTCCAGCCCGGCGCCGTCATCCGCCACCGGGTGACGCGCACACTGACCGAGGCGGACAACGTGTTCTTCACGACGCTCACCATGAATCCCCAGCCGCTGCATCTGGATCATGAGTACGCGGCGCACACGGAGTTCGGCCGGCCCCTGGTGAACAGCCTGCTGACCCTGAGCCTCCTGGTGGGCCTCAGTGTGCACGAGCTGACGCTGGGCACCCTGGTCGCCAATCTGGGCCTGACCGACGTGGTGTTTCCCCACCCGGTGTTTCACGGCGACACCATCCGCGCCGAGTCCGAGGTGCTGGAAGTCCGCGACAGCCGCAGCCGTCCGGACGCCGGGATCGTGACCGTGGAGCACCGCGCGCTGAACCAGCGCAACGAGGTGGTCGCGCGCTGCAAACGCACGGCCCTGATGCAGAAGCGCCCCGCCTGAGCCGCGGCTCCTGGGCGAAGTGACAGCGTCCGGCACGCCAGCGCCGCCTGTCACTGCACCGGGTCGGAGATCACCGCGCTCAGGCTGCACCAGCCGCCGTCAGACGGGGCGCGAACAGGTTCAGGCCCTGGCTGCCTCTTCAAAGTCCAGCGCCGACTTAGCGTGGCAGGCTCAGCGGGCAGACCTGCCGGAGGGTGGTGAAGTGGCCCGGCGCGTTCAAGCGGTCGGCCTGCACGGCCAGGCGCTTCTCGTCGTGAACAGCGTGGGCCTTCCCGGTGAAGGGCCATGCTGACCTGGGCAGGGCGAACGCACGGGCGTTCTGGTGGAAAGCCGCGGAGCGCAGGCCACCCAGGGTGCCAGGAGGACAGCTTCCGCCAGGTGTGAGGCCGGCCTGGGAAACGCGGGGGTATCTGGCTCAGGAGGTGGAGCTGAACAGTCATTCCAGGCCAGGCGTGAACCGGCCAGCCCACGCGAAGCCCACGGGTGCGGAACAGGCGCGCGGCCTGTCAGGTGGACTGGGCGGCCAGCGCGCGGAGCTGGGCGCCGGCGTCCTGGCTGACCACGCCGCCGTGATACGTGACGATGGTCTGGACGTCCAGTTCGGCCAGGGTGCGCACCGACGCCAGGGCGGTGGGCATGTCCGGCGTGGCGCGCTCCATGGGGCCGTGCAGCGTGCCGTCACGGGAGGTCAGGGCGTCACCGCTGATAAGAACGTGCCCGGCCGGGACGTACAGGCTGAGGTGGCCGGGCGTGTGGCCGGGCGTGGCGACGACGCGCACACCCCCGGGAAGCAGGTCGCCGTCCCGCAGGGGACGCTGCACCGGGACACGGACGGGTTCGCGCGTGAGCATGGCGCGCATGGTCGGGCTCAGGTCCGGGTCGGCCAGCATGCTCTGGGCCTGCTCAGGCGGGGGGAGTTTCTGCGCGCGGCGCTCGCCGGTGATGAAGGGCACCTCGGTGTCCAGGGCGTACACTTCGGCGTTTGTGGCGCGCACGACGTCTTCCAGGCTGCCGATGTGGTCGAGGTCATGGTGGGTGACGACCACGCGCCGGACCTGCCCGAGTGCGTACCCGGCCTCTCCAAGTTCCGCGATGAGGCCGTCCAGCTGTCCGGGCGTGCCGGTGTCCACCAGGGTCAGGGTGTGGTCCGGGCCGACAAGAGCAACCGGGTGAATCAGACCCGGGCCACCCATGAGGGACACGGTGAGGTTCAGGACGATCACGTCACCTAGGCGCTGCATACCGTGCAGGGTACCCCGGGGGCGTGCGTGCTGGCGCGTGTTCTGCGGCGGTAACCTACTCCAGGCCTTCAGCTTCCTCAAGGGTGATGCTCATGAGGCCGTCCACGTCCAGCAGCGTGACCTGCTGGCCGTTGTACGTCAGGAGTTGCGCTTCGGAGAGTTTGCGCATCACGCGGGAGACCGTCTCGCGGCTGGAGGAGATACGCTGCATGATGTCCTGCGTGCCCAGGGGCAGCACTTCAGGCGTGGGCACGCCCGCCCGGACACGCTGGCGGTACAGGTTCGTGAACACGTGACTCAGGGCCGCTTCGGTGTTCAGGCCGAACGCGATCAGTTCGTCGTTCAGGAACGTGACCCGCCGCACGAGCATGGCGCTGAGGTTCCACAGGACGTCCGGATGGCGACGCAGGATCTGCTTGAAGTGCGTGCGGTACAGCATCAGGGTGGTTACGTCGGTCAGGGCGCGCACCGTGGCGCTGCGTTCCCCGCCGCCGAGCACGGCCGTCTCCCCCACCACGGCCGGAGCGTACAGGTCACCCATCACGCGTTCACGGCTGCCCAGGCTGACGCGGGACACCCGGACCACGCCGCGCGTGATGAGGTGCAGCGCTTCGCCCTCGGCGTCCTGCTCCAGGATGGCCTGACCAGCCCGGTACTGGCGTTCCGTGGTGACCTGCACGGCCTCCTGCAGCGCTTCCTGCGGAACGTTCTGAAAGAGGGGGGAAAGTTTGAGGTCGTCCAGCCGGGCCATGAGGCTTCCATCCTAGCGGCCAGGACCCGCGCTGAACAGTCACGACCGGCGGAACAACGCGGCCCTGACGGCCGCGCGGCATCCGTACTACTATGCCCCGCGTGACCTCCCTTCCCGCGCTGGATGCCCGGGCCCTGACGCAGGCGTTCGGGCCGCTGACCGTGCTGCACGGCGTCTCCCTGAATGTCATGCCGGGCGAGGTGGTGGCCGTGACCGGCCCGTCCGGCAGCGGAAAAAGTACCCTGCTGCACCTGCTGGGTGGCCTGGACACCCCACAGTCCGGTGAGGTGTGGTGGGCGGGCGAGCGGGTGGACACGCTGGGCACGCAGGTGCGGGCGGAGCGCCGCGCCGCGCAGGTGGGCCTGGTGTTTCAGCATCACTACCTGCTGGAAGACCTGAACGTGCTGGACAACGTGCTCGTGCCCTGCCGGCTGTCCGGCCGGGGCGACGCGGCGCACGCCAGGACGCTGCTCGCCCAGGTGGGCCTGGCCGGACGCGAGGAGACGTTCCCGGGCGTCCTGAGCGGCGGGGAGCGGCAGCGGGTGGCGGTGGCCCGCGCCCTGGCGGCGCGGCCGGCCGTGGTGCTGGCCGACGAACCCACCGGAAGTCTGGACCGCGCCAACGCGCAGGCTGTCGCGGAACTCCTCGTGAACCTCGCGCGGCAGGAGGGAGCGGGCGTGCTGCTCGTTACGCACGATGATCGCCTGACCCGCTACGCCGACCGCAGCCTGCACCTCCTGGACGGCCGCTTCACCGACGAGGCCCCGGACTTCCGCTAGGCCGCTCAGCTGGTGCGCGTGCCCCGCTGGTACTGGGGGGCCACCTCATGTGGGGCGCCCAGGTCCCGCGCGGCGGCCTGCACCCAGTGCGGGTCGCCCAGCAGCGGGCGGGCCAGCGCGATCAGGTCGGCGTCGCCGTTCAGCAGGATGCCTTCGGCGCGCTGCGGAGTGTCGATCATGCCGACCGTCATGACGTGCAGGTCCGGCACGGCCGCCTTCACCTGCGCCGCAAAGGGCGTCTGGTAGCCCGGCGCCGGCGTGATCTGCTGGGCGGGTGTCAGGCCGCCACTGCTGAGATCAATGACGTCCACGCCCTCCTTCGAGAGGAGGCTGCACAGCACGGCCGTCTGCGACTCGTCCCACCCGCCCGGCGCCCAGTCGGTGGCGCTGAGGCGCACAAACAGCGGCTTGTGGTACGGCCAGGCGTCACGCACGGCGCGCGTGACTTCCAGCAGGAAGCGCGTGCGGTTCTCGAAGGACCCGCCGTACTCGTCGGTGCGGCTGTTGGCGAGTGGCGAGAGGAACTGATGCAGCAGGTACCCGTGCGCCGCGTGGATCTCCACGGCGTCGAAGCCGGCAATTTCTGCCCGGCGGGTGGCCTTCAGGAAATCCTGCGTGACGCGCGCGATGTCCTCGGGCGTCATGGCCTGCGGCTGCGGGAACACCTCGTTGTAGGGGTGGTCGTCCGGTCCGATCACCTGCCACCCGCCCCGCTCGGGCGGCACGGCTCCGCGGCCCCGCCAGGGCGCGAACGTGCTGGCCTTCCGGCCGGCGTGCGCCAGTTGCACGCCGATCCGGCCGCCCTGGGCGTGCACGAAGTCCGTCACGCGGCCCAGCGGCGCGATCTGCCGGTCCTCCCACAGCCCCAGGTCCTCCGGGCTGATCCGCCCTTCAGGACTCACGGCCGTGGCCTCGGTGAAGATCAGCCCCGTGCCGGCCAGTGCGTACTGCCCGAGGTGAACGAGGTGAAAGTCGTTCGCCTGACCGCCTTGCGCGGAGTACATGCACATGGGGGACACCACCACCCGGTTGGGAAGGGTCAGGGTCCGCAGTTTCAGCGGCTGGAACAGCAGGGGCGCTTGGGTCATGCGGTGACTGTAGTGCCGAGCGGGTCTGTCCGGCCACCCTGTGCCTGTTCACGTGACACTCAGCGCCGCCGGAGACCCCCGTGAAGGTTCAGGCCAGCTGAACACCAGGCTCGGCAGGCCCCCGGAAGTTCAGAGGCGCCGCGCCTGCCAGCGGGCGTGACTGTCGTGCGCGACCTGCGCGGCCTGCGCCCAGAAACCGCTCTCCAGAGCGTGAAGCTCAGGGGCAGCGGCGCCGCCGCGGTCCGGCTGCCGGTACGACGTGGCTTCCAGCCTCACCAGGAGCGTCCGGTTCGGGTGGCCCTCCAGGGCGAGCCGCGCGGCCTGCAGAACCTCAGCCTCGCCGGCGCGGCTCGCGGCGGCCACCAGCGCCCCGTACGCCCCGGTGAGGTTCTGCAGGGCCCGCACATCCGGCACGTACACCCAGGGGCCGTATTCGCCCAGCAGGGCCAGGAAGCCGCTCCACTCGCCACGCAGGACCTCCGTGACCACCTGCCGGCCTGGCGTGGCGGGCGGCAGCCAGGAGCGCACGCCCAGCAGGTCCGGGGCCAGCCAGCGTTCCCCGGCGAATTCCGCGCCGGCCCGCGCCGCGTCGGCAGGCCCGGTGATATCCCGGAGTTCCGCCATGTGCGCCAGCCTGGCCCGGGCGCCTGGGGAGAGCGGCAGTGCCCGGGGCCGCGCCAGGCCCAGCGCCGCCCAGGCGGCCGTCCGGTCTTGAGGGCTGTCCATTCAGCTGCTCGCGCTGGTGTAACTGGCCACGGCCCGGCGCCAGAACAGCCGGGTCGCCACGAACAGCGCGGCCGCCACGAGCGGCGACGTGAGCGCCACCGGGACCGAGAGCGTCCCGGTGAGGGCCTGTGCGGGCACGGTCGTGATGAACGCCACCGGAATCACGAAGGTCAGCATGGCCCGCACGGGCACGGGGAACGCCGTGACTGGAAAACGCGCCGCGCCGAACACCCCGTTGAACAGTTCCGTGACGTTCTGAGTCTTGACGAACCAGAACGCTGTTGTGGACAGGCCCAGCCAGATGCAGTACACGATCACGACCGCCGAGGCGTACAGCATAAGCGCCGCCAGCACCCCCGGCAGCGTGACCGTCAGGGCGGAGGCCGCGTACGCGATCAGGCCCAGCCCGATCAGGAGGTCCGGCGCGCGCAGCAGGTTCAAGTTGCGGGTGCTGACGTTGAACTGCGCGTCAATGGGTTTGAGGAGCGTGAAGTCCATGCTGCCTGTCCGCACCGCCTCTGCGATCCGGCTCATGTTCGGCTGGATGAACACACTGATCACCCCTTCGGTCAGCATGAAAAACCCGGTGACGAGCAGCGCCGCCCGGAAGGACCAGCCGCCCACCTGCGTCACGCCGGGCTGCCCGAACAGGATGCTGATGCCCAGCAGCGCCACCCCGACCTCCCCGAGGCTGGCAAGCACCGCACCCACGAAATTCGCGCGGTACTCCAGCTGCGCGGCCAGCGTGGCGCCCAGAAAGATGCGTGCCAGCCGGAAGTACCGCCTCACGCTCCCACCGCCCCGTATTTCCGGAGTCCGGCGCGCCACACCAGCCCCCGCAACAGCCAGAAGGCGGCCAGCCACACCAGCATCACCAGCGCCCCGCGGCCCGCCTGGGCCAGCGTGGCCTTTCCGGCCAGCAGCTGCGCCGGCAGGCCCAGCATGTACGGAAAGGGGGTCCAGACACTCAGGCGCTGCACCCACTCCGGGTAGAAGCTCAGCGGCGCGAACATGCCGCCCAATGCCGCGTACACCAGCCACACCACTTCCTGAAACGACGCGCTGCTTTCCGTCCAGAACGCCAGCAGACCGAGGGTGTACTCGTACAGGAACCGCACGCCGAAGCCCAGTGCCGCCAGGCCCAGCGCCGCCGGGTACGCCCACCACTCCCGCGTGAAGGACGCGCCGGACATCACGGTGAACAGCGTGAGCAGCGCCAGCAGCGGCACAATCCGCACCAGCCGCTCCGCGACGTGCGACGCGAAATGCAGCCACAGGGGGTCCACCGGACGCAGCAGCTGCGGCGACAGGGTGCCCTGCCGGATCTCGAAGTCCAGTTCGTGCGCCACCCACACCACGAGCAGCTGCGACACCAGCCACGTGGACAGGAAATAAGTGGCGAACTCTGCAGGCGCGTACCCGCGGATCTGCCCGCCCGGCGCCGCGGCC
This sequence comes from Deinococcus taeanensis, assembly GCF_020229735.1. Taxonomy (NCBI): domain Bacteria; kingdom Thermotogati; phylum Deinococcota; class Deinococci; order Deinococcales; family Deinococcaceae; genus Deinococcus; species Deinococcus taeanensis. The sequence continues at coordinate 1,016,402 of NZ_CP083455.1, read as the reverse complement.
GCCTGCGCCATCCACACCAGCATCATCACGAGGGAAAGCGTGCCGGAGAGCATCCAGATCACCACCTCAGCGCGGTACTCGGCCATTTCCGCGAAGCGCGTGACGAACAGGACCCGCGCCTTGTTCAGCGCGCTCACACCGGCTCCTCGGTCCGGGTGACCCGCCCACCAAACAGGGACGCCATGACGCTCTCGATGCTGGGATCCTCCACCGTCAGGTCCGCCACGTCCAGTTCCGACAGGAGCCGCGCAGCCCGCGCACTGACCTGCGCGCGCGGCACGATCAGCTCCGCGCTCAGCCCGTCCACCCGCACGTCCTCACCGTACTGCGCCAGTTGCTCGGCGGTCACGGCGCGCCGCAGCTGCAGCTTCACCGTCTTGCCCCCGCCCCCCTGCTCGGCCAGCCTCGCCAGGTCCCCATCGAACACCAGTTGCCCGCGGTCAATCACCAGGATCCGGCGGGCCAGGGCCGTCACGTCCGCCATGTAATGACTCGTGAGGATCACAGTCGCCCCGTACCGCTCGTTGTAATCACGCACGAAGGTCCGCACGGCCTCCTGCATGTTCACGTCCAGCCCGATGGTGGGTTCATCCAGGAACAGCACCTTCGGGCGGTGCAGCAGCGCCGCGGCGAGTTCGCACTTCATGCGCTCGCCCAGGGACAGCTTGCGCACCTGTTTCTTCAGGATGCCCTCCAGGCCCAGCACCGCCGTGAACTCCGCCATGGTCGCGCGGAACTGCCCGTCGGGAATTTCGTAGATGGCCTGGTTGACCAGGAACGAATCGAGCGCCGGGAGATCCCAGATCAGCTGCTGCTTCTGCCCCATCACCAGCGTGATCTGCCGCAGAAATGCGTTCTGCCGCCGGCGAGGCTCGAACCCCCCCACGCGCGCCACACCGCCCGACGGGTGCAGCAGCCCCGACAGCATCTTCAGGGTGGTTGTCTTTCCGGCGCCGTTCGGCCCGAGAAACCCCACCACCTCGCCCGGCGCAAGGTCAAACGAGACGCCCCGCACGGCGTCCACCGTACGGGAGCGGCGGCTCACGAACGACCGCAGGCTCCCCATGAACCCCGGTTCCTTCTCGTGCACCACGTACTGCTTGTTCAGGTCGCGGACATGCACCGCCGCGTCCGGCAAGGGGTTCGGCATGCTGCCCAGGGTAAGCCTGAGCGCCGGGTGCCGCCACCCGCTACGCCATCACGCGTAATCAGCCCGCATGTACGCATCACCGCACAGCTGCCCGGGGTGGGTGCGGCCCCCGCAGCTGCGCTTCTCAGCGGGGCGTGAGTTCCGTCACGCCGTCCGGGGACGCCACGAACGCCCGTTCCGCCATACCCAGGAACAGCCCGGTCTCCACCACACCCAGCGTGCCCTTAAGCTGACGTTCCAGGGCGGCGACGTCGACTCCCGCAGGGATCTGCGCGTCAAAGATGAGGTTGCCGTTGTCCGTGAGGTAGGGCTGCGCGCCGGCCTGACGCAATCGCCCGGCCGGAAGAATCGCCCGCAGGCGTTCGATGGTGCTCAGGAATCCGAAACGCGCAATTTCGACCGGCAGCGCGGACTTCTCACCAATGCGCGTCACGACCTTCGTGTGGTCGGCAATCACGATGAACCGCCGCGCCTGAATCTCCGTGAGTTTCTCCCGCAGCAGCGCCCCCCCCAGCCCCTTGATCAGGTCAAGGTTCGGCGCGATCTCATCCGCGCCGTCAATGGCGATATCCAGCGGGCGCGGGTCCAGGTTCTCCACCGGAATGCCCACCTGACGCGCCAGGACGTCGCTCGCTTCGCTGGTCGCCACGCCGACCACGCCGCTGAGTTCGCCGGACTGTAGCCTGCGGCCAATCTCCTCGATGGCGTACTTCGCGGTGCTACCTGTCCCCAGCCCCACACGGTCCCCGCTGCGGACCAGCGCCACTGCCCGGACGGCCGCTTCCTTCTTCAATCCTTCCAGGTTGCTCACCCCTCACCCCGCCCGACGCGGTCCTTCTCAATGGCCGCCGCCACGTGATCGGCGTGCCCGTCCACCTTAACTGCCAGCCAGGCCTTCACCAGCTGGCCGTCCGGACCGATCAGGAAGGTCTGTCGCTTGATGCCTTCGGTCACCTTGCCGTACATGTTCTTCGTGCCGTACGACCCGACTGACCGCAGGAACGCCGCGCCCGGGTCGCTCAGCAGCGGGAACGGCAGACTGTACTTTTCCGCGAAGCTCGCGTGACTCTCCGCGTCGTCGGCACTGACCCCCAGGATGACCGCGCCGTGCGTCCGGAGCAGGGCGTTGTCGCGGAAGTCACAGGCTTCTTTCGTGCAGCCCGGCGTGTCATCTTTCGGGTACACGTACAGCACCACGTACCGGCCCGCGTAGGTGCCCAGGGTGTGGGTCTGCCCGTGGGCATCGCTCAGCGAGAAGTTCGGGAAGGGCTGACCCACCATGGGTTCACTGGCCGCTGCGTCTGTCATGCCTGTCAGGGTACTGTGCGCGTCACGTTCAGCGTTCAGGTTGCCCGAACCTGCATTCACCGAACTGAACCCACAGTCATCTAGAGTACACCTGTCGGAAACTTCACAGCGAGCGCCCAGATTGGGGGCAGGTTCTGTAAGAACGACCTCTCTACACTGTGCCTATGAACTCGGCCAACGCTCTTTTTTCGGACGGTGCTTCATGAAACAGCAGACCTCCGGTTACGCCATCGCCCTGGCCCTGATGTTCACTGTTCTCATTCTGGCCACCATGGTCGGGACCATCTCCATCACGTCCATGAACAGCCGCGCCGGCACGCAACAGGAAAACATCAGTTACCAGGCGCTGCTGGCGGCCGACAGTGGTATCAGCACCTTCGTCGCCCGGGCCAAGGAAGCGGGCTTCTCTGGCACGGTCGCAGACCTCCCCTGCTTCGTGCAGGGCACGAACCAGTACGCCGTCAGGGCGGGCACGCTGAGAACGGTCACCGACACGTCCACCACCCCGCCCAGCAACGCCCCGGCCTGCCCGACCGGCTCCACCGCGAAGCTTTCTACTCTCAGCCTGTCCAGCGCGACGAACGCGCCCACCGTGAAGGTTGAGATCGTGTCGTACAACTTCACGGCCGGTACGGCCATGCTGAAAGCTGAGGGCGCTGCCGGCGCCGGGGCCTACAAGGCAAATTCAGTGGTGTCGCAGATCGTCAACCTGCAAAGCCCGCCCTTCCTGAACGTGTCCGCGCCCGCCGCACTCACCTCGTGCCCGGGCATTACAGGTAAGGGAACCGCGAACCTCTCTGGAACCGGGAGTACCTACACCGGGTACGCCGCGACTGGCGTCTCCGCCACGGCGGCCTCCCCGGCAAGCGTCTCGGCGACCATGGCTCTGGGGCCCACACAGACAGGCTGGCCAGCCACCCTCACCGTGGCCGACGGCACCTACTTCAGCGCGGGCAGTTACATCCGGCTGAACGGCTCCACATACATCGTGATCGCGGAGACCAAGACCTCCACCGCAACGCAATTGACGATCAAACCGGTGGGCACCATGCCTCTGGCCGGCACCTCACTCACCGGCAGTCTGGACCTGATTCCTATCGCCGCCCGTGGGGGCGCCACGGCCACCGGCACCTCGGCCAACGGACAGCCCGTGTACCGGCTTCCGATAAGCGATCCGACCGGGGTGTTTGTTGAAGACGTGCTGTACATCACGATCAACGGGGTCACGTATGGCGTCACGGTCGTCGGCAAAGGCTTTGAGGGGGGCAGCCTGAGCGCAGGATATGCCGATGTCACCCTGGGTCCAACCGGCGCGGGCGCCTACCTGTACAGCCCCACCACAGGCGAGCGGCTGAGTGGCACCGTGCCGACCCCCACGGCCGCGCAGATGGCCCTGATTATCGAGGGCCAGCCGGTGCGCCGCTACGTGCCGGCAGCCACGAGCGCGAGCAGCATCGGCGGAACCTCAACTGGCGCGGTGCCAACCAGCGCCTGGGGAGGGAGCAGCACCGTCTCACCTGCCGCCATCGCGGGATCCGACGTGGTGGAGTGCGGTGACGCGCTGTTCGCGCAGGTGTTCAACGGGCTGACCAAAGCCAAGTACTACAACATGACCCCACCCGCCAACCGGCTGACCGACGTGACGGCGCCCCTGAACAAGGACATCTACTGGCTGGGAGGAGCAACCGTGCCCAGCTCTGCGACGTTTACCCTCAACGCCAACGCACTGTGCGGCAACGGCATCATCGTCGTGAACGGCAACCTGGACATGAGAGGCACCGGGAGCCTCCACGCGGCAAGCAACACCTGCACCTCCTCAGGGGACGGCATCAGTCCCACAGGATTTACGGGCGTGCTGTACGTGATGGGCAACTTCGCCAACCAGGGCAACAGTGACGTGTTCGGTTCGGTGGTCGTGGAAGGAAACGTGTCCCTTGTCAATACAACCCTGGGCGGCACCATGGACATTACCTACAGCCCCCTGGCCGTCCTGTCCTCCGCCGGGCGCCTGTCACCGGTGACGTTCAACATGCGCGGCGGCACCTGGAGCCAGCAATGAAACCGTCCGGATTCTCGCTCATGGAGCTGCTGCTGGTGATCGCCATCATCGGCATCATCAGCGCTGTGACACTCCCGAATTACCTGAGTTACCGCAAACGCACGCAGCAGGACCAGCTGACGCAGCAATTCGTCACGAACGCCAACAGCGCCCGGTTCAACGCCAAACGGCTCGGGCAGTGCCAGGGCCTGAAGTACGTCAGTTCCAGCAGCTACCAGTTGCTGAGCTACACCACCCCAAACTGCACCGACACGCCCACCGCCGTGACCTACACCCTGCCGGCCACGTTCACCCTTGCCCAGACGTCCACCGGTGACACCGTGCAGTTCCTGCCGCCCTACGGCACGAACTACGGCACATCGACCGGGGCCGCGCCGCTCAGCGTGACCATCACCAACGGCACCCGGGTCAGCAAAATCTCGGTGACCAATGTCATGGGCCGGGTGATCGTCCAGTGATCCACCCGAACCGCACCCAGGGCGTCACCCTTATTGAACTGCTCGTCGCGATGGCCATCCTCGGCATTATCGTCAGCACCGTGCTGGCGATCATTCCCCGCCTGTACCAGGTCAACCGCACCAACGTTCAGGCGCAACTCGCCAGCACCTACGCCCGGACGGTCATGGAAAGCGTGCGCAGTCACTGGCTCGTCCCGGTGTACCCCATACCCACCAGCGGGGACCTCTACCCCAACTTCACCAGTGGCACGCTGCCCTCCCCTCTCCCCACGGCGCCCTCCGGTCTGACGTGTGCCGCTCCCACTGTCACCGCGGAAGGCACCGCTTCACCGGTGGGCCGCCGCACCATCTCGGTCACCTGCACCTCAAATTCCAACACCACCCAGAAGTTCACGTTCGTCGGTCAGTTCGGCAGGCCCGAATGAGAACGCGCACCCATGGATTGACGCTGGTCGAGATTCTGGTTGGCCTGGCGCTGCTGGGGATCATCATGGCCGCCGTCCTGTCGCTGCAGGTGGGCACCTTCCGCAGTGCGTCGGACATTCAGGGCGGCGCCGACCAGCTGCGCGAACTGCAGATCAGCAGCGGGTACCTGACCGACCGCGTGCGCACGGCCAGCGCGGTCAGCACCAGTCTCACCGTGAACGGGACCACCTGCACCATGACACCCGCCGCCGGGGAGTACCCCTGCTTTGCCGTGGTGGTCGGGGAGATCCGGCAGGTGGGCAGCACCCCCCTGTTTGCTCCGAACACCTACCTGTACCTGGCGTACCGGTTCGTTCCACGCTCCTCCCTGACGGTCAGTGCGAAAACGCCCGACTCCTGGGCGGACAGCAACACGCTCGCTCTGATGGAGTACCGCTCGGTCTTCTGCGGGCCGACTGCCTCTGTGACCTGTGCCACGGCCACTCCCCCACCCACGGGCTCCGTGGCGATTCCTACCGTTGTGCCGAGCACACTGACGGGCATGACCGAGGCTGTGATCGCGGACCGCGTTACGCTGGCAGACGCAGCTGGCACCTTCACGCCGTTCGCCTACAACGCCACAAAGGGTGAATTCACGATCAGGTTCCGGCAGGCGCAGCGGGTGAACGGGAAGACGGTGTACACGCCGCCGGGCGGGCCGATGACGGTGGTAATTCAACGCCGCAACTAATCAAGACACCCGAGGGACCGGGGGGCGGCGGCATTCCCCGGTCTGCTGTGGCTCTGCCGGGAAAGCTGCGCGGCGTGCCGTACGCCTTCTGGATCAATCTTTCTTAGGGGCGGGCGGGTATTCTGGGGGGCGTGAAGCTTTCTTCCTACATTGATCACACGCTGCTGAAACCCACTGCCACGCGCAGTGACATTGTTCAACTGTGCGCCGAGGCCCGTGAGCATGCGTTCTACGCCGTGTGTATCAATCCCGTGTTTCTTCCGCTGGCGAAAGAGGAACTGGCCGGATCGGACGTGAAGGTCGCCACGGTGTGCGGTTTTCCGCTGGGGGCCGTGAGCAGTGAACAGAAGGCCGTGGAGGCCCGCCTGAGCGTCGAGGCCGGAGCGGACGAGGTGGACATGGTGATTCACATCGGCGCGGCCCTGGCAGGCGACTGGGAGGCTGTGGAGGCGGACGTCCGCGCCGTGCGCCGCGCGGTGCCGGACGCAGTGCTGAAGGTCATTCTTGAAACCTGCTACCTGAACGAGGCGCAGAAGCGCAGGGCCACCGAGGCGGCGGTGCTGGGCGGAGCAGACTTCGTGAAGACCAGTACGGGCTTCGGAACGGGCGGCGCCACGCTGGAGGACGTGCGGCTGATGGCAGAAGTGATCGCGGGACGGGCGCAGATCAAGGCGGCGGGCGGCGTGCGCACGACAGCGGACGCGCAGGCCATGATTGAGGCGGGGGCGACGCGGCTGGGCACATCGGGTGGCGTGGCGCTGGTGGCGGGCGAGCGGACAGGCGAGGGGTACTGAGTGACGCCGGTGGAGGCCGGCCGCCCGGCGGGCGTGCCGGAGGTGGTGCTGGCGTCGGGCAGTCCTCGCCGGCGGGAACTGCTGGGGTCACTGGGGGTGCCGTTCCGGGTGCAGGTCAGCGGCGAGGCGGAAGACAGCCCCGAGCTGAATCCGGAGCGTCTGGCGGCGGAGCTGGCGCTCCTGAAGGGCCGGTCCGTGGCGGAGCAGCTGCCGGGCGCGGTGGTCATTGCGGCGGATACCGTGGTGGCCGTGGGTGGGCTGCTGCTGGCGAAGCCGGCCACTGCCGAGGAGAATGCGGCGTTTCTGGAGCGGCTGTCGGGCCGCGTGCATGAGGTCTTTACGGGTGTGGCGGTCCTGTGGGCCGGTGCCGAGCGGGTGGAAGTGGCACGCACGGCGGTGACGTTCCGGACCTTGCTGCCCGAGGAGATCGCGTTCTACGCCGCGACCGGTGAGGGCCTGGACAAGGCGGGCGGGTACGGTATTCAGGGTGTGGGGATGGCCCTCGTGTCTCACCTGGAGGGCGAATACTCGAACGTGGTGGGCTTTCCGCTGAGTGTGGTGACGCGGCTCCTGCGGGAAGCGGGAGTGCCGGTGTGGGGCACGGCGCGGGTGCCGGAGGTGCGGCCGGCGTGAAGGGGTGGCGTCGTGTGCTGCTGGTGTTTGCGGGCCTGCTGTTTGTGAGCATGGTCCTGACGCGCTTTCAGGTCGTGGCGCCTTCCGCGCTGCGGGCAGGGACCGCGCCGGTCACGCGCGTGTCGGTGGCGGCGGCGGACAATGTGCGCCGGGCGTACACGGTGTTGCTGCAGGACCGGGACCAGTCGCGGGAGGTGCGGGCGCTGCGCAAGCACAATGACCAGCTCACGCAGCGCAACGAGCTGCTGTCACGGGAGGTGGCGCGGCTGAAACAGGTGCTGGTCATCACCACGACGCAGGCCCCGAACGCGCTGGCGATCGCGCAGGTGATTGGGGTGGATCCCAGCGCGTTGCAGGCGCGGCTGGAGTTGAACCGTGGTTCGCGTGACGGGGTGCGTGTGCGCATGCCGGTGACCGTTCCGGCAGGTCTGGTGGGGCAGGTGACGGACGTGTCGGCAGGGCAGGCGACGGTGCTGGCCCTGGTGGACCCGGAGAGCGCGGTGGGGGTGACCCTCCAGGGGGGACGGGGGGGGCGCGGCGTGGCCCGCGGCCTGCCGCCGGACCGTTTGAAGGCAGAATTCTCGCGGAGCGTGCCGATCCGTGTGGGGGACGTGCTGGTGACGAACAGTCAGGGGGGTGTCTATCCGGTGGGCATTCCCGTGGGGAAGGTGGAGCAGGTGCTGCCGATGGGGCCGAATGACATCAGCCGGACCGTGATTGTGAAGCCCGCCGTGGACGTGGGTGTGGTCGAGGACGTCACCATTCTGGAGGGCCTGTGATCCGGCCGTTGACCCAACGTAATTCGGGGCGCTGGGTTCGGCTGGCCCTCTACCTGGTGCTGCTGGTGGCGGCGCAGGGGCTGCTGTCTCGCCTGGCGGACGCGCTGGGGGTGCCCGCGCCGGATCTGTTCCTGCTGACGGGGGTGGCCCTTGCGTCCCGGTCCGCGCCGGTGCCAGCGCTTGTGGGAGCGTACGGGCTGGGGCTGTTGCAGGACGTCCTGGGGGGCGGGGTGCTGGGCCTGCACGCGGCGGGCGTGGCCGGCGGGGCGTTGATGGCGCTGCTGGTACGGCGGTACCTGTCGGATTCGGGCACGCTGCAGGCGCTGCTGAGCGTGCTGTTCGGGCTGCTGGGAGAGTGGCTCACGTTCCTGATCCTGACGTACTGGTTGCGGACGGACCTGGTGACGGTGGACATCCTGCGGACGGTCGTGCCGTTGCTGTTCGTGGGAACTTTTGTGGTGTCGCTGGTGTGGGATCGTCTGATCACTTGGGCCTTCGGGCCGCGGTCGACTGTGGAGGATCAACTGTCATGAGCCGGGCTGGAAGTGCGCTGGACCGCCGGGAGCGGATGCGGCGCCGTGCGGGTGGGCGCGGAGAGGTGCGCCGCGCGGCGCAGGGGGCCAGCCGCGTGCAGTGGCTGGCGCTGGGGTTCAGCGTGGCGCTGCTGGGCCTCGGGGGTCGGCTATACCAGTTGCAGGTCGTTCAGCATGATCAGTTTGCGGTGCGGTCGGCCAGCAACTACCAGCGTGACGAGGTGCTGCGCGCGCTGCGAGGAGAGATCCGCACGCGTGACGGCGTGCTGCTCGCCACGAACCGCCTGGCGGTGGACCTGGTATACACGGGGCGGCGCAAGGCGGACCGCGAGACACCCATTCCGGCGTGGGACAAGATTGTGTACCTGGCGGGCATCAAGGGGGACGTGCTGGTGAACGGTCAGCCGCGCGAACCGGATTACGAGCGTGAAGCGCAGACGGTTCTGGCGCGGAACATCTCGCCGGAGAAGCTGGCGGCGCTGTACGAGTACACGGTGCTGATTCCCAGCCTGGAGCTGCGCGAGCGGCTGGAGCGCGTCTATCCGCAGGGGAAGATGGCGGCGCACCTGCTCGGGTACGTGCAGGAGGCCAGCGAGGCGCAGTTGCAAGAGGACGGGTACACGCAGGGTGACCTGGTGGGCCGCTCGGGGCTGGAGTACAGCCTGCAGAAGACGCTGGAAGGCAAGAACGGCCTGCGGCGCCGGGAGGTGACGGCAGCCGGAAAACCGCAGACGGAGCGGGTGATTGACGCTGGCCTGAAAGGCAAGGACGTGGTCCTGACGATCGACGCGACGCTGCAGCGGGCTGCGGAGCAGGCGCTGCGCGAGGGGCTGGCAGACGTGAACCGCGGACGGGCGAAGTACGGCAAGCCGCCGGAGCCCTACACGCGCGGCGCGGTGATTGCCATTGACCCGCGGACGAATGAGGTTCTGGCGATGGCGAGCAGCCCGGCGTACGACCCAAACTGGTTTTCCCAGGTGCCCAGCCCGGACCCGAAAGCGAAAAACTGGGCGATTGACCCGAACCGGCCGCTGGCGAAGCTGGACGCGGTGACCAGTAACCGCGTGGTTCAGAATTACGATTCGGGCAGTGTGTTCAAGCCGGCGTCCACGATGGCGTTCGTGGAGAAGTGGGGGAACCGGTCGTTTAACTGCCTGCCGTACGTGAGGTACGGCGGGCCGCGGTACAACTGGCACCGCTCGGGGAGTCTGGGCACGGTGGATGGCCGGCTGGCCATCGCCTACTCCTGCAACACGTGGTACTACCAGGCGACCATTGCCGCGGACCCGATCCAGTTCGGGAACTACCTGGGGCGGCGTGTGGTGGAACTGGGGTTCGGGCGGGAGACTGGTCTGGAACTGGCCGGTGAGAAGACCGGGTACATTCCAAGTCCGGAGAATTTCGAGAAGAGGTACGGCGCCCTGAACGAGCAGCGCGTGAAGAACGGGGAGGAGCCGATTCCCTACTACCCGGGGCAGGCGCTGTCGTTCTCGATCGGGCAGGATTCGCTGCTGGTCACGCCGGCGCAGGTGATTTCGGTGCTGTCCACTCTGGTGAATGACGGCACGCGCCGGAACCTGACGCTCCTGAAGGCGGTGGGGGGGCAGCCGGCGCCGCGCGCCGCGCCGGAGCGGGTGCGGGGGCAGAAGAAGAATTTCGAGCTGATCAAGGAGGGCATGGCGATCACTACGGCGGGCACGACGCCGTGGGGAACGGCGCAGCATGTCCTGGGGCCGAATTTCTTTCCGGTCCGCACGGGTGGGAAGACCGGCACCGCGGAGAACGGCGTGAGTTTCCGTCAGGGGTACGCGTACACGAACGCGTGGTACGAAGGGTACGGGCCGATCGGAACGGGGAAACCCCCGAACTTCATGGTGGTGACGTTCTTCCAGAACGGCGGGGAAGGGTCGGGGCCGGCGCTGACCGCCGCGGCGAAGATGTTCGCGGCGCGCTGGTGCGTCACGCTGGACGAGCGGCATCATGCGCCGCCCGGTCAGACGCCCTGCACCGGGGAGCTGGAGCAGATGCACCAGGTGTACAGGGTCCGCGAGGCGCGGGCGAAAGCCAGCGCTGCGAAGGCGCAGCAGGGCGCACGCACGCCCTAGCCCCGGGGCGCACGCCCCTGCTCAGGGGACAGGCTGCGTCGGCCTCTCCCCTGTTTCATGGGTTCAGCGGCGTTTCTTCTCGGCGCGGACCATCTGCACGAAGCGCGCGAGGCGAGGCGCGCGGTTCCAGCGTTTACGGTCCAGGCCCACCCGCCAGATCCATTCGACGCCCAGGCGCCGCGTCCAGGCCGGGGCGAGGTCGGCGTTGCCGGCAAGGACATCAATGACGCCGCCGCAGCCGATCATGGCGGGCGTGTTCATCACCTGCCGCCAGTACTGGTTGAACGTTTCCTGCCGGCCGGCGCCCATGGCGGTCAGGAGCAGGTCGGCGCCGCTGTCACGCACGAGTTCCGCGACGCGCTGATCCTCAGGCAGGTCAAAGTAGCCGTGATGCACGCCGGCCACCTGAATGCCGTAGTCCCGGGCGGCGTTCTGCGCCGCGATTTCCGCCACGCCGGGTTTGGCGCCCAGGAAGAACACGCGCAGGTTCGCGCCGTGGCGTTTCATGAGGCCCTCCACGATGTCGAACCCGGGGGCGCGCGGAACGTCAGTTCCAGTCAGCTGCCGCGCCGCCCAGACGATACCGACGCCGTCGGCGGTGACGAGATCGGCCGCCTGCATGGCGTTCACGAAGTCCGGCTGGGTGCGGGACTGCACGATAAACTCCGGGTTGAGGGTCACGACGGTGTGCGGCGCGCGGGGCTCCTGGTAGATCCAGTGGCCCAGGCGGTCCAGCGTCTCGCCGAGGGTGACGACGTCCAGCGGCAGGTCGAACAGGCTGAGGCGCTGGCGTGGAGCGGGTGTGGTCATGCTGGCGTGAATTGTAATGCACGCCGGTAGGGCGGGGGGTTGCGCGAAGCGGGCGCGGGTGCGGCATACTGCTCACATGTTGCCCGGTGCTTTCGGTGCCCTGCCTGCAGACGTTCAGGCGCAGGTGGTGGCAGCGGGCCGGGTGGGCCGCTGGAGCCGCTCGGAGCTGTTGTTCCACCCGGAGGACCTGTCAGAGACGTTGTTTGTGCTGCTGCGCGGCTCGGTGCGGCTGTACCGGCTGGGGGTGGGCGCGCGTGAGGTCACGCTGGACGTGCACGGGCCGGGGGCGCTGCTGGGGGTGAGTGCCCTGACGCCAGGCGCGCGGTGCGGGATGTACGCCGAGGCCATGGACGACACCGAGGGGCTGATGCTGGGGCAGGACGCCCTGTCGCGCCTGACCCACGCGCAGCCGGCCGTGGCGGTCGCGTTGACCGAGCAGGTGACGCGGCAGACAAGAGGCGTGCAGGAGCGCCTGTCGGGTCTGGTGTTTCTTGAGGTTTCGCAGCGTCTGGCGCTGGCGCTGCTGCACCTCGCGGAGCGCGAGGGTCCCTGGCCGGAGGGGGGGACGCTGGCCCTGCGGGACCGGGTGTCGCATCAGGATCTGGCGCACGTGGTGGGAAGCACGCGGGAGACCATCACGAAGCTGCTGGGCGATTTCCGTTCGCGGGGGCTGCTGGATCTGGGGTACCGGCGGATCATCCTGACCGACCATGACGGGCTGGTGCGCGCCACCCGGGAGCCGCTGCGCTGAGCATGTCCCGGCTGCTGCTTTGTTTCATGGTGTAGTGTGACTTCTGTTGCAGTGTCCGGGACGAACTCGGATAGAACGGGTGCGGACCCTGACGTTCGTCAGGACTGCCAGAGCGCGGCGCTTCAGCGTCCGGAGCCAGGCGGGAAGGGATAAGGATGGCGCGGAACGCAGGAGCGGAATACAGGAATGGGGGCCTGCTGGACTACGTCCGGCTGCCGGTCGGCGCGCTGGACACCGCTCTGGCCGAGGAGCGCACGGACGTGGACCGCGCCGCCCTGGCCGGCGCGCTGCGGGACTACCACCGCGAACTGGGCACCCTGGACCGGCATGTGCAGGCGGCGCTGGAGAAACTGGCGCACCCGCGTTCAAGGGTGGTCGTGACCGGTCAGCAGGCCGGCGTCCTGACCGGCCCGGCGTACTCCGTTCACAAGGGCGCCGACGCAGCCCTGCTCGCCCGGTCGCTGGACTGCGAGGACGCACCGGTCGTGGCGGTGTACTGGGTGGCCAGCCAGGATCACGACGCGGCCGAGGTGGCGTCCACGACCCTGCTGGACCTGAATGAACGCCTGCACCGCCTGACGCTGGATGTCCCCGGCGGTGTGCCGGTCGGCCGCGTGAAGTGGCAGGACGGGTGGACGGCGCAGGTTCACGCGCTGCTGAACGCCTTCGCTGCCCCGGCCGAGCACGTGCAGGCCGTCCGTGAACGGTTCAGCCGCGCCGTGGAGGGGGGCGGCAGTTACGCCGACGTGTTCGCCCGGCTGATTCATGGGCTGCTGGGCAGCGCCGGCCTGGTGGTCCTTGACCCGATGCACCCGGCTCTGGCGCGCCTGATGGCGCCCACCCTGATCCGCGAACTGGAGCGGCCGCTCGCGTCGTCTCAGGCCATTGAGGCTGCCGCGTCGCGCCTGGAAGCGGACGGGTTCGTGCCGCAGCTGCGCCGCCCGGACGGTGCGACCAACCTGTTCGTGGAGGAGCACGACGGCCAGCGGCGGCTCCTGAGGTCGGAGGGCGCGGTGTTCTCGACCCCCACCCGCACCTATACGGGTGAGGAACTGCTGGCGCTTCTGGAACTGGACCCCACCCGGCTGACCCCTGCGGCCGGGCTGCGCCCGGCCGTGCAGGACGCCCTGCTGCCCACTGTGGCGTTCGTGGTCGGACCCGGGGAGATCGCGTACGGCGCGCAACTGCGCGAGGTGTATGCCCTGCACGGGCTGCGCCAGCCCCTGCTGTGGCCGCGCCTGAGCGTCACCTGGCTCGAACCGAACGTGGCGCGGCTGCTGCGGCGCCTGGACGCTACCGCCGCGCAGGTTCAGGCCGACCCGGACGGCGTGCTGGGCCGCGCCCTGGCGCGTGAGCGTGCAGCGGGCGCTGTAACGACGGCCCGACTGGACGCCCTGGACGCCGACCTGAAGGCCCTGACCGACGAGATCGGGGCGCTGGATCCCACCCTGGTGGGCGCCGCCCAACGCACCCGGACGCGAACGACCGCGCGCGTCGCCCACCTGCAGCGCCTCGCTGCGCGCGCCCTTGCCCGCGCGGAGGATGAACGCAGCGGGCAGCTGTCCCGCCTCAGGACGCACCTTCTGCCGAACGGGGTTCCGCAGGAACGCGAACTGAATCTCCTGACATTCCTGCTTAAGCACGGCGAGGCGCCGCTGCGGCAGCTGCTGGCCCTGCCGCCCGGCTGGCAGGGTGAAATCGAGATTCCCTGAAGCCAGGACACGGGGAGGCCCCGGCAGCGTAGCTGCCGGGGCCACTTCCCGATCGTTCAGTCCTGATCTTTGCCCAGTTCGTTGCCGCGCCGGGTGGCCTGAACCACGGCCTCGATCAGCCCGCCCCGCACCGCGGCCGATTCCAGTGCGGCCAGGCCGGCGATGGTGGTGCCGCCCGAACTCGCCACTTCGTCTTTCAGCATGCCCGGGTGCGCGCGGCGCTGCAGAAGTTCCCCGCTCGCCACCAGAAGCTTCGCGGCCAGTTCATTCGCCAGGGGACGCGGCAGGCCCATGCGTACCCCGCCGTCTGCGAGGGCCTCGGCGACCACGGCCGCGTAGGCGGGGCCGCTGGCGCTCATGCCGGTAAACGCGTTGAACAGGTGTTCAGGCAGCTCGTACGCGTCCCCGACCGCGCCGAACAGCGTGTGAGCGAACGCGAGGTCGCCGGCGTCCCCGGCGTCGCGGGGGCCAGTGATGGCCGTCTGGGACAACCCGATTGTCGCGGCGAGATTCGGCATGACCCGCACGACCCGTTTGGTCCCGAGCCGGCGGGACAGCGCAGCGACATTCACGCCAGCCATGGTGCTGATGTACCCCACGTTCGGCTGGGCGAGCCATTCGGCGGCTTCCGGGAACACACGCGGCTGGAGGCTGATCAGGATCCGTTCAGCGTGCCCGAGGTCTGCGGGCGTGATCACGCGGGCGCCGGTCCGCTGGCCGAGGTCCTGGACGCGGGCGGCATTGGCGTCAAGCAGGCCGATCTCCGCGGGCGCCAGGACGCCCCGGGAGGTGACGCCCTCCAGCAGGGCCAGACCGAGTTTCCCGACACCAACGATCGCGAGCTTCATGCGGGTCAGTATAGGTGCGCCCTGGCGGGCCGGGCGGGCGGCCCGTGCAGACGTGCCGCGCGGGCCGGTACACTTCATGGATGCTGGTGTATCACCTTCCGGGAACGTTCGAGACGCGCGAGGACCACCTCAACCTGCTGTGGGAGGCCGGCGCGACCGGACTGGAGGAGCGCGCCGGCCTGATCCGCGCGTACTTCGACGAGCAGACGCCGCTGCCTGACGCGGTGCGCGACGGGGAGTGGCGTCAGGAGGCGGATCAGGACTGGCTGGCAGAATTCAAGGCGAACCTGCGGCCGGTGCAGGCCGGGCGCGTGACCATCGTGCCGCCGTGGCTGCGCGCAGGCGTCCCGGACGGGCAGGTGGGGCTGGTCATCGAACCGGGCATGGCGTTCGGCACCGGGCACCACGCGACGACCCGCATGGCCGTGGAGGCCCTGTCTGCGCTGAATCTGCATGGCCGGACCGTGCTGGACGTCGGGACGGGCAGCGGGGTTCTGGCGATCGCGGCGGCCCTGCTGGGCGCCGGGTACGCCCTGGGGGTGGACATCGACCCGATCACCATTCCCATTGCGCAGGAGAACGCGCGCGATAACGGCGTGCCGGCAGGGCGCGCAGCGTTCATGGTGGGCACGCTGGGTGACGAGCTGCCTGGGGACGTGGTCGCTGACGGCGTGTTTGACGTGCTGGTGGCGAACCTGTACGCCGAACTGCACGACCTGCTGGCCGGCGCGTACGTGGGGCACCTGCGTCCGGGTGGGCCGCTGGTCCTGACCGGCATCCTGTCCGGCAAGCTGCCGCTGGTGCTGGGCGCGCTGGAGCGCGAGGGGTTCACCGACGTCACGGTGCGGGAGGACGGCGAGTGGGCGCTGGTCACCGCCCGGGCGGGCGCGTGAGCGCCGGTCGGCTGCCGCGGCACCGGCTGCGGGTGGAGACGCTCTCCCCCACCATGACGCTCGGTCCGGGTGAGGCGCGGCACCTGCACGTGCTGCGCCTCACCCCCGGTGACGTCGTGCGGGTGTTCGACGGTCGCGGCGCCGAGGCGCTCGCGGAGGTCACGGCCCTGGAGGACCTGCGGGCGGTCCTGACCCTTGGTGAGCCGGTCGAGGGTGCCGTGGAGACGCCCTTTGCCCTCACCGTGGCAGTGGCGCTGCTGAAGGCGGACAAACTGGCGGATGTGGTGCGCGCCGTGACGGAACTGGGCGCCGCACAGGTTCAGCTGCTGGTCACGGCCCGCGCCGACGTCCGGGAGATTGGTGAGCAGAAGCTCACGCGACTCAACCGCGTGGCACAGGAGGCCGCCAAGCAGTCCCGCCGCGCCGTGGTGCCGCCCGTTCTGCCGCCCGTGCCGCTGACGTCTCTGACCCCGGCAGGCGCGGTCCTGGTGGCGCAGCCGGGCGCCAGTCTGCGCGTCATGGACGTGGTGACCTGGGAGACCCCCGTGACGGTCGTAACTGGCCCTGAAGGGGGATTGACCGACGCGGAGGTGCAGGGCCTCGTGGCGCGGGGGGCGCACGCCGTCACGCTCGGACCCCGCATTCTGCGCGCGGAAACCGCCCCAGTGGCGCTGCTCGGCGCCATCGCTGCGCTGGGCCTGTAACCTGCGGCCCGGCCGGTGCTACGCGCCGGCCAGTTCTGCCGCGGGCAGCAGCTGCCGCCAGGAATGCACGCTGCCTACCTGCGCGGTCACAAAACGCTCCAGGGCACGCCACAGGGCCGGACGCTGCTCGGCAGGCAGGGGCCGGTCCATGCTGAGGCGCACGGTGCGCCGCACCATGTTCTGCAGAAAATCAAGCGTCTCAGCCGGGTAGGGCGGCAGGGCCGCGCACGCGCGGCACAGCATCTGCCCGCCCAGTGGATCGGGATGCGCGGGGTCCGGCGCGCCGCAGCGGGCACACCGGGCCGTCTGCGGTACAAAGCCCGCTAGAGCGAGCAGCTTGTAACTCATGACCACCGCCACCCACTCCGGGTCAGGCTGGTGAGCCACGCCGCGCAGCGCTCCGGCAAACAGTTCGAAAGCCTGCTCGCTGAATTCCCCTTCCTGGAAGAGGGTGTCTGCGAATTCGGCGAGCAGGTGCGCGAACGCGTAGCGCCCGGGCTGCGCGAGAGTGGGCAGCGCCCCTTCCAGCACCGCCTGCTGGACGCTGGCCAGGTCATTCTGCGGCGCCTGGTACACCTGCACGTTCACGTGATGAAAAAGGTTCAGGCGGCTGGACAGCGGGCCGCGCACGCCACCGCGCGCGATCGCCTTGAGTTTCCCCTGTGGGGTCAACATGGTCACGATGATGTCCCCGGCGGGCGTCACGCGCCGCCGGATCACGATGCCACTGCGGTTGGCGGTCCGGGACCTCACTGCCCAGCAGCATAGCGTTCCCGGGCGGAGGCGGCTGTGCCCCTTTCCACCTTCCGCGCACGCCGGCGCCCCTACACTGCGGTGAATGAACGACCCGCACCGTCACAAGCCTTCCCGTGAGCAGGCGCACAGTGTGCAGGACCTGCTGCGGGAACTGTTTCCCGACACGCACCGTGAACTGTTCGGCGACGGCCTTGACCCGGATGCGCCCGCCACGCTGGGGCTCTACCCGGTGGCGGACGGCCGGTTGGCGCTCGTGCACGGTGACCAGCTTGCCGAGTTCACGCCGATCGACCCGAAGGGCCGCAACGCGCTGCACTGCGACCTGTGCCACTACACCCGCAGCCGTTCTGAGGCGGTGATGTACCGCGTGGTGGTGGCTGCGCGACGCACACGGTACGTGACGCTGTGTACACCCACCCACAGCTGCCAGCAGCGGGCCGGGGAGCGGGGCCTGCTGTCCCTGGCTGAGCGCATCTTCCCGATTGAACCGTTTGGTCCGGACGAGCACTGACGGCCCGGTGGGTGCCAGCAGGGTGCTTGAGGTCTTTTGATGGCCCTTGCTGGCCTGTGCGTCTGTGGCCGCCGGTCCTGTTTCCAGCCGCAAAAAAAACAGGCACCCGGTCTGGTGCCTGTTCATCTGGAGGTGCTTACCAGCGGTCGTTGCGACGGCCGGCGCTGCCGCCACCGTACTCGCTGACGGGGGCCGCTTTGGTCACGACAATGTTCTTGGCCTGGGGGCCCTTGCCGCGCTGGCCTTCTTCGATTTCGAATTCGACTTCGTCGCCTTCGTTCAGCTTCTTGAAGCCGCTCGACTGGATCGCGCTGAAGTGCGCGAAGACGTCAGGGCTGCCTTCCGTCTGAATGAAGCCGTAACCCTTTTCCGCGTTGAACCATTTTACTTTACCTACTGCCATGATGCACTCCTTAGTTTCCAAAACACGAGAGGGCGCACGTGGTGAAGACCCTGTGCGCCCAACCATTCGTGCGAACTCAGGAAACTATGCAGGCAGTGTATGATCCGTTTTTGGCTCGAAAAGTAATCTGTGTCACTCTAAAACCGGGGGCCCGCGGAGGTAAAGAAAGGCGCGTTGTGTTGCCGGTTCAGGCCCGGCACGATCAGGGCATGTCTGCCGGGGTGCCTGATCCGCTGGCGCAGCTGGGGCTGCTGACCGGGCTGCTCGTCGCGGCTGTTCTCAGTGGGCTGATCGGCTGGGAACGCGAAGCGCACCGTGCCGGGGCGGGCCTGCGTACACATATGCTCGTGGGCATCAGCGCGGCTCTGTTCGTGGTGCTGGCTGAGCAGCTGATCAACCAGTTCGGCAACGACAACCGGGCGGTGCGCTTTGATCTGGTCGGTGTTCTGGCGGCCGTGGTGAGCGGGGTCAGCTTTCTGGGGGCGGGAACCATCTTCTCGTCGGGAAAAAGTCAGCACACGCGTGGGCTGACCACGGCCGCCAGTCTCCTCGCAACGGCGGGCGTGGGCGTGGCCTGCGGCCTTCACCTCTATGTGTTCGGGCTGGGTGCCACCCTGCTGTTCCTGTTCGTGCTTCGCCCACTGCACCTGCTGACTGAGGCCAGGGAAGATGGGGAGTCGTGAGACCCGGCACCCGTGAAAGACTGGGCAGATTGGCCGGTGGGAGAAGCTCCCGGACGTCATTTCAACGCTTCACAACCTGACCTGACAAGTCTGTTGTTTCAGGGCGCGTCATTGTTAGAGGTGAAGGCCCTCGGTGAGGCGGCTGCAAGGGGTGATCCTGGACCACCCCTTGCAGCCGAGCTTGCCCCGCTTGCGCTTGAGAGGGGTGGGCTTTGCCGGAGCAGCTTTCGCGGGCACCTGTTTCACCCCTCTTGCAGTTCCATGAATATTGTATACAATATCCACAATGACTTCGTTTGAGCGACCCACCCTGGTCCGGGACGGCGTGTACGAGCACCTGCGCCGCGCCGTCCTGGACGGCGACCTCGCCCCCGGCGAACGTCTCGGGGAAGTGGAACTCGGCCAGCAGCTCGGCGTCTCCCGCACGCCCATCCGTGAAGCCCTGATGCGCCTCACCCAGGACGGCCTGCTTGTTGCCGAGGCCAACAAGGGGGTCCGTGTCAGGACCCTCAGCGCCAGCGAGGCGCGCGATACGTACGTGGTCCGCGAGGAACTCGACGGCCTGGCCGCCGCCCTGGCTGCCGATCACCACACGCCCAGCGACGCTCACGCCCTGCGCGCCGCCCTCGCCGCCCTCCATGCCGCGCCCGGCAGTGACTACCGGGAACAGACCCGTCTGGACCTCGCCTACCACCGCACCATCACGCACGCCGCCCACAACGCGGCCCTGAGCGACCTGAACCGCGACCTCGAACAGCGCGTGGCCCTGATCAAACACCAGACCCGCACCTACAACGCCCACCCCCAGACCGACGGGCAGCACGCCGCCCTGCTCGACGCCATCCTCGCCCGTGACGCCCACCGCGCCCGGCAGGAAGCCCGGGCACACGTCCGTACTTTCGCCGCCCTGGTCCTCAGTGACCTCGACCCTGCCAGGAGAACCTCATGATTGACCAGCTGTACCGCAAAGCCGTCCTGACCGTCGCCGGTCAGAAAAGCATCGAGAACGCCGTCCGCGCCCGCGGCTGGAGCATGGCCCAGCGCTTCGTCGCCGGCGAGAGCCCCCAGACGGCCATTCAGGCCGTTCAGGACCTTGCCCGCGACGGCATCCTCGCCAACCTGGATCTGCTCGGGGAATTCATCGAGAGCCCCGAGCAGTGCACGCAGTTCGCAGACAACGTGATCATCATGCTCGACGCCGCGCACGCAGCCGGAATCACCCCGTACGTGAGCATCAAGCTGTCGAGCGTGGGCCAGGGAAAAACCGTGAACGGGGAGGACCTGGGCCTCACGAACGCCCGGCGTATCATCAACCGCGCCAAGAACTACGGCGGGTTCGTGTGCCTGGACATGGAAGACCACCCCCGCGTGGATGTCACCCTCGCGCAGTTCCGCACGCTGCACGGTGAATTCGGCGGCGAGCACGTCGGCACTGTTCTTCAGTCGTACCTGTACCGCGCCGAACAGGACCGCAGCAGCCTGGACGACCTGCACCCCAACCTCCGCATCGTGAAGGGCGCGTACCTGGAGCCCGAAACGGTCGCCTACCCCCAGAAAGCCGACGTGGACGCTGCGTACCGCCGCCTGGTGTACGCCCACATGCAGGCCGGAAACTACGTGAACGTCGCCACCCACGACGAGAGCCTCATTCAGGACGTGCAGATGTTCGCCCTTTCGCACGGCATCAGCAAGGACGCGTTCGAGTTCCAGATGCTGTTCGGGATCCGCCGCGACCTGCAGCGCAACCTTGCCGCCGCCGGGTACCGCGTCCGCGCCTACATCCCGTACGGCCGCGACTGGTACCCGTACTTCAGCCGCCGCATTGCCGAAACGCCCCGCAACGCCATGTTCGTCCTGCGCGGTCTGCTCAAAGGCTGACCCCACCCCCGTTCATCCGGGCCGCCCCGCACCCTGCTCACGCCACCCCCGTTCCCAAGGAGTCACCCATGATCAAAGTTCAGGAATACCGTCCGCAGAGTTTCACGGATTTCACGAAGGAAGAGAACGTCAAGGCCTACCAGGACGCGCTGAAGAAGGTGCGTGCCGAACTGGTCGGGAAGCACTACCCGCTGGTCATTGACGGCGAGCGCGTGGACACGGCGGAGAAACTCACCAGCCTGAATCCCTGCGACACAAATGAAGTGGTGGGGACGACGGCGAAGGCCACCATCGAGGACGCCGAACGGGCCCTTCAGGGCGCCTGGAAGGCCTTCGAAAGCTGGAAGAAATGGGATGTGGACGCCCGCGCCCGCATTCTGCTGAAAGCCTCCGCCATCCTCAAACGCCGCCGCCTGGAAGCCTGCGCGCTGATGAGCGTCGAGGTGGGCAAAAACTACGCCGAGGCAGACGTGGAGGTGGCCGAAGCCATCGACTTCCTGGAGTACTACGCGCGCAGCGCCATGAAGTACGCCGGGTTCGGCGCAGCCGAAACCACGTGGTTTGAAGGTGAGGAGAACGGCCTGATGCACATCCCGCTGGGGGTGGGCGTCAGCATCAGCCCCTGGAATTTCCCGTGCGCAATTTTCATCGGGATGGCGGCCGCGCCCATCGTGACTGGCAACTGCGTCATCGTGAAACCCGCTGAGGACGCCGGGCTGATCGCCGGGTTCATGGTGGACATCATGCTGGAAGCCGGCCTGCCCGGCGGAGTTCTTCAGTTCCTCCCCGGGGTGGGCAAGGAAATCGGGGAGTACCTCACCACGCACGCCCGGACGCGCTTCATCACGTTCACGGGCAGCCGCGCGGTGGGCCTGCACATCAACGAGGTGGCCGCGAAGGTGCAGCCCGGCCAGAAGTGGATCAAGCGGGTGATCATGGAACTCGGCGGCAAGGACGGCATGATCGTGGACGAGACTGCTGATCTGGAGGGGGCGGTCACGGCAGCGGTGCAGGGCGCGTTCGGTTTCAACGGTCAGAAATGCAGCGCGATGAGCCGCCTGATTGTGGTGGACAGCGTGTATGACGACGTTGTGAACGCGGTGGTGGAACGCGCCAGGGCCCTGAAGGTCGGGACCGGCGAGGAGAACGCCAACGTGACGGCCGTGGTGAACCAGATGAGTTTCGACAAGATCAAGGGCTACCTGGACCTCGCTCCGCAGGAAGGCAAGGTGCTGCTGGGCGGCGAAGCGACGGGCGAGGCGAACGGCAAGCAGGGGTACTACGTGCAGCCCACCATTGTCGGGGACGTCGCGCGTGACTCGCGCCTCGCGCAGGAGGAGATCTTCGGCCCGGTGGTGGCCGTGATCCGGGCCCGTGATTGGCAGGACGCCCTGGACATTGCCAACAGCACCGAGTACGGCCTGACGGGCGGGGTGTGCAGTGCCAGCCGGGAGCGCCTGGAGCAGGCCCGTGCGGAGTTTGAGGTGGGGAACCTGTACTTCAACCGCAAGATCACCGGGGCGATCGTGGGGGTCCAGCCGTTCGGCGGGTACAACATGAGCGGGACGGACAGCAAGGCGGGCGGACCGGACTACCTGGCGAACTTTATGCAGCTGAAGACGGTGACGGAACGCTGGTAGTTTTTACCCTTGATTGGGGGAGGCCGGGCTGAGCCCGGCCTCCCCTTTTGCGCTGCGCTGACTGGTTTGGGTTGTCACCTGTCACTTCGCACAACCGAATGGTTAACACCTGTGCCGTAAGGCAGCAGGGCTGTTGGCATCCGTCAGGTTACCCTCAATTTCTGATTCAGAAATAAAGCCACAAAGTGTATGTCAAACCTCTGACATTTTCGACCGAAAGAATTACTTTCAGCAGGCGGAGGGGCCTGATTTATGCCTGAGACACACACATCGTCAACTCTTCTGCACTCACTCCAGACCACCCTAGACAGGGGTAGAAGTGTGAAGTGCGCCCGCACTAACATCCCAGTCACCTTCAATCCCTGAGCCTCACCGACGTTCATCCCGCTGCCGACCAACCCGGCTGCGTTCACCGGATATGGACCAGCGCGGTCCACCCGGCCGAACCACCGGCTCCCCGCACCCCTGGAGACGCACATGAAGTACACCCGTTCTGTCCTGGCCGCCACCCTCGCCCTCAGCCTCGCCGCCTGCGGACAGCAGACTGCCGCGCCGGCCACCGCACCCGAAGCGGCCGCCCCGACCACCGACGCCATCGCCGGGGCGTACCTCGTGGGCTTCAGGCAGGGCAACCTCAGCAGCCAGAGCCTCACGGAACAGGCGACGCTTCAGGCGCAGGCGATCGCCGCGGCCGGCGGCGTCATGACCAGCCAGTGGGTGGACATCAGTGCCGCCGCTGTGAAACTCGACGCCGCCGCCCTCGCAAAACTGAAAAGCAACCCGCTTGTCGAGTACGTGGAACCCGACTACGTTCGCCACGCCATGGGCGTCAGGAGTGGCGTGACCGACAGCAAGGCCAGCCAGGGCCTGTCCGCGCAGGCGCTCTACACCGCCAGCGGCGAGTACACCTGGGGCGACAACGCCCTGCAGGTCCAGAACCTGGTGGCCAGCAGTTACACGGGCGCCGGCGTGGCCGTGTGCGTGGGGGACACCGGCATTGACGGTAACCACCCCGAATTCGCCCGCAAGCTTAAGGGCTTCAGGAACTTCGTCACCACCGAAACCAACCGCAACGACCCCTACGCCACGAACGACGTGTCTCACCACGGCACGCACGTGTCCGGCACCATCTTCGCTCAGGCTGGCGTGGGCGCCACCGGCCTTCAGGAGGGCATGGTGACCAACGGCGTGGTCGGGGTGGCCACCGGCGTGAACCTGTACATGGCGCGCGTCCTGGGCGACACCGGTTCAGGCAGCAGCAGCGGCATTATCAACGGCGTGAACTGGTGCGCCGCGCAGCTCAAGAGCCAGGGCGGCCTGGAAAACAAGGTCGTGATCAGCCTGTCCCTGGGCGGAGGCAACAAGAGCATCACCGAGCAACGCGCCTACACCAGCGTGTACAACAAGGGCGCCCTGACCATCGCCGCCACCGGCAACGACGGCGCCGCCGTGTCCTACCCCGCCGCGTACAGCGAGGTTGTCGGTGTGGGTGCCGTGGACAGCAACCTCGCCAAGGCTGACTTCAGTAACTTCGGGACGCAGGTGGACCTCGTGGGTCCCGGCGTGGACGTGATCAGCAGCGTGCCCCTGGGGCAGGGCACCCGCGCCAGCGCCAACGGCGGCGGCGTGACCTTCACGCAGGTGCAGGCCGCCGACCTGACCGGCAAGGGCAGCTTCAGCGGGTCCATTGTCCGCGCTGGTGACGGAACCGGCGTGGCCGGCAAGAACGAATTCTGCGGTACCAGTACCCGCAACCCTGCCCTGGGCGGGAACATCGCCCTGATCAGCCGCGGTACCTGCTCCTTCGAGGAGAAGACCGCCAACGCGGTCGCCAGCGGCGCCAGGGCCGTCATGATCTACAACAACACCGCTGGAACGCTCGGCATGAGCCTCACCAACGCCTACAACGTGCCGGTCGTGGGCATCCTGCAGACCGACGGTCAGGGCCTGATCTCCAAGCTCGCCAGCGGCTCCGTGACCGGCTCGGCCAGCGTGACGAGCGCCGACTACGAGTCCTACAACGGCACGAGCATGGCCACCCCCCACGTGAGCGCGGCCGCTGCGGTCGTCTGGGCGGCCAAACCGACCCTCACGAACGCGCAGCTGCTGAGCCTGCTGACCAGCACCGCCAGGGACCTGGGCACGGCCGGCAAGGACAACAACTTCGGGTACGGCCTGGTCGACCCGCTGAAGGCCATCGCCGTCAAGTAAGCGCCAGTCTGATCACCGCCTCTCCCCATGCGGGGAGGGGCGGTTTGTGACGCCGCACTGCACCGGCACCCGCACCCTACACGCCCGTTTCGCTCAGCAACCGGTTCACGTTCAGCGCGCCGCCCAGAATGGCGGGCAGCCCGCCGCCCGGGTGCACGCCCGTCCCCACCTGCCACAGCCCCGGCCGGACCTGGTAGGGCTGCGGGTGCAGCGGTCCGCCCCGCCACGCCGGGAGGCCCAGACCGTACAGCGCGCCGCCCGGGTGTCCACCCGCAGCGTAATGGGCGGGGGACAGGCTGGCGATGTCCGTCGCGCGGGCCAGCAGGCCCGGCGCCTCCAGCGTCTGTTCGGCGCGCGCCAGCTGGCCCTGCACCCACGGATGCGTGAGGGGCAGGGCCTGCCCGGTGGCCGGCGTGGCCATCAGGACACTGAGGTGCGGGCCGCGGGCATGCACCAACGTCAGCGTGTCCGGCGGCAGGTGCCCGCGCCGCACGGCCGCCCGGAACACCCGGAAGTCCGTGGGGGGCAGGACGCTCGTGGCAGGCAGCGCGAGCGGCGACGGGAACGCGGCGTACACGCCCACGCCGCTCACCGTCCGGCGCCGCAGCGGGGAGGGCGCGGGAAAGCCGAGCAGGGCGCGCAGGCGGGCGGGGTCCAGGGCGCTGACGATCAGGTCATGCCGGACTGGCCGGGCTCCGCTGAAGTGCAGGGTCTGGCCCTCCACGCGCTGCACGGTGGCCCCTTCGAGTACGGTCACCCCGCGCGCCGCCGCGAACGACAGCAGAGCGTCCAGCAGCGCGCCCATGCCGGGTGCGGGAGCGCAAACAGTCTCGGCCACCAGGGCGGGAATCAGGGCGTACAGGGCCGGGGCGTCCTGCGGGCTCAGGCCGGCGTTCAGGGCGTGCGTGGCGAGCGCGTGCGTCAGGGCGGGGGGAAGGCGCTGGGCGCGCAGCCACCCGTGCGCGCTCAGGTGACCGCCCGTGACGCGCAGCAGGGCGCCGGCGGCCTGCCGGAACAGCGGATCACGCAGGCGCGGTGGCGTGGTCAGCAGGACCGGCATGAACGGCGCGACCGGCGCGGCGGCCGCCACGTACTGCTGCCAGTACGGGTGCAGCGGGTGGCCCGCCGGGACGGGCAGGGGCACCGGGCCGTGCGGCGTGTGGTGCACGCCCAGCCCCCCTGGGAGAAGCTGCAGGTTCAGAGGGTCCGGTTCGTTCAGGTGCCGCAGGAAGGCGCGCCACACCGCCGGGAACGTGAACAGGCTCGGACCAGTGGCCATGGTGGCACCCGCCAGGGGAACGCGGCGCAGCTTCCCGCCGGCCCGGTCCCGTTCATACACGGTGACCGCGTGGCCCCGCTGCGCGAGCAGGGCCGCGAGGGTCAGACCGGCCAGCCCGCCCCCCAGAATGCCGACCGAGCGCGGCATGTCAGGGGCCGTTCAGGCCGTGCCACAGGCCCCGGGCGAGCAGGAACACCAGCTGCACGCCCGCCACGGCGCCCACGATCCACGGCGTGACGATACTCAGCGGGTAGAGCCGGGCGGCGCGCGCGGGGGTGGGTTGCAGGCGCAGCGCCACGGCCATGCCGCCGCAGGTGAGCAGCAGGGCCAGGGCCGTCAGCCTGGACACGGGCCACAGGCACGCGGCGGCGAGCAGGAACCAGGCCAGGGCGTACGCGGCCGTACCGGCCGGACCCAGCGTGGTGGCGACCGTGCGGGTGCCGGCGAGCTGGTCGGCAGGAATGTCCTGCGCCGCGTCGAAGGCGTGCTTGCCCACCGAGTAGCTCATGAGGGCCAGCAGCGGCCACCAGGGGACCGGCGTGCCGAGCGCCAGGGCGGGCAGCGCCAGGGGCAGGGCGTACGCGACGTTGCTCAGCCCGTCCAGGAACGGCCGGGCCTTCAGGCGCAGCGGCGGCAGACTGTACGCCGCGAACAGGGCCGCCGAGGCGAGCAGCACCAGCGTGGCCGGCCGGGGCAGCAGCGTACCCAGGACCGCGAGGGCCGGCAGGTTGCACCACAGCGTGGCGCGCAGCAGCGGCCCCGCCTCGTCCGGGCGCAGGCGGGCGCCCTGCCAGCCGCCCTTGCGTGAGGAGCGGGCGTCTTCCTCCTGGTCCCACAGGTCGTTCAGGCCGTAGATCAGCAGGTTGAACGGCAGCGTCAGGTACACCAGCAGGGCCAGCACCCCGGTGTCCAGGGTGTACAGGCGCCCGGTCAGCCACACGCCGGTGACCAGGGTGCCCACGGTGTTCACCCACAGGGCTGGCCGGGACACAACCAGGGCGCGCCGCAGGGGCAGCGCAGGCAGGTGGGGGCGGGCGGGAACGCTTGGCATGGCGGCAACCGGCACAGCATACCGGCACAGGGTGGTGGGCAGATGCCCCGGCAGGAGGGGTTTGGGCGGAACCCTTACGGTCTGCGCGGCGGGCGGGCCTCAGAATAGGCTTTGATGAACCTTCCCGCCGGCCGGTCACAGACCGCCATGTTCACCGCCTCGGAGGTGGAAGCGCAGACCGGCGTCCCTGCCACCACCCTGCGGCAGTGGGAGCGGCGGTACGGATTTCCGCATCCGGTGCGCAACGCCAGCGGTTACCGACTGTACTCTCCGCTGGATATCGCCGCCATCCAGCACATGCAGGCGCACCTGAACGCGGGGGTGCAGGCCAGTCGCGCGGCGGAACTCACGCGCCGGGACCTGGCGGGCGCCGCGGAGCCGCCCGGCACCGCGGCGCCGGACGCCGCACGGGACCCGGCGGAGTGGGCGCAACTGCTGACCGCTGCGCTGCTCGCCTCGGACACGGAGCGCGCCTCGGCGCTGCTGGGGCAGGTGCACGCGCAGCTGCCTGTGGAGGACGTCGTGACCGAGGTGATCTCCCCCACCCTGATCGAGGTGGGTGCCCGCTGGGAGCGCGGAGAAATCACGGTGGCGCACGAGCATCAGGCCACGGCGTTCCTGCGGGCGCGGCTGTCGAACCTCATGGACGTGGCGGGCGTGAACGAGGGGTTCGGGCCGCTGGTCGTCGCAGCCTGCGCGCCGCTTGAACAGCATGAGCTTGGCCTGATGATGCTGACGCTGGCCCTGCGGCGACGGGGCGTGCGGGTGGCGTACCTGGGCGCCAACACGCCCCTGGGGGACCTGGCGGTGTTTGCCCGGATGCAGGGCGCGCGGGCTGTGCTGCTCGCCCTGAACGGCGAGTGGGCGCTGAACGCCACCCTGGAACACCTGCGGGACCTGGGGGGTCTCAACGTGCCGCTGTTCCTGGGCGGCGCGCTGCTGAATGTCCGCCCGGAGCTCGCCGCACAACTGGGCGGCGAGTACGCCGGGCCGGACGCGCCGCGGGCCGCGCAGGCCATCGCGGCGTACCTGCACCGGGCGGCGCACACTGAGGGAGGGCACGCATGAGAATTCTGGTCACCGGAGCGAGCGGGTTTGTGGGGAAAGCTGTGGTTGCGGAGCTGATTCACCGTGGGCATCAGGTGTGGGCAGGCAGCCGGCGGGGTGAGGCCGGCCCGGGCGCCCATGGGGTGACGCTGGACGTCGCCGACCCGGGCAGCGTGCAGCGTGCCGTCGGGCTGGCGGACCCGGAAGTGGTGGTGCACCTGGTGGGCATCATCGCGCAGCAGGGCGAGCAGACGTTCGAGCGGGTGCACGTGGAGGGCACGCGGCACGTGCTGGCAGCCACGCCCCGCGGCGCGCGGTACGTGCACATGAGCGCCCTGGGCGCCCGGGAGGACAGTGACAGCCGGTACTCCAGCAGCAAGGCGCGCGCCGAGGCGCTCGTGCGGGCCAGTGGGCTGCGCTGGACCATCTTTCAGCCGAGCCTGATTTTTGGGCCTGGGGACGATTTCTTCGGGCGCGTTCTGCGGGAACTGGTCAGCGCGGGGCCGGTGGTGCCGCAGATCGGGGACGGGTCGTTCCCGTTCCGGCCCGTCAGTGTCCAGGACGTTGCGCAGGCCTTCGCGGGCGCCGCAGGCAGCGAGGTGGGCACGGGTCAGACATTCGCGCTGACCGGCCCGGAGGAGTTCACGTTCCGGCAGTTGCTGACCCTGGAACTGCAGGCCCTGGGCAAACGCAAACCCGTGCTGCCGGTGCCGCTGGCCCTGATGAACCTGGCGGTGCCGCTGATGCAGCTGCTGCCCCAGCCGCCCATCACGCGTGACCAGTACGCGATGCTCAAGGAAGGCAATACGGCGCCGAACGAACCGGCCCGGACGGTGTTCGCCCTGCCGATGCTGCGGCTGCAGGAGCAGCTGCCGGGTATCGTCACGCGCCGCTGAGTAGCTCGAACTGAAAGGAAGCCAGGGCAGGGCGCCGGTGCGCCCTGCCCTGGGTGCTCAGGACAGCGTGCGGGGCAGGTCCTGAAGGGCAGTGACCGTGACGCTCGGTTCACCCTGACGGAACGCCGCAAGGTAGCCGTTCAGGGTGCCGCCGGCGCGTTCCACAAGGCGCGCCAGGGCCAGGGCGGTGCCACCGCTGGCAATGACGTCCTGCACGATAGTGACGCGTTTTCCTTTCAGGCGGTCGGCGTGCGGGCCGTCGAGCCACAGGGTCTCGGCGACGCCCAGGGTCATGCTGGGCACGTCCTGAATGAGGGGGTTCTGCATGTACGTGCGGCGTTTCTTGCGGGCGCAGACGTACGGCAGGCCGGACCGGTCGCTCAGTTCGTGCGCGAGCGGCAAGGCGTTCGTCACCACGGTCAGCAGGACCTCGGTGCCCTGGGGAATGAGCGCCACCATGGCCTGCGCAACGGCGTTGGTGAATTCGCTGTCGCCGATGAATTCCACCAGGGGCACGCGGCCCATCCCGCCGGCACGGACGGTGGGAAGGGTGCGCTGCACGCCGCCAATCGTGACGGTCAGTTCCTGCTCAGGGGGGACGTTCGCGGTCATGGTCATGCGTCAGGCTAACGCACGTTCGTCAGAGCAGGTGGCCAAGGTGGCCGACGGGTCCGCCCACCGGGACGGGCTGCGCTGCGCACGGCTGCCGGACCCGCCTGCACTTGCGCCGCAGGGGGCTCTGCCGGGGCCTGACGGTGCACGGGGAGCGTGGCCGACCCCCCGGGCGTTGCCCGGAGGCCGGTCACGCCGCTTTCGCCTGCCTACCTGAAGAGGGGCAGGTGGCCCAGGGCGGTCACCTCGGGCCGCTCCTGCCCTTCGGTGAACACCGCGACGACCGCGGCGACCTCACCGCCGACCTCCTCGATAATCTGCCGGATGGAATGCAGGGTCCCGCCACTGGACACCACGTCATCCACGATGGCCACCTTGCGGCCCCTGATCTTCTGCACGTCGAAGCCGTCCAGAACGAGCAGCTGCGGTTTCCCGGTCGTGATGGAGACGACCTCGCGGGCGACCGGGTCGACCATGTAGGGCTTCTGGGTCTTGCGAATAACGATGTAAGGCTTGCCGCTCTCCCGGCTGATGACGTGCGCGAGGCTCAGGGCCTTGACCTCGGGGGTGACGAGCACGTCAATGTCGGCAGGCAACAGGCGGGCCAGTTCACGTCCGGCCTCCTCGGTCACCTCGGTGTCGCCCAGCATATTGAACAGGGCGACCCTGACATCAGGGGAAACGGGCACAATGGGAAGATCGCGGGTCACGTGACCCACCTGAACCTTGAACGTGTTCACTCTGCGCAGTGTATACGGCCAGGGCCGCTGCCACCGGACCGCGCAGGTTCAGGGCGTCCCCCGGCGGAGCGGCAATTGAGGGGACTGGGGTGGGCCGCGCCGCCGCCATGCAGCACCGGAACGTGGAGGCTGGGCGCCGGCGTGCCCCGCGCCCAAAGGCGGGAGGTGAGGCGCCGCAGCGGGTGCCGGGCGGGTGCGGCGGGCGGGACTCGTGCGGGTCGCCGCACCCGCCACGGCCTGTTGACTACGGGCATCGCGCAGGCCCTGCGGGAGACCGCCTGCTGGCGGTTGTCCGGTGTGGTTGCCCCGAACCGGAGATGGACCGACCTATGGCACAGATCTGCTGAGTACCGCGCGGCGGTGCTGATCCAGCTCGGCGGAGGGAACCTGGGGAGCACGGTGCCGTAGGGACTTGCCGCGTACCGGGGGCCTGAGAACGGCAACCCCGGGGGGTGAGGTGGGGTGTTCAGAGGTCCTGCCGGGCAGGCCGGGAGAAACTGCGCCCTGGGCGGATGCGGTGCGTCCAGCGTCCTGGGAGTGCTGGAGACGCTGGGCAATCCTCTGCACTGGCGGGCGCAGGGGGCGGGCGGGTCCGGGGTGGGGTGTCGGTCCTGGCTGGACAGATGAAGAAGCTGTCTGGATAGTTGACTTGAGTTGTCCGGCCGAAAGGTTTACCTTTTTTATCAATGATTGCCTCCGCCCCTCCACGCCACCCCGCCCGAACGGACCTCAGTGCACTGAAATTCAATCAGTTCACCGTTGTGCTCGTGACGGCCCTGGCCGTGACGTTGACGCTGCCCGCCCTGACGCTCGTGCTGGGCGCGGCCATGCTGACCGGCGCACTCATTCCGCACCTCTCCCCCCTGAAGGCCGCGTACCGTCTGCTGGGTCCCGTCCTGCACCTGCAGCCTGAAGTCGTGGACGAGGATCCCCGCGCGCATCACTTCGCGCAGGGCGTGGGCGGCACGTTCCTTCTTGCCTCCGCCGCCCTGACCTTCGCTGGCCTGCAGGCCGCCGGCGTTGTCCTGGGCGTCATCGTGATCGCCCTGGCCGCTCTGAATCTCTCCCGCAGCATCTGCGTGGGCTGCCTGATGTACTTCCAGTACCGCCGCCTCCGCTACCAGCTGCTCAAGCGTTAAGGACATCCCATGAGTGACATTGAAGCCCTGAAAAAAGAAGTCCCGCCCTTCCAGATCTTTGACCTGATCCCGCAGTATGCCGCGCAGGGCTTCATTGACCCGGAACGTATCGACCTGCTCAAGTGGGCGGGCGTGTACCCCCAGCGTCCCCAGGAAGACGGCTTCCTGATGATGCGCGTGCGCGTGCCCACTGCCGAGTTCTCCAGCGCCACCCTGCGCGAAGTGGCGAATATTGCCGAGGAGTACGGGCGCGGCTTCCTGGACGTCACTGACCGTCAGGCCTTCCAGTTTCACTGGCTGACCATTGACAAGATCCCCCAGATCTTCGAACGTCTGGAACCGCTGGGCCTGCACCCCAAAGGGGCTTGCGGCGATACCGTGCGCGCCGTGATCGCCTCGCCCCTGGCTGGCCTGGACGCCCGCGAAATCATCGATGTCCGTCCTCTTGCCCTTGCCATGGAAGGCACCCTGACCGGCAACCCGGACTTCCAGGATCTGCCCCGCAAGTTCAAGATGAGCATCACCGCGGTGCCTGAACTCGAAGGCATCCACATGATCAACGACATCGGCTTCCTGGCGCACCGCGTGAACGGTGAGATCGGCTTCGACGTGTGGGTCGGTGGCGGCCTGGGCGCCGTGGCGCACCTTGCCAAGCGCCTGGGCGTGTTCATCCGCCCTGAGGAAGTGGTCGAGGTCGGTCAGGCGATTACCGCTGCGTACCGTGACCACGGCTACCGTCAGAACCGCAAGAAGAGCCGCCTGAAGTTCCTGCTCAAGGACCTGGGTGTCGAGAAGTTCCGCGAGATCGTCGAAAACGACTACCTGGGCCGCAAACTGCAGGACGGCCCCGCCGCACCGGTGGCCCGCTTCGGCGGCAACGACGTGCTGGGCATCAACCCCCAGGCGGACGGACTGAACTACGTGGTCGTGGCGACCACCGTCGGCCGCATCGATCCGCTCAAGGCCCGCAGGCTGGCCGAACTGGCCGACCGTTTCGGGAAGGGCGTGCTGCGCACCACCGCCTTCCAGAACATGGTGATCCCGCACGTGAGCACCGAGAACCTCACGGCGCTTACCGAGGAGCTCGCGGCCATCAACCTTGCGCCAAAAACCACGATCCGCGGCACGACCATCGCCTGCACCGGCAACCAGTTCTGCCGCCTGGCCCTCACGGAGACGAAAGCGCGCACCTCGGCGCTGGTGGACCACCTGGAGCCGCTGACCCTGGCGATGGACGTGCCGTTCACCATCAACCTGACCGGTTGCAGCAACGCCTGCACCCGCTACCAGGTGGCGGACCTGGGTTTCATGGGCGCCAACCGCACCGACAAGGACGGCACCGTGCACGAGGT
Source organism: Deinococcus taeanensis (assembly GCF_020229735.1). Taxonomy (NCBI): domain Bacteria; kingdom Thermotogati; phylum Deinococcota; class Deinococci; order Deinococcales; family Deinococcaceae; genus Deinococcus; species Deinococcus taeanensis. The sequence continues at coordinate 983,511 of NZ_CP083455.1, read as the reverse complement.
GTACAACGTGCATCTCGCCGGCAGCATCGGTCAGGCGCAGCGCACCGGCACGAAGCTCAAGGGTGCCGTGCACGCCGAGCAGCTCAACGCGTACACCGAAGCGGTGCTTGAGGACTTCCAGGCGAACAAGCAGCCCGGCGAGAGCTTCGTGGAGTACGCCGACCGCGTGGGCCACGAGCGCTTCGCGCCGGACGCGGTGCTGGCGATCAGGGAAATGGTGAACGCGTGAGTGCCGTGACCAGACGCCCGGCCGTGACCACGGGCCGCGTGGTGTGGCTGACCGGCCTCAGCGGCGCGGGCAAAAGCACCCTGGCGAGTGCGCTGCACAGCGAACTGGTGGCCCGCGGTGTGCCCACCGAGCTGCTGGACGGCGACGCTGTCCGTGAGAACCTCAGCAAGGGTCTGGGGTTCTCCAAGGCGGACCGGGACACCAACGTGCGGCGCATCGGTTTCGTCGCGGGTCTGCTGGCAAAGCACGGCGTGACGGTGCTGGTCAGCGCGATCAGCCCGTACGCCGACACGCGCCGCGAGGTGCTTGCGAGTCTGCCGAACGCCCTGGAGGTGTTCGTGGACGCCCCGCTGGACGTCGTGACGGCCCGGGACGTCAAGGGGCTGTACCTGAAGGCCCTCGCCGGGGAGATTCCGCACTTCACCGGCGTGAGCGACCCGTATGAGGCGCCCGACGCGCCGGACCTGCACCTGCGCACCGATCTGATCAGTGTCGAGGACGGCGTGCGGCAGCTGCTGGAGGCCCTCGGCGTATGACCACGCTGGAACGCCGCCCTGACTTTGCGCCGGACAGCGATCCGCTGGACGTGATCCGCTGGGCGCTGGCCGCCTACGGTGACGTGCTGATGCCCAGTGCGTTCAACCTGAACGGCGTGGTGCTGCTGGACCTGGCCGTCCGGGCCGGGTACCGGGGTGAAGTGGTGTTTGTGGACACCGGATACCACTTCCCGGAAACGCTGGCCACCCGCGACCGGCTGGCAGCGCGCTACCCGGAGCTGAAGTTCGTGACCCTGAATGACGGGGCCTCACCGGAGGACGGACAGACGGACCCGGCGCTGTATGCCGCGGATCCGGACGCCTGCTGCGCGGTGCGGAAGGTGGCGCCGCTGCAGGCGTACCTGCGGCAGAAGGCGCCGGCGGCGCTGCTGAACGCCCGCAGCCGTGACCAGGCGACCACGCGCGCCGAGATTCCTTTCGTCGAGCAGGGCGTCCGGGTGAAGGTGAATCCGCTGGCGCACTGGACGCGTGAGATGCTCGAGGCGTACGCCACCGCCCATGACCTGCCGGTGAATCCGCTCTACTGGGACGGTTTCCTGAGTGTCGGGTGCTGGACGTGTACCCGCGCCGTGCGGCCGGGCGAGGACGCCCGCGCGGGTCGCTGGGCGGGTAAGGGCAAGACGGAGTGCGGCCTGTGGGCTGGGGAGAACAGGCTGTGAGCTTCTGCTGTTGACGTTGCTTTCCGGCCGCTGAGCGCGGCTTTTCCTGCCCTGAATAGTTGAGTCTTTTCATCCACCAACGTGCGCGTGTGAAATGAGGTTCCCCATGACGATCCTGCTGCCTGATACCACCACCCTGCCCAGCCCCCTGGGCGGCACCCTTGTCAACCGCGTCCGCCGCGCCGGGCATGATTTCGACCCGGCCAGCCTGACCGGCCTGCCGCGCCTGGAGGTCAGCGAACGGACCCTCGCGGACCTGGAGATGCTCGGCACCGGCGCGTACTCCCCCCTGACCGGCTTCCTGGGCGAGGCCGACTACCTCAGCGTGATCGAGCGCCTGCGGCTCGCGGACGGCACGCCCTGGAGCGTCCCCATCACGCTGCCCGTGGCGCGCGAGGACGCCGCGCGCCTCCACGGCCGCGTGGTCCTCACGCACGCCGGGCAGGACGTCGGCTGGATTGACGTGCAGGAACTGTACGAGGCCCGCAAGGCCCTGGAGGCGCGCGAGGTGTACCGCACCGAGGATGCCGCCCACCCCGGCGTGGCCGCCCTGTACGCGCAGGGAGACCTGAACCTTGCCGGCGAGGTGGCCCTGTTCGAAGTGCCGCGCGGCGCCTTCCCCCGTCACCACCGCACCCCGGCCGAGGTGCGGGCCACCATCGAGGCCCGCGGCTGGCGTTCCACAGTAGCGTTCCAGACCCGCAACCCGATTCACCGGGCGCACGAGTACCTCCAGAAGGTGGCCCTGGAACTCGTGGACGGCCTGCTGCTGCACCCGCTGGTGGGCACCACCAAGGGAGACGACGTGCCCGCCACCACCCGCGTGCGCGCGTACGAGGTGCTGCTGGAGCAGTACTACCCGCAGGCCCGGACCCTGCTGAGCGTGTACCCGGCCGCCATGCGGTACGCCGGTCCGCGCGAGGCGATCCTGCACGCCCTGTCCCGCCGGAACTACGGCGTGACGCACTTCATCGTGGGTCGCGACCACGCGGGCGTGGGCAGCTACTACGGCACGTACGACGCGCAGGAGATTTTCAGCGCCTACACCCCGCAGGAACTGGGCGTGCAGATCCTGAAATTCGAGCACACCTTCTATTGCAATTCCTGCGGGCAGCTGGTGAGCCCCCGGACGTGCCCGCACGACGCGTCGCACCACCTCGTGCTGAGCGGCACGAAGGTCCGGGAGAAGCTGCGTGCCGGCGAGAATCTGCCCCGCGAGTTCACGCGGCCTGAAGTGGCTGAAGTGCTGCGCGCCGCGTACGCCGAGCGGTCCTGAACAAGCACCTGAAGAAACCCTGAAGGTCCGGCGGTCACGGTCACACGTGGCCGCCCTCTGACCAACGTGAAATGCAGCATTCAGCACAGGAGGCCACCATGACCCGCAGCTCATTGATCAGTCTGCTTGCCCTGACCCTGACCACCACAGCAGCCGCACAGGACGCCCAGACGGTCCGCCTGGGGTTTTTCCCGAACCTTACGCACGCCCCCGCCCTCGTAGGGCTGCAGCGCGGCACCTTCCAGAAAGCGCTGGGCAAGGTGAAACTCGACGCCAAGGAATTCGTGTCCGGGACGACCCTGACCGAGGCGTTCGCCGCCGGGCAGATCGACATCGCGTACGTCGGCCCGGGGCCGGCCATCAACGCGGCCGGTCGCGGCATGCCCCTGCAGATCGTGGCGGGAGCCAGCGAGGCCGGCGCGGTGCTCGTGGCCCGCAAGGACAGCGGCATCAGGAGCTACAAGGACCTGGCCGGGAAGGTCGTGGCGGTGCCCAGCCTGGGCAACACCCAGGACATCAGCCTGCGGCACATCCTGAACGAGAACAGCCTCAAGTCCAAAACAGACGGCGGCAACGTGACCATCACGCCGATCGCGCCCGCCGATGTTCTGGCCGCATTCGCGGGCAAACGCGTGGACGCCACGCTCGTCCCTGAACCCTGGGGCGCCGCGCTGGAAGCGCAGGGGCACAGGGTCATCGGGACCGAGAAGACCGTGTGGCGCGAGGGCCGCTACCCCACCACCATCGTGATCGTGAACGCGAAGTTCGCCGCAGCGAACCCCCAGCTGGTCACGGCGTTCCTGAAGGCCCACGCGGACACCGTGGCGTTCATCAACCGCTCCCCGGCCGCCGCGCAGGCCGCCGTGAACGCACAGCTGCAGAAACTGACCGGCACGTCCCTGGACCTGCGGGTGCTGCAGCGCGCCTTCGCGCGCACGCGCTTCACGACTGCCCTGGACCTCGCCGCGCTGAAAGAGTACGCGGCGCTGAACGTGGAAGCCGGGTACGCCCGCAGCGCGCCGGACCTCACGCCCTTTCTGCGCAAGTAAGCGCTGCGCCCCTGCCGGAGTGTGTCCTGAATGACTGTCTCACCCCTGTCCCCTGAACGGCCCGCCACGCCCCCGGCCGCAGTTTCCTCGCGCTGGCAGACCCTGGCGCTGCAGGTGGTGGGCCTGCTCGTGATCCTGGGGATCTGGTGGCTGCTCACCGACGTCCTGAAACTCTACCCGCCGTACGTGTTCCCCGGCCCGAAAGCCGTGTGGACGGAAATCAGTTACGGCCTGTGGGGCAACGGCCCGCAGGACGGCAAGCTGCTCTCTGCCATCGGCGGCAGTCTGCGCCGCGTGGTGGTCGGGTATACCATCGCCGTTCTGCTGGGCACCCTGGTGGGCCTGCTGCTGGGCGCGTGGCGGCCGCTGCGGGCCACGGTCGGGTCGTACCTGACCGGCGTTCAGAGCGTGCCCAGCATTGCCTTCGTGCCGTTCGCGATTCTGTTTCTCGGCCTGAACGAACGGGCGGTGCTGTTCGTGGTGATTCTCGAAGGGTTCATTCCGGTGGCGCTGGCGGTGTCCGGCGCGCTGCTGAACGTCCCGCCGGCCCTGCGCGTGGCGGGCCGGACCCTGGGGGCAGGGCCACTGAGCCTGACCCTGCGGGTGCTGCTGCCGGCCAGTGTGCCCAGCATCCTGACCGGGCTGCGGACCGCGTGGAGCTTCGCGTGGCGCGCCCTGGTCGGCGGGGAACTCCTGATTGCGGGCAGCACCAGTCTGGGTGAACTGCTCGAGGTGGGCCGCAACACGGCGAACGTGGCCCTGGTGATGGCGACCATCATCATTATCGGCATCATTGGCGGGCTGTTCGACACGCTGCTGCGCGCCGCGGAGGGCCGCGTGCGCAGCACCTACGGGCTGGAAGTGCCACAATGACGACCACCATGACCCCAGCCGCTCCCCTGGCCCAGCCCGCAGAGCGTGGCGGCGCACCCCTGGCCCTGCAGGACGTCACCTACCACTACCACGGACGCAAGGCGCACGGCGCCGGCGTCGGGCCTCTGAACCTGACGGTAGCTGCCGGGGAGTTCCTGTGCGTGGTCGGCCCCAGCGGCAGCGGCAAAAGCACCCTGCTGTCCCTCCTGGCCGGGTTCCTGAAACCCCAGTCCGGCCAGATCACGCTGGCGGGCGAACCGGTGCGCGGCCCCCACCCCCGCCTGACCCTGGTGCAGCAGGAAGCGGCGCTGTTTCCGTGGCTGACCGTGGGCGGCAACGTGGCGTTCGGCCTGCGGAATGTCCCGCGCGCAGAGCGGGGGGCCCGCGTCACCGAGGCGCTGCGGCAGGTGGGCCTCGCCGGGTACGAGCGGCGCCGGCCTCACGAGCTGTCCGGCGGGCAGCGCCAGCGGGTCAGCCTCGCGCGGGCCCTCGTGACCCGGCCGGGGCTGCTGCTGCTGGACGAACCGTTCAGCGCGCTGGATCACGCCACGCGCACCACGCTGGCCGACGAACTGCTTGCCCTGTGGCGGCACTCGGGCGTGACCGTCGTGTTCGTGACGCACCAGCTGGAGGAGGCCCTGCACCTGGGGCAGCGGGTGGTGGCCCTGCACGATGGCGAGGTCGCGCTGGACGCTCCGGCCAGCGCCACCAGCGTGGACGCCCTGAAACGTCTGCTGCAGGCGTAAACAAGAACAGCGGCAGGCGGCCCGGGGGGTGATCCTCCCCGGGCCGCCTGCGCCGCCGTGAGGGGCAGCCCGGACCGAAATCGGCTTACAGCAGGGCGTGAATGCGGCGCTCCAGTTCGCCGGCCACGGCGTCAGGGCCGGCGTTCAGAGCGGCGGTGCTCAGGAACCAGGTGCCCTTGCGTTCAAATTCGCTGGTGAAGATGCTGGCCATCCCCGTGGCGCGGCGGTCCACTTCCAGGATGATGTCCAGGCCGTCCGGGCGGGGGAAGAGCATCATCTCGATCTCCGCGATGCGGTACTGACCATGCGGAGGGCGGAAACTGATTTCCTGCACGATCCGGCCGTGGTGGTACTCGATCTCGCTGCCACTGAGCTGGAAGCCCAGCCGCTGCGCGCCCCCGAACAGCACCTCCATGCTGCGGCTGGGCAGAACCTGCAGCGGGTCCTGGTCACTGGGGTCGAGGGCGCCGGCGATATCCGCGTCGGTGGCGAGCCACAGCTGAGTCCCGGGCAGAGACAGGGGCGTGCCGGGCTCCACGGGCACGCTGAAGGGGAACTCGCGCCGCTCGCCGGCCCGCAGGTCGAAGCCGGGCGTTACGGGGTGTCTGCTCAGCTGATGAACAGCGTAGGTGTCGTCCGTCTTGTACCGGGTGGCGATCCCCAGGTTCACCCGTTCGATCCGCTGGTCAAGCGAACCGCCCTGCACGATCAGCACGCCGTTCACCGTCTCCCCGATCCGCACGGCGGGGTTGTGCACCTGGGCGTCTACGCGGGCGCCACCGACACCGATGGCCGCCATCATCTTTTTCAGGAATCCCATACGCCTGCCCTTACGCGGCGGGCGCGGTGAAGGTTGCGGCTGCTCAGGCCCGGCGTTTGCGGGGGGCAGGCTTGGGAGGGGCCGGCGCCTCCAGCTGAGCGGTGAGTTCGGGCAGCGTGCCGGTGGCCATCATGGCCGCGCCGATGATGCCCGCCTCGTTCAGCAGCCGGGCCGGGACGATATGGCTGCGCTCCACCTGGAGGTGCGGGAGCCACTTGTCGGCTTTCTTGCTGACGCCCCCGCCGATGATGAACAGGTCCGGGCTGAACAGCAGTTCCACGTGTTGCAGGTAGGCGCTGACGCGTTTACTCCACTGTTTCCAGTTCAGGTCGTCGCGTTCGCGCGCCCGGTCGGACGCCCAGGTCTCGGCGTGCCGGTCGCGCAACCACAGGTGCCCGAGTTCGGTGTTGGGAACCAGCACGCCGTTGTGGATCAGGGCGCTGCCGATGCCGGTACCGAAGGTCAGGACCATCACGGTGCCCAGCACGTCTGCGCCCGCCCCGAAGCGCGCTTCAGCGAGGCCCGCGGCGTCGGCGTCGTTGATCAGGTGAACGGAGCGTCCGGTGGCCTGGGTGAACAGGGCGTCCGCGTCCAGGCCGATCCAGTCCGGGTGGACGTTCGCGGCCGACAGCGTGCGGCCGCGCTGCACGATGCCGGGGAAGGTCACGCCCACCGGGCCGGGCAGACCGAAATGCTCCACGAGTTCCTTCACCACGCGCGTCACGTCGTTGGGTGCCGCGCCTTCCGGCGTGGGAATGCGGTGACGTTCGGCGCTCAGGGTGCCGGTGCGGGTGTCCACGGGCGCGCCCTTGATACCGCTCCCGCCGATGTCGATGCCCAGGATCACGCTCATGGCCTTCAGCGTATCCCACTTCCGGCCCGCCGGGCCCGACCGTGAAGCGCAGTGAAGCGGCCGGACAGACAACCCGTTTGAACGGGGTGTAATTTTGTACTGGAAACGGTATACCCTGAAGAATCATGGATTCAACCTCGCTGCGCGAACGCCAGAAAGAACGCCGCCGCGCCCGCATCTATCACGTGGCCATTGACCTGTTCAAACGCGGCGGGTTCCAGACGACCACAGCGACAGACATCGCCCGCGCCAGCAACGTCTCCCGGGGCACCTTCTTCAACTACTACCCGTACAAGGAAGCGGTGCTGCTGGATTACGGCAGCGAGGTCATGAACCGCCTGCGCGACCACGCCGAGTCCCGCCTGCACGACGGCACGCCCCCCCTGACGGTCCTGTACGAGGTCTGGGACCTGCTGGCTGACGAGAACACCCGCGAACGCGACCTGTTCCCTCCCCTGGCCTACGAGGTCATGAACCCCAACCCGGAACGCGCCCGCACTGCGTACCAGGCCCTGCCCCTGAGCAAGGTGATTGAACTGATCCTGCGGCCCATGCACCAGTCCGGCATGATGCGCACAGACCTGAGCCTGCAGCGCATCAGCAACCTGATCGCCGATACGTACCTGATGGTCGCCCTGCGCTGGAGCGCCTACGGCACGGAACGCCCCCTGCAGGAGGAGATGCGCCTGGCCCTGAACCTGCTCCTCGAAGGCGCAGTCAAGCGCGACGGTCGTCCCTGAATCCAGAGCGGCCGTCAGCGCTCCCGCGGCGCGCCTCGCAGCGGCGCACTACACTGCCCGTGTGAAGGACCGCCTCACCCTCCCCGCGCACCCGCACTCCGGGCCGGTGCGGCCGTGACGCAGCCCGAGCTGCGGATCGGCTCGCCCCGCCACGCCTTTCCGTTCAGCCGCGGCCTGCTCGTCGAGTCTCTCGTGAATGCCGGCGCCAGCTCACCGCTGGCGGCGGCCGTGTCACGCCGCGTGGAGCAGCAGCTGCGCCTGGCGCGGCGCACCCTGGTCAGCGCAGCCGAACTGAAAGCCCTGATGGTGGAAGTGGCCCGCGACGTGGCCGGGCCGGAGGTGGCGCAGCGCGCCGAGCAGCAGATTCCCGCCTTCCAGGACATCATGGTCAGTGCCCGCAAGGGCGACCTGCCGTTCAGCCGCGGCGTACTGGCCCGCACGCTTGAGGACGCCGGGCTGTCCGGCAAGGACGCCTACGCGACGGCCAGCGTCGTCGACGTGCGCCTGCGTCAGCAGGGGGTCACGACCCTCACCGCCGAGGAGATTGACAACCTCACCGAGGACGCCCTCGCCCAGCGCTACGGTGAGCACCTGCGCCTCACGTACCGGTACCTGCGGCAGAACCGCGGGAAGCTCGGCGTGATCGGCGAGGGCGCCAGCGTGCCCAGCCCGTTCAGCAAAGGCATCCTGGTGCAGTCCCTGCTGGCCGCCGGCGTCACGCCGGACGTGGCCCGCAAGGTCGCGCGCGTCACGCAGCGGGACCTGCGCGGCAGCGACGACCGCGTGATCGCGCGCCACACGATCCGCCTGAAGGTCGAGGCGCTGCTGCGCGACGAGGTCGGCCCGGACGTCAGCGCCCGCTACCGCCTGCTGCGCGTGATCCGCCGCCCGCCCCGCCCGGTGATTGTGCTGCTCGGCGGCGTGAGCGGCACCGGCAAGAGCTTCCTGGCCGCCGAGATCGCCTACCGGCTGGGCATCGCGCGGGTGGTCAGCACCGACTCCATCCGCGAGGTGATGCGCGCCATGGTCTCCCCCGCCCTGCTGCCCACCCTGCACGCCAGCACCTTCAACGCCTGGGAAGCGCTGCTGCCTCCCGGCGCGCCCCGCCCCGAACACCCCAGCCGGGAAGCGCTGCTCGCCGGGTTCCGCGATCAGGTGCAGCAGGTGAACGTGGGCCTGAGCGCCGTGGTGGAACGCAGCGTGCAGGAAGGCAGCAGCCTGGTGCTCGAAGGCGTGCACCTCGTGCCCGGCTACATCCGCGCGGACGCTGCGCAGGGCGCCATCGTGGTGCCCATCCTCGTGACCCTCCCCGACCCGGACGAGCACCGCAAGCACTTCCAGAGCCGCGACACCGAGACTGCCGCCAGCCGGCCCCTGCACCGCTACATGGCGTACTTCCGGGAGATCCGCGCCATGCAGGACGAACTTGAAGCTCTGGCCCGCGCACAGAACGTCCCCCTCCTCGACGGCCTGACGCTCGACGAGAGTGCCGAGCAGGCCGTGGACGTGGTGCTGCGCCGCGTCATGGTCGCCCTGACCGCCGAGGAAAAACAGAACCTCCTGGGCGACGACTACGCCGAACTGAACCTCGACAGCGGCCGCTAGGCAGCGCCCCGCAGCGCCTCTACGGCATCAGCCGCTCGATGTGCCAGACGTGCCCGTCACGCCGGTACCGGAAGCGGTCATGCATGCGGTTGGCGCGCCCCTGCCAGAACTCCCACTCCTGCACCTGCACGCGGAAGCCCCCCCAGAAAGCCGGGCGGGGCACCTCGGCCCCCTCCGGGAACCGGGCGTGCAAGGCGGCAAAGGTGGCCTCCAGCGTCTCCCGGTCAGCCACCGGCGCGCTCTGCGGATCACTGGCATGCGCCGCGAGCTGACTCTCCCGGGGCCGGGCGTGAAAGTACGCGTCACTCTCCGCGGGCGGCACGCGCACCACTGGCCCGTACGCCCGGACCTGCCGTTCATGCTCCGCCCAGTGAAACAGCAGCTCTGCCTGCGGGTTGCCGCTCAGGTCCCGGCCCTTGTGCGATCCGTAGTTGGTGTAGAACGTCAGGCCGTGCGGCGTGGCGCCCCGCAGCAGCACGGTCCGCACGCTCGGTCGACCCGCGGCGTCCGCCGTGGCGACACTCAGCGCGTACGGCTCACGCAGGCCCCCGGCAATCGCCTCGTTCAGCCACAGCTGAAACTGCGCCAGCGGGTCAGCGTTCAGGGCGGCGCGCCGCAACTCCGCGCGGGTGTACGACAGTCTCAGGCCAGTCAGGTCCGTCACGCGCGCTCCTCCCGCCGCAGCGGCTGGCACTGCGGGCAGAAATGCGTGCCGCGCTGCGCGAGCACCATCTTCTCAATGGGCGTGCCGCAGCGCGGGCAGGGCTCCCCACTCCGGCCGTACACCACATGCGAATGCTGAAACAGCCCCGACAGTCCGTCATGCTGCCGGTAGTTGCCCTCCCCGGACCCCAGGCTGCTGCCCCCGGCGTCCACGGCGCGGCCCATCACGTCCCGCACCGCGTGGTACAGCCGGCCGGCCTCCCCCCGCGTCAGGCGGGTCTGCGCCGGGTGAATGCGCGCCTGCCACAGGCTCTCGTCCGCGTAGATGTTCCCCACCCCACTCACGGGCTTCTGCGACAGCAACCAGGGTTTCACCGCGCCGGCCCGCGCGGCAAGCGCCACGAAATCCTCCTCCCGAAACGCGTCTGACAGCGGCTCAGGTCCCATCGCAGTCAGGGTCGGCATGCCCGCGTACTTACCGGCCGGCACCACCGCCATCTTCCCGAACCGGCGTGGATCGTCGAAGTGCAGTTCGCCCGCATCGGTGCGGAGCGTCACCCGGGTGTGCTTGCCGCGCTCCATGCGGAACCCCCCGGTCATGCCCAGATGCACGATGAACTCCAGGTCGTGCGGCGCGTCCTGCGCGGCGTCTGCCGCCGCCAGGTGCAGCATCAGGTACTTGCCGCGCCGCGACAGGGCCGTCACGCGCCGCCCGGCCGCCAGGTGCGTGTCCCGGTACCGGTGCGGCGCGTCGTGACTGACCTCCAGAATCGTGCGGCCCAGTAGCAACGGCTCAATCTTCTTCCTTGTGGTTTCCACTTCCGGCAGTTCCGGCATACCTGCGCAGCATAGACCCCGGACCGGGCAGACACTGCGGGCTGAGTGACGGCCAGCCTGAGCCCGGGCTTCGGTCACCTGCCGTGCCCTCGCTCGCGCACCACCGTTCAGGCCAGCACGCCTCGCAGCCCTCCCTGTGCAGGATGCATAGCGGCCGCTGGTGATGCATTCAGGGGACAGGTGCCCAGAGCAGGCACAGGCTGTCCAGCCGCCTTAAGAGAGCCAGAGACGGTGCATCCGCAGTGAACGGGCCATTGACCGGGCGTGTGGCCCGCCTCACCCCCACCCAGGCCCTGCCGCGTGGACCACGAAACGACCGGGCCTTCCGGCGGCCCTGAAGGCTGGCACGTTGCCCGAATCACCCCGGGCGGCCAGGCGGCCCGGTAGGGTGGAGGCATGCCGACCCTGCTTCTTACTGGTTTTGAACCCTTTCATACGCATCCGGTCAACCCAAGTGCCCTCAGTACGGAAGCGCTGCACGGGCAGCAGGTGGGGTCCCTGACGGTGGAGGGCACGCTGCTGCCCGTCGAGCCACACGCGGCCTGTGCCCGCCTCAGCAGTCTTCTGGCTGCCCTTGAGCCGGACGCAGTGCTGCTCACCGGACTGGCAGCCGGACGGCCCCAGGTGACGCTGGAACGCGTCGCGGTGAATGTCATGGATTTCAGCATTCCGGACAATGCCGGGCAGGTGTACCGCGACGCTCCCATCGCGCCGGACGGACCGGAGGCGTACCTGAGCACCCTGCCGCTGCGGTCAGTGCTGGGGGCGTGGCGGGCGGCGGGTATCCCGGGCGACATCAGCAACACCGCGGGGCTGTACGTGTGCAACGCCGTGATGTACCACGCGCGGCACGTTCTGACGCGTGCGGGGCGGGGGAACGTGCCTTGCGGCTTCCTGCATCTGCCCGCCAGTGCGCCGGTCGCCCTGGCGGTGCCTGAGGACCGGACGGCGCTGCCGTACCTGCCGCAGGAGGAACTGACGCGCGCAGTGCGCGTGGCGGCCCAGGCAGTTGCAGAGGCCCGGCAGGGTCACGGAACAGCCGACCGCTGAAGGCACAGACCAGGGTGGCCGCGTGACCCGCGCCTGAGCTCCCATGGTTTGTCCAGAAGCTCCCGGATATCTGTGGTCTCCCCAGATCAGACGAGCCTGCAGGGAAGGCGGAGGGCAGGTGCGGTCCCTCAGCAGGACAGCGACCCGCGTGCGCCGGCGGGCGCGCGAGCCGATGGTGCACTGGGATGCGATGTCTGGTGACGTCTTAGGCGTCCTTGGCCGGCGACCGCGGCAGAGAGTCTTCAGGGCCGGGGCCCTGCCGGGACTACGGGAACGGCGCACGGCCGGGCTGCCAGTTCCCGGCCTCTCCGCCGGCCCAGTGCCATTCGCCGGCGCCAGGGTGGGTGGCGAGCGCGGCCTTTACGGCGCTGAGGGACACGCGACGGGCGAAGCGGGTACGGGCGTGCCACGCGGCCAGCGTGGCGTCGGGCTGTCCGGGGCGCAGGCCGCGCAGGGCGGCGTGCGCGCGGTTCACGGCGAGGTCGAACAGGGCGGGCGGGACGGCCCCGGTGCCGTGCGTGCCGGCGGGGCTGGGGTCTGTGAGGAAGGGCCAGTCGCCGGGCACGGTCAGGCGGTCAGGGTGCGCCGGGCGAGCGCGGCGACCTGGCCGGCATGCCAGGCGGTGTGGCGGGCGTTCAGGCGCAGCAGCGCCTCGATGGTCATGAGCGTGCCGCCCAGGGACACGAGCTCGGTCAGGGCGGCGGGGGGCAAGGTCCGGGTGACCTGCACTTCCCAGGCCATCAGGCGGGTCAGGCCGGCGTCGTCCGGGGGAGTGTCGGTGCCGGCGGCCTGAGCAATCAGGGTCCAGCATTCGCGTTTGCTGCCGCTCAGGTGCGCGGCGAGCGCCGCGACGCGCGGGTGAGGCTGGCCGTCCACGCGGGCTAGGGCGGCGGTGACGCTCTGGCGGGGCGCGTGGTTGGCTTCGTCCAGCAGGGTGGCCAGGTCGTGGGGGGTCATGGTGGAGGTCAGGACAGGCGGAAGGTGTCGCCGTCGCGGGTGAGGCGGCCCAGGTCGAGCAGGCGGGCGGTGACGGCGCGCGCCTGCTCGTCGTTCAGGGGGCTGGCGGCGCGCAGGTCGTCCAGGGTGAAACGCCCGCCGCGGCGGTGGGCGAGGCGGTAGACCATGCGTTCCTGAATGTCGGGGCGCGGGGCCCTGGTCTGGCGGCGGGTGAACACCCACCAGACGAGTGCGCCGATGAGTACGCCTGTCAGGAGGGCCAGGGGCAGCGTGGCGGCCGCGAAGGCCGGGTCGCCCACCTGTTGGCCCAGGGCGTGCAGCTGCGCCTGGGCGGCGGTGATCTGGTCAGGTGTGCCGCCCTCTTTGAGGCGGCGCAGGGCGCCGCGGGCACGCAGGTACGTCATGACGCCGCCCAGGTCGCCGCGCACGAACAGGATGCTGTAGGCGATCAGCGCGGCGGCGCAGCCGGCAATGGCAGACAGGGCGGCTTTGAGGACGTTCACCTGCTTATGCTACTGCCCGGACGCGGGGGGGAACGGTAACGCGGGTTGCCTGCCTCGCCCCCATCAGCGGCGGGGCAGGGCCCGCACGGCGGCCTTCAGGGCGCGCAGGGCGGGTGCCGGGTCGCCTGGAGCGTACCGCGCCGCGTGGTAGGCGGCCAGCACAGCTTGAAGAGGAGCGGTCAGGTCGGGGCGGGTCTGCGTGACCCGGCTGACGTACGCAGTGGGGGTCTCACCGGGGGCGCGTGGTACGCGCAGCCGCCCGGTCAGGTCCTGCAGGGCGCGGCTGGCCGGGTCGGCCGGGCGGGCGCGGCGGCGCAGCGTGAACCATGCCGGCAGCAGCGTGGCGAGCGTCACGGGGAACAGCAGCCACAGCAGCCCTCCTGGGCCCAGACCGCGCAGGCCGGCGCGTTCGAGCAGCGCGGCCTGCGCCTGTCCGTCGTAATCCACGACGAGGTCGTTCCAGCGGTTCTGCAGGGCGTCGAGCCGCAGGCGCAGGCGTTCAAGTGTGCCGGGTGCGCGGGGGGCGGCGGCAACGGGGCTGCTCAGGGCGGTGCGCACGTCCGCGTTCCGACGGGCAGGGGCGATTTCGGCGGTGGGGTCTACGCGCACCCAGCCGCGGTCAGGCAGCCACACTTCGGTCCAGGCGTGGGCGTCGCGCTGCCGGATGATCAGGTACCCGCCGTCTGGGTTCACCTCGCCGCCCAGGTAGCCGGTGACGACGCGGGCGCTCAGGCCGCTGGCGCGCATCAGGAAGGCGAACGCACTGGCGTAGTGTTCGCAGAATCCTTCGCGCGTGCCGAACAGGAAGGCGTCCACGCGGTCCTGTTCGGGCAGGAGGGCCGGGGCCAGGGTGTAGCGGTAGTTGCCTTTGCGCAGGAAGGTGAGGGCGGCCTGCACGCGGGCCTCCGGGGCCAGGGCCTGCCAGGACTGCCCGAGGGTCAGGGCGCGGGGGCTCTGGCCGTGGGGCAGCTGCTGGTTGAATGCCAGCCGGTTCTGGTCTTCGCGGCGGCCGAGCAGGGCGGGCTGGCTGACGAGTTCCACGCGGCGCCGGGAGGTGACGAAGCGGAGCGTGACCGCCTGGAAGGCCCCGCTGATGAAGGCCCCGTCCGGAACGCGCACGGGCGCATCAAGCGCCAGCAGCCAGGGCGTGCCGCTGGGTTCCAGGGTCAGGGCGTACGTGATCGGCGCGCCGGTCGCCTCGATGCTGGGTGCGGCGGCGCTGCCTCTCACCTGCTTCCAGGCCTCACCGTCGTACGCTTCCAGGACAGGTCCGCGCCAGTAGCGGTCCGTGGGGCCGGGCACGGCGTCCTGGAAGTCGGCGCGGAAGGCCACTGCATCACTCTGCGCGAGGTTCGTGAAGGACCCGGCGCGGACCTCGCTGCCCAGGCCCGTGAGCGCCTGGCCCTGCACGGGCAGTTGCCACAGGGGCTGCTGGGGGCGCGGGAACAGCACGAACAGCGCGGCGGCGAGCGGCGTGGCCAGCGCCATCAGGCGGACCACGCGGCCCAGCCGTCCTCCCACGCGCGGCCAGGTCAGGGGCGGCGCAGGGCTCACCCAGGTGCTGGCCGCCGCGAGGAGTGCGGCGGCGGCCAGCACGGTGAACGCGGCGGAGAGGGGCCCCTGGCTGAAGAAATACTGGGTGCTGGTGAGAAACAGGCCCAGCGTGACGAGCAGCTGTCCGTCCCGGCGGGTGCGGGTTTCGGCGGTTTTCAGCGCGACGAGCAGGGTCAGGAAGGCCGTGCCGGCGTCGCGGCCCAGCAGTGTGCCGTACGTGGCGTTCAGGGCGGCCCCGCCGGCCACGGCCAGCAGGGCCAGCAGCCAGGTGGGAAGCGGCTGGACTGCCACCCGCCCGGGGCGGATGGGCTGCCCACGCAGCAGGGTGTGGCCCAGCAGCGCGGCAACCAGGGCGGTGTTCCACACCGGCATGCGCGTGACCCAGGGCAGCAGCGTGAGCGTCAGGGCCAGCAGGGTCCACAGCAGGGCTTGGCGGTCCAGCGCGGCAGAGAGAGCAGAGCGAGATGGGGCTGGGGGCGGGACCGGCAGAGGGGCGTGCAGGGCCAGGGCGTTGTGCACGGCCAGCCGGTGAGGTTCGCCTCGCCCGGCAGGCACGCTCTCCCCGGGGAGGTGCAGGGCGTATGGGCGTCCGGCGGCGTGCAGCGCGTGCACCCAGGCACTCAGGCGGGCCAGGCGGGTTTCGTCGTCGCCGTGCGTATCACGCCAGTCAAGCAGGATGGCCTCGCCGCGGGCGGCGTCGGTTTCACGGGTGAGCAGCTGCCCGGTGCGGGCCACGTGCCGCCACGACACCTGCCGCGGCGAGTCGCCGGGGGTGAATGGGCGCAGCCCGGCGAAATCCTCGTCGCCACGGGTGCGGGCCGCGCCGTTCCCGGTGTCCGGCGCGGCGCGGTCCGGCACCGACGGGGGGGCGCTTTCCGGCACGGGGTGCGCCAGGGTGGTCAGCGGGGCGGGGGCGGGCAGGGTCACGCGCCACAGGCCCAGCCGGTCCAGGGCGTGCAGCGTGACCTTCACGGTCACGGGCCCGCGGACCGGGGCGGGCAGAGGCACCGTGAGGGTCAGGGGCGCGCCGGCGCGCAGGGGGGCGCTGCGCTGCGCGGCGCGGCCCGGGCCGCGCAGCCGGACCTGCAGCACCCCGTCCGCACCGGGGGCCGCAGCCACGCTGAATGGGGCGTCGGCACCGGCCAGCACGGGGGGTGGGGCCTGCACGGTAACGCTGACGTTCCGCGCGGCGCGCAGGGCCTGCGCGGCCGACAGAACCCACATGCCGCCCAGCAGGAAAGTCAGGCCGTAGCCCAGGCTCAGGCCGTAGTTGACGCAGCCGACCAGGGTCAGCAGGATCAGCAGCAGGAACGCCACCCCGAACCCTGTGGGCCACAGGCCCGCGGCGCGGTCCGGCGGAGCGTCAGGGGATCGGGATGTCCGCCAGGACACGGCTGACGACCTCCTCCACGTTCACGGACGGGTCGCGCCGGGTCAGGCGGTGGATGGCCAGCGCCGGGAACACTGCCTGCACGTCGTCCGGGAGAACCATGGCACGCCCGTGCAGGTACGCCCAGGCGCGCGCGGCGGCCAGCAGGGCCAGCAGCCCACGTGGGCTGAGTCCGCCCATCAGGGCGGGATGCTCGCGGGTGGCGCGCGCCAGCAGCTGCAGGTAGTCCAACAGGGGCGCGGCGGCGTGCACGGCGTCCACCTCGGCCTGCATGCCCAGCAGCGTGCCAGCGTTCAGGACGGCGCCCAGGTCGCGCACGGTGCTGCTGCGGCCCCCGGTTTCCAGCAGTTGCCGTTCGGCGCGCGGGTCCGGGTAGCCCAGCGTGACGGTCATCAGGAAGCGGTCGAGCTGCGCTTCGGGCAGGGGACTGGTGCCCACGAACGCCGCGGGGTTCTGCGTGGCGATCACGAAGAACGGTTCGGGCAGCGGGCGGGTCACGCCGCCCTCGGACACCTGACGTTCCTCCATGGCTTCCAGCAGCGCGCCCTGCGTGCGGGGCGTGGCGCGGTTGATCTCGTCGGCGAGCAGCAGTTCACTGAACACCGGGCCCTCCATGAACCGGAAGGCGCTGGTCTGGGCGTCCCAGATGGAGACGCCGGTCAGGTCGGCGGGAAGCAGGTCGGCCGTGAACTGCACCCGGCGGAAGTGCAGGCCGCACGTGCGGGCCAGCGCCTGGGCCAGGGTGGTCTTGCCGACGCCGGGCTGGTCCTCGATGAGCAGGTGGCCGCGCGCCAGGAGGCACGCGACGGCCAGCCGGATCTGCCGGCCCTTCCCCAGGATCACCCGGTCCAGTTGCGTGAGGGCCGCCTGGAGGGCCGCCGCGTGGCTGGCGTGCTCCGGCGAGAGGCGGGCGGCGGTGGTCATGACCGGCAGCCTACAGGGACCCCTCTGACAAGACTGCGACGCGGCGCCCGGGCTTCAGGTCACGTGAACGCCCGGCGCCTCCAGAGGTGCCGGGACGCGGCTCGTGGCGAGGCGTGCCCCCAGCCACGCGCCGGCCGCGTCGAACAGCCAGTCTTGCACGCCCGCTTCCCGGGGTGGCACGAAGGCCTGATGAATTTCATCGAGCGCGCCGAACCACGCGGCGACCACCCACGCGGCGCCCGGGCGGCCGGTGGCGCGGCCCAGCGTGAAGCCCAGCGCGAGGTACGCCAGGAAGTGCGCCGCCCAGTCCAGCGGGTGCGCCAGGGGTGGGCCGGGGGTGCGGGGCTGCCCGCTGAGCCACCAGATGACACCCATAACCGCCAGGGCCGGCAGCCACCACGCGGGCCGGGCGCGGCGCGCGGCGTTCAAGGGTGCCTGCCGGCGGGGTGCTCGACCAGTTCGATCAGGGTGCCCTGGCCCCATCTGGGGTGCAGGAAGGCCACCTGTGAGCCCGCGCGGCCCGGTGTGGGGGCGTCCTGCAGGAAACGGGCTCCTTGGGCCTTCAGGCGCGTCATCTCGGCAGTCAGGTTTGCGACGCGGTACGCCGTGTGGTGCAGGCCGGGTCCCCGGCGCTCCAGGAACGCGGCGATTGGGCTGTCCGGGCGGGTGGGCATCAGCAGCTCGATCAGGGTCTCCCCCACCTGGTAGGCGCGCACGCGCACGCCCTGGGTGGGGACGTCCTCATCCGGGCCTTCGGGGTGCAGGCCCAGCGCGTCGTAGGGCGCTGAACCCGCGTCGAGGTCCGGCGTGGCGATGGCCACGTGATCCAGCAGCAGGGCAGTCATGCCTGCAGGCTAGAGCATGCAGGCCAACCCGGACCACCTGAGGCCGCTCAGGGCGCCGGCGGGAAGAACAGCGCCTCGATCCGGTCGGCCACCTGCGCTGGCGCCAGGGTGTCGGTGTTCAGTTCGGTGGTCGCGGTGTGGCGCAGCAGCGGCTCGACCCAGCTGACGTGGTCCGCGGTGCGGGCGCGGTCTTCGGTGGGAGGTGGTGATGCTGGCCTGCACGCGGGTGAGCAGCACCGGCAGGGGGGCGCTGAGGGGCACCACAGCCTGGAATTGCCGGTGAAAGAGGCCCTGGTTGCTGTGGCAGCCGCTCAGGATCAGAGGGGCGGGCCCGGCGGTGTCAAGCAGGGCCTGAATGCGGTCCTCGCGCCACACCCAGTCTGGGCCGTCAGGCGCAGTTCTCCATTCGTTCCATTCGTCGTCGGTGTCCACAGTGCGGTGCCCGCGCCGGGCGAGTTCCCGCAGGGTCGTGGTTTTCCCGGTGCCGGACATGCCAGTGATCAGGATGGCAGGCTTGGTCCGGCGCGGGTCAGAGGGCCTGGGGGCGGGCGCGCAGGTACCAGTGTGCGACGGCGCGCATGACGTCCTTGCCTTCAGCGTCCTGCACGGTGACGTTCAGGACCAGGCGGGCGCGGCCGTCACGGGCGTACTCGGCGTGCGCGGCAGACAGGGCGGCGGGGTCCGCCGTTTCGGCGCGGGCGGTCAGGTTGCCTGCGGCGCGGCTGACGTAGTGGGTTTCGAGTTTTTCGATGAGGGGCACGGCCTGGTGCAGCTGGGCGGCGAACGCCCCGGCGAAGGCGGCGCCGCTGACAGCTTCGGCCAGCAGGAACTGCACGCCGGCGTGAATGGTGCCCAGGTGGTTGCGGAAGGGCGCGGTGTCGGGCGCGGCGCCTGTGGCCCAGCCGGCCCCCACGTCCGTGATCTGCACGCCGACTGTGGCGTTCATGGGAATGGCGTGCAGCGCCTGTTTGACGGTGTCGGCGGCGAAGGCGGGCAGGGGGGTGGTCTGGGTCATGCGGGTCCTCCGGAACAGCGCGGGATTTTGAACTGAGTTCAAGTATAGGGCGATGATGACCGGACCGCACGAAGCATTGGGCAACCCACCCGGTGCAGGACCACAGCCCGGAACCTCACCGCTCGGCCTTCCCCCCGCACCGGGGGCTCCCCGGCAGGAGGCATCTTCCTCTCATTCCTCCGGGACCACCTTCAGGTTCAGGTGTAAGGGTCTTCCAGGTACCGGCGCAGCACGGCAAGCGGCGGGTAGGTGCCCGTCCGGAGCTCGGCCTCGACCCGCCGGGCGTGTGCCCAGGTGGCCGCGGCCACCTCCGGACTCACGAGGCCCGCCTGCACGGCGTCTTCCAGTTCGTCGCCGTCAATGACGGTCGTGGCATCCACCGCCCAGGGGTCCTGCCCGGCCGGGTGGGCAATCACGTCGAGGTACAGGTCGTCGTGCCAGGGCAGGCCGCTCTCGTGCACGCCTTCCCCGCCGTGCAGGTCCACGTAGAACTGCACGGGCCGCCCCGCCGGGTTCAGCTGCGCAGTGAGGGCGCTGCCAGGCACGCCCTCGCCAGTGCCTGTGGGATGCACCCGCACCCAGCGGTACCCGTTGTCCAGGACGCGCTGCGTGCCCGCGTGCCCTGGCACAGGCACGTCCAGCGGGCGCAGGACCGCATGGGCCTCGTAATCCACGATCACGTGGCCCGGCACGCGCAGGTGCGTCTGCGTGTGGGCCGTGACGCGCGGCCAGGGCCGCAGGTCGAACACCTTGCGTTTCACGCCCGGACCCTACCCGCCCAGGCCACGCACGGCGCGCAGCATCAGGTCCCCCTCAAGTGCCTGGACGCGCGCCTTGAGGCTGGCAAGATCATCGCCGGGCAGCACGGGAACGCGCGCCTGCGCGAGCACCGGGCCTTCATCGATCCCGGCGGTCACCAGGTGCACGGTTGCGCCGCTCTCCGCGTCGCCGGACGCCAGGACGCTCTCGTGCACGCGGTCGCCGTACATGCCGCGGCCGCCGTGGCGGGGCAGCAGGCTGGGGTGAATGTTCACCAGACGCCCCGCGAAGTGCGACAGGACACGCGGACCGATCTCCCGCATGTAACCGCTCAGCACCAGCGTGTCCGCCCCGGCCTTCACCAGGAACTCGCAGATGGCGCGGTCCAGGTCATCCGGGTCGGGGTGGCGCGCGCTGCTGAGGTGCGCGACCTGCAGGCCCGCCTCACGTGCCCACGCGAGGGCCGGCGAGCGGCTGTTGTTGCTGATCAGCGCGGCTGGCGTGGCGTTCAGGTCGCCGCTGCGACAGGCGTTCACGAGGTGCCGCGCCGCACTCCCGCCGTGCGACGCGAGGAACCCAAGCTTCACAGGCGACCCGCGGGGGGCGTGGCGTGCGGCGTGACGGCCCGGGCCGTCCAGGCCCAGGCTGCCGTCCGCTTCACGGGCCCCCGGGCGTTCACTGCCCGAGCTCCTGCAGCAGGTACGCGCTGGTCAGGATGCCGTTGTGGTAGTCGGTGACCGCGAAGCTCTCGTTGGGGCTGTGGGGGGCGTCCTCGTTCAGGCCCATGTCCACGAACAGCACCGGCGCGTGCAGCAGGTCGTTGAACGCCGCCACGATCGGGATGCTCCCGCCGGTGCGGGCGAACACGGCCTCACGGCCGTACACGCGGTGCAGGGCGCGGTTGGCCGCCTGGTTGAAGGGGCTGTTCAGGCTGAACTTGAAGGGACGGCCGCCGTGGTGCGGAACAACCGTGGCCGTCGTGCCGGCCGGGGCCAGGGTGGGCACGTACTCGCTGATCAGGCGGGTGATGCGTTCGGGGTCCTGGCCGGGCACGAGGCGCATGCTGACCTTCGCGCCGGCCTTGGCCGCGATGACGGTCTTGCTGCCCTCGCCCTGGTAGCCGCCCCAGATGCCGTTCACGTCGAGGGTGGGGCGGCCCCACAGACGCTCGAGTGTGCTGTAGCCGGCCTCGCCGGGCAGGGCGGGCACGCCGATACTGGCGGCGAACTCGTCATCGCGGTGTGGGAGGCTGGCCCACATCTGACGTTCCTCGCTGGTCAGTTCGTCGATGCCGTCGTAGAAGCCGGGAATCGTGACGCGCCCCTGGTCGTCCTTGAGGCGCGTGATGATCTCCGCGAGGGCGTTGATGGGGTTGGGCGCCGCGCCGCCGTAGCTGCCGCTGTGCAAGTCGCGGTTGGCGCCCTGCACGTGAATTTCCACGTAGCTGAGGCCGCGCACGCCGTAGGTGATGGTGGGCACGTCCGGCGCGAAGCGGCTGCCGTCGCTGATCACGATCACGTCGGCTTTGAGTTCGTCGGCGTGCTGCGCGAGGTACGGTTCGAGATTCGGACTGCCGATCTCCTCCTCGCCTTCAAGCAGGAACTTCACGTTGACGGGCAGTTCCCCCTGGGCGAGCAGCAGTTCCACGCCCTTGACGTGCGCGTACGCCTGGCCCTTGTCGTCGGTGCTGCCGCGCGCGTAGATGCGCCCGTCACGGATGGTGGGTTCGAAAGGCGGGGTGATCCACTCTTCCAGGGGCGCTTCGGGCTGCACGTCGTAGTGCCCGTAGATCAGCACGGTGGGTCTGCCCGGGGCGTTCAGGCGCTCGGCGTACACGACAGGGTGCCCGGGGGTGGGGTCCACGCGGACCGTGAAGCCCATCCCGGCGAGCTTGGCGCGCAGGAACTCGGCGGTCAGCGCCATGTCGGCCCGGTGGGTGGGGTCGGCACTCACGGAGGGAAGACGCAGCAGGTCGAACAGTTCCGCGTTGGCCTGTTCACGGTTGAGCAGGGCACTCAGGTCGGGCGTGGTCATGCGTGGATGATACGGGCTGCGCGCCCCGGGCGTCCGGCTTTCATGATCCGCCGGCACGGTCAGGAAACCGGGCGGCGGGGCGGCAGGTGTGCTGAGCGTGCCGGCGCAGGCGCGGAGGCTGTCACGGTCTCAGAAACACTGCTTCCCGTATACTCAGGAGAAGTTATGCCCTCTGACGCCAAACATCGGCCCGTGTACGTGATTTCCGTGGCGGCGGAACTGGTGGACATGCACCCCCAGACCCTGCGGCTGTACGAACGCAAGGGCCTGATCCGTCCGGGCAGAAGCAGCGGCAAGACGCGGCTGTACAGCGAACGGGACATCGAGCACCTGCGTGAAATCCGCCGCCTGACGCAGGAACTCGGCGTGAACCTCGCGGGCGTCGAGGAGGTCATGCGGCTCCAGCACGAACTTGATGACATTCAGGGCGAGTTCGAGGCGGAAATCGAGCGGCTCGAAGGTGAACTGCGCGAGCAGGCCCAGCGGCCCGACGCGCTGCCCGCCCCGGATGGCCGGCTGGACCCCAGGGACCGTCCGGTGTACGTGATTTCCATCGCGGCGGAACTGGTGGACATGCACCCCCAGACCCTGCGGCTGTACGAACGCAAACAGCTGATCCGGCCTGGGCGCAGCAGCGGCAAGACGCGGCTGTACAGCGAACGGGACATCGAGCACCTGCGTGAAATCCGCCGCCTGACGCAGGAACTCGGCGTGAACCTCGCGGGCGTCGAGGAAATCATGCGGCTGCGCCATCAGCTGGATGCCACGCGCTCCGGGCTGGAGCACAACGTGCGCCGCATTCAGGAGGACATCACGGACCGCATGACGAAGTGGCGCACCCTGCCGGAGGGGAACGCGTGAGGCCACCGCCGGGGTGCACAGGCCGCCCGGAGGGCCGTATGCTGCGCAGCGTGCCCCGCTCCGCCCTGATCCGGACTGCCGCGCCGGCCTGCCGGAGGCACCCTTGAGGCCCCTGTGGGTGGTGGGGGACATTCACGGCGCGTACACCAAGCTGCGCGCCATGCTGCTGCGCGCCGGCCTGATCGATTTCGACGGCGCGTGGACGGGCGGCGACGCCCACCTGGTGTTCCTGGGCGATTACGTGGACCGCGGAGCGCAGGGCCTGGAGGTCATCCGCCTGGTCCGCCAGCTGGAAGGGCAGGCGCACGCGGCGGGCGGGCAGGTCACGGCGCTGCTGGGCAACCACGAGGTGATGTTCATGGCCGCCCTGGTGTTTCAGCGGCAGGACCCGCAGGACCGCCTGGGCTTCCGGGAGTACTGGCTGGAGAACGGCGGGCAGATCCGCGACGCGGACCTGCTGGAGCCCGGGGATCTGGGGTGGCTCGCGGCCCGGCCGGCCATGGTGCAGGTGGACGGCTGGCTGCTGATCCACGCGGACAGCCAGATGTACGTGCGGCTGGGCACCAGTGTGGACGAGGTGAACTCCGAGGTCACGCGGATACTGTCCGCACCGGACGCCGACGAGTGGGGCCTGTTCCTGAACTGGTTCACGGAGCGTTACGCGTTCGTGCTGGGCGAAGGAGAACGCAAGGCCCGCCGGACGCTGGAAGTCTTCGGCGGGGAACGGATCGCGCACGGGCACACGCCGGTGTACGTGCTGCTTGATGAGCACCTGCACGGGCCGACGCTGGGGGCCGGGGCGCCCATTCCGTACGCGAACCGGCTGTGCCTGGCGCTGGACAGCGGCATGGCGTACCGCGATGACGCAGGGTTCATTGCGCGCCTTGACCGGCAGGGCCTGGCCGAAGTGGTGTCATTTCCGAGTGGCGGCGCCCTCTACTGACGCTCGCGCTGCCTGGGGGGGATCAGGTGTTCAGCAGCCGGATGGCCTAGGCTGGGCGCAGCGCCGGGTGAAGGGCCCGTGAAGGGAACCTGCGGGTGATTCCCCCGTCCGGCGAAAGGACCTCCCTTGACGCACGTTACCCCTCCTGATTCCAGCCCACCCGCGCTGAGGTTGCGCGGCATCACCAAACGCTTCCCGGGTGTCACTGCCAACGACGGCGTGGACCTGACCGTCCACGAGGGCGAAGTGCTCGCCCTGCTCGGCGAGAACGGCGCGGGCAAAAGCACCCTGATCTCCATCCTGTACGGCCTGTACCAGCCAGACGAGGGCACGGTGGAACTTGCGGGGCGACCGGTGCGGATCGCCAGCCCGGCGCAGGCGCTGCGGCTGGGCATCGGGCTGGTGCCGCAGCACCCGCTGCTCGTCGCGCGGCACACCGTCGCGGAGAATCTGGCGCTCGGAGGAACGGGCGGCCTGTTCCCGGCCCGGCGCGTCGCGGAGCGCGTGCGGGCCCTGTCCCAGCAGTACGGGCTGGAAGTGGACCCGCAGGCGCGGGTGGCCAGCCTCTCGCCCGGGGAGAAGCAGCGGGTGGAGATCGTGCGGGCACTGCTGGGCGGCGCGCGCGTCCTGATTCTGGATGAGCCCACGAGTGTCCTCACGCCGCAGGAGGCAGAGGGGCTCTTCCGGGTGATGCGTGAACTGCGCGCCGATGGCCGCAGTCTGATCTTCATCTCGCACAAGCTCGACGAGGTGCTGGCCGTCGCTGACCGCGTGACGGTCCTGCGGCGCGGCCGGGTCGTGGGAGGCGTGCCCACGGCCGGCGCCACCCGCGAGAGCCTGGCGGAACTGATGGTGGGCCGCAGCGTGGACTTCACCCGCAAGCGAAGCGGTGACCCCGGGACGGACGCACTGCTGGACGTGCGTGACCTGTGCGCGCTCGGCGCGCGGGGCCTGCCGGCGCTGCGCGGCGTGAGCTTCACCCTGCGCCGCGGCGAGGTGCTCGGCGTGGCCGGCATCGCCGGGAACGGCCAGAGTGAACTTGTCGAGGTCCTGGCCGGCCTGCATGCCGCGACCGGCGCGGTCACGCTCGACGGGCAGGCACTGGCCGGAGGCGCCGCAGCGCGCTTCCGCGCCGGCGTGGCCCACATTCCCGAGGACCGCATTCACAGTGGCACCGTTCCGAGCATGACGGTCGCGGAGAACCTTGCGCTGCGCGAGTACGACCGCGCGCCCCTGGCGCGCGGCCTGGTCCGTGACCTGCGCGCCACCGACGAACGCGCCCGGCAGGACGTGGACACCTACGCCGTGGCGACCCCCGGCATTCATACGCCCACGCGTCTGCTTTCCGGCGGGAACATCCAGAAGCTGATCCTGGCGCGCGAACTGGCCGGACAGCCGAAACTGATCCTGGCGGTGCATCCCACGTACGGTCTGGACATCGGCGCGACGGATCAGGTGCACCGGGTGCTGCTGGAACGCACGCAGGACGGCGCGGGCGTGCTGCTGGTCAGTGAGGACCTCGATGAACTGCTGAGCCTGTCCGACCGGGTGGGCGTCATGGTGGGCGGGCAGCTGCTGGGGCCGTTCCCTGCCGCGGAGGTCACGCGGGAGTCGCTGGGGCTCCTGATGGGCGGCGCTCACCCGCGCAGCGTTCCGGGTGCGGACCAGGGGGGGGTGGCGTGAGGTTCACAGCGATTGCGGCGCCCTCGGCGGCCCGCACGGCCCTCGTTACCGTGGCGTCGGTCGTGGCGGCGCTGCTGATCTGCGCGCTGGTGTTCAGGCTCGCCGGGCAGGCCCCGGGCCTGGTGTACGGCACCATGCTGCGCGGCACGCTGGGGGACCCCACCGGCCTGGCTGAGGTGGGACGGCGCACCATTCCGCTGCTGCTGGTCGGTGCGGGGCTGGCCCTGGCGTTCCGCGCGCAGTTCTTCAACATCGGTGCAGAAGGCCAGCTGCTGCTGGGCGCAGTGTTCGCGGCGGGCACGGCGCTGTTCGTGCCGCTGCCAGGCCCGCTGCTGCTCCCGGTGATGTTCGCGGCCGGGTTCGTGGGCGGCGGCCTGTGGGCGCTGATTGCGGCGGGCCTGCGGCGCGTGAACGTGAACGAGATTCTCTCCACCCTCATGCTGAACTACGTGGCGGTGGCGCTGGTCACGTACCTGATCGCCGGACCCTGGAAGGGCAAGGACGTGCGCGGCTACATCTACACCGATACCTTCGCACCGGCCGGGTGGCTGCCCACACTGGGCGGCACCCAGGTGCACTGGCCCACGCTGGTGCTGGGCGTCCTGCTCGCCCTGGGATTGCAGTGGCTGCTGACGCGTTCCACGTTCGGGTACGCGCTGCGCGTCGTGGGAGAGAATCCCGGCGCGGCGCGTTACGCCGGGCTCAGCAGCGCCCGGATTGCCACCCTGGTGGCGCTGCTCACCGGGGGGCTGGCCGGCCTGGCTGGCGCAGGCGAGGTGGCCGGGATTCACCACCGCCTGCTCGAAGCGGGACAGATCAGCCTCGGGTACGGGTTCACGGCCGTGATCGTGGCGTGGCTGGCGCGCGGCAACCCTGCCCTGTGCCTGCTTACGGCGCCGCTCATGGCCGTGATCCTCGCGGGGGGCGACCTGCTGAAAATCGACCTGAACCTCCCGTTCCGGGTGGTGGACGTGTTCTCCGGCGTGATCCTGCTGTGCCTGATCGCCTCCGAGGTCTTCGTCCGCCACCGTGTGCAGTGGAGGGGCGCGTGAGCCCCGCGGCCCCGCGTGAATTCCGGACGGCGCGCCTCAGGGCCGGCACGCTGTCCTCTCCCCTGCGCCTGGAGGTCCGCTGATGGAAACGATCGTCATTGAAGCCCTGGTGCGCGCCCTGGCGGTGGGCACACCACTCCTGCTGGCCTGCCTGGGCGCCATCCTGAATGAACGGGCGGGCGTCGTGAATCTGGGCGTGGAGGGCCTGATGGCGGTGGGCGCCCTGGCGGCGTTTGCCGTCGCGTCGGCCAGTCCGGACGCCAGCCTGTGGCTCGCCGTGGGGGCGGCGCTGCTCGCCGGCGCCGCTCTGGGCGCGGTGCATGCCTTCGCCACCGTGACCCTGCGCGCCAACCAGTTCGTGAGCGGACTGGCCCTGGCCCTGATCGGCACCGGCGCGGCCGGGCTGCTCGGCAAGAAGTTCGAGGGTCTGCCTCTGTTCAACAAGGTGCCTGACTGGACGCTGGGCAGCTTCACGATCAGCCCGTTTACTGTCGCGGCTCTTGTCCTCGCCGGGCTGATGGCGTTCTGGCTGAGCGCCACCCGCTCGGGCCTGACGCTGCGGTCCGTCGGGGAGAACCCGGCGGCGGCAGACGTTCTGGGCGTGAACGTCGGGCTGGTGCGGGTGCTGGCGGTGCTTGGGGGCGGCGCGCTGGCCGGACTGGCTGGGGCGTTCCTGGCCCTGTCATACCGGTCCTCCTGGGCCGACAACATGACCGGCGGCCTGGGCTGGATTGCGGTGGCGCTCGTGATTTTCGTGGGCTGGCGGCCCCTGCGGGCCATCGCCGGCGCGCTGTTTTTCGGGTTTCTGTTCTACCTGCAGTTCCGCCTTCAGGGCAACAGTGGCGTGCCCACCGAGGTGTTCAGCGCCATGCCGTTCGTGCTGGTGCTGGTGGTGCTGGCCCTGGCGGGCCTGCGTGGTCAGGCGGGCGACGCTCCGGCGGCGCTGGGCCGCGCCTACGTCCGTGGGGAACGCTGAGCGTCGTCCAGGCGCCAGCCAGTCCTGGCCGGCTGCCGGGCAGGGACCAGACAGAACATGTGCAGGGAGCCCGCCAAACTTGTCGGCGGGCCCCGCGTCTCCAGGCAGACTTCAGGGCCTCGGAACGGGACGCGCGGCGCGGCGGGCCGGGCGCCGCCACAGGAAACGCACGAGGAACAGCGCCGCGATCACACCCGCGTAGATCAGCGGCGGGGTGTGGTCCTTCTTCACCCCCCAGTAGTAGTGGAGGACCCCCACGCTGACGGCCGCGTACGCCAGCTGGTGCAGCCGCGTCCAGCGCTGGAAGCCCAGGCGTGTCACGGCGCGGGGCGTGCTGGTCAGCGCCAGGGGCAG
The DNA here is from genome assembly GCF_020229735.1 of Deinococcus taeanensis. NCBI lineage: Bacteria > Thermotogati > Deinococcota > Deinococci > Deinococcales > Deinococcaceae > Deinococcus > Deinococcus taeanensis. The sequence goes on along the minus strand of NZ_CP083455.1, from coordinate 955,704 downwards.
CAGCAGCAGCAGCGCGGTGAAGCCGGCCGTGATGAATGGGCGCTTCACGACGTCGTCGGTCATGAGCCCCAGGTCAAAGCCGTGGTCGAACAGGTAGATCAGGAAATGCAGGACCGCGTACCCGAACGCCAGCAGGCCCAGGGTCTTCCGGATCCGTGCAGGCCAGGTCCAGCCGGTCAGGAGGCGCAGGGGCGTGCAGGCCAGGGACAAGACCAGCAGCGTCAGGGTGAGCAGCCCCGTCTGAAGGGTGGCCCGCTGGATGGGATTGGCACCAAGCCCTCCGGTCGCGGCGTCAAGCAGCAGCACCGCGACAGGAAGCAGGCCACCGGCCAAGATGGCTGGCGGGAGCCAGCTCAGGCCGGACCGGCGCGGGGTGCGGGACACGGTCAGTAGAATTTCCTCAGGTCCATGCCCTTGTACAGGCCGGCAACCTGCTCGGCGTACCCGTTGAACGGCAGGGTCTTGCGGCGTCCCAGTTCGCCGATGCGGCGCTCCGTCGCCTGACTCCAGCGGGGGTGAGGCACGCCGGGGTTCACGTTCGCGTAGAACCCATATTCCTGCGGAGCGGCGAGCGCCCAGGTGGTGCGGGGCTGCTTCTCGGTAAGCGTGATCCGGACAATGCTCTTGATGCTCTTGAAGCCGTACTTCCACGGAACCGCGAGGCGCAGGGGCGCGCCGTTCTGACCCGGCAGCACGCGGCCGTCCAGGCCGACCGCCATGAAGGCCAGGGGGTGCAGGGCCTCATCGAGACGCAGACCTTCCACGTACGGCCACTCAAGCACCTGCTGCCGCTGACCGGGCAGCTGCTTGGGGTCCAGCAGGGCCGTGAACTGCACGTACCGGGCCTTGCTGGTGGGCTCCACGCGGCGGATCAGGCTCGCGAGCGGGAAGCCCAGCCAGGGCATAACCATGCTCCAGCCTTCCACGCAGCGCATGCGGTACACCCGGTCCTCCAGTGGGAACCACGATTGCAGGGTGTCCATGTCCACCGTCTGCGCCTTGCGCACCTCACCGTCAATCCGGACAGTCCACGGGCGGGGCCGGAGGGTGGCGGCCATGCGGGCCGGGTCGCTCTTATCCGTACCGAACTCGTAGAAGTTGTTGTACGTGGTGGCCTGCGCGTACGGCGTGATGGGCTCTGCCGTGTCGTACGGTCCGAGGGGCCGTGCGGGGCGCGTGAACGGGACGCCCTGCGCCTCCGCGCTGCCAGCGCCGGGCCGGCGGGTCAGGAGTTCCAGGCCGCCGCCCAGCGCGCCGGCCGTGACCGTGAACAGCGCGGCGCTGCGCAGAAACTCACGGCGCGGATGAACGGCACTGTCCGGCGCGAGAATGCGGCGCTCCTCGGGGGAATCGTGTGGCGTGCGGGGATCAGTCATGGCGCCCTCCTGTATGCAGCTGTATGCAGGATGCGCCTGATCGGTTCAGTCAACCGTTGCCGAACGCACCGGTTGTCCCGCCACCGCCCCCCCCGCAATACCTGGGCATCTGCCGCGCGCGGCCCTATTCTCGACGGTGGAATGAAGTCAGAATAAAGGCGACGACTTCATCCGCGTTGCCCTGACCCTGGAGGTCCACCATGAAAAAAGCACTTCTTGCTGTCCTGCCCCTGTCCCTGGCCCTCCTCAGCACCGCCGCCGGTCCCGCCGCGCAGGCCCAGCAGAGCGGCAAACTCAAAGCCTGCTTCATTTACGTCGGCCCGGTTGGCGATATCGGCTGGAGCTACGCGCACGACCAGGCCCGCAAACTCAGCGAGAAGGCCCTGCCGTGGCTCGAAACGAAGTACGTGGAAAGCGTACCCGAAGGTCAGGCCACGCCCGTTATCGACCGCCTGGTGAAGGACAACTGCCAAGTGATCTTCACCACCTCCTTCGGCTTCATGGACCAGACGGCCGAAGCAGCCAAAAAGTACCCGAACGTGATCTTCGCGCATGCCAGCGGCTTCAAGCGCGCCCCGAACCTCGCCACGTACATGGCGGACTTCTACCAGCTGTACTACCTCAACGGCATGATGGCGGCCGCCGTCAGCAAAACCGACAAGCTCGGCTACGTCGGCGCTTTCCCCGTGCCGGAACTCAAGCGCCACATCAGCGCCTTCGCCCTGGGCGCCCGCGCCGTGAACCCCAAGGCGACCGTGAGCGTCAAGTGGATCAACGCGTGGTTCGATCCGAACAAGGCCCGCGAAGCCGCCGAAGCCCTGATCAGCGAGGGCGCCGGCGCACTGGCCTTCACCGAGGACACGGCCACTGTCGTGCAAACCGCGGGCGCCCGCAAGATTCCAGTGTTCGCGCACTACACCCCGATGTACAAGTTCGCGCCGGACTACGTCGTCAGCGGCCAGCTGGTGCACTGGGAAAAGATCTACATCGACTTCCTGAGTAAGGTCCACAGCGGCAAATACACCAACAAGAATCTCCAGAACGTCGACTACTGGAACCTCCTGAAAGGCGGCAGCGTCGAACTGGGCGCGCAGGACAGCATGGCCATCAACCCCAAGTGGGTCCCTGCCCTGAAAGCCCGCATGATCACCGTGAACGGCAAGAAGGTCAGTGTGTACGACCGTGTCATGGCCCTGAAAACCGAGATGGAAAAAGGCGGCAGGTTTGATCCCTACACCGGCCCACTCAAGGACCGTAACGGCATCCTCCGCGTTCCCGCCGGCAAGGTCGCCAGCCCCGCGGACCTGAACAACATGTCATGGGTGGCGCCCGGCGTGACCGGCCAGGTGGCCGACGAACCCAAGAAGTAAACCGCAAGGCCCACGCGGGCGGGACCGGGGTCTTCCCCCAGTCCCGCCCGTTCCTGTTACGCATCAGCCGCGTGCGTGGCTCCGTCGTCACGCCCTGCACATACCCGCACCTGTGCACGATCCAGCACTGGACCATGCCCAGGCCGGGTCTTCCTCAGGTCCGGGCTTCCCTCTGCCCTCAACGTGCGCAGGGCTCCGCCGTGGTCCGCAATAAACGCGGGGCGCAGGAGAGGAGCGGGTACCGGAAACCCCCACCACCGCGTCATCAGCACGCTGCCCCGACCCATCCCGTCCAGCCTGCACGGCTCGAGACGCACGGACCAGCACGTCCCTGTGCACAACACCGGGCACCACACTCCCGGTTGGCCCTCCGGGCCCGGCAGGCTGTGCACTTCCCCACCAGCACCGGAACTCCAGAGGGTCCGTCAGCGCGTGCACCCCTGTCAGGTTTCCCGAAACGCGCTCCCCACGTGATCCATATGCGCTTGTGTCGGTAGCAGTGCGTCCAGTTGGAACGTCTGCATCCGCCACGCCAACGACAGCGCACGGACAGCCCACCGCTCTCCACAGGTCGTCGTCCCTCACGCGGTTCCAGACCAGACACGTTCGCCTACAACGGACAGACCAATGCCCTCATGCGCCCGGTGAGGCCATGTCCCGTACGCTGAAGACCCATGAATCGAATCTCCTGGCTGGCTGTCCCGACCGAGGACCACACCCACGAAGGCGTACTGAAACTCTGGCAGAAAGCCGAAGCGAACCTCGGGTTTATTCCCAATGTGTTCCGCGCGCAGGCCCTGAATGCCGAGCAGTTCCTTGCCTGGTGGACGAACTTCAACCTTCTCGTCAACCGCGAAGGCCACCTCAGCAACGCCGAACGGGAAATGCTTGCCGTGGTCGTCAGCGGCCTGAACCGCTGCGTGTACTGCGCCGTGTCACACGGCGCCGCCCTGCGCACCTGCACCGGCGACCCCATCCTGGCCGACACCGTTGCCGTCAACTGGCGCCACGCGCGTCTTGACCCTCGTCAGGCCGCCCTGTGCGCCTTTGCAGAGAAGCTGACTCTCACGCCCGCCGACATGACCGAACAGGATCTGTACCCCCTGAAACAGGCAGGGCTGAATGACCACGAGATTCTCGAAGCCACGCAGGTGATCGGCATGTTCAACATGACCAACCGTGTCAGCAGCGCCCTGGGCTTCCAGCCCAACACCGAGTACCACCAGCAGGGGCGCTAAAGCATTAAAGGAACTGGAGAGCCAGGCATTGCGCCTGGCTCTCCAATAAGGGGGTCAGCCTCGGGTGTACCCTATGGCGCGCCAGCCACAGCCAGAACGTACAAGGTTCACTGATCCCGGGAATGTATCCGTGGTCCGTTCACCACTGCCGCGGCTGGTCAGGCTGATGGTGACGCTGCCACTCACCGTAGCAGCGTTTCCATTGATGCTGACCCCTCCCACATTGACCTGATAGGCAAAGCTTGAGAAACCGGCTGAATATGAACTTGCCAGCGCGGACAGAGCCTCATTGGCGGCAGCCACTGTCGCTGCTTTGGCCGCGGCGGCGTCCTGTTCCGGAGTCAGGTTGCACTGTTCCGGTGCGCCGGTTCCAGCACCACTGAAGTCAGTCCCTGCGGTGGCAGCGGGCGCACCATAGCGGCTGAGGTCACCGACGTTCATGCGGTAAGTCAGCCCCAGATTGAACCGCGGCCCCACTACCGGCTGAAGGGCCGTATTAATGCGTTGCACGCCAGCTTCCACAAACCCTTCGACTGGAATGAGGGCAATCCCATACCGGGCGCCCACCCCGGCGAACGTCACCGTAGAACTTGCCTGCCGCCCCACACCACCCAGAACGTACCCGGTGACCGGCCCGGCCCGAAGCAGATTGACAGTCAGCCCTGCATCGAACGCGCCACGGCCCGACTGGCCCTCTACGTTGCTGAGGCAGTACGCACCTTCCCCGAACACACCAAACCGGTCCTGTTCCAGCGCCACCCGAGCACTGGCCACCTGGCAGGACAATCCCAGACTGCTCCCCACACTCAGGCGCAGGTCTGCGGCCGAGGCCGAACCGCTCCAGGCTGCAGTGGCAGCCATACCCATCAGAAATGCCAATCGTTTGATTCTGTTCATCGGATCACGTTCTAACACATCACTGTGAGGCAAAACTCACCAAGCGGTTGGGCTGCTTCGCGTTCGTTCAGTATGAGTAGAAGCCTTGCCCGCTCTTGCGGCCCAGCAGGCCTGCCTGGACCATTTTCCGCAGCAGGGGGCTGGGGCGGTACTTGTCGTCGCCCAGGCCCTGATGCAGCACTTCCATGATGGCGAGGCAGGTGTCCAGGCCAATGAAATCCGCCAGGGTGAGGGGGCCCATGGGGTGATTCATGCCGAGTTTCATGATCCCGTCGATCGCTTCGGGTTCCGCTACGCCTTCCATGACGCACTGGATGGCTTCGTTCAGCATGGGCATCAGAATGCGGTTGCTTACGAAGCCTGGGAAGTCGTTGCAGGCGAGGGGAGTTTTGCCCATTTTGTGGGCGGTTTCCGTTACGTACTGTGCGGTGGCGTCGCTGGTGCTGTACCCGCGGATGACCTCAACGAGTTGCATGAGGGGCACGGGGTTCATGAAGTGCATGCCGATGAAGCGGTCCGGGCGGCCTGAGGCACTCGCGAGGGCCGTAATCGGGATGCTGCTGGTGTTGCTGGCCAGCACGCCTTCAGGCTTCACGATCTGCCCCAGTTGCCGAAACAGGTCGGCTTTCACGCGTTCGTTCTCCACGATGGCCTCCACGACAAGATCGCAGTCCGCGAAGTCCGTCAGGTTCGTGGTGAACTGAATTCTCGCCAGCACCGCTTCTGGCACGTCGGGGAGTCGGCCTTTCTCGTGCAGTTTGGCCAGTGATTTCTGTATGACCGCCCTGCCCCGGTCAAGGAATTCCTGTTTCATGTCCTGCACGAGCACGTCAAAGCCGCTCTGCGCGGCCACCTGTGCTATGCCGCCGCCCATCTGTCCTGCTCCAATAACACCGAATTTCATGGTTGAACTCCTTTTCCCAGCACGATGGAAGTGCGTCGTTGAGGCCAGCCAGCAGCGTCAGGGGTCCTGGCTGGCAGGTGGAGCCTTTGAGCGTGTGCGACTGCGCCTGCACCAGACCTGGGGCACTGCGAGATGATTGCCGACCGGGCGTCCCCATTGGCCCCCGCGGGGCCAGAAGGGTGATCTGCTCTCAGCAGCGGCTGAACTCAGGGCGCGTCTCAGTCCACCAGAGGGACACCCTCAAGGTTCACGTCCCGGCCGCGTTTGACAGGGTTGAAGGCCGTGTATTTGTACCGGGAGCAGCCGGCCTGCACAAAGGGGTCGTGGTCGAAGAGGTCCACGAGTTCCTGAAGGGTGGCGGCGCGGGCGACAATCATCCCGCCGGTGTTGTCGACCTTGCGGCCACTGGTGAGGAAGACGCCGCTGCGGTAGTGCTGGTCGAGCCATTCGCGGTGCGCGGGGGTCACCTGAGCGATGTCGGCGGCGGGTTTGAGGTACGTGCTTTCGATGATCCAGAGGGTGGTCATGCCGCTCAGCCTACCCGCTTGACGGCGAGGGCAAGGCCGTTGCCGCCCCCCATGCAGAGGGTCGCGACGCCCGTTTCCTTGTTCTGCTGCTTCAGGGCGTGCAGGAGCGTCACCAGGATGCGGGCGCCACTGGCGCCGATGGGGTGGCCGAGGGCAACCGCACCGCCGTTGACGTTCACACGCGCGGTGTCCAGGCCCAGTTCCCTCTGCACCGCGAGGCTCTGGACGCTGAAGGCTTCATTGAGTTCCCACAGGTCGATGTCGCTGGTCTGCATGCCAAGCTGCTGGAGGAGTTTCTGTGTGGCAGGAACGGGCGTCATCATGACCCATTCGGGCGCGAGGCCGCCGGTGGCGTACCCGGTGATTTCCGCGAGCGGAGTGAGGCCATGGGCCTGGGCGAAGTCGTCGCTGACGATCATGAGGCTGGCGGCGCCGTCGTTCAGGCCGGGGGCGTTGCCAGCAGTGACGCTGCCCTCCTGCCGGAAGGCAGGTTTCAGTCGGGCGAGGCTGTCTTCGCTGGTGTCGGCGCGCGGACCTTCGTCAGTGTCGACGACGGTGTCGCCTTTGCGGCCCTTGACGGTGACGGGCACAATCTCGTCGGTGAAGCGGCCGGCCTGTTGCGCGGCGATGGCCTTCTGGTGGCTGGCGGTGGCGTAGGCGTCCTGTTCCTGACGGCCGATACCGTACTTGTCAGCGACGCGTTCCCCGGTGAGGCCCATGCCTTCGTCGTTAATGGAGCACCACAGGCCGTCGTGTGTGTTCGCGTCAAGTACCTGCGCGTGCCCCAGACGGTAGCCTTTGCGCGCCTGCGGGAGAAGGTGCGGGGCGTTGCTCATGCTTTCCATACCGCCGGCCAGAACGGCGTGCTGGTCGCCGGCACGGACGCTCTGCGCGGCCAGGATGACGGCTTTCAGGCCGCTGCCGCACACCTTATTGATGGTGAGCGCGCCGACCTCGTGGGAGAGGCCGGCTTTCAGGGCGGCCTGCCGGGCGGGGTTCTGGCCGCAGCCGGCCTGCACCACCTGTCCCATAATCACTTCCTGGATGAGGTCGGCGCTCAGGCCGCTGCGGCGCAGGGTGTCCTGGAGGGTAAGGGCGCCAAGCTGCACGGCACTCACGCTTTCCAGAGTCCCGAGGAACTTGCCGGTGGGGGTGCGGCTGGCCGCGACGATGACTGCTTTGCTCATGGGCGCAGCATAGCGCGGCGTCCCTAACGACCGTTAGTTTTTCGTCCAGCAAGACCAGCCTCTCTCCCGGCTTGTCATCAGTCTCCAGCGCTCTGAGGGCCTGATCAGACAGCGAATCGATGTTTTACAGCACGAAAGCTCGCGCCGACCGGACCTTGCCAGACGCAGCAACCGTACACACCCCATGTCTGGTGTGGGCGAATCCATTCGCCCCTGCATGGGTCGGCTACGGCCCCAGGTTCACCTCGTTAAGTGCTGCGAGAGGGCGCACGACTTCAAGCAAGGCGGCGAGTTTCTCCGTATGGCCGAACACGAAGTGCCCGGCGACCTTTTCCGGCACTTGTGTGCGCGGTACCAGGCAGAGTCCGGCCTGGCACGCGCACTACAGCTCGAATCCACGGCCAAGGTTCTGCTCGCGAAAGAATGACAGCAGGCTCAGCAGGTACAGTTGAGCCCCCGGCCACGGCCAGAGCGTGACGGTGCTGGCCCGCCGGATCGTCCGGGCCGGGCGGAAGGCGTCACTCTCACGACGGAGTGAGCAGGCGCGCGACCGGGGGCGCCCAGGCCCGCGGTGCGGGCGGCACAGACGCCTTTTCCCGTGCGTGGTAGCCTCGCAGCATGTTTGAGTCCCTGGGCAACAAGTTGCAGGACATTCTGGACCGGGTCGGTAAGGAACGCCAGCTGACCGAGGCGCAGGTGAAAGCCGCTATGCGCGAGATCCGCATGGCGCTGCTGGAAGCCGACGTGAACTTCGGGGTTGCCAAGGATTTCGTGGCGAAGGTCAGTGAAAAGGCCGTTGGGCAGGAGGTGCTGGGCAGCCTGAATGCCGGTCAGACCGTTGTGAAGCTCGTGCATGACGAACTGATCGAAACGCTGGGCGCAAGAACAGCGCAGCCGGAGCTGAAGCAGGACGGCAACGTGTGGTTCATGGTGGGTCTGCAGGGCGCAGGGAAAACCACCAGCGCCGGGAAGCTCGCGCAGCTGTACAAGAGCAAGGGCCGGCGCGTGCTGCTCGTCGCGGCTGATACGCAGCGTCCGGCGGCGCGCGACCAGCTTGAGGTTCTGGCCCGGCAGGTGGGGGTTCCTGTCCTGAAGGTCGCTGATGGTGAACGCCCCGATGAGACCCGGCGCCGGGTGGATGAGCACCTGCGCACTGACTACCGTGACCTCGTGATCGTGGACACCGCGGGCCGCCTCCAGATTGACGAGGCGCTCATGGATCAACTGGCGGACCTGCAGCGCGTCATGCAGCCCACCGAGAGCCTGCTGGTCGTGGATGCCATGACCGGTCAGGAGGCACTGAACGTCGCGCAGACCTTTGACCAGCGCGTGAACGTTACGGGCCTCGTCATCACGAAAATGGACGGAGATGCCCGCGGTGGCGCGGCCCTGTCTGCGCGTAGCGTCACCGGTAAGCCCATCTACTTTGCCGGGACGAGTGAGAAACTCAGCGGTCTGGAACCCTTTCACCCGGACCGGGTGGCGGGCCGCATCCTGGGGATGGGAGACGTACTGGGTCTGATCGAGCGCGCCCAGCAGGCCGACCTGAAAGCCATGGAAGTCAAGAAGCCCGGGGATTTTGACCTGGAGGACCTGCTCGTCCAGCTGCGTCAGATCCGCAAGATGGGGCCCCTGGGGGACCTGCTGAAACTCATTCCTGGCATGAGTCGCGCCCTGCCCGAAGGGTTCAACGTGGACGAGAAGCAGATTCAGCGGATTGACGCGATGATCAGCTCCATGACGCTCAAGGAGCGCCGGAATCCCAAGATCATTGATGGGCGCCGACGCAAACGGATCGCGGCGGGGAGCGGCCACACCGTGCAGGACATCAACAAGCTTCTGAAGATGCACGAGCAGATGAAGGACATGATGAAGATGCTGCAGCGCATGAGTGGGGGTGGCGGCAAAGGCATGAAACCGCCCCGCATGCCGAACGTTCCCCCCAGCCTGAAGCGCTGAGCCGTCACCGCCCGGGCAGACCTCACGCGATGCCCGGGTGTTGACACTCCCGCCTGCTCCCCATATACTCACTCCCGCTGAGAACGCGCCCACACGGCACGAAGCGAAGCGGGTCGTTAGCTCAATCGGTAGAGCAGCTGACTTTTAATCAGCGGGTTGTAGGTTCAAGTCCTACACGACCCACCAGGAAAATCCCCGTCTTCGGCGGGGATTCTTGCTTTGGCATGGGAGAGGAACGGCGGTGGGTCCACTGCCGTGCGATAACTGGCGCTGCTCCCCAGTTGATGCGAACGGATGACGCACCGGCCTCACCCTGATCGGGCAGAGCAGGTCAACGTTGTGCCCGCCTGGCTGGTGATGAAGTGAACTGAAATCCGGCTTCCGGGACCTGCGGCGTACACTGCCGCATGACCTCTCCTGCCCTTGGTTCTGTTGCGGCGCGCGTGCTGAAGCAGTTGCAGCAGGACGCTCCTAAACCCCACAGTGCTGACGATCTGTCCAGCCTTGTGAGTGCACCGGCGGCCGAGGTGCAGCAGGCTCTTGAGGAACTGCATACGGCGCAGCTGGTGTCGCCGCAGGCAGCGACCGGGTACGGCGGCAGTGCCACGCTCTGGAGTCTGAACCCCTGACCTTCAAGTGAAGCCTGGACGCTTATGCCCGGGCAGCCGCAGTGGGCCGTACCTGTCGCCTGAAGCCCAGGCACGTGAAAGAGGCGCACCCAGGAGTTCAGCTCCTGGGTGCGCCTCTTCGTGCCCTGAGGGGAGGGGCTTAGATGCTGAGGGTCTTGGCGCAGCGGTACAGGTCGCGGCTGACGTCCTTGCGTTTCTCCCAGGTATCCTGGAAGTCGGTGTAGCTGGTGCGGTGGTTTTCACGGCCGATCATGACGTTGCTTTTGCCGTCCATGAGCGCGTACACGGCGGCCTCGCCGAGGCGGCTGGCGAGGATGCGGTCCGAGGAGACGGGGCTGCCGCCGCGCTGGATGTGCCCGAGGATGCTGACGCGAGTTTCCATACCGGTGCCGTCCTCGATGGCCTTGGCGACGCCGGTGGCCCCACCGGGGTAGCCCTCGGCGACGATGATGATGCTGCCCAGCTTGCCTTTCTCAACGCTCTTTTTAACGATGTCGAGCACGCCGCTGATTTCCTTGGCGTCTTCTGGAATGAAGACTTCTTCGGCGCCGCCGGCTACGGCAACATCGAGGGCGATGTGGCCGGCGTGGCGGCCCATGACTTCAATCACGAAGATGCGTTCGTGACTGGCGCCGGTGTCGCGGAGTTTATCCACGGCGTCCAGGGCGGTTTCGACGGCAGTGAAGTAGCCGATGGTGTGGTCGGTACCGTACAGGTCGTTGTCGATGGTGCCGGGGAGACCGACGACGGGAATGCCGTGCTCTTCCTGAAGGTAGTGCGCGCCGTGGAAGCTGCCGTCACCGCCGATGACGATCAGGGCGTCAACGTCGTGCGCGCGGAGGTGCCGGGCGCCGCGGGCGCGGCCTTCCGGGGTGCGCCAGGTGTGACTGCGGGCGGACAGGAGGATGGTGCCGCCGCGCTGAAGGATGTTGGCAACGTCGCGCGGGCCGAGCGTGATGAAGTCCCCGCGGTGCAGGCCGGAAAAGCCGCGCCGGACACCGATGACTTCGATGCCCTGGGAGGTGGCGGTGCGGACAACGGCGCGGATGGCGGCGTTCATGCCGGGGGCGTCGCCGCCGCTGGTGAGCACGGCGACGCGTTTGATGCCGGCGGGGTTGGGGTGGGAGTCGCTGTGGGGTTCGGTCATGGGTGGCCTCGCTTGGGGTGGGTTCAGCGCACGTTGGGAGCACTTCCAAGCGGCCGGGACGGTGAGGGTCGGACCGGGTGGGGCCGGGACGGGTCAGGTGTCCGCGGTCACCTGGAGTGCCAGTGCATAAGCGTCATTCTTACGCAAACCCTCCTGAATGAGAAGGTCACGTATATCCCGAACCCGCAGCCCCTGCGCGGCCAGGGTCCGGGCCCGCGCCTCGTGGTCCACAGCGGCAGCCTCAGCGGCGCGTTCCTCGTCGCTGCGCCCGGCCACCACGACCACGATCTCACCGCGTGCGCCCGCCTCGAAGTGGCTGCTCAGGTCGCTCAGCGGGCCGCGCACGGTTTCCTCGAAGCGCTTGCTGAGTTCCCGGGTGACGCTGGCCGGGCGAGCGTCACCGCAGGCGGCGCGCAGGTCCTCAAGGGTGTCGTGCAGGCGGTGCGGACTCTCGTACAGCACGGTGGTTTCGGCGCGCGCCGCGATGGCACCCAGGCGTTCCCGACGCTCCCGGCCGGAGCGCGGCAGAAAGCCCTCGAAGGTGAAGCGCGCCGTGGGCAGCGCGGAGAGCACCAGCGCCGGCACGAACGCCGTGGCGCCCGGCAGCGTCTCCACGGGAATGCCGGCGTCCAGAGCGGCCATGACAAGTTCCGCGCCGGGGTCGCTGATGCCGGGGGTGCCCGCGTCACTGACGTACGCCAGCCGGGGATACCGCTCGAGCACCTGCGGGGCGCGGCGCATGGTGTGGGCGTCGAGCCGCACAAGGGGTTTACGCAGGCTAAGGTGACTCAGCAGGGCGCCGGTGCGGCGGGTGTCCTCGCAGGCGACGGCGTCTGCGGCGCGAAGGACGTCCAGGGCGCGCAGGGTGATGTCCCGCAGGTTCCCGACCGGTGTGGGCACCAGCCACACGCGCGCTCCGCCGGGCAGACCGGGCGCCTGCGGTCCCTGATCCTCGGGCCCAGGGGTGGCTGGCGCATTGGCGGTCAGGGCGAGCGGGAGCGATTGGGCCTCCAGGTCAGTCATCGCTGCCGAGAATGCCAGTGCCGGTGGCAGCGAGGCCTGTGGTGGGCTTGAGCCGCACCTTAACCTTGCGGGGCCGCTTGAGGACGTTGGTGATCCGGGCGCGCAGCAGTTCGCCCTCGCCCACGGTCACGGTCACGACCGTGCCTTCCGGCAGTCGCCCGCCGATAATCACCACCACACCGTTTTCCACCACGCCTTTGTAGGCTTTCATGCTTCCCTCCCCTGCGCGCGCCGCTGACGCCGCTCGGCGGCCGAGAGGGCCTCGCGCAGCGCCACGATTTCGGATTCCCGCGCGCCGCCCAGCCGGGCGTACCGGTCTATGACCTCGGCCGCTTCACGCCGCCGGTCGAGCCGCAGCAGCAGCGCGCCCACGTGTTCACCCGCCACGAAGTACGCGCGGGGGTTCTCGGGGTCGGCGGCAATCTGCGACCGCGCGGCGTTCAGCCGTTCCAGCTGCGCCCGGTGCCGGTTGACCTGCCAGCGGACCGTGAACGTCGCGAGACTGAAGGTCACCACGGCGCCCAGAACCGACAGGACCACCGCCTCCGGCACTCCCACGCGCGCGCCAAGCTGCACGGTCAGGGGAAAGCAGAAGGCCAGGACCACCAGCACGGCCAGGGTCGCCGCGTAGTTCATGCGGCACCTGTCCGTGCGGGAAGCTGGAACGTCAAGCCTTTCACGAAGGACAGTCTAGCGGCCCGGGCCCGTCTGCGCCGTTCATGTGGCGCTGACCTGCGGGCCGTGGGCTACGCTGCGGGGCGTGCGGCTTCACCTGATCACTGTTGGCGAACCGAAACTCACGTACGCCCGGGCGGGGTGGGAGGAATACGAGAAACGTCTGCGCCGTTACCACCGGGTGCAGGTCACCCGGGTCAGCGGGAAGACGCAGGCGCTGGAGAGCGACGCGGTGCGCCGGGCTGCCGGGCGCGCGCCGCTGGTGCTGCTTGATCCGCGCGGGCGGCAGTTCACGTCCGAGAGTCTGAGCGCGTACCTGGACGCTCAGGCGGTTGGTGGGGTGGGGGAACTGGCGTTCGCGATTGGCGGGCCGGAGGGTCACACGGATGAGCTCCGGGCCGGCGCGCACCTGCTGTGGAGCCTGGGGCAGCTGACCCTGCCGCACGACCTGGCGATGGTGGTGCTGGCTGAGGCGCTGTACCGGGCCAGCACCATCAGTGCCGGCGAGCCGTACCACCGCGCGTAGCGGGGCGCGCTGCGGTAGCCTCCGGGCATGACGTTGCCTGCTCCGGACACCGACTGGTTTGCCGTTCCCACGCTGCATGGCCGGGTCGTTACCCTGGAGGCCCTGCGGCCCGAACATGCCTCGGACCTGAGTGAGGGCGCCACTGAGGACACCATCCGTTTCCTTGCGCGGGGTGGTCCCGAAGCGAACACTCCGGACGCCTGGGCGCAGTATGTGGAGCGCCTGAACGCCCTGCCGCGCCGCATCAATTTTGCGGTGCGGGACCGGGCGTCGGGGCGGGTGGTGGGGCGCATCAGTTACAGCGAGGTGAACGTCGCCGACCGCTGGGTGGAGGTGGGCACGATGCTGCTGCCGGCGGCGCAGGGCAGCGGCGTGAATCCGGAGGCCAAGCGGCTGCTGATGGGCCGGGCGTTTGAGGTGCTGGGCGCGCAGCGGGTGCAGTTCAAGGTGGACGCCCTGAATGAACGCAGCCTGCGGGCGATGCGGCGGCTGGGCGCGGTGCAGGAGGGGGTGCTGCGGCAGTACCAGGTGCGTCCGGACGGCCGGGCGCGGGATTCGGTGATGTTCAGCGTGCTGGCCGCGGAGTGGCCTGAAGTTCGCGCGGGGCTGGAGGCGCGTCTGGACGCCCTGGCGGCCCCGGTTGAGCGCCCTGCATTCTCATGAGAAAAAGCACAAGATTGCCAGAATCCGCCTGCTAGCCTGGGACCCGTGATGCCTCGCCTTCTCCGGTCCATGCTGCTGTCTGTTGTGCCCGGCGCGCTGCTGTGCGGCGGCGCGCACGCATTGATCGTGCCTCTGGCCGGCTGGGCGCCCGTGAGCGGTGACGCGAACTACTGGACGGACGCCTCGGGCAGCTGCCTGATGCGGGAGGAACGCCATGGTCAGGCCTTCCCCACCTTCACGTCTCCGGACGCAGCGCGCACCTTCGCGCTGAAACTGCAGAACACCCTGGGCCGGAACGTGCGCGCAGTGGTGACGCAGCCCGTGGACCGCGCCGGAAACTGGGGGGTGCTTGCCGCGTTCGATTTCCAGGAGAGCGGCGTGACCTACCGCGTGAGCCAGCTGTACCTGAGTGACCGGGGCGTGCTGCGCACCGTGACCGGCAGCAGCGCCGCCCAGGCCACGAATCCCTGCGTCAATGAGATGCGCGACTTCATCCGCTACCTGGCGAACTGAAGCGCAGTACAACAGAAGGGTGAATGACCGCCCGGCCGCCCTGCTGACCCGCCTTGACGACATCGCCCGCGCCCTGGACCGCTCGGGCCGGGCGGTGGCCCTGCTGGGACTGGGCTCAGTGGGGCACGACCTCGCGCGGCTCGACCAGTGGTCGGACCTGGATTTCTTCGTTGTTGCCCGCCCTGGTCAGACCGAATGGTTCAGCCGGCAGTGCGACTGGCTGGCCGGGGCGGCCCCGCTCGCATACGCGTTTCACAACACGCCCGCCGGCGCGAAGGTGCTCTTTGAGGACGGCCTCTACGGCGAGTTCGCGGTGTTCGGGGTGGAGCAGCTGCCTGATCTCCCCTACCAGAACGCGCGGCTCGTGTGGGCCGCGCCGGACGCTCCACCGGACCTGCCGCTGAAGATCACGCTGAGCGGCAGTGCAGGGCCGACCGCGCGGCTGAGCGCCGCGGCGCACGCGCATCACCTGGGCGAGGCACTCACGAACCTGCTGGTGGGCGTCACGCGCTTCCAGCGGGGCGAGCGGCTCTCGGCGCTGAAGTTCATTCAGGAGTACGCCCTGGGGCACGTGCTGGCCCTGGCCGCCGCCCGCGCCCAGAGCGTGCCGCAGGGCGGTGATCCCTTTGGCCTGGAGCGGCGGTTCGAGCGGCGCTACCCGGAGCTCGCCTCCGCTCTGCCGGCGTTCGCGCCGGGGTACGACCGCTCTCTGGACGCGGCCCTGGCCCTGTTGCGGCACCTGGAAACCCATGAGGACGTGCCTGCGGCGCTCGCCGGGGCCATCCGCGCAGCGGCGAGCGCCTGAGCGGCGGTGCGGGCGGCATGCTAGGCTGCGCGGTTGAGATGCGAATGCATGCAATTCGGGCGGTGCGCCCATGATGGTCGTCACGGCGCTGCTGTCCTGGTTTCTGGTGGGGCTGTTCGTCCGGGTGAGCCGAGCGCGCGGCTGGGGACAGAAGGTCCGGCAGGACGGCCCACAGACCCACCTTGTCAAGGAGGGGACGCCCACGGCGGGCGGCGTGCCGTTCGTGCTGGCCATGGCCGCCGTGTTCTTCCCCCTGTACTTCACCGGTCACGGCGGCGGACCGCGGGAACTGGTGATCATGCTGGCCGCCCTGGGCATGGGCGTGGTGGGCGGCGTGGATGACCTGCTGAAAATCCGGTCACGCATGAAGGGCAGCGGGAAGACGGAGCTGCTGGCGCGTGAGAAGTTCCCGCTGCAGTTTCTGGTGGCGGCGCTGTTCGCGTTTTTTGCGGCGCCCCTGGCGGCGCACGAGCTGGTGCCGGGGTTCGGGCAGCTGGGCGACACCATCCTGCTGACACTCGTGATGGTGGGCAGCGTGAACGCCTTCAACTTCACGGACGGCCTGGACGGCCTGCTGAGCGGCGTGGCGATCATTCTGCTGCTGCCCCTGCTGGCGCTCTCGCCGGTCAGTGCCCTGCTCGTCGCGGCGCTGCTGGGGTTCCTGTGGTTCAACGCGCACCCGGCGCGGGTGTTCATGGGCGACATGGGCAGTCACGCCATCGGGGCGGTCGCGGCGGGCGCCTACGTGCTGTACGCGGACGTATGGCTGCTGCCGATCGCGGCCATCATTCCGGTCGTGGCGGTCCTGAGCGTGGTGATTCAGGTGGCCTCGTTCAAACTGCGTGGCAAACGTGTCTTCAAGATGGCGCCCATTCAGCATCATTTTGAGCACCAGGACATCGGGTGGCCGGAAACGCACGTCACCATGCGGTTCTGGGTGGTGACGGCCGTGGCCACCGCTGCCGTCTGGTGGCTGCTGGGCGGCCGGCCCTAGGGGCGAACGCAGACCTTGCCGGGGAGAAGGCCGCGTGGCCTTCTCCCCACGCGTTCAGGCCGGCGCAGACCGGCCCGGCCGCCCGGCGCTGTGTACACTCGGCGCTGTGACCGAGTTTCATGACCTGACCCTGCCGGACCTGGGGACGCTGCTGGCGCGCCGCGCGCATCTGGTGGCGCAGGGTACCACGGTGTACCGCGCCGCGCACCTGACGGAAACGGCTGGGCAGTTTACGCTGGATGTCGCTGGGGACGCCGGTATCCTGAGCCTGTACGCGCCGCTCGACGCGGCTCAGGAGGCGGCGCTGGCCGAGGCGTGCGGGAACGCCGGGGGCCTGGGCGGCGTGTACCTGAAGCGCCGGCCGGTGGAGGCGAGGCACGCGGCGAATGTGGCCCGCGAACAGCTGTCTCCGCCGGACCCGGTATGGGGAGCGGACCGGCCGGAGGTCACGGCGCTGGAGGCCGGCGTGCCGTTTCTGATCCGCCCGGGCGCGGACCTGAGTGTGGGGCTGTTCACGGACGCCCGCCCGGCGCGGGCGTGGGTGCGGGAGCACGCGGCGGGCCGGCGGGTGCTGAATACCTTCGCGTACACCTGCGGCTTCGGCCTGAGTGCCGCGCTGGGCGGCGCGCAGGCCGTGAAGAACGTGGACCTCTCGCGCAAGGTCCTGGCGTGGGGGCAGGCGAATTACGCCCTGAGTGGTCTGCCGGCGCCGGACGTGGATTTCCTGTTCGGGGACGTGTTCGAGTGGCTTGCGCGCCTGGAGCGGCGCGGGGACCGGTTTGATCTGGTGGTGCTGGATCCGCCCAGTTTCGCGCGCGGGAAGGCAGGGGTGTGGCGTTCGGAGCGGGATTACGCGCGGCTGGCCTCGCTGGCGGCGAGAGTGACAGCGCCGGGCGGCACGGTTCTGGCCCTGCTCAACCACGCGGGGGTAGGGCGAGGCGCGTTCGAGCGGATGATCAGGGCGGGCCTGGCCGCTGGGGGCCGGCGGGCGCGGCTCGAGGCGCAGCTGGGGGCCGGCGAGGACTACCCGGGCGCAGATCACCTGAAAGTGCAGGTCTGGGTTCTGGACTGAGAGGAGCGGGCAGGGAAGCAGGAGCCGCTTGTGGGCCTCCTCACTTCGTTTTCTAAAGCAGGCGGTATGCTGAGGACATGACGCAGACCACTCAGAACGAAGCGCAGGTCCTGGTGCCCCTGACCACCCCCGAGGACGTGGATCAGTTCCTGCAGGATTACCCGCTGGCCGCCGTGTTCAAGGCCGGCACCTGCCACAAGACCATGCAGGGCTTCGGCGTGCTCGAAACCTTCCTGCAGCGCCACGACCTGCCCGTGGGGTTCATCCGCGTGGTCGACTGGCGCCCGGCCAGCAACCACGTCACGCAGCGCACGGGCATCGTGCATCACAGCCCGCAGTTCATTCTGTTCCAGAACGGCGAACCGCAGTTCGAGGTGAACAACTGGGACATCACCCCCGAGGCGCTCACGCCGGTGTTCCAGGCGCAGGTGCCGGTGCGTCAGGGCGTGGCGAGCGTCGCCACGGATGACAACGTGGAACCCTACCGCCGCCTGATGCGGGCGTTCCTGGACGGCCAGCTGAGCGAATGGGCCTTCCAGGATCAGTACGTGAACCTGTTCCGTGATGACGCGAGCCTGCGCAGCCAGCGCGAGTTCGAGCTGCTTTCGCGGCTGTTCGGCGATCCGGATGCGTACCACGGTGGCCTGCACCAGCTCGGGGCACCTCAGGAGCGCGGCGACCTGAAGGCCCGCGTGCAGGCGCTGCTTACCGAACTGGGCTGAGGCCCTCTCCCGGCCCCTGAGGCCCCTCTCAGGGGCGCCTCACGGACACACCGCACCTCCCGAACGCGTGGGGGTGCGGTTTTTCACATCTGTAAGCGGCGAGTAAGAGCCTTCAGAGTGTCATGATGGTGTATCCCTGTAGGACGACAGTCGTTCACCTGACCCCTTTCCTCATGCTCACCTCACCGGAAGTTTGAATGCCAGAGCCCACTGCCACAACTGCCTCCCCCATCAAACTCCTCCACCCCGTCCCCGTGCCGCAGGAGGGTGCCGTGTACAGTGCCCTGAGCACCGACCACTACCCCTGGACGGAAGTCACCACGGATCTCAGTGCCCGGCAGAGCCGTGAATTCACCGGGGCCTTCGATGCCTGGCAGGGCGCCCGCTGGGGGCGTTTCCTGTGGAACCGGGGCACGCTGCTGGGCGGCTACACGCACGCCGGGCAGCTGGTCACGTGGGGGACCGTCATGCAGGGGCTGCCCCGCGCCCGCGTGAGCCTCACGGAACTCTCCCCACGCCTCGTGGACCTGTTGTGGAGCACCCGGGACGTGGAGGGAGAACCCCTGAGCGCGCCGTGGCCCGTGGGGCGCGCCGAGCTGGAACGCCGGCATTTCCACGGTCTGCTGATGACAGGCACCACGTGCAGCTACTGGGCCTCAGGACGCGTGATTGCCGGCGAGGTCCCCGGCACGGGCGCGGGCGGTGTGCTCTTCTCCCCGCACTCCGAGGCGAACCGCGAGGGGCTCGTGGGGTTCTGGCAGGAACTGCTGCTCACCGTTCACCGCGCGCAGCCGCTGGACACTGCCTGGCAGGAGGTCACCGTCCGGCTCGCCGATGAGCACCCCTGCCTTGATCCCTTCGCGCAGGACGTCACGCTGCAACGCGGTCAGCTCACCATTGACGAGGACGTCCCGGTCGAAGAGTTCCGCCCCGCGCTGATCGCGGCGCTGCGCGGCGTGCTCGCCCGGCTCGGCGTGCGTCTCGTGGACCTGCCCATCACGAACCTGCGTGACCGGCCCGAATGGGCAGCGTCCGGCCTGGAGGCCCGGTGAGCGCCCCCGTCTGGCCAGCCGGCCTGGAAGACAGCAGCCCGCTGCCCTTCAACGTGTGGCGCGTGCTTCACCACGTGGACGGCCAACGGGATATTGCCGAAGTGGCGCGCCTGTCCGGCATGACCGTTCCGGACGTACAGGATCGCCTCAGAACCGCTGCCGCCTGGGTGGCACGCGCCAACCAGCGCGACCAGGCCGTCACCGACGAGACCGCCGACGCGGTCGCCCAGTGCCTGACCGCCGCTGTGGGCCCCATGGCCGCCGTGATGGTCGACGAGGTGCTTGATGACCTCGGGGAGCAGGCGACCCTCAACGCCCTGCTGTCCAGCCTCGCCCGGCAGCTCAGTCAGGACCGCGTGCAGCTGTTTGCCCGTCTGCTGCGAGAGCGCGGCATCACATGACCCGACCACCCTGCGCGGCTCTGCGGCCGCTGACCCCACCGGAGGACACCACGATGAATCTCACGCCCCAGGGAGTTCCGAAATGAAGTACACGGTTGTGATCCGTCAGCCCGTTGACCCGCTGCGCAAACCCGAGCTTGAAGAGCAGCTGCGCGACCGTTTCGGCCTGAACCCCGAGCAGGCCCAGCGCCTGAGTGACCGCCGCACCGGCCGCCTGATGAAACCCACCGGCCGCGCCCGCGCGGAGCTGCTGCTCAGCATGTTCCAGAGCATCGGCGCGGACGTCAGCCTGGAAGAAGTGCGCGACGAAACCAGCGTCATCAGCGAACCCTTCCAGAGTCTCCGCCCGGCCATGAGCGGCCAGACCGTCAGCACAGACGACGCGCTGCTCGCACCCGACCGTGCGCCCGGCAGCGCCGCGGACAGCTTCGGAGCCCTGAGTGCGCCGGCCGTGTGGCCTGAAGTGAACTCAGTGCCGGTCGACGCCCCGTTCCCCGCCTTCCCCGAACCGCTCGGCGCCCCGCTGCCCGGCGAGTTCATGCCCGGCGTGGACTGGAGTACGCCCCCCGCCCCCACCGCCCTGGGGTCGTCATCGTTCGGTGGGGACAGCGCCAGCGGCGCCGCAGCGATCATGGCGCCCCCTGAGGCGCTCGCCACCTCGCCCTTTGATGATCCCTTCGCCACCCTGAGCGGCAGCGTCCCCAGCGCAGGCGCCGGGAATACGAGCGACCCCGCCGCGGACGTCTGGTCGGACTTCACGGGCGCCCTGACCCTGACCGAAGCGCCGGCCAGGCCGGAAGTGACGGCGGAAGTGCAGGTTTCGAACGCCGGTCCAGTCGTCGTGCCCACGCACGAGGACGCGGCCACGACGCAGCCGCGCCGCAGCAGCCTGCGCCGCCGCATGGCGGTTGGCGCCCTGGTGCCGCTGGGCATCTCCAGCGCCCTGACCCTGGGCGTGCTGGCCCTCACCCTGCCGCCCCTGCAGAACGGCCTGGTGCAGCGCAACGCACAGGCCGTGGCGGTGGCCGTGGCCAGCAACATCGACTCCACCCGCGGGAGCCAGAGCATTCCCCCGCAGCTCGAAGCACTCGTGAACAATTCCAGCGTAGGCTTCGTGCAGGTCGAGTTGCGCGACGGGTCGCGTTACTTCGCCAGCCAGACCCCGGACGTGAACGACCTGCTGAACGCCGAGGTCAGCAACTGGCTGGTGGACAACGCGGGCCGCGCCGGTTTCGTCACCGCGATCTCGCCCGCCAAGGTGTACCGCGATCAGGCCACCGAAATGCGCAACATGGGCGGCACCGCCAACGACATCGCCAAGCTCGACAAGCTCGCCGCCGACCCTGTCAACCAGCGGGTCACGAAAGTGAACTTCATCGTGCAGCAGGTGACGGTCAAGCAGGAAGAGGGCAAGCGCGTCGTAACGAACGACCGGCCCACAGAAAGCGACGACGTGCTGTACACCGTGGCGGTCGGCGTGGAAAACGGCAAGCAGCAGAGCGCGCTGCGCCGCACGCTGCTGCTGGTGCTGCTGGTGTCACTGGCCGCCCTGGCGATCGCGGCGTACCTGGCGCTGCGCGCGGCCCGCGCGGTCGTGACGCCCATCGAGGAACTCGTGCGGGTGGCCGACGCGATCAGCATGGGTGACCTGAGCCGCCCGGTGAAAGCCAACCGCAATGACGAGATCGGTGACCTCGCGCAGGCACTGGAACGCATGCGCCTGAGCCTGGATTCCGCGATGGAACGCCTGCGCCGCCGCAAGCGCAGCTGAGCCGTTCCGGACGCGAGACCGCCCGCAGCCATCTGGCTGCGGGCGGTCTTCATGCAGGGGTGATCAGCTGGCCTGCATGCTGTTTTTCATGTCACGGATCTGGTCGTGGCTGGCCTTCACCTGCGTGAACTGGCCTTCCACGAAGCTGCGCAGCTCGGCCGGCAGTTCCGTTTCCTTCAGCACGTCCTGGTAGTTCTCCACGGCCACGTCCTCACCGCGTTCGCACTCGGCCACCACCTGGTAGTCGTCACGGCCGGTCAGGGCGTCGCGGACGTTCAGCCACGTGCGGTGCAACGCGGCGCCCACGCTGCTGCGGTTGTTCGGCTCGCCGCCCAGGCGGGTGATGTGGGACTCCACCTCGGTGGCCATCTGGGCGCGCTGCGCGCTGCGCTGCGTGAACAGGCTCTTCAGGCTGGGGTCGGTCGCGTGCTCCGCAGCGTCCGTAAAGCCCTTCTCACCGTCACGCAGGGTGCCAAGCAGGTACTGGAGTTTGTCGAGCGCGGTTTCGTTGTTCATCATGTGAGACCTCCGTTCAGTGACGCGCAGCTGGTCCGGACGTCCGGTCCGCTGAACGGACCGCAGGGACGCCGGCGCGGCGCAACGAACTCAGCCTATGGGCGGCCACGGCCCTTCACCTGACAGTTCAACCAAGGCGGGGTTCACGCAAGGTTGGCCTGAACTTTCTGCTTCTCACATTGTTCTCTTCCCTCGCCTGGCCAGGCCGGGGCGTGCTGTGCTGTGACGCATGCTGCCCTGGGTACTGCGGATGCGCTGGCTGGACCTCTGCTTCATGCACTGGGCGGTGCCGCCGGCTGCCGTCCAGGCCACCCTGCCGCGCGGCGTGCAGGTGGAAACCTACGCCGGCAAGGCGTACGTGGCGGCGGTACCGTTCCGGATGGAGGACGTCGCGCCGCGCCTGACACCTGCCGTGCCTGGGCTGAGCGCCTTCCCGGAACTGAACCTGCGCACCTACGTGCGCGTGAACGGCCACAGCGGCGTGTGGTTCTACTCCCTGGACGTCACGCAGCCTCTCGCGGCGGCAATGGCGCGGCGGTTCTTTCACCTGCCGTACCGGCAGGCGCGCATGTGGGTGGACCGCCAGGGCGACGTGACCCGGTACGCCAGTGTCCGCACCGACCTGCGGACCGGTCCCGGGACGTTTGCCGCCGCGTACCGCCCGGTCGGCGCGCCGCTGCCCGCCACGCCCGGAAGTCTGGAGGCCTGGCTCACAGATCGCCTGCACCTGTTCAGCGCCGACCGGGCCGGGCGGGTGTACCGGGGCCGCATTCAGCACGCGCCGTGGCCGCTGCGCCGGGCCGAGGCGGCCGTCCGCGTGAACACCCTGGCGGAGCCGCTGGGTTTCACGCTGGCGGGCGAACCACACCTGCTGCACGCGGACCGGCTGGACGTCACCGCCTGGTGGCTGGAGCGGGTGCTCTAACGCCCGCCGGGCGGGCCCGGCAGCGGACCGTGCGGGTTGCGCCCGCTGATCAGCCGAAGTACCCGAGCAGATCGATGAGGGTCCGGGCGTAATCGTCGGGTTTCACGCCGCGCTTTTCCAGCTTCACCGAGGGAGGGAACGTGACGACCTCCGTCCTGAAGGGGAAGCGTTTCAGGCCCGGCGCGTCGTAGTCGAGGCTCTTGTAGGCGAACGTCACCTGAAGCTGCGTCATGGTTTCGCCGATGCTGAGCACCCGCTTGGCGGCGGCCGTGAGGCGCAGCTTGGCCAGGTCGATGAAGTTCTGCACCTCCGGGGTGGGCGGGCCGTACTTCTTGCGCAGGTCGCGTTCCACGCGGCTGATCGCCTGCAGGGTGCGGCTGTCCGAGAGGCGGCCGTACGTGGCGATGCGCGCCTCCTCGTCGTTCTCGAAGTACGCGGGGGTGAGGCGGGCGTCGATGGGCAGGTCAATGCTGATGTTCACCGGGGCTTCCATCTTCTCGCCCTTGAGTTTCGCGACGGCCTCGGCGAGCAGTTCGGTGTACACGTCGATGCTGACCGCCTGCACGTGACCGTGCTGCTCCTCCCCGAGGATGTTACCGACGCCGCGGATCTCCATGTCCTTCTCGGCCAGCAGGTGCCCGCTGCCCAGGTCCTGAAGGTCGGCGATGGCCCACAGGCGGCGCTGGGCGTTCTCGGTCATGCGGGGCGGGTAGAACAGGTAGGCGTACGCGGTCTGGGCGCGGCGGCCCACGCGGCCACGCAGCTGGTAGAGCTGCGCGAGGCCCAGACGGTCGCTGCGCTCGATCAGGATGGTGTTCGCCTCCGGGATGTCCAGGCCGGTCTCCACGATGGTGGTGGCGAGCAGCACGTCGAAGGCGCCCTGCTCGAAGCCCAGCATGATTTCCTCGAGTTCCTCCTCGTTCATGCGGCCGTGGGCCACCCCGATGCGGGCTTCCGGCACGAGGTTACGCAGGTACAGGCTGCGCGCGCCGATGCTGGCAACACGGTCGTGAATGTAGAAGACCTTCCCGCCGCGCTCGATCTCGCTGAGGATCGCGTCACGCACGGTGATCGGGTCGAAGGGTGCCAGGATCGTCTGAATGGGCTTGCGGCCCTTGGGAGGCGTCTGGATGGAGCTCATGTCGCGCAGGCCGACCATGCTCATGTACAGCGTGCGGGGAATGGGCGTGGCGGACAGGGCCAGCGTGTCCACGGCGCGCACGTCCTCGGGAATGTCCAGCCTGCCGTCCTTGGGCACGTCAGGCAGGCCGCGCAGCGCCCGGAGTTTCTCCTTCTGGCCCACCCCGAAGCGGTGTTCTTCATCCACGATGATCAGCCCGAGGTCCCGGAAACTCACGTCCCCGCTCAGGAGGCGGTGCGTACCGATGAGAATGTCCACCTTGCCCTTGGCCGTGTCGGCCAGGATCGCCCTGGCCTGCTGCGGCGTGGTGAAGCGCGACAGGCCCTCCACGCGCACGGGCATACCCTTGAAGCGCTCAACGAAGGTGCTGGTGTGCTGCTCGGCGAGAAGCGTGGTCGGCACCAGCACTGCCACCTGCTTGCCATGCCCCACCACGCGGTGCGCGGCGCGCAGGGCCACCTCGGTCTTGCCGAACCCCACGTCGCCGCTGATCAGCCGGTCGGCCGGGTTGGCTTTTTCTAGGTCGCGCATCGTTTCTTTCAGCGCGGTTTTCTGGTCGGCGGTCAGCTCGAACTTGAAGTTCTGCTCGATCTGCCCGTCCCATTCAGGCTGCGGGGGAAAGGCATTGCCGGGCGTGACCTGCCGCGCGGCGTACTGCACGAGGAGTTTCCCGGCGACCTCCTCGGCGTTCCTGCGGGCTTTCTCTTTCGCCTTGGCCCAGTCCTTCTTGTCGAAGGAGCTGAGGCTTGGCGGGTCATCGGTGGTGCCCGGGTGCCGGCGCAGGACGGGCAGCTGCTCGATGGGCACGCTCAGGCGCGCGCCGCCCCGGTAGGTGAGGTTCAGGTAGTCGCGGGTGACGCCCAGCACCTTCCGGGTTTCCAGGCCCTCGAACTGCCCGATGCCGTGCTCCGGGTGAATCAGGTAATCCCCGACGTGCAGGCCCAGGGCGTCCGTGACGGGTTTGCCGCTCAGGCGCTTGCCACGCAGAGCGCTGCCCCCCTGGAAGCCGTAGATCAGGTCCTCGGTCAGCACCACGGTCCGGTGCTCGGGAATCACGAACCCACCCTCGCCCGCAGCGCGCAGGAAACCCAGTTCCCCCTCGCGCACCCTCGGCACCTTCAACCAAGGGATCTCGTGCGTGTTCAGCAGCTTGTCCGCCAGGTACGCGGCGGTGCGGTCATGCCGGACGAGGATCAGCAGGCGGTACCCGGCGGCCCGCCACTCGTTCACGTCGCGCTCCAGGTCCGACAGGCGCGCCCGGTAGAATCCCAGGGGCTGCAGGCCGGTGTCCAGGTCCGGCAGGTCCAGCGGGGCCCGGCCGAAACTCGTGACCTCCCGCGCCGCGAGTTTCGGCCACAGCGTGTCGATCAGAACACCCAGCGCCGAGGCATAGAACTCCGGGGAGTCCAGAAACACCCGCCCGGGCAGCAGGTCCAGCCGCGTGGCGTCCCACTTCACTTCAGTCAGGTACTCCGTGGTGGGTTCCAGCGTGAAACTCTGCGCTTTCTCGCCGGTCAGTTCGCCGGGCTTCAGGAACCGCAGTGTGTCCAGGTCATCCCCGAAGAACTCGGCGCGCACCCACAGGCCTTCCTCTGCTTCGGCAGGCAGCCCGGCGCCCGCCGTGAGGCGCAGCTCCAGTGTGTCCCCGCGCAGTTCGTAGCCCGGCTCCTCACCACGTTCGTAGCCCAGGCGTTCAAGCCGGGCGAGCAGGGCCTCGCGCGGGTAGCTCGACCCGACCTTCAGGGTGAGGGCGTGGTCTTCCGGGCGAGCGGGAAACAGGTCCAGGGCGGTGTTCACGTCCAGGACCACGTGCTCATGCCGGGCGTCCCAGTCGCGCAGACCGGGGTTCACGGTCACGGGGGCGCCCAGCGCGCCGGCCGTCACGTAGTTGCCCAGGCGGTCCGGGGTGGTGAGCAGGACGGCCGGGCCGGGAAATGCGGCGAACAGCGCCGCTCGGGCCACCTGCGGCAACAGCAGCAGCCCTCCGGGGGGAGCGGCGGGCAGCAGTTTCGACAGGTTCGGCGCAGCAACAGTCACCGGAAGATTTTACGCGGCGCCCGGCGGGGACAAGGCGAGCCAAAAGACTTACCGAAGAGCGGGCTTCAGGTCTGGCTGTGCAGAGGGCAGTGGGAGCGGCCACTGCGGGCGCCGTGTGGTCGTCATGCCGCTTGAGGGGCTGGTGGGCGGGGTCGTCGCCCCTGCCTCTGGCTTCTTCCAGGGCAAACGGTCATCCCAGGGGGCTTCGCGGCTCAGGGGCGCGGCCCGGTGGATCAGGGCGTCTGAGCCTGAAAGGCGCCTGCCAGGGTGTGCGGGCGTCCACGCACTCTGGGAGACGGGTGAAGAGCGGCGGGAGGGACACTTCAAGAACGCTGAAGCAGGCCGCCGCGGCCTGCGAAACCTACGCTGAGTGAGGGCCGCCCCCGGAACCTGTCGGCCTGCGACGACGACGACTATTTTCTCCTCCCAGCCGCACAGCGGACGTCATACGCCCTCTGGGCCGGGGCTGGGACAACACGGCCAGCTGCACCAGGCTCCGCGGCGACCTGACCGCACCCGGGACGACGGCGCCACCGACGGGGAGGCCGCCGCAGACCGGTGAAGGGAACTCGGGTCAGCGGCCCGGGGCCTTGCAGCCGGTCAGCAGGGTTTTCGTGGTGGTCGTGCTGTTGCCCGTGAACGTGCTCAGTTCGGCTGACCCCTGATGCTCCCACCACTGCAACCCGCCGCGCGCACCGGCCGGCCCGTTCAGGCTGGCGTACCGGGCGCCGCTCGCACTGATCGCCTGCGCCAGCCCGAACCGCTGGCCCTTCCAGTCGAGAACCGCGAACATGGGCTGATCGCCGAAGGTCACGTATGACACGTCGACGTTCCGTCCGCCTGAGCAGGCGTAATGAAACACGTGGTACGTCACCTGCACGGGCGGCGTGGCGGCAACAGCGGCGGCCGGAAGGGCCAGAACGGTGGTGAGCAGCAGGGATCGGAGCATGCCTTCACCCTAGGCACGGCACATGAATGGAGGGCGAGGCCTGCATGATGACCGGCCTGGGCGCGGCGCTCATCGTGCAGCTCACCGGTCCAGGCTGCCGGCCTTCCGAAACGCCTACCCGACCTAATCACCTCTGACGCCGCAGGAACGGGTCCGCTGTGGCCGCAGGTGCTGCCCACTGCGTCGGGCAGCCCGGCCCGCGTGACCGCAGTGGGGAGTCCTGCGGGTGCGCTGGCCCTGCATGAGGGAGCCAGCATCTCGGGAGGCTGCGGCCCTGTCGGCCAGGATCGGCATGACGTTCCAGGGAGCGGCACGAACGTCAACCCGCGCGCCGTGCGGCGCCTGCCTGGGCACCCTGTGTCGTCCTTCGCGTTCGGCACGGTCATCAAGGCCGTGGTCATCAGCGCCGTGGTCAGCAACGGGGTCGCTGGCCTGACTGAGTGATGAGGGATATGCCTGCCCGCACGGCCGCGTTCCGGGCACTCAGAGCCGCACCGCCACTTCAGGACGGGCCTGTTCACGTCATCAGCCCACGGCGCAGGACCGCACACGTCACGTGCGTGCATGGCGCCATGCACAAGCACGCCCCCGCGCAGGACGCAGGGGCGTGCTCAGGCGTGAAGGGTCAGCCGAGGCGTTCGATGGCCCGGGCCGCGAGGACATCCACGAGGTGCGCGCGGTACTCGGCACTCGCGAAGCGGTCTCCGAGCAGGTCGCTGGCGTCCACCAGCCCGGTGGCGGCGATCTGGCCGGCGCGCACGGCGTCCTCCAGTCGGGTCAGGCGGTGGGCTTTCTCGGCGGCGCCAGTGTACGCGGCGCGGATCTCGCCGCTGGCATGCCGGGCGACGGCCACGCCCACCACGGCGTAGTGGCTGGCGGGGTGGCGGAACTTCTCGTAGGCGCTGGCCTGGATGGTCGCGGGAATGCTGAGATGCGTGAGCAGTTCGCCGGGCTGCACGGCACTTTCGAACATGCCCTGGAACATGTCGTCGGCGTGCACCGTACGTTCGCCGCCCGGGCCGCGAATCACGAACTCCACGCCGAGGGCGAGGGCCGCGGCGGGGTAGTCGGCGCTGGGGTCGGCGTGGGCGAGGGAGCCGCCGATCGTGCCGCGGTTGCGGACCATGGGATCGCCCACCCAGCTGGCCACCTCGGGGAACAGGGGCAGCTCGGAGCGCAGCACGTCGGCGTGGGTGGTCATGGCGCCCACCACGAAGGTGTCGCCTTCACGCCGGATGCCTTTGAGTTCTTCCAGGCTCCAGATGTCGAGCAGGGCGGGAGGCTGCGCGAGGCGGAGTTTCATGGCGGGCAGGAGGCTGTGGCCGCCGGCGATGATTTTCAGGTCGGGGTTGGCGGCGAGGGCGGCAAGGGCCTGGTCGACGCTCTCGGCTTTCTGGTAGTCGAAGCTGGCTGGGTACATGGGTGCCCTCCGGTGGGTGGGCCGCCGGGGCGCGCACGGCCCCTGACGGCGGTGGGGTTCAGTCGTCGGCGGCCTGGGGTTGCGGGCCCTGCGCCTCTCGGATGGCGCGCCAGACCTTCTCGGCGGTGTAGGGCATGTCGAGGTGCGTGATGCCGTACGCGTGCCACAGGGCGTCCATGACGGCGCTGGCGACGGCAGCGGTGCTGGCGATGGTGCCGGCCTCCCCGATGCCCTTGACGCCCAGGGGGTTGTGGGGGCTGGGGGTGACGGTGTGCCCGAGCTGGAAGGTGGGAACGTCGTCGGCGCGGGGCATGGCGTACTCCATGTACGTGCCGGCCAGCAGGTTGCCGTCCTCGTCGTACGCGGCTTCTTCCAGCAGCGCCTGTCCCATGCCCTGGGCGATCCCGCCGTGAACCTGGCCCTCGGCGATCAGGGGGTTGATGAGCGGGCCGCAGTCGTCCACGCTGCCGTAGTTGCGCAGTTTCACGTGCCCGGTGTCCGTGTCGATTTCCACGACGGCGATGTGCGTGCCGAAGGGGTACACGAAGTTCTTCGGATCGTAGAAGGCGGTGGCTTCCAGTCCGGGTTCAAGGTCCGCGGGGTAGTTGTGCGCGAGATGGGCCATCAGGGCAATGTCGAAGAAGGTCTTGCTCTTGTCCGGGGCGCCCTTGATGCGGAACACGCCGCCTTCATGCTCGATGTCGTCCTCGCTGGCTTCCAGGAGGTGCGCCGCGATCTTGCGCATCTTGGCCGTGATTTTCTGCAGGGCCAGTTTCAGGGCGCTGCCGCCCACGGCTGCGGAGCGGCTGCCGTAGGTGCCCCAGCCGTAGGGCATGCGGCCGGTGTCGCCATGAATGAGGTCAATGTCCTCGATGGGGATCTGCAGTTCGTCCGCGGCGATCTGCGGGAAGGCGGTTTCGTGGCCCTGGCCGTGGCTGTGGCTGCCGGTGTACAGTTCGACCTTCCCGGTGGGGTGCACGCGCACGAGGCTGGATTCCCACTGGCCGGCCTGCGCGCCAAGCTGCCCCACCAGGGCGCTGGGGGCCAGACCGCAGGCTTCCAGGAAGGAGATCAGGCCGACGCCCAGGATCTTTTTGCCGCCCTTCATGCGGGCCTGTTCGTGGCGCAGGTCGTCGTAGCGCATCATCTGCATGGCCTGGTCCAGGGCGGGTTCGTAGTTGCCGCTGTCGTACACCAGCGCGACGGGCGTCTGGTACGGGAACTCGTCCGGCTGGATGAAGTTCCGGCGGCGGAACTCGGCGGGGTCGAGGTTCAGTTCGTGGGCGGCCATGTCCACGATCCGTTCGATCAGGTACGTGGCTTCGGGGCGGCCGGCACCGCGGTAAGCGTCAACGGGAACGGTGTTCGTCATGACGCCCGTGACCTTGGCGTGAATGGCGGCCATCTTGTACACCCCGTTCAGCAGGGTGCCGTACAGGTAGGTGGGGACGGCCGGCGCGAAGAGCGTCTGGTAGGCGCCGAGGTTCGCGACGGTGTTCACGCGGAAACCCAGGATCTTTCCGTCGTCGCTGACGGCAAGTTCGGCTTCCGTGTCGTGATCGCGGCCCTGGGCGTCACTCACGAAGGCTTCGCTGCGGCGCGCGGTCCATTTCACGGGGCGTCCCAGGAGGCGCGCGGCGAGCAGCACGATGACTTCCTCCTGGTACTGGAAGATCTTCGTGCCGAAGCCGCCGCCGACGTCCGGGGAGATGACGCGCAGCTTGTGTTCAGGGATGCTCATCACGAACGCCGCGAGAATCAGGCGGTGAATGTGAGGGTTCTGGCTGGTGGTGTACAGCAGGTACTCGCCGCTGGCCGGAGTGAACTGCGCGAGGCTGGCGCGCGGTTCGATGGGGTTGGCCACCAGGCGGTGGTTGCGGAGTTTGACGCTGACCGTGCGGGCCGCGCTGCGGAAGACCTCGTTGGTGGCGGTCTCGTCACCGATCTCCCAGCGGAACGCGACGTTGCCGGGCACGTCGTCGTGCACCAGGGGGGCGCCGTCGGCCAGGGCGGCGGTGGCGCTCGCCACGGCCGGCAGGGGATCGTACTCGACTTCCAGCGCGGCGGCGGCGTCCTCGGCCTGTGCGCGCGTTTCGGCGATCACGACGGCCACGATGTCGCCCACGTGGTTCGCTTCGGTCAGCGCGATGGCGGGGTGGGCGGGCGTCTTGAGTTCGGGGAGCAGCCAGCCGACCGGGATGCTGCCCAGCCCGGCGTCCTGAACGTCCTGGCCGGTCAGGACGCGTTCCACTCCCGGCATGCCCAGGATGGACTCGGTCTTGATGCCGGTAATGCGGGCGTGCGCGTAGGGACTGCGGACCATCGCGGCGTGCAGCGTGCCGGGAATCACGACGTCATCGGTGTACCGGCCGGTGCCGGTAATGAAGCGCGGGTCCTCTGTGCGCTTGCGGGCCTGACCGAAGTATTTCTCCGTGCGGGTTTCACTCATGGGTGGGTGCCTCCTGGGGGAAGCGCGGCGCGCGGGCGCGCCCGCGCACTTCAGTCGTCGGCGGCCTGCGTCTGGCCCTGCATGGCCTGCGCGGCGTGCTGCACGGCGCGCACGATGTTGTGGTAGCCGGTGCAGCGGCAGTAGTTGCCTTCCAGGTGGTGGCGGATGACCTCTTCGCTGGGGTTGGGGTTGTGCCGGAGCAGCTCAGCGGCGCTCATGATCATGCCGGGCGTGCAGAAGCCGCACTGCAGGCCGTGCTCCTCCCAGAAGCCGGTCTGCAGGGGGTGCAGCGCGCCGGGGGCGCCCATGCCCTCGATGGTGGTGACGTCCTGACCTTCGCACTGCACGGCCAGCAGCGTGCAGCTTTTGACGGCGTCGCCGCCGACATGAACCGTGCAGGCGCCGCACTGGCTGGTGTCGCAGCCGACGTGGGTGCCGGTCAGCCCGAGGTCTTCGCGGAGGAAATGCACGAGGAGCGTCCTGGGCTCCACATCGCGGGTGTATGACTTGCCGTTCACTTTCATCGTGACGTTCATGCGGGCCTCCCACAGCTTGAGGTGGAATGAATCGGGTCCTGGCGGGTGGAAACTGAGTTGTCTGACCGCTTCTATCTAAACACACGAAGGTTGGAAAAGGGTGCGCCCCGCCCCGGCGGGTGCATCCGGCTGCCCGGGGCGGGCGCGTCCAGCGGGCGCACCCGGGCACACTTGACGGCCCTGGGTGCGTGCTAGCCTGACTTCACTGCGCCGTGCCCGATGAAGAGAGAAGGTCAGAGTGACCTTCACGCCGCCCGCCGGGGTCCCGAGGTTCCGCTGGTATGAACGACAGGTTGTCGCTGGAACGACAGAAACTCCTCAGCGCCTGGCACCGCTACGTGGGCCGGCCCTCATCGCCGCCGGTGGAAACCACGGTGAACCGGGAGGTGGCGGCCTCCTGGGCGCGCTCGGCGCTGACCGTGTCACCGGAACGGGTCAGTGCGCCGGTGCTGAGTGAGCGTGACGTGCGGCACGCCTGGGAGGACAGCGCGCTGGAGTACGGCGTGCGCGGCCTGCGGCCGGAGCTGCGCCGCCTGGCCGAGGAGGCCGACCTGATCGTGGCGGTCGGAAATGCAGACGGCACGCTGCTGTGGACGGAAGGCAGCGAGCGGATGACGCACCTGGCCCGCACCGTGAATTTCGTGCCGGGCGGGCAGTGGGGCGAGGGCACCGTGGGCACGAACGCCCTGGCGCTGGCCCTGCGCACCCGGCAGCCGGTGCGGGTGTTCAGCGCGGAGCATTACGTGCAGACCGTGCACGACTGGGTGTGCTACTCGAGCCCCATCCGCGACCCTGGCACAGGCGCCCTGCTGGGCGTGCTGGACATCAGCACCACCTGGGAACACAGCACGCCGCTGGGCCTGACGAGCGCCCGGCACTACGCCGCGCAGATCGAGCAGGCGATTCAGGGACGACAGGCGCCGCCAGCGGGGCTGAGCCTGCGGGTGTGCGGCGCGCCGCTTGTGACCTTCGGCGGGCGTCAGGTGCACCTGACGCCCCGCCAGCATGAACTGCTGTGCGTTCTGGCCATGCACCCGGGCGGCCTGACCCTGGACGCCCTGCACGCCCACGTGTACGGGGACCAGCCGATCACGCTCAGCACCCTGAAGTCCGAGGTGAGTACCCTGCGGACCCTGCTGGGGGGGCATATTGCGTCCCGCCCGTACCGGCTGAGCGTGCCGGTGCAGCTGGACGCGCTGCGGATCGAGGAGCTGCTGCTCGCGGGCCGGGTCAGCGCAGCGGCGGATCTGTACGACGGGCCGCTGCTGCCGCACTCAGCGTCACCGCTGCTGTCGTACTGGCGTGACTACCTGGACGGCGCGGTGCGCGAAGCGGTGTGCAGGCTGGGTGACCCGGACCTGCTGTGGCGGTACGCTTCCCGCTTCGACGACCCCGGCTGCCTGGAGGTGCTGGAGCGCCTCCTGCCGGAGGGAGATCACCGCGGGCCGGTCGTCCGGGCCCGGCGTGCCGCGCTGGACGCGTCCTTCTGACCCGCCCCGCTTCGGCCGGAATGATGGCGCCGTCGGTGGCGCTGGTCCTTCTGGCCGGCGCGGTGGTGCTGAGCATGGCGCCGTGGTTCAGCGCGGCGGCGGTGGCGCCTCACCTGCGGGCCGCGTGGCACCTGAGCGTCTCGCAGGCAGCGGCGCTGACCCTGGCCGTGCAGCTGGGCTTCGTGCTGGGCGCGGTGCTCAGCGCCGGGCTGAATCTCGCGGACCGGCGGTCGGCGCGGAGCCTGATGGCGACCGGTGCGCTACTGGCAGCCGCTGCGAACGCGGCGCTGCTGCTGGCGCCTGGGCTGGGGGCGGCGCTGCTGGCCCGGGCGGCGGTGGGGGCGGCCCTGGCGCTGGTGTACCCGGTGGCGCTGAAGGTCATGAGTACGTACTTCACGCGGGGGCGCGGCCTGGCACTGGGCGTCATGGTGGGGGCGCTGACGCTCGGGTCGGCGTCCCCGCATCTGGTGAATGCCCTGGGCGGCGCGAACTGGCGCGCAGTGATCCTGGTGACGAGCCTGCTGGCGGCGGCGGGGGGCGCGCTGGCACTGCTGGTCCCGGCCGGTCCGGGGGCAGTGGGGAGCCCGCCGTTCCGGCCGGCGCAGGCGTGGCGGGGCCTCACGGCGCGGGGCCCGGCGCTGACGACGCTGGGGTACCTGGGGCACATGTGGGAGCTGTACGCGATGTGGACGTGGTTTGCGCTGTTCTACAGCGGCGTTCTTGAAGGCCACGTGCGGGACGTCGGACGCGGCGCGGCCCTGGCGACATTCAGCGTGGTGGGGCTGGGCGCGCTGGGCTGCGTGGTGGGCGGCGTGCTGGGGGACCGGTGGGGCCGCACGCGCCTGACGGAGCTGGCGATGTGGCTCTCGGGGGGAAGTGCGCTGCTGCTGGCCGGACTGCTGCTGGCCGGCTGGGGGTCGCCGGGGGTGGTCTGGGCGGTCAGCCTGGTGTGGGGGTTCTGGATCATTGCGGATTCGGCGCAGTTCAGCACGATCCTCAGTGAGATTGCGCCGGGCGCCTACGTCGGGACAGCATTGACCGCGCAACTGGCGCTGGGCTTCATGCTGACGGCGCTGAGTATTGCGCTGGTACCTGCCCTTCTGCCCGTGGTGGGGTGGGCCGGGGTGTTTGCCGTGTGGGCGGTGGGGCCGGTGTTGGGGGCGCTGGCGATGCGGGCGCTGCGCGGCAGTCCGGACGCCGCGCGGATCGCAGGGGGACGCGGCTGAGGTGACTTGGGAGCTGTTGATGAGTGCCAGAGTCTCCTGCTGATCTGCATAAGCGTGTGCCTTTTCACGGGTTGATTTGGTGTAACATGTACACTGTTGCCGTGTGGAAGCCGAGGGCTTCCGGCGGTGTTTACGGTCTCGTGGGCGCCTACCCTCAGGACTCGTGAATTCGTTCACAGGAGAAAGACATGAAGACCCTCATCCTTGGTGCTGGTTACTCCGGCCTTGCTGTCGCCACCAAAATGAAGCCTGCCCCCGACCTTGAAGCCCTGATGGTGGAACAGAACGCCTACCACACCTTCGAGACCCGCCTGCACGAAGCGGCGGCACACAACACCCCGGTCACGCTGCCCCTTGCGCCGCTGCTGCGCGGAACCGGTGTGAACCTCGAACAGGCCCAGGTCGAGAACGTCAACCTCGACGACAAGGAAGTCAAGCTCAAAGATGGCCGCGTCCTCACCTACGACGTGCTCGTCGTGGGCCTCGGGAGCGTCACGAACTTCTACCGCATCCCCGGCCTCGCCGAGAACGCCAGCGAACTCAAACAGCTCAGTGACGCCGACGAGATCTTCACCTTCGTCAACCGCGCCTTCACCACCGAGTACCAGGGCAACCGTGACATTGTTGTCGGCGGCGCCGGTCTGACCGGCGTGGAACTCGTCACTGAACTCGCGCAGCGCGCCCAGCTGCTCAGCAAGGAACGCGGCCTGCCTCCCTTCAATATCTACCTCGTTGAAGCCGGACCCAAGATTCTGCCCATCCTCGACGACAGCCTGCGCGGCAAAGCCCAGAAGACCCTCGAGGAGTACGGCATTCACATCCTCGTGGGCCACCGCCTGATGCAGGCCACAGCCGACAGCGTCACCGTGCAGACGGCCGACGGCGAACAGAAGGTCATCAGTGCCGGCAAGATCATCTGGACCGGCGGCATCCAGGCCCGCGACATCGTGACCGGCACCCACCTGGAAAAAGGCCCCGGCGGCCGCATCGCCGTGGACGACAAACTGCGCGCCAAAGGCTACCCCGACGTGTTCGTGATCGGCGACATGGGCCTCGCCCTGAACCAGGAAGGCAAACCCGTGCCCACCACCGCGCAGCACGCCGGGCAGCAGGGACGCCTGACGGGCAAGAACATCATGCGCCTCGTGCGCGGCGAGGAACTCGACTCCTACGAGCCCACCACGCTGGGTGAGTTCGTCAGCCTGGGCGGCCTGATGGCGGTCGGCTGGATGAAACTCCCCTGGAACCAGAAGCTCGCCATCACCGGTGGCATCGCCCACGTGATGAAGCGCGCCAGTGAATGGCGCTGGCGCCTCAGCATCGACTGAGCCCCGCTGTTCCAACACCCGGCCCCGGAGGCCGGGTGTTTTTACGTCCGGCCCTGACCAGTGAAAGTGGCCTACCGCGCCGCACCCGCGGTCACCCGCGCTGCTGATGCCCTCTACACTCCGGAAGATGCGCGCCCCCGCCACCCTCCTGCTGTTCGCCCTGCTGCCCGCCGCCCTGTCATCGTGCAGCGGCCTGTTTGAACGGCACAACCAGAACCGTGCGCTGCAACTTCAGCACGACAACGCCCTGTATTTCCGGCGCAAGTGCGTGGAGGCCCTGGAACGGGCCCGGGCGGTCAGCGCCACGCAGACCCTCCCCAGAGCGCTGGGCGGCCAGCCGTGCACGTCTCCCCTGCTCGGCGATTACGCCGTTGGTCAGGAACTTGCGGCCACCGTCAAAGGCAGTGTGATCCTTCTGGACGCCACCCGTCTGAGCGACTACCAGGTCACCGTGACCGGCCTGAACGGCCAGTCCTACCAGTACGTTGACCGCGGCGACGCGGACGCCGCGGCTGAACAGGCGGGCACCTTCACGGAAACTGCTCCGGACGTCACCCGCGATGACGGCGAAACGGCCACGAGCAGCGTGGACGAACAGACGCCCTGACACGTGAAGTGCTCAGCGGCCCGCCTCACCCCTGGCGCCGCCCACCCACTCCTCCAGCAGGTACTGCAGGCGCGTCTGGGCGTTTTCCTGGCTCCCGTACACGCTGCGCAGCAGTGGTCCGCCCGGCGCGAACGCCAGCCAGTGCGGGGTGCCCTCCGTGTGCCAGTACCGGGCGAATTCACCACGCAGGTCCAGCGCAACCGGGAACGGCAGCTTCGCGTAAGTGCGCGCGAACCTGACCAGCGTGGGCTCCACGTCCTCACGCGCCAGCAGCCGATGACCGAAACTGGTGTGCACCCCCAACAGCTGCACCTGCTCCCCGAACTCCGCGTGCAGGCGTTTCAGGAACGGAATGCCGCGCGACACGCAGCCCGGGCACTCTAGGTTGAAGGTCATCACCAGCCCCGGCCGGATCCACCCGCTGGGCGGCGGCACAGGCAGACCATGAACAAAATCACCGGACTCAGGCCACTCCATACCTGAAGGGTACCTTCCCGGCCGGACGCGGGCGCGCCGCTCAGCTGGGCTTCCACCGAAATAGCAGTCAGCACAAACCACTCCGGCGGGTGCGGGAGACTGATGACGGCGGTGCCCTCAAGGCTCCTGGCAACAGGACAGGAAGGTTGCGCCTGCACCTCCCTCAAGTGAGGACGCAGCAGACCCGCGCAGGCCGGTAGACGGGCCTCGAGAAGCGGACCGTCCTTTCCTCCAGGCCACGGAGCAGGCCATGTGCCTGTGAGGGAGGGACACCTCGCCTCTGGTCGCGCTTCACTGCCAGTTCACGGAGTACCCTGGCTCGTGAAGCGGAGAAGGTGCCCACGCATGAGCCCGGCAGCACGGCCAACCCTGGGTGTGACGCTTTCCTGGTCAGGCCGAGGGCCGGCGTGGGGTGGAGCGGCCCATCAGCCAGACCGGTCGTCAAGCCGGGCGGGGCCGGCTGAATGCACCGGTGGTGCGGCCGCTGTGCGGGCAGAGCAGCGATCCGGCCAGCGGACTGCGGCGCCTTGACGCCCCGGTCACCGGCGCAGCGAACTGGAGGGTTTACGGCTGGGCGTGGGCTTCTGCCCAGGCGGTCACGGCGGCGCTCTGGTACGCGGCGAGGCCGGGACAGGCGCGGTCGATGTTCCGTGTGAAGCGGTCGTCCGTGACCCACATGCGGGCCAGTTCGCGCATCATGCTGGGCGAGGCGTCGTAGTACGCGCGGCGGATGTGCGCGTGGTGCTGGGCTGCGACCGCCTGAGCCGGCGCACCTGTGGCGGGCTCACCAGCGTTCATGAGGGCCAGATACGCCTGCGTGATCCGGTCCATCTCCGCGCGGATACCTTCCCAGTCGGCCCGGGTGTAGCGCGCAGTGCGGTGGGCACTCTGGCGGTAGGCGTCCGTGCCTCCCCAGCGTTCCCGGGTTTCGTCCTCGTACTGCGCCGGGTCGAACCCGTCAAAGACAGCTTTCACGTCTTCGTTCGTCATCATGTCTCCTTCGTCCTGGCCGTTCAGGACGGTCAGCCGGGCCTGCACCTGCCTCAGGGTGCGTTGGGTGCGTCGCAGCGCTTCTTGCAGCGCGGCCGCGTGGGTGCGCAGCGTCTCGCGTTCCACGTCGGGGGGCGCGCTGAGGAGGCGGGCGACCTCCGCGAGGGGCAGGCCGACGGCGCGCCACGTGAGAATGCGCCGCAGCTGCGTGAGGTCCCGGGGGGTGTACAGGCGGTAGTTGCCTTCGCTGCGCTCAGTGGGGCGCAGCAGCCCGATCTCGTCGTAGTGGTGCAGGGTCCGCACGCTCACGCCCGTGAGGTGCGCCACGTCACCGACCGTCCAGCGGGGTTCGTTGTGGTCGCTCAGGGCTCACCTCCTTCCTGACTGGCAGCGTAGGGCCTCACGCCACGTGAGGGTCAAGTGCCGCTCCTGCCTGCACCGCCCTGGGCCTTGTCGCCCGTCCAGGCGGCTGGACGACGTGGCTTCAGGGGGCGGCCGGGCGTGACAGACTGCCGCCCATGTCGGATGTTTCTGCGTTCTGGCCCGCGTTCGGGCGGGGATTCCGCGTGATGCTGCCCCTGTGGCCGGGGATGGTGCCGTTCGCGGTGGCGTACGCGGTGACCGCCCGCGCCGGTGGTCTGAGTGTCTGGGAGACGTGCCTGATGAGCCTCACGGTGTTTGCGGGGGCCAGTCAGTTCGCGGCGGCCGGGCAGTTCGTGGCAGGCGGCCTGCCGGGCGTGGCGGGCGCGCTGGCGCTGGTGGGCACGACGTTCGTGCTGAACGCCAGGCACATGCTGTACGGGCTGAGTCTGTCCCGGCAGTTGCCGCTGGGCGGGTGGCGGCGGCTGGTGGGCGCCCAGTTTCTCACGGATGAGGCGTACGGCATGGTGATCGTGGCCGGGCCGCGCGACCCGGGCGGGCTGGGGGTCGCGTTCCTGCTGGGGGCCGAGCTGAGTCTGTACCTGGTGTGGAACGCAGCCACGCTGCTGGGGTCGCTGGCTGGGGCGGTGCTGCCGGACCCGGCGGTGCTGGGCGTCGGCGTGATCTTCCCACTGGCGTTCCTGGGGCTGCTCGTGCCGCTGCTGGACAACCGGGTGAGCGTGCTGGTGGCCGTGACCTCCGGGCTGGGCGCGTGGGAGTTGGGGCGGGTGCTGCCCGGGGGGGTGGTGGTGCTGCTGGCCGGGGTCAGCGGGGCGCTGCTGGGCGCGTGGCTGGTCACGCGGCGTGCCGGGGCGCAGGGGCGGGCGTGAGCGGCTGGCTGGTCATTCTGCTGATGTGGGCGGTGACGTATCCGGTGCGGCTGCTGGGCCTGAGCCTGGGGCGGCTGGACCTGCCGCCGTTCTGGCTGGCCTTTCTGAAGTTCGTGCCGGTCAGTGTGTTCGCGGCGCTGGTGATGCCGGACGTGCTGGGCAGCCCGGAGTGGCCGCGCCGGCTGGTGGCCGCCGGGGTGGGGGGCGCGCTGATGTGGCGGACCCGGAATCTCGGGCTGGGTATCCTGGGGGGCTTCGCTGCGTACTGGGCGGCGCGCCTGCTGGGCGTGTGACAGTGCCCGACAGGCAGGCGTGTGAGGCGCGCGGCGGTGGGGGCGCGTGCGGGCGCGCTATGCTGGACAACGCATGACGGGTCAGGTGGGCAGGGTCAGGGTCATTGATGGCAAGTACGAGGTACTGCGTGAACTCGCCGTGCAGGGGCCAGTGACGCTCTCGGAAGTCCGCGCGGCGGAGGGCGTGACCCGGCAGGTGGCGTGGTTCACGGTGAATACGCCTGCCGACCGGCAGGCCTTTCATGCGTACCGCACGGCCCTGCGGGCGCTGAGTCCGGCGGGCCTGACGGACGTTGTGGCCCGCCCCGGCGCGTTCTACGCGGTGTGGCAGCCGGTCGCCGGCCAGCCGCTGGAGGCAGCCCTGGCGCAGAAGGTCAAGTCGCAGGAACTCGTCGAGAACGTGCAGCGGCTCACGGCAGCGCTCGCGGAGCAGGGATACGCGCTGGAAGACGCGCAGGTGGTCGTGGACGCCACAGAGCCGCGTGTGGCGTACCTGACACCCCTGCCGGAAGCGCGCACGCCGGAGGATATCGCGGTCCGCAACGCACGCACGCTCGCGCCCCTGAAGGGCGGCCGCGTGAAGAAACGGCGGGAGCCGGGCGCCTGGCTGACGTTCGTGCCGGGCCTGCTGCTGCTGGGCGGCGCCGTGTACCTGGGCGCGCAGGCTGCGCAGATCTACCTGAATCCGCCTGTTCGGCCGGTGGTGACCGTGACCGGGCAGACCGCGAAGCAGGCGGCAAAGGCCCTGACGGACGCCGGGTTCCGCGTGGAGTACTCCGAAGGGCAGGCGGCCGGCCGGCCGATCGGATCGATCATCCGGCAGGATCCGGAGGGCGGCACCACCCTGCCTGTGGGCCGGCTGGTGACCCTGACGGTCAACAACCCCCCCGCCATTGAGGTGCCGCGCCTGGAGGAGATGACGCCCGCGCAGGCGCGCGACGCGCTGAAAGGCAGCGCGATGAGCGTGGGCAAGGTCGTGAAGGTGGACGGCACCCTGACCGGCACCGCCGAGGGCCGGATCGTGGCGCAGTTGCCGGAGGCCGGCTCGAACGCGCAGCAGGGTCAGGCGGTGCAGCTGATGGTCAGCAGTGGCGTGTCGGGCAGGAAAACATGGCTGCCCATCCTGACTGGCTTCACGTACGATCAGGCGCTGCAGTACGCGCGGGCGGCAGGCCTGGTGGTGACCAGTGTGGCCCGGCAGCCCAGCGACAAGAAGGAAGGCACGGTACTGGAGCAGACGCCCGCGCCGTTTGTGCTGGTTGAGGTGGGCAGCCCCGTGAAACTCACGGTGGCCGCGGCCCGCTACAGTGCCCCCAGTCGCCCTGCCGGCGCGCTGCCTGTGCCTCCACCCCCGGAGCCGGACCCCGAGCCGGAGCCCGCCGAGACGGCCCCCACGGACACCAGTGCGGGCACGGCGGAGACGGGCGCGGCGACGCCGGGCACCCAGGGCACGACGGGCGCGGAAATTCCGCCCACGCCGTCCGTGCCCGCACCCACGGACGCCCGTGGGGTCAGCCTGAACTACACGTTCCCCACCGACCTGCCTGAAGGCACGTACACCCTGGCGGTGCGTGACGACAACGGCGAGCGCGCCCTGGAACTCAACGCGGACGCCGCGTCCCTTGCGGGTCAGGCCGTGAGCACCACCGTGACTGTGCAGGGCGAGGCCGTGTTCATCATCCGGCGCGACGGGCAAGATTTCGCGCTGGTGACCCCCTGAGCCGGCCGTGATCTACCTCGACTACGCAGCCACGCACCCCATGACGCCCGAAGCGCTCGGCGCGTACGCGGCCGCCGCGGCGCTGCCCGGCAATCCGGCCAGTGTGCACGCCGCCGGGCAGGCCGCGCGCGAACGCCTGGAGGACGGGCGGGCGCAGGTGGCGGCCGCGTTCGGTGTGGATCCGCGCACCCTGATTGCCAACGGTGGCGGCACCGAAGGGGACAATCACGTGCTGATGGGGGTCACCCGCGCCTGGCAGGACCGGCACGGCCGTCCCGGGCACCTGATCATCACGCCCACTGAGCACTCTGCGGTTCTGGCGCCCGCCCGGGCCCTGGCCGCTCAGGGCTGGGACGTGACCTTCCTTACCCCGGACCGCTGCGGCCGCTACGACCCGGCGGAACTGCAGGGGGCGCTGCGGGAGGAGACGGCGCTGGTGTCCATCCATCACGCCAACAATGAGCTGGGGACTGTTCAGCCGACGGCGGCGCTCGCGGCGCTGGCCGCGGCGAGGGGCGTGCCGTACCACACGGACGCCGTGCAGGCGCCCGGGGTGCTGCCCGTGAACCTGTCCGCGTGGGGCGTGACGTTCGCCACGTTCAGCGCGCACAAGTGGGGCGGGCCGCGCGGGGTGGGCTTTCTGTTCGTGCGGCGCGGCGCGGTTCTTGCGCCGGTCACGTTGGGTGGCGGTCAGGAGGGGGGCGTGCGACCCGGCACGCAGGACACCGCCGGTGTGTATGCGGCGGGCGTGGCCCTGACGCACGCGGAGGCGCAGCGGGACGCCACGCACGCGCACCTGGGTGTTCTGCGTGACCGCTTCATGGCGGGCGCCGCGACCATCCCGGATCTGCGGATCAACCATGCGCCGGACGGCAGTCCCAAGGTGGTCAGCGTGACGGTGCCCGGCGCGGACGGTGAGGCGCTGCTGATGAACCTGGACATGCTGGGCGTGGCGGCCAGCGCGGGCAGCGCGTGTTCCGCTGGCACCATGCAGCCCAGTCACGTCCTGACGGCCATCGGGCTGAACGAGGCGGACGCCCGCGCGACACTGCGTTTCAGTTTCGGGGCGGCCACGACCCTTGCCGAGGTGGACACGGCCGTGCAGGCGCTTGCGCAGGCCGCACAGTGGAGCCGCGCCTGAGCGGCTCACCTGCTCCTGGCACGTCAGGCGCGTCACTGCCCTGAAGCCCGCCCAGAGCGGGCGCCTCAGATCACTGCACCTGGCTCCCCCCATCCGGTTTCTGGCGTTCCCCCCATGATCCTCAGCGGACGGTGGGTGGAACGTTCCGGTCTTCGAACACGGCGGTCTGCAGACCGGGAAAGGCGGCGCGCAGCTCACGGGCGAGGGCATGCAGCCCCCAGAGTTCGGTGCGCCGGTGACCCAGCGCGACGATCCCCATCCCGTGCTGCCGCGCGGCCGGCACGGCGGAAGGCCGGAGCTGGCCGGTCAGATATGCCGTGACGCCCAGCCCGGCGGTCTGCACGATGAGGGCCGGGGTCATGGCGTTCATGAGTGCCACGTACGGCAGGCCCGGCGGGCCGGGTGGAATGGAGGCGTCCTCACCCCCCAGTTCGGCGTGCAGGGCGTCGCGCAGGCCTTCCCAGGTGCGCTGTGGGGGGCGGGCGCTCAGGCCCACCACGCGGCCTTCCCACGTGATCTCGGTCAGGTCCTGCCAGGAGAGGCGGCGGGCGAGCCGGACGTTCGGGCCGGTGGTGAGGTGCCGGTCGAAGCCGTCGTGCGCGCCCAGGAGACCCAGGCCGGGCCAGCGGTCGCCGGCGTGCCGGGAGCGGTGCAGGAACAGGGCGTCGGCGTTCAGGACGTCGGGGGCGTCGGCAGGTTCAAGGGCCAGGGCCAGCCGGGTCACCCCGGGCGGCCCGGCCCGTTTGACCGGTGCGGCCTCCTGAAGTTCGGCGTAGAGCCACGCCGCGAGCTGGTCGAGCGTTGCGGCACTCACGGTCCGGCCGTCCCGGCGCGGGGGCCGGCCGGCCGGGCCGG
Source organism: Deinococcus taeanensis (assembly GCF_020229735.1). Taxonomy (NCBI): domain Bacteria; kingdom Thermotogati; phylum Deinococcota; class Deinococci; order Deinococcales; family Deinococcaceae; genus Deinococcus; species Deinococcus taeanensis. Next base: position 912,903 of record NZ_CP083455.1, on the reverse strand, counting down.
GCCGCTGTGCGGCGTCACTGGCCGTGGGGTGCAGGTCATGGGTTCAGGGTAAGGGACGCGGCCCACTCCGTGACCGGGAGCGGGCCGCGTCCGGCGGGGCTTACTCGAACTGCGCGAGGACGTTCTGCAGGCGTTCTCTCTGGGTGCTGAAGTCCGCCACGCGGCGGCGTTCTTCGTCGATCACCTCGGCCGGGGCGCGGGCCACGAACCCTTCGTTGTTCAGTTTGCCCTGCGCCTGCTTGATCTGCTTGTCGAATTCTGCGAGGCGTTTTTTCTGCTTGCCGAGCCAGTCGGCAAGGTCCACGGTGCCTTCCAGCGGGGCGCGGATGGTGACGCCCTGCTCCACGAGGCTCAGGGTGCGGCCGTCCAGGGTGGGCGTGAGGGTCACGCGGGCGATGCTTTCCACCACGCGGGCGTTGTCGTGCACGGTGGGGGCGAGGTCGCCTTCCACCGCCACGTTCAGGCGGTCCTGGGGGCTGAGGCCCAGTTCGTTCTTCAGGCTGCGGGCGGCGGCCACGGCGGCGCGCAGCGCGTCGAAGGCGCGGGTGGCTTCCGCGTCGTGAAGCGCGGCGTCCGTCTGGGGCCAGGAGTGCACGGCAAGCTGGCGGCGGTGGCCGAGCGCGGCGTACAGTTCACTGGTCACAAACGGCATGAAGGGGTGAAGCATCTTCAGGATGTGTTCCAGGGTGGCCTTCAGCGTGACGAGCGTGGCGAGTTTCCCTTCGCTCAGCGCAGGTTTGGCCGCCTCGATGTACCAGTCGCAGAATTCATCCCAGGTGAACGAGTACAGGGTGCGGATCGCGGCGCCGATGTCGAGTGCATCGAGTTGAGCGGTGGCTTCGGCCGTCACGGCATTCAGGCGGGACAGGATCCAGCGGTCGGCGAGGCTCAGGTCGGTGCGGGCGCGGACGGCGCGGATCGCGTCGCGGCTGCGGACGGGTTCGCCGGCCGTGTCGTCCAGGGCGCTCTGCACGTACCGGATGAGTTCCACGTCGGCTTCACTTCCGGTGGTCTGCAGGTTCGGGAGGGCTTCGCCCAGGCGCAGCATGGCGAACCGGGCGGCGTTCCAGAGTTTGTTCGCGAAGTTGCGGCCCTGCTCGAAACGGCGCGGGTCGTGCTTGATGTCCTGCCCGCCGGTCGAGAGGTAACTGAACGCGAAGCGGCTGGCGTCCACCCCGTACTGGTCGAAGAGTTCCAGCGGGTCGATGCCGTTGCCTTTACTCTTGGACATCTTCTGACCCTTGCTGTCCAGGTACAGGCCGTGCAGCATGACGGTGCTGAAAGGCGCCCGCCCGGTCAGGCCGTAGGCGGCCATCTGCATGCGCGCCACCCAGAAGAACAGGATGTCGTAGCCGGTCACGAGCACCTGCGTGGGGTAGAACTTGCGGAAGTCCTCACTGTCCGTGTCGGGCCACCCGAGTGTGCTGAACGGCCAGAGGTTGCTGGAGAACCACGTGTCGAACACGTCCGCATCCCGCCGGAGGTTCAGGTGCGCGTAGCGGGGGTCCTGGTCGCAGTCCAGGTCAGGGTTCTCGGGGTCGGGCACGTACAGGTTGCCCTGCTCGTCGTACCACGCGGGAATCTGGTGACCCCACCACAGCTGCCGGGAGATGTTCCAGTCGCGGATGTTCTCCAGCCAGTCCCGGTTCACCTTGGCGTACCGGTCGGGCACGAGTTTCATCTCGCCCTGATCAAGTCCGCCGAGCACCTGGTCAGCGAAGGGTTTCATGCGCACGAACCACTGCTCGCTCACGATCGGCTCGACCGGCACCTTGGTGCGTTCGCTCAGGCCGATGGCGGTGTCGTGATCCTTCTCCTCCAGCAGGTCACCGGTCTCGGTCAGGGCCTTCACGACAACCTTGCGGGCCGTGAAACGCTCCAGGCCACGGAAGGCTTCGGGCACCAGGTCGCCGGTGCTCAGGTTGCCGTTCAGGTCGATCACGCTGGGGCGCGGCAGACCGTGCCGCTCGCCGATCTCGAAATCGGTGGGGTCGTGGGCGGGCGTGATCTTCAGTGCGCCCACCCCGAAGTCCATTTCGACGGCAGTGTCCGCAATGATGGGCACGAAGCGGTCCGTGAGCGGAATGCGGGCTTCCTGGCCGATCAGGTGTGCGAAGCGGGGGTCTTTTGGGTGCACGGCGATCGCCTGGTCCGCGAAGATCGTTTCGGGCCGCACGGTGGCGATGCGGATCTCACCGGCGTCGCCGTTGCTGGCCGCGGCGCCGGGATCACGCAGTTTGTACGACAGGGTGTACATCTTGCCCTTGCGGACCTCACGGTCGATTTCCAGTTCAGACAGGGTGGTCTGGCTGGCCGGGTCCCAGTTCACGATGCGTTCGCCGCGGTACGCCAGCCCGTCGTGGTACAGCTTCACGAACTGGTGACGCACGGCGCGGGAGAGGCCCTCGTCCATGGTGAACCGCTCGCGAGTCCAGTCGGCACTGACCCCCAGGCGCGCGAGCTGGTTGAGGATGATCCCGCCGGACTCGGCCTTCCATGCCCACACGTGATCCAGAAACTTTTCACGGCCCAGGTCATGGCGGCTCACGCCCTGCTCGCGCAGTTGCCGTTCCACAACCACCTGCGTGCTGATCCCGGCGTGGTCCATGCCAGGCAGGTACAGCGCCTCGAACCCCGCCATGCGCTTGTAGCGGATGAGGGTGTCGATCAGCGTGTTGTCCAGCGCGTGACCCAGGTGCAGGTTGCCGGTCACGTTGGGCGGCGGAATTACGATGGTGAACGGTTCACGGCCGCTGGTGGCGTCCGCGCGGAAGGGTTCATTGCGCCACTTGGCGGCCCACTGCGGCTCGACGGCTTTCGGGTCGAACTGCCTGGCGAGGGCGGCTGCGTCGTTCTCGGGGGTGAGGTCGGGCGTGTGGGGGTCAGTCATGCGGGGTCTTCTCCTTGAGCAGGGCGTGCAGGTGAGGGAGGGCGGCGTCCATCTCCCAGTCCAGACCAGGAGCGTGAAGGGGCGCCCAGCGGAACCGGAAGAGATGCCGCTGCTCGGCCACGTGATCCCAGGTGCCGGGCAGTGGGGTGCGGGCGTGAAACATGAACGCGTGGCAGACCTGGCGCGTGAACCGGTGGGGCAGCGCCGCCTCCCACAGGTAGGAGGTGACGTGCGTGGGGGCGGTGAGGTTCAGGCCCGTCTCCTCGCGCAGTTCCCGGACGGCGGCCTGCGCGGAGGTCTCGCCGGGCTCCACGCCGCCGGCAGCCACCTGCACGCCGGCCTGACCTGCGGGAACGTGCTCGAAGACGAGCAGCTGGCCGGGCCGCGTGACGAGGCACAGGGCTTTTTCCCGGAGGCCGCGCATGGCCGCGTCGAGTCTGGCGTGGTCCTGAGTGTCATAGAACGTGATCAAGGGTTCACCTCCCGCCCGGCGCAACGAGAAACGTCTCGTCCGCCGGAGCACTGCCGGATGCGGACGAGACGCCTGGAAGGTCCCGTGGTACCACCGCTCTTCCCTCCTGACTGGAGGGCACTCTGTGCGCTGTGGCGGGCGCACCCGGACGGGTCTACTGCCACCCCTGGGGGCGGGTTCTTCCGTCGTGCTCGCGGGGGACGTTCTCCGGGGGCCAGCCGCGCGGACTCTCAGTCTCGGTCTGCGCTTCCTGTGGAGGCCTGCCCGGGTACTCTTCCCGGTCACTGCATCCGGGAGTGTACGCGTCTGCCGGGGCAAGTTTCAATTGGCCGGACAGCGGATGCCCTCATGCGTGGCGATGCTGAGCCTGCAGCGCGTCAGGTCAGGAGGGCAGGGTGTGCGCCTGAAGCGCCCGGCCTGGGACCTTCCGTCCGGTCAGGCTGGGTGGTGCAGGCCGTTCAGGACAGCCGCCGTGCGCCTCTCCCCTCCTGATCCGGAGGCGCCGGGGGGGTGCCGTTCCTGCCAGACCCTGCAGTCGCTCAGGCCGCCGCTTCACGGGGGGCCTGCATCAGTGTGGGTTGCCTCTGGCTGTTCCAGTCTCTACACACTGGGCTCGGCAGCCGGCGGGTCAAGGCGTTCGTAGCGGTACAGCAGGGGCTTTTTCAGCAGGCCGCGCGGCACGGTGACGGTCGCGCTGCGGTAGGGCACCCCGGTGACGGCTGCGCCGGGGGCAAACAGTTGCGTGTCCTCGCTCACGCGGGCGGCGCGCTCACCGACATCAAGTGGGCCGTCCACGCGGGACAGCACGTCGTAGGGGTGTTCGATCAGCACGGTGAGCCGCACGGGCTGCCCGGTCAGGCTGCGCAGGGGATTGGCCGCGCTGGCAAACGGCGCGCGGACCTCCTGCGCCTGCCGTTCACGGGTCACCTTGACGCTCAGGCCGTACTCGCCGACCGGGAAGATCAGGTCGCGGATGAGCGTCACGCCGTCACCCTCCGCGCCCCGGAAGGCGCTGAGCAGCGCGTCGCGGCGGTTACGCAGCAGGGCGACGGGGGTCAGTGAGGCGCGGTCCAGCGGAAATTCCCCGCGGCTGAGGAAACGCTCGGCATGCCGCAGCGTGTCTTCACGGGTGCGGAAGGTGCGGTGCAGGACGTTCTGCACCGGTGTCCACTGGCCTGCGGAGTCCCGTTCGAGCCAGTCCGCCCACAATTCGAAGTGGTCCTGGAAGCGCCAGGAGGGGTGGGGTTGCGTGGGGGTGGCACGCGCCAGTGCGTCACGAGTGGCGGCGTCGCGGCCCAGGTCCTCCCGGACCGGCTGGGCATCATGGGCTCTGGACGTACGGGTGATCGCGCTCATGGGTCCTCCGGTACCGTTCATCATGCCTGACGGGCAGGGGCATATGTGCGGGCGGTGCAGAGGGAACGCTTAGCTGACCGTGGTCAGCTGATCTCAATAAGGCCGGCGAGCAGGAACGGCCGCAGGGTTTCGAGGGTGGCGCGGGGCGGCGCGGGGGTGCGTTCAAGCAGCGTCCGGATGTTCCCGCTGTCGGCCAGGAGGTTCAGCACGCGGTACTGCGCGCGGGTGACGGGCTGCGCTTCGGTCCATTTGCTGGTGAACCGCAGGCGCCGGGTCCAGTCGGGAAAAGTCCGCAGCAGGGGCGCCCAGGCGTTGCTGTCGTCGATCAGGCGGTGCAGGGCCGCGTCGCGGCGCAGGTTCATGGTGCGGTTGGGCACAGGCTGATCCACTTCAAAGGTGAAGATGCCCCCGTCGAGGCTCGCCATGAACTGCAGGGCGTGCTCGCCCCGCAGACGGCCGGCTTCGGCGTGGGTGATCTCGCCGCGTTCCAGCCACAGCTGGCCGCCGCGCACGTGGTCCACGGTGAGGCGCCCGGCGCGGCCGCTGGTCAGGAACATCTGCATGACGGACAGGAAAGGGAACACTGCCAGATCTCCGCGTACCATAGATGGCCTCAGTGTAGTGTCCTGCCGCAGGGGGACGTGAGAGGCGTGTCGGGGGTGACCGGCGGCCCCCTGGGGGGGGTGAGCTGCACTTCAGCCTCCCTGGCGCCGCAGGTCCCGCTGGGCTCTCATGAGTTTCGCATGGGTGTGACGTGCCAACATCAGCGCATGAGTAACGAGCGGGGAGAAGCACTGAACACGCTGCTGTCGCTGTGCGCGGCCGACGCGCTCGGCGCGCCGACGGAATTCCGGACGCCGGAGGCGGTTGCTGCGCGGTTCGGGTCAACCTTCCGGGCGTACCAGCCGGGCAGCGTGTTCGGGTTTGCGCCGGGCGAAGCGACGGATGACAGCCAGATGGTTGTGGCGACCCTTCAGGGCGTGGCCGGGGGTGACGGGCACGCGGGGGTGCTGGCGGCGTTCCGGGCGTGGCTGGCCGCCGCGCCCCCCGACGTGGGCGGGCTCACGAGGCAGGCGCTGCGGATCACGTTCACGGAACCCGAACGGCTGGACGGCGGCGCCCTGGCGTGGGCACGCGGCGGTTTTGACGGCGCCGGGAACGGTGGGCTGATGCGCGTGGCAGCGGCGTGGCTGCTGGGGTTCCGGGGCGAGGTCCTGGCGCGCGAGTCGGCGGTGCTGACCGCACTGACCCACGCGGACCCGAGGTGCGTGCTGGCGTCGGTCTTTCTCACGGCGTTCATGGAGGAACTGGCGTTCGGGCGGCCGTACGCTGCGGCGGCAGAAGCGGCGCTGGTCGTCACGGAACGGTTCGATGCCCGCGGCGCGCTGATCGAAGCCGGTGTGCTGGGTCTGGCCACGCAGGACGCCCACCGGGCGTTCCGGGGCCGGGAGCGCGAAGCGCGGGCGCAGGTGCGCGCCCGGGTCCGTTCCGGCCTGGACGGCCTGATCACGTCGCAGAGCGGCTTCGTGCTGGATACGCTGGAGGCGGCCGTCGCGCACGCCCGCCGTGAGCACTGGTTCGCGTGCGTGGAGCCGGCGGTGCTGCGCGGGGACGACAGTGACACGGTGGCGTGCGTGGTGGGGGCCCTGGTCGGCGCGCGTGGTTTTCCAGTACCGGCGGAGCTGCTGCCCGGGTTGCGGCTGGGGCACGCGTGGCCCGGCTGGGAGCGTGAGTGGCCGTGCGGTGCGCACCTGCCGGAACTGCTGGGTGCGGCGCGCGCCCGGGTCGCCTGAGGCTGCACACGGGCGCGCGCGTGGTGTATACTCCGAGGGTTGCCCGCTACGCACATTCCCGGACACTGGGGAGCAGACGTGGCGGAGGAGGCACCCATGAAGAAAGACATTCACCCCAAAGTCGTTCCTTGCAAGATCATCTACCAGGGTCAGGTTGTCATGGAGACCCTGAGCACCAAACCCGAAATTCACGTGGATGTCTGGAGCGGCGTGCACCCCTTCTGGACCGGGGAGGAGCGCTTCGTGGACACCGAGGGCCGCGTTGACAAGTTCAACAAGCGCTTCGGTGACAGCTACCGCAACAAGAAGAAATAAGCCGGCCCTGCCGCGCCCACCCCGCCCTCCAGGCGGGGTGGTTGTTTTGTGCGCCCCGCCCCGCGCCTGAGTTCTGCGATACTCCCGGGCGTGTTGAAGTCTCCCTACCACGGCGGTCACCTGGAGGTCATCGTCGGGCCCATGTTCAGCGGCAAGAGTGAGGAGCTGATCCGCCGGGTCACGCGGGCGGTGATTGCCCGGCAGCGCGTCCAGGTGTTCAAGCCGGCGCTCGACAACCGGTACCACGAGACGGCGGTGGCGAGCCACGCGGGACGCACCGTGCAGGCCCTGGCGGTCCGCGGGGCGCAGGACATCCGCACGCACCTGAGCGGCGACACCCCGCTGCTGAGCACCCGCGGGGACAGCCTGCCGGACGTAGTCGGGATCGATGAGGTGCAGTTCCTGGACGCCGCGGTCATTCCACTGGCGCTGGAACTCGCGGACGCCGGGGTGCGTGTGATTCTGGCGGGCCTGGACCTGGATTTCCGTGCCGAGCCGTTCGGCTTCATGCCGGCGCTGCTGGCCCGCGCGGAGAGCGTGGAAAAACTCACGGCGATCTGCACGGTGTGCGGCGCGCCGGCCACCCGGTCGCAGCGGCTGATCGGGGGACAGCCTGCCCGGTTCGATGATCCGGTGGTGCTGGTGGGGGCGCTGGAGAGTTATGAAGCGCGCTGCCGGGTGCATCATGAGGTGCACCACTGACCCGCCAGTGAGGGTGGTCCACCCGACCGGCCGTACGGTCAGGGGGTATAGTTGAGGGGCTTTGCTGACCCCCTGACTTCCTGCGCTGACCGCGTTTCTTCCTGGTGTCCTGCTTGAAAAGCCTGCCAACGCCCTCCCTGAACGCCGATCCTGCCCTGTGGCAGGCGCGGCAGCGTCGCATGTTCACGTGGCTCGTGGTTCTGGGGGTGGCGGCGTGCACGGTGGCGCTGGCATCACAGCTGCCGCACCTGGACCCGCTGGACGCGTGGGCCCTGCCGGTCCTGGTGGGGGTGCTGCTGCTGCTTCAGGGGCTGCTGCTGTGGGGCCGCGTCACAATTCAGACTGCGGTGCGGGTGACGTTCATGGCCACGGCCGCCTACCTGCTGATGGCGCTCGGGCATCAGTTCTCGGTGCTGCGTCCGACGTCGGAAGCGCTGATGGAGAACACGTACTGGTTTGCCGTGATCTACGTCTCGGCCTTCCTGGTGTATGAACCGCGCGAAGCGACGCGCGCTGCTGGGGCCGTGCTGGTCCTAGCGGCGCTGCTGTGCACGTATCACATGCTGTTCACCGTGCCGCCGGAAGCCCGCGCGCACCTCGTAGGTCCGTGCGCGCAGTTCCTGCTGATGGGCGCGGTCCTGACCGTCATGCAGGGCACGCTGGGCGTGCAGCGCGCGCAACTGCAGGCGGCGCACGCCGCGGCCTTCACCGACGCGCTGACCGGGCTGGCCAACCGGCGGGCGGCGGAGGAGCGCCTGGCGCAGCTCACGCGGATGCAGGAAACGTTCACCCTGATTCTCTTTGACCTAGATCACTTCAAACGCGTGAACGACATGCACGGGCACGCCATGGGCGACCTGGTGCTGCGGGGCGTGGCGCAGATCACGCAGCGGCACCTGCCGCCCGGCAGTCTTGCGGCCCGCTGGGGCGGAGAGGAATTCCTGCTGATCCTGCCGGAACAGCGCGACAAGCACCTGCGGCCCATGCTGGATCAGCTGCGCGCCGAACTGCGCCATCACCGGTACGGCACGGTGAACGGCGTCACGGCGTGCTTCGGCGTGGCGACCGCCACTGCCGGAGAGGACCCGGAGACCGTGGTGCAGCGCGCGGATCTCGCGATGTACCGCGTGAAGGAGCAGGGGCGCAATGACGTGCACCTCGCGGACCTGCGGCGCACCCAGATCGGGTAGGCGGCGGGAAGCGGCGGCGCGTTCTGGCCGCTCTGCACTATCATGGGCGGCATGGCGTATACCATTCTCGTCGCAGACGACGAACCGGCCATCCGGACCATGCTGGAGGTCATTCTGTCGGCAGACGGGCACGAAATTGTGGCTGTTCCGGATGGCAAGCAGGCGCTGGACTACCTGCGGGAGCACACGCCGGACGCAATGCTGCTGGACGTAAAAATGCCTCACATGGACGGGTTCGAGATCTGCTCACGGGTCAAGCGCATCAAACGGCTGCGCGACAGCCCGGTGCTGCTGCTGACCGGCTTCGACGACGACCAGACACGCGATCACGCGAAACTGGTCGGCGCGGACGACATTGTGTACAAGCCGCTGTCCGGCAAGAACCTGCGCGGGCGCGTGAACCAGCTGATTGAGGCGCGGCGGCGTTGAACACTCAATCCTTCTGCGGGTGGACGCTGTGATCTACATCGTCCGTTTTCTGAAATTCCTGACGTCGTTCATCCTGGCGACCCTCGTGGCGGGCCTGGGCGTGGCGGCCACGTACGCCGTGAAGTGGGGACGTGAACTTCCGGACTACCGGGAACTGGATAACCTGACCCGGTCGCTGGGCTCGGAGACACGCATCTTCGCGCGGGACAACACCCCGCTGGGCGCGCTGATTCCCAGGGTGGGCGACCAGGCGATCAGCCGCACCATCGTGACGCTGGACGAGATCACGCCCTTCATGACGGCCGCGCTGATCAGCAACGAGGACCGCCGGTTCTTCGAGCATTACGGCCTGGACCCCTACGGCCTGGGCCGGCAGGTGCAGCGTGTGGCCCGAGGGGACAGCGTGCAGGGTGGCAGTACCCTCACCAACCAGCTGGTGAAGAACACGTTGCTGCTCGACGAGTACCAGCAGGCCCGCACCCCGGACCGCAAGTTCAAGGAATGGATCCTGAGCGTGCAGGTCGAGCGGTCGTTCACGAAATCCGAGATCCTGCAGAACTACCTCAATACCATCTACTGGGGTGACGGCGGACCCGTGGAACTGTACGGCATCTACTCGGCGGCGCAGGCGTACTTCCGGACCACCCCGAAGAACCTGACCCTGGCGCAGAGTGCGTACCTGACGACCCTGGTGCCGAACGCCGGCCGGTACTTCCGCTACCAGGAGGTGCGGCCCCTGATGCGCGTGCTGCTGACCCGCATGGTCGAGGACGGCTGGATCACGCAGGCGCAGATGGACGCCGCGTGGCGGGAGAAACTCCAGCCGCGCGGCTGGAGAATCTCGTACGACGCCAGCGGCAACGTCACCCGGGCGGACCTGGTGGACGAGACGCAGAAGGAACTCAAGGCGGTCGTCACCACCCGCGCGCCGCACTTCACGCGGCAGGTGGAGCAGGAACTCGTGCGCCGCTTCGGGCGGGACGCGGTGTACGGCTCCGGCGGCCTGCGCGTGTACACCACGCTGGACCCCAAGGTGCAGACGGCGGTGGAAACGGCCAGCCGTGAAGCCAGCGGGCTGCCGCCGGGCGCCACGTTGGGCGCGACCATCATCAACCCCTACACCGGGGAGGTGCTGGGCATGATCGGCCAGAAGCTGCGGGGCACTGAACCCCCGGCGGACTGGAACAACGCCGCGCAGGGTCAGCGTCAGATCGGTTCGACCATCAAGCCGCTGCTGTACACCACGGCGCTGTCCACCGGACTGGACCAGACGCACCGTGAGGAGGACCGGCCGGTGTCGTTTCCCTGCACAGGCTGCAAAAACGGCGTGTACGAACCGAAGAACTTCGAGGGTGCCACCACCTACCGCGACATGACCATCCGTGAGGCGCTGGACCGCTCCCTGAACCTCGTCACGGTGCGCCTTGCTGACCGGATTGGCCTGCAGACCTTCTTCGGGAAGATCCGGCAGCTGGACCTGCAGACGAACGACGGGACCGGCCTGGCTGCGGCCCTGGGCGCCGTGGAAACCACCCCGGTGAAGATGGCGGCGGCGTACGCGCCTTTTGTGAACGGCGGCCTGTACCGCGAGCCGCGCTATATCACCCGTGTAACCGACGCACGCGGCGCGGTTCTCTACGACGTGAACAGTGAACCTCTGCGGCCCCGGCGGGTCTGGACGCCGCAGATCGCGTGGCTGGGCCTGGACATGATCCGCGGCGTCGTGAATGACCTGAGTGAACGGCAGGGTGGCCTGGCCAGCCGCGCGAAGTTCGGGGAGTGGCCTGTGGCCGGGAAGACCGGAACGAGTAACGGTCCGAAGGACTTCTGGTTCGTGGGCACCACGCCGCTGTACACCGGCGCCGTGTGGGTCGGCAGGCAGCAGGGGGGCGAGATGCCCACCTACTACTACTCCGGGTACGTGAACGCACCGATCTGGCGGCGCATGATGGAACTCGCGCATGAGGGTCAGGTGATGCGGCAGTTCAGCGAACCGCCCGGCATTCAGTACGTGGACGCCCCGGACCAGCAGTTCCTGCCCGAGGTGAAGGTGGCGGTGCTGGACCGCAACTACCGCGACGCCGCGAATACAGACGTCCAGTCGGACGCGCCGCCGCCCGTGCAGTACCGCGAAACCACGTTCCGGCCTGCGGACGACCCGGACACGCTGATGGTCAGCCTGGACCGCACGACCAACCGCCTGGCCACGGAGTTCACGCCGCCCGAGAACATTGTGCAGCGCCGCGTGCAGCTGGAAGATCTGCCGGGCTACGCCCCGGACGAGTCGCCGGTGCCGCTGAAGGACGAGACGCCGGACCCGGCCGCCCTGAAAGCCGCGCGTGGCCAGAGCGGCGCCGCGCAGGGCGTGCCGGCTCCCGCCACGCGCTGAGTTCCCCAGCGCCGGACCTCTTGACCTCCGCTTCGGCGGAGGTTTTCCTGTGAGGTACCGCTTCTCACTGGGACGTCATGCAGCGTGCGCTGCGGGCGGGCATGATGGCGGGCATGACTTTCCTGCGCCGCGCACCGCTGCTGACCCTGCTCCTGACCCTGGGCGTCTCCACGGCGCAGGCGCGGGTGCGCCTGGGGGAACTGCTTCCCCAGCACCCCTGGGCGGCCGCGGCGCAGGAGGTGGTGGTGGTGTACAGCCATGACTGCGGGGACCTGGGGGAGTTGTGGCAGGCGGTGCTCGCGGCGGGCCTGCCCGTGCGGGCCGTGAATGCCGAAGGCGTTCCCTCCCCTGCGCCGGCGGGCGTGCAGGCCTGGGGGGGCAGGACGCCACGACCTTCGCGCGCCGCCTGCGGGTGGGGGCGTACCCGACCGTGCTGCTCGTTCAGGACGGCCGGATCATGAACGCCTGGGAGGGAACGTTCACCGGACAGTGGCCGGAGGGCCGGGCAGCGGCCGGCGGGACAGGCGGCCTGAGGGGCGCCCGCTAGACTGCCGGGCATGATGCACCTTTCGCCTGTTTCGTTCCTGCACCGGTGCGGGCCTGGGGCGCAACCGCCCCGCCAGCAACGCCGTTCATGCCTGCTGTGGTGGCGTGCCGTTCCGGGTGGGGCGGGCAGGGCCGCGTGACCGTGGCGTCTCCCAACCTGACTGTGGCGTTCTTGGCGGGGCTGGTGTCCTTCCTGAGCCCGTGCGTGCTGCCGCTGGTGCCCAGTTACCTGGGCGTGCTGGGCGGAGAGCGGCGGCCCTGGTCGCGGGCGCTGGGGTTCATTCTGGGGTTCGGGCTGGTGTTCATTGCCCTGGGGGCCACGGCCAGCAGCCTGGGCGCGCTGATCGCGCCGCACAAGGCTCTGCTGGGACAGGTGTCGGCCGTCCTGATTCTGTTTTTCGGCCTGGTGATGCTGGGCCTGATCCGCCTGCCGTTCCTGATGCGCGACACGCGCGCCCTGGCGAACGCCGGTGGGTACGGTCCGGTGGCCCTGGGCGCCGCGTTTGCCTTCGGGTGGAGTCCGTGCCTGGGGCCCACGCTGGGCAGCGTGTTGAGCCTCGCGGCCAGCAGCGCCAGTCTGGGCAGCGGAGTGACGCTGCTCGCCGCGTACACGCTGGGCCTGAGCGTGCCGTTCCTGCTGGCCGCCGCGCTGTGGCACCGCGTGAATCTGCGCCGCCTGAACCGCTACGCAGGAACCTTCGAGAAGGTGGGTGGGGCGCTGCTGGTCGTGGTGGGCCTGATGATGCTGACCGGTCAGTTCACGCGCCTGGCAACGTTCTTTTTTGGCATCATGCCCGAGTGGCTGAGGCTGTGAGCGCGCCGGTGTTCGCCGTGCAGCTGCGGGACGTGTGGCTGCGGCTGGGGCGCGAGGTGGTGCTGCGCGGCGTGACGCTGGACCTCCCGGGCGGGCAGGGCGCCACCCTCCTCGGAGAGAATGGGGCCGGGAAGACGACGCTCCTGAGGTTACTGAGTGCCGGGCTGAGACCCGCACGCGGCGAGGGCCGGGTCCTGGGGTTTGACCTGCGCGACGGCCGCGCCGTGCGCGACGCTGTGCACCTGATGCCTGTGGACGGCGGTCTGTACCCGGACCTGACCTGCGAGGAGAACCTGCAGTTCGCGCTGCGCATGCATGGGCAGCCGGGCGACGTGCCCGGCGCGCTGCGGCGCGTGGGGCTGGACGCCGCTGCAGCGCGCCGGGCGCGTTTCCTGTCGGCCGGGATGCGCAAGCGGCTGGCGCTGGCGCGGGCCCACCTGCTCGCCCGGCCCGTCACGCTGGTGGACGAGCCGTTCGCGAATCTGGATGACGCCGGCCGCGCGCTCGTGCAGGACCTGCTGGGGGAACTCCGGGCGCAGGGCTGCGCGCTGGTGATCGCCGCACACGAGCCGGCCCTGGCCCGGGCTGTTGCCCCCCGAACCCTGCGCCTGGCGGGCGGCCAGTTGCGCGAGGAGTCGGCGTGACCGAGGCCGTGCGGCTCAGTCTGACGGTCGCGGCCAAGGACCTGCGCGTGTCCGGGCGCACCCGTGACACGCTGCTTGCCACCTCATTCTTTGCGGGGCTGGTGCTGCTGGTGCTGGGGCTGGCCCTCAGCGGCAGCGGGCGCAGCAGCACGCAGACCGCCGCCCTGGCCGCCGGGTCGGTCTGGACGGCGCTCGCGCTGGCCGCCGCCGTGGGGGCGCAGCGGGCGTTCGCGCAGGAGCAGGAAGCGGGCGCGCTGGAGCAGTTGCTGGCGTACCCGGGACCGCATGGCGCGCTGTACCTGGGCAAACTGCTGGGCGTGCTGCCGCCCCTGCTGCTGGTCGCGGCCCTGACCGTCCCGACCGGTCTGGTGCTGTTCGGGGCGGTCGGGGCAAGTTGTGTCGGGGCGTGCCCGCCGCCCACGCCGTGGGCAGGGCTGGCGCTGACCACCCTCCTGGGCGTGCTGGGCTTCGCGGCGGGCACGACCTTCTACGGCAGTATCACCGTGAACCTGCGGGCGCGTGAAGCGCTGCTGCCCGCCCTGGCGTTCCCGATTCTGGTGCCAGCCGTCATTGCGACCGTCAAGGCCACGGCGCTGCTGCTCGCCGAAGGCTGGGGGCCGGAGGTAAGCACGTGGCTGACGTTCCTCACGGCGTTTGACCTGGGCACCGTGATCCTGGCGACCCTGCTGTTCCCCGCAGCGGTTGAAGGGTAGCGGCCGGACGCTACGGACCGCCGGGCTCGCCGCTGTGCAGCCCGAGGCTGCGCAGGGCGTCGCGCAGCAGGCGGCGTTCCTGCTCGGCCAGTTCGGTTTCGCCACGCTGCTCGTGCCACCGGATGAGGTCCTCACGGCTGTCGATGTCCAGGGGGTCACTGGTGACCAGCAGGCGCAACGCGTCGCGCCGGCGGGTGTCCGCGTTGGGCTGCGCGGCGGCGTGGGCGCGCAGCGCGTCGTGCAGCAGCCGCTCGGCCTGCGCGCGCTCCTCGGACAGTTCCGCCGGGAGGTCCGGCAGCACGCTCAGAGGGGCGGTCAGGGGGCGCAGCAGGTGCGCGAGGCCTTCGGTGTCCTGCTGCGTAACCGCGCGGCGCAGGTCGTCAAGGTCGCTGCGCACCGGGAACAGCAGGGACAGCATGCCGCGTTCCGTGCCGATCATGGGAACGCCGAAGGTGGAGCGCAGGTGGTACACGGCGGTCTGCAGACTCGCAAGTGGGTTCTTCGCGCCGGGCCAGAAGCGTTCCGCCAGTGGCTCGCGCGGCTGGGGGTGGTCAGACAGGGCCAGCGCCACGAGCAGCGCCGCACTTTTGCGCGTGGGGAAGTCCGTGAGCTGCACCTGCCGCCCGGCATGCGTGAAGCGTAGCGGCCCCACGGTCTGAATCCGCAGCGGAAACAGCTCACGGGTGGCCTGGTCGCTGGCGAGCGCGGCGAGAGGCACCGCCACCGGACTGTTCAGCAGGCTCAGGTACCCGTACGTGCGGATCAGGTTCAGCGCCTCGGTCAGGTCGTCTGGCCGGGCGCGGCGCAGCAGTGCGGCCACGAGTTCCAGACGCGCCTCTTCCTGCCGGGCCTCATCGATCAGGGCGTCCAGGGACTCACCGTTCAGGGTGGCGCTTTCCAGCTGCGCGCGCAGGCCCAGGGACCGCGCTTCCTCCAGGGCGGTGCGGGCGGCCGCCGGGTCGCGCAGTTCACGCAGCGCCTGGGCGCGCAGGAGGGCCGCCTCGGCCTGCAGGCTGCGGTCATCGGTGCGCACGCCGCGCAGGACGGTGAGGGCCTGCGCGGGTTCGCCGTTCAGCAGCAGCGTCAGGGCCTGCAGCCGGCTCAGCCACCCGGCGGTGGGCGGGTGGGGGTCCCGGCTGTGCAGTTCCTGCACGTCCTGCATGTGCCGGTGCGCCTGATCGAACTCTCCGAGATACAGGTGGCACTCGGCGATGTTCAGGTGCGTGAGGGCCTGCATCTGCGGGTTGGGGCGCAGGTGCAGCGCGCGGCGGTACGCTTCGAGCGCCTCGCGCAGCTGGCCGCGCCCGAAGTGCAGGGTGCCCAGGCTCTGGAGACTGCGGGCCTCGCGTTCCGGGTCACCCGCCTCGCGGAAGGCCGCGGCGGCGCGGTGCAGGCTGTGCTCCGCGTCGGCGTGACGGCCCAGCTGAATCAGGAGGGTGGCGCGGTTCTGGCTGGCTTCCCCGCCTGTCAGGCCGCCTGTCTGCGCGGCCTGCTGGAAGTCGTTCAGTGCAGCCTCGGCGTCGCCCTGCATGGCGCGCACCACGCCGCGGGCATTGTGCGCCAGCGCGGCGCCGTGATCGTGCAGGCCGGTCAGCGAGCGGGTGTACAGCGCTTCAGCGCTGTCCAGGTCTCCCGCGGCGCGGGCCAGCAGTCCGGCAAGGTACGCCGCCTGGGGTTCGCGGCGCCAGCGGTCCGGGAGGGGCCGCAGCGCGGCGCGCAGGGCGTCCTCGCGCTGGCTGGCGCGGGCAGTGAGGGTCAGCAGCTGCAGGTACGCGCCCCACAGGGCGGCGCGCGCCAGGGTGTGCAGGGCCGCGTCGGGCAGGCCCTCGTCCTCCAGCGTCTGCGCGGCCTTCTGGGCGAGGTCCGGGTCAGGATGAGGGCACAGCAGGTCCCGCAAGAAGGGTGGGAAGGACCAGCCGTGCGGTTCCGGCCACAGCCAGCCGCCGTCCTGCAGGTCGTGAAGGGTGTCGGGGGGAACGTCCAACGTGCGGGCCACCTGGGGCGTGACCGTGTGGGCAGTCGCCAGACGCTGCGCTGAGGCTCTCAGGTCCTCAGGCGGCAGGAGTGGGCCCAGCAGGGCCGCCGCCTGCGGGTGGAGGTGCAGGTGCGCCCCGTCCGGGTACAGGCGGGCCAGGGGAAGCGCCGCCGGCCAGCCGCGCGTGGCGTGGTGGGAGCGCGCGGACTGCTCGGCCGTCTGTCCGGGCAGGGCGGCCGCCCAGTCCTCCTCGTCAAGCAGCAGGTCCGTGTCGGCCAGCACCAGCGTGCCCCCCTGCTCCGGGGGCAACCGGAGCAGGTCACTGCGGCGCGCAGGACACCACAACCAGCTGGTGTCGCCGGGCGCAGGCGGCAGGGTGGTGACCTGCCACTGCCGCGCCTGGGCCCAGCGGCGCAGGGCGTTCACATTCAGGCCCACACCGACGGGGGCGGTCACGCCGCGCTGTTCTGCGTCCAGCAGGAGCAGCAGGCGGCGAGGCAGGTCGGTCACGTGCGCAGTATAGGTCGGGGGCGGGACAACCCTCATCCTCCGCATGAAAGAAAGGAGTGTCTTGATGTACTCTTCATGCTTCGCAGGAACCCGCCCGGATGGGGGCGGCCTTTGCCTTCCTTTGTGTTTTTTTTGAGGGTCGGCTGCTGGAATAGGTTCACGTTCCCGTTCCCACCCTATTCAAGGAGTTACCGATGAAACACGTCTCCACCATTGCCATGGGTCTGACCGTCCTTCTCGCCGCCTGTGGCCAGAGCACCCCTCAGGGCGCCACGCCCGCAGCCCAGGGCAAGCTCGGCGCGCAGGCCACCACCCTCTCGGCCTGCTCGGCGCTGTACGCCACCGCCCCCAGTGAAGTGCAGGTGGACAGCAGCATGCGCTACGGCCAGGTGGGCACCCTGATCCTCACCTTCCTGGATGACACCAGCAAGGGCCGCGCCATCACCTGGATGGACTCCAACCTGGACGTCGACCTCGGCAAGGGGCTGGGCGCCTTTGAGAACCTGCCGATCGTCGCCGTGGACACCCTGATCACCCCTGAACTGGTGAGCACGCTCAAGAGCACACTGGGCGGCCTGGCCTCCATCTACCAGGACGCGCCGCTGAGCTACAAGCTGGCCGAAAGCGTGAAGTTCATCGGGGCCGACACCGCGCGGAGCACGTACAGCGTGAGCGGCAAGGGCATCGGGGTGGGCATCATCGACTCGGGTGTGGACGGCACGCATCCGGACCTGGACCATATTGCGAAGAACGTGAAGCTCGCGGGCCCGCTCACCAGCTCTCCTGCAGGCGGCTACCTGTACGTGGACCTCCAGGACACCGACACCACCAGCGGTCACGGCACGCACGTGGCGAGCACCATCGGTGGCAGCGGTGAGGCCTCGGCCGGCAGTCCGCGCATGCGCCGCGGGGTGGCCCCAGGCGCCACCCTGGTGGGCGTGGGGGCCGGGGACGGCCTGAGCATCCTGTACGCCCTGCAGGGCTTCGACTACCTGATGAAGCCCGAGATCCGCGAAACGTACAACGTGCGCGTGATCAGCAACTCCTGGGGCAGCAGCGGCGAGTTCGCGCCGTACAACCCGATCAGCATCGCTGCCAAACGCGCCTACGACGCCGGCATGGTGGTCGTGTTCGCCGCCGGCAACGAAGGCCCCGGGGCCAACACCCTCAACCCGTACTCCGCGAGCCCCTGCGTGATCAGCGTCGCTGCGGGCGACAAGCAGGGCTACCTGGCGTCCTTCAGCAGCCGCGGCCGCGCCGGTGACGCCCTGGTCCACCCCGATATCACTGCCCCGGGCGTGAAGATCAGCGCCGCACGCGCCCTGACCGGCGTGGTGACCACACCCGACGCGGACAACCCCCGCTACTCGACCATCAGCGGGACGAGCATGGCCACCCCTCACATCAGCGGCGTCGTGGCCCTGATGCTGGAAGCCAACCCGAAACTGAACCTGGACGGCGTGCTGGATATCTTCAGCAGAACCAGCCGCGCCATGTACTACGTGGCCAGCGCCACGAACGGGTTCGATCCGGCCCAGGTGGTCGTGAAGAAACGCGAGGAGTGGGAGGTCGGGTACGGGTACGTGAACGCCGACGCGGCGGTGCGCGAGGCTGTGAAACTCAACCCCACGCGCTACACCGTGAAAACCACCAACCTGCCCAGCTGGAGCGGCACGGTGCAGACCGCCGTGTGCGCTCCCACGGTGGACTGCGTGCAGAACGCCCAGGACACCCACATCCTGAATGTGCCTGCTGGAGCCAGCGCGCTGCGCGTCAGCACCGAGTGGGGGAACCCGGCGCTGGACCTGGACCTGGAGGTCTACAACCCGGCGGGCCAGCTGGTGGGCTCCAGCGCGCAGGGGACCAGCACGGGCGAGGCCGTCAGTATTCCCAAACCCGTCGCGGGGAACTGGCGCGTGGTGCTCAAGGGATACCTGAACACGCCCACCACCTACACCGGCAGCGCGCAGGTTGATCAGATCGTCAAGCAGTAACGCGCAGCGTGAGGGCCGCCCAGGGAGTGTCTCCCTGGGCGGCCCTGCGCGTGCCCCATTAACAGCTGCGCTGCGGCCAGAGCCAGGCGCGCGGCCCTCAGAACCGCCGCTCGTGGGTTCGGGCGTGCCCAGCGGATGGCCCCCCCGATTCACCGTTCCTGCCCCCCACGCAGTCGGGCCCCCGGCGGGCTGCGCAGCGCAGAAGCTGCCGTTCCAAGCTCAGGCTGCCCAGCCTATGGTCGCGCGATACGACGCCCCACTGACCGGAGAACTGCCGGCCACACGCACGGGCGGATCATGGAGCGATTGCGCTTACCGGCGTGCCTGATCGGGTTACTGAACGCCCGGAACGTGCCCGTCGAGGTGACAGCATGGCGGAACCCAGGTGGGGAGCAGCCTGGTGATGGGTGCGTGTCGGCTGGCCTGCCGGGCGTCCTGTCTGGCCGGGCAGGATCTTCAGGCGTCTTTGTGCTTATCGGGTGGCCCATCCTGGCCGGGTGAAGCCGTCCACTGGAGAGCGCACTTGCCCGGCCGGACACCGCGGCCGTTGGGGTCATGGGGATGCCTGCGCCGTTGAGCGGCCGCCCAGCGGCGCAGCGCGGGGACACTCGCACTTGTCCCCAGCGGGCAGAAACGCGATGCTGCGCGGGCAGATGATCCGTCCGGGCAGGGCCACGCTCACGGTGCGCGGCGCGGCCGGAAGGCACAATAGGGAGCGATATGAAAAGAGATCTCACGACGACCGTGCTGGGCGCGGCCACCCTGCTCACGCTGCTGGTGGCGGTGGGGCTGGGCCTGAGTGCGCCGCTGGACCTCAACCAGGGGTCGCTGGTCCGGCTGATGTTCGTGCACGTGCCCACCGCGTGGCTCAGTTACCTCGCGTACGGCGGAACGGGACTGTTCGGGCTGCTGTACCTGATTCAGCGCCGCCGCCACTGGGACCGCCTGGCGATGGCCAGCGGGGAGATCGGGCTGCTGTTCACGGTGGCGACCATCGTGGGTGGCATGCTGTGGGCGAAACCCACCTGGGGCACGTACTGGGTCTGGGACGCGCGGCTGACCACCACAGCGCTGAGCCTGGTGGTGTACGGCGGGTACCTGCTGATCCGCACCCTGATTGACGACCCGGAGCGCCGCGCGCGCGTGTCGGCCGTGGTGGGGATCGTGGGGACGCTGTACGTCCCGGTGAACTACATGGCCGTGGAGTGGTGGCGGGGCGTTCACCAGACGCAGACGTTGAAACTGCTGGGCAAGCTGCGCTTTGACGCGGCGCCCATCTACGGGTGGGTGCTGCTGATCGCCACGCTGGCGTTCACGCTGCTGTACTTCTACCTGCTGCGGGTGCGGGGCGTGCTGGCAGCGCGGGAAGAGGCGCGCGAGGAACGTGAACTGATGGAAGGCGCGCCCGCGGCGCGCGTGGAGGCTGCCCGTGGATAAGTACTTCTGGTACGTGTTGCTGACGTACGTGGCCTCCTTCGGGGTGCTGTTCGGGTACCTGGCCTGGCTGTGGGCGCGCCTGCGGGGTCTGCGCGATGAGCAGGCGGCGGAGGCGCCGCGTTGACCGCTCCGTCGCCGGCCCCGCTGGGACAGGCGCGCCGCCGGCGGCGCAGTCCGCTGCCGGTGGTGCTGGGCGTGGCGGCCCTGGTGGGCCTGACCGCCACCATTGCGTTCGGGAACCTGAACAGGAGCCTGGAGTACTTCGTGACGCCCACCGAGTATGCGCAGCAGCGCGGGCAGCTCGAGGGGCGGCCCGTGCGGATCGGCGGACTGGTGAAAGGCGCGACGTACGACCCGCAGACCCTGAAACTTCAGTTCACGGTAACTGACGGCGGCGCGAGTTTCCCGGTGCAGTACCACGGGGCGGTCAGCGACCTGTTCAAGGAGAACCAGGGCGTGGTGGTGCGCGGTGAGTTTCACGGCACTACCTTCCAGGCCACTGACCTGGTCGTGAAGCACTCCGAGGAGTACAACGTGCCCCGGACGCAGGCGGAGCTCAAGGACATGCTCAAGACCGCGGAGTGAGGTCCTGGTGGCCACAGCGCCCGGCTGAAGCGGCGGGCAAGAGGTGAATGTGCTGAACCTGATCTCGTTTTCCTCCAGCGCGGCGGGCGCGCTGGGGCAGCTGAGTCTGCTGGGCGCGCTGCTGTTCAGCGTGGCGGGGCTGCTGCTGGCGTTACTCGGCGGCGCGCGCGGTGATGCCCGCGTGACTGAAGCGGCCCGGCGGGCCACCTGGGCGGTGTTCGCGCTGGTGTCGCTGGCAGCGCTGGTGCTCATGGCGGCCTTGTTGCGGGATGACTTCACGGTGCGGTACGTGGCGGCGCACTCCATGCGCGCCTCGCCCACCTGGGTGAAGGTTACGGGGCTGTGGGGCGCGCTGGAGGGCAGCATCCTGCTGTGGGCGTGGCTGCTGGCGGGGTTCACGTTCGTGCTGAGCCTGACGCTGCGCCGGGACGCCCTTCGCCCCTGGGCGCTGAGCGCCATGTTCGTCAGCCTGCTGTTCTTCGTGGGGGTGTGCGCGACGGTGGCGTCGCCGTTCACGCCGGTCGCGTCGGTGCTGACCGACGGGCGCGGCCCGAACCCGGCGCTGCAGAACCACTGGATGATGGCGGTCCACCCGGTGCTGCTGTACCTGGGGTTCGTGGGGCTGAGCGTGCCGTTCGCGTACGCCTGCGCGGCGCTGGTCACCGGGCGCCTGTCGGACCACTGGGTGGTGGTGACGCGCCGCTGGACGCTGGTCGCCTGGACGTTCCTGACGGCCGCGATCGTGGCCGGCGGCTGGTGGAGTTACGAGACGCTCGGCTGGGGCGGCTACTGGGCGTGGGACCCGGTGGAGAACGCGTCGTTCATTCCGTGGCTGCTAACCACCGCGTTCCTGCATTCCATTCAGATTCAGGAACGCCGCGGTCTCATGCGCGCGTGGAACGTGTGGCTGATCGTGCTGGCGTACGCGAGCACGGTGCTGGGCACCTTCCTGAACCGCAGCGGAATCGTGCAGAGCGTGCATGCCTTCGCGGGTGGGCCGGTGGGCCCGGTGTTCCTGGGATTCCTGGCGTTCCTGCTGCTGGGCGGGACGCTGCTGGCCGCGTGGCGCGCACCCCACCTGCGGGACGACGCGGACCCGCCCGCGCCGCTCAGCCGCGAGGCAGCGTTCCTGGCCGGCAACTGGCTGTTTCTGGTGTTCGCGGTGATGGTGCTGGTCGGCACCCTGTTTCCCACCATCGTGGAAGCCGTTCAGGGCCGCCGGGACGCCAGCGTCGGGCCGGCGTTCTACACCGCGTTCGCGCTGCCGCTGGGCCTGGGCCTGCTGCTGCTGATGGGCGTAGGCCCGCTGCTGCCGTGGCGCCGCGCGCAGGGACAGACCCTGTGGCGCGCGTTGCTGCCCCTGGTGGCCGCCGGGGCGGTCACGGCGCTGGTGGCGCTGGCACTTGGCGTGCGGCACGCTGGCGTGCTGGGCACCCTGGCGCTGAGTGCGTACAACCTGCTGGGCCTGGCGCTGCTGACGCTGCGCGCCGCCGGGCAGGCAGGCGGGCTGGGCCGCACCCTGCGCGCGCAGCCGCGCCGGTACGGCGCGTACCTCGCACACGCGGGGCTGGTCGTGGTGGCGCTGGGCCTGGCGTTCAGCGGCACGTACCGCCGGGACGCGCAGGTCACGCTGAACCTCAACCGCCCCGCGCACCTGCTCAATGAGGAGTTGCAGCTCACCCAGCTGGCCTCCGTGGACCGCCGGGACGGCCGTTCGGTCGTGGCGAGCGTCCTGATCGACGGCCAGCCGTTCCGGGCGCGCCTGAACACGTACGTTCAGGGCGGCAACACGGCCTTCCCGGCCCCCGCGGTCCGCTACGGTCTGACCGGCGACACGTACCTGGTCCTGACCAACGTGGATCCCAAGGGGCAGTGGGCCAGCGTGCGCCTGATCGAAAGTCCGCTGGTGGCGTGGCTGTGGTGGGGCACGCTGATCATCTGCGCCGGCGCAGCGTTCACGCTCGTCAGCCCGCAGCGCGCCGCGAGGCCTGTCCCAGCCCGCCTGGCGCCGGCCACCGACTGAAAGACCCTGTCCTGTACCTCTGGAGACTGCTCATGACCGATTCCCCCTCCCCTGCCCCGCGTGCTTCTCAGGCGGCGCCCGCGTGGCGCCGGCTGCTGCCTCCCGCCGTGGCCTTCGTGCTCGTGGCCGTGCTGGCGGTCGCGCTGCGCACCCCGGCCAGCAACAACCAGACAGGCGGCCCCCTGATCGGAAAGGCCGCGCCGGACTTCACTCTGGACAGTCTGGACGGCACGACACTCAGTCTGGCCAGCCTGAAGGGCCGGCCTGTGGTGGTGAACTTCTGGGCCTCCTGGTGCGAACCCTGCCGGGAGGAAGCGCCCATGTTCCGGGAACTCAGTGAGCGGCAGGACGCCCAGGGCGGGCTGGCCGTGGTGGGCATCCTGTTTCAGGAGACCAGCGAGAACAACGCCCGGAAGTTCATCCAGGAGTACGCGCTGGCCTACCCGAACCTGAAGGACCCCGGGATCAACACCGGCGTGAACTACGGCGTGTCGGGCATTCCGGAAACAGTGTTCATCGACCGCAACGGCGTGGTGCAGCACATGGACCGGGGTGGCCTGACCCGCGAGAAGATGAACGTGGGGCTCGCAAGGATCGGCGTGCCCGGCCTATGAGGCGCGCGCTGCTGCCACTGGCGCTGAGCCTGACCCTGCTGGGCCCGGCCCTCGCGGCGCCCCCCCTGAGTGGCGCGCAGGAGGCGCGGGCCCTGGCGATTGAGAAGAACCTTCGCTGTCCGCTGTGCGACACCGGGGAATCCATCGCGGACTCGCGCAGCACCATCAGCGTAAAGATGCGTGACTCGGTACGTGAACAGATTGCCGCCGGGCGGACCGACACGGACATCTACGTGTACTTCGCGCAGCGGTACGGAAATTTCGTGCTGCTCGACCCGCCCAAGAAGGGCCGGAACCTCCTGCTGTGGGGGGCCCCCCTGGCAGCCCTGGCCGTGGGGGGCGGGGCGCTGTGGGCGTTCCTCCGGCGGGGCCGCGCCGCGCCCTCCACCCCTGACCCTGCCACTGAGGACGGCGCGTTCGACCCGTTCCTGGCGCAGGTGCAGCGCGACACGCGCGGCCGGGGTGAAGGGTGAACGCGGCCACGCTACTGAACGTGCTTCTGCTCGTTCTGGTGCTGCTGGCCTGCGTGTGGCTGGTCACGGAACCCCTCAGAGGCGGCACGCCGCCGGACCCGGACGCGACCGAACGGGCCCGGCTGGAAACCGAACGGGCCCGGCTGTACGCGGACCTCGCCGCCCTGACGGACGAGACGCGCCGGCCGGACTTGGAGCGGCGCGCGGCGCTGACCCTGCGCGCGCTCGACGCCCTGCCTCCCGCGCCGCGCCCGGCCCGGCAGACACGCACGCTGGCCCTGACCCTGCTGGGCGGCGCCGCGCTGCTGACCGTGGTGGGCGCCCTGACCTTCGTGCCCCGCTGGCAACTGGCCAGCCTGGACCGGGGGGAAGCGGAGGACGTGCAGGCCACGCTGCGGCTCCCGGCCCTGAAAGCGCAGGCGGAACGGTCCGGCAGCAGCGCGGCGTACATGAACTGGGGCCGCGCGGCGTTCGACTCCTCGCAGTACGATCAGGCCGTCACCGCGTACGGCAACGCGCTGAAACTCAATCCGCGGCAGCCGGAGGCGCTGCGGCGCCTCGGCATTCTGCTGCTCACGCGGGGTGAGCAGACCGGGCAGGTGCCCAGCGCCGAGGACGCGCAGCGGGCGGCCCTGCTGATCCGCACAGCCGCGCAGCTGGCCCCGGACGAGCCCGAGTCTCAACTGCTGCTGGGGTTCGCGCTTGCCCGGTTCGGGGAGCAGCAGGCGGCGCTCACCGCGCTGGAACGCTACCGCACCCTGGACCCCCGTGGCCGCGACGCGGACGACCTGATCACCGCCATTCGCGCCCGTCAGAACAAGAGCACTCCGGGCCTGCGGGTGTACGCCGCCAGGTGCGCCTCCTGTCACGGGCCGAGCGGCGCCGGCGGAATTGGCCCCAGCCTGCGGGCCTCCACGCTGTCACGCGAGGCCCTGACGCAGGTCATCACGCAGGGGAAGGGCGCCATGCCCGCCTACCCCAATCTGAAGGGCACGGAACTGGCGGCGCTGCTCACTGTCCTCGAAGGCTGGCAGCAGGGCGCGGCCCGCCCGTGACCGGAAACGGTCAGTCCACGCGGCGCGTCACCCGGCGGGCCCTGCTGGACCGCTGGTGGCTGCTGCCCGTGGCAGGTACGGCCGGCGCGTTCGGGTACATGGGCTGGTACGCCACGCGCGTCACCTACGGCAAGCGCCAGCCTGGTGAGGCGCAGTTCCAGACTGCCGCGCCGCAGCACGTGGCCGACCTGGCGGCCCTGCGCGATGCCTGGAGCGAACGGACGTTCACGTACGCCGGGCGGCCCTGCACGGTCATGCGGGTCCCACGCGCCGTTCCAGGGGGACTGACCGCCGGGGACGTTCACCTCGCGGCGTTCTCACGGGTCTGCACGCACCTGGGGTGCAGCGTGAATCTGGTCCGGGACCCGGAAGTGCTGGCCTTCGCCTTTAACTACCGCCCGCCGGCAGACGAGCAGCACCCGCAGCTGGGTTGCCGCTGCCACTATTCGGTGTTCGATCCCCTGCGAGCCGGACAGGCCGTCTTCGGAAAGGCAAACGGGCCGCTGCCGCGGGTACGGCTGGAAATGCGGGGGGACGGCGTGTGGGCCACCGGTATCGAACCGGCCCCGCCGCTGGGCGGGTAGGGCACGTCGGCCAGGGCGTAGTGGCCACCTATGCCCCCATGGTGCTGCTGACCGGGACCACTTCAAAGACATCTGAAGTCGGTGTGAACCGACAAGTGAAGGGGGCATGCGTCAGCCCCTTTGGGGCACCTTCGAGGCGTACAACCCCCGTAAGCGTCCAGGCACCGGCACGAAACTGAGCTGGTCGCGTAAAGACCACCGTGATGCTCGTGGCTCGCCGAATGGCGACATTTGCCAGACTCATGCAGGCCGTTCGTGCAACATGAGGGGTCCAACCTTCAAGCCGGTCGCCCCCGGACGTCCCTTTTGCATTTCCCAGGGTCAGGAAGACAAGCATCAGAGCCCTCAACAGGTGTTTCATGTGGAGCCACAGCCTATCTCACGCCCGCAGACGCCGATGAGGCGAGCCTGAGCCAGGAAGAGGCGACACCCGTCAATGGCCAGGAGCCTCTTGACCCACCTGCCGTGGCCCGCCAGCGCCACGAGCAGGTGAGGGGCACGCGGTGACGCCCGCCAGTTTTCGAGGCGGGCAGGGCCACATTGGCGTTCGCACTGTCGCAGTTCAGGGGGGCCAGCCACAGGAAACCGGGCCGGACTGCCGAAGGCTCAACGTAGTCGGCACGGTGCAGCCTTCACGGCGCCTCTCCGGCTTTACGGAGGTATTTGACCAGCCGGTACGTTTGATCGGCATGGTCTCGGGCGATGGCGCCACGAGATCCTCCCTGCCAGACCGGGGTCGGCCCGCCGCAGTCACGTCTGGCAGGCTGGCGCGACGCTGCGCGGCACATTTCTCTGCGCCGGATCTGGACAGACCGTTCATGCTCCTGAGGCGGTCGGTGTTGAGCATCAGCAGCGCGAGCGCCCGGCTGTCTGCGGGGTAGGCGTGAGGCTCTGTTCAGCCAGCGTCAGGAGCAGGGTCGGTGGTGGCCAGTGGCGGCAGTTGGTGTTCCACTTCGTGCCGCGCAGTGATCCCGAACAAGGGTGCGCCCGCTGGGCGTTCCAACTCCGCTCCGGGTGGGCCTGGCGCCGCAGCGGAGTTCCCCGCCGGTATGGCGGGCGCCGTGGTCCCGGAGGCGTGAGACAACGCCCTCGCCGGACACAACGAATCGTTCCCGGGCGTTGGGATTGAGAGCCGCCCGCCAAGGTGGAGTACGACGATTTCCGCGCCAGGGCGGTGAATAACGAAGCGGTGCGCAAGGACCACCCGGAGCAGCGTAGGGTCATAAAACGGGGCCAGCGCGAACGGCACCGAGGAGATCAGGGAGATGCCTTCCTCCACGCAGGGTTGAAGTTGAGGCCCCTGGTCAGGCCTGCGCCTGCCAGCAGCCTGTGGACGAGGCGCGGCTGCTCCGTGGCCCTTCGTTCTAGGCTGGGGGGCATGCAGTCCCTTACGTTTACCAGCGGCGACCTGAATGCCGCCGCGGCAGTGGTCCGGGCCAGTGCCCGGCACCTGCAGGCTCAGGGCCGTACCCTCTGGACGCCGGAGAGTGTCACGCCAGAGCGCCTCGCGCGGCACTACCCGGCACCCACCTGGCAGGTGGCCTGGCGTGGCGCCGGGCCTGTGGGCGCGTACGCGCTGCTGCCCAGCGACCCTCCTTTCTGGCCGGACGACCCGGCCCACGAGGCCCTGTACCTGCACAAGCTGGCGGTGCATCCGGACGCGCAGGGGCAGGGGCTGGGCCGCACGCTGCTGGCGCACGCAGTGGACCTGACGCGCGCGGCGGAGCGGCCGTGGCTGAAGCTGGATACCGCCGTGACACGCCCGGCGCTGCAGCGCCTGTACGAGGATTTCGGGTTCGAGCGCGTGGGGGAACGTGACGTGTTCGACTTCCGGGTGGTGCTGTACCGGTACCCGGTTCTGGCAGTTCCCTGCCGTTCACGCTGACGCAAGGGCGGTCAGGTGGTCGGCGTGACCACTGTGCTGTCCTCTGGAAGCGGCTCTGGTCACGCCTGCGGCAGGTGGCGTGTCCGGAGATCACCGGGGCGTGGTGTGGTCTAAGGTCAGACAGGCGGGCGGCGTGGTTCCGTGGTCACGAGGCCACCGGGGTAGCATGAGGGCGATGTCGCTGCCGCTGATCGTGAGTGCCGGAGAAGCCCTGATTGACCTTGTGACGGCCGGGGGAAGCTCCTGGCAGGCCCATACGGGCGGCGCAGGCTGGAACGTCGCGCGGGCGTGCGCGGCACTGGGCGTCCCCAGCGCCTTTGCGGGCGCGGTCGGGGACGACAACTTCGGCGATGACCTGACGCGCGCCTCACAGCAGGCCGGGCTGGATCTGCGTTTCCTGCAGCGGGTGGCGGCCCCGACCCTGATGGCCGTGGTGTACTCGGCCAGCCCCCCGGCGTACCGGTTCCTGGGAGAGAACAGCGCGGACCTGCACTTCGACCCGGCGCGGCTGCCCGCCGGCTGGCTGAACGCAGCGCGGTGGCTGCATGTGGGCGGCATCAGTCTCAGCCGCTGGCCGCTGGCCGACACGCTGCTGGGCGTGATCGACTCGGCCCGTACGGCTGGCATGAAAGTCAGTTTCGACCCGAACGCGCGCATCACGCACCGGCATCCGGATTACCCGGCGGTGTTCGAGTCCGTGGCGCGGCGCGCTGACCTGATGAAGTTCAGTGACGAGGACCTCCAGTTCTTTTTTCCGGACCTCAGTGAGGCCGACGTGCTTCGCCGCCTGCGGGGCATGAACGCGAAAGCACCCATCGTGGTGACGCGCGGCGCCGCTGGCGCGACGCTGTATCACGCGGCCGGGCACGCGTCCCTGCCGGCCGCGCCGGTGCAGGTGGTGGACACCGTGGGCGCGGGTGACGCCCTGTGCGCGGGCCTGCTGGTGAGCGCCACCGAACGCCCGGACGCGTTGTGGACCGAGCACCTGGGTGTGGGGCTGCGGGCGGCGGCCGCGGCCTGCTCGCATGCCGGGGCCTACGCGCCCACACGCGCCGAGATTGGCCTGAGCTGAGGTCTGGCCCCGCCCGCCTGGGCGTGTCAGATGACGAGGTGGGCGTCGTCGTGTTCGGCCATCATCCGCACGAACGCTTCAACGTACTGCGGGTCGAACTGCTGCCCGGCCTGCATGCGGATCTCGCTCACGGCCCGGTCGCGCGTCCAGGCGGGCTTGTAGGGGCGGGCGTTCGTGAGGGCGTCGAACACGTCCACGATGGTGAACAGACGGGCGGTGTCCGGGATGCTCTGACCGCGCAGGCCACTGGGGTACCCGGTGCCGTCCCAGCGCTCGTGGTGGTAGCGCACGAGGTCCAGCGTTTCAGCGGGCAGGAAATGCAGGTCCTGCAACATGTCGTACCCGATGGTGCTGTGCGTCTGGATGACCTTGCGTTCCTCGAAATCCAGTGGCCCGCGTTTGTGCAGCACGGCGTCAGGAATGGCAAGCTTGCCCAGGTCGTGCAGGTAGGCGCCCCAGCGCAGCGCCTTGACCTGGTCCTCGTCCCAGCCGAGGCGGCGGGCCAGGCGGACGCTCATGGTCACGACGCGGGTGGTGTGGCCTCCGGTGTCGTCGTCGCGGTGTTCCAGCGCTGCGCCCAGTGAGCGCAGGGTCAGGTCGTTGGCGTCGCGCAGGTCGCGGATGGCGTTCCACTGGCCCAGCTGAGCGCCGAGCAGACGCGCGAAGGACGCCACGACACTTTTCTCGTCCTCGTCGAAGGGTTCGGTGTCGTTGCGGGTCAGGATCAGCACGCCCAGGGGGTTGGAGGCCCGGCCGTACACCGGCGCGACGTGGTGGCGGCGCCGCTGGCTCTTCTTCAGGAGGGCCAGGGCCTCCTCGGCCACCCAGTGGTCGGCCTGCACGCTGCGACTGTCGTTGTCGCTGGGGTACATGGGGCGCTCCAGGAAGGCTTCGAAGGCGCCCTTGGCGGCCAGGATATGCGGCGTGCCGTGACGGTACGCCACGAACGCGAGGTTCGGCGCGACCTGCAGTTTATCCAGGATGCCGACGCCGGCGCGGATGATCGCGTCGGCGTCGCGCGCATCGGCAAGGCGTTCACTGCCGGCATGCAGCGCGGCGATGGTGTTGCGCTGCCACGCCAGTTCCCGCACGGTGTGCTGCTCGTGCAGGAGCCGGAAGCCCAGGCCGCCGAGGACCAGCAGCGCCCCGAGCAGGTCCAGCAGTCCGGCGCGCGCACCGGGCAGGGCGAGCGACAGCACGAACGCCACGGCGTACCCGGCCAGCGGTGCAAAGCGCAGCGGGCCAGGCGTACTGACCGTCGCGGCGGCCATCAGGAGGGCGGCGCCGGCCATCAGGGGGTACTGGAACTCCACTGCGGAGTACAGCAGCAGGCCGGCGGCGCCGATGAGCGCAGCGGTAGACCAGATGGTCGGGCGGGACACGCCCCGGAGTCTATCACTCACCTTCAGATTCTTTAAAGATAAAGGGGGACTGCCCGCCCGCCAGGGGCAGTGGGCGGGCCTATGCGGGTTGCAGTTCGATCCGGCGGTTGCGCGCGTCCACGTGCACCACGCGGGGCTGCAGGGTGCGGGCCTCCTCTTCGGTGTACTGGCCGTACGCGGCAATGATGACCAGATCGCCGGGCTGCACGAGGTGAGCCGCCGCGCCGTTGATGCCGATCACGCCGCTGCCGCGCGGGCCGCTCAGGGCGTAGGTGCTGAGGCGGTTGCCGTTCGTGATGTTGTAGATGTCCACCCGTTCGTTCACGAGGATGTCGGCGGCGTCCAGCAGTTCCTGATCGATAGTGACGCTTCCCACGTAGTCGAGGTCGGCCTGCGTGACGGTCGCGCGGTGAATCTTGGCCCTGAACATGATGCGTTCCACGAGCGGGCATTGTACCCGCCGGGCAGAGCGCTGCGCGTGCGGTCGGGCCGGCGCGCTCAGGGGTCGGGAGGACTCCCGTCCACGAACACGGTTTTCTGATCGGTGTAGTGCACCTGCCCGGCGGGCGCGCCCTTGGGCCGCCACACATGCTTGATCCGGGTGTAGTCCACGGGCACGTTGCTGCTGCCGCGCGCCTTGCTGTGAGCCGCGGCGAGACGGGCGGCGTACAGGATGTCCGGCAGGTCCAGGTCCCGTCCGCCGGTGCGGACAAGCACGTGGCTGCCGGGGTACCCCTGCGCGTGGAACCAGAAGTCCAGGCTGCGCCCGATCCGGTGGGTCAGGGTGGCGTTTTCCTTGTTGTTGCGGCCCACCAGCGCTTCGAATCCGCCGGGCGTGGTGTACCGTGCGCCGTAGGGGCTCTTCTCGGGACGCTCACTCTGCACCCGGACGGCCAGGGTTTCGAGCTGCTCGAGCGTGGCGCTGTCGAGGTCCTGCACGCGCGCCTCCGCTTCGGTCAGTTCGGCGCGCAGGGCTTCCTCGCGTTCGGCGAGGCGCAGGTACACGTCCTCACGGCGCCGGGCGCGGGCGTAGCGTTTCTCGGCGTTCTGCACGGCGCTCAGCTGCGGCTCCAGTGACACGGGCCGCTCTCCGCTGCCGTCGAAGGCACTCAGGGTCACGCTGCTGGCGCCGGCGGGCACGGTGTGCTGGTAGGCCATCAGCAGGTCGGCCTCCTCGCGGTCGCGGGCGGCGTCCGCCAGCCCGGTCTCGGCGCGCGCCACGTCAGACAGCTGGTTGCGCAGCAGGGTCACGCGTTTTTCCAGCGGTTCACGCAGCGCCTTGCGCAGGGTCACGGCCTTCTCCGTGCGGGCCGCCTCGCGCGCGCCGTCGTGCATGACCCCCTCACTGACGGTGGGGTCCTGCACCAGGGTCTGCACGGCCCTCAGAGCGGCGGGCCAGTGGTCCCCGGGTTCCTGGTCGGGGCGCAGGTCGGCGCGGCGGGCGAGTTCGGCGCTCAGCAGTGGACCCAGGCCGTCAAGCCGTTCCCGCCACCGCCCGACCGGCAGGTGCCGCAGGTCGCGGGCCTGGTCTTCGGTCAGGGTGCGCGGGTCGAGTTTCTCGTACGGCGGTGGGGGCGCGTAGCGGCCGCCCGTGCGGATCGTCCGGAAGCGGTTGCGGCTGCCGGTGATCTCGCGCGCGGCCATCACGATCCGGCCCCCGAAGCCTTCCCCTTCGTCCAGAACGAGCAGGTTGGCATTGCGGCCGGTCACCTCGAACAGCAGGCGGGTGGGCGGCTGGTCCACGAAACCGGTCTCTCCGGCGAAGTGCAGCGCGATGACCCGGTCGAGTTTCAGCTGTTCGGCGCGCAGCAGGTCACCCCGGACGCGCGCCGCGAGGTACCGCTGGAAGGGACTGCGCGGCTCGCCCCGCAGCCGCTCGCGTGACAGGAACACCACCGGCTGAGGCGGGCGGTAGGCCAGGACGAGGTTGCTGCGGCCCTCCAGTCCCGGACCTTCCAGGAGGAGGGCGGCAGTGGTTTCATCCGGAAACACCCAGCCGAGGGTGCGCAGGGGCAGGGTGGGGCCGAGGTCACGCAGGACGCGCGCGAGCATCAACCCTTCCATGGGGGACCTCCGGCAGAACAGGGCAGGGACGGGCTCATCCGGGCATGCTAGCAGGGGGCATGCACGGCGCGGGCGCCGGAAGGAATCTTTCCCTTCCGGCGCCCGCGTGGGCCGCGACTGGGATTACCAGAAGTTGCCGAGGCGGAAGTAGAACTTCCCGTTGCCCGTCTGGGGGCTGAAGCCGTAGTCGAAGCGCAGGCTGGGCAGCAGGGAGCCGCCAATCCCGAGGTTCAGCTGCACGCCCGCGCCGATGCCGTACTTCAGGTTGAAGTCGGTGTTGGTGGCGCTGCCGCCCCAGGCGCTGCCAGCGTCCGCGAACACCACGCCGTACAGGCCCTGGGCGATGCCGGCTTTCAGTCCGAAGTCGTACCGGTACTCGGCGCTGGCGGTCAGGTAGTTCGTGCCGAACAGCTCGCCGTCCTTGAGGCCGCGGATCTGGCGGCCGGTGCTGACGCTGCCGCCGCCCACGGCGTACCCGGTGCCGGCGGGCGCGGTGTCGGCGCCGAGGATGGTGCCGGCGTTGGCGCGCACGGCGAAGACCTGCTGGCGGGTCGTGACGCCCAGGTCCTTCTCCAGGGTGCGGCCCAGGCCGTAGTAGGTGCTGACGCCGGCGTTCAGGTCACCCCAGCGCAGGGCCAGGTCGCCCTGACGGCCAAAGTTGTACCCGGCGGCGGCGCTGGCGCGCACGCCGCGGCTGGGAAACTCGCCGTTGTCGCTGCTGTCGTAGTTCAGCGCGGTGCTCACGCGGGTGGTGAGGTTCGTGTCGGGCAGCAGGGCCTGCGCGTCGCCCTGCGTGAACGTGCGGGACTGCTCGGCGCCGGCGGCGTCCTTGTACGTGACGGTGTTCTTGTCGTCGCTCTGCAGCGGCTCCAGGAAGTAGGTCTTGTAACTCACGCCGGCGGCCACGCTGGCCGTCAGGTTGCGCGCGAGGTTACGTCCGGCGCTGACGCTGAAGGACGTGTCGCGCACGGTGTAATCCCAGCCGGTGTCGGTCTTGGCAGGCGTGTCGGTGTCGCGGCTGACCAGGGCGTTGTTGCCGCTGACGTTGGTGCCGGCGTTCATGCTGAGGCTCGTGCGGGTCTTGCGGAAGTCGAGGAAGTCAATGTCCAGCCAGGGAATGGCGTACCCGACGTTCGCCACGAGGTTCTGCCCGGCTTCGTTCTGCTGGCCGCCCAGGCTGACGCTGAAGGTGTGCCCCAGGCCGAAGGCGTTGTTGTTCGTGTAGGCCGCGTCCCCGCCGAAGCCGCCGTTGAAGGCGTCGTAGCTCAGGCCCAGGTTGACGGGAATGCCGGTCTTCGTTTCGGCGACGCCGAGCACGTAGGTGATGCTTTCAGGGTTCTGCGGGTCGCTGCGCACGCTCTCGGTGACCACCCGCACGAAGCCCAGGCGGGCGATGCGGCCCAGGGCGGCGTTCAGCTCGGTGCGGTTGAACGCCGCGCCGGGTGCGGGCAGTTCGCGCAGAAGCACGCGGTCTTTGGTGTTGTGCGCGCCCTGCCACTGCAGTTCGTACCCGGCGACCTTCACCTCGCGGATGGTGTAGGTGAGGGTGCCGTCCTGGTAGCCAATGGCGTCGCGGGTGCTGATCTCGTAGCCCTTCTTGCGGTACGCGTCGCGCAGCGCCAGGAAGTCCTGCTGGGCCAGCTGAGGGCTGTACACGTCGCCCACCCTGGTCTTCAGGGCGGCCTGCAGGGTGGCGATGGGAATCAGGGTGTTGCCCTGAATCTGAATGGCTTTCACAGGCCCGGTCGCCACGCCGGCCGACCCGAACAGCACGGTGACCTGGGCGGGGTTTTCGGGGTTGGCCTGCAGCGCGAAGCCCACGGGCTTGCCGGTCTGGTTGGAGAGGGTACGCACGTCAGCCTGCAGCCTGCTGAGGCTGACGGCCTGCCCGGGCACCGTCTGGAGGGTCACCTGGGGATTCCCAAGATCGCTGAGGTCCACGGCAGTGACCCTGCCCTCGACGGTGCGGATCTTCAGGACGCCGCCCTCGAGGGTGCTGTTCTGGGTGTCCACGCCGGCCTGGACGTACCCGGCGGCGTCGTAGGCCTGCTGAAGCTGCTGCACGGCGGCGTAGTACGCCTCGGGCGTGAAGCGGCGGGCGTCGTAGAGGGGCTTGAAGATGCTGGTCACCGTGCTGGCAGGCAGCAGCGTGACACCCTCGACCTCCACGCGGCTGAGGGGCGCGGTCTCGTCAACCACGAAGTTCACGTTGGCGGTGCCGTCGGCGTTGGGTTTCACCTCCGCGCTGATGCTGGGCGCGAACGGGTACCCCTCGCTCTGGAAGTTCTGCGCGAGGGCCTCCTTGGCTTCCTCGACGCGCTGGCTGTTCAGCGTGGCGCCCGGCGCGACGTTCAGCAGGTCCGCGACGCTTTTCTTGAAGCCTTCGGCGGGCAGGAAGGTCAGGCCCGTGATGGTGACGTCCTTGATGGTCGCGTTCGGCACGACGGTAATGACCAGGGTGTCCTTGCCAGCCACGGTGCGCAGTTCGGCCACGGCACTCTTGAAGTAGCCGGTCGCCACGACCTCCTGCTCCACCTGCCGCAGGTTGATGCCCGACAGGGGCGTGCCGGTCTGGGCGCTGAGGGTCGCGCGGATGAAATTGGCCAGCAGTTCGCTGGTGCCGACCACGGTCACGTCCTGCACGGTTCCGGCCGTCTGGGCGACGGCAGGCGCGGCAAGAAGGACGGTCACGGCGAGCGTCATGGGGTGTCGCATGCTTCTCCTAGTGTCGCACACCCGTGGAAATCGCCCCCGCCGCTGCTGCTGGCCGGGGGCTGGGCGGTGTGCACTGCTGCTCACACTTGCGGCACAAAGGCTGAGAAGGGTGAAGGTTTTGTGCGGCGCACTTGGGAAGCGGCCCCGGCGCCCGCTCTGCGCCCCCACACGGCGTACTGCAGTTATGAGAATCTCGTGATCAGGTGCGGGGAGCTGCTCACGAAACGCGCACTTGAGCCGCACCGGCCCCTGGGAGAGAATAGGTGTGTGAATTCTGAACCTATGCAGGGACCAGGCCGCGCCGCCCGGGCCGGAGTGGCCGGTTGAGCGTTCCGGAAGTCCTGGCGCGCCTGCGCGAGGCGGAACGCCAGGCCGGGCGCCCCGAGGGCAGTGTGCGCCTCGTGGCCGTCACGAAAGGACAGCCGCTGGACGCCATCGAGCGGTGCGTTCTGGCGCACGGCACGTTCCCGCTGGGTGAGGGACGCGCGCAGGAACTGCGCGACAAGTCCACCCTCCGGCCCGACCTGGAGTGGCATTTCATCGGGTCCCTGCAGCGCAACAAGGTGAAGTACCTGCGGCACGTGACGCTGGTGCACTCCATCGAGGCGCCGTGGCAGGCGGAAGCCATTGCGCAGGCCGCACAGGACTGGGGCCACGCGCCGGCCACGCTGCTGCAGCTGCACAACGGTGAGCGCCAGAAGCACGGCGTGGACCCCGCCGATCTGCCCGCCACGCTGCGGGCCGTTCAGGCCACCGGCCTGAGCGTGCGGGGCCTGATGGTGATGGCGCCGGACCTGGAGGACCTGCCGCCGGCCGAACGGGACGCGCACCTGCTGGCCCTGTTTACGGACACGGCGCGCCGGGCGCATGATCTGGGTCTGTCAGAGTTGAGTATGGGCATGAGCGGGGACTACCCGCTGGCCGCCGCCGCTGGAGCCACCCTGGTCAGGGTGGGAAGGAGTCTGTTCTCGTGAAATTCACCCCGCTTGATGTCCGACACCAGGAATTCCCGAGCCGCATGGGCGGATACGACCGCAGCAGCGTCCGCGCGTTTCTGAACGATCTGGCCGACGACCTCGAACTCCAGCTTCAGCAGCACCACAGCGCCCTGGAACGGACCAGGGACCTGGAACGGGACCTCGAAGCGCAGCGGCAGAATGAGGATGAAATCCGCCGGGCAGTCGTGGCCGCCGAACGCATCTCACACGAGCTGCGTGAGAACGCGGCCCGCGAGGCTGAGCTGATGGTCGCGCAGGCCACCACGGAACGTGACGGCCTGCTGCGCGAAACCGAAGCCCGACGCACCGAACTCGAAGCCGGCCATCAGGCGAGGCAGTCCGCGCTGGAAGCGGCGTTCCGCGGCCGGTTCGCGGACCTGGAACGCGACCACCACAACCTGATCCTGGAACGCGAACGCGCCCAGGCTGAACGGCTCGCCGCGCTGGAACGCACCTTCAGTGACCGGCACGCGGACCTCACCGCGCGTCTCACCGCGGCCCGGCAGGAGTACGCGCAGTTCCTCAGCGGCTACCGGGCGCTGCTGGGCTCCTTCACGGAACTCGCCGCGCGGCACGTCCCTCCTGAAGAGCCGGCGCTGCCCGTACCCCGCCTGCCACACGCCGCCCCGACGGCCACGGACGAAGCGCTGCCTGTCCTCCCGCCCACAGCGGCAGCGCAGGCCACGGATCCGGCTTCACCCCCTGACCTGAACGCCGCGCCCCTCGCCGGGCACGCGCTCATCACGCCCGGACCTGCCCAGGTGGACGCCGACGACCGACCCCTGCGCATAGAGGCGCAGCAGTTCCTGTGAGCGCGCCCGCTGCGGCCCTGCCGCACGTCACGCTGCCCCTGACGGACGGGGCGTTCCTGCGCGACCCCTACCCGCTGCTGACGCAGCTGCGCGCCGACACACCGGTGTTCTTCGACCCCGGCCTGCGGCGCGTGGTCCTGACCCGGCACGCGGACATCAGCGCCGTGCTCCGCGACCGGCGGTTCGGGCGCAGCGCCCTGCACCGCTACTCACGCGATGAACTCGGCTGGCCCCTCCCCGACCCGCGGCAGGCGAACTTCGACGCTTTCAACAGCAACCACCTGCTGGACAGCGAACCGCCGAAACACACGCGCCTGCGGTCCCTGTTGCAGCTGGCCTTCACCCCCCGCCGCGTGGACTCCCTGCAGCGCCGCATCGAGCTGATTCTCGACGCGCAGCTGCGCTCCCTGGGCGCCGCAGGTCCCTTCGATTTGGTCAGTGCCTACGCCGAGCCGCTGCCCGTCACGGTGATCGCGGAACTGCTCGGCGTGCCCGAAGCGCACCGACACCACTTACGCCCCTGGTCGGCGTCCATCGTGAAACTGTACGAACCACTGCCCACGCCCGCCGACCAGGACGAAGCGGAGCAGGCCGTCCTGGACTTCAGCGCGCTCCTGCGCGAACTCGTGGCCCAGCGACGCGCGCACCCACGCGATGACCTGATCACGGCGCTGGTGCAGGCCGAAGAGAACGGTGACCGCCTGACCGAGCAGGAACTGATCGACACCTGCATTCTCCTGCTGAACGCCGGACACGAAGCCAGCGTGAACGGCCTGACGGCCGGAGTGCTGACGCTGCTTCGCCAGCGTCCGCAGTGGGACGCGCTGGTCGCGCAGGCGCACGTGCCGGACAGCCTGGGCGTCTTCCGGCGCGCCGCCGAGGAACTCCTTCGGTTCGACACGCCCCTGCCCATGTTCGAGCGGATCGTGCTTGAACCTCTCACGCTGCACGGCGTGCCCCTGAACCCCGGCGACCGCGTGAGCCTGCTGTACGCCAGCGGGAACCGCGACCCGCAGCGCTTTGACGCCCCGGACGACCTGAAGCTGGACCGCGACCCGAACCCGCACCTGACCTTCGGACTGGGCATTCATTACTGCCTGGGCGCGCCCCTCGCCCGGCTGGAACTCGCGCTGAGCCTGCGCGCCCTGTGCCGCGCGCTGCCAGCCCTGCGCCTCGTGAATCCTCAGGAACCCGGGCAGTACACCGGGGGATTCGTGATCCGGGGTCTGGCGCGCCTGGACGTTCAGGCCGGTTGACCCTGCACCCGCCACACCCGGAGGTCACTGCCCACCACTGGGACCCTGGCACCTCGCGTGCGTTCCAGATCAGCGGCGGAGTGGGCGGGCCGCGCAGGAGGCCACGGGGCCGCGGCCATTCCCACTTCCATCGGCTCAAGCGGCGGGCGCCGAACGGAAATGTGACGGTGGCGCGCTGAGGACGAGGGAGCCTGCTGGCAGCGTGGTCCGGCCCGCAGCCCTGACCACCGGTCACGGGCATCAGGTGGGTGTCCTCCCGGAAGACCCTGTGACCGGCAGGCGAGCGCCCCCACAGAGGCCGACCCGGCATGTTTGCGCCTCCTGGCAGGCCCGCTGAACCAGCGGGCGAACACGCGGACCACCTGACCCTGGACCGGACCTCGGCGCAGACCTCCCCCCTGCTCGGCACTGCGGTCCAATGCCTGGACTGGTGTGCTGGCGGGGAAGGTCACGGGACGGGACTTCCAGGGAGGCAGCCTGACGCACGGACCGCGTGGGTGCGGATTGGGCCCCGCCGCGGAGGGGTGGTGACACGCCCCAAAGCCGGGGCATCCAGGGGTCCTGGGGGGACTCTGCTTGACCCGGCGCAGTTCGTCAGTCTACCGTCCGCCGCGCTGGTCCTGGTGCGGCGGGCAGCGTGGAGTCTCCGTCACTGTTGGGGACGGTGAAGGTCCACCAGTGCCGGCTCAGTTCGCCCGCTTGGGCTTCTGCGAGGGCCTCATCAGGGCGCGCGAGGGCCAGCAGGGCCAGCACGCGCGCCGGGCCGCGCGCCTCACTGCGCGCCAGGGCTTTGTGCGCGGTGGCCTGACCCTTGCGGGAATTCAGGGCCAGTTGCGCGTGCGCCAGCACCGCGAGCAGATGCGGGTCGGCGGCTTCGCCCATTAGTTCGGCCACTTTCAGGCCCTCGGCGAGGGCACGCAGCGCTGCGTGCGGCTCGCGCGCCAGCTGGAGTTCGCCCAGCAGGGTCACGGCGGCAATCAGCGCGGCGCCGTCACCGTCACGCCGCGCCTTTGTACGCGCGTCCAGGGTCAGGGTGGGGGCGTCCGGGTGCTGCTGCTGCTGGGCTGCCCGGGCGC
Source organism: Deinococcus taeanensis (assembly GCF_020229735.1). Classification (NCBI taxonomy): domain Bacteria; kingdom Thermotogati; phylum Deinococcota; class Deinococci; order Deinococcales; family Deinococcaceae; genus Deinococcus; species Deinococcus taeanensis. The sequence goes on along the minus strand of NZ_CP083455.1, from coordinate 874,140 downwards.
GCAACAGGGTCACGCGGGCGTCCGCCGGCAGCAGCTGAAGGGTTGCGGTCGCCTCTGCGCTCTCGCCCAGACGCAGGAGGGCAGCGGCCCGCCGCTGGGGCTCGCGGGTCCAGGCCAGGGCCAGCCGGGGCTGGCCGCTGAGCAGGGCGAGCGCGGCAGCCTCCTCCTGCTGCGCCGCACTGAGGCCGGCAGGCAGACTGGGGAGCGCCGCGCCCGGCGGGAAGGTGCGCAGCTGCGCGCGGAGGGTCACCAGCGGGTCGGTCACGCCTGCCATTGTGCCAGCCGGGGCTGGCCGCGTGGTCAGGCGCTCAGGGCCAGGTCCAGTCCCAGGAACCGCCATAGTGCCCGGCGGGGCACGCGCAGGCCGTTGGGGTGTTCCACGGCGCCCAGCCGGCCGTCACGGATCCAGCGGCGGACCGTGCGTTCGTGCGTGCCGGTGAAGTCAGCCACCTCGCTGACTTTCAGGAGCTTGGGCATGTTCTGGTACTGGTCGGATAAGGTCACGTCTCTGGCCTCCTTAAACGCGGCGGGGCTGCGCGCCGGCAGCCCCACCTTCACATTCAGTTGTCACGACACCGGAAAGCTGGCTGAGCACATCCACACACGTCAGAACGGACGCGCCGCCCGGTCGGCCGCAGGGGCGCGGCTGGCGGGCGGGCTTGGTAGAGGTCCGTTTCAACTTGCTCAGAAGCTAGCACACCGTCTGTCAGGGCCGCGTCAATGTTCTTGGGGGTTTCTTGAGACCCCCCGGCTGGGGTCTTGGCGAGGCTCCGCGCCCCGGGGACGGCCGGCGCAGCGCTGCTCGACAGTCACGCGCAATGCGTCTGCTGTCGCAACTGTCTGGCACGCTGGTCAACGTGCTTACCATTCCATTCTGCTTGGTCCCGCCGTGGACGTGAGGGCCGGATACCGGAACGCACGCAGCAGACCCTGCTGCAGACCGTGAATCTGGCGACCCTCTCTATCGGGCTGAACGTGGCCGGCAACCTTAACCGCGTGCAGGGGGCGCCTGGGGACTGAGGAAAGCCTGGAACGGTTCGGGGAGACCCTGCGGCGCCGGTTCCGGTTGTGGGCCGGTTCACGGAGGGGTTCGAGGCGACCAGCCTGCTGTTCTGCATCGGTCCTATGACCGTGATCGGAGGCCTGCAGAATGGCCTGACCGGCGACAATGAACGTACGTGCTGAAAGCCACGCTGGACGGCATTACTGCACTGGTCCTGCCGAGTGCGTACGGCGTGAAGGTGGGATTCGGCGTACTGACGGTGCTGATCGTACAGAGCGCCACCGCTCAGCCAGCGGGGTCGTTTACGGTGGGTCTGCCAGGCGGCGCGGGCCCGAGCGTCCTGAACACGGACCCCTACGTGCTGTTGATCACAGGTGCGGGTGGCCTGACGATCTGGCCGCTGACCTGAATCCCGCGCCTGACCCGGTTAGGGCTCTGGCACACCCTGCCGGGGTCTTGAGTCCGGTATCAGTCGGGACTCATGAACGCATATTCTATGCAGCGGATCTTCAGAGGGTCTTGCGGCGTTCTTCCGGGTTGCTGTGCAGTTCAGCCGTTCGTCAGTTTCACAGCCTACGGTGCAAGGACATCAAGGAGGTTCATATGCAACAGCACCGTAAAGGGATTCTGATTCTCTCAACTCTGCTTGTGTCGGGCGCTGCAGGCGCCAGCCCTGCGAAAATCACGGCGCAGACCATCATTGTCAATCCGGTTGAGACAACACTGAACGTGGAAGTCTGGGTAAACAAGGACGCCAGCGGCCGCGGCAACCCGTCGTACCGCAAAGGTGAAAACATCAAGATCGGCCTGAAGACCAACCAGGACGCTTACGTGTACCTGTTCAACGTGAACGCCAACGGCGTGGTCGATCTGTTCTACCCGAACAGCTACGAGGAAAGTAATTTCGTAAAGGCCGGCGTGACCCGCGTGTTCCCTCCGCAGAACGCGAAGTATGCGTTTACGGTCGGCGGCCCGAACGGACAGGACCGTCTGCTGGCACTGGCCAGCACCCGTGAACTTGACCTGAACGACATCGTGCGGTTTGTAGAGGGGCAGGGTTTCGCGGAGGTCAGCGTGAAGGGTCAGGAAAACCTTGCCCGGGCCTTGAGCATCGTGGTGAACCCACTGCCCGCCGATGGCTGGACGACGGATACCGTCACGTTCCGCGTGGGGGGTCAGCCGGTCAGCACGCCGCCCTCGCCGCCGCAGGACAGCGCTACGGGGACGGTTACCATCACGCCGGACCGCCCCGCGCAGCAGCCCGCGCCCAGCCCGGCCCCGGCAGCCAGCACCCCCACAACGAATATCCAACCGGGTGAACGGCAGAACGCCGCGCGGGACCAGGCGATGGTGGATGCCTACGCCCGCCTGAAAGGTGAGGAGAGCCTGGGACCGGCCACCACGTACGCCACCGCCTGGGGCGATGGCCTGTGGCAGAAGTTCCGTGGTGTGGGGGCCTATGGTGACGCAGTGCTGCTGCACGCCAACGGGAGCAGCCGCGCGTACGCGGTGCACGGGATGCTGCTTGAACGTTACCTGGCGCTTGCGAAAGCGGAGAACGGGGCGACGCGCCCCCCAAACCGGCTGGGCTGGGCGGCGGGGGATGAGAAGGTCATTCCGCAGAACAGCCTGGGCACCAGTGGCCTGTACGGCTTCTTCCAGAATGGCGCGCTGTACGGCACAGAGAAATACGGCGTGTTCTGGCTGAGCGGGAATGTGCTGAAAACGTACCAGGGTCTGGGCGGGAGCGGCTCATTCCTGGGCTTCCCGACGCGTGACCAGTATCAGATCAGTGGGGCGTGGGCGGCTGATTTCGAGGGCGGTACGATCCGTACGGTGAACGGTGTGGTGAAAGTCTACCGGAAGTAACGTTCCCTGCAGGTGAAAGCGGACCCGGACTGGGTCCGCTTTCACCTGCAAGACCACGGGGTTAGGTGAGAGAAAGAAGCTGATGGATGAGCTGAGCGTTCAGTGGCGGGTCAGCTTGCGGACTTACAGTATGCGTACCTCGAAGAGGTTAAGACCAATCAGTTTCACGTTCTGCCGGAGGGCTCCCAGCACACCCCCGGCCCCGCATCCCCCGGCGGCCGCCGCACCGTGCGCAGCGCCCACCGGATTCAGAATCGGCGCCCCCGTCCGGACGGGGGAACACCCTCTCAGATCCCAGCGTTTTCCAGCAGAAGGGCCGCCCCGTGCACAGGGCGGCCCGACTTCATGCGCTCAGCTGAGTTTCGCCTTGAACTCCTCGTAGCCAAAGGTTTTCACCCGTTCGTATGACCCGTCCGTTCGCAGGATCCCGATGTCCGGGTGTTTGACGCCGTTGAAGAACGTCGTTTTCACCATCGTGTAGTGGATCATGTCATCGAAGACCACGCGGTCTCCTACCGTGAGGGGCCGGTCGAACACGTACTCACCGACCACGTCCCCGGCAAGGCAGGTCGTGCCCCCAATGAGGAAGGCGTGTCCGGCCGGGGCGTCCACCGCCTCCCGGTGATCCTGCTCGGGTGGGTCACCGGCCCCCAGAATGCGCGGCCGGTACGGCATTTCCAGGACGTCGGGCATGTGCGCCGACACGCTGACATCCAGCAGCACAGCGTTTTTGACGTTGTGAACAACGTCGAGCACGCTGCTCACCAGCCAGCCTGTCTGCCAGCCGAACGCACTCCCGGGCTCCAGAATCACGTGCACACCCCATTTCTCGCGGAAGGCCCGCACCACGCGGATCAGACGCGCAATGTCATACCCTTCGCGGGTCATCAGGTGGCCACCGCCGAAATTCACCCACTTCACGCGGGACAGGACCTCCCCGAAATTCCGTTCCAGGACCTCCAGCGTGCGCTCGAGCGTGTCACTGTCCTTCTCGCACAGCGTATGAAAGTGCAGGCCGTCCACGCCGTCCATCAGGTCCAGGCGGAACTCACGGCGGGTCACGCCCAGCCGGGAGAACGGACCCGCCGGGTTGTACAGATCCGTCTCGACCTCCGCGTACTCCGGGTTCACGCGAATGCCCACGTGGAGCGTGCGGCCCGAGGCGCGCGCCGCCTCCACCTGCGGCCGGAACCGCTGCCACTGCGTGAAGGAGTTGAACACCAGGTGATCAGCCAGTTCCAGGATGCGGGGAAAGTCCTCGTCGCTGTACGCCGGGGCGTACACGTGCACCTCGCCCCGCATCTCCTCCCGGGCCAGGATCGCTTCGTTCAGGCTGCTGGCCGTCGCGCCGGTGATGCCGTACTCCCGCAGCGTCGGAAACGCGGACCACATGGAAAAGCCCTTGAATGCAACGATGATCTGCGCGCCACTTTCACGCTGCACGTGCGAGATCAGCGCCAGGTTCCGCCGCAGTCGCGATTCATCCAGCACGAACGCCGGGCTTGGAATTGCCGACCAGTCCACGGCGTCCACGGGCGTCACGTCAGGCAGCTGAAAATCAGAAACAGTCACGCCCCACAGGGTAACCGCTGCGGGGCACGCAAAGAGTCAGCAGAGGCTCAGTGATGGCCGAACAGGGCGGCGATCAGGCGAAGCACAGCGACCGCCAGCATCCATTTCCACCAGCCTTCCCACCAGGTGCCGGTCTTCACCGGCAGGGCCGCGGCTGTGCCTCTGAGACTGAACCGGCGGGCGGTTGCCGCCTGCCAGTCCCGTTCGGGCGTGTCCCTGAGCATCTTGGCGGCCGGCCGGTACCCCGTGCCGGCGGCGCGTTCCAGCAGGTGCCGGGCATACTCCAGACTGGCCTGGATGGGCGCGGTGTCGACCGGGCGCAGCACACTGTCCTCCCCGAGTTCCACGCGGCCGGCCCGCAACTGTTGAGCCAGTTCGTAACGGGCGTCGTTGTTGCCGCCGTCGGCCGCCCGGTGCAGGTACCTGAACCGCTGCCGGGCATCGAGTGCGAACTGCTCCTGGTACGCGGTGAAGTCCTGATAGACGCGCCAGCTCATGTCGCCGCTCAGGAGATTGGCGGCTTTCAGGATGGCCTCGCGCTTTTGCGGAGTGTCCTTCAGGCGGTCGGGCATCCTCGCCTCCTGAAGGTGGACCAGCGTCTCGGCGGCCTCCGTATGCGCCTGTTCACGGGCGCTTTCCAGCAGGGGCCGCGCATCCGGCAGCGGTCAGTTCGGGTGGGCGAGTTGAAGCCGGGCCAGCAGCACGGCGGAATCGGCGTCCCCATCCTGAGCGGCCCGCGTGAGCAGCGCGGCCACCCGGGGAAGCTCGGGGAGGATCCAGTCCCTGGCGGCGTGCAGGGCCCAGCCGAACATGCCGGACGGCACCGCGCCGCCCTACTGCCCGGCCGCGCTGAGATACCGCCGCAGGGCCGCCAGACGCTCGTCGGGTTTCGCCTCTGCGCTGGTCAGGGCGACGAACAGCTGCTCGGCCTGCAGGGGATCAAGTTCGGCAGCAATGCGCGCGCGCTCCACGGCCACCTGCTGGTCGTTCCCGAAGGCCAGGGCGTGGTGCGAGACCCGGGCGTGAAATTCGGCCCAGAGGCGCTGCATGTCACCCTGGCCAAGCTGCCCGGCGTCCTGCTGCTGCCGGGCGAAGGTCAGCATCTGCTCCTCGCTGCCGCCCCATTCCGTGCGCAGGTGCAGAAGCATCACGCGGCGCAGGGCGAAACTGCCCGGATTGTCCTGCAGGCCCCGTGTGAACCACTCGGGGTACTCCTGCTGCTGCACTTCATGCAGGCTGACCTGGCAGCCACGCGTGTTGCTTGCCAGTCCCACCACGATCCAGGCCGCCAGGGGATTGTCAGTGAGGGTTGCGGCGTGGCGGGCGCAACCCTCCGCCTGGGTCAGGAAGTAGTCCAGGGCGCGCCACCCCTGATCACTCACGTGGTCCGAGCGGGCCTCACCGCGCGCTTCCCACCCGCGGCCCAGGAACCAGCTGGCCAGCGCCACATGCGGAGCGTAGGTGCCGGGATGCCGTTCCGTCCATGTCTGAAAGCCGTCACTGAGGGTCAGGTCAGAGGTCTGGAAGGCGCGGAAGGCGCCCAGCAGGTCGCGTTCCCCGAGCTGCCCGGCCTCAAACTGTGTCTGGAGTGCGGTCAGGTGGGTGTGCAGCGGCTCGATGTCGCCGCTGCGCAGGAGCTTCAGAAGGTCCGGGCCGTTCATGCAATGCTCATGATAGCGGCCGGCGGGGGCGCTGGGGCGAAGACCTGCCGCCCCGCACGCCGGTGAACCCGGCGCGCTCTTTAGTGGGCCGGGACCTAACCCGCCGTGAACTTCAGGGTGCCGTCCGGCGCGCCGTCCCGGACGAGGGTGGGCACAATGGTGCTTGTGCTCAGGCCCGCCGCAGCACGGACGTCCTCACCCAGGCCCAGGCGGTTGAGGTGCTGGCCGTGGCCGCTGCTGCTCAGGGCCTCCAGGGGGTTGCCACTGTTGCGCCGCACGGTCAGCGCGATGCGGGCGCCGTCGTCGATGCTGAATTCGCCCATGGCCAGCAGGTACTCGGCCAGCACCCCGGCGGCGTACACGTCCTCCAGACCCACGTGCTCGTCGGTGCCGGCGCAGACGATGGCAATTTCCTCAGTGGCGCTGGCGCGGGCGCGGCGCGCCGCGGCGTGGGCGTTGGTGAGCGCCGCGAGGAACACGTGCTTGCCGGTGGCGGCGGCAGTGTGCGCGGCGCCGGTCCCGTTGGTGGTGTTCATGACCACGGTCCTGCCGGTGAAGTTCTGCCCGGCCGCTTCGACGGGACTGTTCCCGAAGTCGAAGCCCGGAATGGGCAGGCCGCCGCGTTCGCCGCCCAGAAGGTACGGGCTGTTGTCGGCGCCGTCGCGCAGGGCCAGGGCGATGTCGGGCGTGGCGGTGAGGAGCAGGGCGTCGGCGCCGCGTTCCAGGTAGGTGACGGCGGTGGTGGTGGCGCGCAGCACGTCGATGACGACCACCACGTCCGGGTACGTGCCGTGGGGAAGCAGGTCGACTCTCAGGCGCATGTTATTTCAGGGCCTCCCGGAGGCGCTCGAGACCGGCGTGCGCGCCGTCTCTGCCGAAGACGGCGCTGCCGGCGACGAGGTTGCTGGCGCCGGCGTTCACGATGGCGCGGGCGTTGGTGGCGCTGACCCCTCCATCGACCTGAAGTTCGGCGTCGCTGCCAAGCTCGTCGAGCCAGCGGCGAACGGTGCGGATTCGCTCCAGGCTCTGCGGAATGAACTTCTGTCCGCCGAAGCCCGGGTTGACGCTCATGATCAGCACAAGGTCCACGTCGGGCAGGACGGGTTTCAGGGCGTCGAGGGACGTGCCGGGGTTAAGGGTCACGCCGGCCTTCTTGCCCAGTTCGCGGATCTGTTGCACGGCGCGGTGTACGTGCGGGGTGGCCTCCACGTGCACCGTCAGGCCGTCGGCACCGGCGTCGGCGAAATCCCGGAGGTACCGTTCGGGCCGGTCGATCATGAGGTGAACGTCCATGAACAGGGGACTGGCGGCGCGCGCGGCGGCCAGGATGGGCAGGCCGAAGGAGATGTTCGGGACAAACTGACCGTCCATGACGTCCACGTGGGCCCAGTCGGCGCTGTCAATGGCGCGCAGTTCCTCGCCGAGTCGGGCGAAGTCGCTGGCCAGGATGCTTGGCGCGAGCTTCACGCGTCGCGCAGGTTGAGGTTCGGCGGTCACGTGCCGAAGCTTACCATTCCGCCCGGCCGGGTTTCACAGGCGGCGAATCCTGCACCGGAGGTTCAGCTGGAGCCAGAATCAATCTCAGGGCGGCCAGGGTGTTCCCCCGTCCGGAACAGTTGGGGTTCCCGCGGAGCCAAACGGTCGTTTGGCTCCGGTTGGCTGCGGGTGGCATGATGACGTGCAGACGGAGGAACCCATGTCCCAGCAGCACCCCCGGCCCGACCTGAACGCCTGGAAGGCGCAGGCCAGCAAGGACCTGAAAGGCGCCGACCCGGCGCGCCTGAATCGCGAGACGCCCGAAGGCCTCACCCTGAAACCGCTGTACACCGCCAACGACCTCGACGGCCTGGACGTCAGCACCCTGCCGGGCCTGCCCCCTTTCACGCGCGGGCCACGCGCCACCATGTACGCCGCGCGCCCCTGGACCATCCGGCAGTACGCGGGGTTCTCCACGGCCGAAGAGTCCAACGCCTTCTACCGCCGCAACCTCGCCGCCGGGCAGAAGGGCCTGTCGGTGGCTTTCGACCTCGCCACGCACCGCGGGTACGACAGTGACCACCCGCGCGTCGTCGGGGACGTCGGCAAGGCCGGGGTCGCCATCGATTCCGTGGAGGACATGAAGATCCTCTTCGACGGCATTCCCCTTCAGGACATGTCGGTTTCCATGACCATGAACGGCGCGGTGCTCCCGATCCTGGCCGGGTACATCGTTGCGGGGCTGGAGCAGGGCGCCACCCTCGCCCAGCTGTCGGGCACCATTCAGAACGACATCCTGAAAGAGTTCATGGTGCGCAACACGTACATCTATCCGCCGGCGCCCAGCATGCGGATCATTGCGGACATCATCGAGTTCACGGCGCGGGAAATGCCGCGTTTCAATTCCATCAGCATCAGCGGGTATCACATCCAGGAGGCCGGCGCGAACGCCGCGCTGGAGCTCGCGTACACCCTCGCCGACGGGCTGGAATACGTGCGCGCCGCGCTCGGCAAGGGCCTGAGCATCGATGAGTTCGCCGGGCGCCTGAGCTTCTTCTTCGGGATCGGGATGAACTTCTACACCGAGGTCGCCAAGCTGCGCGCCGCACGGCTGCTGTGGAGCGAACTGATGGCGCAGTTCGAGCCGCGCAACCCCATGAGCCGCGCGCTGCGCACCCACTGCCAGACCAGCGGCTGGAGCCTCACCGAGCAGGACCCGTACAACAACGTGGTCCGCACGACCATCGAGGCGATGGCCGCCGTATTCGGCGGCACGCAGAGCCTGCACACCAACTCCTTCGACGAGGCCATCGGGTTGCCCACCGACTTCTCCGCCCGCATCGCGCGGAACACGCAGCTGATCCTGCAGGAGGAAACCGGGATTCCGCACGTCGTGGACCCCTGGGGCGGCAGTTACCTGATGGAACGCCTCACGCATGACCTGGCCGACAAGGCCCGCGAACTGATGCGTGAAGTGGAATCACTGGGCGGCATGGCGAAAGCCATCGAGAGCGGCGTGCCGAAACTCCGCATCGAGGAGAGCGCGGCGCGCAAGCAGGCGCGCATCGACCGCGGCGAAGACGTCATTGTGGGCGTGAACAAGTACCGCCCGGCTACCGAGACGCCCGTGGACGTCCTGGACATCGACAACGCCGCCGTGCGGGACGCGCAGATCGCGCGGCTGCAACAGGTGCGCGCCACGCGCGACCCCCAGGCCGCGCAGGCCGCCCTGACCGCCCTGGAGGACGCTGCGCGCACCGGTCAGGGCAACCTGCTGGCCCTCGCCGTTACTGCCATGCAGGCCCGCTGCACGGTCGGCGAGGTCAGCGAGGCGCTCGAGCGCGTGTGGGGCCGGCACGCCGCCGAGATCCGCACGCTGTCCGGCGTGTACGCCGCCGGCTACGAGGGCGACGAGGGCTTCAGCGCCCTGCAGGGCGAGATTGAGGCGTTCGCGCAGGCCGAGGGCCGCCGGCCCCGCATGCTGGTCGTGAAGATGGGCCAGGACGGACACGATCGGGGCGCGAAGGTCATCGCCACCGGCTTCGCAGACCTGGGCTTCGACGTGGACGTCGGCCCGCTGTTCCAGACGCCGGAAGAAGCGGCCCGGCAGGCCGTCGAGAACGACGTTCACGTGGTCGGCGTGAGCAGCCAGGCGGCCGGGCACAAGACCCTGGTGCCGCACCTGATCGAGGCGCTCCGGGCTGAGGGCGCCGGGGACATTCTGGTCGTGGTGGGCGGCGTGATTCCGCAGCAGGACTACGCGGCCCTCCGGGAGGCCGGCGCGGCCGGCATCTTTGGACCCGGCACCCCGATCCTCCAGAGCGCCCGTGAGGTGCTGCGCCTCCTGCGGGACCGCGCGTGACCCACCCGGCCCCGGACGCGCCGTCCCGCTCACCCGCCGGACCGCACCTGGGGGGCCTGGGCCTGGTACCGGGGACGCCGGCGCCGGGTGTCCTGACCGGGGTGCTGACGGGGCTGCAGGGTCTGGGCATGGAGTTCAGGGGGAGTGCCGCTCCTGGGTCTGGCGGCTGTTGTCACGGCGTCCCACCTGAACAGGCGGCGCCGACCGTGACCCGGCCCGCCCGACGCCTCTACAGTCCAGGTCGCGCTTCCGCTGCCCGGGGCGCTCTGCTCGTGGCCGCTCTTGTCGTGCCGGCAGGCGCGGCCGATACCGTGACCTTGCCCGCGCCGCCTGCCGCGCCTGCCGCAGTGGCTGGTCTGCGGTCGTGCGCGCAGGGTGACACCACGTACCTCCTGGACGGGGCGGGCCGCGTGCGCAGTCTCACGTACGCCCGCCTGATTCCGGACAACACCCTGCGGGTCTGGCAGAGTTACGACCGCCGGGGTGTCCTGACGGGCGCCCGGGTGCAGTGGACCGGGTTCGCGGGGCGCCTGCTCGACCTGCGCGGCGCGTTCAACGCCCGGGGCCAGCTGGTGAAGGAAACGGGGTACCGCGCTCCGAGCGTGACGGCCTCTCTGCGCAGTTCCCTGCGGCCGCTGCCGAAGGGGCGCCTGTGCTGAGCCGCCGCGCACCACTGCGCCCGAAGCGCGGATTCCCCGGGGTCAGCCGATCGCCCCAGTTGACCGGAAGGCGTGCCTTGAGACGGGCCGGACCGCCCTGGAGGGACCTTTGCCTGCCCCAGGCCGGTCGCTGACTCGGTCGCGGCTGCTCCTGGCTGGAGCTCCGCTGAGCGCGGTCAGCAGGTTCCGCTGTGTTCACCGCCTGTCTTCCGGCTTGACGCTGGCCGGCCTGGGGGAACTATGGTTCACCCGCTGAGCACGCCCCTGCTGGCGGGACAGCGGCGGGCACTGGCGAAGGCCATCACGCTCGTGGAGTCCACGCGGCCCGAGCATGAACGCGAGGCGCAGGCGCTGCTGGCTGAGGTGCTGCCGCGCGCCGGGCAGTCCGTGCGCGTTGGCCTGACGGGCGTGCCCGGCGTCGGCAAGAGCACGTTCATTGAGGCTCTGGGCGTGCGGCTGGCCGACGCCGGGCACCGGGTGGCCGTGCTGGCCGTGGACCCCAGCTCTGCCCGGACGGGCGGCAGCATCATGGGGGACAAGACGCGCATGCCTCGCCTGACCGTGCATCCCGGCGCGTTCATCCGCCCCAGTCCGTCGGGCGGGGCGCTGGGCGGCGTGGCGCGGCGCACGCGGGAGACGATCATTCTGTGCGAGGCGGCCGGGTACGACGTGATTCTGGTGGAGACGGTCGGGGTGGGCCAGAGTGAGACGCAGGTGGCGGCCATGACGGACCTGTTCGTGCTGCTGACCCTCCCGAACGCCGGGGATGAGTTGCAGGGCATCAAGCGCGGCATCATGGAGCTCGCGGACGTGTGCGTGGTGAACAAGGCCGACACGAACCCAGCGGCGGCCGTGCGGGCGCAGACGGAACTGCGCGCGGCGCTGACCCTGCTCACCCCGCACGGCGCGCCGTGGCGGCCCACGGCGCTGCGGGCGTCCGCGCTGACTGGCGAGGGGCTGGCGCAGGTGTGGGATGCGGTGGAAAGCTACTGCGCTCAGGTGGACGTGCAGGAGAAACGCCGCGCGCAGACGACGGTGTGGTTCGATGAGCTGCTGCGTGAGGCGGCGTGGCGGGCTTTTCAGGCGCGGCTCGACCCGGCGCGGGTGCAGGCGCTGCGTGCCGACGTGGCCGCCGGGCGGCTCACCGCCGTGCAGGGCGTCACGGCCCTGCTGCAACCGGACGCCGCGCCCTGAGCGGCTGGCGCCCTGGGCCTCAGGGACCGCCCGGACCGGCGAGGTCCATGCTGGGCACGGCGGGTGACACCCAGGCGTTGCCGCGGACGCTGAAGCGCCACGGGAGCGTGCGGCCCTCGCGAATGCCGATGCGGGCCGTGACCTGCACCTGCTCGTCCGGAATGGGGAGAGGCGCGGGAAGAATGTGCAGCGCGGGGCTGTCCACAGGCGTGCCGGCGATCAGGGCGGGGTTCAGGCCCAGGGCGTACACCAGTTTTGCCGGGCCGTTCGTGAGGTCCCGTTCGCGCACCACAGGCCGGAAATTCAGCATGTGGCCCACCCCGCCGAGTGGTTCGATGGCGCGAATGAGAATGCTCGCCGGGATGCCCTGGGGCCGGCACGCCACCTGAAGCAGCGGGTGGCCGTGCGCCGACCAGAACAGCCAGGTGCCGGGCGCGACGGCCATGTCGGCGCTGCGCGCGGCGTGGAAGCGGCCGGCGGTGCAGGCGGGGTCGCGGGGGCAGTCGTAGGCTTCGACCTCCACGATCCGTCCGCTGAGCGTCTCGCCGGTGTCCAGCAGCCGCACCAGCGTACTGCCCAGCAGGGCGCGGGCGGTGAGCACCGGGTCACCATGAAAATGCCGCGGGGGGAGGGGCGCGCTCACCGGAGGCAGGCGGCGCGGCGCGAGACAACCGCGGCAAACAGGCCCCACAGGCCCGGCGCGACAGGCCTGTGAAGCAGGAGCTGCCGGGCTGTTCCGGCCGACAGCCGGGTCGTGAACCCGGCGGCCAGGAAGGGCAGGTCAATTTCCGGACGGGGAACCCCTGTGCGGCTGGCCCGGGCCTGTGCTGCGGCGCTGGCGGGTGGCCGCTCAGCGGGCTCGGGTGTCGTCATTCGGTCAGCCTAGCGCGGGGCGCAGCAGGCCGCCTTCGTAGATTCTTCGGATGGTGGCCTCGATGTCCGGTTCCCGCACCGTGAGATCGCGGACGGACGCGTGCGCGGTCACGCGCGCGATCGGGGGCGCGGCGGGGCCGGTGAAGGCATACGCCGCGCGGGGCCCGTCGGCGTGCAGGAGGGTCAGGCCGGGCACCTGGGTGTGCTGGGGGGGGTCGGCGTACTCGACGTGCAGTTCACGCTGGTTGCCGTAACGGGCCTGAAGTTGCGCGAGGTCGCCGTCGTACAGCAGCTGGCCCAGGTCGATGATCATGACGCGCCGCGCGAGGCGTTCCACGTCACCAAGGTCATGGGTGGTGAGCAGCACCGTGACCTGCCGCTCGCGGTTGATGTGCGCGATGAATTCACGGATGCGTTCCTTCGCCACAACGTCCAGACCGACGGTGGGTTCGTCGAGGAACAGCAGTTCGGGGTCGTGCAGCAGCGCCGCGGCGAGGTCGGCGCGCATGCGCTGCCCCAGGGACAGGGCGCGTGCGGGGGTGCGCAGGAACGGCGCGAGGTCCAGCAGGTCGGTGAAGGTCGTCAGGTTGGCCTGCCAGCGGTCCTTCGGAACGCGGTACACGTGCCGCAGGAGGTCCAGGCTGTCCAGAACGGGCAGGTCCCACCAGAGGGTGGTGCGCTGCCCGAACACCGCGCCGAGCCGCGCGACGTGCCGGCGCCGGTCCTGCCAGGGGGTCAGGTCGCCCACGCGCACGTGGCCGCTGTCGGGAACGAGCAGCCCGGTGAGGATCTTGACGGTGGTGCTTTTGCCGGCGCCGTTCGGGCCGAGGTACCCGACGATCTCGCCGCGGGGAACGTGGAAGGAGATGTCACGCACGGCGTCGTGGGTGCGGCGCTGGGCGCTGAGAAAGCGGCCGGTGCGGGTGGTGAAGGTCTTGCGCAGATGCTCGACGTGAATCACAGAGGGGTCTCCTTTCGGGGCGGGGGCCGTCGGCCGGTCAGGCGCTCAGCCGCACAGCGGTTCAGGTGCCGGTGCCCTCGTAGTGCCGCACGCCGGAGCGCCAGAAGGCGAACGCCGCGGTCAGCAGCAGCGGGCCGGCCAGTGGGCCGAGCAGGGCGGCCCAGGTGGGCAGGCCGTCCGGCAGGGGGCGGCCCAGCAGATGCAGCACGGGCAGATAGGACAGGAACCCGGCGGGAATCAGGTACGTGAAGGTGCGGCGCAGCCACGTGCCGTAGATGTCCATGGGGTAACTGATCAGGGTGCGGCCGCCGTACGTCAGGACGTTCATGGCCTCCACGCTCTCCACCGTCCAGAAGGTGAGGGTGCCGCCGATCACGAACAGCCCCCCGAAAAAGCACACCATGCCGGCCACACAGCCGGCGAGCAGCAACGCCGCGCCCGGGTGCCAGGGCACGGCCGCGTGTGTCAGGCCGTACGCGAGGATCGCGGCGGCCAGGACGACGCGGGTCAGGCGGCGCAGTGCGAAATCCGAGCCGAACACCTGCACGGCGAGCGGTGCAGGGCGAAGGAGGAACGTGCTGAAGGTTCCTGCGCGGACGTGCGCGGACAGGTTGGGTGCGTCGAAGCCGCCAAACACGAGGTCCATCAGCACGAACGCCAGTTCGGCCAGGCCGTACAGCAGGCTGATTTCGCCCAGCGTCCAGCCGTTCAGGCCGCCGAAACGGGGCAGCACCAGCGCCAGCGCGGCAAATTCAGCGGCGGTGATCAGCATGCTGCCCAGGGCGTCGAGCAGGAAGGACGTGCGGTGCGCGCCCTGCGACCGCACCTGCGCGCCCAGCAGGCGAACGTACAGGCTCAGGAGGTGCCGGAGCTCACCCACCGGCGACCTCCAGCCGGCGCAGACCGGCACGCAGGGTGAGCAGGCACGCGGCAAGAAGCGCCGCTGTCCAGCCCAGCTGCGCGGCCAGGGCCGCCCAGGCGGCCGCGCCGCCCTTCACGCCGACCCACAGTTCCAGTGGCGTGTTCAGCATGCTGGGAAAGGGGGTGTACGCCAGCAGCGCCTGAACCCTGGCCGGGAAGAACGCCAGCGGCATCAGGAATCCGCAGCTCAGGCCCAGCACCGCCCACGCGAACCGCCCGAAGCCCACGGCGTCCGGGGACCAGAACGCCGCGCAGTTCACCAGGAACCGGAACAGGAATCCGCATGCCCAGGCCAGCAGGACGCTCAGGACCGTCTGCGTCCCGGCGGTGGCGCCCGCAGCAAACGTCATGTCCCACACCAGCCCGAACAGCAGCAGCATGGGCAGGCCGCGCAGCAGGAACTGTCCGGCAGCACGCCCGGCGTCCTGCGCCGCCCAGAAGGTCAGCAGCGGCGTGGGACGCAGCAGATCACCGGCCACCTCGCCGCGGTGCACGACCCGCATGAAATCGAACCACCCGAACAGACTCAGCGCCGCAATCAGCGCCTGGGTCAGGCCGGTGAAGGTGATGGCGTCCTGCACGGTGTACCCCGCCACCTGAGGGCGCGCGCCGAACAGGGCGCTCAGCACGGCCACCCGGAGCAGCCCGAAGAACGTGTTGGTGATCAGCCCCCACAGGGTGGCCTGCGGGTACGCGAACTGCCGCTGGAAGCCCAGACGGGCCACCGCCCAGGGCAGCGCCAGGAGCGCGAGCGGCCGAACAGAGGCACCCCCGGGGGGTGCAGGCGTGATGGTCATGAAACGGATCCTCCCTCTCCAGTTGCCGAACCGGAAGCGTTCAGGGTAACGGGTGCGTCCAACACGGCGGAATACGCCGCTTGGCGGAGCTGCGTGAGGCGGGACGGTCAGGGTTTCCTGAACGTGTCCCTACCGGCCGGCGGGGCGGGGCAGCTTAGGCTGGGCGCACCTGACTTTCTGGAGGTCATACCTATGATGGACATCTTCAACCAGCTGGGCGGAATGGGCCAGGCCCAGCAGACCATGGGACAGCAGCTCGGCACGCCACCCCAGCAGACCGAGGCGGCCATGCAGGCGGCGCTGCCGCTGCTGCTTGGCGCCCTGACCCGCAACGCCACGCAACCCGGCGGTCTGGACGCACTGGCCGGCGCTCTGGACCGGCATGACGGACGCGCCCTGGACTCCTTCGGGGCGGGGCAGGTCCCCGATTCTTCAGAAGGGCAGAAGATTCTGGGACACGTCTTCGGCGGGCAGCAGATGCAGGCGGCGCAGGCCGTCAGCCGCCGGTCCGGTCTTGATCCGCAGCTCGCCCTGCAGGTGCTGAGCATGCTCGCGCCGCTTGTACTGGCGTACCTGGGCCGGCAACGGCAGCAGGGGGGGACGGGCGGCCCGGCCCGCGGTGGGGACCTGGGCAGCATTCTGGGGGGCCTGGTGGGCGGCGGCGGACTGGGCGGGCTGCTGGGCGGGCTGCTCGGCGGCCGCCAGGAACACGCGCCGCAGACGCAGCGCGGCGCTGGGTTTGATGGCGGCTCCGGCGACACCTCCGGCGGGGGCAGCGTGCTGGGTGGGGGCAGCGTCCTGCCCGGGTACCCGGCCGGGGGAGCGCCCTCGCCCGCCCAGGGCGGCGGGGACCTGTTCGGTACGCTGAACCGTGCGCTGGACCGCGACGGAGACGGCAACGCGCTGGATGAACTGATCGGCATGTTCGGCGGTCAGCGCCGCTGAGAGCCACACGGGGCACCTCTCCCCTCCCGTTCGTGGGTTCCAGGAGGCGCCTCCGGGTCACCTTCACGGCACTGACCCACTCCCCGCGGCGCCGACCACCAGGCTGGAGCGGTCAGGCCGGGCACCCGGAGGTCAGCTGGCGGTCTTCTCGCGGGAGCGGGGCAGGTACCCGGGTGGGGTGTCGTTCTCCGCCGCGAACAGCGTGGTGGTCAGGTAGCGCGCGCCGGTGTCGCAGGCGATGGTCGCCACGCGCTTGCCCGGGCCCAGGCGACGCGCGACGGTCAGCGCCGCCCAGGCCATGGCGCCGCTGCTCATGCCCACAAACACCCCTTCCTCCTGCGCAAGCCGCCGCGCGAGCGGATAGGCGTCTTCCTCCCACACGTCAATCACGTCATCAATGACGCTGCGGTCCAGGTTGGCAGGAATGAAGCCCGGGCCCATGCCCTGGAACCCGTGCGAACCCATCTCCCCGCCCGTGAGCACGTTGCTGCGCGCGGGTTCACACGCAATGACCTGCACCTGCGGATTCATCCGTTTCAGGTAGCGCCCGACGCCGCTGATGGTGCCGCCCGTGCCGCTGCCGTACACGAACGCATCAATGCGGCCCTGCATCTGCTCCCACAGTTCAGGCCCGGTGGTGCGCTCGTGCACCGCAGGATTGGCCGGGTTGCCAAACTGGTTCATCATGACGGCGCCGCGCGTCTCCACGATCCGTTCGGCTTCCTCGATGGCGGCGAGCATGCGGCGCGCAGGGTCAGTCAGGATCAGCTCAGCGCCGTAGGCCACGAGGGTCCGCTTGCGCTCCTCGCTCATGCTGGCGGGCATGCACAGGATCAGCCGGTACCCCTTGGCGGCGGCAACCTGCGCCAGCCCGATGCCGGTGTTGCCGCTGGTGGGTTCCACGATGGTTCCCCCGGGTTTCAACAGTCCACGGCGTTCGGCGTCCTCAATGAGACCCAGCGCGGTGCGGTCCTTGATGCTGCCGCCGGGGTTCTGTCCTTCCAGTTTCACGAACACGTCGGCCATGTCCGGCTCGACCACGCGTGTGAGTTGCAGGAGGGGCGTGCGCCCGATAAGGGACTCGATCATGGCGCTCAGGATAGGGGCTGCGTGCGCCGCAGGTGGTGGGCGGTCTGACAGGCTGCGGAGCGATGGGCGAGGCAGGAGGCTGGTCCATGGTCGACCGGCCCCTGTGGGAAGGTTCGGCGCGGCCGGTCGTCGGAACGGATGGTCAGGATGGCGGGCCAGCGTGCGTCGTCTCCCTTCTGTCCGGTGGGCCCGGGGAGATCGCGCGGCTCAGAGTGCCGCAGGACCAGTCGCGCTCTGCGCCGCTGCGCCTTTCAACGTGCGGCGCTTCACGGCTGATGCCGCCGCTCAGGCCGCCACGGCACGCCACCGTCCGTGGCGGCCTGAGCGGCGCGGGGGAACGATCTCACCGAGGTTCAGGCGGATCGTCCCACCCGGCGCGAGGATCACACGGTTCACGGGGCCGTTCTTCCGATCACGCAGGTTTTGTGACGTTCAGCGGTGGCGGCCCGGACGTCCTCGCAGGGTTTCCGCACGGGGTCGCAGGCGGCGCGTTCGCCGGTGGAGCGGAGCGGCGAGTGTCCCGGCCTGCCCGGCAGGCGCGCCGGTGGGCGTTTCACTCCTGTGAGGATCAGACTGCTGCCGGTGAGAGAGGTGGTCCCGCCCGCTGTTGCGCCGAATTCGGAGTTCTTTTGGCGTTCGCGGGTGGTGCCGGCCCTATTCCCGTTCCGCTGCCTGCGGCACGGCTCAGGGGTTCAGGCCGCAGCCCTACGGCCGCCTGAAGGTGCAGGGTCTCCATCACGGGGTGTGCTGAGCGGGTGCGGAGGGCAGGCCTGCGGGATGACCGGGGCTTGACTGAACCTCGGACCGCTCTTTGTGTGCTGCAGGGGCTACGCTCTGGGCGTGACTGTTTCGCTGCCGTTCCTGCGGGCCGACGCCGCGCCGCCTGCCGCTCACGAGCGTTTTCTGGCCGACCTGCCGCTGACGGTCCTGGTGGGCGTGACGGGCGTGGGTAAAAGCACCGCACTTGCCGCGCTGACGGGGGCGGACCCGGGCATGCGGGTGCTGCCTGACCGGCGGGAGGTGACGGACGCCGTGATGATCCTGCCGGTGGCGGGGGCAGCGGTGCGGGACCGGGAGGAGCGGTTCCGGCTGACTGCCCGTTACCGGGAGGCGCATCCGGGCGGCATGGCGCAGGCGCTGGGGTCGCTGGTCGCGGACGTGCGCCACTGGGGACAGACGCCGGTGTTCGACGGGCTGCGCGGCCTGGATGAGGTGGCGTTCGCTGCGCGGAACTTCCCGGCGTGGCGGTTCGTGGCGCTGGGCGCGCCGGACGTGGTGAGGGTGCGGCGTCTGCTGGGCCGCGCGGACGCGTTTGATCAGGTGCGGACGGCTGAGGCGGGCGACCTGCGCAGCGCCCTGGCGGCGCTGCCCGGCGCCGGGGAGGTTTTCACGCCGGCTGAACTGGAGGTTCTGGCGGCGTTGCCTGCGGCGGGCTTCTCGCCCGCAGACGTGCTGGCAAAGGTAAAGATCGTCGTGTCTGAGCGGCGCAACTACGATCCTGGCGCTGCGGAGGCGTTCCTGCACACATTGCCTGGCGCGCGGGCGCTGGTGCTGGACACCGTGGTCCTGAACCCTGAGGGCGTGGCGGGCGCGGTCCGCACCTGGGCCGCGGGAGGTCACGCATGAGCGCGCCCACGGTGGCGCGCGTGGAGGGCGTTCCCTACCGGCTGCCCCTCACGTCGGCACTGGCGTGGGGCGCGCACTCTGCCCTGAACGCTGCCGAGCACGTGCTGGTGCAGGTGACCCTGTCGGACGGCACGGTGGGGGTGGCTGAGGCCACGCCCCGGCCCACGATCTATGGGGAGACGCCGGCAAGCGTTGTGGCAATCCTGGCGTTGCTGGAACAGGGTCTGCGTGGCGTGTCCATTCTGGATGAGGACGCCCTGAACCGCGTGCGTAACAGCGTGGCCAACAATCACACGGCGCGCGGCGCGCTGGACATGGCGCTGCACGACGCGCGGGCGCGGGCGCAGGGTCTGACGCTGTTCGATACGCTGCTGGGGCCGCGTGAGCAGGTACGGGTGAGTTTCATTCTGGGTATCGCCGCGCCGGACGAGATGCTGGCCGAGGCGCGGCGGGTGGTGGAGGCGGGCGTGCGGTGCCTGAAGGTGAAGGTGGGGCGGCAGCACGACCGGGATCTGGGGGTGATCCGTGCGCTGCGTGCTGAGTTTGGGGACGCGGTGCAGCTGTACGCTGACAGCAATGAGACGCTCACGCCGGCACTGGCGCCGGCAGCGCTCGACGCGATGCGGGAGGCCGGCCTGATGTATGTGGAGGAGCCTTTGCCGGCGCGGGACCTGCAGGCCCGGGCGGCGCTGCACGCGCAGGGGCGGCTGCCGGTTGTGGCCGACGATTCGTGTTTCACGCCTGCGGATCTGACGCGCGAGCTGGCTTTCAATACTTTTGACGTGCTGAACGTGAAAACGGCGCGCAACGGTTTCACGGATGGCCGGGCGATGCTGCGCGCGGCGGCGGCGGCTGGGAAGCGGGGCATGGTGGGGTCGCAGGCCAGCACGGGGCTGGGGACGCTGCACGCGGCGCTTCTGTCGACCCAGGCCGAGGTGACCGAGCCGTGCGAACTGAGTTTCGTCCTGAAGTTGCAAGATGACCTGCTGGACCGGCCGGTGACTTTCCGGGAGGGGTGGCTGGATGTGGGGGCGCTGCGGGAGCACCGGTTGGACCTGGCGCGGGTGAACCGCTACCGGCTGTAGTTGTTTAGGCAGTTCAGGCTGGAGGGACCCTCATTAAGCTGATTCCCTGGGTGGAGGTCATATGCCTGTCATGAAGGGCTGACCATAATGAGGTATGTCTCAAGAGATGCTTAACGCTCTGCTTCTCCCGCTGCTGTTCAGCATGGCCGGCGGCACCTTTGTGTTCCTGCAGCGTCCTGATCAGCGTCACAAGGGCCTGCTGGTCATGATTCTGTTTCAGCTGGTCGGCGCGGGCGGGTACGTCATGCAGCCGCACGTGGAATTGTTTGCGCTGCTGTGTGTTCATGCGGTTCTCGTGGTCAGCCTGATGACGCGGCATTTCCAGGCGCCGCTGCCGGCCCAGCAGCCCAGCCGCGACCGCTGATCCTCCAGGAAGAGGCCGAGGTCCGCAAAGAAGCAGGCGCGCAGCATGAAGGCTGCGCGCCTGCTTCTCTGTGCGGGCCTGACGTCAGGGCTGGTGGCCGTGTGGGCCGGGGAGCAGCTGCCGGATCTGACGTTCGAGAGCCTGCATGACGGGCGGGGAGCGCAGGCAGGCCACCAGGGCGCGCGTGGCGTGGTGCTCGCTGCCACTCAGGGCGCCCTGCAGGTGACCCTGCACGGCAGGGTGCAGCCGGCCGCGGATGAACAGCAGGTCGCGCAGCAGGTCCTCGGCCGGCTGGGGCGGCTGGGTAAAGCCGGGAGGGCCGGTGAACACCAGTTGGGCCCGGCCACGTGGGTCGGTGCTGAGCCCGGCGTGGATGGGGTGTCCGGCGCGCCGGGTAACGTGCTCCACGGCGCCCTGGTAGGCCTGCACGAGATTCAGGGCGAGACTGCGGCCCAGCAGGGTCAGGCGGGCGGGGT
Source organism: Deinococcus taeanensis (assembly GCF_020229735.1). NCBI lineage: Bacteria > Thermotogati > Deinococcota > Deinococci > Deinococcales > Deinococcaceae > Deinococcus > Deinococcus taeanensis. The sequence continues at coordinate 853,207 of NZ_CP083455.1, read as the reverse complement.
CGTGGGTGGTGACGTGCAGGGTCTGCGTGAGGTGCCGGGCAAGGCCGTCACCTTCGGCCATCAGGGCGATGTGGGTGTCCTGGGTCATGGGCCCTCCGGCTGTCTGGACAGGTGCGGGAACGTGGTGTGGGCTTCAGGGGGGGCTCAGCAGATAAAGAGAGGCTTAGTGTAAGCTCATCTGGTATGAACGTCATTGGTAAGGTCACTGTGCTGCCTCAGCTGCCGCCCAGCATTGCGCGGCTGTCGGAACTGGCTTACAACCTCTACTGGTCGTGGACTCCGCACGCTCAGGCGCTGTACCAGGATCTGGATCCCTCCAATTGGGAGCGCTTCCAGCACAACCCGGTGCGCACGCTGCTCGAAGTCCCCCAGGCCCGCCTGCAGGAGGTCGCTGCTGACCGCGCCTACCTCGCCCGGTACGCGCAGGTGATGGCCGACTTCGACGCCTACATGAATCACCCCAGCACCTGGGCACGGCGCAACGCCCCCGACATGAAACCCGTGGCGTACTTCTCGATGGAGTACGCCTTCCATGAATCCCTGCCCATCTACTCCGGCGGCCTGGGTGTCCTGGCCGGCGACCACTGCAAGAGCGCGTCCGACCTGGACCTACCCTTCACCGCCGTGGGCCTGCTGTTCCACCAGGGGTACTTCCGGCAGCTGTTCGACAAGGACGGCTGGCAGAACGAGGCGTACGACGAACTCGACCTGACGACCCTGCCGATCACGCCCGCCCTGACCGCCACCGGCGAGGAAGCGCGCGTCCGGGTCCGCATCGGCGAGCGCGACGTGCAGGTCCGCGTGTGGAACCTGAACGTGGGCCGCATCCGCGTGCTGCTGCTCGACACGAACGTCCCCGAGAACAGCGAGGACGACCGCAAGCTGACCGCCCGCTTGTACGGCGGCAATCAGGAACTGCGCGTGCAGCAGTACGTGCTGCTGGGAGTGGCCGGCATCCGCGCCCTGCGCGCCCTGAACATCCCCGGCGACGTGTACCACATGAACGAAGGGCACGCCGCGCTGCTGGGCCTGGAACGCACCCGCGAGTACGTTGCGCGCGGCCTGGACTTCCGCACCGCCGTGGAAACCGTGGCGAGCAGCACGCTGTTCACCACGCACACCCCCGTCCCTGCCGGCAACGACGCCTTCGCCTACGACCTGATGGACCGCTACATCGGCTCGTGGCCCGCGCAGCTCGCCACCAGCCGTGACGACCTGTACGCCCTGGCCGCGCACGAGCAGATGTGGGACGGTCACCTCGTGCCCACCTTCTCCATGACCGTGTTCGCCCTGAACATGAGCCGCGCCGCGAACGGCGTGTCCGAACTGCACGGCGAGGTGTCGCGCGACATGTGGAAGTTCCTGTACCCCGGCGCGCAGGCCGAGGAGGTGCCGATCGGGCACGTCACGAACGGCGCGCACAACCTGACCTTCACCAGTCAGGCGATGCGGGACCTGCTGGGCACCGTGCTGCCCGCCGACTGGACTGAACGGCTCGAAGACGAACAGATGTGGACCGCCGTGGAGCAGCTCACCGACCAGCAGCTGCAGGACGTGCAGCGCGACATGAAACGCGACATGATCACCTTCGTGCGCGGCCGCATGCGCGAGCACATGCTGCGCAACGGTGCCAGCGCCGCCGACGTGGCCGCCACCGAAACGCTGCTCGACGAGAACACCCTCACGATCGGCTTCGCACGCCGCTTCGCGACGTACAAGCGCGCCACGCTCCTGTTCCGCGACCGCGAACGCCTCAGCCGCATCGTGAACCACCCCGAGCGGCCCGTACAGTTCGTGTTTGCCGGCAAGGCGCACCCCGCCGACAACCCCGGCAAGTCCTTCATTCAGGAGATCTACCGCCTGAGCCAGGAACCTGAGTTCCGCGGCAAGATCGTGATCCTCGAGAACTACGACATGCACGTCGCCCGTCACCTCGTGCAGGGCGTGGACATCTGGCTGAACAACCCCCGCCGCCCTCTGGAGGCGTCCGGGACGAGCGGGATGAAAGCGTCCTTCAACGGCAGCCCCAACCTCTCCATCCTGGACGGCTGGTGGCGCGAAGGGTACGACGGCACGAACGGCTGGCCCATCGGTGAAGAACGCGAGTACGCCGACCTGAACGTTCAGGATGACGCCGATGCCTTCAGCATGTACCAGACCATCGAGCAGGACATCGTGCCCCGCTACTACGGCCAGCGGACCGGAGAGGCCTCCTGGGCACACACGGTGCGGCGCGCCATCCAGACCGTCAGTCCGCGCTTTTCCATGCAGCGCCAGGTGATCGACTACGTGCAGAAGTACTACCGCCCCATCGCGGCACGCGGCGCTCACCTGGCCGAGGACAGCAGCGCCCGCGCCCGGGAGATCGCCGGCTGGAAGGGCTGGGTGCGCCAGCAGTGGCCCTACACCACCCTGAGCGCCCAGGCGCAGCTGCCGGCCACCACCCGTCCCGGTCAGACCGTGCCGGTGAGTGCCCAGGTGAATCCTGCCGGCATCAACCTGAGCGAACTGCGCGTCGAAGCGGTGCTCAGCCGCGGCGGGCACCTCACGCACGTTCCCCTCACCAACAGGGGCGGCGGGACCTTCAGCGCCGACGTGCCCCTCACGGAAAGCGGACTGTACTCCGTGGGCGTGCGCATGGTGCCGGTCCTTGACGGCCTGAGCAACGAACTGGAAGCCGGCCTGATCAAGTGGGCGTGAAACCCTAAACGCACGGTCACCTCTCCCCTGCCCCCGCCTCAGAAGCGGGGGTTTCTGCTGATGCCCGTGACACACCCCGGTCGCGCGCAGGTGATTGGCAGGACTTCGTGCGCCTCGTCTTCAGCAGCAGGCCCCGGCGTGCTGGGCGCGGACGCTCGGGAACTCCTGACGCGCGGGCGGCAGGCTGGGACTGCAGGGACCCTCACGACGCACGGACCTCTGGGTCACCAGGCCGCGCTCGGCCACGAACGGGCATGTGAAGGTCACGTGCGCCCCACGCGCCACCCGTGAACGCGACTGGTCTGACGTGCGGCCCGAATCGGTCACCGACGCGCGCGCGTCCCGGCCGGCCTCAGCAGCTTCACGGTTCCCCCAGCGCGTCCTGAACGGAGGGACGCAAACGCCGCACCGGAGCAGACACCCCGGCTCCCACCGGAGAGGAGCGGTGTTCTAATGCCCGCCATGTCCCGCGTCCGCCCGGCCCTGCCCCGTTCCGTCAGCCTGCCGCCCGTGCCGTCCCTGCTGCTGGCCATGCTGAGCATTCAGGGCGGTGCGGCGTTCGCCAAGACTCTCTTCCCCACACTCGGACCGGCGGGAACCACCGCCGTGCGCGTCACGCTGGCCGCAGCGCTGCTGATGCTGGTGTTCCGCCCGGCGCTGGGACGCCTCACCCGCGCGGACTGGACGGTCATCGTGCCGTACGGCGCGGCGCTGGGTCTCATGAACCTGGCTTTCTACGAGGCGTTGCGGCTCCTGCCGCTGGGTCTGGCGGTGACGCTGGAATTCGTGGGGCCGCTGCTGCTGTCGCTGTTCCTGTCACGGCGCGCCCTGGACGTGGTGTGGGTGGCGCTGGCGGGGCTGGGCATCGCGCTGATCTCACCGCTGGGCAGCGGCGGCGCCACGAACGTCTCCGCGCTGGGCATCGCGCTGGCCCTGGTGGCCGGGGGATTGTGGGCGCTGTACATCCTGGCGGGGGGCGCCGTGGGCCGGCAGGTGCCGGGCACGACCGGTGTGGTGGCGGGCATGCTGGTCGCGGCGGTGGTGACGGTGCCGTTCGGGGTGGCGCAGGCGGGCGTGGCGCTGTTCGCACCTCCTGCGCTGCTGCTGGGCCTGGGCGTGGCGGTGCTGTCGAGCGCCCTGCCGTACACCCTGGAGATGCGCGCGCTGCGGGCCATTCCCGCGCGGATTTTCGGGGTGATGATGAGCGTCGAGCCGGCCCTGGCGGCGCTGAGTGGGCTGCTGTTCCTCGGCGAGCAGCTCACGGCGGTGCAGTGGGCCGCGATGGTCTGCGTGATCGCGGCGAGCGCCGGCATCAACCTGACAGGCAAGGCCACCGCGCACACCGAGCCGGAGCCGGTGAACTGAACCGATCGGGAACCGCCCGGCCACATCGCGTGGCCGGGCGGTTCTGAAGGCAGCCCGCCTTACCAGCCGGCGCTGGTCGTGGTGGTGTCTGCGCCGCTGCCGGTCATCAGCAGGCCAAGCTGGGTTTCGGTGGCGTTCGCGGCGTTCACTTCGCCCACCACGCGGCCCTCGTACATCACGAGAATGCGGTCGGAGAGGTTCATCACCTCGCCCAGGTCGGCGCTGACGAGCAGCACCGCAAGCCCCTGATCCCGCGCCTCAACGATGCGCGCGTGAATGAACTCGATCGCGCCGATGTCCACGCCGCGGGTGGGCTGGCTGGCCACCAGGATTTTGGGGCCCTTGCGCATTTCGCGCGCCACAATGAGTTTCTGCGCGTTCCCGCCGGAGTACCGGCCGGCCTGCAGGCTGGCGCTGCGGGGGCGCACGTCGTACTGTTCGCTCAGCTTGCGGGCGTTCTCCTCAATCACGTCACGCTTGAGGAAACCCAGCGGCCCGGCGAAGGGCGCGCGGTCGTGCTCACCCAGGATGTAGTTCTCGGCGGTGGTCATCTCCAGCACCAGGCCGCGCTCGTTGCGGTCCTCGGGCACGTGGGAGAGGCCGGAGGCTTCCACTTCGCGCACTCCGCGCGCCGCTTTGCCCAGGTAGGTGATCTGACCCTGGTAGGGGAGCAGGCCGGTGATGGCTTCAACCAGTTCGCTCTGGCCGTTGCCTTCCACGCCGGCAATTCCGACGATCTCGCCCGCGCGGACCTGGAAACTCACGCCGTCCACCGCGTTGCGGTGCTCGCCCTTCACGGTGACGCCTTGCACGTCCAGAGCGGCCGCGCCGGGCTGGGCGGGCGCCTTGCTGACCTTCAGGGTCACGTCGCGGCCCACCATCATGCGGGCCAGCGTTTCGGTGGTGGCGCCCTGGGCGGGGATGGTGCCGATCATCTTGCCGTCGCGGATGACGCTGATGGTGTCGCTGATGTGCAGGACCTCATGCAGTTTGTGGCTGATGAAGATCACGGCGTTGCCACTCGCGGCGTACTGGTTTTTCAGGAAGTCGAACAGTTCGTCCGTTTCGGAGGGCGTCAGGACGGCCGTGGGCTCGTCGAGAATCAGGATGCGCGCGCCGCGGTACAGGGTCTTGAGAATCTCGACTTTCTGCTGGAGACCCACGGGCAGTTCACCGACGATGGCGTCGGGGTTCAGGTCGAAGTTGAACTGCTTGATGAGTTCCGCGACGCGTTTGCGGGCCGCGGCGTAATTGATCGCGCCGCCCTGGGTGGGCTCGGCGCCCAGGATGACGTTCTCTGTGACGGTCAGCGTCTCGACCAGCATGAAGTGCTGGAAGACCATGCCGATGCCCCGCCTGATGGCTTCACTGGGGTCCGTGAGGTTCACGGCCTCGCCGTCCACGACGATCTCGCCGCTGGTGGGGGGCTGAATGCCGTACACGATCTTCATCAGGGTGCTCTTGCCCGCGCCGTTCTCACCGCACAGGGCGTGTACGCTGCCCCAGCGGACCTGCATGGAGATGTTGTCGTTGGCAAGCACAAGAGGGAAGCGTTTGGTGATGCCGCGCAACTCCAGCGCGTTCGGGGAGTTGTGCTGAACCGCGCGCAGAACGTCGGCCTGGGGAACAGTCATAACGGTCAGTCTAGCTTTCCGGCGCTCGTCTGGACAGACCTGCCATGTGGGCGAAATGAGGCAGAATGAAGCTCACATGGAACCTTTTCTGCTGGCCGTGACCAACCTGGGTCGTGACGAGGTCTTTATTGTGGCCCTGGCGCTGTACACCTGGCTGGTCCGGCCCTCAGGCGGGCGGGATCTGGGGGTAGCGTTCGCGCTGAGCTACCTGCTGAACACCGCCCTGAAGTACGGCCTGGATCTGCCCCGCCCCTTTCAGGTGGAGCCAGGAGCAGCGTCCGCCGCGGCGCAGGCCACGGCAGGCGGCCCGGGCCTGCCGAGCGGGCACGCGCAGATGAGCGCGACGCTGTGGCTGGGCATGGCGGCGCAGCTGCGCCAGGGGCCGGTGCTGGTGGCGGCCGCAACCCTGGTGGCCCTGGTCAGCGCATCACGGCTGCTGCTGCACGTACATTACCCCAGTGACGTGATCGTGGGCCTGCTGCTGGGCGGCGCGTTCGCGCTGCTCGCGGCGCGCGCGCACTTCCCGCAGGCGCAGTGGGCGCGCTGGGTGCCGCCGCTGGTGGTCCTCCTGGCAGCGGCACTCGTGCCCGCCGGTTCACCCCGGGAGGTGGGCGCGGGCCTGGGCCTGCTGGCAGGTTTCTGGGCGGTACGGCCATCTTTTGCCCCTCCACGTGACTGGGCGACGCGCCTCCTGGTGGGTGCGCTGGGTCTGGTGCTGGTGTTCGGTGTGTACTTCGCTCTGGGGGCCCTCCCGGAGGCCCTCAAGGACCTGGGGCTGGTGCGGGCGCTGCGGTATGCGCTGCTGGTGCTCATGGCGGTCGAGGTGGTCCCCGCCGTGCTGCGCCGCTGGCTGCCTCCGCAGAGCACAGCTGACCGGGCGACCATGCGGACCGTACACTGAACGGACCGTTTCGTGTGCTGGGGCGGGCGTGAGCCTGCCCCTTTCTGTTGATCTGCATGGCCGTTGCCACACCTTTCCCGCCCTGTTGTTCTGGAGACTCGCATGCGCCGATACCCCCCTTCCCTTTCCACCATGGCCCTGCTCGCCGCCCCCCTCCTGGCCGGCGCCCTGGCCCAGACCAGCCCGGTGCCCGCCACCCCAGCCCTGAAGGCCGGCCCGGCCGACCTGAAGCGCGGGGAAACCCTCGCCAGCAGCTGCGCCGGCTGCCACGGACCCACGGGACGCGCGCCGGTCCTCAAGGGGGAATCGGCCACGCACCTCCAGGCGGCGCTGGTCGCCTACCGCTCCGGCACCTGGCCGAATCCGGTCATGAAGGGCGTCGCGGCCCACCTGAGTGACCAGGACATCGTGGACGTTTCCGCCTTCTACGCCGGGCCGACTGCCGCGCCCGCCACGGCCCCGGTCGCCAGTCCAGCCACACCAGTTCCCCCGGCACCCGCCACGCCCGGAGATCCGGCAGCGCTGGGCCGGGCCCTCTACCTGGAAGGCGACCCGGCACGCGACGTGCTGGCCTGCGCGGTATGCCACGGCGAGGACGGCCAGGGCGCAGAGAACCTTGGGATTCCCGCCCTCACGGGCCGCAGCGCGCAGAGCGTGCTGAGCGCCCTGAAGGCGTACAAGAGCATGCCGGTGGTGGGCATTCCGTACCCGGACGCCATGCGCATCGCCCTGAAACCCCTGTCGGACGCCGACCTGAGTGCCGTGTCCGCCTTTGTCGCCACGCTGAAGTAATTACTCAGCGCACACGCACGGCCCGCGTGACCGGCTGCTTGCGGATCCACGCCACGAAACGGTGCACGTCCGGATGGGCACGCAGCGTTTCAAGGTCGCGGTACTCACGGGCGAGTTCTGCATTCGTGAACGTGCGGTGCAGGAACTTGTGGCACGCCGGGCACAGGCGCGTGGTGGGCAGATCCGCGACGCGCAGACCCTGCCGCCGACCCTGCGAGCGGGGCAACAGGTGATGCTCGGTGAGGTTCGGCACGGTGCGGCTGCACAGCGCGCACGGCTCCTCGGGCCGGGGTGCAGGGGGCCAGGTGAATTCAGGCTGGCGGCGGGCCATCAGACGCGCAGCATAGGTCCCCTCGTTGTGATCAACCGTGCGCGCGCTTTCAGGAGAGTCGCTCCGGCACGGCGGGCCGGCAGTTCCGAGCGCTTACAGCCGCGTGAGGTTCGGGTACTTGCGGATGGCTTCGTCCTCGGAGAGAAATTCACCCGGGGCGTCGGGGCTCCAGATCACGTCGGCGCGGATCAGGTCGCCCGGCGCGACGCTGCTGATGGCGCTCAGGGCCGCGCGGGCCTCCTGTGCGGTGGTGACTCCGGCGGGCGGCAGGCCGGCCAGGGTGTGCGCGGCGGCGGTGATGGTCACGGCCAGGTACTGGTCGCCCGGATCACCCTGGAACGCGTAGTCCTCGCGGTGCTGGTAGCCGGTGTTGACATCGCGGTTCTGGTAGTTGCTGGTGGTCTGTTCCGTGAAGGCCGCCCGGGCTTCGGTGGCCCAGGCGCCCACCTGACTGTCTGCGGTACTCGCGGAGCCCTGCGCACGCTGCACGTTGCCGTACACCCAGCGTTCCGGGTGGCGCAGCGCCACGAGCGCCGCTTCCTGCAGCATGCGCGCCAGACCTTCGTTCGTGTCGGGGTCGCCGCTCTGCGCCACGCGTTGCAGGGCGCGTTTGACCTCGTCTCCTTCGGCCATGAGCACCTGCACGCACACCGCCTGCGCGGTGCCGCTCACGGCGCCCAGGCTGCGCAGGCCACCCGCGCCGCCCAGGCTGCGGCGCATGGAGGCCACCACCATGAAGATCACGGCGCCGAAGATCAGCAGGCCGATCAGGCCGAAGCCGCCGCCACCTCCGCCGTACCCGTAGCCGCCGTACCCGCCGTTGTTGATGATGATCGGTCCGCTGTACCCGCCGCCGTACCCGCCGCCGTAGCCGCCGCCGCGTGAACTGCTGCCGCCGCTGTAGCCGCCGCCCGAACTGCTGGACCCGCCGGAGCTGCGCCCCCCGAACCCCCCGCCGGACTGCGCCTGGGCGAGGCCGGCCAGAAGGGCCAGCAGAACGAGAAGCGCACCTGCGAGCAGCAGGCGGCGGGCGGAAGCGCCGGGCGTGGTCTGTGCGGCCATATGGTTCAGTGTACGGGCCGGGCCGTGAACGTATTCCAGGGCGGCACCTGCACGAAACCTTCACGGCGTGCTGCGGGCCGTATGCTGGTGCGGTGACCGATCAAGGCCCTGTAATCACCCTGAGTGCTGACGCCTGGGAGGCGTTCCTGGCGACGCTGTTCGAGCGGGACGACCGCCTGGACGTGCGGGAGGCCGGCGTGACCTACGCCCCGGACGAGAAGGTGGACGCCTGGACGCTCAGCGCGCATGCCGAGGCGCTGCGCAGCGGCGAGGTGGACGGTGACGTGTGGGGCACCCTGCAGGACATCGAGGAGACGGCCGGCAGTGAGGAGGACGCCTGGGCGAAGATCGTGGCGTTCTATCTGGAACGGGACTGCGTGCTGGTGCAGGTGCAGGGGTACGACGAACCGGAAGAGTGGCTGCTGAGCGAGGCGCTGGCGCGCCGGCTGGCCCTGCCCGGCCTGCGCGGCTGAGCCGCCGGGCGGGGCCTGAACGGCGTGTAAATCGTGGCTCATCCGTGCAGGATGAACGCAGCGTAGGCTGATTCTCATGAGCATCGATCGTCATTTCCCCATGAAACGCCTCCTGGTGCTGGGCGCGCTGGTGGGCGCCGGCGCCTATTACTTCAGCCGTGAACAGAACCGGCGCGCGCTGGACGCCAAACTGGCCGAACTGGGCCTGAAGGACGCCGCGCAGGACGTCTCGCACAGCGTTACGAAAGGCTGGGAGAAAACCAAGGAGGCCGCCCGGGATGCCGGGGCCGTCATTGCCGACAAGGCGTCTGAAGTCAAGGACGCCGCGGCAGGCGGCGCGCAGGCCACTGCCGACAAGGCGCGTGAGGTGGCGGGCGACGTGAAGTCTGCCGTGGGTGACGCCGCCGGGAAGGTCGGGGACGCCGCCAGGGAGGTGGCCCACACGACCAGCAGCAAGGCCGCTGACGTGAAGGACACCGCCAAGGACAAAGCGGCGGAAGTGAAGGACACGGCCAAGGACAAAGCGGCCGAGGTCAAGGCCGACGCGCAGGCCAAGGCGGCGGAGGTCAAGGCCGACGTCCAGAAGACCGCGAACGACGCCAAGGACGCCGCCCGCACCGCCAAGAACCCCTGACGCCCCGCAGGCCCCACGCCCTGGTCCCCTTCCCCAAGAAGGGGACCAGCCTGTTGGGGCAGGACCGTGAGGACCGTTCCTGCTGCGCGGCGGGCGGGCAGGTAGACTCCCGGCATGACGCGCCGGGATCACGACTCAGGTACCCAGACGCTGGAGCGCACGCACACCCAGCGGCCCCGGCTGTTCCGGGTGCTGCTGCTGAACGACGATTACACCCCGATGGAATTCGTGGTGATGGTTCTGCGCCGCTACTTTCGCAAGGCGGAACAGGACGCCGAACTGATCATGCTTGCCGTGCATCACAAGGGTCAGGGCGTCGCGGGCGTGTATACCCGCGACGTCGCGGAAACGAAGGTGGCGCAGGTCATGGCCCACGCACGCCGCGAAGGGCACCCGCTGCGGGTCGTGGCGGAACCGGAGGGAGACGCATGAGGAGAAGCACACTGTGATCGGAGATCACCTGCAGGTCACGATTGGCCGCGCGGCGGACTACGCGCGGGAGGCCGGGCATGAATTCGTGACGCTGGAGCATCTGCTGCTGGCGCTCACGCATGACCCGGAGGCGCGTGAGGCGCTGCTGGCGGTGGGCGTGAACGTGGAACGGCTGCGCGACGACCTGCGCGGCCTGCTCTCTGATTTCGAGGTGGTGCCGGGCAGCGAGCCGGACTTCACGCTGGGCGTCCACCGGGTCGTGGAGGGCGCGGTGCTGCAACTGCACGCCAGCGGCAAGGGGCACGAGGAGGCCGACGGCGCGCGCGTGCTGGTTGAACTGCTCGAGGAGAATGACAGTCCGGCGCGGGCGGCGCTGGAGGCGCAGGGAGCGTCACGGCTGGACATGCTGAATTTCGTGTCGCACGGCGCGGCGAAGGTGCCGGGCCGGGAGCGGGAGCGGCGCGTGGCCGGCGTGGACGGCGCGGGGACGCCGGAACCGTCCGGTGAGGCGGCCGAAGTGGACCCGCTGGAGGCGTACGCTGCGGACCTGACCGCGCAGGCCCGCGCCGGGGAGTTCGATCCGGTGATCGGCCGGGAAGCGGAACTTGAACGGGTGGCGCACGTGCTGGCCCGGCGCGGGAAAAACAACCCGGTGCTCGTGGGCGAGCCGGGGGTCGGCAAGACGGCGCTGGCGGAAGGTCTGGCGCAGCGGATCGTGGATGGGCAGGCGCCGGGGTTCCTGAAAGGAGCGTCCGTGTACGCGCTGGACCTGGGGGCGCTGCTCGCGGGAACGCGGTACCGCGGGGATTTCGAAGCGCGGCTCAAGGCGGTGCTGGCCGCGCTGGACGGACAGAACGCGGTGCTGTTCATTGATGAGCTGCACACGCTGGTGGGTGCCGGGGCCACCGAGGGGGGCAGCGTGGACGCCGCGAACCTGCTGAAGCCGGCACTGGCGCGGGGAAAGCTCCGGGTACTGGGCGCAACCACGCCCGCGGAGCTCCGGCACCTGGAGAAGGACCGGGCGCTGTGGCGGCGTTTCCAGACGGTGGAGGTCCCGGAGCCGGACGAGGAGGACGCGCTGAAGATCGTGCGGGGCCTCGCGGGGCGGTACGAGGCGCATCACGGGGTGACGTTCACGCCGGCGGCGCTGGAGGTAGCGGTGCGGCTGTCGGTGCGGCACCTGCGTGACCGCTTTCTGCCGGACAAGGCCATTGACGTGCTGGATGAGGCGGGCGCGGCGCGCAGCAGCGCCGGGCGGGGCGGCGTGATTGACGTGCCGGACGTGGAAGGAACGGTGGCGCGCATGGCGCGCGTGCCTGTGGGCGCGGTGAAGGCCGAGGAGGTCACGTCGCTCGCCACGCTGGAAGAGGACCTGCGCCTGCGGGTGTTCGGGCAGGACGCCGCGGTGTCAGCTGTGGCCAGCGCCGTGAAGCTGGCCCGCGCGGGCCTGCGGGACCCACAGCGGCCGCAGGGGGCGTTCCTGTTCGCCGGGCCGACCGGCGTCGGCAAGACGGAGCTGGCCCGCGCGCTTGCCGACCGGCTGGGCATTCACCTGGCGCGTTTTGACATGAGTGAGTACCAGGAGGCGCACACCGTGGCGCGCCTGATCGGGGCGCCGCCCGGGTACGTGGGTTTCGATCAGGGGGGCCTGCTAACGGACGCAGTGGCCAAACACCCGCACGCCGTGGTCCTGCTCGATGAGATTGAGAAGGCGCATCCGGACGTGTACAACGTGTTCCTGCAACTGATGGATCACGGGACGCTGACCGACCATACCGGCAGGAAGGTGGATGGGCGGGGCCTGCTGCTGATTTTCACCACGAACGCCGGCGCGGCGGACGCGTCGCGGCCTGCGCTGGGTTTCGGGCGGGTCGGGCGGGCCGGCGAGGAGTCTGAGGCTGTGAAACGGACCTTCACGCCAGAGTTCCGCAACCGGCTTGATGCGGTCCTGCACTTCGAGCCGCTGTCACCGGACGTGATGGGCGGAGTGGTGGACAAGTTCATCCGCGAACTGCAGCTTCAGCTGGCCGAGCGTCAGGTGGCGCTGACGGTCACGCCGGCCGCCCGGGCACGATTGGCCCAGCTGGGCTACGACCCCCTGATGGGCGCCCGCCCCCTGGCCCGGGTGATTGAGGAGCACCTGAAACGGCCCCTGGCAGACCGCCTGCTGTTCGGGCCGCTGAAGGCTGGCGGTTCTGTTCTGGTCGATCACGCTGCCGGCGCATTCACCTTTGCCTGAGTGTGGGGGACGTAAAGGCCCACTGGGATTACCCTCACGTGCTGCTGAAAACAACCCGGGAAGATGACTGCCATGAAATCCACCCTGCTGGCTCTCCTGACTGCGGCCCTCCTGGCCTCCTGCGCTCCGAAGCAGGATGAAACCACGACCACGACGGACACGACGACCACCACCAGCACGGACGCCGGCACGACCGACACCGCCTCGACGGACACGACCAGCACGGACACGGCCGCCACTGAGACGGGCACCGACGCGAGCGACAGCACCATGAGCAACGACGACAGCGCCACCACCAGCGAGGAGGTGGACATGGCTGCGGGTGACGGCCTGGAAGGCAAGGTCACCACCTTCGACGGAACGGCCCAGACCTTCGGCCTGAGCGAGAACGACAAGAACTACAACGTGACGGTGTCCGAGACGACCACCTTTGAGGGAGGCGCCACCACCGCCGAGGAGTTCTTCGGGACGGACCGCAAAGACGCCAGCGTGGCGGTCGAGGGTGCCGTTGAGGGCGACAACCTCGTGGCCAGCAAGATCACCCTGAACTGAGCGGTCATCGACACCGGGCTCTGTGGTATGGGGCCCGGTGTTGCTGTGCACGCTATGCTCGGCGGGTGAGTGATCCCGTGACGGTGCGTCCCGCGCGGCCGTTCGACGCGGCGTTCGCCGTGCCGCTGATCCAGGAGACGATCGGGAAGATCGGCCTGGCCCTGACGGCGACGTCCTCGGCCACGGAAGCGCAGCGGGTGCTGCTGGGGTTCTTTCCGCTGCGGGACAACCGCCTGAGCCACCAGAACGTCCTGATCGCCGAGCGGGCCGGGCAGCCGCTGGGGCTGGCGGTCACGTACGCAGGCGCAGACGCTGCGCGGCTCGACGAGCCTTTCCGTGAGCGGCTGCGTGCCCTGGGCCTGCCGGGCGAGGTGATATCCGAGGGCACACCCGGCGAGCTGTACGTGGATACGCTCGCGGTTCTCCCGGGGGCGCGCGGGCAGGGGGTGGGCACCCTGCTTCTGTCGGCGGCGGCCGACCGGGCCGCCGGGTTGGGCCTGACCCAGGTGGGGCTGCTGGTCGAGGACGGCAATCCTGCCGCGCGCCTGTACGGCCGACTGGGGTTCCGCCCGGCAGGAACGCGGAGGCTGGCAGGCGGAACGTACACGCACCTGGTGCGGGCACTGGTCTGAACCTCGCCCTTAGGGTTGATTCCCCGGGCGGGCGGGGACGGTATGCTCCGCGCGTGCGCCCTGCTGCTGTTGTTCTCGTGGCCCTGGCGGGCGTGGTGGCAGTTGCGTCACCCGCCGCCCCGTTTCTCGCCCGTTACGGCACCCTGCCCCGCAAGGTGGACGGGCCGGTCACGCTGGTTCTTGCCGGCGTGGACGTGGATTACGACGACAAGGCGGCCGTGTGGCCTTACCCGCCGAAACCGGAGAACTACGACACGCGCACCGATACGCTGATGCTCGCGCAGGCGTGGCCGGACGGGCGCGTGAACCTGCTGAGCATTCCGCGGGACTCCTGGGTGAACATTCCGGGGTTCGGCTGGGGCAAGATCAACAGCGCGAACGTGCACGGGGGCGCGGAGATGCTGATGCGGTCGGTGCAGGCCCTGACCGGCCTGCCCGTCGACGGCTACGCGCTGCTGAGCCTGAATGCTGTGCCGGCCCTGACGGACGCGGCGGGCGGCGTGACGGTGGATGTGGGGCAGGCCATGAAGTACGACGACAACGCCGGGAAGCTGCACATTGACCTGAAACCCGGGCGGCAGCGTCTGAACGGCGAGCAGATGGTGGGCTTCCTGCGCTTCCGGCACGACAACCTGGGCGATATCGGGCGGATCGCGCGGCAGCAGCAGTTTGTGGGCGCGTTGGGCGCGCAGGTGCGCAACCCGCTGAACGTGTGGCGGCTCCCGCTGATGGTCGCGGCGGTGGACCGGAACATGAAGTCGAACCTGACCCGCGCGCAGGTGGGGGCGCTGATGGGCGCGGGCCTGAGCGGCGTGAAGATCAAGACGCATCAGGTGCCGGGGGATTTCGGGTACCGGGGCGCGGCGAGCATCTGGGAGGTGGACCGGGCGGCGCTGGGCACGCTGATCGCCAAGAACTTCCGTGACCCGAACGATCCGCGTTCCCTGGGGGTGGCGGTCGTGAACATGGACGCCCCGGACGGCAGCGCCCGCCGCCTGAAGGAGCGACTGGAGGGGCTGGGGTATGCGAACGTCTGGATTGTGAACGAGAAGCGCGGCCCTGCGAAAACGACCGCGTCGGGCGCGGCGGCGGCGCGGGTGCTGCGCGACGTGGGCTTCGGGACGGTCACGGATCAGACGCTGGCATCCGGCGCGGACGTAACGGTGCGGCTGGGTTCGGACACGCCCGCGCCCTGAGTGCAGCAGAGACGGGCGAGAGGGTGGCATGAGGAGTGCACCTCTCGCCCTTTTCTTTGCCCCCTTGATCTGAAACGATTCAGAAGGTAGTGTGCTGAACATGACCTCCTCCCTGACCGGTGAGCTGAAGTGGTGGCAGAGCGGCATCATCTACCAGATCTACCCGCGTTCCTTCCAGGACGACAGCGGCGACGGTGTGGGCGACCTGCGCGGCATCACCCGCCGCCTGCCGTACGTGGCGAGCCTGGGCGTGCACGCGGTGTGGCTCTCCCCCATCTTCAGGAGCCCCATGCGGGATTTCGGGTACGACGTGGCCGACTACTGCGACATCGACCCGCTGTTCGGCACGCTGGAGGACTTCGACGCCCTGGTGGCCGAGGCGCACCGTCTGGGCCTGAAGGTCATGCTCGACTACGTGCCCAACCACTCGTCCTCGGACCACGCGTGGTTCCAGGAGGCGCTGCAAGGCAAGGACAACGCGAAACGCGACTGGTACGTGTGGCGTGACCCGGCCCCTGGCGGCGGCGCGCCGAACAACTGGAAGTCCTTCTTCGGCGGCCCCGCGTGGACACTGGACGAGGTCAGCGGCCAGTACTACCTGCACCAGTTCCTGCCCAGCCAGCCGGACCTGAACTGGCGCAACCCCGCCGTGCGCGAAGCGATGTTCGAGGTGCTGCGCTTCTGGATGCGCCGCGGCGTGGACGGTTTCCGCGTGGACGTCATCTGGCTGCTCGCCGAGGACGAACGGTACCTGGACGAACCCGCCAACCCCAACTGGCAGCCCGGCCAGCCGGAGCACTGGAGCCTGCTGCACCCCTACACCCAGGACCAGCCGGAGACGCACGAGTACATCCGTGAGATGCGCGCCGTGCTCGACGAATTCCCCGACCGCATGATGGTGGGAGAGATCTACCTGCCCGTTGAGCAGCTTCTCCCCTACGCCGGCACGGAGGACGCGCAGATGGTGCACCTGCCGTTCAACTTCCACCTGATCCTCATGCCGTGGCAGGCGCCGCAGGTCCGCGCGTTCGCGGACAGTTACGACGCCGCGTGCCTGAGCACCCGGTCCTGGCCGAACTGGGTGCTGGGCAACCACGACCAGCACCGCTTCCGCACCCGCGTGGGTGACGCGCAGTACCGTGTGGCCCAGACCCTGCTGCTGACGCTGCGCGGCACGCCCACCGTGTACTACGGCGACGAGATCGGCATGCGGGATGTTCCTATTCCTCCCGAACGGATCATGGATCCGGCGGCCCTGCAACAGCCCGACAGCCCGGAGGCCGGCCGCGACCCGGAGCGCACGCCCATGCAGTGGGACGCCGGCGCGAACGCCGGGTTCAGTGTGCCCGGCACCACGCCCTGGCTGCCCCTGGCCGACGACGCCGCGCAGGTGAACGTGCAGGCCCAGGAGGCCGACTCCCAGAGCGACCTGAACTACTTCCGCAGCCTGACCCGCCTGCGCGCGGCGCACCCGGCGCTTGTGGACGGGACCTACCGCAGCGTGGACAGCTCGGACACCGTCTTCGCCTTCCACCGTGAAGGCCACGGTGAGCGCCTGACGGTCCTGCTGAACTTCAGCGGCGAAAGCCACGACCTGCCTGACCTGACCCGCGGGGAAACCCTGCTCAGCAGCCTGGGAGACCAGCCGCTCAGCGGCGCGCCGCTGCGGCCCAACGAGGCCCGACTCCTGCGAGCCTGATCGTCCGCGCACACGTGAAGGGCGGCCCCCGGTGAATTCGGGGGCCGCCCTGCGCTGCGGTTCAGGCTGCCCGGCGGCTGCGCCACACCTTCACGGCCACCGGCACCACGCTCAGGACCACCATGGCGCCCACCACGGCCAGGATGTAGCGGTCCAGGTCCGGAATCAGGCCGCCCAGGTAGTACCCCAGGGCCGGCACACTCACGCCCCACAGAAGCGCGCCGGCCACGTTGTACAGCGTGAACGGCGCGAGCGGCATGCGGCTCACGCCGGCCATGGTGGGCACGAGGGTGCGCACGACCGGCACGAACCGCGCCAGGATCACGGCCAGCCACCCGTAGCGCGCGAAGAAGAGTTCGGCGCGGGTGATGTACTCCGGCTTGAAGTACCGCGCGTTCTGGTTGCTGAACACGCGTGGGCCGAACCGCTGCCCGATCAGGTAGCCCGCCACACACCCCAGGACGCCGCCGACCACCACGGCGGCCATCACGCCGCCCAGACTGATCGCCCCGCCTGCCGCGAGCACCCCGGCCGCCAGCAGCAGACTGTCGCCGGGCAGAAAGAAGCCCAGCAGCAGGCCAGTCTCCGCGAACACAATGGCAAACAGGCCCACGTAGGAGGCCGAGAGGATCAGGCTGGTCAGGTCGTGCATACCTGCGCAGGCTAGCGCGCCGGCCCCCCCGCCCGCGTCCGCCGCAAGGTGCAGAGGCCGCAGGCGGACTCAGCGTGCGCGCGTGTTCGTGGTGTTCCCGGCCGTGTCGGTCACCACGATATCTGCCCAGATGCCGGTCGTCTCGGCGTAGAACTCCACCTTCTGTCCAGGCGTGATGTTCAGGCGGTTGCCGTCCACGCTGACCTGCGCCACGCGCACGTTGTCCGTGGCGACGCCCGCCACGCGGATCACGCTGCCGCTGCGTTCAAAGCGCGTGACCTTCACCGTGGGCCGCAGGGGATCCACCGTGACCGGCAACACCAGTTTCGCCTCGTTCCCGGCGGCGTCACGCGCGGCAATGGTGTACCGCCCGGTGGGCGTGGACAGCAGCGCCTGAAACTGGAACCTGGCGATCTTGCGGCTGCCGGCCTGAACGGGAACGGCCTTGCCGTCCACGGTGACGCTGGTCACGCCGGTGTCGTCCAGCACGTAGCCCTGCACCAGGAAGCTTTTCTCGCGGCTGACATTCTGGGCGCTGGTCACGCTGATCCGCGGGGTGAAGGTGTCGGTGGTGCGGGCGCAGCTGCCCAGTCCGAGGGTCAGGGCGGCCCCCAGCAGGGCGAGGTGAACAGGGCGCATACGGGCGCAGTATACGCAGCGTGGCCTCCGGCGCGCCCGGGCACGCTGTGCAGCCGGGCGTGACCCGGGGCGCCTGCGCGGCGCTTAGAATGCCCGGCGTGAGTTCGTCCGTCCGTTCCCCGAGTTCCCCTGACCTGCCGGGCCTGCCCCGGTTCACGGCGTCCATTCCGGAAGGCACCCGGGACGTGCTGCCGCCCGAGTGGGCGCAGCGCGAAGCGATCCGCGCGCACCTCTCGGCCCTGTTCGGCCGCTGGGGGTACCGGGGCGTGGAGGTCCCCGCGCTGGAGTACGCCAGCGCCAGCCACCCGCAGGACGCCGTGGCGTTCAAACTGATTGATTCGGGCGGGCAGGTGCTGGCGCTGCGCAGCGAGTTCACCACCGCCGTGGGCCGGCTGGTCCGCACGCGCTTCCCGCACGGGCCGTTCCCGCTGCGCCTTCAGTATGCCGGGCGGCTGTGGCTGCGCGCCCTGAACAGCGAACTGGGCCGCCTGCGGGAATTCAACCAGCTGGGCGTGGAACTGATCGGCGTGGCGACCCCCGCCTCGGACGCGGAACTGCTGCACCTCGCGGCAGCTGCGCTGCGGGAGGTCGGTGTGCACGCGGCACTGGAGGTCGGCTACCCCGGGTACGTAGACGCGGTGCTGGAAGACGCCGGGCTGCATGGCGCGGCGCGCGCGGCGCTGCACGACGCCATTGACCGCAAGAGCGGCGCGGACGTGGACCTGCTCAGCGAGCAGTTCGGTCTGGGCGGCGAGACGCGCCGGACCCTGCACGCCTTGACGGACCTGTACGGCGGGCCTGAGGTGCTGGACGCCGCGCAGGCCCTCGCGCAGGGTGAGCGGGCGCAGGAAGCCGTGGGGCACCTGCGCCGCGTGGCCGCCCTGTACGGCGGGCCGCTGCTGTTCGACCTGGGGGTCAGCCGCCGCTATGACTACTACACCGGCGTGACCTTCCGGGCGTACGCGCCCGGCCTGAACCAGCCGGTGCTGGGCGGCGGCCGCTACGCGCTGGAGGGCGGGCTGCCCGGCGCGGGCTTCGCGCTGGGCCTGGAGCGGCTGATGCGCGCCCTGGCGGGTGACCTGCCGCCTGAACCCGAGGTGGTGCTGGCCCTGGACCTTCCGGCGGCCGAAGCGGCGCGCGCGCAGGGTCTGCACGCCGAACTTGCCTGGACCGATAACCGCGATGAACTGCGGGCCTTCAGTGCGGCGCGCGGCATTCGCCGCTGGGCCCGCACGGCAGAGGGTGCTGTCACGCTTCAGGCGCCTGACGAGGTGACGCCGTGACCCCCGCCCCGGCACGCGGCGCAGATCACCTGACGCTGGCCCTTCCGAAAGGCCGGATCCTGGAAGACGCCATTGCGCTGCTTTCACAGGCGGGCCTGCCCCTGACCCTCCCCGAGAAGTCGCGGGCGCTGCGGCACGAGTTCCCGGGCGTGACCGTGCTGGAACTGCGCAACCAGGACGTGCCGGTGTACGTGGATCTGGGCGTCGCAGACGCCGGCATCGTCGGGAAGGACGTGCTGATCGAATCGGGCCGCACGGTGTACGAACCGGTGGATCTGCGGTTCGCGGGGTGCCGCCTGTCCCTGATCCGGGAAGTCGGTGCGGGCGGCGACATCGCGCGGGTGGGCACCAAGTACCCGCGCGCGGCGCGGGCGTACCTGAACGCGCGCGGGATTCCGGCCGAGATCGTGAAACTCAGCGGGAACATCGAGCTGGCGTGCCTTACGGGCCTCGCCGACGCCGTGGTGGACCTCGTGCAGACGGGCAGCACCCTGCGGGCGAACAACCTGGAGGAGGTCGATGTGCTGTTTCACTCCACCGCGCGCCTGATCGTGAACCGCGCCGCGCTGAAAATCCGCCGGGCCCGCCTGCGGCCCCTGATTGAGCAGCTGCGGACCCTCACCGGCCAGGGCTGAGCGCGTTCCATCCGGCGGGCCGGGCGGTCATCAGCTTCCCGGCCCGCCGCGGGGCCTGACTCAGGCGGGCTGATCGCGGCGCAGCGCGGCGGCCATCCGGTCAAGGGCCTCGCGCAGCAGTTCGCGGCTGGTCGCGAAGTTCAGGCGGATGAACCCCTGGTACTGCGCGCCGAACCCTTCCGGGGCGAACAGCGGGCCGTCATGAATCGCCACCCGGGCTTCTTCCAGCAGGAACGCCTGGATGTCCCCGGCGCGCGGGTGGGCGCGCAGGTCCAGCCACGCGAGGTAGGTGGCTTCCGGCACGTGAAAACGCACCCAGGGCAGGTGCTCACGCAGGTACGCACTCAGGAAGTCGCGGTTGTCCTGCAGGTAAGCCAGGGTTTCTTCCAGCCACGGGCCGCCCTCTGCCAGGGCGGCGCGCCACATGGTGATGCTCAGGGCGCTCTCGTGGCCCATCAGGCCGCCGGCCGCGCCGCGCACGCGCCCGAGCAGGGCCGCGTTGTGACTGATCATCGCGCCGATTCCCAGGCCGGCCGTGTTGAACGCCTTGCACGGCCCGGTCAGGGTAATGGTGCGGCTCTGCACGCGCGGGTCGGCGGCGAACGCCTCGAACGGTTCGCCGGTAAAACGCAGGTCGGCGTGCAGTTCGTCGCTCATCACGAACAGGTCGCGGGCGAGCACCAGGTCCCGCAGGCGCCGGAGTTCCTCGGCGGTCCACACCCGCCCGGTGGGGTTGTGCGGGTGGCACAGCAGCAGCAGCCGCGAACCGCGCGAAGCGGCGTCCATGGCGGCCCAGTTGATCTCGTACCCCTGCTCCGCGTCGCGCAGGGGCACGCCGGCCACGCGGCGGCCCAGCTGCGTGATCGCGAGGTGGAACGGGTGGTAGACCGGGGTCATGGTGACCACCGGTTCGCCGGGGCTGGTCAGGGCGTGTACGGCGGCGTAGATGCCCGGCACGACGCCCGGCAGGAACGTCACGCCATCGTCCGGCAGGTCCGTGAGGCCCTGCGCGGCCAGCTTCGCACTCAGGGCGCTGGTCAGGCGGCGGTCGCCGCGCAGCTGTGCGTACCCGAGGCCCTGCTCAAGGCGCTCGCGCAGGGCCGCCATGATGGGCGGCGCAACCGGGTAGTCCATGTCCGCCACCCACATGGGAATCACGTCCTCGGCGTACAGGGTCCACTTCAGGGAGTCAGGGTGACGCAGGGCGCTCACGTCCAGGGTGTCCCGCGGGTTGCGGCTGGTGGTGTCCGTCATGCCGCCGAGCATACGCCGCGCCCATGAGGTGAGCCACCACCCGCGCCGGGCGGCGCGGACCGCTGGGCTACACTGGCAGGAATGCTGGCGATCATTGGCGCGATGGACGAAGAAATCGAGTTGCTTCTCGCGGACCTGCACTCCCGTGAGGACCTGGCCTTTCCGGGGGTGACCCTGCACCGCGGCACGCTGGGCGGCGTGCCGGTGCTCCTCACGAAAGGCGGCATCGGGAAGGTGAATGCCGCCATGACCACCACGTACCTGCTGATGCAGGGCGCCACCCGCGTCATCTTCACGGGTGTGGCCGGGGGCGTGCACCCGGAACTGCAGGTGGGGGACATCGTGGTCAGCACGGACTGCGTGCAGCACGACGTGGACGTGACGGCCCTGGGGTATGCGGCCGGCACGGTGCCCGGCGAGACGCCCACGTGGCCGGCGGACCCCACGCTGCGCGAGGCGGCCCTGACGGCCGCGCGCGAGGTGCCCGGCGTGCGCGTGCTCGACGGCCGGGTGGCGAGCGGGGATCAGTTCATCGCGTCCAGCGAGGGCGTGCAGCGCCTGTGGACCACCTTCGGCGCGGCCTGCGCGGAGATGGAGGGCGCGGCGGTCGCGCAGGTGTGCGCCAAGGCAGGCGTGCCGTTCGTGGTGATCCGCTCGGTCAGCGACACTGCTGACCACGACGCCCAGGTGGACTACCGGGAGTTCATGCCGCGGGTGGCGCGGCACGCCAAACAGGTGGTGCGCGGCATGCTGGCCCAGCTGCACGCCCAGGCGGGCGGCCAGCCGGGCGCCTGAGCCCGCGTCCGGTGTCTGCTTCCCACGGGGAATTCACGGCCCGGCTGGCCGCGCCCGCGCGCTTTGTGCTGGGCCTGGGCGTGCTCCTGGCCTTCGCCGCGGCCGGACAGGCGCTGACCGGCGCGCTGCACCTGCCGCTGCCCGGGTCGGTGGTGGGGCTGGTGCTGCTGTGGGCGGCGCTGGGCACCGGCGCGGTGCGGCTGCACTGGATCGCCGACGCCGCCGATGGCCTGCTGGGCATCCTGGGGCTGCTGTTCATTCCGGCCACCGTAGGCTTCCTGCAGTTCCTGGGCGCGGGGGCGCAGTGGGCACTGTGGCTGCTGGTCATGACGGCGGGCCTGCTCATTGGTGCGGGCGCGGCCGGCCTGCTGGCCTCCCGCCTGCTCCGCACGGACGACGGCGCGCCGTGACTGGCCCAGGTGCGGGCCGGGGCGCTCCATGATCTGGGTGGCGGTGACGCTGCTGGCCTTCACCGCGGGGGTCCTGGCCCAGGCGCGCGCGCATTCCCCGCTTGCCAACCCCACCCTGATCGGCACGCTGCTGGTGGCCCTGGCCCTGCTGGTGTCCGGGGTGCCCTACCCCGCGTACCTGCGCGAGGTGGACGCCCTGACGGCCCTGCTCGCGCCGGCAGTGGTGGCGCTGGCCGTGCCGCTGTACCGCCAGCGGGCGCTGCTGGCGCGGCAGTGGCGGGCCCTGCTGCTGGGTGGCCTGAGCGGCACGCTGCTGGGCGTTCTCACCGACACCATTCTGGCCCGCGCCCTGCACCTGAGCATGGACGCGCAGCGCGCCCTGAGCACCGCGCCGGCCACCAGCCCGGTCGCGCTGCAACTGGCGCCGTTCACGCACGCTCCGCCCGCCCTGGCGGCCACGCTCGCGGTCCTGTCCGGTCTGGTGGGGGCGCTGCTGCTGCCTGCGGCGCTGAGTGTGCTGGGCGTGCGGCACCCGCTGGCGCGGGGCGTGGCGATGGGGGCCGTGGCGCACGGCATCGGCACGGCGCGCGCGCGCGAGGAGGGAGCCCTGACCGGCGCGGCCTCCTCGATCGGCATGGGTCTCGCTGCCCTCACCGTGACGCTGGTGGTGGCCCTGCTCGCACAGGTGCCTTGACGCGCGGGGCGCGCAGCCGGGATGCTGAGCGGCAATGGCGCGAAAGGTCAACCCCATTCAGGACCGGCAGCGCCGCGCCGCTCTTGAGAAAGCCGCGTACCTCGCTCTGTACGAGCGTGGCTACGCGGGCGTGACCCTGGCCGACATCGCCGCGCACGCCGGCGTGAGCCGCGGCACGCTGGTGTACCACTTCGGCAGTCGCGCCGGGCTGCTCAGCGCCGTGATGCGCCGCTTCTCGCGGACCATTGCGGTGGCCACGCGCCGGGCCGTGCGGCAGGCGACCACGCCGGAGGCAAAGCTGCGCGCGTACGTGGACAACCAGTTCTACGGTCTGGTGAACACCCGGCGCTTCTACACCGTGTCCCTGGATTTTCTGGCCGCCGCCACCCGCGACCCGGACCTGATGACCATGCAGCGCGCCTTTCTGGCTGACTCTCTGGCCGTGGATCTCGAACTGGCGCGCCTGGCCGGGGCCGAGGGCGCGCCGGGCCGGGCGCGCCTGTTGCGGGCGCTGGTCGAGGGCCTCAGCGTGCGCTTCCTGGCCGACCCGGACCCGGACCTCGGTCAGTACCGGGCGGACTGCGTCACCGGCCTGCGGGCCCTGCTGGGCTGGTCACCCCAGGTCACCTGACCCGCAGGCCGGACCTCAGGGCAGGCGGTCCAGGGCCGCGCGGATCTGCCGGGCGCCCTCGATCAGGCGGGGCCCCGGGCGGCCCAGGCCGCTTTCTGGCACGGCCACGACCGGAACGCCCAGCCCGCGCGCCTCAATCACCTCGGGGCGGAGTTTCTTCGCGCCGCACCATGAGCACACGATCAGGTCAGGCCGGGCGGCACGCACCTCCTCCAGCGTGAGGGGACTGCTGCGCCCGGCCCGCTCTGCCAGGGCGTTCACGGCGCCCAGGCTGGCGAGCAGGTCGGTAACCCAGGAGTCGCGGGTGGCCGCAATGATCGGTTTCGGCCACCATTCCACCAGGACGCGCGGCGTGACCGGCCACGCGCGGTGCAGCGCGGCCAGTTCAGCTTCCAGCGCGGCCGCCACCTCCTCGGCGCGCGCGGTGAGGTTCAGCAGCTTTCCCACCTGCCGGATTGTGGCGGCCGTCTCCGGGACGCTCGTGGGATCCAGAATCACGGTGGTGAGGCCCGCGGCCTGCACCTCCTGCACCACGCGTTCCATGCCGGGCACGCTGAGGCTGGCCAGCACCAGGTCCGGCCGGGCGGCGCTCAGGGCGGCCACGTCAATGTTCAGATCTGGTCCCAGGCGGGTGGCGTGTCCCAGGCCGGGTGCGTCGCTGTGGCTGTCTACGGCAACCAGACGGTCGGTGGCACCCAGGGCGTGCAGGATGTCGGTATTGCTGCACGTCAGGCTGGCGAGGCGCGGCTCTGGCATGTGCGCAGTGTAGGGCACATGAGCGGGGAAGTGCGCTCTGGCGCGGGCAAACGACCCCTGACCGTATGGTAGGCTCGGGGTATGAAGAACACGTTCGTCGTGACCATCACGCTGCTGCTGGCGCTGACCATCGGCGGTTCCATCGCCGGGTACAACACCGCCGTGCACCACGAGGAGGCCGGCCATGAGAAACCGCGGGGGGACGGCACCACCGAAGGGAACGCCGCGCGCAACAGCGACGAGCCGCCCAGCCCGGAAAGCTCCACGACCACCGCGGTGGGCGCAGAGAACCCCACCCAACCCCAGGGCAACGTGATGGCCGACACGACCGGCGGCACGCAGAGCGGTGAGGAAGGCGCCGTGGCCGCCAGCGGCCGCACCGCCACGGGCAGTCAGCCGTCCGGCGCCACCACCGAAGGCAGCGACCTGGACCAGGATGATTCGGGGCAGACCGGCCAGCAGCCCGCCGAAATGGCCGAAGGCGCCGAAACCCAGGGCGACGGCCAGGCCGGCGCGAAGACGTTCGCGAGCAACTGCGCCGGCTGCCACGGCGCAGAAGCCAAGGGCGGCGTGGGCCCCAGCCTCGTGAACGCGGACGGCCCGAAGGCCTGGACGCTGGCGCAGTTCACCACCACCTTGCGCGAGGGCAAGACGCCCGAGCGTGAACTCAGCGCCGTGATGCCCCGGTTCACAGACGCGCAACTTACCGATTCGGATATTGCCAACGTGTACTGGTTCCTGAAAACCCAGAACTGATCCCACGCAAGGCAGGCGCCCCGCACAGGAAAGCGGGGCGCCTGCCTTGCCTCTGTTCAGCGGCCCGGGATGCTGCTGCCCGCATCGAAGGTCGTGCCGGACGCACCGGCGTCCGGCTGGTCCTCCGCCTCGCGCCTTCCGGCCGTGTGGCCGCTCGCCACCGGGGTGTCGGTCTCACCGGTGCCGGACTCGCCCTGCACGCTGCGCTCACTCATGCTGTTGCCGGTGTCCTCCGGCAGCCCGCCCGTGGTTTTCTGATCATCCATGCCCCACTGTGCTCCGCCCCCCGGCCGGTGCGGGTGAGCCGCGCCGAAAGGCGCCCTCAGGCAGAGGCCGGCCCGGCCGGGGGCGCAACGGTGCCCTGATGTCAGGCGATCAGGGGGTGCAGGTCCCCCACACTCACCAGCGCCAGCCAGTGCAGCGCGCGGCTCACGGACACGTACAGCAGCCGCCGCTCGTACTCGGTGCTTTCATCGTAGGTTTCCGCGTTCGCACTTGCCACGATCGCCGCGCTGAACTCCAGCCCCTTGGCGAGGTTCACAGGCAGAATCACCAGCCCCCCCGGAACCGGTGCTCCTGACTCGTGATCGGCTGCGCGTCCGTATCGAACTCCCGCAACGTCTCGGCCAGGCGCTCGGCCTCCACGCCGCGGCGCGTGACAATGGCGATATTCACGTGCCCGGCCGCCTGCGCGTCCTTCACGGCCCGCGCAATCAGGGGCAGTTCCCCGTTCAGGCTGCCGGACGGGGCCGTGTACCGCTGCACCTCCGCCCCGTCCCGGTCCACGCCCTGCACCGCCGCGGCGCGGTTGTACGTCGCTGCGATCCGCGCGCCCAGCTCGGTGATCTGCCGCGTGGACCGGTACGTGCGGCCCAGCGTGAGCACCTGCGCGCCCGGCAGTTGCGCCTGCACCGCCTCCCACGAGCTCGGCCCCTTGTAGCCGTGCATGCCCTGGTTCATGTCGCCCAGCGCCGTGATATGCCCCGGCCGCGTCGCGCGGCCCAGCAGCGCGTACAGCAGCGGCGAGTAGTCCTGGGCCTCGTCCAGCACCACGTGATCGAACGGTTCAAGCGTCCGCCCGTCCAGCCGCCCGATGCCCCCTGTGAACGCCTGCACCGCCAGCATCAGCGGCAGTTCCGTGACGTCCGCGTTGGCCCGCCGGGGGGTGGGAATCCCACTGAGCGGATCGGTGCCGAGCAGCGCAATCTCCCGCTCGGTCAGCAGCCCGCTCGCCGCGAGGTCCGCGGGACTGCCCAGCAGGCGCCGCGCCTCAGTAATGGGCGTCGTCGTGGCGAAAATGCGGCCCAGCAGGCTCGTCAGCGGCGTCGCCAGCTGCCGGCGCACACTGGGTTCCTCATCCTCCGGAACCCGCAGGAACTCCAGGGCCCGGGCTTCAACCGCGCGGCGCATGCCTGCCCGGTAGCCGTCCAGAGGATCGGCCGCGAACACGTCCCGCAGCAGGGCGGCCAGCGCCGCCTCGTCGAGCGTGAACACCTGCGCGTCCCGGCCCCGCACGGCCACCGTCTCGTGCAGCGCCAGCCCCCGCAGCGCCGCGTTAAAGCGGTTCCAGAGATGCGTGCGGACCACGTCCAGCATCCGCGCGTCCCCAGCAGCTTCGCCCGGCGCCACGCCAGCGCCCGCCTGGTGTTGTCCCGGTCGGTCAGCAGCAGGCTCAGCGTCCGGTCCGTGACCTCCAGCTTCTCCAGACCCAGCAGCCCTGTGGCCCAGGCTTCCGGGGTGGTGACCACCACCCGTTCAATGCCCAGTTCCGGCAGGATGCGCGCGGCGTACGTCGCCAGAACCCGGTTCGGCATCAGCACCATGCACGCCTCCGGCCGCGCCCGGTGCGCGCCGCGGTCCGCGTTGATCATCCACGCCAGGCGGTGAAACCCGATGGTCGTCTTGCCGGACCCCGCCGCACCCTGGATGATGACCGGCACGCCTGCCGGGTGCCGCATCGCTTCGTTCTGCTCGGGCTGCAGCGTTTCCACCACGTCCCGCATGCCGGCGGTGCTGCTCTCGTTCAGCCGGCGCAGCAGCACCTCTTCCCGCCCGCCGGTGTCCCCGCCCTGCTCATCGTCGTACAGGTCGGTCACGCGAAGCAGCGTCTTCTGGTGCACGTCCAGCTGACGGCGCCGCCGGATCACGCCGGCACTTCCGCGCCGGGGCGTCCAGCCCAGCGCCTGCGAGTAGAACAGACTGCCCACCTCGCTGTCCCAGCTGACCACCGAGTACGGTCCCTTCACGTCCCGGAAGCCGTGCTTGCCGACGTACAGCGTCTGTTCCCGGCCCGCCACGCGGACCTTGAGGCTTCCGAAGTAGGGTTGGTGCACGTGCGGTGAGAGCAGCGCCGCGAATTCCTCCGCCTGATCACCGAGGATGATGCTGGTTTCCAGGTCCGCGCCCATCTGCCGGTCCCGGTCCTCCCAGAACTCGATCTGCCGTAGCATCGCCGCGACCGTTTCTTTCAGGTGCTCCTTCTCTATTTCAAAATCCGGGTGGATTTCCGGACGTGATTCCGCAACAGGCATAACGCACAGAATACGGGATGAGGGGCCACCCCACCGCGCGGCCAGCAGACCGCGCACGCGGCGTCACAGAGGCAGGCCCCCGTCCACGTGCGGGGGCCTGCCTCTGTCGCCGGGTGGCGGTCAGGTCACTGCGTCACGTTCAGGAACACCATCACGTCCGGCGTGCGCTTCCCGTCGTTGAACGTCACCTTGGCGGTGTCGACGCCGGTCTTGGCATCCGCAGCGGCCGTAATCTTGTACGTCACGCGGAACACCTCGTAGTACTTCACGTTGACGCCACTGTCCGAGTCCGTGGTCTTGGTCACCTCACGCACCACATTGACCTTCTGCACATTGATCGTGACGCCCTTGGGCGCCTCGACGGCCTGCAGCTTCAGCCAGTCTGCCGGTTTGACCGGGCTGGGCACGTTGCCGTTCACGCGCGAAGCCGGGGAGTAATCGAAGGCCAGCGCGTCAAAGTACTGATCGTACTCCTGATCCTCCTCCAGCAGGTTACGCGGATACCGGTACTGGACGTAGAGCGTCTGGCCAGGGGCCAGGCGCGCTACCGAGGCGGCGGACGTCTGCACCAGCGGCACGTAGTCCGCAGTTCCGGGCTGTACGGAAGTGCAGGCGGTCAGGGAGGCAAGCAGAGCGGCAGTCAGGGGAAGCAGGCGCATACAGGTGAACGCTAGCACTGCTTAGCGCTTCCTCATGCCTCACATGATGCAGGCCTGGGGGACCCCCCCATCAGGGTTCACGCGGCGGGGGCCGGCCCCCCGGCCTCCTGCGCAGGACGCGCCCTCCTGCCGGGGGCAGCCGTTGATCCGCTACGCTCGGAGCATGTGGAAACGGTGGTGTCTGGGGGCGCTGATGTGCGCGTCTACCGCAGGAGCGCAGATTCACCTGGGCCTGAGTGGCTCGGCGGGCCCGGTTGGCACTGAGGGGGGCGTGCACGCCTCCGTTCTGTCGGCGTGGCAGGGCGGCGGGCGCTGGCGGGGTACGCTGGGCGTCTCCTTGAACACCCGGCCCTCGCCCTTCAGGCGCCGGCCGTGGCTCCGGGCTGACGTCACCCACCTGCGGTCTCTCGGCGCAGACCGGTACGCCGGGGTGGGCGTGGGAACGGGCCTTCTGCTCAGCCGTGAGTCCACAGCTGGTGGGCTGCCTCTGGCCGTGTACAGTCCGCTGCTGGCGGCGAATCTGCACGGCGTGTACGGCGCTGCGTTCGGCGGGGTTGATCTGGAGGGTGCGCTGCGGCTGGGCGCGCGGTCCAGCGTTGAAGTGCGCATGAATTTCCCGCTGCGCTGACCCTCCTGAGCCCGGCGGTAAAGGCCCGCGGCAAGCGGGGCTTTAAGTGACGCCGCTCCGGACAGTGGTGTCGAGGGCCACGACCACGCGCAGGTCTCACGGCCGGCCTGGGCGCGGATCTCGTTTATGGCTTCCGCCAGGGGCCACGCAGGTCTGGAGGGGCGCTCGCTCGTAAGGGCGTCAGGAACGTCCGCGACGGCCACGAGCCGGCCGGGGGGGCGATGGCCTCGCCTTTCAGGCCGCCGGGGGGAGCCGGTCCCGTCCCCGCGATTATGGTGCGTGAGGGCCGTGGGCGAGGTCCATGAGGGGCGAGGTGCTGCCGTCAGGAACGGCGGCGCCCACCTCGGCGTGGGTCCTGACCACGCCGAACTCGTCCGGTGTGAGGCGAGCGGACTTGAGGAGGGGGCGTCCGCCAGAACGCTGACGGGCCTGAACCTGAAGGTCGGCGCGCGGCGTGGCCCGGACCGGGGGAGGCTTGACCCTCTCCCCTGCCCGGCGGCACACTGAGGGGGCGTTGATCCGCAGGAGTAGCGGCGCACGTACCCAGGAGCGAGCCCGTGACGGTGAGAGTCGGGCGGGTGGCGGGCCGTGAAGGGCGGCGGGGAGCACAACCAACACACAAAAGTGCCCACCTGTGGCCGCGGAGTGCGGTGGTGGGAACTGGGGTGGAACCGCGCGTGACCTCATGCGTCCCCAGACGAGCCCGCGCCGCAGCGGCCCGTCTGGGGACGCCTGCTGCGCGTGGCTTTCAAGGAGACACGTATGCCCGCACAATCGATGGAAGAACTCGTCAGCCTGTGCAAACGCCGCGGCTTCATTTTCCAGGGCAGTGAGATCTACGGGGGCCTGCAGGGCTTCTACGACTACGGTCCGCTGGGCGTGGAACTGAAGAACAACATCAAGGCCGCGTGGTGGCGCAGCAACGTGTACGAGCGCGACGACATGGAGGGCCTGGACGCGAGCATCATCATGCACCGCCAGGTGCTGCGCCACTCGGGCCACGAGGCGACCTTCAGTGACCCGATGGTGGACAACAAGAAGAACAACAAACGTTACCGCCTTGATCACCTCGTCAAGGACCAGAAGGCGGACGTGATCGCCCGGGTGGCCGAAGCGATGGGCGAGAGTGCGGAGAACTTCCCGGCGCTCGTGGCGGCCCTGAACGCCAGCCCCGCGCGGGCCAGCGAGGCGCTGCGCGCCGCAGGTGTGCGTGATCCGTTCAGCGGCGAGGTGGGCGAGTGGACGGACCCCAAGCCGTTCAACATGATGTTCAAGACCACCATCGGTCCGGTCGCGGACGACGAGAGCTACGGGTACCTGCGTCCGGAAACCGCGCAGGGCATCTTCACGAACTTCAAGAACGTCGTGGACTCCACCAGCCGCCGCCTGCCGTTCGGAATTGCGCAGATCGGCAAGGCGTTCCGCAACGAGATCACGCCCCGCAACTTCATCTTCCGGGTGCGTGAACTGGAGCAGATGGAAATCGAGTTCTTCTGCGCCCCTGGTACGGACGAGGAGTGGCACCAGCACTGGCTGGAACGGCGCCTGGCGTGGTGGGAAGCGCAGGGCGTGCCCCGCGGGAAGATCGAGATTCTCGACGTGCCCAAGGAGGACCTCGCGCACTACTCCAAGCGAACGTACGACCTGATGTACGACTACCCCACCCTGGGGCACGAGGAGATCGAGGGGATCGCCAACCGCAGCGACTACGACCTGGGCAGCCACACCAAGGCGCAGGGGGAACTGAACCTTGTGGCGCGGGTGGAGGAGAACCTGGACTCCATTGCGAAACTCACCATTCCGCACCCGGAAACGAACAAGCCGGTGGTGCCGTTCGTGATTGAGCCGTCCGCAGGGGTGGACCGCGCGATGCTGGCCGTGCTGAGCGAGGCCTTCACCAAGGAAACACTGGAGAACGGCAACGAGCGCATCGTGTTGAAGCTGCGCCCGCACCTTGCGCCCATCAAGGTGGCGGTCATTCCGCTGGCGCGCAACAAGCCCGAACTCGTGGACCTGGCGCGCAGCATCAAGAGCGACCTTCAGAAACTCGGCCTGGGCCGCATCCTGCTGGAAGACAGCGGGAACATCGGCAAGGCGTACCGCCGGCACGATGAGGTGGGCACCCCGTACTGCGTGACCGTGGATTTCGACACGGTGGGCAAGGGCGAGGACGCCAGCCTGACCGATACGGTGACCGTGCGGGACCGGGATACGCTTGCGCAGGAACGCGTGAAGATCAGTGACCTGAGCACGTACCTTCAGGCGAAGCTGAAGTAGGTCCCCGGACACAGCGGCCCCCGCACCAGTCGGTGCGGGGGCCGCTGTGTCCGGCGGTCAGTGCTCGTGACCGCCCATGTTCATGCCGGGCATGCCGGCCGGCGATGGCAGAGGCTGCGCCTCCCGGCCGCCGAGCAGGCGCGTCATGAGGGTGATCTCGGCGCTCTGCGCCGCCTGAATCTGCCGGGCCAGCGCCTGAACTTCGGGCCGCACGCCGCTCCTGAGCACGGGGGTCACCATCTGCAGGGCGCCCTGGTGGTGGCGGGTCATGAGTTGCAGGAACGTCACCTCGGCCTGGCCCTCGGGCAGCGCCGTGATGCGGTTCACCTCGGCCGGCGTCGCCATACCCATGGCGCGGGCGTGCCCGGCGCTCATGCCCTCCCCGGCCCAGGGGCGCCCCCAGAGGGTCAGCCAGCCGTGCATCTGCCCGACCTGCTCCTGCTGACTGAGCATGATGTCCAGCGCCAGGGTCCGCAGTTCCGCGTTCCTGGTGCGGTCGCGGATGCGGGTGGCCATGTCGATCGCCTGGGTGTGATGCTGGATCATCTCCCGAACGAACCTCACCTCCCGGCTCGTCTCACCGGGGGGCACGAGGCGCGGGCCGAACAGCAGCGCGGCGAGGATCAGCAGGGCCGACAGGGCGGCGAGGGTCAGCAGGACGGGCGGCGGGCGGCGGGTCATCACTGCGGAGTATAGGAGCGGGCCGGGTGATCGCCGTTAAACTGCCCCGCATGCGCGTGCATCCGGCAAAGCAGGTGGCAGGCGGCGCGGCCATCGCGGCGGGCCTGTCCGTTCTGGCGGCGTTCATGGGAGACGTGCGGGCCTCCGCCCCGCTGCTGCTGACGCTGATTGTGCTGGGCGGCGTGGCGGGCGCGTTCCGGGCGTCGCGCGTGGCCCTGCAGGTGGGGGCCGCGCTGCTCACGGCGGGGCTGGCCGCGTGCCTGCTCACGCCGGTACTGCGCGGCCCGCTCGCGGCACTGACCCTGAGTGAACCGCCGCGGCACGCGGACGTGATTGTGGTTCTTGGCGGCGGCGTGCAGTGCGGGCCGGGCGCCCTGGAAGCCAGCAGTCTTGCCCGGCTCGTACGCGGCCTGGAACTGTGGCGCGCCGGGTACGCGCCGGTCATCACGGTGTCGGAACAGTCCGGCCTGATCGGCCCGCGCGACTGCCCGAAACTCAGCGGCCTGGCGCGCGGCGTCACAGGCGCGCTGTACCCCGACAGCGGACCTGAAGTGCTGACCCTGGCAAACGTCACCACCACCCGGGACGAGGCGGCGCGCGTGCGTGACCTCGCGCGGGCCCGGCGGTGGTCGCACGCCCTGCTGGTCACCTCGCCCAGTCACTCCCGGCGCGCTGCGGCGCTGTTCCGGGCGACGGGCCTTCGCGTGACGAGCGTGGCGGCTCCGGAGCCCCGCTTCGATCCGACGCTGCCGCACCCCGCCGACCGCCTGTGGGCCGCCCGGATCCTGGCGTACGAGGTTCTGTCGCGCGTGAAGGCGGACCTTGGCGGCACCCCGGAACGTTAGGTGCGGAGCGGGTCGTCGGGGCGACGCGCCGGTCGCCGGGGCGTGCCCGGCCTGCCCCAGGCTCACCAAGACCGCAGTCAGAGCCCAGACCGCCTGCACTGAGCACCCTGGCGGCCCCCTGTGGACGCTCACGCCCCAGCGCGGTCTGGGGGCCGCGCTGGCACCTTCACGCGGGTGCCAGCCGACAAGGCGTCAGTGGGCGGGGGGCGCGCAGCACACTTCACTGGGCGGTCTTCCCGTACACTGCGCGGCTGTGAGTGAGCGAATGATCACGGTGATTGGGGCGGGCCTGGCGGGTTCGGAGGCGGCGCTGGCAGCGGCGCGGCTGGGCGTGCGGGTGCGGCTGCACGAGATGCGGCCGGTGAAGATGACCCCGGCGCACCGCAGCGGGAACTTCGCGGAACTCGTGTGCAGCAATTCCCTGGGCGGCGAGGGGGAATTGCAGAGCAAGGGCCTGCTGCAGGCGGAGCTGCGCAGTGTGGGCGGCGCGATTGTCGGCGCGGCGGACGCGTCGAAGCTGCCGGCGGGCAATGCACTGGCGGTGGAGCGTGAGGAGTTCAGCGCGCGGGTCACGCGGGCGGTGCGGGAGCACCCGCTTATTGAGGTGGTGGAGGGTGAGGTGACGGCGGTGCCGGACGGCGTGGCGGTGATCGCGTCGGGGCCGCTCACCTCGGATGCGCTGGCGGAGGACGTGGCCCGCCTGACCGGCAGTGAACGCCTGAGTTTTCATGACGCGGCGGCGCCGGTCATTGCGTTTGAGAGCATCAA
The DNA here is from genome assembly GCF_020229735.1 of Deinococcus taeanensis. Taxonomy (NCBI): domain Bacteria; kingdom Thermotogati; phylum Deinococcota; class Deinococci; order Deinococcales; family Deinococcaceae; genus Deinococcus; species Deinococcus taeanensis. The sequence goes on along the minus strand of NZ_CP083455.1, from coordinate 819,671 downwards.
CATGGATGTGGCGTGGCGGGCCGGACGGTACGAGCAGAGCGCGGACTACATCAACTGTCCGTTCACCAAAGACGAGTACCTGGCCTTCTTCGGGGCACTGGAACAGGCGCGGGCGCACACGCCGCACGACTGGGAGAAGCTGGAGTTCTTCGAGGGGTGCATGCCGATCGAGGAGATCGCGCGCCGCGGTGTGGACACGCCGCGTTTCGGGCCGATGTCCCCGAAAGGCCTGGATGATCCGCGGACAGGGCGCTGGCCGTACGCGGTCGCGCAGCTGCGCCAGGAGGACCGTGAGGGCCGCATGTGGTCACTGGTGGGCTTCCAGACGGGCCTGAAGTGGGGCGACCAGAAGGCCGTCGTGAACCTGATTCCGGGTCTGGAGACCGCGGAGATCGTGCGTTACGGCGTGATGCACCGCAACACGTATCTGAACGCGCCGCTGGTGCTGGACGCGACGCTGCAGCTGCGGGCGGACCCCACGAAACTCGTGGCGGGCGTGCTGGCGGGCACGGAAGGTTACCTGGAGTCGGCGGCGACCGGGTGGCTGGCCGGCACGAACGCGGCGCGCCTGGCGCTGGGCCTGCCGGCGGTCACCCCCCCGGCGGAGAGCATGCTGGGCGGCCTGACGCGGTACCTGGCGAGCGCGAACCCGAAGGGCTTCCAGCCGATGAACGTGAACTGGGCGCTGGTGCCCGAGCTGCCCGTGGTGCTCAACGAGCGCACCGGGAAGCCCCGGAAGCTGGGCAAGCGGGAGAAACGCCCGGTGATGTTCCGCCGCGGCCTGAACGCGTTCATGGACTGGGCCGCGCAGGACGTGGGCCTGACGGTCACCCCGCCTGCCCTGCTGCCCGCCGCTGAGCCTGAGAGTCTTCCGGCGCTGGGCTGAGGAGCGGCTGGGCAGCGTTGCAGACCGGGGGCTCAGCGTTCCTGGCGCAGCTGCAGGGTGTACTGCCCCGCGACGTCCTCACGCCAGGCGACGGTCAGGGTGCCGTCCGGACTGAAGGTGAGGCTGGGGGAACGGGCGTCGCGGCGCGGGTCAAGGTTCAGGACGCCGCGGGCCTGCCACGTCTGGCCGTCCCAGCGGGCGAGGTGCACCTGTCCGCGGCCGCCGGTCTCCTCCACCCAGGCGAGCGCGGCGTGCCCGGCAGGATCGGTGGCGAGGGCCGGCGCGGACGCGAAAGCGCCGCTGACCCTGGTGCCGAGCGGCTGCCACGCTGCGCCGGTCCAGCGGGCCGCGTAGAGGGTGTCCGTCCCGCCGTGATCCTCGAGCCACGCGGCGATGGGGCGGTCCTGACCGTCCAGCACGAGACGGGTGGCGGCCACGTAGGCGGGGCCGTGACGGTTCAGGGCGGCGCCCAGCGGCTGCCACGCCGCGCCGGTCCAGCGGGCGGCGAGGGCGCGGCTGGCGGTCACCTCACCTTGCAGCCACGCCACGACCGGCTGCCCTTGGCGGGTGACGGCCAGGGCGGGCGTGCGGGAGAACTGGGCGCGGTCGTTGAAGCGCGGGCCGCGCACCCAGCTGTTCGCGGCGGGGTTCCAGGTGCGCACGGTGAGCTGGCTGCCGCCGGGGGTGCGCAGCCATTCGCCCCACGCAAGGAGCAGGTCGCCGTTCCACGCGGCGACGGCGCGGGTGCGGGCGGCGTACGGCAGGTCGTCGCCCAGGTACCGGGCGTGCCAGTCGGTCCACGTGCCGCCTTTCAGGGCGCGGAATTCCACGACGTCGTTGTCCGCGTAGTTCTCGTTCCACGCGAGGACCGCGCCGCCCTGCGGGTCGGTGGCGAGGTTCAGGCTGGCGGCGGGGCGCGGCTGACGGTAGTTCAGGATGCCGCCCAGGGGGTGCCAGCCGTCCGGGCCGCTCACCCAGGTGCGCAGGACCCGCGCGACGGACGTGCCGCGCCCGCTGTTGTAGCGGCCGTGGTCGATCAGGACGGCGAGGAGGAGCGTACCGTCCGGGCGCGCCGCGACGGCCAGTTCCCGGACGGGCGCCGTGATCGCCGGGGGGGCAGGGTGCGGGCGGGCGGGGCGCCGCGCCCGCCTGCCAGGGCAGCGGGCAGCAGCAGGGTCAGCAGGAGAAGCCGGGCCGGGCGGTGCATGCGGAACCTCCAGAAGCTCAGGGCAGGTGTGGGGCGCTGGCCTCTGGATTGTTTCTCACGTGTGACACGGAACACAAGCGTGCCCGCGCTGGTCTATGGTGTGGGCGTGACGCTTGACGGGCTGAGATCGGGTGCGGTGGGGGCAGAAGTGCCGGGTGGGCGGGTGCTGCTCTATGGGTTGGGCCGCAGTGGGCGGGGCGCGGCGCGCTTCCTGGCGCGCGAAGGCCTGCAGGCCGAGTGGCTGGACGCACGTCCCGCCCCGGAGGACGAGACGCTGATGGATGAACTGGGGTGGGAGCGGGGTGACGCGGCGGGCACCTACGCCACGGTGGTGGCCGCCCCGGGCGTCCCGATTGATCACCCGGACCTGGTGGCGTTCCGGGCGCGGGGCGCAGAGGTGATCGGTGAGGTGGCCCTGGCCGCGCGCCTGCGTCCGGCCGTGCCCATGGTGGGCATCACCGGCACCGCCGGGAAGGGCAGCACCACCGTGCTGGTGGCGCATCTGCTGCGAGAACTGGGCGTGCGGGCCCGCGAAGGCGGGAACATCGACCCGCCCCTGCTGGACGTGGTGGATGACGCGGAGGTGGCGGTGGTGGAGCTGTCGAGCTTCCAGCTGGAGCGGGTGCCGGGGCTGCGCCTGCCGGTGGCGGTGATCACCAACCTGGGCGTGGACCACCTGGACCGGCACCGGACGGTCGAGGCGTACCACGCGGCGAAGCTGAACATCACGGCGGGCCAGGATCAGCCGGACGTGCTGATTGTGCCGCACGGCCTGCAGGTGCCCACGCGGGCGCAGGTGCGCCCCTTTCAGGCAGAACGCATCACGCTGGCAGACGGCACGTCCGTCCTGGGGGCCGCGGACCTGCCGGACGGCGTTCATCCGGCGAACGCCGCGGCGGCCGTGCTGGCGGCCGAGGCGATGCTCTCACACCTGGGCCGCCCGGCGCTCGCCGGGGCGCTCGCCGGGGCGCTGCGGAGCGCGCAACCGGTCGCCGGGCGCTTTGAAACCGTGGCGCGTCTGGGCAACGTCCGCTTTGTGGAGGACAGCATCGCCACGCGCACCCTGGCGGTGCAGGCGGCGCTGGAGCGCGCCGCGCCGCCGGTGGCGTGGCTGGTGGGCGGCCGCGACAAGGGCGCCGACCTTGACCCGCTGCGTGAGGCGGCGGCCGGCCGGGTGTCGCAGGTGATCGCGTTCGGTGAGGACGGTGAGGCGCTGGCCCGCGGCCTGGGTCTTCCCTACCGGGTGGTGCAGGGGGAGGACGGCGCGGCGACCATGCGCGCCGCGGTCCGCGCGGGCCTGGACGCGCTGAAGGGTGAGGGCACCGTGCTGCTCGCGCCGATCGGCACGAGTTTCGATCAGTTCCGGGATTACAAGGCGCGTGGGGACGCCTTCCGGCAGGCCGCGCAGGCGCTGGCAGCGGAGGTGGCACGGTGAGCATTCAGCTGGTCATCGCGCAGATTCTGCTGATCAGCCTGGGGCTGCTGGGCGTCGCGGCGTCCGAGCCGGACAAGATTGCCGATCATGGCCTGAAGGCCCTGTTGGCGGTGGGCGCCACGATGCTCATTGCGCGGCTGCGGCCACGGGCGTTCCTGCGGATCGGGCCGGGCGTGTGGGTGTTCACGCTGCTGCTGCTGGCCCTGGTGCCGTTCGTCGGGGTGGGCACGGCGGAAAGCGAGGCGACCCGCCGCTGGCTGCACTTCGGGCCGGTGCGTTTCCAGCCGTCCGAGATGGCGAAGCTGGGTCTGGTCCTGATGCTCGCGTCGTTCTTTGCCCGTCGCGGCGTGCAGAACAAACTGATCAGCGCGACCGGCATGATTCTCCTCACCACCGGCCTGGTGTTCATCGAGCCGGACCTGGGCACCAGCGTGCTGATGTTCGGGCTGGGCATCATCCTGATGTACGCGGCGGGCGTGCGGATCAGTAACATCAGCGGCTTCATCCTGGCGCTCACCATGCTTGCCATTCCGTTCGGCGGCCTGTACCTGGAGCAGCACCCCTACATCCTGGAACGCTGGACGGGGCACCAGACGCGGGATGTCAGCACGCAGCAGGGCCTGGACCAGATTGGTCTCGCGCACCGCGACCTGAGTTTCGGCGGGCTGATCGGGCAGGGTCCGGACGGCCTGCGCTACAAATACTTCGGGGAACACACCGACATGATCGTGGCGTCCGTGGGCTTCACGTCGGGCCTGCTGGGCGTGGCGACCCTGCTGTTCGCGTACTGGGTGATTGTGGTCACGGCGCTGGACGTGGCGCACCTCGCCAGCCGGGTCCGGCCCATGACGCCCGAGGTGCACGGCGCGAGCATCCTGGCCATCGGGGCGATGTTCATGATCGTGGGCCAGGCCTTCGTGAACCTGTGCGTCGCGGCCGGTATTTTCCCGGTGACGGGCGTGCCGCTGCCGCTGGTGAGTTACGGTTTTTCCAGCATGCTGACCATGAGTGTGGCGCTGGCCGTCATCCATTCCGCCATGCGGGAGGTGCGCCGGCAGCTGTACGACGGTGACGTCACGACGGACGCGCCGGTGACGCTGAGCACCGACTGACCGCAGCGCGGGCGGGAACGACAACGGCGGAAGGGGGTGGGAAGTGCTCAGCGGCACTTCCCACCCCCTTCCGTGACCTTTATTTGTTCTGGGAGAGGCGCTCGAGCACCAGGCGGCTGACGGTCTTGAGGGTCTCGAACACGCCGACGCCCTTGTCGGACACCGCCTCGAAGATCATCAGTTCCTGCTTGGGATCCACGACCGCGCGGATCATGGACAGCGGCAGGGCGTCGGGCAGGTCGCGCTTGTTCACCTGCAGCACGATCGGCACGTCGCGCACGTCGATGCCGTGCTCCTGGAGGTTCTCGCGGAGGTTGCGCATGCTTTCGGCGTTGGCGCGCAGGCGGTTGGGGGCGCTGTCCGCGACGAACACGATGCCGTCCACGCCGCGCAGGATCAGTTTGCGGCTGGCGTTGTAGAACACCTGGCCGGGCACGGTGTACAGGTGGAAGCGGGTCTTGAAGCCCTGCACGGTGCCGAGGTCCAGCGGCAGGAAGTCAAAGAACAGGGTGCGTTCGTCCTCGGTGGCCAGGGAGACCATCTCGCCGCGCAGGTGGCCGGGCACCTTGGAGAACACGTGCTTGAGGTTGGTGGTCTTGCCGCTCATGCCGGGGCCGTAGTAGACGATCTTGCAGTTGATTTCGCGCGCCGCGAAGTTGATGGTGCTCATGGGTCTCCTGTATCCGAACGTGGGGGTGGGGCGATCAGCCGAGCAGGTCGTCCAGCAGGGACGTGGCGCCCTGGCTGAAGTCCTCACCGAGCTGCACGGGTGGGATGTCCTTGAGTTCGTCGAGGATCGCGGCGATCTGCCCGATGCTCTTCTTGGCGTACACCTTGACCTTGCCCAGCGGCACGCTGGCGTCGAAGATCAGGGTGAGCAGCGAGTCGGTGCCGACGCTCTCCACGTACAGGGTGCCGTTCTCGCCCTGGTGGATCTGCTCGCTGAAGGTGCGTTCGCCCAGCATGTTGGCCAGGGCGGCCGTCGCGGCGGCGTTGCTGGCGACCAGCGTGGCGACGCTGTCGAGTGCGGGCGGGCGCGGCGCCCACAGCGCTTCTTTGTGGGAGAGCACGAAGCCCTTGCGGTCCACCAGCAGGCCGTAGCGTACGCCCGTGGTGTCCAGCAGCTCCTGAATAAGCCCGTCTACGCGCTCGAAGGCGTCGCCGTACAGCGCCAGTGATGGTTCGATCATATGGGCGTCACTATAAAATCACATTTCATACAAGAGCCTGACTGCGCGCCGGGGGCGGCCGGTGAAGCTGACGGCGTGCTCACCCGCGCCGGCTCCGGGGGGCGCTACACTCGCCCGCGTGAAGGGAAGCCCCCGCCGATCCTCCTCCCGTCGTCTCCGCACCTCCGGCACCCTCACGGCCCTGCTGGGCCTGACCCTGCTGGGTGCCGCCGCCGCCCGTCCGGTCGCGGTGGCTGGCGTGGTGCAGGCCAGCGCCGTGGAATCCCGCGTGCTGCCGGGCGGCGAGGCGCTGGCCGTGTGGACCCTCCCGCGTCTGGGCGTGGCTGTCCGCAATGACCCGGTGGATCTGCGGCTGCTGTTCCGCGGCCGGGAACTGCGCTTCGCGCCGGCCACCGGGTGGCGGGCGGTGGGGTTTACCCTGGGCGGCAAACTTTCCTTGCCGCAACTTGCGGGCGGCAGCCTGTACGTGCCGGTCACGGCCCTCACGGCGCTGGGCGTGCCGGTGCTGGCTGATACCCCGGCCCTGCTGGATTTCGGGGCGCCGGAGAGCGTGCCGGCCGGCACGCTGCCGCCCTCACCGGATCCGGGGGTGCCGGCCGTGACCCCTGTGCCCGCGCCTCCCATCCCGGTGACGGTGGTGCCGCCCACCCCGTCGGCCAGTGCGAACCTGGATACCGTTCGGGTCAGCCGGACCCTGCACCGCACGGTGGAGGTGCAGCGCGTGGTGCTGGAACTCAGCGCCACGGTGCCGTACACCGTGACCCGCGCGCAGGACGGCGTGAACCTCACGCTCCCGGGGGTCGGGGTTACGCCGGGCACGCAGACGCTGGAGTCCGGTGACACGCTCACGCTGGCGCAGGGCGCGGCGGGCGCCAGCGTGACGCTCGCCACGTCGGGCGGCCGCAGTGAGATCTTCACGCTGGACAATCCGTACCGGGTGGTGGTGGACACCACCACGTACCTGGACAACACCGTTCCGCCGCCCGTGGATCCGGACGCCCTGCCGGACGGCGTCGCGTACCGGCAGCTGGGCGGGCTGCACCTGCTGAGCTTCGACCCGGCGCTCTACCAGCCGCGTGTGGTGACGGCCGCTACCGGCCGTGCCAGTGGCGTGGCGGACCTCGTGAAGCAGGCGGGGGGCGTGGCGGGCGTGAACGGCGGGTACTTCGACCCGGCCAGTCGCCTGCCGGTGGATCTCGTGGCGGTGGGAGGCCTGATGACCGCGCCCAGTCTGGAGAAACGGGGCACGCTGGGCTTCACGGCGCAGGGCGGCACGCTGTTCGGGTACCCGCGCCCCCGGTACGTGCTGAGCGGCGCGGGCTTCAGCGTGACCGTGAACAGCGTCCGGTCGAAGCCGGACGCGGGGCTGCTGACGGCGTTTGTTGGGGATGGCCGCACCCGTGTGGGCGCTGACGCGCTCACCACGCTGCTGGTCGCGCCTGGCAGCGCCACAGTGGGCCGCGCCCTGACCGGCGGGGTCACGCCGCCGGAAGGCACGCTGGCCTTCACGTTCGACCCGGCGCGGTTCCCGCAGTTGCCGCGTGCGGCGGGCGCGCCTCTGGGCGTGGCGCTGAACTGGCGGGCCGACAGCATCTGGGACACGGCTGTGGACGCCCTGAGTGCCGGGCCGCTGCTCGTTCAGGGGGGGCGTGTGGTGCTGGACGCGCAGCGCGAGGGGTTCAACACGGCGGGCAGCATCTGGCGGGCCACCCGGCAGGTGGCGTTCGGGGTGCTGGGCGGGCAGCCCACGATTGCGTTCCTGGAACACGGCTCCCCGGACGCCTTCGCGGCGGCCCTGGCGAGGGCAGGCGTGCAGGACGCGGTGCGTCTGGACAGCGGCAGCAGCGCCACGGCGTTCGTGACCGGCGGGTACGGCAATCTGGGCGGGTACCTGAACACCGTCTGGAGCCGCCCGGTGCCGAATGCGATTGTGCTCGTTCCGCGCAGTCAGACTGCGCGGAAGTAGCGCGTGCCCTGACTCAGCGGCGTCACCTGGGGCGTGGGCAAGTCAACTGGCATGCAGGCCGGCGCGCGCGGGGCCGGCCGTTCACCCCCGGGGGTCTGTCAGGACTTGACCGGTCTGCTCTGGAGGAGGTCCATGAGGCGCAGGTAGGCCTGCGCGGTGACCTGCACGTCCCCGAAGCTGCGGTGCCGGCCGCCGGGCGCGAAATTCAGGCCCAGCCGTTCGGCCAGTACCGTCAGGTTGTGCGCGCGTTCTTTCGGGAATGCCCGGCGGGAGAGTTGCACGGTGCAGTGTTCCGCAGCCGGGTTCCACGTCAGGCCGTGCCGGGTGGCGTTGGTGCGCATGAACCCGCCGTCGAAGCCGATGTTGTGGGCCACGACCGGCCAGCCGTTGACGAACTCCAGGAATTCGGGCAGCACCTGCGCAATGGTGGGTGAGGCGCGCACCATGTCGTTGCTGATGCCGTGCACCCGCTCGGCCCGCCAGGGAATCAGCATGGCGCGCCCGTCGGCGCTGGTGGGGCGCACCAGGGTCTCGTAGCGCTGCGTTTCGTCCACCCGGCCGTCCACGATGCGCACGGCGCCAATTTCGACGATGCCGTCTCGTTCCGGTGAGAGGCCCGTGGTTTCCAGGTCGAACACGACAACGTTCACGCCCCGCAGGGTAGCGCCTGCGGGGCAGTTGCGGAGGTCAGCGGACCAGGAGAGGTTCATAGGCGGTTTTCACGGCGCCGTTTGCGAAGGTGAGTTTCGCAATGGTGTTCAGGCTGGTCACGGTGCGGCCGGGCGTTTTCTTCACCGCGAGGCTGACGTTGAGGGTGATGACGCGGCCCTGCTGGGTGAGGCGCGGGTCGAGGGCGCCGGGCGCCCGGCCGGGCAGCCAGAGTTCCTTCCCGGGCAGGAGTTTCTTGACGTACTGGCCGTTTTGCACATACTCGATTTCGTACTGCAGTTCGGCCTTCACGACTGGGCTCTGCTCGCCTTTCGTTTCGATGCGCAGGGTGCAGCGGGCCGCCTCGCCCATCAGCAGGTACGTGTTCGTGCCGCTCTGGGAGGCGCAGGTCGTGAAGGACCAGCGGTGAAGTTTGGTGGGTCCGCTACTCAGGGCCGCCGGGGCGGGTGCGGTGCGTGCGAGGTAGGCGGGGTCGGCAGTGACGTAAAAGTCGGTGCTGCTGTCCCACAGTTCACAGCTCACGCCCAGGGTGCGTTCGTCCGGGCGGTTCACGAGGGTACGGGTGGTCATGGCGGCGTAGCAGGGTTCAACGGCGCCGGTGTAGGGCACGTACCCCAGGGCGAGGCGCTGCGCCTGCTGGAAGGCGGCCCGGTCGGCCGCGGCGTTCAGGCCGTCATTGCGCACCCAGAGGCTCACACTCACCACGCGGCTGCCGGCCTCACCGGACTCCCGGGTGATGGTGAGACCCTGGTAGCGGCTGAACGGGTACTGCCAGTCGCGGCCGCGCACGAACGGTTCTCCGCAGCTGTACTGCTGACAGAACGTGGACGCCTGAATCTGCGCCGGCGTGACGCTGGTGCCGAGAATTCCGGCGGCCTGCACCTGCGCCACAAGCAGGACGGGAAGGGCACGCAGCAGGGACATGAAGCGGCGGGTCATGGTCTGCAGGGTAGGGGAACGCCGGGCGGGGCGCTGCCTTACCTGACGTTCAGCAGGGCGGTGGCGCGCCTGACGAGGGCAGCGGTTGTGTCGCCTGCGCTGACCGGCAGGGTGTGCACGTCCGGTTCGTCGGGGCCAGGTCGTTGCAGGGTTGTCAGCTGGGAGTCCAGGAGACTGACGCCGGCGTAATGCCCGGTGCGGCGTTGCAGGCGGTCGCGCAGGAGGAGTTCAGGCACGTCCAGGAACAGGAACTGCACGCCGGGCACGCGCAGTTCGTCCCGGTAGGCGCGTTTCAGGGCGGAGCAGGCCAGCACCAGGCGCCCGTGCCCGCACAGGTGCTGGCGCAGCCGGGCGAGCCAGGGAGCGCGGTCGGCGTCCGTGAGGGCCTGCCCGGCGTGCATGCGCGCGCGGGCCTCGGTGGTGTGGTAATTGTCGGCGTCCAGGAACGTGGTGTGGAGGGCCGCGGCGAGCGCCTCGCCGACGCTGGTCTTGCCACTGCCGGAGACGCCCATGACGATCAGGCGCTGCGGCTCACCGGGGTTGGAGGTCACGCCCTGTAGTGTAGGCGGGCATGCAGGTCCGCCAGGGCCTCCTCCTTGCCCTTGGCTTCCACCTCGATCCAGGGGACGTCGTGGTAGGCGCTGGGCAGATGGCTGATCAGGTGACTGTGCCGGCGGTCCTGCGGGCCGTCCAGGCCGTTGCTGAGGTGTACCACCTGCCACTCTGGGGGGTGCCAGGTGCGCCGGGCGGCGAGAACCCACTCCCGCACGCTGGGGTGCTCCTGATCCGGCAGACGGTCGTGCACCACGTGGTGGTGCGCGTCGAGAATCAGGGGCGTGCCGGTGGCCTCGCACACGGGCAGCAGGTCGCGGGGACTGTAGGCGCGTTCGTCGTTCTCCAGGCCCAGGCGCAGGCGGACGGGGTCGGGCAGGTCGGGAATCAGGGCCTGCAGTTCGGCGGCGCGGCCGCCCTTACCGCCGTGCAGCAGCAGGAGATTCCAGTGGCTGCGTTCCAGGCCCATGGTGTCCATGACGTGCGCGTGGGTGGTGATGGCGCGCAGGCTGCTGGCGCGCACTTCGGGGCGGTCGCTGTTCAGCACGATGAACTGCTCAGGGTGCATCAGCAGGCGGATTCCGGCGTTCTGGAAGGCCTGTCCGGCTTCGAGCAGCTGCGGGGCGAGGTGCGCGAGAACGCTGGCGCCGGTGTCGTCCCCGTCGAGGTCGAGCATGGGAAACAGGCTGGAGCTCAGGCGGTACAGACGGATGCCGCGCGCGGCGCAGTAGGTGGCTGCGCCGCGCAGGCGGCTGATGTTCGCGGCGTACAGGTCCAGCAGTGTGGCGGCGCGCTGTTCAGGCGGCAGGGCGCGGAAGCGGGTGAGGGTGATGGTGCGGAAGCGGACTTCGGGACCCAGGGTCAGGCAGACCAGGCCGTAGGTGGGGGTGGTCATGGTCTCTCCCGTTTCGCGGCGGCCCGGCAGCGCTCAGAACAGTAGCGGACCTCGTCCCAGTCACGGGCCCATTTCCGGCGCCACGTGAACGGCAGCTGGCAGTGGGCGCAGATTTTGCTGGGCCGTTCGCTGGGGGGCCGACCGCCCCCGAAGGTGTTGTTTCGGCGCGCCATACCTGCTCAGCATGCCGCGCGCAGCGTGAAGGGCGGCAAGGGCAGGCTTGCGGCTTTCTTGGGAGGGCGCACGCCCACTTCAGTGGGGCATAAGCTCATTCGTGCAGATGGCAGCCAGAATTCATTGTACTGAACGCAGTTCTCTCCTCTTCATGGGCGGTGGCAGACATTCTTGACAGCGCTTTCAAGACTGGGTACGCTCAACCACAGTTCCATCTTTCCCCTGCTGCTCTCCGCCCGTCGGGGACGCCACCCGGCCGTGCCCCAGCGCACCAGCCTGCCGGGTGACGCGGCCCCATGCCCCTCCGCGCCCTCGCCCGCACAGGAGCCCCCATGACCCGACTGCCGCTGCTGCTCACCCTCACTGCCCTCTTCACCGCGTGCAGCACTGCCCGCACTGTCAGTCCCCAGGCCGCCTGGCAGGACGAATTCAGCGGCACCACCCTCAATGCGGCCCGCTGGACCCCGCAGATTGGTAACGGCTTCACAGCCGGCACGGACTACATTGCCGGCTGGGGCAACAATGAACTGGAGTACTACACCGACCGCCCAGAGAACCTGCGCGTCGAGAACGGCACCCTCGTCATCACTGCCCGCAGGGGCGCCTACACCGGCCCGGCCGGTGCCACCACGGGCACCTTCGACTGGACCTCCGCCCGCATTCGCACCGCCGGAAAATTCAGCCGCACCTACGGCCGTTTCGAGATCCGCGCGAAATTTCCCTCCGGCAAGGGCCTGTGGCCTGCCATCTGGCTCCTGCCCGAGGAACCCAGCCCCTACGCCAGCTGGGCCGCCAGCGGCGAGATCGACATTGCCGAAGGGTGGGGCAGCAAACCCGGTGAGCTGGCCCAGACCATCCACTACGGCGGCGTCTGGCCGAACAACGTGTACTCCGGCGCGACTGTTCCCTACCCGAACGGCGGCCGCATGGACGGGTGGCACACGTACAGCGTGGAATGGACCCCCGGGAAAATCCAGTGGTTCATTGATGGGCAGCTCACCAGCGAGAAAACCCAGTGGTGGAGCTCGAACACCACCCCGCCCACCCGGGACGCGGACCTGAACGCCTGGCCTGCCCCGTTCGACCGGCCGTTCTACCTGCTGCTCAACCTTGCCGTGGGCGGCAACTTCGACGGCAACCCCGACGCCACCACCCCCGAAACGGCCGAGATGCTCGTTGACTACGTCCGCGTGTACGGCCTGAACGCCGAGAAGAACAGCCCCGGTCCGCGCCCCACCATGACCTACCCGTGGACGCCCCGGCCCGCCCGTCCCGCCCTGGGTGACGGGAACCTCGTGTACAACAGCAGCTTCGACTGGGCCGACACGGACCCGCACATCACGCCCGGCACCACTCACCTGGACAGCGTGCCACACTCGGCGTTCTGGACGCTGTTCACCAGTGACGGCCGGGTGACCCTCAGCAACGACGCCACGCAGGACCACGCCCTCAAGGCGGACATCACTGCCCCCGGCAGCGTGAACTACGCCGTGCAGGTCCGCCAGGACGGCCTGAACATCGAACAGGGCGGGCGGTACGAGGTGAGTTTCGACACCTGGGCCGCCCAGAACCGCTCCATGATGGTCAAGGTGGGCGGCGGCCAGGACCGCGGGTACGCCGCGTACTCCGGCGAGCAGACCGTACAGACCGGCACCATCCGCGGGCGGCGCACCCTGACCTTCGACATGAAAGCCACCAGCGACGCCGCCGCCCGACTGGAATTCAACCTGGGGAACGCCGGCGCCGGCCCCGTCTGGCTGGACAACATCACCGTGAAACGCACCGGGAACGCTGCCGGCGCCCGCCCCCCCGCCGCCGACGGCAACCTGCTGTACAACGCGGCGTTCACCCAGGACAGCGCCGCCCACCCTGGCATCCCCGGCGTGCCCGGCACCGCCTACTGGACCACCTGGGAGGACGGTGCCAGCGGCCTGAGCGCCACCACCAGCGGCGGCACCCTCACCCTGAACGTCGCGCACGTGAATCCCAGCAACAACTGGCACGTGCAGCTGAACCAGACGGACGTTCCCCTCGTGGCCGGGCAGAAGTACACCCTGACCTTCACCAGCCGCGCCTCTGACGCCCGCGAGGTCGCCGTGGTCGTCGGGGAGAACGGCGGCAGCTACGCCCGTTATCTGGACGCCAAAGCCGCCCTGGGCACCGCCGACCAGACCTTCACGTACACCTTTACCGCCCCCGCCACCAATCCAGCCGCGCAACTCCAGATGCTCGGAGCGGTCGGGGCGCCTGGCAGCGCGTACAGCCTGTCGTTCCGGGATTTCCGGCTCATCCCGGCCCACTGAAAGCCGCATGGTCCGCCCTCGCCGTAGCCGGGGCCGACCATGCAGCCTCATTCCGGCTTCTCAACTGCATGCACCGGCACCGCGCGGGGTCCGGCCGGCGGCCTCGCGGCACCCTGAACACCGTGCCCGGCGGCGTTCAGCCCTTACCCCCTGACGGGTTCGCGGCTGAGCGCGGCGTGCGCTTCGAGAAGCAGGGATTCGGTTTCGTCCCAGCCGACGCAGGCGTCCGTGACGCTCAGACCGGGGATCAGGTGCGTGAGGTCCGCGGGGATGCTCTGCTTGCCTGCACGCAGGTTACTTTCGATCATCAGGCCCTTGATGGCGGTCTGGCCGGCGGCACGCTGATGCAGCACGTCACGCCACACCAGGTTCTGGCGGGTGTGGTCAGAGCCGCTGTTGGCGTGCGAGCAGTCCACCATGACGGCGGGGGTGAGGCCGGCAGCCGCCATGAGATCGGCGGCTTCCTTTACGAACTGCGGCGCGGCGTTCGGGCCGCCGCGACCGCCGCGGAGAATCACGTGACCGTCGGGGTTGCCGAGGGTGTGCACGATGCACGCCTGCCCGTCGTCGTCGATGGTGAAGAACGCGTGGGAGGCGCGGGCGGCGACGATGGCGTCCACGGCGAGTTTGATGCCGCCGCCGGTGCCGTTCTTGAAGCCCATGGGGGCGGAAACGGCGCTGCTCATCACGCGGTGCGTCTGGGACTCTGTGGTGCGGGCGCCCAGGCAGGCCCAGGCGACGGCGTCGAAGACGTACTGCGGAGCGAACGGGTCGAGCAGTTCCGTGGCGACGGGAAGGCCCAGTTCGCTGACCTGCACCATGAGCTGACGGGTGAGTTCCAGACCCCGGTTGATGTCGTTCGTGCCGTTCATGTCAGGGTCGAGGAGGTAGCCGCGCCAGCCGACGGTGGTGCGGGGTTTGTCGACGTACACGCGCATGTGCACTTCCAGGCGATCCTTGACCCGTTCGCGCAGCGTGGCGAGGCGGCGGGCGTACTCGAGCGCCTGGTCGTGGTCATGCACGGAGCACGGGCCGACCACGATGAGCAGGCGGTCGTCCCGGCCGTGGAGGATGTCCTGCGCGGCCCGGCGGCCTGCGAGCACGGTCGCTTCAGCCTGGGGCGTGAGGGGCCAGCGGGCTTTCAGGGCGCGGGGGGTGATCAGGGGCGTGAAGCCGGAGACGTTCAGGTTCTCGGTACGGCCGGGCTGGACGGTGGGTTCGGGGTGCGTCATGAGCGTCTCCTGGGGTGTGAAAGCGCCCGGTGGCCTTGGGGGCGCACCGGGCGGTGGTGAGATACAGCGCGACTAGGCCCGGTGAGTACCGAACCAATAAAAAAAGCCGCGGGCAGTCATGGGTGAAGTGTAGTCCTGCGGCGGGGGACCCGGGCACGGCGGTCTAGGACACAGGCAGACAGGCGCCTCTGGTCAGGGTGCGTGTCAGGCGTCGGCAATGTGCTTGAGCTTCTCGATGCGGGCGGCGAGGTCCGGGAGGTTGAGGGCCCGGAGGGCCTTGGCGGTCCGGGTCAGGCCAGGGGTGTCCACGCGCCCCTGGTTCCAGCCGGCGATCAGCATGGCGCAGCCCTGGAGGGCGTCACTGACGGTTTCCTTGTGGAACATGGCGGCCAGATTGCCGGCCTGGGCGGGCGCGGTCTGCTGGGCCTGGGCCTGCACGTCAAGCACAACCTGCATGAACACCTGGTCCAGGCGGGCGCGGTCGTCCGGGGTGATGGGGGTGCCTTGGGTCATGGGGCAGTGTACCTGGGGGGCACCGGGGGGAGGACACAGGCGAGGGGCGCGGCGCCCCTGTGGCCGCAGCGGGTCAGCTGCCGGTGACGGCGCGGCCCACGGCGAACATGCTGGCGAAGAGTGCGCCGATCACGCCGGCGACGACCAGCTGCGCGATCCAGGCCAGGATCAGCGTGATGACCGCCTGGGTCTGGTCACGCAGGTTCATGCTGCTCTGCACGGCCATAAATCCGAAGTACACCATGGCGAGGCTGATGATGAACATCACCAGCCAGCCCAGCACGGGGATCACGCCGATGAGGGTGCTGACGATGCTGAGGGGCACGTAGAACAGGGCGAAGGAGTACGCGACCTCCGGGTAGGTGCCGGTGCCGCGGAAGAGGCTGCGGCCGATCAGGTACACGGCCCCTGTGAACACAAGGAAGCCGACGGGCACAAGGATCAGGCGGGTGAACAGCTGCCCGAAGAAGGTCACGTCGGGGTGCAGCAGGGCGAAGAGCGCCGCGATCACGGCGGACACGACGGCCGCGATCATGACGTATGTCAGGGCGCTGGTGATGGTGCCGCGCCGCTCGAAGCGTTCGAACGTGGCGGGGCTGGGGCGGCTGAGGACCGCGACGCTCTGGGCAAACATGTCCTGAACGCTGCTCTGGGGGCCGCTGGTCACTGGGTTTCTCATGTCTGGCAGTACGTGGACTGCCGGGGGGAAGTTGCCCCCACCAGCGTTCATCTGCTCTTCATCTCCCGGCGGGTGGCGGGCACGATTGCCAGCGCCGGGGCGTGCCACAATACCCCTGATGACGGAATTCTCCCAGACCTCCGGCGAGCAGACCCACTCCGGCTTCGTAGCCATTGTGGGCAAGCCCAACGTCGGCAAAAGCACCCTCCTGAACTCCTTCCTGGGCACCAAGGTGGCCCCCACCAGTCCCCGCCCACAGACCACGCGGCGCGGCGTGCGTGGCATTTATACCAGCGGCGCCCGGCAGGTGGTCTTCGTGGACACCCCAGGGCTGCATAAAGCCAAGGACGCGCTCGGCAAGTACATGAACCATGAGGTGCACAGCGCCCTGGCCGACGTGGACGTCATCGTGTGGGTCGTGGATCTGCGCCACCCGCCCACCGACGAGGACAACCTCGTGGCGCGGCAGGTGCGGGACCTGAACCGCCCGCTGTTCCTGGTGGGCAACAAGACCGACGCTGCGAAGTACCCGGACGAAGCGATGAAGCTGTACCGCGCTCTGCTCGACGGCCGCGACGCAGGCTTCAACGAGATCATGCTGAGCGCGCAGAACAATCCGAACGCCGTGGCCACCCTGCGTGAGCAGTTGCTGGACATACTGCCCGAAAACCCGTTCTTCTTCCCGCAGGGCAGCGCCAGCGATCAGTCCCGGGAACAGTGGGCCGCGGAGATCATCCGCGAGGAAGCCATGAAAAAACTTCGCGATGAGCTGCCCTACGCTGTCGCCACCCGCGTGAACCGCTGGACGGAACGCGAGGACGGCCTGCAGCGCATCGAAGGCGAGATCGTTGTGGAGAAGAATGCCCATAAGGGCATGGTGATCGGCGCGGGCGGCAAGCAGCTCAAAGAAATTGGTCAGGCGGCCCGCAAGCAGCTTGAAGTCTTCCTGAGCCGCAAGGTGTACCTGGGCCTGGAGGTCATCGTGATTCCCGGCTGGCGTGAAGACGAGGAAGCGCTGCGCGAACTCGGCTACGAGTAAACCCCACCCCCAGGGCGGAGCCTCCGGATGCGTGCCGGAGGCTCTGTTCGTCTCCCCCCTTCATCTGGCCCCGGCAGCAGCGGGCCACCTGCCTCCGGGCCAGATCACGCGCCCTGTGCTGGAGAACGTGCCCGCCTGGACTGTTCCCGCAGGGCGTCCTCGTAAAAGAGCTTCGTGTGGTGCATGCGGATGCGCCCGGCGCTGTACAGCTCATCGAATTCGGTGCGGGACACAAACCGGACCGCCCGCACCTCGTCCGGCAGCGCCGGCTGGAACGTGGAGCCCGTCAGCGGCTCGGCGAGCCAGGCGTGGCGCAGCACGGGCGCGCCGTCCGGAAAGTGGCCGAGGTACGCCGCGAGGAACTTCACGAGCCGGACGCGTACACCCGCCTCCTCCCACGCTTCCCGCACGGCCGTATCCTGGGGGTTCTCACCGGGTTCCACCGTGCCGCTGGGGAGGTGCCACAGCCCCGCCTTGTGCGGCTGGTCCGGCACGCCGCGCTCCTGGATCAGCAGCACGTCCCCGGCGCTGTTCAGGATCACCACACCGGCCGCGCGGCGCTCGACAGGCGTATGGAATTCCGGACCGAACTGCACGCCGCCCTACCAGCCCTGCCGGTCGCGCAGACCCTGAATGTGCGCCACATGGTGCCGGCCATGCCAGGCGTACATGGCGAGCAGGGTATCCACGGTGTACGTGCGGCCCTGCGCGGGGTGCGTCCACGGCCGGGCCCAGTCTCCGCGCTCCGCATTCAGGGACGCGAACAGCATGCCCAGCCTGGAATGCAGTGCGTCCAGGAGGTTCAGGCTCACTTCCGGCACGAGGTCATGATCAGGCAGGGTGGCCCAGCGGTCCTCCTCGTACGGGCGCACGGTGGGATTCTCCTCGGTCAAGGCGAGTTTCAGGCGTGTGAAGGCATTCAGGTGGCTTTCCGCCACGTGGTGCACCACCTGCCGGACGGTCCAGCCCCCCTCCCGGTAGGGCGTGGCCAGCTGGTCCTCGCGCAGGCCCTGCACCACCTCGAACAGGTCGGCCGGCAGCGCGAACAGCTGCCCGAGGGCCTCCATCCGCTCCACGGGCGTCAGGCTCTGGGGCGTGGGCATCGGTCCCAGCGGATAGCGCAGGTCGCTCACAGGTCCTCCACGGTTTTTTTCGTCCAGCGGGTGGTGTCGCGCTGCTCGATCTTGGTCATCATGCGCTCGAACCCGCGTTCGAGGCTCAGGCCCCGTTCGTTTGCCATGCAGATGGTGACGAACAGCAGGTCTGCCAGTTCCATCTCCAGGTCGCCGGGGTCCTCACCGGGCTTGGGCGTCTTGCCGTTCTGGTGCGCAATCACGCGGGCAATCTCTCCCGTTTCCTCCGTCAGGCGCGCCAGCATCAGCAGCGGCGGGAAGTATCCTTCCCGGAACTGGCTGATGAAGGCGTCCACGCGGGCGCTGGCATCCTCGAAGGTCAGGCTCATGCGGCCCAGCATACTGGCCGGTCCCTGCGACATTTGGCGGGGTGACGCTGCGCCGGTTCGCGGATGCCGCTTTGCGAGGCGGAGCGCAGCATGACGGCATGGCACCTCACCCTCTGGAATCAGCCGGGCCCCCTGTGTGGAACGTGGCGCGTGCCGCCGGGCTGGGTCTGCCGCGCGCGCCTCTCGGACAGGCGGCCGAACACCTGCCGGCGCTCCGCGCCGCCCTTGCTGGTGTGCTCGTCGCTGCGGAAGGCCGGGATCTGGTGTTTATCGGCCGGTCCCCCGGAGCCGCTGCGCGCGTATCTCAGCGGCCTGCTGCGTGGCGTGAACGTCACGTGGCGTGTCGCGGGCCTGAACGTGTCCCTGCTGAATGCAACGCTGACCCCCGCCCAGGCAACGACCCTGCGTCCCCTCTTCAGCAGCGCCGGGCTGAATCCACGCGTCCTGGTGCGCGAAGACCGCCGCGTGGCCCTGGTGGACGTGGTGGCGTCCGGCGGGACGTTCTCGGCCCTGCACCGGGCGCTGCGCGACTGGGCGTGTGAGGACGCCCGCAGGCCGCAGTGCATCGAGCGGCGCGTGCAGGTGACCGGGCTGCTTCGCTCTGCGGCGGGACGACCGCGGGCGTGGCGCTGGTCCGCGCAGCCCCAATTTCAAGGCGTGCAGACCCGCAGCGTCCTGATCGACTGGCGCTGCTGGCAGTGGCTGGCGGAGGAAGGGGTCAAGGTCGCGCCCCACCACCCGCCGGCCTGCTGGGTAAATACGCCTGCTGGTCTGCCGGAACGCCACCCGGACCGCCTGGAGGCCCTGGGTCAGGCGCGCGCGCTTTACCTGCTGGCGCAGACCCGAACCGAGCGGGCTGCCGCAGCTGCCGAACTCGCCACTGCGGGCGGGCTGCGCGTGGCGGCACTGCGCAGTCTCATGGCCGCGTGGCAGAGCGGCGCGGCGTCCGGACGTCCAGAATGCCGGGGGCAACTTCCTGTGCCCTGGTGTGGCTGAGCGTCCGGCCAGGCCCACCTGACCCAGGCATGAACAGGGCCCGCCTGGGTCAGGCGGGCCCCTCAGGCGGACGTCAGCGGATGTACAGGTAGGTTTCCTGAACGTCGCGGTCCTCGGTGGCGTAGGGCTGCAGGTACGCGGTGCTCGTGGCGTTCCAGCGGCCCTCGTCGTACGTGCCGCGCAGCACGAGATCGGTGGTGGGGCGCACCCGGGTGAAGATCGCGCGGACGCGCTGCACGCCGCGCGGTTCGGCGAGGTTGTAGGTCACGCCGTCCTGCGCGCGGGGGAAGGTGGTCGCCCCGGCGGGAATGTACACGTTGCGCACCAGGGTGTCGGTGTACCCGTTGCTCTGCAGGGCAATCATTGTCACGTACCCGGCGGTGCGGGTGCGGATGGTGAAGCGCACGGCTTCACCCACGGCGTACGTGCTGCCCTCGCCCCGGTCGGGGCGCAGGTCCACGATCAGGTTGCTGTCGGCGCCCAGGAGGCCCACGTTCGGGCGGACGGTGACGGTGCAGGCGCTGAGGCCCAGGGCAAGCGTGCCAAGCAGGAGTACTTTGCGCATGTGCTCACCTTATGACCCGGACCTGACCTGAAGCTGAGTGCCGTTCTCACGAAGTTCCGGAGCCCGGTGGCCGTAGGATGGGGCATGAACCGCGCCGCCCGACTGCTGCTGGCTACGCTGATCCTGAGCCTGGGGGCCACGCTGGGTCCGGCGCTGGCCGCTCCCACGCGGGCGGCCGTGACGTCGGACGGCCCGTACACCACCAACCGGTTCTTCGCCGATCTGGAACAGCAGCGCGTGACGCGCGTGGTGCTCAGCAGCGGCGGCATGGCGAACGTGACCCTCGCGGACGGCAGCGGGACTCGCGTCCGGACCCTGGTTGTGCCGCCGGACGGCGCGACCCTGACCCGCATCCGCAAGGCCGGGGTGCCGCTCACCGTGACTGGCAGTGGGTCCACGCTGGGCTGGCTGGGACAGGTGCTGCCGCTGCTGCTCACGGGACTGATCCTGGTCGTGTTGTGGCGCAGCATGCGCACGGGCGCCAGCAGCGCCAACCCCACCGCGTTCGGCCGGTCGCGGGCGGCGGTGATTGCCGAGGGGCAGATCAAGCTGACGTTCAACGACGTGGCCGGCTGCGACGAGGCCAAGCAGGACCTGCAGGAAGTCGTGGACTTCCTGCGCCAGCCGGAACGCTACCACCAGCTCGGCGCCCGCATTCCCCACGGGGTGCTGCTGGTCGGTCCTCCCGGCAGCGGCAAGACCCTGCTCGCCAAAGCCGTCGCCGGTGAGGCCCGCGTGCCGTACTTCAGCATCAGCGGCAGCGACTTCGTCGAGATGTTCGTCGGCGTGGGCGCCGCCCGCGTGCGCGACCTGTTCGAACAGGCCCGCAAGTCCGCGCCGTGCATCGTGTTCATCGACGAGATCGACGCGGTGGGCCGCAAACGCGGCGTGAACATGCAGGGCGGCAACGACGAGCGCGAGCAGACCCTCAACCAGCTGCTCGTGGAAATGGACGGCTTCTCCAGCGGGCAGGAGGTGATCATCCTGGCCGCCACCAACCGCCCGGACGTGCTGGACGCCGCGCTGCTGCGCCCGGGGCGCTTCGACCGGCAGGTGGTGGTGGACGCGCCGGACGTGCGGGGCCGGGAGATGATCCTGCGCATTCACGCGCGCAAGAAACCGCTGGACGCCAGCGTGGACCTGGGCGTGATCGCGCGGCGCACGGCAGGCATGGTGGGCGCGGACCTGGAGAACCTGCTGAACGAGGCGGCGCTGCAGGCGGCGCGTTCGGGGCGCACGCGGATCGTGGGGCGGGACGTGGAGGAAGCGCGCGACCGGGTGCTGATGGGACCGGAGCGCCGCTCGCTGGTGGTGCGTGAGGCCGACCGCAAGGTCACCGCCTACCATGAGGTCGGTCACGCCCTCGCCGCCCAGCTCCTCCCCCACGCGAACCGGGTGGCGAAACTCACCGTGGTGCCGCGCGGCCGCGCGGCGGGGTACATGATGCCCGACGCCGACGACCGCCTGCACGTCACCCGCCCCGCCCTGGAAGACATGATTGCGGTGGCCCTGGCCGGCCGCGCGGCGGAGCAGGTCGTGTTCGGCGAGATCACCACCGGCGCGCAGAACGATTTCCAGCAGGCGACGAGCATCGCGCGGCGCATGGTCACCGAGTGGGGCATGAGCGACCGCATCGGCAAGGTGGCTCTGGCCAGCGACCAGGGCAACTTCCTGGGCGGCGGGCCGCAGATGCTCCCCATGAGTGAAGGCACCGCTTCGCAGATCGACTCGGAGGTCAAGGACCTGATTGACACGGCGTACACCCGGGCCGTGCACCTGATCGGGGAGCATCTGCACCGGGTGCATGAGATCGTCACGGTGCTCCTGACCCGCGAAACGCTCAGCGGTGAGGAATTCACGGCCCTGCTTGACGGGCAGACTCTCGATCCACTGCCACCCGCCGTGCCTCGCCCTTCCGGTCTGGCCGGGTAAGCCTCACAGCGGCGCGCCGTTCAGGTGAGCTCGTTGGCGTCGGGATCGCGGGTGAGGGTGGGTTTCACGGGCGACCGCTCGCGGTCCTGCGCGGCGCGGGGATCACGGCCGCTGTCCTCGCGGGTCAGCTTGATCTCGATGGGTGCCCCGCCGAAGTTCAGGCTGCGCTGCGGGAAGGGAATTTCGATGCCGGCTTCGTCCATGGCAATCTTGATGCGGCGGTTGAACTCACGCCCGATGGCCCACTGGCTTTTGGGCTGCACCTTGAACAGCGCGCGCAGCGTCACGCCGTCCGGGGCGAGCTGCACCACACCCTGCTGCTCGGGTTCTTCCAGGAAGAAGTGCCGCCACTGCTCGTCGGTGTAGATTTCCGTACTGACCTGCTGCAGGACGCGCAGGGCGTCGTCGATATTGGCCGTGTAGGTGACGTCCACCTGCGCCACCACACGCGACCAGTCCTTGCTGCTGACGCTGACGGTCTGAATCTGCCCGTTGGGAATGATGTGCATGGTGCCGTCCATGGCGCGCAGGGCCGTGACGCGCAGGTTGAGGCGCTCCACGCCGCCGGTCAGCTGGCCGGTATTGACGGTGATGACGTCGCCCACGCCGTACTGGTCTTCCAGGAGGATGAAAAACCCGTTGAAGACGTCCTTGATGAGGCTCTGCGCGCCGAAACCCACGGCGAGACCCAGCACGGACACGCCGGCCAGGAGGCTGGTGGCATTCACCCCGAGCGCCTGCAGGCCGGCAATGGCGCTCAGCAGCACCACGGTGACGCGCAGCGTGCTTTCCACGACGCCCTTGAGGGTCTGGACGCGCACACTGCGGCGGTTGAATTCCTCCTCCGCGACAATCCGGTGCGCCAGGGCACTGATGAGATTCCACGCGATGAGGGCCATGGCGAGCACCACCACGAGCTGACCGGCGCTGTGCCGGAAACCTTCCATGATGTCGCGGCCCAGGCTGAACAGGATAGGAACGCTGGGCAGGTACGCCACGGCGGTCGCAACCGCCACCCAGCTGATCAGGACGGCCAGCGCCCACAGAACTTTCAGGACGGGCAGCAGTTGGCTGGGGACGTGGGGCTGCAGGGCGCGCAGGAGAAGCTGGCCGAAGCGGTAGATGGCGTAGGCGGCCACGGCGGTCAGGGTGCACCCGACCCATACCTGCGGTTTGACGATCTGTACGCTGAGTTCCTGCAGCATGAGGCACACACTTTCATGAGGAGATGAGGTTGAGCCGAACCCTGCCTTCAGACTGCAAAACCTGAGCTTCCATGCTCCAACAGTCGCCTGCTGAGGTCAGATGGGCAGACTGCTGTTGAAAGGAACGTCAGTCCTGCGCGGCGCTTCCTGTGAACGCCGCTTCCAGGCGCGGCATCAGGTTCGCTTCGTGCGCGCGGGCCGCGCGCAGCAGGGCATTTTTCACTGCGCGGGCGTCGGCGCTGCCGTGCCCGATAAACGTGAGGCCCCGCACGCCGATCAGAAGGCTGGCCCCGTACGTGCTCGGGTCCATGCGTTCGGCGAGGCCGCGCAGGGCACCGCGCACGAGCAGGCCACCCAGTTTGCTTTTCAGACTGCTGCCCAGGGCGTCCTTCACCCAGCCGAACAGGACCTTCGCCTCCCCCTCCGCCAGTTTCAGCACGACGTTGCCGGTGAAGCCGTCGGTGACCACGATATCGGTGGTGTTGCGGAAGATATCGCGCCCCTCCACGTTGCCGTGGAAATTGATTCCCTGGCCGTTCAGCCCGCGGAGAAGGGCGTGGGCCTCCAGGACCAGCGCGCTGCCCTTGTGGTCCTCCTCGCCAATGGAGAGCAGGCCCACCGTGGGATTCTCCCGGTCTTCCACGACGCGCAGGTACACGCTGGCCAGGCGCGCCCACTGCGCGTAGTACGTCGCTTTCACATCGGCGTTGGCGCCCACGTCGAGAAGGGTGGTGAAGCCGCCGCGGGCGGGCAGGTGCGTCAGGATGGCGGGGCGTTCCACGCCCCGGATGCGGCCCAGCGTGAGCAGCGCGGAGGCCATGGTCGCGCCGCTGTGGCCCATGCTGACGGCCGCCGCGGCGCGGCCCTCCCTGACGAGGCGGGTGGTGACGTTGATGCTGGCGTTCGTCCGCCGGCGCACGTCGCTGGCGTGCTCGTCCATGCCGATCACGTCGGTCGCCTCTATCACCTCGATGGGCAGGGCGGCGCTGCCCGCATGCCGGCCGAGTTCGGCGTGCAGTTTCACGCGTTCCCCGACGAGCAGGACGCTCACGCCGGCGCGGGCGGCCAGAACGGCGCCCTCCACGTTGGGGACGGCGCCATGATCGCCGCCCATGGCATCAAGTGCGACGGGCAGGCGGGCGGGGCGGGACTCAGCGGTCATCGCCGTCCAGGGCCGCGGAGGTGTAGAAGGGGCGCTGCTCGGCGCCGCGCTGCTCACTGGGCAGGCGGTAACCGGGCCGCTCCACGTGCTCGCGGATGTCCTTGAAATCCACATACTGGTCAGCGGCGTTACGCAGTTCGTAACTGGTCATCTCGGCGATGCTGGCCACCACGATCCGCTTGCCACGGGCGCGCAGGACTTCCACGGGCCGTTCGAAATCGCCGTCGCCGGTGAGCAGTACGGCCGTGTCGTACAGGTCGCTGGTGGAGAGCAGGTCCGTGACGATCTCAATGTCGAGGCTGGCCCGGCGGTACGTGTCGCCGTTCTCGTCGGTGCTTTCCCGCAGGGGGCGCGTGCGGACGGTGTACCCCATGTACGTCAGGGCGTCCGTGAAGCGTTTCTGCTTGTCGTCAATGGGTGTGGGAACAGCCGTGTAGTAAAAGGCGTTGTACAGGCGGCCCTGCGCAGAGAAGTGCTCCAGGATCTTGCGGTGGTCGAAATTCCAGCCGAGTCGTTTGGCCGCTGCGTAAACATTCGCGCCGTCAATAAAGAGTGCAATGCGTTCCATCGTTGAGGTCTCCTGAAGGTCCGCGCGGCTCGCGGGATGAAGCGGCGGACGCTCCGCGGGCCGCGCGGACCCTTCATGCGCAGGATACCGGATGCCGCTGCGCTCAGGTGGGCAGGCGCGGCGGCGGAGCAGCGTGCAGGGCGGGCCGCAGCTCAGTGTCATGAAGCGCCGCCCACACGTCGGCGCGCAGGCGCGCGAGGTCCACGCCGGCGTACGAGGGTGGCAGGCCGTTCAGGTACCGCTGGGCCTTGACGTAATTGCGGTGCGTGAGGCTCCCGTGGTGCCAGCGTTTGTGCAGCGCGGCCGCGAGGAGAATCAGCGCCTGCAGGAAGTGGCGTGTGTCGCCGCGCGCCGTGAGCCAGAGCCCCTCCCAGGCCTCGTGGGCTTCCCACCACTGCCCCTGGGCGAACAGGGCGGCGCCACGCTGGAAGTCCGGGCTAGCCGTTACATTCACGCTCCTTACCCTACTGCGGGCGGGCGGGGAAACCGGAATTGAAAGGCAGCTCACGACGGTTAAATAACCGGTGAGGTGACGCCCATACGCGGCATATCCCCAGGGTGTCCCCCGGGCGTATAGTCGGATCATGAAGCCTCTGGAACTGACAGACAGCAACTTTAAGGAAGAAATCGCCAGTGGACTGACCCTGGTGGACTTCTGGGCCCCCTGGTGCGGCCCGTGCCGCATCATCGCGCCGGTCATCGAGGAACTCGCCGGGCAGTACGAGGGCCGCGTGAAGATCGGCAAACTCAACGTTGACGAGAACCCCGTTACGCAGGGTCAGTACCGCGTGATGAGCATCCCCACCCTGATCCTGTTCAAGGACGGTCAGCCGGTAGAGGGGGTCGTGGGTGCTCAGCCGAAGCGCGCTTTCGAGGCCCTGCTCGACAAGCACAGCGCCGTGGACCAGCAGAACGCTGCTGAGACCGCCAGCGTCTGAACCCGGCCCTGAGTCGCGCCCCGGGTGTGCCCCGGGGCGCGACGTCGTGTGGCCTTGCGGGGTGCAGCTTCGCCCGGTTCAGCAATCCGCGCACCACAAGCCCTCACCGCGGTGTGTCCGTCGCGCCTGTCGCCGGACCCCGGGCACGCCTGCCCCGGGCCTCTGGCAGCCCTGGGTCAGAAACGCACGATGTCCGGCGGGGTCCAGGCGTGCAGCACCTCGCTGAGCAGCACCTCACCTTCCGGCCAGTCGCCGTGCCCGCTCGCGGCATTGATGTGCCCGGCCGGACCGGCAGAGATGAACTCGGCCTCCCAGGCTGCCGCGAACGCCTGCGCCCGCTCGAACCCTGCGAAGGGATCGTCCTCGCTGGCCACGACGAGCGCCGGGAACGGCAGGGGCGTCAGGGGTACTGGGGCCATCGCACAGACGGCGGGGTACAGAACCGGCATGTCGGCCTGTTCGGCGTCCGTGGGCGCCACGAGCAGGGCACCTTTCACCCGGGGGTGCCCGCCGGTCAGATGGGCCCAGTGCACAATGTTCAGCACGCCGCACGAATGCCCCACCAGGATCAGGTCGCCGGGGGTGGCGTCGATGACGTCCTGAAGGCGCCCGGACCAGGTCTGCGGGGTGGGGTGATCCGGGTCATCCTGGCGGACGTGGGCCGCACTGAACTTGTGTTCCCAGAGGGTCTGCCAGTGGTCCGGGCCGCTGTCGCCCAGGCCGGGTACGATCACGAGGGTCGGGGTCATACGTTCAGCGTACGGGAATTCGACGGGCCGGGGGGCCCGCGCCCTCAGGCTTCCAGCAGTTCCACCTGCCGGCCGTCCGGGTCAAGCACGAACGCCATGTCGCGGCCGCCGGGGCTGGATTGCAGGTCCCGGGTCACGGCCACGCCAGCGTTCCGCAGCGTGGGGAGCAGGTCGCGCAGGCCGCGCACGTGCAGCGCAATGTGCTCCGCCCAGTGGGCGTGCGGGGCGGGCGTCTCGCCAGGCACCTCGAAGAACTGCACGGCGCCCTCACCGAAGCGCAGGACGGCGCGCCCGTACCCTTCGGACGTCACGACCTGCTTCTCGACCGTGCCGCCGAGCCGCGTGTAGAACGCCAGGGTCGCGTTCAGGTTCCGTGTGAGGAATGAAACGTGTTTCAGCATGCCGCTTCAGGGTATACGCTGCCGGGCATGTCTCCTCCGCCGTGGGTGCTGGGTGGTCGCGCGCTGGTGGCCGTGTATGGCGGCGCCCAGCCGGGCGCGCTGATGCTGGTGAGGTACGCGTACTCGCCGGTCGGGCCGTACGATGAGCTGCTGTGGGTGGCCCTGAGGCCACCCAGTCCGGCCGGGGTGCGGCCCCGCGTGACGGACATCGTGGTGAGTACGCAGGAGAGTGTCACGTGGGGCCGGCGGAACTGGGGCATTCCGAAGACGAAGGCGCACTTCGAGTGGCAGGGCGCCCCCGGAAAGGAGCAGGTGAGGGTTACCCAGGCCGGCCAGCTTGTGGCGCACCTGGCGGTGCGTGGGGGCGGGCCGCGCCTGCCGGTCACGACGGCGGTTGTGCCCCTCGCCTGGCGGACGCTGGCGCAACCGGCCCTGCACGGCGGGGAGGACTGGCTGCTGACACCCGTCTCGGCCGGTGGGAGCGTGCGGCAGGCCCGGCTGAGCGTAATTTCCGGCGATCGGTTCCACCCGGGGCTGCTGGAGCGGCGGCCCCGGGTGACACTGGACGTGCCGGCCTTCCGGCTGGTGTTTCCCACGCCGGCCCGTCAGCGCGGTCCTGTCTGACCGGTCGTTCGGGGTCATCCATCCCCGCGGCCGGGTGGAAGAGTGACAAACATGGAATACCGCAAGTTGCTGGGCACCGACCTGACCGTCAGCGCACTGGGGTTCGGGGTGTGGACGGTCGGCACCACCTGGTGGGGCGTGAAGGACGAGCAGATGGGCAAACGGCTGCTGCGTCAGGCTTTCGACCTGGGCGTGACGTTCTTCGACAACGCCGACACCTACGCTTCAGGGCGCGCTGAGGAGCTGCAGCGCGAGGCGCTGGGTGACGTGCGCGACCAGATCGTGATCGGCACGAAGTTCGGGTACGACATCTACAACCACCCCGACCGGCCCGGACAGCAGGAACGGCCCCACGACTGGTCCCCGGCGCACCTGCGCCGGGCGCTCGAAGGCAGCCTCAGGCGCCTGGGAACCGACCGCATCGACTACTACCAGCTGCACAATCCCCGCATGGACGCCATCCTCCGTGACGACCTGTGGGCCGAACTGGACCGCGCCAGAACCGAGGGGCTGATCCTGGCGTACGGCACCGCGCTCGGGCCCGCGCAGCACGAGCGGCAGATTGAGGAGGGGATCGCCAGTGTGCGCGAGCGCCGCGCCCCCACGCAGATCATCTACAACCTGCTCGAACAGGCCCTTGGAGAGCAGATCCTGCCCGTCGCTGAGGAGGTCGGCGTGGGCGTCATGGCGCGCGTACCGCACGCGTCGGGGCTGCTGGAAGGCTACATGAGCATGGACACCGAGTTCGAGCCCGGTGATCACCGCAACTGGCGCCTGACGACCAACGCCCGCCGGAAGGCCTGGATGGAAGACGGCCTGAAGAAGGTCGAGCAGCTGCGGGAAGCGGTGGTGGACGGCCAGGACCGGACCATCGGACAGCTGGCCCTTCAGTTCACGCTGCGCTCGCCCGCCATGGCCAGCATCCTGCCGAACATCTACTCCGAAGAGGGCCTGCGCGAGTACACCGCAACCTTCAGCGCCGCGCCCCTGACCGGCGAGGAGTACGAGCAGATCCAGGCCATGTACCGCGTGAACTTCGGGTTCACGCACGACCTGCGCGGTCAGGAGGTGGCGCAGTGAGCGAGCACGAACAGGCCGCCCCCGGCGCGCAGCAGCCCGAAGGTGCCCCGGCCGGCCGCCCCGGCGCCGCCGGTGGACGCCCCAAAATGATGGTGGACCTTGACCCGAGCGGGCAGGTCACGCAGCGGGAACCGGACCGCGCCAACCGGCAGTTCCTGAACTACGCGTTCTTTAAATTGGACCCCGCTTTCCGGCGCCTGCCCCAGGCCGAACGCGACGAACTGAAAGCCGAGTTCCTGGCCGCCGCGACCGGCTGGACGGAGGACGCCCCGGCAGAAAAGGGCCTGATCCAGCGGCCGTACTCGCTGGTGGGCGTCCGCGCCGACGTGGACTTCATGCTGTGGCGCATTGCGTTCGACGTGCGGGACTTTCAGGAGGCGCAGGCCCGGCTGAACCGCACGCGCCTGATGGGCTACCTCACGCAGCCGTACAACTTCGTATCCATGAACAAACGCAGCCAGTACGTCAACCGCGTGGAGGGCAGCGGGCACGGCCTGGAGATTCTGCCGGGCCAGGGGCAGTTTCTGTTCATCTACCCGTTCGTGAAGACCCGGGCGTGGTACGACCTGACCCCGCAGTCCCGCCAGGGCATGATGGACGAGCACATCTACGCGTCAGGGCCATTCAAGGGCGTGCGCATCAACACAAGTTACTCCTACGGCATCGACGACCAGGAATTCGTCGTGAGTTTCGACAGTGACCATCCGCAGGAATTCGTGGACCTCGTGCACCGCCTGCGCTACACCGAGGCCAGCAACTACACGCTGCAGGACACGCCTATGTTCACCTGCGTGAAAAAGGACCTGGCGGACACCCTGAACGACCTGGGCTGACTCCCCACCGGACCAACGAGAGGGAGAGGCATTCACTGCCTCTCCACTCCTCGTTTCACGGTCCGGCCTCGCCTAGACGTCCACGCCGTCCAGCGTGGCAATGCCGTGTTTCAGGGCGTACAGCGCCGCCTGGGTGCGGCTGTCCAGGCCAAGTTTGCTGAGCAGGCGCGACACGTGCGTCTTCACCGTGGCTTCGCTGACGCCCTGATCCGCCGCGATGTCCTTGTTGCTGTACCCGTGCGCCAGCAGTTGCAGGACAATGGTTTCCTTCGGCGTGAGGCTCTCGCGCATCTCACCGCCCCGGAAGTCCCGCACCAGACGCCGGGCTGCTTCCGGGTGCAGGCGCACTTCCCCCCGGGCCGCGGCATGAATGGCGTCCGCCAGGGTGTCGCTGCTGGCGTCCTTGAGCATGTACGAGATGGCGCCGGCCTCAATGGCGCCGTTCACTTTGTGTTCCTCCAGGGTGCTGGTCAGGGCAATCACCTCCATGTCCGGGTGCTGCCGCTTGAGGGTGCGGGTGGCGGTGATGCCGTCCATTACTGGCATCATCAGGTCCATGATGATCACCTCCGGGCGCAGGGTCTGCGCGGCGTGCAGGGCCTCCTCGCCGTTGGCGGCCTCGCCGATCACGTCGATCAGCGGGTCCAGGCCCAGAAAGAGGCGAAGGCCCTGGCGGACCACGGCGTGATCATCGACAAGCAGCACGCGAACGGAACGGAGATCAGGATGGGTCATGGGGTGTCCTCCAGGTCAGGCAGGGTGAAACTGCTGCGCGGCGCGTCCACGAACACGTCGAGTGCCGGGCTGGGATCGGGCCGGGCGCCGCGCGGCAGGGTGAGGGTCGCGCGGTCCGTGAAGCGGATGCGGGCGCTGAGGGTCGGGGGAATACGCAGCGTCACCTGACCGCTCTGCGTGCGGATGTCGAGGTTACCGCGCGTGCCGGGCAGGGCCGTCACCGTGACATTCCCACTCCCGGTTGTGACGCTCGCGCGCCCGGACACGCCCGGCAGCGTCAGGCGCACGTCCCCGCTGTCACTGCCGACACTCAGGTCCCGGGTGCGGGCGCCGGCGAGATGCAGGGCCTGACTGCCACTGCGGGTATTGACGCGCAGCGCCGCCGGGACGCTCCCGGCCGGCCCGGTCACACTCACCTGCCCGCTTCCGGTCGTGACGCTCACCGGCCCGGTCTCCCGCTGCGGCAGGGTCAGGGCCAGGTCGCCGCTCACGCTGCGCAGCGTCAGGTTCTGCACCCGCAGGGGCGTCAGGTCCAGGATCTGCATGCCGCTGGTGGTGCTCGCCGTCAGCGCCAGGGGAATCCGGCGGGTCAGCGCCAAGTCCAGCGTGTGCTGCACGCCTTCAGGACCGTTCAGGATCACACCGGCGTTGATGGGCTGCACCGACAGGGCCACGCGGGCGGTCACGCGGCGGCCGTCGCGCGCCACGTCCGCCTGAATGGCGTTGCGGGCGCGGTGGTGGGCGCGCCCGCGCACCACCTGCGCGCTGCCGGGCTCCAGTGGCGCCACCGTGACATCCACCCGGTCCCCCTCCAGCGTCAGGGCGGCGCTGCTGGCCAGGTCCAGCGGCAGCGGACCGTCCAACGGAACACTCAGCGGCGTGTCCTGCACGCTCATCCCAGGCGTGAGACTGCGGGGGGCACCCTGCCAGAACAGCGTGGCGCCCAGCGCCGACAAGCCCAGGCCCAGCGCCATGCGCTGCAGGGTGGGCGCCAGCGGCCGGGACGGCGGAAGGCTGGTCATGCGCCGCTCCGGTCCAGAGGCGCGCCGGTCTCTGCCGGGTTCAGGCGCGGCAGGGTCAGGACCACCTGCGTGCCCCCACCGGGCGCGCTGCGGACCGTCAACGTGCCACCTGCGCCGGCCGCGCGTTCCCGCATACTGCGCTGCCCCAGCGTGCCTCGCCCCTGGGCGTCCGGGTCAAAGCCGCGCCCATCGTCACGCACTTCCAGCGTCACGACCGGCCCGTGCTGCGCCACGCGCAACCAGACCGTCCGGGCGCGCGCGTGCTTCACGACGTTGTGCAGCGCCTCCTGCGCCACCCGGTACGCGGCCGCCTGCGCGTCCGGCGTCAGCGCCGGTTCGGCCGGCAGGTCCGCCTGCACGTTCAGGCCGTGCCGGGCCTCCAACGCGTGCGCATGCTGCGTCAGGGCCGCCACCAGCCCCCCCTCCTCCAGCGCGTCAGGCCGCAGGCTGAACAGCAGCGCCTTCATCTCCGACACGCCCCCTTCCGCCAGACGAATCGTGTACTCCAGGCTCTGCCGGGTGCGTTCCGGATCGCGCTCCAGCGTCGCGCGGGCCGTCTTGGCGCCCAGCGTGATGCCGTACAGCGCCTGCGCCACACTGTCATGCAGTTCCCGCGCCAGCCGGGCGCGTTCCAGCTCGCCGGCGCGCGCCCCCGCCCGCTCGATCAGCTGCGCCGCATGCAGGGCGGTCCCCGCGTGATCAGCAATCGACAGCAGGAACGCCAGTTCCTCCCCGGACGGCCGCACGCCGGGCGCGTACCTCGCGCGCAGCGTCCCCCCATCCACACCCGCCGACGCGGGCAGGGTCACCCGCAGCGCCGCCAGCACGGCCCCGCCTGGCAGGACAGCCACGCTCGCCTCCCCCGCCGCCGGCAGGCGCGGCAGCGCCCCGGTCAGGTCCTCTCTGCCGTCCCCTGGACCCGGGCTCTGGGCGCGCAAAGTACCGTCCGGCCCCACCAGCGCCACAGCCTGCGCGCTGCTCGCCTGCCGCGCCTGGGCCACCAGGTCCGTCAGCGTGGCCGGCAGGTCATCACCCAGCGCCACGCGCCCCGCCGCCCGGCGCAGCGCAATGACCTCGCGCCGCGCAACCTCCCCCGCATCCAGCGACAGCAGCGCCACGCCCAGCCGCGTCCACATGCGGCCCATCAGGTTCAGCACCCCGGCGCTCACCAGCACCGCGCCTGCCCCAGCCAGCATCAGTCCGGCCACCGCCAGCGGGCCGGGCCGCAGGGTCCATTCACTCCACACGATCGGCACGGCGCTGTTCATCGCCCAGAACGGCGCACCCAGTCCCAGGACCTCCACAGCCAGCAGCGCGCCCAGCACCACCCAGCACAGCAGTCCCAGCGGCAACTGAATCACGTGAAACAGCAGCGTCCGGTACGTCACCGGGTCCGCCAGGGTGGCACCCAGCCACAGCAACAGCGCCTGCGGCGCCGGCGCGGCCGGCCGTGCGAACCGCAGCCCCAGAATGCCCGCCAGAACCCGTTGCAGGTTCCCCAGCGCCCCCACGAGCCACAGGGCCCCGATCAGCAGCAGGGCCCCCACCAGGACGGGCAGACTCAGCAGGCCCCCCACCACCGCGGCCGTCAGCAGGCCCGCGACCGTGCCTCCCAGCGGCACGGACAGCAGCACGTACAGCGCGGCGCGGTACGTGCTCAGGTCCAGCAGGTCACCCAGCAGCCCACCCCGGGCAGACTGAGGCGCGCGGATCGGTGACGGGTCCATCACCTTCATCATGCCGCGCAGCCTAGCCAGGATTCACCCGATTCAGCGTCCCTCGAAAGGCGCAGTGGCCTCACGCCACAAGTGTCTCAGCCTGGAATGCGCAGCTTCTGCCCGACCTGGATCAGGTCCGGATCGCTGATGTTGTTGTGGTGAGCAATCTTCCGGTACTCCGCGGCGTCCCCGTAGTACCGCTGCGCGATGGCCGACAGCGTATCCCCGGCCTTCACGGTGTACACCGTCTCCCCGCTGTCCTGGTCCTTCTCCCGCGCGAGTTCCTTCACGCCCGCCGCCACGCGCAGCCCACTGACATCCACACCGGCCACGCCAGGCACCGCCCGCGCCAGCTTCTCTGCGAGACGCTGCTCGTGATCACTGTCCACCACGCCCCGCAGGATCACGGTCCTGCCGCTCTGCAGCACGTCAATCGGGTCATCGGCCAGCTCACCATTCCCTCGCAGGGCCTGCAGCACCGCCTTCGCCACCCGGCTCGAATCCTCGATCTCCACGTCCATCTCCCCGGCAGGAACAACGTCCTGGGGCTGCGAGGTCGGCTCAATCTCAGGCAGCGACGCCGCATCCGCCGAGGGCACTGTGGCCGGTGCAGACGGCGCCACAGGCGTGACTGGCTGGGCAGCCTGCTCAAAGGTCACACCGCTGACATCGACGGATTTCACCCCGTTGATGCCTTCAGCCACCACCCGAACAAGGGGCAGATAACGTTGGTTGGGAACCATGCCCGTGACAGTGACGGCCCCCCCACGCTCCTGAACCTGAAGCCCAAGGTCCTTCAGCCGGGGCTGCTCGTTGAAGGCGTCCTTGACTCGTTCTGCGGTGCTCTTCCCGAATGGCCACATGGCGGCAGCGTAGCGTGCGCGGCTGCGCGCGCCGGGTTGCGTTCAGGTTTAGTGAACCGGGCCGCCCAGAACTTCAGGGCGGGGCGGGAGTTCGGGCTGCTCAATCCACTCCCGCAGGGTGCGTTCTGCGGCGTCGCCCAGCCGGGTGCGGGTCAGGCGGAGCAGGTCGGCGGTGCGGGTGGGCCGGGCGGTGCGGGCGGCGGCGTACGCCCGCAGGAAACCGCGGAAGGCAGGGTCTCCCACCTGTGCGCGCAGGGCGTGCAGGGCCAGGGCGCCGCGCTGGTAGGCGCTGAGGTCGAACATTTCTTCCTGCGTGCGGGCGACGAGTGGGCGGGTGCCGCGGGCGCGGAGCTGCTCGTACCAGGTGTTCGCGACGCTCTGGCCGTCCTGGCCCTGCGCCTGGGCCCAGAGGAGTTCGGCGTACGTGGCGAAGCCTTCGTTCAGCCACACGTCGGCCCAGTCGGCGAGGGGGACGGCGTTGCCGAACCACTGGTGGGCGAGTTCGTGAACGACGACGCGGTCGGTGCTGGACCGGACGGGCATGGTGGAGAGCGTGGCGGTTTCCAGCGCGGGCAGGGCGGGTGTGACGACCACCGCGCCGAGCGTCTCGAAGGGGTAGGGGCCGAACCAGTCCTGGAGGGTGCGGAGCATCTCGTTGGTGCGGCGGTAGGGCGCGCGGACGGTGTCGGGCACGCCGGGCGGGAAGTAGTCGGCGCGCGTGACGGTCCGGCCGGGCGCGGCGGGTGCGGGCGGGACGGTCACGCGTTCGAGTGGGCCGACGTGCAGGGCCAGGGCGTAGGTGGGGATGGGCTGGCGCTGCTCGAACGTGACGGTGTGGCGCTGCCCGGGCGCAGGGTGGTCGGACGTCTGGACTCCGCTGGCGACGGCCGTCAGGGCCTGAGGGACGGTCAGGTGCACGGTGAAGGTGGCAGGGTCGGCAGGGTGGTCGTTGACGGGCAGGAAGCTGCGGGTGCCGTCGGGTTCGCTGAAGGCGAAGTTCGCTCCGGGGGCGCCGGCGGCGCCGGGCACGCTCTGCCAGCCGACGCGGAGCGGCAGGACCGGATCGGGGAGGCCTTGCGGCTCGCCCTGGTAGTGCAGGGTGACGGTAGTGGCGGCGCCGCGCGGGAGCGCCCGGCGGAGCAGGAGTTTGCCGCGCGCCCGGTCGTGCGTGAAGGGGAGGGACTGGCCGTTCCAGGTGGCGCGCGTGACGGCCGGGCCGGTGAAGTCCAGGCTCAGGAGGGGCAGGTCGCGGGTGGCGTGGGCGGTCAGGGTGACGTTTGCGCTGAGGGTGGGGGTGCCGGGGGTGGGGACGGTCAGGGCGAGGTCGTAGTGCTGCACGTCCAGGCCGGCCTGTCCGAGGGTGGGGTACAGCGAGTCACCCCACGCGGCGGTGGGGGCCGGGGGGGCGGTGGTCTGCCCGGCCCCGCCGGGCGCCACCCCGCCGGGAACCAGGAGGCTCAGCAGGAGAGGCAGGGCGGCGCGGCGCATGAGCGGTCAGATGGGGTAGTACGAGCGGGGCTGGCCCTGCACGAAGTCGCGGGTGGGCACCCAGATCAGGGGGTTGCGTTCCTCAACTTCGGGGGGCGGGCCGTAACGGATGAGGGATTCCACCTGCGCGAAAGGCACCCATTTCACGCCGACCACTTCAGGGTCGGTGGGGTCGATCTCCCCGTGGAAGGTGGCGGTGAAGCGGCCGAAGATGGCGTAGCACTCGTTGCGGGTGCCGGTCAGGAGTTCTCCTTCGAGAAGGCTGACGAACATCAGGTCCGTGACGGTCAGGCCGGTCTCGACGAGCACCTGGCGCACGGCGGCGTCGCCGAGGGTCTCGCCGGGCAGGGCCTTGCCGCCGGGCAGGCCGTAGAAGATGCTGCCGTCGTCCATGCGTTCCTCGACGAGCAGCAGGTGACCGTCGCGGACGAGGTAGACGTGCGCCGCGCGTTTGAGCGGCAGGGTGCGCGCGAGGTGACTCATCTGCGGCGCAGTGTAGCGCAGGCGCCCGAGCGTCCGGGCGCTCAGGTGGACGGGGCCCCGGCCATGAGGGTCAGGAGGTCGTCGGGCAGGCGGGCGGGGCGGTAGGTGTGGTCGGTGGCGATGTGCCGCGTTTCTCCGGTGGCGAGCAGTTCGTCGCCGCGGTGGACCTCGTACGTGAAGGTGAGGGTCCGGGAGCGGACGCTGCTGAGTCGGGCGGTGATGTGCAGTTCGTTGTCGTAGCGGGCGGCCCGGCGGTACTCGACGTTGAGGCCGGAGAGCATCAGGTAGTAGCCGCGCGCTTCCACCTCGCGGTACGGGAGGCCCAGGGCGTGCATCAGGTCGGTGCGGGCCACCTCGAACCACACGGGGTAGGTGGCGTGGTGAACGACGCCCATGGCGTCCGTTTCGGCGTAGCGGACGCGGATCACGGTGGGGGCCCAGCGGGGTGGGGTCACAGGGGGCGGTCTCCGGCGTTGTGGAATTCAAGCAGGGGCGTGCGGCGCAGCCGGACGTGTTCGGCCACCTGGCGTTGCAGGTGGCCGCGGGCGCCGCGCAGGGCGTCGAGCAGTTCGTCCATGTCGCCGGTCATGGCGCTGACGTAGACGCGCGCGATGCTGTAGTCAGCCGTGACGGTGACGCGCTCGACGGTGACGATCATGGGCACGCGTGGGTCGCGCAGGCCCGAGATGGCGTCACTGATGACGCGGGTCAGTTGTGCCTGGATCTGCTCGGGTTTCATGCAGTCACCCCGCGCGGGAAAGTAGGAAGCGGCATCCCGGCATGCTACGGCATGCCCGGGGGAGGGGTCAGCGGGCGTAGCGGCGCCCCTGGTATCCCGTGAACACGCCGATGCCGTAGCTGACGCGCCGGACGCTGTCGAGCACAGCGCGGCCGTTCCAGGCGATGCCGGCGCTGCTGCCGCCGTCGAGGAGCAGAGCGTCGCGCACGCCCAGGCGGGTCATGAGTTTGCCCATTTCGGTGATGGTGAGTTTCGCGTGGGTGCTGACGAGCACGAGGTCGCGGTTGCTGACGAGCCCCACGGCGCTGCGGGCGGCGCGGCCGAACAGGGCCGGGTCGCGAAAGGCGGTGCTGTAGCGGGTGACGACCTGCCCGCCGTTGAGGATGCGGGGGCCGGTGGCCACCACGGTTTCCATGCCGGTCCAGGTGCTGTCCAGCGGGCGGCCCAGGAGCGCGGCGGCGCTGGGGCGGATGGTGGCGCGGTTGTCGGGGGTGATGGCGAGCGCCAGGGGAATGCGGCCCCAGGTGAGGAGGCGGCCCTGCGTGACGATGTCCCCGGCGGGCGCGTAGGACTGCGGGTGGAAGTAGCTGCCGTTCACGAGGACGCGCGCGCCGCTCTGGCGGGCGAGTTCGCTGACGCGGGCGCCGCGGTTGAAGGCCAGGGCCCGGCCGGGCAGGACGGGCGTGACCAGCACGTTGCGCCACCGGAGGTCCACGTTGGCAATCTGTACGGGGATGTTCAGAGGACTGAGGCGCTTGAAGGTCACGGGGTCACGCTGCGGGGCGGGCGGAATGGGAACGGGCATGTGGGAGGGCACGAGGAGTTTCTTGCCGGGCACGATGTGTTTGTAGCTGCCCAGGCCGTTGAGGCGCCGGAGCTGCTCCAGGTTCAGGCGGTAACGCTGCGCGAGAACCTGCGGGGTGTCCCTGAGGCCCACGCGCACGTAGCGGTACACGACGCGCACTTCGGTGGTGGGGCGCGGCGCGGCGGTGGGGGTGCGGGGGGGAAGTTTGAGGCGCTGGCCGATGGTCAGGGCGGTGCTGCGCAGGCTGTTGCCGGCCTTGAGGGCGGTGACACTCACCCCGTACTGCCGGGCAATCCCGTTGAGGGTATCGCCGGCTTTCACGGTGTACGTGCCGGCCGCGGCGGGCGGCGTGGGGGGACCGCTGAGGCGCAGCACCTGACCCACGCGGATGATGTCGCTGTTCAGGCCGTTGGTGGCTTTGAGTCTGGCGACGGTGGTACCGGCGCGGGTGGCGATCTTGTAGAGGGTGTCCCCGGCGCGGACGGTGACCGTGGCGGGGGCGGCGAGGGCGGCGCCCAGACTGGTCAGGAAAAGCAGGGGGAACAGAAACCGCATGGGTTCACACCTCATCACAGCGGGGGGGGCCGCTCGTGAAGTGAAGCTGACCTGACGTTAATCCGGTTGTCAGGAAGGAAGGTGGGTTTCAACTGCCGGGGGTGCTGCCGGGCACGACGGCCACCCGGCCGATCATGTACGCGCAGCCGTACAGGAACAGCGTGGCGACGGGCAGGAGGCGCAGCGCGGTCTGCGCTTTGATCAGGCGGCCCTGCACGAGGACCTCGATGATGTAGAGGGTCAGCAGGCACAATGCGGCGTACATCGAGTGTTCCCAGTTGCGGCTGGGATCCACCGGGAAGCAGTACCGGCTGAGGTCGCCGTCCTGACCGCAGCGTTCACGCAGCACGTCCGCGCCTGCCCGGGTGGCGCTGGGGACCTTCTCGCCGCCCAGGGCGAGGATGACGCCCGTCACGCCGGGAATGAGTGTGAGGGCCCAGGTGAGGCGCAGCCACGCCATGAAGCCGCGGCCGACGTGCGCCTTGATGGCCGGGGCCAGACTCCAGATGAACAGCACCAGGGTGGCCAGGGCGTACGGCGTGGGGAACAGTTGCGCGGCGGCCGTGTCGAACTGGTACCCGTGAATCAGGCGCAGAAACTCCATGCGCGCAGCGTAGCGCGCCGGCCGGGCCGCCCATGGCCTACGGGGCAGGCAGGAAGTCGATCACAGCGTGCCCGGGCAGGGGCGCGCTGGGCGGCAGGGGTTCGTTGCTGCCGGCGGGGCGCAGTTGCAAGGTGGCGGGGGTGGCGAGCAGCAGCAGGTCGCGGCCACTCACGCTGACGCTCAGACCTTCGAGTGCCGGGGCCTGCAGGGCGAGTCCCAGGTCGGTGACGGGCGCGCTGAGGTGCAGGGCGTGTTCGCCGTACGGGCCGCGCACCTGCAGGTGCTGCCCGCGGACGTGCAGCGCCAGCGGCAGGCCCAGGCCCGCGAGGCCGCCCAGGGCCGGCTGCGGCGCGCGGGCGCGGCGGGACACGGCGACGCCCAGCAGGGTGCCGGGGCGGATCACGTCGCCCGGGGCGATCAGCCGCGCGCCCTGGCTGACCTCCAGGTCCGGTGGAACGCGCAGAACGCGCAGGCCGTCGCGGTGCTGTTCGGCGCGCAGGCCGCTCAGGTGGGGGACGCGCGCCATCTGCCCCAGGTCGAACGGGCCGCCCAGCGGGGTGGGCACGCCGGCAATCTCACCGGTGGCGGTGACGAGGTGCAGGGTGCGGTCCTCGCGGTACTCCAGGCCTTCCACGCCCGGCAGGAAGGGCCGGACGGGCGCGGCGCGTGCCGGGACGGGGGCCGCGCGCCGGCGCACGAAGGCCCAGGCCAGGGCGCTCAGGGGGAGCAGCACGGCCCAGGGCCAGACGGGCGGGGCCGTGCTGCCGGGGGGAGGGCGCGTGGCGCTGCGGGTGGTGCCGGCGCCGGGGTCAGTGTGGCCGCCAGGCTGGCCGGTCAGGGTGGGCAGCGCCACGCGGCCCACGCCGGGAAAGGTCAGGGCGGGCGTGAAGGCCAGGTCTGGCTGGGGGCGCGTGGCGCGCAGCCGCACGGTGAAGTCGCGGGCGCCGGGGGGGGCGTCCACGCGGGCGGTTACGCCGGGGGGCACGCCGTCGAGGGTGGCCTGGGCGGGGTTCAGGCCGGGGGCGGCGCGCAGGCGCAGGGTGACGTCCTCGCCGCCCTGCACCCGGCGGTCCGCGCCGGGATTCAGCCAGGTGAGGGGTTGGCCGGTCAGGCGCAGCAGCACGTGCCGGGCGCGCGGCGCGGTCCAGCGCTCGCCGGTGACGGGTGGGGCGCACAGCAGGGCTGCTGCGCCTGGCCGCCGGCCGGCGGGCAGGCTGAAGCGGAGGGGGCTGTGCGGGGCGGGGGGGTTCAGGCGCAGGCCGGCGCTGTCCGGGGTGACGCCCAGGGTGAGAGGCGTTCCCGCCGGGAACGGGGAGGGCAGGGTCGTACCGTTCACGGCGCGCAGGCCGCCTTCCAGCCCGGGGCCGTTCAGGTTGGGGACGGCCCCGACGGGCAGGGTGAGGCCACTGGCGTAGGTGCTGGCCTGCAGCGCGGCGCGCGCTTCGGCGGGGATGTCGGTGCCCAGGGCAATGTACGTGAGGCGGTCGAGGGGGCCGCGGCCGGTGAAGGCGTTCAGGGCGTCGGTGGCGGTGACGGCCTGCCCTTGGGCGCGGGTGTCGTTGTCGATGCCGTCGGTGAGCACGAACACCTGCGTGACGTCGCCGTTGCTGGCGCTGAGGGGGCGCAGGGCGTCGCGCAGGCTGCGGTACAGGTGGGTGTTGCTGCCGTTGGCGGTGAGGGCGCCCAGCGCGGCATTCCAGGCCGCGCTGCCGGCGGGGCGCTCGAAGGTGCGGCGGGTGCGCAGTCCGGCGTCGAAGGTCACGAGGTCCACGCGGTCGGGCTTGACCTCGCGGACGTAGGTGTTCAGCTGGGTCTTGACGCGGCTGAAGATGTCGGCGCGGCCGTCGCCGATGCCGCGCATGCTGCCGCTGGTGTCAAGGACGAAGACGGCACGGGTGCGGGTGGGCAGCGGGGCGTCCGGGGGCGTGCAGGAGGCCCCCTGTGCGTTTGCGGCGGAGGCCAGCAGCAGGGCGGAGAGCGGGGCGGCGCGGGACATTCGGGTCACCATTGTGACGGGTCAGGAGATGGCTGGGGTGATGATCGGCCGGGCCCTGCGGAAGGGCGGTGTGGTTTTGGTGTCCTGCACGGTGGTTTCGCGGTTCAGTCCTGCGGCGATATCCGGTGATTTATTACGCTATTTGCGTAAAATATTTGACCCTTTTCAACCTTGGTAGTATACTGGACAGACCCGGAAGGCCCGCCCAGCGCGCCCCACACCCTCCTCCCCTATCGACCCGGCCACGGCCCCACCGGGAGCCGCGCCCCAGGAGCAACATGACCAGACTTGACGACACCATTGACACTCCCGTGGAAGACATCACCACCACCAGCGGCCCCAGCGCCGACTACACCGCCGCCGACATCAGCGTCCTTGAAGGCATGGACGCCGTGCGCAAACGCCCCGGCATGTACGTGCAGGGCGGCACCGGCATCGACGGTTACCACCAGCTGCTCACCGAAATCATCGACAACGGCATCGACGAAGGTCTCGCCGGCTTCGCCACCGAGATCCACGTCATCCTGCACGAGGACGGCAGCGCGACCGTCACGGACGACGGCCGCGGCATTCCCGTGGACATCATGCAGAGTAAGGGCCGCCCCGCCATCGAAGTGATCTTCAGCGAACTGCACGCCGGCGGCAAGTTCGGCCAGGGCGCCTACAAGGTCTCCGGCGGTCTGCACGGCGTGGGCTCCACCGTCGTGAACGCCCTGTCCACCTACCTGGACGTCACGGTCAACAAGCACGGCAAACTCCACAACATCCGCTTCGAGAAGGGCCTGCTGGTCAAGCCGCTGGCCGTGGAGGGCGCCACGCCCGACAGCGTCACCTGGTCCACGAGCGTGTCGTTCCAGCCGGACCCCGCGATCTTCAAGGAATTCGACAACCACTTCAACTACGACCGCATCCGCAACCGCCTGCGCGAACTGGCGTACCTCACGGGCCTGAAGATCGTCATCCGCGACGAGCGCCGCAACCTGCACGTCGGGGAGATCAAACAGGAGATCTTCCATGAGAAGGGCGGCGTGTCGAACTTCGCCCGCGCGCTCGTCACGGACGACAGCAAACTCCTGTACGACCAGCCCATCGTCATGCGCGGCAAGCACAGCGACGTGGAGGTGGAGGTCGCGTTCATTCACGCGAACACCTACGCCAGCGACAACATCCTGACGTAC
Organism: Deinococcus taeanensis; assembly: GCF_020229735.1. Taxonomy (NCBI): domain Bacteria; kingdom Thermotogati; phylum Deinococcota; class Deinococci; order Deinococcales; family Deinococcaceae; genus Deinococcus; species Deinococcus taeanensis. The sequence goes on along the minus strand of NZ_CP083455.1, from coordinate 778,179 downwards.
GCAAACATGATCCGCACCCGTGACGGCGGCACGCCCCTGACCGGTTTCAAAACCGCGTACACCCGCATCCTGAACAAGTACGCCAAGGACAAGAACCTCATCAAGAGCGGCAACCCCCTGCCCAGCGGCGACGACCTGCTTGAAGGCATCTACTGCGTGGTGTCCGTCAAGCTCGGTGACCCGCAGTTCGAGTCGCAGGCGAAGGTCAAACTGCTGAACAGTGAAGCGCAGACGGCCGTGAACGCCGTGGTGGGCGAGAAGTTCGCCGAGTTCCTTGAGGAGAACCCCAAGGTCGGCAAGACCATCGTGGAAAAAGCCGCCGAAGCCGCCCGCGCCCGCGAGGCCGCCCGCAAGGCCCGCGACATCGTGCGCCGCAGCAACCCGCTGGAAAACGACGACCTGCCCGGCAAACTTGCCGACTGCTCCAGTCAGGACCCCAGTGAATCCGAGCTGTTCATCGTCGAAGGCATCAGCGCCGGCGGCAGCGCCAAGGGCGGCCGTGAACGCCGCTTCCAGGCGATTCTTCCGCTGCGCGGCAAGATCCTGAACGTCGAGAAGGCCGAGCTGAACAAGATCCTGAAAAACGCCGAGATCCGCGCCCTGATCGGTGCGATCGGCGCCGGGGTCGAGGGCACCGGCGACCGCATGCACTTCGACCTGTCGAACCTGCGCTACCACAAGATCATCATCATGACCGACGCCGACATGGACGGCGGGCACATCGCCACGCTGCTCCTGACCTTCTTCTACCGCTACATGCGCCCCATCGTGGAAGCCGGGTACCTGTACATCGCGCAGCCGCCCCTGTACCGCATCATGGTGGGCCGCGAGAAGAAGGGCACGTACCTCTACACCAACGAGGACCTCAAGGAACACGTCGCCCGCGCCAACAAGGAAGGCAAGAAGTACGACATCCAGCGCTTCAAGGGCCTGGGCGAAATGAACGCCGACCAGCTGTGGGACACCACCATGAACCCCGAAACGCGCGCCCTGAAACGCGTGGGCATCGAGGACCTGATCGTCGCCAACGAAGTGTTCGAGAATCTGATGGGCTCCGAGGTCGCCCCCCGCAAGACCTTCATTCAGGAAAACGCCCGCTTCGCTGAAATCAGCGTGTAAGCAGCGTTCCCACCGGAAAGGCCCGCACAGCTGTGCGGGCCTTCGTTCTCCCCGGGCCCCTCAGGGGCACCTGCCCGGGCACGGCCACCAGCGGCAGCAGCGGCACGCCCGCGCGGCAGGTCATCCAGTTGGCCAGCAGGCCGCTCACCACCGGCGCGGCGAACGACGACCCGAAGTACGGGAAGCTCCCCACCCAGAACTCTCCGGGCGCCTGCACGCCCGGCGGCAGCACCAGCACGCCGGGGGTTCCCACACCGCGGTTGTAGGTGGCCAGCTGCCGCGTGGCCACGTCCCAACCTGCCACGCTGAACAGCAGCGTCGGCTGCGCGCTGCTCTTCCCGAACGCCACCGCCGGGCCGGTGGCGAAGTCCGCACTCCAGTCGGCCGGATAGTGCCAGCAGCGGTCCCCGGCTCTCAGGTCCGCGCAGTCGTCCCGGTTGCCGTACGAGGCCACCACCGGCACCCCGGCGCCCGTGACCTCCTGAAGAGCCAGGTGCAGCCCCCGCACGGGGTAGGGGCCACCCGCGCTGAGGTTCACCACGTGCCGCCCCCCGCGCCGCGCTTCGGCCGCCACCGCGCACAGCGCCTGCGCGACCTTCAGGGTGGAGCAGCGCCCCCCCGGGTCGCAGACCGCCCGGTTCACCACCGTGGCATTCGGCGCCGCAGCCTGAGTGATCTGCGCGATCACCCGGCCGTGGCCGGGCCGCCCCGGGTACAGCTCCCCGTAGTAGTTCGGTGGTGGGGCCGCCACAAACGGATCGCTGCGGCCGTCCGCCGTATCGAGAATATGCACGGTCACGCCTTTCCCGTTGCCGCCCCTGAAACCCAGGATGCGTGACAGCAGTTCTGCGGGCGCCACCTGCCGGTAGGGAGCGGCGCCCTCATCCGGGTGGCCGTACCCGGTCGGGTCAACCTGCAGGTCCGGGCCGAACAGCGTGCTCAGGAGCGTGATGACCTGCCCGGCCGGCAGGCCGGCCGTCGGGAGCGTGGCCGTGAGCGCCGAGCAGATCCCGCTGGTGCGCCCACCCACGAGCGCCGGGGGCTGCTGCGGCAGCGCCCTCAGGTCCGGAACGACCGGCGCCGCGGCGGGCGCGGGCGGCGTCGGCAGGCCCAGCGGAGGCCGCCCCACCACCGGGCTGGGCGGCGCGGGCGGGCGCCCCGTGGTGTCCAGCGGCGTGAACGGCGGCAGCGACAGGGCGCCGAGGCGGGCGATCACGGCCTGCACCTGCTCTGGACAGCGGGTCCTGGCGCAGCTGGCGCTGAGCTCCCGCAGGCGCGCCGGGAACGTACTGCGCAGGCGGTTCACGGCGGCAGGCGGCACGTAGGCCAGCAGGTCCTGCGCGCGGCTCTCGCGGTCCAGCACGGTGAGTGTCAGGGCGGCCTGCGGCGCGGGGCCATTCAGGCCCAGCGTCTGCGGCCCGCCCGCAGCGCGTTCCGGGACGGTGAAGGCCAGCCAGCCGGACGGGCGGTCACGGGTGTAGGGCGTCACCTGAGCGCCGATCCACACCCGGCCCTGGTCGGGCAGACCTGAGTTGATCAGCCAGACGGTCTCGCCGGGCGCCGCCACGGTCGGGTACAGGCGGGCGGCGGGGGCGGCAACGGTGGTCTGGGCGTACGCGGTCGCGGCGGTCAGCAGTGCAGCCAGAGCGTGCGCGGCGCAGCGGGCGAAGGGGGGGACGTTCATGAGGACCTCCTGGAGTGATGCGGCTGCGTCGCCTGGACCCAGTGCGCGGCAGGTCAGGACGATAGGGAGGGCAGGGTGGCGGCGTGCAGCAGGGCGTTGCGGCGGATGCGCTCGGCCAGTTCATGCTGTCCGGCGCGTTCCAGCAGGTGCAGGGCGTCCTCAAACGCGCTGAGGTCCCCTTCGATCTCACTCAGGTTGCTCAGGGTGCGCCCCAGTTGCCGCACGTTCCCGGAGCCCTTGAGCAGCTCCATGGTCTGGCGGTACAGCCGGGCCGCCTCGGCCAGCTGGCCCTGCATGTGGCGCCGCACCCCCAGGTTGCCGTACGCGGCGGCCAGACCCACACGGTCCCCGGCGTCTTTCAGGATCCGGATGGCGTCCTGCATCAGGCACTCGGCCTCGCTGGCCTGCTGGCCTTCCATCAGCGCCAGGGAGTAATTGACGAGGGCCGTGCCGTGCAGGCTGGGCCGGCCCTCACTTTCTGCCAGGACGCCCTGGAACGCCGCCTGCGGTGAGCTGCCCAGGCGAACGGCGGCGCGCGCGACCATCACGAGTTCGTTCACCCGGGCCTCGTCGTCGCCATGCAGCTGCCACAGGTCCGCGGCCATCTGCGCGTGCCGGCGGGCCTCCGCCCAGTGTTCCCGGAAGTACGCGGCCTGCGCCTGCACGCTCGCGGCGTGCGCGGCCTCCGGACCGCTTCCTCTTACGTCTGCCACCAGCGTGACCGCCTCGTCGGTGCGGCCCAGGCGGACCAGGGTGGTGGCGCGCGCCACGCGCACCTCCGGGCCGGTCTGCCCGGAGGTCCCCAGGGCGTCCAGGCGCGCCAGGGCGTCGTTGTAGCGTCCGGCGCCGATCAGTGCCCAGGCGTGCGGGACGGCCAGATCGGCCCGGTGGGCCAGCAGATCCAGGAGGGTGGCGGCCTGTCCGGGATACCCGCGTTTCAGGTGGGCGTGGGCGCGGTGACAGGCGGCGCCCGCCGCACGGGTCTCGTCGGTGTCCTCCCACAGGTCGCGGGCCTGCTCGTAGTGCGGCCAGGCGTCAGGTTCCGGCAGGGTGCGGGCCAGTTTCAGGTGCAGCAGCGCGGCGTGCACGTGCACGCGGTTCAGGTACTCACGGGTGGTGGCCGCGGCGTACACGCGCCCGGTCTCGACGGTCAGGCCCTCGGTGGTCAGGAAGGCCACGGTCCGCGCGAAGGTGTCGGCGTCCAGGTTCAGGGCGGCGCGCGTGGCCCGCAGGTTCGGCTGGTCCTGGAGGGCCAGCAGCAGGAAGGTGTCACGCACGTGGTCAGGGTACGTCCGTACCCGCGCGCCGAACCGCAGGTCGAGGGGCTGGCCCCGCAGCGCCGCACCGACCAGGGTGGGGTGCCCGTCGGTCCGGGCGTGCAGGTCGGGCCACGCGCTGAGGTCCGCGGGCGGCAGGGGACCGAGGTGCACGTGCGTGTCCACGTCGAAGGGCGGGTGGGTGCGGCCGGTCACGACGATGACCGCGCCGGGGCGCGCCTGGGCAGCCTGGCGCAGGACAAGCTGCGTGGCGGGGTCGGTGGTGTCCCAGCTGTCTACCGCGAGGCGCAGCCCGGGGTCACGCAGCGCGCCGAGTGCCGCGTGTGCACTGGTGGGTGGCGCGGCACTCAGGGGGGCCAGGGTGGCGTAGGCCGGGTCGGCCTGCCCGGCCAGGATGCGCCAGCCGCCGCTGCGGGCCAGCGCATCCAGAAGCGCGGTTTTGCCCATGCCGGCGTGCCCGCTGATCCACGCGAACGTGCCGGGCGTCAGGGTGTGCACAACCGCGAGTTCCTCCGCCCGCCCGGCAAAGGGGGCGGCGCTCACCGTGACGGCTGCACCAAGCTTGAGGCCCAGGCTGCGCGCGTCACGGTCCACCTGCGCGGCCAGGGGATGCCCCGCCAGGGTGAGCAGGTGGTGGAGTTTCGGGAGGTCCAGTTCGTCGGGAGGAGGGGCGCCAGGCAGGCTCAGGGCCTGCGCGGCGAGTTCCCCGGCCCGCTCAGCCTGGCCGCGCGCGGCATCCTGCGCCGCCAGGGTGAGCAGGGCGGTGCGGGCGTCACGGGCCAGGGCCTCGCGGGTGTCGAACACCCATTCCTCCAGGTCCGCGCCAAGGGGGATGCCCAGGGAATGCAGGAACGGCCCGGCGTACAGCGCGGCGGCCTCGGCGTGGCGGCCCCGGCGGACTGCTCCGCGCAGCAACGCGGCGTCGCACGGCAGACCGGCCGCCACGCGCGGGCCATCCTCTGCCAGCGCTCCCTCAAGTCCGCGCAGGTGAACCAGATGCTGGGCCAGGGAATTCATGGGGTTGGCCGCCTCCGGCCAGAACACCGCCGCCAGCCGCCGGCGGGGCTGCGGGCCTTCCAGGCACAGGTAAGCGAGCAGCAGCAGCACTTTTTCCCGCCGGAAGGTCACGCCTTCCACGGACAGGCCCCCCAGTGTCCGCAGGGTCATTCATGCATTGTCATGGATGACGCGCACGTGAAACAAGGTGGGCGGCGCAGGGAAGGCCCCACGCCGCTGTATGCGGGGCTATGGTGAGGCGTGCCTGACTTTCCTGTGGACATCTCCCGCCTGCTCACCCCCGGTCACCCGAACTGGCCCGGCGACGCCCCGTACCGCGTGAATGCCGGCGCGCGCATCGCGGCCGGCGACGCCGTGAATACCGGAGAGCTGTGTACGAGCACGCACACCGGCACGCACGTGGACGCCCCCTGGCATTACGACGACGCGGGCGTGAAACTGCAGGACGTTCCGCTGGGCGTGTACCTCGGCCGCTGCCAGGTGCTGGGCGTGACGGCCCCGTCGGGCCTCGTGCAGCCGGACGTGCTGAACAGCGTGTCCCGGAGCCTGCCGCCGCGGCTGCTGCTGCGCACTGGGCAGCCGGCCCACTGGCAGGTGTTCCCGGAAGATTTCGCGGCGCTGTCTCCGGCGTTCGTGAGGGAAGCGGCGCGGCGCGGCGTCCGCCTGATCGGCACGGACTGCCCCAGTGTGGATCCACTGACCAGCAAGGCGTTGCCTGGGCACGCGGCGTGCCGTGAGGCGGGCATCTTCATTCTGGAGAGCCTGAACCTGGAGGGCGTGCCGGACGGTGAGTACGATCTGGTGTGCCTTCCGCTGCCGCTGGCCGAGGTGGACGGCGCGCCGGCCCGCGCGCTTCTCCTGCCGGCCGGCAGCGTGCCCGACAGCCTGCGCCGCTGACCTGGGGGCCGCGGCTTGCGTGCCCTGCTGCGTCAGGAGCGCGCCCAGCCTGGGCCGTCCGGACCAGTGAGACCAGTCGCCCGGTGCGCCGCGCGGCCCGGCCCCCTTCAGGGCGGCGCCGGGCCTTCTGGGGTTACCGGCTGTACACGGCGTCGCTGAACCCGAATCCGGTACTGACCGCTTCCGGCGCACGTTTGGGGCGGCCACTGACGGGGTCGACCCACACCCATTCGGTCTGACATTCGGCAAGTCGTACGCCGCCGTCCGGGTCGTCAGGGTTCAGCCGGTCCAGCGCGTACGCGCGGACGCTGCGCACGCCCGCATGAAGGGTCAGGGCGGTGCGGATGCGCACGGTGTCACCCAGCACAGCGGGCCGGTGGTAGTTGATGACGTGCTGGCGGGCCACAGGCACCGCGCCCAGCTCCATCAGCGCCTGGGTGCCCATGCCCAGGCGCAGGGCATGCTCACGGGCCACCTGCTCGCACCACGCGAGGTACACGGTGTTGTTCACGTGCTGCAGGTCATCCAGCTCGGCTGGCGTGACGGTCAGGGTCAGTTCGTGACGGCGCGTGGCGGGCAGGTCCTCCCACAGCACGTCCGCGTCGGGAATGCGGAGCTTCAAGCCGGCGTGCCCTCACCGAGCAGGTCGTTCAGGGCCTGCGCACTTTCGAGGTCCAGCCGGGTGACGCCGCCCGCGTCGTACGTGAAGTAGTTGACGCGCACGAAGTGGTAGTGCACGTGGATGTCCGGGTGATGGCCGCGTTCCTCGGCCTGCTGCGCCACTTTCAGGGCGAAGTTCATGCCGTCCATGAACGTGGGAAAGGGAAAGTCGCGGTACAGTTTCCCGGCGTCCCCCCACCAGCCTTCGGGCTTCTGCTCGAGCACGTCGCCGTCGGTGAGTTTGCGCGTCGGGTCGTAGTTCATGCGGGGGTCGTACGCCATACCCTGCATGGTAGGGCCTGCGCGTGAGGTGCGCGCGGGGTCAGGGACACGGTTCAGGCAGCGCGCTCAGCGGATGATCCGGCCGGGTTCCACGCCGGCAGCGCGGCGGGCGGGAATGAGTGCGGCCAGCAGCGTGGTGACCAGGCCGATGGCATTCACGCCGAGCAGGTCCGTGAGTCTCACCTCAACAGGCAGGGAGGTGATGAAGTACAGGTCGCCGGGGAGCGTGAAGGGCCGCACCGTGAAGTACGCGCTGATCCCCAGGCCCAGGAGGTTGCCCAGCAGCAGGCCGCCCAGCCCCAGCGCGAGCCCTTCGATCAGGAACACGCGTGTGATGAGGCTGCGCGTGGCCCCGATGGCGCGCAGGATGGCGATTTCCTGCGTTTTTTCGAACACGGCGAGGGTCAGGACGTTGGCGATGCCGAACGCCGCGACCACGACAATCAGCAGCACCACGAACGCGATGACCTTTTTCTGCAGGGCCAGCTGGTCGAGCAGCGTGCCGTACAGACTCTGCCACGGCAGCGGAGCGTACGCACGGGCGCGGGTCAGGTCTTCACCCACCGTGCGGGCCAGGTCGGGGTTGCGCAGGCGCAGCTGATAACCGGTGATGCTGGCCGTGCCCTGAAGGGTCTGGAGGGTACGCAGGTTCGTGAAAGCGTAAGCGGAGTCAATCAGATAATTGCCGGTGCTGAACACGCCCCGGACCTTCAGGGTGGCGCGCCGCTGCGTGCTGTTCAGCAGGCGCACCTCATCGCCGCTGAACGCACCGACGCTGCGGGCCAGGGCGGCGCCCAGCAGCACCTCGCCGTCCTTCAGGGTGCCGAGCGCCTCTCTCTCCTGCGGGGGGAGGTCAAGCACGCGCGCCGCGTCGCCTGTCACGCCGAACAGCGTGGTGAAGTCCACGCCGGCGGCCCGGCCGGCCGTGGCGGGGCGGGTCAGGAGTCCCTTGTCGCCCAGGAACGCCGTGAAGGCCTGCACCCGGGCGTCGGCGCGCATCACGCCTTCCAGCGCAGGATCGCGCGGGCCGGGCGTATACCCGGCGAGGCTCAGGTGCGGACTGGCGCGCAGGGTCGCGTCGACCAGGGCGCGCGTGAACCCGTTGGTGAGGCTCAGCGCGGCAATCAGGGCCATGACACCCACCGCGATCCCCAGGATGGTCAGGACGTTCTGCGTGCGGCGGCGCCGCAGGTGCGCGCGCGCCAGCGTCCAGGCGAGGGTCCGGTCAGGCCGGGCAGCGACGGGCGGGGTCATGACTGCGGAGGATACCAGACCGTCTGTTGCGGACCTCTGGGGCGCCGTGCCGAGAGCAACACGAGAACAGGCCGCCCGGAGGCGGCCTGAGGAGGGGCGCTGAGGTTCAGCGCACCGCAGTAATGCGGATCTGCCGGGCGCCCCAGTTGAGGGCCTCGCTGCGGGTGGGCATCCAGATATCCACGGAATTGCTCTTGCGGGCGGCCATGGTGTCTTCCACGATGAAGACGCGGTTCTTGAGGATGTTGCTGTACTTGCCGCTGAGGTCTTCGATGGTGACGCGGGTGCCGTACGGGAAGGTGCGCAGCAGGTCGCGGGACAGAGCGATGACGCCGGGGCGGGTGCGGGTGCCGGTGGCCGTGATGAAGGGCGTGGCGTCCGTCTGGCCGGGCACGCTGTTGTAGGCGGTGCTGCGGGCGATGGCGGTTTTGCCGCGCACGGGCGTCAGGGCCACGGTGGTGCTGGGCGTGGACTGTGCGGCGGCGACAGCGGCGGCGCGGTTCTGCGCGGCCTGCTGGGTGGGGTTCTGCGCGGGGTTGGTGGTGGCCAGGGCGTCGCGGACGGCGTCGGTGGCGAGGGTGCTGGCGGGCAATGCGGGGGTGGCGCTGGCGGTGCCGACGAGCGCAATGATCAGGGCACGGATCCAGCGGTGAAGTGTTTGGGGCATGAAGTCTCCTGCAGGGGTGGGCGTGGAGCCCGCTCCTGGTGTTCGTGGGTGGAGGTGGTACGCGGGGGAAGCGCAATTCAATGAAGACTTCCCCGACCTCGAGGATGAGCGTACGGGGGCTATATGGGCAGTTTTTAAGAATCCTGCTTTTATTAACTCATTTTAAAGAGCAGTAAATTATTGACTCGGTATATAAAACTATAAATTATCCCACTGGGACGCGTTTGTAATTATGAGATGAATTCTAATACTCTCATTTATATTCTCATTTAATACGGTTTTTATAGTGCCTGTACCGGTCAATTTTCTTGCACTTTCCTCAAAAAAGAAGCTCAAATGTAATCAGGTTTACGCTTCACTTTTGAGAGCTGGTGAGAAGGGGCCAAAAGAAGAGGTGACCGTTCGGTCACCCCCTCCCATATCCTCACTCGACACTCACTCTTTCGGCTCAAGTTGCGGCATCGCCCCCCAGGCTGACAACACATCCGCCGAGATCTCGCGGAAAATTGGCGCTGCCAGCTGTGAGCCGTGATGCCGCAACTTCGCGCCATGCACCATGACCGTGACTGTCACGCGCGGCGCGTCCGCAGGAAAGAAGCCCGCAAACACACTGTCATAAACGCTTCCCGAGTACCGTCCATCCACGACGACCTGCGCCGTGCCCGTCTTCCCGGCCAGGTCATAGCCCTTGATGCCCGCCTCGTGAAAGATGCCTTCGTTGATCACGTTCAGCAGAAGCTGCCGCGTCGTGCGCGCCACTTCAGGCTTCAGCACCTCGCGCCGCTCGACGCCCCCCGCGCCTTCGACCAGCCGGGGCGAGACATACTGCCCGTCGTTCGCCAGCACGTTGAACGCCGCCACCAGCTGCAGGTTCGTGGTGCTCATGCCCTGCCCGAACGCGTTCGTCGCGCGGACCAGGTCATTCCACCGCGACAGCGGCTGCAGCTGCCCGCTGGTGGTGGCCACCACCGGCAGCTGCACGTCCCGCCCGAAGCCGTAGCGTTCCATGTACCCCCGCATCCGGTCCGGCTCGAACCGCTCGACAATATGAGTCATTCCCACGTTGCTGCTGTAACGCAGGATCCCCTGGGTCGTCAGGCTCGGTGGGTGCGCGACGGCGTCCCCGATCCGGCTCCCCCAGCGTCCCCCCACGTACCGGCTCATGGGCGTGTCGTACGTGGTGGTGGGCGTGGTGAGTCCCTCGTTCAGCGCGGCCGCCACCACCAGCGCCTTGATGGTGGAACCCGGCTCGAACAGGTCAATGAAAGGGCGGTTGCGCCACGCCTGCGCGCCATACTTGCGCCAGTCGTTCGGGTCGAACGGCGGGTAGCTGGCGGCTGCAAGCACCCGGCCGGTGCGGGTTTCGAGCACCATGACCGATCCGTATTCCGCCTGGTGTTCGGGCACGGCCTTGGCCAGCGCGGCTTCGGCTGACGCCTGAATCTGTGTGTCCAGCGTGAGCTGCAGGGTCTGCCCGGAGGTCAGCTGCCCGTTGTAGGCGTTCTCCAGACCTTCAAGGCCTTCGGTGTCGCCCATCATGCCCAGCAGCTGCCCGGCCACGCGGCCCTGCGGGTACACGCGCTTGCCGTTCACGCTGGTCGCCAGGACCCGGCCGTCTGACGCGACGATAGACCCGCGCGCCTGGATGACCTTCTGCTTCACGCCCTGCGGAGCGCCCCACTCCAGCTGCGCGTACGCCCAGACGAGCGTCACGAACATCAGCAGTGCCAGGAAGCGCATCAGATGGGAGCGGTTGCGGATCTTCACTTCCATTCGGTCCTCACCTCCAGGGGGGGCTGGGCGGCGCCCGTACCGGGCGCCGCGGCGTTCACGTGCTGTACCGGGAAGGTCTGGACTTCCTTGGGCGCGTCCGCGACGCGGCGCATTCCGTTGGCGAAGGCCCAGTTGCGCACCCGCTGCGGGTTTTCCAGTGCCTGCAGCTGCAGGGCGAGGTTGTCGCGCTGCGTGATGAGCTGCCCCTCGCGGCTGCGGGCTTCACGCAGCGCGGGGCGCACGCCGCTGGTGCCGCTGCGTACGCTGACGAGGGCCACGACCAGCGCCACGTAGATCAGGAGGTACCTCACGGCCCGCGCCCGCCAGGTGGGCAGGCTCGTGTCCAGCTCCAGTGGAAGGGTCACGCACTCACCCGTTCGGCGCCGCGCAGTTTGGCGCTGCGGGCCCGGGGGTTTGTGGCCTGCTCCGTCTCGCTGGCCACCACGGGCCGCTTGGTGAGTGGCGACAGAACCGGACTGCCCAGCAGGAATCGTTTCACGATGCGGTCCTCCAGCGAATGGAAACTGATGACCGCCAGCCGCCCGCCGGGGGCGAGCAGGTGCTCGGCGGCCTGCAGGCCGTCGCGCAGCGCGCCGAGTTCGTCGTTCACGTGAATGCGCAGCGCCTGGAAGGTTCGCCGGGCCGGATGGATGCCCTTGCTGAACCCTGGGTAGGCGCGCTTGACGATATCCGCGAGTTGCACGGTCGTTTCGATGGGCGCCTTCTCGCGGGCGTAAACGATGCCCCGCGCGATCCGGCGGGACAGGCGGTCCTCGCCGTACTCATAGATGATCGCGGCAAGATCCTCCTCCTCGTAGGTGTTCACGACGTCCGCGGCACTTTCGCCGGACTGGCTCATGCGCATGTCCAGAGGCGCTTCCGTGTGGTACGAGAAGCCGCGCGCCGTATCGTCGAGCTGGAAGGAACTCACGCCGATGTCCAGCAGGACGCCGTCCACCTGGGTGACGTTCACAGCGGCCAGAAGCGCCCCCATATCGCGGTAGTTACCCTCCACCACGGTCAGGCCGTCCGGGTTGGCGGCTCGGGCGCGGTCGAGGGCGTAGGGGTCCTGATCGATGCCGTACACGGTGGCGCCGGCGGCAAGCAGCAGGCCGGTGTGCCCGGCACCGCCCAGCGTGCCGTCCACGAATACCTTGCCGGGCGCGGGTTGCAGCATGTCCAGCACCTCGGCGGCGAGGACGGGAACGTGAGAGAGAGAGGTCTGATGGTCAGTGGGCTCAGTTTCGGACAGGCCGTCAGGGACGGTCTGGTTCAGGTCAGGGGAAAACTCAGGGTCAGTCATGATCACGCCACGAAATTCGCGAGAAGGTCAGGTTTGGGCGGGTTGTCCTGCACGGCCGTGATGGCGGCTTCCCAGCGGGCCGGACTCCACAGTTCCAGCCGGCCGGGTGCACCGGCCACGATCACGTCACTGTCCAGACCCGCGAAGGCCCGCAGGGTCTGCGGGACCGACACGCGACTCTGGTTGTCCAGCCGCGCCTTGTTTGCTCCGGAATAGAAGAACCGCACGAACGCGCGTGACTGCGCGTCCGTGAGCGGCAGGCCCTCAAGCTGTTCCTCGACCCGCTTCCAGCTTGACACCGGAAACACGTACAGGCAGCCTTCCATGCCGCGGGTCAGGATCATGCCGTCCTCCACGAATTCACGGAACGCGGGTGGCATGACCACGCGGCCCTTGTCATCGATGGTGTACGGATACTCTCCAAACGGCAAACGTCTCCTCTCTTCCCCACCCGCTCCCACCAGGTACAGCGCAGGCGCGGGGAGCCACGTTCAACCGTGAACACGGGATAAACGCATTTCGGTTGATGCCGGGAGTGTAACAGTCACCACCACGATTTACCACCGATTCCCACCGGCCCACCCACTTCCTCTCATTTCCGGCCGCGTGTTCCCACCAGACCCCACCAGCGGGGCAGGACACCCACCCCCACCCGCGCGCCTTACCCTGACCCCATGACCCCCACACGCACCCTGCAGAGCGGCGCGGTGCTGGCCGCTCTGGCCGTCGCCCTGGGCGCCTTTGCCGCGCACGCCCTGACCCCGCGCCTGGACGCCGCCGCACTCTCCACCTTTGAAACGGGCGCCCGCTACCAGATGTACGCCGCTCTGGCGCTGCTTACGCTCGGCACCCAGGCCACGCAGCGGCGCGCCCCGGCTTTCCTGCTGGCCGGCGCCCTCATGTTCAGCGGCAGTCTGTACGTCCTGGCGCTCAGCGGCGTGAAGGTCCTGGGCGCCATCACGCCCATCGGCGGCCTGCTGATGATCACCGGCTTCCTCCTGGCCGCCCTCGACGCCTCCAGACCAGCCCACTGAGCTGCATGAGCAGCAGGCCGCTCCCTCTTTGAGGAGCGGCCTGCTTGTGCCTGAAAGGAATGCGGGGGAACTATAAGCCGGGTTCTGTCCGTCACTGACGTGACTGTTCGGCCATCTCTCTGGGACGCACGTCACCGCGCGCCTCAAGCGACCATCCTGGCGGTCAACGGGCGGGCCGCCCTCGCGCACTGTCGGGTCTTGCACCGGATGGGGTTTACCAGCGGCGCCGGTCTCCCGGCACCCTGGTGCGCTCTTACCGCACCGTTTCACCCTGACCACCTGCCCGCCCACGCCCGGGCTTCACGTTCTGCACGCTGGCAGGTGGCGGTCTGGTTTCTGTGGCACTGTCCTTCGGCTTCGCCGCCGCCCGGGCGCGTGGCGCGCGCCGCGGGCACTTGACTCGCCGACCAGCCGTTAGCTGGCATCCCTGCCCTGCGGTGCCCGGACTTTCCTCACGCCTACTCACGCAGGCGCGCGGCCGAACATTCCCCCGCAAGACAGCAGGATAGCAGGAAGCGGAAGGTGAGGGCTGAGACAGCACGGCCACGGAGCAGCCCGCCGGACCTGAGACCTGCAGCGTGACGCGGCCGACCGGCACCGTCCCGGCTGCCTGCTGAGCCGGTCTATCCCCAGCGCTTCTGAATGCGTTCCCACTGCCGGTCCCAGACGGCCGGCGGCGTGGACGTCGGATTCAGCAGGTCCCGCAGATCGCGGTCCTCCAGTTCCCGGTACTCACCAACCTCCAGATTGCCCAGCCACAAGCCCCCCACGCGGTAGCGCAGCAGCCGCGTGACCGGGTGTCCGGTCGCTTCGAGCATGCGGCGTACCTGCCGGTTACGCCCCTCACCGAGCACCACGAACGCCCCGTCCCGCGCCGGGAGGGCCTGCACGGCCCGCGCCGTACCGTCCTCCAGTTCCAGGGTGCCGTCCGTGAGGCGCTCCAGGTCTTCAGGGGTGGGCGCGTGCGGGCCGTCCGTCCACGCGCGGTACGCCTTCTCATGCCCGTAGCGTGGGTGCGTGAGGGTCAGCGTGAGGTTCCCGTCGGTGGTGAGCAGCAGCAGCCCTTCTGAATCCCGGTCCAGGCGGCCCACCGGATGCAGACCCGGAACCCGGGGCATGGCGTCAAGCACGTTCTTCCGGCCGTACTCATCCCGCGCCGTCGTGACGTACCCGCGTGGTTTGTACAGCATGTACGTCACTTTCGGGGCGCTTGTCGTCTCGACCAGCTGACCGTCCACGCGAATGTCATCGGCATCTGTAACGGTGCGCCCCAGCACGGCCACCTCCCCGTTCACCGTGACGCGCCCCGCCGTGATCATGTCTTCCACCGCGCGGCGCGACGCCACACCGGCGCGCGCCAGCCGCTTCTGCAACCGCTCGCTCACAGCCGCCCCCGGCGGGAGGGCGTTCCCAGGATCGCCATGACGGCCAGCACCACCAGCACACCTGACAGGCCCAGCAGGAACGTGCGCACCGGCACAGGCAGGGCGTCGCCGCTGCGCAGGGCAGCCGGCGCGAGCGCCGCGACGAGCAGCAGGTTCCCGCCGACCAGTCCACCTGTCCTCACGCGGTCCGGTTCGAAACTGGCTGCCAGCAGGAATGTCCCCCACGCAAGCAGCAGCCCACCTGACCCACGGGCCAGCCAGAGTGGAGCGACCCCCACCAGGGACGCCACGTCCGGCGGAAGAAAGTAGAGATACAGGCCCAGCGGGATGAACAGCAGGGCGGTCAGCCAGAACGCGACACGCAACACAGCCCACAGTGTACGCGGCCCTGGGAGAGGCACACCCGGGCCCCCGGACCGCAGCGTGAGCCGCACGCCCGCCTCATGGCCCGCACCCGTGGCTCAGGCCCGTGGCCGGCTGACCTCTGGTACCCTCCCCGCATGCCGGTCATTGCCGTAGACAAGCCTCTGAACCTCACCTCGCACGACGTTGTGAACCGCGCCAGGCGGGCGCGCGGTACGAAGCGCGTGGGGCACACCGGCACGCTCGATCCCCTGGCGACCGGGGTGCTCATTCTGTGCGTCGACGACAGCACCAAGGTCGTGCAGTTCATGGAGGCCGACAGCAAGGACTACCTCGCGTGGATCAGCCTGGGCGCCGGAACCCCCACCCTGGACGCGGAAGGTCCGGTGGACTCCACGGCGCCCGTGCCAGCCCTCGATGAGGCCCGCGTGCAGGAGGTCCTGAGGACCTTCACCGGGCCACAGGCACAGGTGCCGCCCCAGTACAGCGCCATTCAGGTGGGCGGACAGCGGGCGTACGCCGTGGCGCGCGCTGGCGGCACCCTGGACCTGCCCGCCCGGAACGTCGTGATTCACCACCTGCACCTGCTGGGCCTGTATCCCAGCGTGCAGGCGGCGCCGCGGACCTTCGACCCGGCCACCTGGACGCCCGCCGGGGAGGGGCGCACGTTCACGCTGCCGGACCCGCTGGGCGAGTTCCCGACCCTGCTGGTCCAGGCCAGCGTCGGCAGCGGCACGTACCTGCGGTCCCTGGCGCGGGACGTGGGCGCCGCCCTTGGCGTGCCCGCGCACCTGGGCGGCCTGGTCCGCACCCGCGTGGGCCGCTACGACCTGAGCACCGCCATTTCCCTGGAGGACCTGCCCGGCGCGGCCGGACTTCCGGACCTCGCGGCCCTGGACTTCCCGGCGATTGCCGCGGACGAGCCGCTGGCCCGGGAGCTGCGCCAGGGGAAACGCCCCGCCCACCCGGCGCGGGGCCGGCACGTCGTCACCCTTGAGGGCGCTCTGGTGGCCGTCGTGGACGGCAACGGCGAGCAGCTGAAGGTCGTGCGGGCCTGGGCGTAAGGTGCCGGCCCGGACGCTCCTCGCGCCGCACGTCGTGCTCAGTACCCGGGAGCCCCGCCCACCTGAACGGCGCCGAGCGCTTCCAGCGCACCGGCGACCTTCACGAGCAGTTCGTCGTGCAGAGCGGGCGCGATGAACTGCACACCCACAGGCAGGGCCGCGCCGTCCACCGTTTCGAACCCGGCAGGCACACTCAGCGCGGGCAGGCCAGCCAGATTGATGGCGACGGTGTCCACGTCCGCGGCGTACATGGCGAGCGGGTCGCTGGTCTTCTCGCCGCGCCGGAACGCCGGGAAGGGACTCGTGGGGGTGACCAGGACGTCAAAGTCCCTGAACGCCTGCGTGAACCGCTCGGCAATGAGGCGGCGGACCTTCATGGCCTTGCTGTAGTACGCATCGTAGTAGCCGCTGGACAGGGCGTACGTGCCGATCATGATGCGGCGCTGCACCTCCCGCCCGAACCCCTGCTCACGGGTCAGGGTCATGGCCTCGGTCACGTCATGGCCGCTGACGCGCCGGCCGTACACCATGCCGTCAAACCGGGCGAGGTTGCTGCTCGCTTCAGGCATGGCAATCAGGTAGTACGCAGCGATGGCGTACCGCAGCTCCGGCAGACTGACCTCACCCACGGTCGCGCCTGCCCCGCGCAGGGCGTCCAGGGTCACGCTCAGGGCGGCGTGAACTCCGCTGGTATTCCCCTCAAGACTCTCGGTGATCACCCCCACCCGCAGGCCCCGCAGGTCCTCCGGCGTTCCTACCTGAAACGCGGGCGGCGCGTGAAGGCTCGTGGCGTCCTGCGGGTCGTGTCCCGCAATGACATTCATCAGGAGGGCCAGGTCCTCCGCACTGCGGGCGAACGGCCCGATCTGATCGAGACTGCTGGCGTACGCCACAAGGCCGTAACGACTGACCCGGCCGTACGTGGGCTTCAGGCCGTACACGCCAGTGAACGCCGCAGGCTGGCGGACACTCCCGCCGGTGTCGCTGCCCAGGCTGACGGGCGTGAGGTTCGCGGCGACCGCCACCGCACTGCCCCCGCTGCTGCCGCCCGGCACGCGCGCCGTATCCCAGGGGTTCAGGGTGGCGCCGTGCGTGCTGCTCTCGGTGGAACTGCCCATGGCGAACTCATCCATGTTCGCTTTCGCGACGATCACCGCGCCGGCCTGCACGAGCCGCCGGACCGCCGTGGCGTCATAGGGACTGACGTAACCGGCCAGGATGCGGCTGCCGCAGGTGGTGGCCGTGCCGGTCACATTGATGTTGTCCTTGACCGTCACTGGGATGCCCGCCAGCGGCAGGGCCTCACCGGCCGCCACGCGGGCGTGCACCTTCTGTGCCTGCGCGGCGGCATTCGGGTTCACGCTGACGATGGCATTCAGGGCCTGAGCCGCCTGAATGCGCGCCAGGCTGGCCTCAGTGAGGGCCTGGGGGGAAACGTCACGCGACTGAACGCGCCGGGCAAGCTCTGCGGCGGAGGTGAAGGCCATACCGCGCCAGTCTAGCCGCCCGCACAATGAAGGCGTGAGGGACGCTCAGACGGGTTTGACAAGCACACTCTCCCCGGCACGCAACCCGGTCCTCATCAGCAGTTCGGGCGGCAGCATCAACTGCGTGGCGAGATTCAGGCCCATCCGGACCGGCAGGGAATACACGCGTCCATTCTGCGTCTTGACCGCCACGAACTGAGGGTGACGCACGATGTCCTCCTTCCAACGCCGGAAGATCAGTTCGTCCACCAGCGCCACATCCCTCACCTGCCGGGTGACTGTGACGATCAGGCGCGCCGTGCGCGACCGGCGGGGCGCGAGCAGCCCAATCCGGTGCAACTTGACCAGCAGCCGCTTCGCGTCCGGGTCCTGCGCGAGGTCCGCCAGAGGCTTCTGCGCGTCAACCAGACTCAGCACGTCGAGTTCCCTCAGGCTCCAGCGCATGCGTTTCACACGCCCAGGCGCCGTGATCCGCGCCGGACCATCAAACGGCAGCTCCTCCGCGGGCAACAGTTCCAGCGCCTCCAGCGCCACCTCATCCAGCGACACATCCAGGCGGGCGTCCGGGTGCGTCACCCCTTCCTCAAAGTGAAACCGGCCTGCCGGGTCCTGCAGCAACCTCACCAGCGCCGGCACACCCAGCGCATCCCCGAACTGCAGGTGCCTCACCTGCCCCCCTTCCAGCCACGCCTGAAACTGCCCGTCCGGCCGGTACACGCACAGCGCGCCGCTGCGGCCCTGCTCAGACAGCAGGTACAGCAGCTCCAGAAAATCAAAGGGGTCAAGGCTGGCAGTTGATCGGGTCATTGGAAGGGCACGAGGACCGGCCCGCACCCAGCTCCGGACGCCCTCAGACCCTCATGTTCCCCCATCGGGCGCGTCGCGGCAAGGACACCTCTCCCCTGCCCCCGGCGGGGCACCCCACGCCAGCTTCTCAGCTGCGCAGCAGATGCGCGAACCGGCCCGGTTCCAGCGGCGGCAGGTCCTCCAGGGACGTCAGCCCGAACTCCAGCAGGAACCGCTCCGTCGTGCCGTACAGCAGAGGCTGACCCACCGCGTCCGAGCGACCCACCACCTTCACCAGTTCCCGCTCCTGCAACGTCACCACCGTCCCCGCACTGCCGCCCCGCATCGCCTCGATCTCGACGCGCGTGACCGGCTGCCGGTACGCGATCACCGCGAGCACCTCCAGCGCCGCGCCACTCAACACCGGCAGCGGCGGCGGCGCCAGCAGCGGCGCCAACTGCGACGCCAGCCCCGGAGGAACCACCAGCCGGTACCCACCCGCCACGGCCTCGACCTCAAAGCCCAGACCGACCAACCGCACCTGCGCCGCAAACGCCTCCACCGCCCGCAGAGCCGCGTCCTCCGCCAGGTTCAGCACCCCCGACAGTTCACGCACCGTCACTGGGCGCCCCGCCGCCAGCAGCGCCGCCCCGATCAACGCCTGCACTGGAGCCTCCTTCACTGCGGGACTCCGCTCAGTCGGGCCAGCAGCGCCGCCCCCGGCACCGCCCCCTCCCGGAGCACCTTGCGCTCCGGGAGCAGCACAACCGTGCTGGGTACACCCCGCGCCGCAACACCAGCGTCAGGAAGCACCAGATCCGCCAGACCCATCCCCAGCGCCTCGCCATACGACAGGGCCGGACTCTGCCCACTCGGGTTACAGCTGGTCGTGGCCAGCAAGCCCCCCACGCGCCACAGGAGCGCCAGGGCAACCGGGTGATCCGGCACCCGCACCCCGACCCGTCCCTCAGGCGCCAGCGCTGCCGGGCAGGATGAAACCGCGGGCGTCACCACCGTCACCGGCCCCGGCAGAAAACCAGCCAGACACTCCAGCGCCGGGTCCGGCACGACCAGCTGCTGCGCAACCCCGACGTTCAGGCATGAGACCTGCACCGGCTTCTGCGCCGCGCGCCCCTTCACCTCATACAGCCGCTGCACGCCGCCCGCCTGACCCGGCAGGGCCGCCAGCCCCCACACCGTTTCGCTGGGGTAGGCCACCACACCGCCCCCCTCCAGAACCGCAGCAGCATGGTCCAGCAGGGCCACCCAGTTGACACCAGGGGCCAATTCACTCAGGGCAGGCAGGGGAAGCGACAAGCTGTTCATCATGCACTCGTTCAGACGGGCTGTCCAGAGCTGCCCCCAGACCTGTAAGGCCAGCGCAAGACCACCAGCACTATACTCAGATCCTATGCCCGTCTTTGAATACCGCGTGCGTGACCGCTCCGGCAAGGTGCTGAAATCGCAGATGGAAGCAGAATCGGCCGTTCAGGTTCGAGACGCACTGCGGTCCAAGGGACTCATGATCGTTGAGATCAAAGCACCCAAAACCGGCCTGAGCGCCGACATCAACATCCCCTTCCTGGACAACCGCCCGCCGAGCCTGAAGCAGGTCGCGATCTTCAGCAAGCAGCTCGCCACCCTGATCAATGCAGGGGTCCCCCTGGTTCAGTCCATGGCGATTCTGCAAAAGCAGATTGAACACAAGGGCTTTCAGAAAGTCGTCAAAGAAATGCGAACAGAGATCGAGTCGGGAACGCCGCTCAGCGAAGCGATTGCGAAGTATCCGAAAATCTTCAACCGTCTGTACCTGAACCTCATCCGCGCTGGAGAAACGAGCGGCACACTGGACACCGTTCTTGAGCGGATTGCCGACTTTCAGGAGAAGGAACTGGCACTCCGTGGGAAAATTAAGAGTGCCTTGACCTACCCCGTTGTGGTGTTGGTCTTTGCCATTCTGATTACCTATTTCCTGCTAACCACGATTGTGCCCCAGTTTGCCAGTATTCTCTCGCAACTCAATGCGCCATTGCCGCTCATTACCAAGGTGCTCATGGCCGTGTCAGACTTCCTACGGCACCGAGTGCTTATTCTTGTCGGAGTTTGTGCCCTAGTGGTGTTTGCTTACCGCCAGTATTATGCTACTCCAAAAGGACGAATAGTAGTTGATGATATTAAGCTCAGATTGCCAATTCTTGGCAATCTGACCCAAAAAAGCGCCATTGCCTCCTTCGCTCGCACTTTTGGACTTCTTATTAGCAGCGGCGTGAATATTATCGAAAGCCTTGAAATTACAAAAGGCACCGCCAACAACGCAATCGTTGAGGATAGCATTGAAAACGCGAAAAATGTCGTCATGGTGGGTGAGCAGATGAGTTCCAGTCTCGCAACGAGCAAAGTATTCCCACCGATGGTCGTCAGCATGATCAGCATTGGCGAGGAGACTGGCTCTTTAGATGATATGCTCAACAAAGTAGGTGATTTCTATGACCGCGAAGTAGATGAAGCGGTAGATGGTATGACAGCTGCAATTGAACCAATAATGATCGTTTTTCTAGGGTCTATTGTCGGTACGATCGTTGCAGGTATGTTCTTACCAATGTTTAGTATCATTGGACAACTTAGTCAATAGTCCAGAATATCAAATGAAATCGGGCTTAGCATTAATGCTAAGCCCGATTTCATTTGAGCAAAATTAGATATGCGGCGGTCACTATTGATCACGGCACAGGTTCGCCTTGCTCCCGCCCAGACCCGTCGGCGATCAAGCTCACCCAGACACCTGAAGCCTGACGGCAACCGAGACAAAGCTACGCCGTGATCAATAATACTCAAATCTTGCACCTGAATAGGTAGTCAAAAAGCGCTCCCAGACGAGAGAACGAGGGTGTGAACGACCTCAGACTCTCTAGGAAGCGCGCTCGTATTCTGGCAGATCACCTGCTCTCCGTCCCCCGCACGATCGACCAGCGGCGCAACCTTGAGACTGCTCTCGGGCTGTTCCTCGATCTGGGGCGGAAAACAGCGCTTCACCGCGCCTCCACGGTCAGCGCCAGTGCCCTCAGTCGTCTCCTGAACGCGTATACCTGGGATACGTGCGCCTGCTGGGACAGCCTTCAGCACACGCAATGGGACTCGCTTCTTCTGGCTGCGCGCCGCAAGCGGCGCCCGCGACTCCACCTGTGCGTCGACCTCACCAGCATCCCCAAAACCGGCCAGAAGCTCCCCTCTGTTCGCGTGTACAACGGCGTGCACGGCATTCACCTCGTCGTCCTGTATGCCGTCTACGGCACACTCAAGTTTCCAGTCGGGTATCGCGTGTACCGGGGTCGGGGTACCCCGACCCCGGTCCGGCTCGCATTGGATCTCCTCGCCACCGTTCCGCAGCAGATCCGGCGGCGATTCGACGTGTCCGTGCTGGCGGACAGCGGGTTCGAGTCCGAGAAGTTCCTGCAGGGCGTGCGGGAAGAGGGGTTCGAATTCGTCGTGGGTGTTCGGTCGAATCGGCGCACCGATCACCCAGGTCGAGTGACCGTGAGTGACTGCGAGCACGGCAGCTGGCTGTCGCTCCACAACTGGCCGTGGGAGGTCGTGACGCTGGCCCGATTTGACCGGGGCGACCGGACTTTCTTCTCGGTGTCGTCGCAACTCCTCTCTGGCGACGACGTCGCCAGAGAGGGAAAGCGTCGGTGGCCATCGAATCGTTCTTCAAGGAGTCAAAGCACCAGTTCGGCCTGAATCGGTTCGCGCTGCATACCGCTCAGGGGCTGGATCGTTGGGTTCTCCTGGTGTGTGCCGCGTTCACGCTGACCGTGCTGTGCTCTGAGGGGGGGGGAAACGCTGGAAGAGGACGCCGTGCGGGCAGCACAGATCGCACTGCCCGCACTGGTCATTCTGCGGGTGATGATCGAGGTGCAGCGACACGAGGAATTCCTGCGCCAGCACGGCTATTCATTCCATCTATCCAGGTGCAAGATCTAAGTAATACTATTTAGTAGCAGCACGAATTGCCGCGTTAATATTCAAAATTTTCAAACTGTTCGAAGTGGTCGTGGCACTGGCAATTAACAGGTTTCGGGTTGCTGGGGCACTGAGTTGAGGGTTGGCCGCACGCATGAGGGCAGCGGCGCCACTGACGAGGGGAGCCGCGAAGCTGGTTCCTGCACCGAGTGTGTAGCTTCCTCCCGGTGCGAGAATCAACATCTGCGAGGCGTTTGTGGCTCCAGGGCAGTTGCCGGCGCCACCGGGCGCCACAAGGTCGAGTTGGCGGGTGAGAGTGGCGTTGGGCCGGGCACTGTAGCAGGCGAGTTGATTATCATCCGGGCCGACGGCACCGACGGCTATGACGTCTGGGTGACTGGCAGGGAAGTAAATTCCCTCACTGGCTGTGTTGCCGGCGGCAGCGACGAGAACGGCGCTTTGGGCGGCGGTGGTCAGAGCGCGGTAGAGGATGGTGTCACTGCTGGGACCGGGGGAACCGAGGCTCATATTAATGACTTTGGCGCCCTGCTGAACAGCATAGTTGAGGCCTTGCGTGAGGCTGGTGGTGCTGCCCCCGTTCGCCCCGAGGACTTCCACGGCAAGAAGCGGGCCTGTCCATGTGACTCCAGCGAGGCCAGTACGGTTGTTGGTGGTGGCGCCAATCAGGCCTGCGGAAGCGGTGCCGTGGCCGCTGCTGGTGTCGGATCCACCTGCGTCGGGGCTGAGGAAAGAGGCCGCACTGTTGATGCGGCCAGCCAGATCGGGGTGGGTGGTGTCGATTTTGGTGTCAAGCACGGCCGTCAGGGCGGCGGTAGGGGTTTTGCCGCAGCCCTGCAGGAAGGTCCATGCTTCAGGGGCGTGAATGCGCGTGAGGTACGTCTGGGTGGCAGGCGTGGTGGTACCGGGGATGAGAAGGCCACCGTTTCCGGGCACCCCGGGGTCATTGGGGTTGGCGAGCGGGCCGTAGAGGTAATCAGGTTGCACGGTGAAGCCGCGGGCCATGAGCTGCTCTGCGAAGGTCTGGTCGGTGGTGCCGGCCGGGGTGAGAGCGAGAGTAAGCGTTGGTGTGATGGTGCGGGTCTGCGTGCCGGCCGGAAGGGCCTGAGTCTGGAAGTTACTGCTGGCAATGAGAACGCGCCCGGGAATATGAGGGGCGGTCCAGCGAGGCGTTGATGTGAGGGTTGAGGGATGGATGACACCCTGCGTATTAAGGGGAATGGGAGTGGCCTGAGGGCAGACGGCAGTGGGGGTCGGGGTGGGCGCTGGAGGGGTAGAGGTTCTGCAGGCACTCACCAGCAGAGTGAGGGTCACAGCGGGCAGAAGGAAGCGCATATCCTAGGGTAGACCCAAGTGGCTGACGCCCACCTGAAGCGGTTCTTGAGGGTATGGACAAAGAGGGTATCGCTGCCAGGCTGAGGTGACTGCTTCGTGTTGCTCTACCGTCACTCTCCTGACAGTGGTGGAGTGACTGGCAACCTGCCCGGCAGGGGGTTGCACCTCGCGCAACCCCCTGCTTTTTTCCTTGCGCCAGAGGTGATTGTTCCTTTCACCCGGGCCGCAAGCACCACCAGGTACACGCTGAACTCCCTATCCGGCTGGGTGGCTCTGGACCAACGGGGACGGCATCTGGCTGGCCGACCAGCCCCAGGGAGGTCATGAGGTCGGTCATACGTCACTCCACGCCGCCGGCTGCCCACGAGAATTTCCTCGCTCCATGGGGTGAGGACACCTGAGATTTCATTCGGGAACTGTCGCTGCGCACCTCAGCCTGGGTGCAGCTCCGGTCGTCTGCCACGCGGTGCGGGTGATCGTGAACCTTTATTGATAATGGCGTAGCTTTGTATCGGTTGCCGTCAGACTTCAGGTGTCTGGGTGACTTGATCGCTGACGGGTCTGGACGGGAGCAAGGCGAACCTGTGCCGTTCTCAATAGAACGGGCGCCCGCGTTGGCGATGCAGCCTATGGGATTCCCATTCAGACGCCGCCCGGGTCGGCGGTTTCGGCAAGTTCCACTATGAGCGTCGGCCAGTCCACTGCTGTTTCCGGTGGATCACTCTGAGCCGCCTGAAGCCTTCTGCCTGGCTTCCAAAGGGGAGCCGACTGTGCATGTGGTTCAGGGAGGACGTGCAACCCTCCATAACGCAACGACGCATAGGTGAGGGGCGTTGTGAGCGGTGGGGTGACGCAGCTCAGTGCACACGTACGCCTTTCGTCAGGGGCTGCTTCTGCACCCATTTGACGAACCGCTGAACCTCCTCGCGGGCCTGAATGGCGTCGACCGTGTTCAGTTCGTTCGCCAGTTGCGCGTTGCTGAACGTTTTTGTCAGGAAGCCCTGACATGCAGCGCACATTTTTACGGTGGGAATCTCGCCCAGCCGGACGCCCTGCCTGCGCCCCTGTGATTTCGGGACGAGGTGGTGATCCGTGAGGTTCTCGCCTTCACGCCCGCACAGGACACAGACGTCGAGCGGCTGCGCCTGCGGTTCGGCCCAGTCGGCCTGTTCTCGTTGCTTACGACCCATCCGCCTACGATAGCGTCCCGGCGTGTAGCACCCGTGGGCGTGGGCACACTGTGGCCGGCGGCACGTGAATCAGCCCCGCCCGGTAGTGCCGGGCGGGGCTGATTGGGTCGGTTCGGGGTTACGCCCTGACTTCGCTGCCTTTGGCGAGGATGCCGCGCAGAACGGTCTGCAGGATGCCGCCGTTTTTGTAGTAGTCAATTTCGACGGGGGTGTCAATGCGGCACTGCACCGTGATCCCGCGGCTCTGGCCGTCGGCGCCGGTCACGCGGACCTGCACGTCCTGGCGGGGTTTGAGGTCACCGGGGAGGATCACGTCGAAGGTTTCGTCGCCGGTAATGCCGAGGCTCTCGGCGGTTTCGCCGTTCTTGTACTGCAGGGGCAGCACGCCCATGCCCACAAGGTTGCTGCGGTGGATGCGTTCGAAGCTCTCGGCGATCACGGCCTTGACGCCGAGCAGGAAAGTGCCCTTGGCGGCCCAGTCGCGGCTGCTGCCCATGCCGTAGTCCTTGCCGGCGAAGATCACCAGGGGGATGTTGGCGTTCTTGTAGTTGACGCTGGCGTCGTAGATGCTGCTGACCTGACCGGTGGTGTAGTCGGTGGTGAAGCCGCCTTCGGTGCCGGGGGCCAGCTGGTTTTTCAGGCGGATGTTGGCGAAGGTGCCGCGGGTCATGATGCGGTCGTTGCCGCGGCGTGAGCCGTAGGAGTTGAAGTCTTTCGGTGCGATGCCGCGCTCGGTGAGGAAACGGCCGGCGGGGGTGTCGGACTTGAAGGATCCGGCGGGGCTGATGTGGTCGGTGGTGACGGAATCGCCAACTTTCACGAGGGCGCGGGCACCTTCGATGCTGATGATGTCGCTGGGGCCGCCGGCGAGGTTGTCGAAGAAGGGGGGGTTCTGGATGTAGGTGCTGTCTTCCTTCCAGTCGTACAGGGCGCCCTCGGCGACGGGAATGGCGTTCCAGTCCTGGTTGCTTTTCTCGATGCCGTCGTAGACCTTCTTGAACATCTCGGCGTTGATGGCGCTGTCCATGACCTGCTGGATTTCGGCGGTGGTGGGCCACACGTCGCGCAGGTACACGGGCTGGCCGTCCTTGCTGGTGCCGAGGGGGTCGTTGACGATGTCATTCACGACGGTGCCGGCCAGGGCGTAGGCGACGACCAGGGGCGGGGACGCGAGGTAGTTGGCTTTGATGTGCGGGTTGACGCGCCCTTCGAAGTTGCGGTTGCCGGACAGGACGGACGCGACGACGAGGTCGCCTTCCTGGATGGCTTCCACGACAGGTTCGGGCAGCGGTCCGCTGTTGCCGATGCAGGTCATGCAGCCGTAGCCGACGGTGTTGAAGCCGATCTGGTCGAGGTACGTCTGGAGGCCGGCCGCTTCGAGGTACTCGGTCACGACGCGGGAGCCGGGCGCGAGGCTGGTCTTCACCCAGGGTTTGCTGTCCAGGCCGAGTTCAACGGCTTTTTTGGCGACGAGACCGGCGGCGATCAGGACGCTGGGGTTGCTGGTGTTGGTGCAGCTGGTGATGCTGGCGAGGGTTACGGCGCCGTGGCCGATCCGGATCTCGGTGCCGCCGATGGTGCCCTGCGCAGCGAGTTTCTCAGCCGGGAGTTCGAAGCCGCGGGCCTTGACGGGCGCGGTGAGGGCCTCGTTGAACACGGTGTGCATGTCGCTGAGGTTCACGCGGTCCTGGGGGCGTTTGGGGCCGGCGAGGCTGGGGACGATGGTGGAGAGGTCAAGCTCGATGGTGTCGGTGAAGACCGGGTCGGGCGTCTCGTCGGTGCGGTACATGCCCTGGGCCTTGTAGTAGGCCTCGACCAGTTCGACTTCGGTGTCCAGGCGGCCGGTGCGGCGCAGGTAGCGCAGCGCTTCGTCGTCTACGGGGAAGAAGCCCATGGTGGCGCCGTATTCGGGGGCCATGTTGGCGATGGTGGCGCGGTCGGGGAGGGTCATGTTGCTCAGTCCGGCGCCGTAGAACTCGACGAACTTGCCGACGACGCCCTTGGCGCGCAGCATTTCGGTGACGCGCAGCGCCAGGTCGGTGGCGGTGGCGCCTTCGGGCATGGCGCCGGTGATTTTGAAGCCGATCACTTCAGGCATCAGCATGTAGATGGGCTGGCCGAGCATGACCGCTTCGGCTTCGATGCCGCCGACGCCCCAGCCGACGATGCCGAGGCCGTTGATCATGGTGGTGTGGGAGTCGGTGCCGACGAGGCTGTCGGGGTACACGACGACGCCGTCGTCTTCGGGGCGGCTCTGGACGCCCTTGGCGAGGTATTCGAGGTTCACCTGGTGCACGATGCCGCTGGCGGGGGGGACCACGCCGAAGTTGTCGAAGGCCTGCTGGCCCCAGCGGAGGAACTCGTAGCGTTCGCGGTTGCGTTCGAATTCGAGGGCCATGTTGTTGGCGAGGGCGAAGTCCGTGCCGAACTCGTCGACCTGCACGGAGTGGTCGATGACGAGGTCCACGGGGATCAGGGGGTTGATCTTGCTGGGGTCACCGCCGAGCCTGACCATGGCGCTGCGCATGGCGGCGAGGTCCACGACAGCGGGCACGCCAGTGAAGTCCTGGAGGATCACGCGGGCAGGTTTGAAAGGGATCTCGACTTCTTCGTTGACGGGCTTCCAGCCGGCGACGGTGGTGACGTCCTCGCGGCGGACGTCATAGTCGTTGGCTTCGCGCAGGACACTTTCCAGCAGCACCTTGATGGAGACGGGCAGGCGGCTGATGTCGTGGCCCTGTTCCTGAAGTTTGTTCAGGTTGTAGTAGTAGAGTTTCTGACCGCTTTGCGTGGTGAGGACGTCTCGCGTCCCGAACAGGTTCATCGCCATGCTTGGTTTCCTCCTTGCCCATTGAGGGCGGTACTTCCATCATAAATGTTTGGTGTATGGGCGGGCGTTACCGGTGCAGGCACGATTGCTCATACTTGTCACCCCCATGGAAACAACACGCTGGGTCTGGTATTGTCCGCGACTGCACCCCACCCCAGCGAGGTCCAGCATGACTGCACTGCAACCCCACGAATCCGCCCGCCTGAACGCCCTGGAACAGACCGTCCGCGACGGCCTGCGAGACTTCCGCCGCACGGGGCAGGCCCTCAGCGAAATCCGCGACAACGGGTTCTACCGCGTCTCACACGACTCCTTCGAACTGTACCTGCAGGACCGCTGGGGTTTCACCGCCCCGCAGGCGGGTCGCCTGATCGACGCCGCCGACGTCGCCCGGGTCCTGGACCCACTGGGAATTCAGCCCAGGAATGAAGCGCAGGCCCGCGCCTTCAAGGCCGCCGCGACCATCATCACCGAACTCGAACCCGAACAGCAGCGCGTCGTGGCGCGCCTCGTGGAGGCTGCCGCGCCCGAACACGACACCGCAGAGCAGGACGTGCCGTGGGACGTTCCCCCTGCCGAGGTGCGGATCATGGCCAGCGTCGTGAGGAAGCTGCAGCCCGACGCCCTGGTGCACCACCCGGACAGCGGCAACGAGGTGCCCCTCGGCACCCTGAGCGCCCCGGAGCGCTTCGAGGTCATCCGCACGCACGTCGACCAGAAAACCCAGGCGTACCGTGAGAGACAGGAAGCGAAAGCCAACGCGCCGCAGCCCGAGAAGATCAACTGGGCCGACTGGTGCCTGAACACGGCCGCGACCCAACTGGCCCCAGGGCAGCGACTGGAAATCGTGGTGGAACCCGACGGCAGTGGCGCCGCGCGCGCCGTGGCCCGAGTCATTGACGGTCACACCGGGGAGGTCATCTCCGCCGGGCAGGGCGCCGTCACCCTGAAAAAAGCGGTCCTGAATCTCGCCGCAGCCCTCAAGTAACGCGGCCCCGGCCACCGCTCCTGCGTCAGGCCGACCTGATGAAGGGCAAAAATCACCCCCGCCTTCAGCCTGCCGCTGGGGCGGGGATTTTGAGCAGATCATCAACCGGAGCTTTGCTTCAGCCGCTCAGGGGTTCACTCTTTCACGGTGCTGGTTCTGCCTCAGTTCAGGACAGCTGCGAGTGCCAGCGCCATGGCTGTCAGGGTCACCGCGGCCAGCCAGGCGCCCGCCGCCCACGCCCACATCTGGCGTGGCAGAAGCGCCACGACGCCCGTTAAACCCACGGTGAGCAGCTCGGCCCCGACATACGCTTCGCCGTTGAAACTCATGAACCTCAAGGCAACAAGGACCCCGCAGAGAATGCTGGCCAGAACAGCAAGCGGTGCCAGGAGAGGTGTGGGGCGGTACAACCGCATGCCGGCCAACCGGGCGAAAGGGACAGAGACAGGAGTTGAGCGCTGCAACCTGAGCATGCCTCACAGTACTTTAACAATTGCCAGGAATGTCGACTTTTTCTCAAGGGGGGAAGTCAATGGGGGTGACCCCCCACGTTCCATTAAGAATATAAAAACCAGGATCTGAGGGGCTGACGCAACGAGTTATAGCCTGCCGGTCGACAGCGCAGTTCTAGGGGTTCCGCCTACTGACGTCTGCGGGCGGTCACCCGGGACATGGCGTGACTCACGGGGTGAGCTGTAGACCTGACCCACCACACGGGCAGCTCTTTACAGGCCGGTCAGGCTGACGCTGTTGATCAGGGCACAACCACCGGGGCAGATGGGATTCGTGGGCCCGGCATTTCAGCCTGTGCTTCTCCGCTCGGTTCTGAACCTTATAGCCCCGTGGGGCTGCCTTCAGATCACACTGCACTGCACCCGGCGATCCTGAGGTGGAGCCTCCACTGGCAAGGGGCGCTGGCCCGCTGAGGTTTGGTCTTGCCTTTCCGAAAAGCGCTGGGCGGACCGGCACGCTGTATCGTTCTGATCACCTTTGATGCTCTGCAGATCATAGGCTGCGCCCGGCAGTGCGTTGGCCTGAGCAAGTTCCCCGTAACCTACTCAAGAGGCCACTCTCGACACCTTGCGAGACCTAGGGGAAGTCAAGCCCTCGCGCCTTCACGTTTCCACTTGGGGCGGGGGGACCATGATCCGCAGTCTCCCTCCTGACTGGAAGAAACGACGCTACACGGTTACCAGACTGGGTCCGGCCTGTCTGGTGCGCTTCTCTCTGCATACCTCCTGGGAGACCATGCCTCCAGCGCCAGGGTTACGGTCATGAAGGCCACTTCAGGCAGACTCCCGGGCTCATCGCTGTGCGCGTCGCCTGGCCCGCACCACCGCTGACCGGTTTCAATGCCATGCCTGTGGCAGGTGCACGCCTCAAGCCTCATGTGCGGGATTTACCCTGCAGGTATGAAGCAGGTGCCGCTGGTGGTTGTCGGAACGTCGGCGGGAGGGATGAACGTGCTGCAGCACCTCTGCGCGCAACTGCCCGCTGATTTCCCAGCGTGCGTCCTGATTGTCCAGCATCTCGCCCCCACCCGCCGCAGTGAACTGGCGGACATCCTGGGACGGTCCTGCGTCCTGCCGGTCATGCCGGCCACCCACGGCGCCTCAATCCTGCCCGGGGTGGTGTACGTGGCGACTGAGGATCACCACGTGCTGGTGGAACCGGGGTGGGTGAGCCAGTCGCACGGCGCCCCGGAGAACCGGTCACGACCGGCGATCAATGTGCTGTTCCGTTCGGCGGCACAGCATTACGGCCCCATGACCATCGGCGTGATACTGACCGGCATGCTGGACGACGGAGCGGCGGGTCTGGCCGAGATCAAACGTCTGGGTGGCGTGACCATCGTGCAGGACCCGGCAGAAGCGCAGTTTAATGCCATGCCGTTGAACGCGCTGGAGGCGTCCCCGGTGGATTACGTGGCCCGGTTGGACGAGATGGGTCTACTTCTGGGTGCATTGGTGCAGGGCATGAAGCAGCGGAGCGCAGAGCAGAAATGAGTGAATCTGAACTGCTACGTCACGGCAGCTGCGCGGTCTGAAAGCAGCCCGGTCGGCGAACCGGCTCCCGGCGTGATGAACACGTTCCAGACCGCCCTCCCTTTCTGAACGCGATGTCATTGCCGCCCCTCGCGCGGGCTTCCTGGGCAGGCAGGAGGGGTGAGCCGCAGGGCTCAACCAGGAGCCAGTCGCCATTGACACCCAGGGAGAGAAAAGCCAGTAGCTGCTGGCGTCCCTCCATTCTCTCTGCTTGATCAGGCAGCCCATGCCGACGCCGCGGCGCCCATACGGAACCTTAAAGGCGACCGTTCAGCGAGGTCCGTGGTTGGCAAATGCACCCACGGAATCCATCGTTCCAGAAAGTGAACACTGATCGCCAGACCACGCCAGGACAGGAGCAGGAACTTTCAGCCGTGGTGGTCGCGATGGAATGACAGGAGGCATGGCAGCCTTGCTGCACGTCTTGTGAACCTCCGGCTCGCACTGGCCCACGATCAGCATTAACCGAGAATAGGGGTTGATAAGGGCGATCAGAAAGGCGCTAGGAGAAGGCTCATGCGCCCTCTCGATCTGACTTTCCTCCCGCTGTCAGCCGCAGTAACGCGCCTCACCCAATGGATCGCTCCGCACATCCCAGCGAAATTGCTTCACCCACACGAGAAAATGTCAGACGCTGAACTGCTTGCGGTCGCTTTGCTCCAGAAGCTCCATAACGTGACGTATTTCAGCCGGTGGTGGCGATTTCTGAAGCTGAACCACTTCCCGCACTTCCAACTGAGCCCCAGTCCCGCATTCGACTGGCTCGACTGACCCCAGTGATGGAGCGGCTCGCAACCGAAGTCCAGCCCCTGGACTTCGTGGTGGTCGATTCCGAGCCCTTGCCCGTCTCGACGTTCAAACGCGCACCTCGCTGCAAATTTCGTGGGGCTCGTCACGGCTTCAGCACAGCCGGCCCTGTGTTCGGCTTCAAATTCCATGCCTGGAGCGCCCTGAATGGCAAGATCGTGAAATACGACATCTATCCCGCAAATGAACATAATTTTACCGTGCTGTGCCACATGAACCTAGATTGGGTCACCTACGGCGGGCCAAAACAGATTGGGGATAAGGGGTACCAGTCGGGAACATGTCTGACGCCGCCCAAGGTCAATGCCAAGGAGGTTGATCCGCGCTGGAAGGAAGAATATGGGGCCGCGAGGAAGTGCATCGAGTCTGCCTTCTCCGTCCTGGTGGGTGCGGGTCTGCGCTGGGGACAGGTCAAGACCTATCTCAGTCTGCGATTGAAGGTCGCGCTCGGCGTCCTGGCACACAACCTGAAATTCATCGACCTCAGTGGCTGATCGCCGCCCTGTCCATGCCTATGCTCTGCGGTTCAGCTTCCATGCCGCTGTTATTGATGCCGTCGGAAAAGCGCTGCATGCAGGAACGGCATGTGGAAGACCTCTTCAGTCTGGCCGGACTCGATCTGAAGAACATCACCTTCTATAAATTCCAACGAAGAGAAGACTTGGCGAAGATCGTCCATGGTGTACGCGATTCCGCCTTCAAGGTGACCTTGGCGCAGGAGCGTGACATCGTCTTCTTCACTGCCCATCTGTCCCCACGCAAAGGTGCAGATACCGAACAATCCGCCAGGTTTTAAGACATTCTCCAGGGTCTGGAGGTAAGACAATCGGCGATGCGGTGGAAGATGGTGGAAGCAGCCTGAGTCATAGACCACATCAAAAGGCCCGCCCGAGATGTGTTCGCGCAGGACATCTCCCTCCCGGAATGTGACGGCTCCTCCGCTGGAGCGCCCCCGCGCTTGATTGATCGCATATGCGGATAGGTCAATGCCGGTGGCTTGGTATCCCTGTCGAGCGAGCCAGCGAGTATTTCGGCCTAGGCCACAACCGAGATCAAGTGCCATCCGGGCCCCCCCTTCCGGGAGAAAACCTTGCCTGAACCAAGAGACCAAATTGGCATCAGGAAGATTGGAATTCAGAGGGTGGTTGTCCTGGCTGAAAATGCGAACCCATGGGTCCTCCTGCTCTCGCCGAGTCCAATCAGAGCCATCGACGAATAAGCCATCAAGAGCGTCCAGGAGCTGATCTAAAGTCGCTATTCGCACTGCCGATTTTACCATGCCCGGGAATGATCAAGTCATTTCACGGGCGAAACTGTGCGCAGAGGGAACCCATGCCTTAGCAGATCGATATTGCTACGTGTCAACCCCTATTCGCGGTCATTATTGATCACGGCACAGGTTTGCCTTGCTCCCGCCCAGACCCGTCGGCGATCAAGCTCACCCAGACACCTGAAGTCTGACGGCAACCGATACCAAGCTACGCCGTTATCAATAGTGCCAGTGAAAACAGCCGGCGCTGAACCCTGTGCGCCCCCCAGGTTGCAGATTCACCTCCCGGCACGGAACTGCCAGGAGAGCAGCCATTTGGGGCCTTCGGGAGTGACAACGCGACGTGCCCAGGGGGCGGACCAGGCGCGCAGCCGGAAACGTTCCAGGCGGCTCACTGGCCGTCGCCCGGACGGAGCAGTGGCAGTGATATGGCCGGGCGTCGTGCCGATGCTCTCAGGCCAGTTGACCGGTGGCCTGGGCTTTTTCAGGACTGCATGCGTTAGGCCTTGAGCGAGGTGCCCGGGCAGGGGGCCACCTGGCCGGCCGAACTCATGCGGCTGTGGAGGGGAACATGTGGCCTGCTGCGTCTGGTGTGCTGCGTTGAGTTCCGGCCGGGTGGCAGGGTACACTCTCTTTATTGAGAATCTTTCCTATTAAGATTCCTGTGTCTGTCTTCGTCCTCATCGCCTGGAGGCCGCCTTGATCACCTCAACCCTCACTTCCATCCACCATCACAGCGCGCCGCCCCTCACCCTCTCCCCTGCCCTGAAGACAGCCGTGCTGCTGACCACGCTCACGCTGCTGGGCCTCCTTGCGGGCCTCACCGGCCAGCACCTGCTGCACCAGCCCGCCCTCACCTGGGCCGGGTACCTCACCGCGTTTCTCGCCGGCGGTATCCCCGCAGGCCGCGAGGCCCTGCACGCCCTGTTTACGGCACACAAACTGGACGTCGACCTCCTGATGGTGCTGGCGGCCCTGGGCGCAGCCAGTATCGGGCAGACCGCAGACGGCGCCACGCTGCTGTTCCTGTTCTCCCTGAGTAACACCCTGCAGGACTGGGCCCTGGGCCGCACCTCCAGCGCCATTCAGAGCCTGATCACCCTGAATCCCGAAGGCGCCACCGTGCGCCGCGCCGGCACGGAACGCTGGTGCACGCTGGACGAGCTTCAGGTCGGTGACCTTCTCATCGTGAAACCCGGGGAGCGCGTCGCCGCGGACGCCCGGGTCACGCGGGGGCAGACGAGCGTGGACGAGAGTTCCATCACCGGGGAAAGCGTTCCTGTGGACAAGGCGCCCGGCTCGGCCCTGGCCAGCGGCACCGTGAACCTCAACGGCAGCGTGGAAGCCCAGGTGCTGCGTCCTGCGGGCGACAGCACCCTGGCGCGCCTGGTCGCGCTGATGGAACAGGCACAGACGCAGAAAAGCCGCACCGAGAGCATCACCGAACGCTGGGAGAGTCCATACGCGATGACCGTCCTGGCGCTCGTGCCGGCCGTTTTCGCCCTGTTGCACCTGGGGTTCGGGCTGAACGTCACTGAGGCGTGGGTCCGCGCCATGACCTTCATGGTGGTCGCGAGCCCCTGCGCCGTGGTGATCAGCACCCCGGCCGTCATGCTGTCCGCCATGGCCGCCGCGGCGCGCGCCGGCGTGTTGTTCAAGAGCAGCGCTGCTCTTGACGCCCTGGGTGGCGTGCAGACCATCGCGTTCGACAAGACCGGCACCCTCACGCAGGCCCGGATGACCCTCACCCACGTCACGGCGCCAGACAAACCGGCGGCCCTGGCCCTCGCCGCCGGTCTGGAAGTGCACAGTGAACACCCGATCGCGCAGGCCATCGTGACGGCCGCCCGCGAGCAGGGCCTGACTCCCGTGACCGTCACCGGCGCGCAGGCCGTGCCCGGGCAGGGCCTCGAGGCGCGCCTCCCGGGCGGACGGATCGTGTGGGCGGGGAACCTCCGGCTCGCGGCGCGGCACGGCGCGGCCCTCAGTGCCGCGCAACACACGGTGCTGGATGACCTCAGCCGCCAGGGCAGCAGCAGCGTGATCGTGGGTGCCGGCCAGGACGTGCTGGGCCTGATGGGCGTGGCCGACGCGCTTCGTCCCGGCAGTCGCGCCGCCCTGAACGCCCTGAAAGGCAGCGGCGTGGCGCACCGCGTGATGCTCACCGGGGACCGCGAGGAGGTGGCCCGCAGCGTGGCCGCGCAGGTGGGCCTGACCGAGTACCGCGCCGGCCTGCTGCCCGAAGACAAGCTGCGTCTCATTGCCGAGCTGCCCGGCCCGGTTGCCATGGTCGGCGACGGCGTGAACGACGCGCCCGCCCTGGCCCGCGCGGACCTGGGCATCGCGGTGGCCAGCGGCACGGACGTCGCTCTTGAGAGTGCGGACGTGATCCTGATGCGCAGCGACCTGAGCACGCTCGCCGGCGCCGTGCGGCTCGCGCGGGCCGCGCGGCGCACCGTGATCCTCAACCTGAGTTTCGCGTTCGCAGTCATTCTGCTTGTCGCGCCGCTCGCCGTGGCAGGCCGGATACCACTTCCCCTGGGCGTCCTGGCGCACGAGGGCGGCACGGTAATCGTGGTGCTCATGGGGCTGCGCCTGCTCCGCTTCCGGCTGTAGGGGCGCGCCGCGTTTCTTCTCACTGAGGCACGGTCCTCCCTCTCAGGAGATCCGCAGCTGAATGCCACCCGGTCCTTGCGGCGTTGCCCAGCTTCCCACCAACTGAGTGCCGTGTGCCTTTGGGTGCCCCTGCGGCCCTGGGGCCGGGCGCCCACCAACCCGCACCAGCCCGCCCGTGGAGGCCCCAACCGGCTGGAGCGCCCCCGCGACGCAGGCGCAGGTGATGTTCACGCTGGCGTGTAGGGACCGCCCCAGCGACGCAGCCGAAGCCCCTGGCCCCTGCGCCAGTGGGGCCCCTGTCGTGGCGGCGCAGCGGCACGTGGACGCAGACGCCTCCAACTTCAACGTGACCGTGCCGGGTGGCCTCAGTTGCGCCCCGGCCGAGGCCACCGGGACAGTTCGCCAGGGCGCCGTACCGGGCGGCACTGATCCTGGCGGGCAGCCTGAGCCAAGGTCACGTGAATACCGGCCCTACCCACCGCCCGCCCGTGGCCCCCTACGCTGGGCTTCTACGCACGATGCAGACCGCTGGCCCCCGCGGGGCCGCACAGGAGGCAGTTATGGGAGAAGGCAGACCGAACGGCGAGGCGCACGCGAACGTATCCCAGGAAACCATCAACGATCAGGCGCAGTGGAATACCGGAACGCCCAAAAGCACCGGGGACGCCACCACGGAGGGTATTTATCCCGGTGCCAGCGATGAGAATGCCGATGCGAACACCGGCGTCTCCCAGGCGGAGCAGCTGAGCAGCACCACCGACTCCCGCCCGGCGGCGCAGGGTGGGACCGACGTGAATCCCACCACGTTCGGCGGCATGAAGGACGGCCTGCCGGCCAGCGGCGCCGCCACGGACCCGGACCGGACCGTGGACGCCAACGACAAGGTCTGAACCGTTCCTCAGGGTGCCGCCAGCGGTGAACCTCCTGGGCCCTCAAGACCACACGACGCGAGCGCCCCCTGAACTGGAGGCGCTCGTTTGCTGTGCGGTTACTTTTTGGGTGCGTCGATGGTGCGGCTGGCCTTGGGCTTGGTGGCCGGGCGCGCCGCGGTCTTCTCGAGCCGCTGGCCGATGGTGGCCGTTTCCTTCTCCACCTGCCGGTTGATCAGGATCTGCTGCCCGATGCCGATCAGGGTGGACAGGATGATGTAGATGGTCACGCCGGCCGGGAAGGTCAGGGCGAAGTACAGGAAGACCAGGTAGATCATGGCCTGCTGGCGGAACATGTCGGGGTTCTTGCGGGTCATGACGTACAGCTGCCCGATATTCACGATCAGGTACACCACGGCCAGCAGGTAGAACGGGTCGGGAATGGCGAGGTCCGGGAGCCACAGGAAGCCGCTGTCGAACTCGAAGTTGCGGATGGTGGACCACAGGGCGATCAGCACGGGGAACGGAATAAACGTGGAGAAGCACCCGGCCGGGTTGAAGCTGTAGTCGCGGTACAGCTGTTGCATCTCGGCCTGCATGGCCCGCTGGGAGTCCATGTCCTTGCGGTCTTTGTACTTGTCCTGAATCTCCTTGATCTTGGGCTGCATGATCTGCATGCGTGCCTGCGTGCGGCCCTGCGCCTGCATGAGCGGCCACATCACGGCGCGCAGCAGGATGGTCAGGACGACCAGCACCAGGCCCCAGTTGCCGATGAGCTTGTACAGCTGTTCCATCAGCTTCACGATCAACAGGCTGATCTGCCCAAAGAAATTGGGTTTGAACAGGCCCGGCAGTTCGGTGTAACCGCTCTGGTAGAGGTGGATCAGTTCGTTCTTCCCGCCGTACACCTCAAGGCTGCTGCTGGCCGGAACGGACGCTGCGATCAGCCCCTGCGCGCCGCCGGTCAGGGTGGCGTTCACCCGCGTGCTCCCCTGCGGGCGCAGGATCAGGGCGTGCGCCACCTGACTGGGGTTCTCCTGCAGGGCGGCGTACTGCACGTTCTCAACGGTCAGCGTACCAGTGCCCTGGGCCGCGGCGGGCTGCGTGCCGCCCGTGGCGTAAGCCTGTACGCGCGGGTTGTCGGCCTTGCCGAGGCCCGGGAAAAGCAGGTTGACGCGGTCGGGGCCGCCCGTCACTTCGGTCTTCACGTCGATCTTGAAGTTGCGGGGGTGCAGCGTGACGGTTTTCGTGATGGTCGCGCCGCCCTGCGTGTAGCGGAACACGGCGTCCTGCCGGTTGGCTTTCAGGTTGGTGCTCAGGCCGGTGGGGGCGCTGGCCTCGGCTGCCTGGGCAGGGTCAAGTCCTTTGCCCTGGACGGCCAGGGCCTTGCGGCCGGACACCATGTTCACGATGCCTTTCTGGTTGCTCAGGGCGCTGAAGTCGTAGGTGCCGTCCGACTTTCTCTTGATGTAGGGGGTGCCGGCGTACCCCTTGACGTACCAGCCGATAATCTCGCCGCGGGCGTTGAACACCACGTCCTGCAGGTTGCTGGTGGCGATGAACTCGTCGCCGCGCACGCCGTCGAAATCCGCCGTGATCCATTCGGGCGTGATGGCCTTGCCGAAGGTGGGAAGGGGGCCGGTCTGGCCGCAGCCGCTGAGCAGCAGCATGCCGCCCAGGGCCGTCAGGGGAAGCAGGTGTCTTGTCTTCATGGGGTGTGGGGGTGCCTCGTGGGGAAGTGCTCGGGAACGGGATCGAACCCGCCGGGCACCAGGGGATTGCAGCGCATGACGCGCCACGCGGCCAGCCAGCTGCCTTTCAGCGCGCCGTGCCGCTCAAGGGCCTGCGCGGCGTACTCCGAGCAGCTCGGGGTGAACCGGCAGGTCGGGGCAGGCTTGCGGGGTGAAAGGTGCTGCTGGTACGAGCGGACGGCCCGCACCAGCAGGCGCCGGGGGCCGCTCACGCGTTTCCCCCCTCTGCCGGATCGGGTTCCTGCGAGTCTAGCGGGCTGGGCGAGGGCTTGGGCACAGCAGCAGGTACGCGCGCGGCCCGGCCGGGGTTCCCGCCGCCCCGGCCGCCGCGGGTGGGCGCGCGGCTCAGGGCCTGCTGCAGGGCCGCCTGCAGGTCCGGGAAGGGGGCCGTGAGCACGGCCGGGTTCGGCAGCAGAATGGCGCGGCAGGTGGGCAGGCCGCCGGGCAGGGTGCGCAGCGCCTCGCGCACGCGGCGCCGGGCGCGGTTGCGGTCTACGGCGCGCCGCAGGGTTTTCTTGCTGATCACGATGCCGATGATGGCGCGTGGGCGCCAGGGTTCGCCGTGCCGCGGGCGGTACTCGGTGACGCGCAGCGTGAACAGTGGGTTGCGGACAGCCACACCGTGCGCGCGGACCTTGCGGAACTCACGGTCGCCCCGTAACGAGTCCAGCGCCACCGGACGGCGAGGCCGTACCTGCGTGGCGCTGGGAGAATCCGACTGTGCGATGAGGGCCGCTCCTTGAGGGAGAAGGCTTACTCGTCGGCGACGGTGAGCTGGTGACGGCCCTTCGCGCGGCGGCGCGCGAGGATGTTACGGCCGGACTTGGTCTTCATGCGGGCGCGGAAACCGTGGGTCTTGGCCCGCTTGCGGACGTTGGGCTGGTAGGTACGCTTCATGGTGCTCTCCTCGTTCCTCGCGGAGCGGCCGCCGTTCCCGCATCCGGGTTGAGCGTGTCACGCGAGAGAGCCCCCCTGGGGAGGCAAACTCAAGGAGTGTAGCACGCGTCCGGGCGTGGATCAAAGGCGGGCGCTCATCTGCGGCAACAGCCGCCGCGGGCGCCTCCTACCCTGAACGCATGCTTGACGTGAAGGACCCCTGGACGGCCCTGCTTATGGCCGGGGTGCTGGTCACGGGCGTGGTGACGGTGGGCCCGGCCGTGCGCCCCACGCCCCGCGCGCCCACCGTGACGCGCGCCGCGCTGAGTGCCCCCACGCCGGCCGCGCCGGTGAGCGCCGAACCGCCGGTGTACCCCACCACCGCCAGTGTGCAACCCCTGATTTCCGGCCGCGTGAACCTGAACACCGCCAGCGCCGAGCAGCTTGAGGCCCTGCCGAAGGTGGGGCCAGCGCTGGCCGCGCGGATCATGGCCGCCCGCCCCTACCGGTCCCTGGCGGACCTGGACCGCGTGAAAGGCGTCGGGGCCGCCACACTGCACACCCTGACGCCCCTGGTGACGTTCTGAGCGGCGCCGTCCTGGCGGGCGCAGAGGGCCGCGCGGCCAGACCAGTCCGGCGCGGCGCGCTGGCCTGGCCGGTTCCAGCGGTGCTGGGCGTCATGGGCGGCGTTCTGCTGGCGACGGGAAGCCCCTGGGGTCTGGCGCCGCTTGCGCTGGGCGCAGCCCTGCCCCTGTGGCACGCAAGTCCGGCCCTGCTGCTGCTGACCCTGCTGGGTGCGGGGGCCGGCTGGACTTCGGCGCACAGCCTCCAGACGCGGCCCGACCCGCTGGCCCCCTGGGTGGGCGCTCAGGTGACCCTGTCGGGCGAGTGGGACGGGCAGTTCCTGACGCTGAGTGAGCCGCGGGCGCGCGTGGCCGTGTCCCCCAAGCCCACGCAGGGCCCGGGCGCCCTGGTGGTGGCGGGGCGCCTCGTGGCGCCGGAAGGGCGACGCCTTCCGGGTGGTTTCGATCAGGCGGCGTGGCTGCGCGCGCAGGGCGGCCTGCTGCTGCCCACGCCGGGCGCGGTGCTCGTGGGCGCCCGGGTCAAGCGGCACGCGCCGGAAGGGGGGCTGCGTGGCTGGTTCCGCCGCGGGCTCACGGCGGGGCTGGGCCCCACCCAGGCCGCGCTGATGCAGGCCGTGGAGCTCGGTGACCGCGGCGACATCAGCCGCGAGGCATTCGGGGACGGTGTGGCAGTGCAGGACGCGTTCACGCGCGCCGGCCTGGCCCACCTGATGGCGCTGTCCGGGCAGAACGTCGCGCTGATCACGGCAGTCCTGGTGGGGCTGCTGGTGCGTCTGGGGGCCGCGCCCGTGTGGCGGTTCGGGCTGCCGGGCGCGCTGCTCGCGCCGTACCTGCTGCTGGTGCAGCCGTCGCCAAGCATCACGCGGGCCGTGATCATGGGGGGCGTGGTGCTGCTGGCCTTGGCAGTGGGGCGTGGCCGGCCGGACCCGCTGGGCGTGATCGCGCTGGCGGCCCTGGCGTGCCTGCTGCTGTTCCCGCTGTGGCTGACGGACGTGGGCTTCCAGCTGTCCTTCCTGGCTGTCCTGGCGCTCACACAGGCCCAGCGGCTCGCCTCCCGCCTTCCGGAACGCTGGCCGCGTGCCCTGCGCCTGGCGCTGTCCGCCACGCTCCTGGCGGAACTGGGCACCCTGCCGGTCGTGGCCGGGACCTTCGGACAGGTGCCGCTTGTGGGCCTGCCCGCCAACCTTCTCGCGGAGGGCCTCATGGCGGCGCTCGTGCCACTGGGCTTCCTGGCGGGCCTGCTGGGGCCGGCCGGTGGGCTGGTGAATGTGCTGACCGGTCCGTTGGCGTCGCTGCTGCTGCTTGTCGCGCAGACCTTCGGGCACGCGCCGGTGCTGACGTGGGGCGCCGTCGGGATGGGCGGCCTGCTGGGGGCCGCGACGGTGCTGGCCGCCGGGTGGCTGTGGCTGCTGGGGCGCATTCCGGCGCGCGTGCTCGTCGGGTGTGCGCTGGCCTGCATGCTGCTCACGGCGCTGCCCGGCTGGCTGCGCCCCGCGCGGGAGGTGGTGTTCCTGGATGTGGGGCAGGGGGACAGCACGCTGGTCCGCCTGCCGGACCTCACGGTGCTCATCGATGCGGGCGGGTCCGTGGGCAGCGGGTTCGACGTGGGGGAACGCACGGTGGTGCCGGCGCTGCGGGCGCTGGGGGTGCGGAAGATTGACGTGCTGGTCGCCACGCACGCGGACACCGATCACATCGAGGGGGCTGCGGGCGTGCTGCGGGCCCTGCCGGTCGGGGAGGTGTGGATCGGGCACCGCAAGGCGGACGACCCGGTGCTGGACGCGGTGCTGCTGGCCGCCCGGGAGCGGCGCGTGCCGGTGCGGGAGGTGCGGCGTGGGGATCAGGTTCAGGCGTCCGGCGCGGCCCTGACGGTCCTGTGGCCGGCCGGGCCGAAGTGGAGCGCGGAGGACAACGAGAACAGCGTCGCGCTGCTGCTCGAATCGCGCGGGTGGCGCGCCGCGTTCCTCGGTGACCTGCCGGACCCGGTTGAGGGTCAGCTGGGCCTGGGCCACGTGGACGTGCTGAAGGCCGCGCATCACGGCAGCCGCCACAGCAGCGGCGCGGCTTTCCTGGCGCAGGTGACGCCGGCAGACACGGTGATCAGTGTGGGGCGCAACACGTACGGTCACCCGCATGCCGACGTGCTGGAACGTCTGGGGGCGGCGCACTCGCGGGTGT
Source organism: Deinococcus taeanensis (assembly GCF_020229735.1). Taxonomy (NCBI): domain Bacteria; kingdom Thermotogati; phylum Deinococcota; class Deinococci; order Deinococcales; family Deinococcaceae; genus Deinococcus; species Deinococcus taeanensis. The sequence continues at coordinate 736,810 of NZ_CP083455.1, read as the reverse complement.
GGCGCACCGACCAGGCGGGCACGGTTCGCTGGCCCATTCCTTAGGATCAGAAGAGACAAAGCCCGGAGAACAAGACTCCGGGCTTTGTTACGGACGGGCGGCTTCAGTCGGCAGCGACCGGGGCGCTTTTCTTCTCCGGCTGGGTGCGCAGGCCTGCCAGGGGCCGTTCGGGCAGGGCGAGGGTGGCGAGGAAGGCCAGGGCCATGAGCACGGCGGCCACCAGGAACACCTGGTCGATCGCGCCGGCCATCGCGCCGCGCAGGGCGTTGAGGATGGGCTCCAGGAGGTTGCCGTCGCCCACGCGGGTGAGCCCCGCGCCCAGCTGCGCAGTGGCCTGCGGGCTGGTCAGCAGGTTCGGGTTGGCGATCTCGCTCTGCAGGGCGGCGGGCAGCGTGCGGGCCTGCGCGGGGAGGCTGGCGGTGAGGCTGCCGTTCAGGTGGGCGTTCACGAGCGCGCCGAAGAGGCTCACGGCCAGGGTTCCGCCGATCTGCCGGAAGAACTGGTTGCCGCTGGTGGCGCTGCCCAGCTGGTCGCGCCGCGCGGCGTTCTGCACGGCCAGGGTCAGCTGGCTGTTCACGGGGCCCAGGCCCAGGCCCAGCAGGATCATGAGGCCCACGGCGAGCAGCAGGGGCGTGGTGGTGCTCAGGGTGGTGGCGAGCAGCAGCGCGACGGTGGACACGAGGCCGCCGATCAGGATCAGGCGCTTGTAGCGGCCGGTGCGGCTGACGACCTGTCCGGAGAGGGTGCTGGTGAGAATCATGCCGAACATCAGTGGGGCGAGCGCCATGCCGCTGCTGCTGGCGCTGGAGCCGCGCACGCCCTGCATGTACAGCGGGAGGTACAGGATTGCGGCGTACATGCCGGCGCTCGTGAGGAACCCCGCCAGGGACGCGACGGCAATACCGCGGTCTTTCAGGAGGCGCAGGTCCAGGATGGGCCGCTCCTGCCGCGCGCTGTGCCTCGTGTAGGCGCCGAACAGGATCACGGTGGCGGCCAGGAGGCCCAGGATGGTGGGGCCGGTCCAGGGGTACGTGCCGCCGCCCCAGGAGAGTGCGAGGGTGAGGGTGGTCACGGCCCCGCCCAGCAGGGCGGCGCCAGGCGCGTCGAAGTGGCCTGGTGCGCCGGGGGCCGGCAGGCGGAAGAAGCGCCAGATGAAGTACGTGGCGAGCAGGGCGAAGGGCAGGTTCACGAAGAACACGCTGCGCCAGCCCAGGTGGTCGGTCAGGAAACCGCCGACCAGGGGGCCTACGACGCTGCTGACGCCCCACACGGCGCCGGTGTAGCCCTGGTAGCGGCCACGTTCGATGGGGGTGAACAGATCGGCGATGGCGGTGAAGCTCATGGCCATCAGCGTGCCGCCCCCGACGCCCTGCAGGGCCCGGAGGATGATCAGCTGTTCCATGTTCTGCACGAAGCCCAGCAGGACGCTGCCAAGCGTGAATACGGCGATGCCCGCGAGAATCAGGGGGCGGCGGCCGTAGCGGTCGCTGATGGTCCCGACGATGGGGATGGTGACGGTGGTCGCCAGCGAGTACGCGGTGAAGGCCCAGGCGTACAGGTGGAAGCCGCCGAGGTCGCTGATCACGCGGGGCATGGCGCTGCCGACCACGGTGAGGTTCAGGCTGGAGAGGAACAGGACGGTCAGGATGCCGACGAAGGCCAGGCGTTTCTGGCCTTCGGTGAGGGTGGGGGTGGTCATGCGGGGCCTCCGTGTAGCGCCTGGTCGAGGGCCTGCAGGGCGTTCAGGGCGGCCTGCACGCGTTCGGGCGGCAGGTGGCCGAAGTGGGCGTGGACGACGTCCTGTGCGACGGCGCGGGTCCGGGCGCGGGTGGCCTGGCCCTGTGCGGTGAGTTCAAGGCGTTGCAGGCGCAGGTCGCTGGGGTCGGTGAAGCGCTGCACGAGGCCGGCCTGCACGAGTTTGGTGATCATGCGGGTCACGGTGGGGGCGGGGAGATTCTGGGCCTGGGCGACGGCGCCGGGGGTGGCGGCGCCGTCCATGATGGTGGCGAGCACGACGAGTTCCTTGGTGTTCAGGCCGAGCGCGGTTTCGAGCGGGTCGTCGAGCACGTGGTGAACGCGCCGGGAGAGGCGCAGGATCAGCCGGACGAGGCTGTAGAGGTCGTCTGTGTGGGGGAGTGGGGTGGGCACCGGGGGACTACTAGTCATTTCAAACGGAAGTATTTCAGATGGAACGAGTGGCCGCCAGTCCTGAGGTGTTCACGAACGGGGAACACCCCCAGGCACACCTGCCTGGCCCTCAGGCGAACGGCACGGCCTTCAGGGCCTCCCAGCCGTCCAGCAGTTCCGACAGGCGGACCCCGCCGCGCAGGTGGGTGTTCAGAATGCCCGGCACCCACGGCAGCACGTCGTCCGGCAGGGCGTCTGGCGCACACCACGCCACCTCGGAGGTTTTGTCGAGCGGCTGCGCCTCGCCTGCCCACGCCCGCGCGAGGAAAAACACATCCAGCCCCTGTGCGCCGCTCAGGTCGTACCTGCAGGCCCCCAGAGCGACCAGGGCCGCCGGCTCCACGCTCAGGCCCACCTCCTCCAGCGCCTCGCGCGCCGCCGCCTGGGCCAGCGACTCCCCCGGCTCCACGTGCCCGCCCGGCAACCCCCACAGGCCCTCCCCGTACGCGGAGCCGCTACGCCGCCCCAGCAGCACCCGCCCTGCGCCGTCCTGCGCCACCAGCCACGCCACCAGATGAAACGTCACGGCTGGCCGCTCCGCCCGGCCTCGCCCCGCCATTGCCGCTGCATGGCCTCACTCTGGCACGCCGGTGACGCAGGGGGCGGCAGGCATGCGCTATCCTCGACCCTGCGTCACCGGGGGTGCCCTGCTTCCGCCCACACGGGCAGACGGCGGGCTGAGACTTACCCCAGGAACCTGATCCGGGTCATTCCGGCGGAGGGAGCGTGACCGGCAGCCTCCACTGGGACGCTGCCCCCCGCTTCCCCTCGAGACGCGAGGGGATTTTTCATGCGCACAACCGTACTGACCGCCCTGCTCCTCGGGAGCGCCGCCCACGCCCAGACCACCCTGACCGTCATCACGCATGACTCCTTCGGCGTGGACAAGAAACTCATCGCCACGTTCGAAGCGCAGAACAAGGTCCGGGTGCGCTTCATCAAGGGCGGCGACGCCGGCGAACTCCTGAACCGCCTGATCCTCACCCGCCGCGCGCCCATCGCGGACGTCGTGTACGGCCTGGACAACAGCCTGCTGCCCCGCGCCGCGCAGGCCGGCATTCTGCAGGCGTACCGCAGCCCCGCGCTGAGCCGCGTGCCAGCCGCGCTGCAACTGGACGACGCGGGCCTGCTGAACACCGTGGATTACGGCTTCGTGGCCCTGAACTACGACCGCGCGTGGTTCGAGAAGAGCGGCGTGCCGCTGCCAAAAAGCCTGGATGACCTGAAGACCCCCACGTACGCGAAACTCACGGTGGTCCAGAGTCCCGCCACCAGCAGCCCCGGCCTGGCCTTCCTGCTCGCCACCGTGAACCACTACGGCGAGGCCGGCGCCTGGCAATGGTGGCGCGACGCCCGGGCCGGGGGCATGAAGGTCACGCGCGGCTGGAGTGACGCGTACTACAAGGACTTCACCCGCAACGGCGGGAAGTACCCCATCGTGCTCAGTTACGCCAGCAGCCCCGCCGCGGAAGTGTTCTACGCCGACGGCTTCACGCCCGACAAACTCCCCGCGCAGGCGCCCACCGGCAACCTCTTCCTGCCCGGCAGCACCTTCACGCAGCTTGAAGGCGTCGGCATCCTCAAAGGCACCCGCCAGGGCGCGCTGGCCCGCAAATTCGTGGATTTCATGCTCAGCGGCCCCGTGCAGGCCGACATCCCCACCCGCATGTGGATCTACCCGGCAGTGAAGGGCACGCCCCTGAACCCGGTGTTTACATTCGCGCAGGAACCCCAGGGCACAGCAGTGAAGGCCGACCTGACGCGCAACCCCCAGCGGCTCGTGGACGCCTGGATCACGCAGGTTCTGCGCGCCCGGTAAGCACAAGCAACGCGGGCGCGGCGGCAGGTTCCCTTCGCCTGCCGCCGCGCCCTGACCCTGTGGCGGACCGGTACCGCCAAAAGGAGAGCTGTTCCCCGCATGCCCCAGGCCTCAACGCACACCGGCCCTCCTGAACCGGGCCCTTCGCGCCTCACCCTGCATGTGGTCCTCCGCCCCCCTGAACCCAGCGGCAGGCACCCACCGGCAGCGGGGGGCCGGGCGTGAATCAGGTTCCCCTCTCCCGCCTGTCCGGGTGGCTCCTGACCCTGCCGGGCCTGCTGTTCGTGCTCCTGTGCCTGGTGGTGCCGCTGGCACGGACGCTGCTGGAGGGCGGCGTCACCCTGAGCGTGTGGGCGGACCCGTACTTCCAGGGCCGGCTGGGCTGGACGCTGGCGCAGGCGGCCGTCACGGCGGGGCTGGCAGCGGGGCTGGGCGTGCCGCTGGCCTTTCTGCTGTCACGGTTCCAGGTGCGGGGCAGCACGCTGTTCCTGCGCCTGCTGCTGCTGCCGTTCGTGACCCCGACGCTCGTGGCCGTGCTGGGCCTGTCGGCGCTGCTGGGCCCGCAGGGCTGGGGCACGCGCCTGCTGGGCGTGGACCTCAGCGACACGCCGGCGCTGCTGGTGCTGGGCAACCTGTTCTTCAACCTGCCGGTGATGGTGCGCCTGAGTTACGCAGGGTTCACGCGGGTGCCGCCGGGCCTGCTGGGCGCGGCGCGGTCCCTGGGGGCCTCCGGCTGGCGCGCAGCGTGGGAGATCGCGCTGCCGCTCGCCCTGCCGGGCGTCCTGGCCGGCACGGTCCTGGTGTTTCTGTACTCGGCCCTGAGTTTCGGCCTGCCACTCGCGCTGGGCGGGGAGCGCTACGCAACGCTGGAGGTAGAGATCTACACCCTGACGGCGTTGCAGCTGCGCCTGCCGGAGGCAAGCGCCCTGATCGTGGGTCAGCTGGCGTTCACGCTGCTCGCCACGGGGGCGTACGTGCGCCTGACGCGCGGCGGGCTGGGGGTCGCGGGAGCAGGGCGGCCGCGGGCCCGTGGGGCGGCCCGGGCGGCCCTGCTGGTCCTGGGAGGCGTGACGGTCGCAGTGTGTTTCGCACCGCTCCTGGCGGTGGTGGCTCGGGGCCTGCTGGGCTCGGACGGCGTGACGCTGGCGTACTGGCACGCCGTGCTGGCCGACGAGAGCACGCCGCGGCTCGTCTGGAACACCGTGCGTTTCGGCCTGATGGCCCTGGCCGGGGCCGCGCTGCTGGGCGGCCTGTACGCGCTGGGCGCCTGGCGGGCGCAGTCGCGGACCCTGGACCTCGTGTCCCTGCTGCCGCTGATGGTCTCCCCGGTGAGTCTGGCGGTCGGGTACCTGCTGGCGTACCCGGCGCTGGCCGCCACGCTGCCGATGCTGATCGCGGCGTACACGCTGCTGGCGTGGCCCCTGGTGGTCCGGTCGGTCCTGCCGGCCCTGCGGACCATTCCGCCGCGCCTGCACGAGGCCGCCCGGTCGCTGGGCGCGTCACGCGGCGCGGCGCGGCGCACCGTGACGTTCCCCCTGGTCTTCCCCGCCCTACGGGGCGGCGCGGCGCTGGCCCTGGCCACCGTGCTGGGAGAGTTCGGGGCCACCCTGGTCCTCACACGGCCGGAGTGGGCCACCCTCAGCACCGGCCTGTACGAACGCCTGGGGCGCCCCGGGGAACGCAACCTGGGCGAGGCGTGCGCGCTGGCCACGGCGCTGCTGCTGCTGTCTACGCTCGCCTTCACGCTGCTGGACGGCGGCGAGGGTGAGGTGACGTGAGATGCTGGGCAGCGTGAATCACGCGCAAGGGCCGGTGCTGTCGCTGCGCACGGTGCGCCGGTCGTTCGGGCCGGTCGCTGCGGTGCGGGACGTCTCGCTGGACGTGGCGGCGGGCGAGACAGTGGCGCTGCTCGGCCCGAGCGGATGCGGAAAGAGCACGGTGCTGCGCGTCACCGCGGGCCTGGAGCGGCCGGATGCCGGCAGCGTGCACGTGGCAGGCCAGGATGTCACGGCCCAGCCGCCGGAAGCGCGGCACGTGGGGCTGGTGTTTCAGGATTACGCCCTGTTTCCGCACCTGAGCGTGCTGCGCAACGTGGCGTACGGGCCGCGCGTGCGGGGCGCGGCGCGCTCCGTGGCCGAAGCGCGCGCGCGCGAAGCGCTGGCGCTGGTGGACCTGATGGGTCTGGAGGACCGCCGCCCCGCGCAGCTGTCGGGCGGACAGGCACAGCGGGTGGCCCTGGCGCGGGCCCTGGCGACAGGCTCCCCGCTGCTGCTGCTGGACGAACCCATGTCCAACCTGGATGAGCAGCTGCGCGCGGACCTGCGGGCGGAGTTGCGCGACCTGTTCGCGCGGGTGCGGGCGGGGGTGCTGCTGGTCACGCACGACCAGCGGGAGGCGCGGTCCCTCGCGGACCGCGTGGCGGTGATGCGCGCCGGTCAGCTGGTGCAGGTGGGCGCCGCCGCGGAGGTGTTCGCACGTCCGGCGACGGCCTGGGTGGCGGCGTTTCTGGGTGAGGCGAACCTGCTGCCCGCCGCCCCCGGGGAGGTGCGGTTCGTGCCGGAGGAGGCCCTGTGGCCCGGTGAGGGCCAGGCGTGGCCGGTGACAGCCCGGCAGCCGGTGGAGGGCGGCGTCCGCGTGACGGTCGCACACGCCTGGGGGCCCCTGACCCTGACCCTGAGCGCGCGGGAAATGGCGTCGTTACGCGGAGAGACGCTGCCCCTGGCCGTTCGTGAGGCGCTGGTCCGGCCGCTGCCGGACGACCGTGACCCCACGCACTGATCTGACTTTCCCGCAGGTCACCTATGCGGGCGGGCCGGCCACCTCAGGCCACGCACAGAGGAAGGGATCAGGACGAACGCACCCGCGAGGCGCCAGGGAGCGCACCTGCCGTGGCGAGTGGAAAGGGGCCTCCACCACGGTTCGTGGGCTGCGGGCAGGGCACCTGCGGGGCAGCAGCGGCCGAGTTCAGCAGCGGGTGGCCCGGCAGCGTCTCCCCCAGCTCTGACGAAGGAAAAGCCGCACCGGCCTGCGCCGGGAAGCTGGTCCAGAAACTGACGGCCAGCGACGTGTTCGGCCTGTCCTGGACTCCCGTGCCGGGCACACTTGTTCCAGGCACGCTCAAGGCACTGAATGCAGCGGCCGTAAAGTTCAGCAGTACGCCGCCACACAACGCAGCAATGAACGAGCGGCTGGGCATGACTCCACACGGCCGGAGAGGTCCGAACAGCTGACCGTGACGGCAGGCCTGACCTGAACTCACGCGGGGCATACGCAGAGCGTTCCTGCCGGCGTTCAAACCGCCGCAACGGTGCTGCACTGAACTGAGCAGCAGCGTGGGGCCGCTCCCGAACCGCCTGAATGCGGCACTTGGGCGCACAGGCCTCCTGTACTCCTCCAGCACCTCAACCGGAACCGGCCGCGTAGACTGCAAGGGCTGTGAGTGCCCTTCCTTTCTCTGACGCCCCCCTGGAGGCCGGCGTGGCGTGGATTCTGGTGGGGGGCCGCCTGACGCCCTCGCCCCTGCTGGACGCGCTGCCACGCCCGGACGTGGTGGTTGCCGCGGATGGCGGGGCCCGGCACGCCGCGGCGCTGGGCGTGCGGGTGGATGCGTGGGTGGGAGATTTTGATTCCTCAGCGGGCGTGCACGTGGACGCTCCCCGGGAGGTGCATCCCACCGCAAAAGATGAAACGGACGCTGAGCTGGCGGTGCGGGTGGCGCGCGCGCGCGGCGCTGCGGAACTGGTGTTCGTGGGGGCGTTCGGCGGCCGCTTCGACCACACGCTCGCGCTGGCCCTTGGGGCGCTGCGCCTGGCGGGCGAGGGCCTGCGGGTGACCCTCACCAGCGGGGACGAGTGGGGCTGGCCGCTCCTGAGCGGCGCGGCACTGTCAGTTCTTCTGCCGCAGGACGCGACCCTCAGTGTTCTGGCGGTCACGACCCTCCGGGGGCTGACGCTGGGCGGTGTGCGCTGGCCCCTGGCCAGCGCGGACATTCCACTCGGAAGTGGCTGGACGGTCAGTAACGAGGTGGCGCAGTCGCCCGTCACGGCGGCCCTGGACGAAGGGCAGGCCCTTGTGACGGCCCTGACCGGTGACCTTCGCTGATCAGATTCGGGACCATGGCCCGTTGCCGGCTCGAGCCGGCTCAGAGGGGTTGGCGTTCAGCTGGCAGGCGGCCCCGCCGATCCGGGTGGCCCGGGTGAACTGGCAGGCGCAGCTGAGGTCTGCGATGACGGTGGGGGTGGTGACGTCGTCCCCAGCGGGCTTCACGCCGGTCGCCTCCCATTTCACGAGGTCCGTGAAGGCCTCGGCGAGTTCCGCGCCGTTGAATTCGCAGTGTCCGGCGGAGCGAATGGCGCGCTGCACGGGGCGGTGGCCGTTCCCGGCGGCATTCAAGGCGGCGCGGTACAGCTGCTGGTGAGCGTCCGGAACCTTGCGGGGGTGCCACGCGTAGTGTCTGGGGATGAGACAGGCCGGAAGGGGTGGACGTGGATTGGGGTGCGGGTGCCTGGGGTGTGGCGGAGGCACGCTGCTGACCTTGGTGCTGCTGGGCGGGCTGGCGTGGTTTTTCGTGATCCAGCCGGCGCGGGCGTTCCTGGCGGGGTGGCAGGCGCCGCCCGCCCAGACGCAGTCGCAGGGTGGGAGTGGGGCGGGGGTCCCGGCGCCGAGTGGGAAGGTGAACGCCGCGCTGACCCAGCAGGACGTGCGGCGGTTCGTGCGGGTGCGCCGCGACGTGCGTCAGGCGCTTGGGTCGTCGTTCACGGGGGTGCAGCAGGTCTGGACCGATATTCAGGGCGGGCAGAACCCGAACGTGCTGCAGGTCATGACGGTGCTGCGGGACGTGGGAGGCAGTGTGAACGCGGCGCGGCAGGCGCAGGCGCAGGGGCTGGCGCGGGAGGGCATGAGCGCCGAGCGGTACGCGGCGGTGCGGGCGGGCGTGAACCGTGCGCTGGGGCTGCCGAATATTGATTTCGCGCAGGCGGCGCGGGCGTTGCAGAGCGGCCAGGTGCCGGACCTGAACCGTGACGTGCAGACGGGCACGGCGCAGGAGCGGGCGCTGGTGCAGCCCTTCCAGCAGGAACTCACGGAAACGGTGGCGCTGGGCCTGCTGGGCCTATAACCCTGTCCGAACTGGCCGCGCCGGACCCTGGGATCAAGTCCAGGGTCCGGCGCGGCCACTTGTCGTGTGGGCCTAGCCGGTCTGGTCGCGGCGGGGCGCGGCGTACAGCAGCGCCTGCGCCAGGGCCACCGGGTCATGCCGGGCCTGCCCGGGCTGAAGCAGTGGCAGCACCACCGCGCGGCCCCGCACGTCGCGGCTGGCGCCCGTGAGGCTCAGCAGGTGGGCGCCCTCAGCGGCGTACCGGGCGACGACGTCGCGGGGCGGCACGGCGTTGTTCACCAGCAGGCAGTCGGGGGTGCGGCCCAGGTGCCGGGCGATCGCCTGCACGTGGCCTTCGAGGGTCAGGCGGCTGGTCTCGCCGGGCTCGGTCATCAGGCTGGTCACGTAGATCACGGGGGCCGGGGACTGCCGGATTTCGTGCGCGATGGCCGGAACGAGCAGGGCTGGGATGATGCTGGTGTACAGGCTGCCCGGGCCCAGCACAATCTGGTCGGCTTCCCGGATGGCCTGCAGCACCTCTGGCAGGGCCGGGAGGTCAGGGGGGTCCAGGCTGACCTGCTCAATGGTGGCTGCGCCGACCTCCTGCGCAAAGCGGCTCTCCCCGCGGATGACGCGGCCGTCGCTGAGTTGCGCGACCAGGGTGGGGGGCTGCGTGGCGGCGGGGTACACGCGCCCGCGGATGCGCAGCACCTCGTGGATGTCCAGCATGGCTTCACTCAGGCCGCCCTGCTCCTCGCTGAGCGTGGCGAGCATCAGGTTCCCGAAGGTGTGCCCCTCGATGCCGTCGCCGCGCTGGAAGCGGTGCAGCAGCAGCCGCGCCATGACGGGGCTGTCGCTCAGGGCGGCGTAGCAGTCGGTCAGGTCACCGGGGGCGATCATGTCGAGCGACTGGCGCAGCCGGCCGCTGGAACCTCCGTCATCGGCGACCGTGACGATGGCCGTGGTGTTGCCGGTGTGTACCCGCAGGCCTGACAGGAGGTTGGACATGCCGGTGCCGCCCCCCAGCGTCACGATCCGCGGACCGCGGGCGAGGTGACGGTTCTGGTACATCAGGTCCACGGCCTGTTCGGGGGCGGTGCCGGTGCCGGTCAGCACGGACCGGTTGAGCATCATGATGCTCCACAGCGCGCCGAACAGGGCGAGCAGCATCAGGGCGATCCCGCCGGTGTACAGCGGCATGACTTCAGGGCTGATCAGGGTGTTCACCCACAGAATCCAGCGGGTCGCGACAAAATGCAGTGGGCCGGTCCAGGTGAAGTGCAGCACGCCGACTGCGCCGATCACGGTGCAGATCACGAACAGGGTCAGCCAGCGTTTGACGCCGATTCCGGGGGACATCCACATGCGGGCGCGGCGCGTGACGTGCTGCCCGCGCCGGATCAGCTCGCCGTGCCGGGTGGCCGGGGGGGTGCTGAGCGCCGCGCGCTGCGGGAGGGGCGGGTCGCTCACTCGTGTTCGCCTGCTTTCATGTCGCGGTGGTCGAGGATGTCCACATTCAGGTCAGCGAGGTCCCGGGCCAGCCGGGCAGCCACGGCGACGCTGCGGTGCTGTCCGCCGGTGCAGCCGACGGCGACGGTGTACCCGTGGCGGCCGCCGGCGCGGGCGCGTTCAGAGGCGACGCGCACGAAGTCGCGCAGGTCCGCGTAGAACTGCTCGGACGTCTCACCCTGGAAGGCGTACTCGGCCACGTCATGGTCCAGACCGGTGCGGGGGCGCAGGGCCGGGTCGTAGTAGGGGTTGGGCAGCGAGCGGACGTCCAGGATCATGTCGGCGTCGCGGGGTGGGGCGTGCTTGAACCCGAAGGACATCAGGCGCAGGTGGAAGTCGTGCTCCAGGCGAAAGACCCGCAGGATCTGCGCGGCGAGTTCCTTGGCGCTCAGGCTGGTGGTATCGATGACCGTGTCGGCGATGGCGCGCAGTGGGGCGAGCAGTTCACGTTCCCGCGCGAAGTCCAGCATCAGGTTCTCGCCCAGGGGGTGCTCACGCCGGGTGAAGTTGTAGCGTTTCAGCAGCACGTCCGCGTTCGCTTCCAGGAACAGCACGCGCAGGTCCTCACGGCGGCGGGAGAGGCGCACGAAACTGTCTTCCAGTGAGCCCAGGAAATCGCGGGTGCGGGCGTCGGTGCTGATCGCCACGCGGGTGAGGCCCCGCGCCTGGACGAGGTCGTGCATGGCGCCCCACAGTTCCGGCGGGAGGTTGTCCGTGATGAAGAACCCGGCGTCTTCCAGGGTGCGCAGCGCGGTGCTCTTTCCACTTCCGGACAGACCGGAGACAACGACAAACGGCATGGCGTCAGTCTAGCCCGCGCCCGGCGCGCCGCCGGAGACGTGAACGTCTGGCCAAGGTCCGCTGGGCCCGCCTTTCATGAAGAACCCGCCTGGCGCTGAGGCCAGGCGGGTCGGGTGGGCAGCTTCAGCGGACCTTGGTGCCGCTGGGCAGGTCGAGTCCCAGCCCCACGAGGTCCAGGTTCCCCTGATCGTCCTCGGCGGCCAGGATCATGCCCTGGGATTCGATGCCACGCAGCTTGGCGGGTTTCAGGTTGGCAACCAGAATCACCTTGCGGCCCACGAGCGCTTCGGGCTCGAACCATCTGCGGATGCCGCTCACCACGGTACGCTCCTCCTCGCCCAGCCTCACGGTGAGTTTCAGAAGCTTGTCGGCCTTGGCCACTGCCTCGGCGGCAATGACTTCCGCGACGCGCAGGTCAATGCGGGCGAAATCGTCGATGCTGATCAGGGCTTCCGGGGCGGGGGGCGCGGGGGCCTGAGCGGCTGGTTCGGCAGGCGCGGTCTGGGTCATGGGACTCTCTTTCTTCGCGGCTTTCGGGGCGGGCGGCGTGGCGGGCGTTCCGGCGCCCGTCTCAGGTGCGCTGGCGTCTTTCACTTCAGGTTTCGGGAACAGGATGGCGCCGCTCTGCACGCGCGTGCCGGCAGGGGTCAGGCCCCAGGCGGACGCGAGGGCGTACGACTGGCCGCCCAGGCCCAGCTGCGCACGCAGCTCGCGGGCCTTCCCAGGAATCACGGCCTCCAGGGCAACGCTGGCCACGCGCAGGCCCTCGGCGGCGGTATACAGCACAGTGTTCAGGCGGCGCTGGGTGTCGTCACTCTTGGCGAGGTTCCAGGGGGCGCTCTCGGCGATGTAGCGGTTGAGGTCCCGGACGAAGTTCATGGCGGCCTCGATGGCCATGTTGATCTTCAGGTCATCCACGAGCTTCAGGATCTCGCCGGGCAGGGCGAGGGCGGCCGTTTCGATCTCGTGTTCCCGGTCGGTGATCTCGGCCGCTGCGGGAATGACTCCCTCGCGGTACTTCTGGATCATGCTGACGGTGCGGGAGAGCAGGTTGCCCAGGTCGTTGGCGAGGTCGCTGTTCAGGCGGGACACCAGGATGCCCTCGCCGTAGGGGCTGTCGGCACTCAGGGTCGCTTCCCGCAGCAGGGTGTACCGGATGGCATCCACGGGGTACGTGGAGACCAGGGCCTCCGGGTCAATGGCGTTGCCCAGGCTCTTGCCCATCTTGCGGCCGTCCTCGGCGAGGATGTGACTGTGCACGACCAGCCGGCGGTAGGCGGGCAGGCCCGCGGCCCGGAGCATGGTGGGCCAGAACACCGCGTGCGGCTTGAGGATGTCCTTGCCGATCACGTGCCACGCGGTGCCGATCACGTCGGGACGTGCCCCCTTGCTGACGGGCGCCGAGACGTAGTTCAGCAGCGCGTCGAACCACACGTACGTGACGTGATCCGGGTCCCAGGGCAGTTCGATGCCCCACGGCACGCGGCTCTTGGGGCGGGAGATGCTCAGCGGCCCGATGGGTTCGCGCAGCATCTCCAGGACCTCGTTGCGGTACCCGGCAGGCTGGATGAAGTCCGGGTTGGCCTGGATGTGCTCCAGCAGCCACGCCTGGTACTTGTCCATCTTGAAGAAGTAGTTCGCTTCGCGCCGAAGTTCGGGCGGGTCCTTGTCGCCGGGGTAGCGGCGCACGCCGTCGGGCCCTTCGACAAGTTCCTTATCCGTCACGTAGCGTTCGGCGCCCACGGAGTACAGGCCCTCGTACTCGGCGAAGTAGATGTCGCCCGCGTCGTACACGCGCTGCAGCACGTCCTGCACGAAGCGTTTGTGGCGGCCTTCGGTGGTGCGGACGAAGTCGTCGTAGCTGATGTCCAGTCGGTCCCACAGGCCCTTGAAGGCCCGCAGGGACAGGTCGTCGACGAACACCTGGGGGGTCTGCCCGGCTTTCGCGGCGGCTTTGGCGATCTTCTCGCCGTGCTCGTCCGTGCCGGTCAGGAAGAACACGTCCCGCCCGGCGAGGCGGTGGTAGCGGGCGATGGCGTCGGCCAGGATCTTCTCGTACACGTGGCCGATGTGCGGGGCGCCGTTGGCGTAGTCAATGGCGGTCGTGATGAAAAAGTGCTTGGGGTGGCTGGGGTCTGGGTGGCTCATGGGCGTCCTTCCTTCCCGGCGCAGGCCCTGATGGGAGGCCGGCCGGGCAACCTGTTCAGCATACGGGGTGAAGGCGGCGGGGCGTCCCTGCTGCTCAGAACGCCCCGCGTGACCTTGATGGGTCAGGGTCGCGGGGGCATTCGCATCATCACGGGAGCGTGAGACATACGCGCAGTGTACCGTGCGCTGCGCTCAGACTGACCGCCGCCCTTTAGCGGTGTCCACCCAGGCACCGCAGAAGCAAGCTGGACGGCAGGTCAGTCGCCCCCGGGTGGATTTCCCGAACAACCTCAGCAGGCCCTGTCCCGGGAATCCGCCTGCACCTGGGGCTGGTGTCCCGGCCACCAGCGTGCATTCACCCCGTCTGAGGGTCTGGGCAGGCCACACCCGTCCATCCCGTTCACTGGAGGTTGCCGGCCGTCAGGTGGCGTTCCCTTCCCCTATCTGTCCTGCTTACCCTGGGCGTTCTGCCGGTCGACCTGGACGCCCGGCCGCCGCGCAGCCCCAGGGGACCGGGACGGGCGACATCACCCTGAACTTCGCCGCTGGCGGGGCATGATCACGCAGGATCAGCCTCTCCTGCGCGTCAGTAGTCCCGCGAACAGTTGCGGCAGCAACGTGTTCACCGGCCACAGGACCATCGACGGCCCCGGCGGCATCCTGGCCCAGAGCGGGTTATGCGGCGTTCGCCCCAGCACCGGGCCTGACCACCTCCTCCGCCCTGGTGGTCGACACGGCCGACCTGGGCGCCTTCAGCCGCCAGCGTGCAGAGATCGCCGTGCACGAAGTGGCGCACCCTCTGGGTGTCGGCCCGCTGTGGTCCCGCTTCCGGCTGGTCAGTGGCGGCAGCGGCACCGTGGGCGCGCAGTGGCGTGTGACGACCTGCAACCCGGAACTGATGACCGGCCACCTGAACAGCGGCGTGAGGAGTCGGCTGAGCCGCAGCAGCGGGAGCAGCCTGCAGGACACGGGTTACACCGTATGTTTCGGCACTGCGGCTGCCTGCACGGTCCCCGCCGCCACCACACAGGCCCCAAAAGGTCTGCACCTGGGGGCCGCGAGGTGATCATCACGCTCCGGGACTGCACCGAGGCAACCGCCCACCGGGGCCGGACAGGTCAGGCGGGGTCATCTGGTGACGTCGCGCCGGTGGCCATGAGCCGCAGGCCATACGTCACGGCGCCCGGTGAGCGGCGCAGTTCCTGGAAGCCCAGGTGCTGGTAGAAGCCCTGGGCGCGCGTGTTGCTCTCCCCTACCCCCAGGTGCACGCCGGGCACACCGGCCCCGCGCAGGGCCCCGAGCAGGGTGGTCATCAGGGCCCGGCCCCGCCCGCCGCCCTGCGCGCGCGGCAGCAGGTCAATGTGCAGGTGCGCGGGGTAGGCGCCCAGCAGGTCCGCGGGCGTGTGGGCAGGGTGGTGGATCAGGTGCGCGATCCGCTGGTCCGGCGTGCGGCGCTCCCGTGGCACGCCGGCCGGGTCCGGGTAGATGCGCCGCAGGGCCGGCCACCATTCGCGTTCCAGCGTGGCTTCGAACGCCGCAGTGTCCGGGGCGCCCAGAATGTACCCGGCAGCCTGTGTGCCGTCGCCAGGGTCGAGCACGAACGCGAAGTCGGGCGCGTGGGTCAGGTACGGCCCGGCGTACACATGCCCGAGCAGCAGCGGGTCGTGGTACAGCGCCGTGGCGTCCTCGCCGCTGGCACCGGTCTGCAGGCAGATGCGGTACAGGGCGGCGCGGTCAGCCTCACGGGCGGGGCGGAGCGTCAACATGTTTTCAGTGCATCACACGCCGGGCGGGCGGGGGCGCTGCGGTGGTGTGAACCTGCGGTGGCGCCCGGCGGCACGTTTTCTGCTGTGGGCGGAATGTAAACTGGAGGTAATGATTGCCTACCTGTCCGGCGTGGTCCGGGAAATCCGCGAGAACAGCGCCGTAGTCGTCGCCGGTGGCGTCGGTTACGAGGTGCAGTGTCCGGTCAGCACCCTGGGGAAACTTACGGTTGGAGAGCCCGCCGAGCTGAACACCCGCTTCGTGGTGCGTGAGGACGCGCAGCTGCTGTTCGGGTTCCAGGACGCCGACAGCCTGCGCCTGTTCGACCTGCTCACCACGGTCAGTGGCGTGGGGCCCAAGCTGGCCCTGGCGCTGCTGTCGGCCATGCCGGTCAGTGCGCTGGCCGCCGGGCTGCTGGGCGGCGACGTGAAGCTGCTGAGCAGTGTCAGCGGGGTCGGCAAGAAGACCGCGGAGCGGCTGGTGCTGGAACTGCAGAGCAAGGTCCCTGAGCACCTCGCGGCGCCCGCAGCGGCCGCCGGGGGTGCCCGGCCCGCGCGGGTGGTGACTACGGCCGGACGTGACGCCATTGACGCGCTGCTGGCCCTGGGGTTCCGCGAGGCGCAGGTGCGGGGGGTGGTGGCCGAGCTGCTGGCCAGTGACCCGGAGCTGAACGCCGACGCGCTGATCCGCCGGAGCCTCGGGCGCCTGCGGTAGGTTACTTGCCCACGCAGAAATTGCGGAACACGGCGTCGACCACGTCCTCCTGCACGTCCCGGCCTGTCAGGTCGGCCAGGGCGCGCAACGCCTCTTCCAGTTCGTACCCGGCCAGGTCGTCGGGCAGGAACGCGGCGGCCTGCACGTAGCCCAGGGCGCGCCGGGCGGCGTCCGCCTGCCGCTCCGTGGTCAGCCACGCCTCGCCCCGCGCCGCGTCGCCGAGCAGCGCGGCCTGAATCGCCTCGCGCAGCTCCGGCAGGCCCTGGCCGGTCACGGCGCTGACGTCCAGCGCCGCCGGGTCACGCCACGCCTGCGGAAGGTCGGCCTTGGTGCGCACGTGCAGCACCCGGGCGCCGCTCAGGTCGGCGGGCAGGGGTTCGCGGGGGGCGCTGCCGTCCTCCAGGGCCAGTACGAGATCAGCGGCGCCGGCCAGGGAGAGGGCCTGCCGCACGCCGGCGGCTTCAATGACGTCTGCGGTATCGCGGATACCTGCCGTGTCAACGAGCGTGACGGGCACCCCGGCGAGCTCCACTGCGGCTTCCAGGTAGTCGCGGGTGGTGCCGGGGGTGGGGGTCACGATGCTGCGCTCGTACCCCAGCAGGGCGTTCAGGAGGCTGCTTTTGCCGGCGTTGGGTCGGCCGATCAGGGCCAGCCGGGCGCCGCGAGTGGCGACCTGACCGGCGCGGGCGGAACGCAGCAGTTCCTGCAGGTCCGCTTCTGCGTGCGCCAGTGGCGCGGCGCGGTCCTCGTCGGGCACGCCCTCCTCAGGGTAGTCGAGCATGGCCTGCATGGCAGCGAGGGTCCGCGTGACGTTCTGCCCGATCCGCGCCACCCGTTCGCCCAGCGCGCCGCTGAGGCCCAGGGTGGCCTGCCGGCGGGCCGTGTCGGTCTGCGCTTCGATCAGGCCCAGCACCGCTTCAGCCTGCGCGAGGTCCAGCCGGCCGCTCAGGTACGCGCGCAGGGTGAACTCGCCGGGGCGGGCCAGCCGCGCGCCGCAGTCCAGGGTGGCCTGCAGCACGCGGGCCAGGACCGCGGGACTGCCGTGGGTCTGCAGTTCGGCCACGTCCTCACCGGTGTAGCTGCGCGGTCCCTTGAAGATCAGGCACAGGCCCTCGTCGAGCGCGTCTCCCGCTGCGTCTTGCAGCTGCCCGAACAGGAACCGGCCGCCCGGGGTGCCTGAGGGCGCGCGCCGGCCGCGGAACACGCTGTCCGCGACGCGCAGGGCGTCCGGTCCGCTTACGCGCACGATGCCCACGCCGGCGCTGCCGGGGGCTGTAGCGATGGCGGCGATGGTGTCCGAGAGGCCAGAGCGGGTCACGGGCGCAGGCTAACACCGTCCTCGCCCGGCGACCGTGGCCCTCCTCATCACGGCCTTCACACGGGGGTCGGGTTTCTCATGCATGGGCACTAGCATGCCTGCATATGCGTTCTTCCCTGCTTTCCCTGACCCTGACTGCCCTCGGGGCGCTGCTCGGCGCGCCTGCCGTGGCCCAGACGGCACCCGCCACCACACCCCAGGCGCCCGCCAGGGGCGTGGCGTCCGCGACGACCAGCAAGGCCGTCAGCGCGCTGTCGGTTGAGGTGGGTTCCGTCGTGAAGGGCCGGCTGATGACCTGCCCGGCCGCCCTGAAACTCAGCACGAGTGCAGTGTGCCTGTACGTCCAGACGTCCTCCACCACCCTGCGCCCGCTGCTGCGGGGAAAACTCTCGGCGCGTGCCAGTGGCGACTGGAAAACCACCGGGAAGGCCAGCGTGCTGCTGCTGAAGGACACCAGCGGCGCCGTGAACACCTTTGTGATGCTCAGCGCCCTGGCCGACAAGGAAACCCTGGTCGTGATGGACGCCGCGCAGGTGAAGGCCGCGGCGCCGGCCGCGAAGGTCGCCGTGCCTGCGGGCGTCGTCAAGGGACAGGCCTACGTGCTGGGCAGTGACCTGACCGGCGTGGTGCGCGTCACGGCGCTGGGCGGCGGAAAGTACCGCCTGTCGAATGACGATCAGGGCACACTGACCGTGACGGTCGGTCAGCGGGCCGCCCAGACCGACGCTGGCGCCGTGGAGCTGCCCCTCGCTCCTGCCACGGACGGCAAGAACCTGATCTTCCCGCTGGCGGGCCTGCGTGCCCTGGGCTGCACCACGACCCCGAACGGCGGCGTGCTGACGGTCGCGTGCGGATCGGACAGCGTGGGCGTGAAACCGATTGTCTTCTGACCTTCTGTGCGCCAGGGGTGCCCCGGTCACTGACCGGGGCACCTTCTGCTCATCTGGACTTTACGGACCCTTAGGACGCAACGCAGGTCGCCGAATTCGCGTAATGATGGGCAGGTCACACAACCGTTTCTTTCAGGAGGAAACCCATGAGCATCCTTGACCGACTTTCCCGCCTGCTGCGTGCCAACGTCAACGACATGATCAGCCGCGCGGAGGACCCCGCCAAGATCATCGACCAGGCGCTGCGTGACATGCGCGCTGCGTACGCCGAGGCCCGCAGCGAGGTCGCCGGCGCCATGAGCCAGAACGCGAAACTGGATCGCGAGGCCAGCAGCAACCGCCGCATGGCCAGCGAATACGAGAAGAAAGCGGAAGAAGCCCTGCGGGGCGGCAGCGAGGACCTCGCGCGCGAGGCGCTGCGCCGGGCACAGAACGCCAAGGACCTCGCGGCCGGATTCGAGGAACAGCTGCAGGTGCAGACCCAGACCGTCGAGCAGCTCAAGACGCAGCTGCGCGCCCTGGAAGCCAAGATTGACGAGATGGAAGGCAAGAAGTCGCTCCTGGCGGCCCGGCAGAAGACCGCGCAGGCCAGCGAGACCCTGGACCGCGTCTCGGGGTTCAGCAAGGCCGGCGGCGCCATGGACGCCTTCGAAGAGATGGAGAACAAGGTGTCCACCATGGAGGACCGCAACCGCGCCATGACGGAACTGCGCAAGGACAACGACTTCGACGCCCAGCTCAACGATCTGGGCCGCGACAAGGACCTCGATGATGCGTTCGCGGCGCTGAAAGCCAAGGTGCAGGGCGGCGGCCCGAGCAGCTGACCCTGCCACCGCCAGCCGCATCCCGGGTGTCCCCTGGGGTGCGGCTCCGCCTTTTGCGGGACGTCTGTCAGGTGAACTTCATGTTTGCTGACAGAATGAGGGCAATGAGGCGTTCTAAGCTGAGCGGCATGCGAGCCCCCCGCGTTCCCCGTGCCCTGCGGTTTCTGCCGGCAGCGGCGCTGGCCCTGACTCTGGCCGGGTGCGCGCCCCAGGCCGCAACGACCGTGCAGAGCACCACGCCGGTCCGTGCCGTGTCGTTCTACCCGCGGGAAGCCGGGCTGCTGTGGTCGTACCTGCCGGAGGGAGACAGCAGCGCCACCCCGCCCTACACGCTGCAAAGCCAGGGGGTCACGCTGTTCGGGCAGGACACCGTGCACGCCTACCGCATGACCGGCCGCGGCGCAGACCAGACGTGGTACCGCGCAGTGGACGCCACCGGCGTGCGCCTGCTGGGCATCCGCAAACCGGGCGTCACGGTGCGGCTGCACCCTGCGTGGCTGGAGTATCCGGCCGAAGCGGCGTGGCGGGTCGGGCTCACCTGGCAGGGCCAGAGTGAGGTGACGCTCACTGCGGACGACGGGACCGTGCAGGCGCGCGGCACCCTCACCTACAGTTACGTGGTGCAGGAGCGCCGGCAGGTGACCACCCCGGGCGGCCGCTTCGACGTGTGGGTGGTGGCCCGTCAGATCACGGACACCGTGGGCGGGTTGTTTCCCGCCACGCAGCAGCTGTGGTTCACGCCGTTCATCGGTGAGGTCCGCACACCCGAGGGGCTGCTGCTCACCGGGCGCAACTTTGCCCCGCGCCCAGGAGGCCAACCATGACCGATCACCCCACCCTCTCCGGCACGCCCCTGCTGGACCGCGTGAACAGCCCCGAGGACCTCAAGCGGCTGTCGCGCGACCAGCTGCCGGTCCTGGCGCATGAACTGCGCGACGAGATCACCCGGGTGTGCTCCGTGGGCGGCCTGCACCTGGCGTCCTCGCTGGGCGCCACGGACCTGATCGTGGCGCTGCACTACGTGCTGAACTCCCCGCGTGACCGGATCCTGTTCGATGTGGGCCACCAGGCGTACGCGCATAAGATCCTCACCGGCCGCCGCTCACTGATGCACACCGTGAAGAAAGAGGGGGGGCTGTCGGGCTTCACGAAGGTCAGCGAGTCCCCGCACGACGCAATCACGGTCGGGCACGCCAGCACCAGCCTCGCCAACGCCCTGGGCATGGCCATGGCCCGCGACGCGCTCGGGCAGGACTACAAGGTCGCGGCCGTCATCGGGGACGGCAGCCTGACGGGCGGCATGGCGCTCGCTGCGCTGAACACCATCGGCGACATGGGCCGCAAGATGCTGATCATCCTGAACGACAACGAGATGAGCATCAGCGAGAACGTGGGGGCCATCAGCAAATTCATGCGCGGCCTGCAGGTGCAGAAGTGGTACCAGGAGGGCGAGGGCGCCGGGAAGAAGGCCGTGCAGGCCGTCAGCAAACCTCTGGCGGACTTCATGAGCCGCGCCAAGAGTTCCACCCGGCACTTCTTCGACCCTGCGAGCGTGAATCCCTTCGCGGCCATGGGCGTCCGGTACGTGGGCCCCGTGGACGGCCACAACGTGCAGGAACTCGTGTGGCTTATCGAGCGGCTGGTGGACCTCGACGGCCCGACCATCCTGCACGTGGCCACCACCAAGGGGAAGGGCCTGAGCTACGCCGAGGCCGACCCCATCTACTGGCACGGACCCGGCAAGTTCAACCCGGCCACCGGCGAGTTCAGCGCCAGCCAGACGCACTCCTGGAGTGCCGCTTTCGGGGACGCCGTGACGGAACTCGCGGCGCAGGACCCCCGCACCTTCGTGATCACGCCCGCCATGCGCGAGGGCAGCGGCCTGGTCGGGTACAGCAAGGCCCACCCTCACCGTTACCTGGACGTCGGGATTGCCGAGGAGGTCGCCGTGACCGCCGCCGCCGGGATGGCGCTGCAGGGCCTGCGTCCGGTCGTGGCGATCTACTCCTCGTTCCTGCAGCGCGCCTATGACCAGGTGCTGCACGACGTGGCCATCGAGCACCTGAACGTCACGTGCGCCATTGACCGTGCGGGCATCGTGGGGGCCGACGGCGCCACGCACAACGGCGTGTTTGACCTGTCGTTCCTGCGCTCCATTCCCGGCGTGCGGATCGGCCTGCCGAAGGACGCCGCTGAGCTGCGGGGCATGCTGAAGTACGCCCAGACGCACGACGGTCCCTACGCCATCCGCTACCCGCGGGGCAACACGGCGCCCGTTCCCGAAGGCACCTGGCCTGACCTGAAGTGGGGCACCTGGGAACGCGTGAAGGCCGGCGAGGACGTGGTAATTCTCGCGGGCGGCAAGGCGCTGGAGTACGCCCAGAAAGCCGTGGCTGACCTGGAGGGGGTGGGTGTCGTGAACGCCCGCTTCGTCAAACCACTCGACGAGGAGATGCTGCGCGACGTGGCCCGCACCGCCCGCACCCTGATCACGGTGGAGGACAATACGGTGATCGGCGGCTTCGGCAGCGCGGTCCTGGAGTTCCTGAACGCCGAGGGGCTGCGTACCCCTGTCCGGGTGCTGGGCATCCCGGATGAATTTCAGGAGCATGCGACCGTGGAAAGCGTGCACGCCCGCACGGGGATTGACGCGCAGGCCATCCGCACGGTCCTCGCGGAACTTGGCGTGGATGTGCCCTTCGGGGTGTAACGCACAACAGGGCGAGGGCGCGGAGGGTGCACTCCTCCGCGCCCCCGCTGCCGTTCAGGCCCTGATTTCGCCGTCGCCTTCCACCACCCATTTGGTGGTGGTGAGTTCGCGCAGGCCCATGGGGCCGCGGGCGTGAAGTTTCTGGGTGCTGATGGCAACCTCGGCGCCCAGGCCGAGCTGCCCGCCGTCATTGAAGCGGGGACTGGCGTTCACAATGACGGCGGCCGAGTCGACGTCCTGCACGAACCGCCGGGCCTGTTCAGGATCCCGGGTCAGGATCACGTCGGTGTGGTTGCCGCGCACAGCGATGAAGTCGAGGGCTTCGTCCAGGCCACCCACAGTTTTGATGCTGGCCGTGAGGGCCAGGAACTCGGTGCCGTAATCGGCGTCCGCGGCCGGTCCGGCGGGGGTGCCGGCCCCCTGCAGGACTGTCAGCGCCTCCGGGTCGGCGCGCAGGGTGACGCCGTGCGCGGCGAGGTCGCGGGCGATCTCCGGCAGGACCGGCAGGGCGCCCCGGTCGATCAGGAGGGTGTCCAGGGCGTTGCAGGCGCTGGGTTTCTGCACCTTGGCGTTCCGGATGATCTGCACGGCGCGCGTCACGTCTTCCGGAGTGCGGGTGAAGGACCGGTCGAGGTACAGGTGAACCACGCCGATGCCGCCGACGATGACGGGAACGGTGGCGTTCTCCACGCAGTAACGGTGCAGGCCGGCGCCGCCGCGGGGAATGATGGCGTCCACAAGATCGTCGAGTTTCAGCAGTTCCAGCATGCGTTCCCGCGCGGGGTCCCGAATGATCTGCACGGCGTCTGCGGGGAGGTTCTCGGCGCGCAGGGCCGCGCGAATGACGTCCTCCAGCACGGCGTTGCTGCGCACCGTTTCCTTGCCGCCGCGCAGGATGGCCGCGTTGCCGCTCATCAGGGCGAGGGCCGCGACGTCCACCGTCACGTTCGGGCGGCTCTCGTAGATCACGCCGAGCACGCCCAGCGGCACGCGTCT
Source organism: Deinococcus taeanensis (assembly GCF_020229735.1). Lineage (NCBI taxonomy): Bacteria > Thermotogati > Deinococcota > Deinococci > Deinococcales > Deinococcaceae > Deinococcus > Deinococcus taeanensis. The sequence continues at coordinate 714,035 of NZ_CP083455.1, read as the reverse complement.
GGTACTGACGCGAATGCCGCTGGGCTGCACCTGGGCGGGGGTCGTCTCCCCCACCGGGTCGGGCAGACCGGCCACGGCGTCCACGTCGCGGGCGATGCCGTCGATGGCCGGCGCGTCCAGGCGCAGGCGGGCCACCATGGGTTCAGGCAGGCCCGCCTGCGTGGCGGCCTGCACGTCCTGCGCGTTGGCTGCGAGAATCACGGCGGCGTTTTCACGCAGGCCGTCGGCAATGGCGCGCAGCGCCGCAACCTTGCGGGCGGTCGACAGGGACCGCAGGATGCGCGCGGCGGCGCGCGCCCGGACGCCCATGTCACGGACACTGATTTCATGAACCTCGGCGGCACTCATCCTGTCAGCGTAGCAGCGCCGCCCCCGGCGGCAGGCGGCGCAGGTCAGACGGGCACCCGGGCCTGACCCGCGCACGAGGCCGGCGGGTCTTGAGCCGCCGTTCAGGAACAGCCCGGGCCGTGGGCCTGCCGGATAGGGTCTGTGGGCTGGGTCCCGTATTCGCCTCATGGCGCTCCGCTAAGGTGGAAGGCATGACGACCGAGCTTCTGTCCGGCCCCACGCCTGCGCCCACCGCCCAGTCCGAGGCGCTGTTCGCGCGGGCGCGGGCCGTCACGCCCGGCGGGGTGAACAGTCCCGTGCGGGCTTTCCGCAGCGTGGGCGGCACGCCGCGCTTCATTGCCCGCGCGAACGGCGCGACCCTGACCGACGCGGACGGCACGCAGTACGTGGATTACATCGGGTCATGGGGTCCGATGATCCTGGGGCACAATCACCCGGCCGTGCGGGAGGCGATTGCCGACGCGTTGCAGTTCGGCACGAGTTTCGGTGCGCCCGGTGAGCGGGAGGTGCTGCTGGCCGAACTCGTGACGCGCCTGACCGGCGTGGACCGCGTGCGGTTCGTGAGCAGCGGCACCGAGGCGACCATGAGCGCCCTGAGGCTGGCGCGCGGCGTGACCGGCCGGAAGTTCATCGTGAAGTTCCGGGGGAACTACCACGGGCACGCGGACGGCCTGCTGGTGGAAGCCGGCAGCGGCCTGATGACGAATGCCGCAGGGGCGCTGGGGTCGGCCGCGCCAAGCAGTGCGGGCGTGCCGGAGGAGTACGCGGCCCTGACCCTGGTCAGCGAGTACAACGATCCGCAGGCGCTCGACGCCCTGATCGCCGCGCGCGGGCATGAGATCGCGGCCGTGATTTTTGAACCGGTGGTGGGCAACGCCGGGGTGCTGATTCCCACGCCGGAATTTCTGGCCGCGCTGCACCGCGTGCGGGCCTCGGGTGCCCTGCTGATCGCTGATGAGGTCATGACCGGCTTCCGGCTGTCCCTGAACGGCGCGACAGGCCTGCTGGGCCTCCAGCCGGACCTCACCTGTTGGGGCAAGATCATCGGGGGCGGCCTGCCGGTGGGTGCGTACGGCGGGCGGGCCGACGTCATGGATTTTGTGTCCCCTCAGGGCCCGGTGTACCAGGCGGGAACGCTCAGCGGAAATCCGCTGGCCATGGCGGCAGGCCTGGCCACACTGCGCACCCTGGAGGGCGACCCGGACCTGTACGCGCGGCTGAACACGTACACGGCCGCCCTCGCTGACGGCCTGCGGGATCTGGCCCGCGGCGCGGGCGTGCCCATCAGCGTGAATCAGGTGGGGAGCATGCTCACCGCGTTTCATCAGGACACCCCGGACGGCCAGGTCCGCACGTATGGTGACGCGGCGCGCAGTGACACGGCCGCGTTCGCCCGGTGGTTCCAGGGACTGCTGGGGCGCGGCATCTACTGGGCGCCGAGCCAGTTCGAAAGCATCTTCGTGAGTGCCGCGCACGGCGACGCCGAACTGAACGCCACGTTGGACGCCGCGCGCGCGGCGTACGGGGAGCTGAACGCATGACCCTCCTGACCCGCACGGACCAGATTCAGCAGGTCCTGACCGATCACAAGGTGATCGCTGTGGTGGGCTTCCACCACGACGCCATGAAACCCGCGTATTACGTCCCGGAGTACATGCACCGCCAGGGCTACACGATCATTCCGGTCAACCCGGCGCTCGCCGCGCGTGGGGAGACTCACTTCGGGGTGAGGGCCGTCGCGACCCTGGCAGAAATCACCGTTCCAGTCGACATCGTGGACGTGTTCCGCCGCAGCGACAAGGTCCGCGAGCACCTGCCGGACATCCTCGCCATGACTCCCCCCCCGAAAGTGGTGTGGCTGCAGCTGGGCATCCGTGACGACGCGACGGCGCAGCAGCTCACGCAGCGCGGCATTGACGTGGTGCAGGACCGCTGTCTGCTCGCGGACCACCGGGCGCTGCTCTGACCGTGAGCGGCGCGGACATCCTGGTGATCGGCGCCGGTCTGGGCGGTCTGGCTGCCGCGCGTGACCTGAGTGCAGCCGGGCAGACCGTCACCCTGCTGGACAAGGCTAGGGGGGTTTCCGGCCGGGCGGCGACGCGCCGCGTGACCCTCTCCGACGGCCGCGAGGCCCGGCTGGATCACGGCGCGCGCTACTTCACCGCCCGGCACGGGCGCACGCACACGCTGGCCGAAGGAGGGGTCCGGGACGGCTGGAACGCCGTGTGGACGCGCGGCGTCCCCCACTGGCACGCAGGCACCGTGAGCGGGGCAGCGGACGGCCATCCACGCTACGCCCCCCCGCAGGGCATGAGCGCCCTGGGCCGCACCCTGGCACGCGGCCTGAACCTCGAGACGGGCGTGACGGTCACCAGCCTGGAGCGGCGCGCAGGCCTGTGGCGCGTGCATACGCGTGAAGGACTGGCCGCAGAGGCCTCCCGGCTTGTGCTGAACCTGCCCGCCCCTCAGCTTGTCACGGTGCTGGAAGGCGTGGACCTGCGTGGCAGCGGGTCCGAGGGCCCGGCCCTGGAGGCCGCCCGGGTGGAGTACGCGCCATGCTGGGTGGCCGGCGCTGTGCTCCAGACCGACATTCCCGGCACCTGGCCGGCGCTGCGGGCCGATCACCCGGTGCTGGAATGGCTGGCGCGCGAGCTGACCAAACGCCCACCCGGTCACCCGCCGGCGCTGATGCTGCACGCCACACCCGCATGGAGCGCCGCGAATCTGGAACGCTCCCCAGAGGACGTCCTCCCTGAGCTGCTGACCGCCGCCTCACAGATCGCCGGGCCTCTGCCGGAGGTGGAGGCCGCGTTCGCGCACCGCTGGCGGTACGCGATTCCCACGCGCCGCGCCCCCGGCGCATGCCACTGGGACGCGGCGCTGGGCCTGGGCTGGTGCGGCGACTGGTTCACGCCCGACGATCACGGTCCCCGCGTGGAAGCCGCCCTGCTCAGCGGCTGGTCGCTGGCCCGGCGGGTCCTGCACCCCCAGGCCGAGTAGCCCCAGGGCCGGCCAGCGCCCCTGAGCCCGCCTCAGTCGGCGCTCAGCAGTTCGCGTTCCGGCTGTTCGGCCGGTGTATCCAGGCCCAGCATGGCGTGCACGCTGGCACTCCAGCCGTCGTCATCCAGGGTGCGCCAGTGATGGGCCCACTGCCAGCGGCGGTAGGCGTCCGCTGCTGCCTCCAGGCCGGGGTCCGCCGTTCCGAGCAGCGGATTGGGGGGCGGGGCACTGAGGTGATGCCGGGTCAGGCTGCCTTCCAGCTCTGCAAGCGTTTTCGGTCCAAACGCGAACGCCACCCGGCCCGCCTGGACCCACCGGCACAGGTCCGCCTCGGCGGGCAGGGCGTACAGGATAAGTTCCCCACCCGGGTGCATGTCACCGGCCTGCACCAGCGTCAGACCCGGCACGTTGTCCCGCAGGTAAGCCGCGACCGTTCCCTCGGCGTAGGCGCTCGCGCCGGCACGCAGATGCTCCATGGCAGCTTTCGGATTCAACCGGGGCGTGGCGTGCGCGGGCACAGGCGCGTCCAGGCCGACCGGCGCCGGAAAACGCAGCGCCTGACCGTGAAACTCCAGGCGGGTCTGGCCGCGCCACTCGCTGCTGACCAGCTGCGCGGCCAGGTCCCGCTCGCCGCCGGCCGCGTCAGGCTCGTCGAACTTCACGCCGCGCACGCCCGCAACCTTGAATTGAAGCGTGGTGCCCTTCTTGCCCACCAGACGCGTTTCACCCAGGGTGTCCCGCAGGTGCCAGACCGGCAGGGCGTGACCCTCACCAAACGGTTCAAACGCGGCCGTTTCATGCAGCAGATCCAGGCTGGCCCCCAGGGCAGGCAGGGGCGCGTCCAGACGAACCTGCGGCACCGGCACCGGAAACTGACGGACGTACGCGTGAATGCGGTCCCGGAACGCACCGAACCGCGTGGGCTCAATGGCGAATCCAGCCGCGCCCGGGTGTCCCCCGTAGCGCTTGAGGAGGTCATGACTGAACCGCAGCCCTTCCACGGCGCTGATGCCCGGCATGGACCTCACCGACCCCTTGCCCTGCGCAACGATGAACACCGGGCGGTGGTACGTCTCAACGAGTTTGCTCGCCACGATCCCCATGACGCCCGCATGCCAGTCCGGGTGTGTCACCACCAGCGCCGGATCACGTGGATCGGCCAGGGTCAGCGCATGCTGAAACATGTCATCCTGCAGTTTGCGCCGCTCCTGGTTGCGGATCTCCAGGTACTCCGCGAGGCGACTGGCCTCATGCGCGCTACTGGTTGTCAGCAGCTCCAGAGCTACGTCCGCCTCCCCGAGACGCCCCGCCGCATTGATGCGGGGCGCCAGGATAAACGCCACGTCGCGCGCCGTGGGCCGCCGGACGCGTCCGGCATCCAGCAGCGCGCGCAGCCCCGGGAGGGTCGTCCGCTCCAGTTCCTGCAGCCCTGCCCGCACCAGGGCGCGGTTCTCTCCAATCAGAGGCGCGACGTCGGCCACCGTCCCCAGGGTCGCCAGGGCCGTGTAGGCGCGCGGCTCCGGCAAGCCCAACTCCTCATGAACCGCCCAGAGCAGGTGGTAGGCGACGCCCGCGCCGGTCAGGTTGTGCAGGTCGTGACTGAACGCGTCGGTCAGGTGGGGGTGAACCACCAGTGCTGACGGGAAATCCGCGCCCGGCGCATGGTGATCCGTAACGATCACCTCCACGCCTCGCCTGATCAGGTCCGCGATCTCCTGCAGGTTCGTCACCCCGCAGTCCACCGTGACGAGCAGTTCACAGGCGCCGGCGTGCTCCTCCACCTTGTCGGGGTGCAGGCCGTAGCCCTCGTTCAGGCGGTGCGGAATGAAGCCGTGCACCTCGGCCCCCACACCGCGCAGGCCAAGAACGAGGACCGCGGTCGCACTCACGCCGTCAGCGTCGTAATCGCCATGGATCCGGATGCGCTTTCCGGCACGCACCGCCTGCACGATCCGCCGGGCCGCTTCCCGTAGCGCCGGATTGGGCGTGAGGACCAGCGCGGGATTCAATAGCGCCGGGGTCAGATGCCGGCCGCTGAGCACCTGCGCGAGCGGCGGAGAAACCCGCCACTCCTGCATGGTGCGCAGGAGCGCCTCACGACTGGCCGGGCGCGCCAGCAGCCAGCGGGGTTGCCCGGGCACGCTCACGCGCCGGACCTGTCGGACTCGGTGGGGGTCATGGCACCCAACCGGGCCTGCAACGTGGCCGCCAGGCGCTCCTCCGCAGCGCGGCGCAGCCGCGCCTCCCGCACTCGCCGCATGCGGGCCTGCCACAGACCCGGCAGCAGCAGCAGCCCCGTGAACAGTGCCCCCAGCAGCAGGAACACGGTCACGCCCAGACCCACGGGCACGCTGAGTTCCCCGCTCCCCAGCGGCAGAGGCAGCCGCACCAGGCCCGGGTTCTCCAGGGTGACCAGGGCAAGGTAGGCCGCGATACCCAGCAACAGGAGCACCTGAACGAACGAAACGAGCCGCATTTCCCCAGTGTAACCTCTGGCGGCTGGCCTGACCTTGCCGCGCGTCACGCAGCCCAAGGCAAGAAAAAGGACCTCCTGCGGGAGGCCCTGAGTGGAAGGTCGTGATTTAGAAGTAGAACTTGACGCCGACTTTCACGCCACCGTTGAACCCGCCCTGATCGGCAGCGCTATCTGCCAGGCCGGTGCCGTTCCCGTTGTTGCTCAGGTAGTAGCGGCCGTTGCCTTCAACGAAGGCGGAGATACTGTCGGTCAGTCGGTAGTCGAGGCCGACGATGCCGTTAACGTAGATGTCAGAGGCGTTCTGGTTGACGTTGGCGCGACTCTGGCTGCTGGTCAGGCCCAGACCGGCGCCCACGTAAGGGGTCAGGCGGCTGCCGGTGTTCAGGTTGTAGGTTGCGTTGGCGTCCACGCTTACGCCGTTGTAGCCGGGCTGGTACTCAGCGGCCACACGCGCACCAACCGGACCGATCAGGTTGTTGGTTCCCACCATGACACTGCCGGTGTAGCAGTAGTTCACTGCCGGTTTGTTCTGGTCGAAGGTGTTCAGGCACTCGGCGCCGGCACCGGCGGATTTCACACCGACGCCCACGCCAGCGTAGAGGTTGCGCGCGGGAGCCACGTCGACAGGGGTGGTGTCACCGATCACGACGGTGGTGCTGGCCGTGGGGGTGGTGACCGGGGTGGTCACGGTGGCGCTGGCGCTCGTGCCAGCCGGGCCGGCGGGACCGGCAGGGCCCTGAGGACCGGCGGGGCCAGCGGGACCGGCAGGGCCCTGGGGACCGGCGGGAATGTTACGGATCGCTGCTTCAAGGGCATCGATGCGGGCGGTCAGTGCAGCGGTGTCCGCTGTGGCGGCGCCGGTGCTCATGCTGCTGATACGGGCTTCGAGGGCGTCAATGCGGGCCTGCTGCTCGGCGGAGAGTTTCTCCAGGTCGGTCACGCGGGTGGCGATGGCGGCCAGCTCGGTGCTGACTTCCTGCATGCCGTTGGCGACGACCGTCATGTCCTGCTGGCTGAGCCCGCAGTTGCTGAGGGCGCCGGTCTGAAGGGCACGGAAGAAGATCAGTGCCGCCTGGTAACGGGTAAGGTTCTCGTTGCCGCGGAAGGTCCCGTCGGGAAAGCCCTGGATCAGACCGCACTGAACGATGCGGTCAACGGCGTCCTTGGCCCAGTGACCGGCCGGCACGTCGCTCAGCGCAACCTGGGCGGGGGCGGGGGTGGTGGTCGCAGGGGTGGTCTGGGCGCTGGCAGCGCCGAGGCTGAGGGCCAGGGTGGACGCGATGATCAGTGATTTGTGCATGGGGTGCTCCTTCGGTTCTATCGGAAACAGCAGCACAATGTGACCTGCTTCCTCTGTGTTCACCGTAGGCACGCGCAGTGAGCCTTCTGTGAATCTTTGTGTGGACGCAGGCGGAAATCACCGGTATTTGTGAGGAGGATCTGATGCTCAGCTTGATTCTGAGCGGGGCATGATATTCAGTGACGTGAAGGTGAGCTGTGATTTTGTTGTTGTTGTCACGCATCTTTCCCCTCAGGTGAGGAAAGTGACGAAAGCATCACTCTTCCGGCTCATGAGCCCTGGCTCATAGGTTCAGGCGGCGGCAGAGGCCGGAAGGGCCAGACACCTGTGCCTATACTCCCGGAATGAGTCAGATTCATGTCCGCGCTCAGCCGGGGGATGTGGCCCCTTACGTTCTCCTGCCCGGCGACCCCAACCGTGCCCGGCACATCGCGGCGACCTACCTGGACGGAGCGCAGGAGTACACCAGTCACCGGCAGCTGCTGGGCTTCACTGGAACCTACAAGGGCGTACCGGTCAGTGTGCAGACGACCGGCATGGGCTGCCCCAGCGCCGCGATCGTGGCGGAGGAGCTGGCGCGGCTGGGCGCGCGGACCCTGATCCGGGTGGGCACGCTGGGCGGCGCGACACCCCGGGTCGCGCCGGGGGATCTGGTGATCGCCACGGCCGCCGTGCCGAACGACGGCACAACCCGGCAGATGCTGGCGGGGGCGCCGTACGCACCCGCAGCGAACTTCGACGTGGTCGAGGCCAGTGTGCACGCGGCGCGTGCACAGCGGGCGCCCCACCACGTGGGTCTCGTGATGACCGAGGACGCCTTCTATGCCAGCACTCCGGAGCACGCGCGCCTGTGGGCGGCGCGGGGCGTGCTGGGGTTTGAGATGGAAGCCAGCGCGATCTTCCTGGTGGCGGCGCAGCGCGGTCTCCGTGCCGGTTGCCTGACGGCCTGCAGCAACGATATTGGTGACCCGCAGCTCGTCCCGGATGACGTGCTGGCGGCCGGGGTGGACCGCATGGTGCGGGTGGCGCTGGAGGCCATTGCCACCCTGGCGGCAAGGGACGGACAGCCAGCGTGACCCGGCAGGGCTCAGGCGCACAGGGCTGAGAAGTTCCAGGGGTGCTCCTCCAGGTCTGCGGCCGGGTCAGCGGGCGCTGTGCTGAACGGGCGCCTGGTTCGCCTGTCACAGGGTGGGCTGTGGCAGGATGAACGCATGACGCAACTGGACGAGTTCGAGTTCAACAACGTGCAGATTGATCAGCATGGCCCGATCGCCATTCTGAGCATCAACCGGCCGCGCGCGCTGAATGCCCTGAGTGCCGACACGCTCTCTGAAATCGCGCAGGCGGTGAACCTGATTGTGGAGGACGCCGAGGTGGGGGCCCTGATCATCACGGGCGCCGGTGACCGCGCGTTCGTGGCGGGTGCGGACATCAGCGAGTTTCAGGATCTGGAGGGCGTGTACGACGGCCGTGAGCTGTCCCTGGCGGGGCAGGACGTGATGCATCAGATCGCGTCGCTGCCCATTCCGGTGATTGCGGCGGTGAACGGGTTCGCGCTGGGCGGCGGCCTGGAACTGGCGCTCGCGTGTGACGTGCGCGTGGCGGCGACCACCGCCAGACTGGGCCTGCCGGAAGTGACGCTGGGCCTGATTCCAGGCTTTGGGGGGACGCAGCGCCTGGCCCGCCTGATCGGCGTGGGGCGCGCCCTGGACCTGATGCTCACGGCGCGGCAGGTGAAGGCGGACGAGGCGCTGGCGATGGGCCTCGTGAACTACGTCGCGGATGACGCGCTCACCAAGGCGCGGGAGGTGGCCGAGCAGATGCTGAAGAACGCGCCGATTGCCATGTCCCTCGTGAAGGAGGCGGTGAGGCGTGGCCTGGACACCACTCTGGAAGGCGGGTTGGAGATTGAGGCGGACCTGTTCGGCATGACGGTGGCCACGAAGGATTTCCGTGAGGGGGTGCACGCCTTCCTGAACAAGCGCAACGCGGAGTTCCAGGGTGAATGAGGACGGCATGGGCGCCGGCGGGGATCAGAAGTTCCGCCTGAGCGTGGAGGGCGGGAAGGTCAGTGACGTGGCCGGCAGTGACACGGCGGCGCAGGCGCCGGCCCCAGCCGGGAAGACGCGGGTTGTGGAGTTCACCACGCCTCGCGCGAAACTGATCGAGGAGGCGAATCAGGCGATTCGCGCGGACCTGCGTGAGTTTCCGCGGGCGCTCGCGGCGTACGAGGCGTTGCGGGGCGACCCGGAAGCTCTGGCGCACTGGGACATGGCGAATTACATCACCATGCGCAAACTCGGGTACAACGATCACGGGCGCGTGCACGCGTTCATTACGGGCGCGGCGGGGCTGGCGATCACGGAGCTGCTGCTTGAGGGCGGCGTCAGGCCCGACATCATGGAGAGCGGCATCGGGGAGGCGGACGACGTCTTCCTCACGGTGATTCTGGGCACCATGCTGCATGACATCGGCAACCAGATTCACCGGGTGGGACACGAGGCGCATGGTGTGGCGCTGGCCCTGCCGATTCTGGACCGGATCATGACGCCACTGTACCCGGATCCGTTCAAGCGCATGAAGGTGCGCTCGTTCATTCTGGGTGCCATCAACTGCCACGACCTGAGCCCCGCGCCGCTGACCATGGAGGGCGGGATCGTCGCGGTCGCGGACGGCACGGACATCACGAAGGGCCGGGGCCGCAAGGCGTTCAGCATGGGCAGCGTGGACATTCATTCCATCAGTGCGCTGGCAGTGGATCAGGTGGTCATTGAGCGTGGCCGGGACAAGCCGGTGCTGATCAGTGTCACCATGAACAACTCGGGCGGGATCTTCCAGGTGGAGGAAATCCTGGCTCCGAAAGTGATCCGTACGCCCATGCGGCGTTTTGTGGAACTGCGCGCCACCACCCGCCCGGAGGGGGACGAGCAGATCCTGTCGCGCGTCCGGCTGGAGGGCGATCACTTCGTGATGGACCTGGAGGGCGGGGGGCAGGTGGCGGTGGAAGTCATGGATTCTCAAAAGCAGGTGCAGCAGGCGGTCACTGACACCCTGGGGCTTGGCACGGACAGCCGCTGAAGGTCAGGCCACGCCGGGGCGCGGCTATCCGGGCGTCTGGACCGGTCCAGGGGGCGCGCGCCGCCGAACACCGTCTGGGGACTGCCTCGCTCGTGTGCCGGCAGCGGCTGGGGTGCCCGGCACGTTGCGCTGCGGAGGTTGCCGAAAGCGCCTATACTTGACTGTCTATGACGAAAGATCGCATCACCATGACCCAGCGTGGGTATGACAAACTGCTCGAGACCCTGCATTTCCTGAAAACCACGAAGCGTGAGGAGATCTCCGAGAACATGGGCCGCGCCATCGAAGACGGCGACCTGCGTGAAAGTGCGGCGTACGACGAGGCGCGCATGCAGCAGAGCGAGAATGAGGCGCGTATCTCCGAGCTGGAGCGTCAGCTGGAACGCGCCATGATCATTGAGGAAGACGCCACGGGCGGCGCCGGCCTGGGGGCCAGGGTGCGCGTGCGGGACACCAAGGGCAAGGAGCATCAGTTTGAACTGGTGGGCACCTACGAGGTGGATGTCCTGAAAGGCAAGGTCAGCGACGCCAGCCCCATCGGGAAGGCCCTGAGCGGGAAGCGGGCCGGAGAGAAGGTGACGGTGCAGTTGCCGAAAGGCAACGCCGAGTTCGAGATCCTCAGCGTCGACTACGCCTGACTCCTGCCTGGGACCGGTCAGGGCCTCCGGTTCAGACGTGCGCCCGGACTGAGTCAGTCCGGGCGCACTCGGCGTCAGGTCAGGACCGGGGTTTCAGGGCGGGAATGCGCAGGCCGCCGCGGCCGTCCCAGCCTTTGAAGGCGTAGAAACGCCCCGGTTCACCGGTCTTCAGGTAATCGCTGAGCGGCTCCCGCATGGGGGGCGCTTCGATTTTTTCCAGGGCTTCCTCCGGGGTGCAGAAGCGGGCCTCGACGATGAAGCCGTCCGGGTCGGCGGGATTGAGCAGGCCGTCCCAGGTGGCCTCGAACGCCACGGCGATGGCCCGCTCGCCGCGGCGTTCGTCCTCGATATGCACGGTGTACGCCATGTGCTTGATGCCCGTGAGTTTCAGTCCGGTCTCCTCGTAGATCTCACGGTACAGCGCCTCGGGGAGGGTCTCGCCGGGTTCGACGACGCCGCCGGGCAGCGTGTGGCGCACGCGGCCGTGCCCCTGCCAGTCGTTGCCGACGAGCAGGACCCGGCCGAAACGGTCGCGCAGGATGCCGGCGGCCACCAGCAGGTCACGCCGCGCCATTTCGGGGCTCCTCGGGGCCGGTGTCCATGTGCAGCAGCTGCTGCTCACGCTGCGCGCGTGCCAGGGCGGCCACGATGGGCGCGAGGGCACCGGCCATCACGCTGTCGAGGGGGTGATTCTTGTCGTCCCCTTCGAGGCGGTGATCGGTAACGCGGTTCTGCGGATAGTTGTAAGTGCGGATCTTCTCGCTGCGGTCGCCGGTGCCGACCTGCGCGGCGCGTTCGTTGCGTTCGCGGGCCTCCCGGGCAATGCGTTCGCGTTCAGCGAGGCGGGCGGCGAGAACCTGCAGGGCCTTCTCGCGGTTCTTGATCTGCGAGCGTCCATCCTGGCACACGACCACGATCTCGTCGGGGGTGCCCGCGCGGTATACGGCGCGCACGGCGGAGTCGGTGGTGTTCACGCCCTGCCCGCCGGCCCCCTGCGAGCGGAACACGTCGATGCGGACTTCGGCCAGATCAAGCTGCACCTCACCCTGCTCCGCTTCGGGCAGAACGGCGACGGTGACGGTACTGGTGTGAATGCGGCCCTGGCTTTCGGTGGCGGGAACGCGCTGCACGCGGTGAACGCCTCGTTCCCATCTGAAGGCGCGGAAGGCGCCTTCGCCGGTGATCTCGGCAACGACCTTGCTGGCGCCGCCCAGGTCACTTTCGTTGGCGTCCAGGACGGTTACACGCAGGCCGGCCTGTTCGGCGTAGCGGGTGTAGAGGCGCAGCAGGTCCGTGACGAACAGGCCGGCCTCGGCGCCGCCCGCCCCGGCGCGCAGTTCGAGAATCACGTCCTTGGCGTCATCCGGGTCGGTGGGCAGCAGCAGCACAACCAGTTCCGCCTCGATGGTTTTCAGGCGCGCTTCGAGGCTCTGCACTTCCCCGGCGGCCAGTTCGCGCATGTCCGGGTCGGTGAGCAGGTCGCGGGCGCCGCGCAGGTCGTGCTCCAGCGTGTCACGTTCGCGCAGCAGGGTCACGAGAGGCAGCAGTTCGCGGTGCCGGCGGGTCAGGCGGGCGTACTCGCGCGGGTCGGCCAGGGCGGCCGGGTCGCCCAGGGCGCGCTCGACCATGCCGAATTCCGAGGCGAGTTCGTTCAGGCGGGTCACGTTCTCACGGGGCGCCCGCACGCGTGGCACGGCGGACGGCTGGCGGCAGACAGGGCGGACACGGGAATCATGAGTGCAGTCTAGCGCCCGCCCTGCTGGCCCGGCAGAAACGTTCCCCTGACCCGGCGCTCACGGGGCTGCCTGGGCCGGCCCGGTGGCGCCGGGGCGCAGCAGCGTGCGCGGTCTGTGGCCGGGTGCGGGCCGCGATGCGTCTAAGCGTGGTGCCGGTTGCCGGGAGGGCCGGGCGCTACAGTCGGGCGCATGAGAACCGTGACCGTGGGCGTGCTGGGGTGTGGCACCGTGGGGCAGGACGTCCTGAATCTGATTCGGAAGCGGGAGGCGATCTTTGCGGATCTGGGGGTGCGGGTGCAGGTGGCCGGCGTCCTGGTGCGCGACGTCAGCCGTCCGCGCAACTGCCCGCCCGGCACGCCCCTGACGACCGACCCGGCTTTCCTGCAGGAATGCGGGGTGGTGATCGAGGCGATGGGCGGTGTGGAGCAGCCCATGGATCTGCTCCGGCCCTACCTGAAGTCCGGGCGGCCGGTGATCACGGCGAACAAGGCCCTGCTGGCCGAGCGGTGGAATGAACTGCGTGACTACGCCCTGGACGGCAAGCTGTACTACGAGGCGTCCGTGATGGCGGGCACACCTGTGATCGGGCCGATGAGCACGGTCCTGCGGGCCAGCACCTTCACGCGTCTGCAGGCGGTCCTGAACGGCACGTGCCTGTACATCATCACGCAGATGGAGGAGGGTAAGGAGTACGCCCAGGCGCTTGCCGAGGCGCAGGCGCTCGGGTACGCCGAGGACCCTCCCACACTGGACGTGGGGGGCTTCGACACGGCGCACAAGCTGACGGTCCTGGCCCGCTTCTGCGCGGACCCGAACTTCCCGTACGAGCGCGTGCAGGTGCAGGGCATCGAGGCCCTGACCCTGGATGAGGTGCAGTCGGCCAGGGCGCGTGGGGAGCGCATCAAACTGGTGGCGGAACTGGAACGCGTGAACGGCGAGTGGGTGGCGCGCGTGTCCCCGCAGTCGCTGCCTGAGGATCACCCGCTGTGCACTGCGGGCGCCAGCCGGAACGCAATGGTGTACGAAGGCGAGGAGTGCGGCACGCTGATCTTCGCGGGTGGCGGGGCGGGCGGCATGGTGACGGCCAGCGCCATGGTCGGCGACCTGCTGGACTGGGTGATCGGCTTTCCCGGGCACGTCCCGCTGCACTGAGGGGGGACGGAGCGGGGCCCGCCGGGCGGCCGCTGCGTTTACTCGTCGTTGGGGTCTTCGTCCTCGTCGAGGTCCAGGTCGCCGACGTCCTGATCATCGGCCCAGTCCTTGACGACGTTCGTGCGGCGCAGGTCGTCGCGCGGCCCGGCCAGCCGGGCCTGCTCGCGGTCCTCGCCGCCCATGACGCCCTGCGCGCGCGCCAGTACCGGCACGTCGGCCGGCTCCTTGCCGTAGCGTTCCGCAAGGTACGCCGCCACCCACGCGCCGAAGTACCACAGGGCCAGCTGCGCGGGGTAGCCCTGCGCGCCGTCCGGGTAGGGCACGTGAATGATCTCGTCAATGCGGGACTCCAGCACCTCGCGCGCCAGCAGCAGCGTATCGTCGGCGTCGCCGAGAATCAGGGCGACTTTCGCGTCCCCCTTCTCATGCTGCGCTTCGAAGGCCCCGGTCACCAGGGGCAGTGGGTCACCGAGCAGGGGCACGCTGAGGGTCTTGCCTGTGCGGGCCAGCAGCTGCTGCCATGCGTGCGGCAGGGCGTCGGCGTCAGCGGCGGACAGCAGGAGCGGCAGGCGGCCCCACAGGCTCCAGGCGAGGTCCCGGGCCGGGTTGTTCTCGGTCACGTGCGGCGCGCAGCGCCCGGCGAGGTCGGCGAGCAGGGTGTCGGCCGCCTGGGCGTCGGCGCTGTGGCCGGTGGCGTGCGCCACGAACTGCGCGAAATGGTACGTGGCGAGGGGCCCGCCGGGTACGAGCGTGTCGATCTCCTCGGGCGTGCCGCCGGTGGCGACGCGGCGCACCTGCGCGCCGGCCACTGTGGCGAAGTCGGCGTAGTCGGTGGCCAGCACGCTGGCGTCGGGGCTGCTGAGCACGAACTGCGTGCCGCTGCGCGTGAGGCTGCTGGCCACCAGGGTCTGCGCCAGGTGCGCGGCCAGGGTGCCCTCGCCCGCCCCGACCAGGCCGTAGGGGCCGTCTTCGGGACGGGTGGGGCCGGCGTAGCTGCCGGGCAGCGTTTCAAGCAGGGTCAGGAGGTGCGCGGTGCTCATGAGGCACAGCGTACAGGCTGCCGGGCCGGGCGGGCGGCCACAGCGCCCCGCTGGGGCGAGAAAACGTCGTTCAGCACGGCCTTTCTTCCTTCACGCTCACTTAATCTCGCGTGCTAGAATCCGGCGCGTGCGCCTCCGGACTGCCCCGACTGGGGCCGATACCACCCAACAGAACACCGCCCTGCCGGTGTTCTGGCAGGGCGGGTGTTGTGGTGCGCTCGACTGGACTCGAACCAGTGACCTTTGGCTCCGGAGGCCAACGCTCTATCCACCTGAGCTACGAGCGCAAAGCTCCGGTAACCTAGCATTTCGAATGAAGGAGATCAAGTGAACAAGAAGAAACTCGTGAACGTCCTTATGGGCGTTCTGGCCCTGCTGCTGGTGGTGGGCATGGCCTACCAGTTCACGCCCTCGCTGGGCTCGCTGTTTAACAAAGAGAAAGGCACCCCCGCCCTGACTGTCAACGGCACCGCTGTCACCGTCGAGCAGCTTGAGGCCGCGCGGCGCAGCAACCCCGTACTGAGCAGCACCGACACCGGCGTGCTGGGCGACGATTTCAAAACCTTCGTGGTCGCCCAGCAGATTGATCAGACGCTCGTGTCGAACGCCGTGAAGGACATCCGCGTCAGCCGCAAAGACGTGAACGCCAAAGTCACGGAAGTCCGCGAAGCGAACGACCTGACCGACAACAAGAAATGGACGGACGCCCTGCAGGGTGTGGGCCTGACCGACAGTGAGTACCGCCAGCAGGTCCGCCAGAGCCTCGCCATCGAGCGCAAGGTCGAGGAACTGAAAAAGGCCGTGCCGGCCGCCACGGACGCCGAACTCCAGGCGTACTATGACCTGAACAGCGACAAGTTCCAGACCGACCCGCGCATCCAGGGACGCCAGATCGTCGTGGCCGATAAGGCCAAGGCGCAGGCCCTGCTGACCCAGCTGAAGGGCGGCGCGGATTTCGCCGGGCTCGCCAGCGCCAACAGCACCGAATTCAAGGACCGTGGCGGCGCGCTGGGACCCATCGAGAACGGCGCTCCCCGGCCCGTGGCGCAGGTCGCGCTGCCCAGCGAGGTGGGCACGGCCGCCTTCGCCCTGAAAGACGGCGGCCTGACTGACGTGGTGGAAAGCGGCGGGAAGTTCTACATCGTGAAAGTCGAGAAGTACCTGCCCCCGACCAGGAAGCCCTTCGCCGAAGCGAAGAGTGACGTGAGCACCACCGTCAACGAGCAGAAGAAGAATGCCGCTGTGGAAGCCTGGGTCGAAGGCCTGCGCAAGGACGCCAAGGTGGAGTTCAAGGACCTGAACTGGAAGGTGGAGAATCCCACGGTCGCCACGGTCGGCGGGCAGAGCATTCCCTACTCGCAGGTTATCGAGCAGGTCGTGAACAACCAGCAGTTCGCGGGCCTGCTGCAGCAGGTGCCGGCCGACCAGGCCGCCCAGCTTGTCAACGGCATCCTGAAGCCCCAGGTGGTGCAGCAGCTGATTCAGGGGTACGCTGCGTCCGCGCTGGTCGAGCGCCTCAAGCTGAACCTGGTGGGCACCCGTCAGGAACTGGCAGCCGGAATTGCCGCGTACGGCGCGCGGAACGTCAAGGTCAGTGACGCCGACGTGCAGGCGTTCTACACCCAGAACAAAGCGCAGTTCGAATCCCCCGCCAGCGCCACCGTGACCGAAGCGAGCTTCAAGGACCAGGCGAAGGCCGTGGCGTTCCGTAACGGCTTCAGCAGCGGCGACTTCGCGCAGGCGGCCGGGAAGGCCGGTGGGACTGTCAGCGAGCGCGGCAGTGTGACCGGCGGTGACGGCAAACTCAGCGAGGCGCTGAACGCCGCGGTGTTCAGCGCCAAGAGTCTGCGCGACGCGGGCGAAGGCAGCCTGAGCGACGTCGTGAAGGTCGGCGACCGCTACTCCGTGCTGTACATCACGGACCTCCAGCGGGCCGCCACGCAGCCCCTGAGTGCGGTGCGCGGCCAGATCGAGACGCAGGTGCTCGCGCAGAAGAAGAGTGAGGAGGGCCAGAAGTTCCTTCAGGCTCAGGTGGCCACGCTGAAGCCCAGCGACAAGCTCAAGGAGATTCTCGCGGCGCAGGAGAAGCGCGTGGCGGCCGCGGCGCCCAAGACCACCCCCGCCCAGGGCGCCGCCGGCAAAGACGGCACCAAAGGCAGTGCGGACGCCGCTGGAAGCGGCAGTGGCGCCGGCGCAACCAAAGCCCCGCCCGCCGACAAGTAACCTCCCCTATCATCCCGAACCCCGCCCCGCTTCGATAAGCGGGGCGGACTGTTTGAGGGAAGAGGTGGGTGGCCAGCGTACCGGGCGTCCTCCAGCCCCTGATGGAGCGGAGACGCGCTCCTACATGCGGGCGCGCAGGCCCAGCAACAGGCCCGCCGTGAACGCCCCCGCGAACGGCAGGTTCGCGGTGAGAACCCGGCTGAGCCAGGCGCCGCCCGCCTCACTGCCCTGCCGGAGCCACGGCTCGGTGAGTGCCTGCACGCGCAGCCAGTTCACGCTGATCAGATCAAAGTAGGCCAGCAGCTGCAACGTGATGAACAGCACGCCCAGCAGAATGAGAGCGATCCGGCCGATGTGCCTCAGGGCCACGCCCGCCGCGAACCCCAGCAGGGCGCCCACACTCAGGTCGGGCAGCAGGTCGCGCAGGGCGTCCATGAGGCCCGGGGCCGGGCCGGCAGTCTGGGTCGTCAGAAGGTGGGAGGCGCGGGTGAAGCTCAAGGTGCGCGCATGCTACCGCACGCCTCCGCCGCAAAGCGGACGGCGCGGCGCGCAGCGGCGCGCTATGGTGTAGGCACTGTGGACCTCCCTGCGTCTTCCCCCGCCGACGTGATCTCGCCTGAGCTGTACGCGCGGCTGTGCGACGGTGACGAGGCCGCGTGGTTTGAATTCGTGCAGGAACACGAGGGCCGCATGTACGGGTACCTGTACCGCCTCGAGGGCAACAGTGAGGACGCCCTGGACCTCACGCAGGAGGTGTTCTACCGGGCCTGGCGGTCCATTCGCACGTTCCGCCCCGGTGAACGGGTGCTGCCCTGGCTGTACCAGGTGGCGCGCAACACGCAGATCGAGTCCCACCGCCGCAAGCAGTTGCAGCGGTTCTCGCTGGAACAGGCGCGGGAGGACGTGGGGTTCGAGGTGACCAGCGAGCGCCGGTCACCCGTACAGATGGCTGAGAGTGCCGACGCCCAGGACCGGGTCCAGCGCGCGCTGCTGCAGCTGCCCCCGGAGTACCGGGAAGCCGTGGTGCTGCGGTTCGTGGAGGACCTCAGTTACGACGAGATCGCGCAGATTCAGGGCGTGGCGGTCGGCACGGCCAAAAGCCGCGTGTTTCGCGCCAAGGAGCAGCTCGCCGACCTGCTCGCTGGTGTGGCCGACGTTCACTAGGTCACCCGCCCGGGGCTCAGGCCATTCAGTACGGCGGTACCCCCGCGGCCCCTTGCAACCTTCCGCACTTCAGCCGCTCGCGGTTCAGAACCTCCCTGACAGGGTGCGCCAGGCGCGCTGCCCTGTCGAGGAGGCCGGTGGGGAGGGCTCCGCCTCAGAGGCGGGCGAACACCTGGGTCCAGTAGCGGCTGTAGGTGGTGCCAGGGCGGTTCACGAACGACAGGCCGATCAGGGTGAAGTTCCCCATGATGTTCCGGCAGTGGCCGGGGCTGCGCAGCCAGCCGTCCACGACTTCCTGCGGGCTCTGCTGTCCGGCGGCGATGTTCTCCGCCACCGAGGTGGGGTGCAGACCGGCCGCCTGCACGCGGCGCAGGGGTGTGCTGCCGTCGAAGGTGCTGGTGTGGTCGAAGTACCCGTACAGGGCCATTGCGGCCGACTGGGCCTGCGCGGCCACGTCGAGGGCGGCGTCTGCCTTGAGGGGGGGCAGCGGAGGACCGCCGGGGCGTTTGGTGTCGCAGTTCCAGCCCTGCGCGCGGGCCTGGTTGGTGAGGCGCAGCACTTCGGTGTCATAGCTGGCGCTGCTGGTGAAGGGAGCGACGTTCACGGTGAGGCGCCGCTCAATGGTGCGGCCGTCGCTGCTGGTGGCCTGCGCCACGGCGGTGTGCGTGCCGGGCGTTACAGGTTGCGCGCCGGGGCGGATCTCGCGGCCGTCGAGGAACAGGCGGATGGGGCTGGCGGCGTAGATGACGCTGCCCTCGCCGCTCAGGCGCAGCTGGCCGGGGGCATGCAGGATGGTCAGTTCGGCGCGTTCGGTGCCGGCGCTGCGGACTTCCACGGGAATTTCTGCTCGGCTGACGGTCCGGCCCTGGGCGTCGAGCAGCGTGGCGCTCAGGGTGTAGGTGCCGGGCCGATAGTACGTGTGCGTGACGTTCAGACCTCTGTCTGCGGCGCCGTCGCCGTACGTCCACTGGATCTCGTAGCCGGCGGGAGCGGTGGCCTGGAGGGTTATGTTCAGGGGGGCCCGGTGGTCGGCGCTGACGCTGTAGCCGACGCGGAACATCCCGCTGGCCTGCGCCAGCCCAGGGGAGGTCAGAGACGCAGCCAGGGAGGTGAGCAGGAGAAGGGCAGAGGCGCGGCGTACAGGAAGCACGTCTTCAGGTTAAGGCACCATGAAGGTTGCGTGCTGTGAAGAGCTCGTGAAGATCAGGTGGGCGTCAGGTCGCCCCTGTGGCGCCAGATGGCGCCGTGATCTGTTCCTGCGCTTCCCCAAAGGTGACCGTCACGACCAGGCCGCCGCCGGACGCCGGAGCGATGCAGACGTCCCCACCGTGCGCGCGGGCATACCGCCGCACCAGCGGCAGACCCAGCCCGGAGCCGGCCACCAGACTCTGCGGACCACGCTCAAACGGCAGGAAGACCCGCCCGCGCAGGTCGTCACTCATGCCCGGCCCGAAGTCACGGACCCGGAGGCGCGGCGCTCCGTTCGGCGCGTCCAGCGTGACCTCCACCACACCGTCGGTGTACTTCACGGCATTCTCGATCAGGTTCTCCAGGATCTGCCGCGCCCGGTCGGCGTCCACAGGCCAGATCACAGGGCTGCCCGGCGTGACGACATGCACCCGCGCCGACGCGAACCGCCGGACCAGGGGGACCAGATCGATGCGGCGCACCCGCAGGGTCACGTCCAGGTACAGGGCGTTCAGCCGGGTGAGGTCCGCGCGGCTGGCGAGCTGCGCGGCGCTGTCCTCAATCATGGTCAGCAGATGCTGCCGCTGGCCTTCCGTGGCCGCCTGCCGCAGCAGATCGCTGGCCAGCAGCAGGCTCTGCAGCGGGCGGCGCATCTCGTGACTGGCGAGACTGAGCGCCTCCTGCTGCCGGGCCTCCCGCTGCTCGGCCCTGACCCGGTCGGCGCGCCACATCAGCAGGGCTCTGAGGGTCAGGAGCAGTCCCAGTATGCCGGCCACGACGGCGCTGCCCAGCAGAGCGTTACGCATACCTTCCAGGGCATCCTTGTACTGATCACGCATCTGCTGGCTGTACTCGAGGGCCTCGCTGTTCAGGGCCAGCGCCTGCTGAACGGCCTCCCGGAGGGACTCATCGGTGTTCTGCATCAGGGCCCGCTCGATGGCAGCAAGACTGCCCTCTCCGTGCGCTTCCACGGCCGAGAGATCACTGAACTGCGCGCGGCTGCGCACACTGGAGAGTGCCTGATCCCGGACGACCAGACGCTGCTGCCGGGTCAATGTCGGGTCCAGGCGCGCCACCTGATAACGCAGCACGTCCTGTGACAGGCCCTGGTAGGCGTAAGGGGTCCAGCCGTCCTGCGGACGGTTGATCAAGGCCTGGTTGTTGGGCGCCAAAGCCACGCCAAGCAGCAGAACCGTGATGGCGAGGGGCAGCATGGCAAGCAGCAGTTCACGCAGCAGGATCCTGGAGCGCAGGGCGGTGAAGTGCCGGGCGGCCATCATTTCAGAGGAGCAATCCGCTCCACGAACCACACCCAGGCCGATGAGTACTCCGGCCCCTGCAGGCGCGCCGGGCCCTTGGGAAGAACCACGGTCAGCGGACCTTTCTGCAGCACTGGGATGGCCGCGCCGTCGGCCTTGTAGGCCAGCATGATGGGCAGAGTCATGTAATCGCTGGCTTTGATGGTGGTGAAAAAGCCGTTGGATGCGTAGACGCGCAGGTCCTTGCCGGCGAATCCACCGCGGGCGGCGAGGTCACGCAGGGGCACACCTTCGTAGGTGTAGGTCTTTTTGAGCTGTCTGTGTTCCGTCATGTAGCGAACGGCCGGCATGGCCTGTAGCTGCGACAGCGTGAGCCGCAGGGGGCCACCGGTGGCGTCGATGGTCAGTGCCGGGCGTTCGCCTGGCCTGGCTTTTGGCGTGAGCTGGGCAGCGCGCACATAGGAAAACGCGGGCCAGGTGGCGGGGTTGCTGGCGGCCGCTGGAGCGGTCAGGCCCAGCAGTCCGGAACTCAGCGCCAGCCGCTGGAGCAGAACACATGACTTGCGCGGGAACACGGCCTGATTCTAGGGGAGCTGCCACCAAGTCTCAAGGTCAGCTCAAGAGAAACCTCTTGCTAAAAGGAAAACAGCTGGCTTCATGAAGAATGAGACGTCTATAAAGGAAGCATAACTGGACGTCGGCCGTGTGGTCAGGCTGGGGTCACGTAGCGGGTGGAAGGTAGGGGCATGAAAGCAACCTTTTCCCTGACGGTCCTCCTGGGTGCTCTGGGCAGCGTGGCGATGGCCGCCCCCACGCTCAGCGCGCAGAGCATCATTGTGAACCCTGTCCCCACCGAACTGAGCGTAAAGGTCTGGACCGACCGGGACGCAAGTGGCACGCAGACGCCGAGTTACGTCCCGGGTGAGAAGATCCGGCTGTTCACCAGCGTGAACCAGGACGCGTACGTGTACCTGTTCAACGTGGACCCACAGGGGCAGGTGGATCTGATTCTGCCCAACCGCTTCCAGGGGGGCGAGAACTTCCTGAAGGCGAACACCGTCAAGGCCTTCCCGGCAGCTGGTGACGCGTTCACGTTCGATATCGCTGCGCCGTACGGCGTGAACAAGGTGCTGGCCCTGGCCAGCCGCACCCCCCTGAACCTGGATCAGATTGCGACCTTCAGGTCCGGGCAGAACTCGTTCGCTGCGGTGCGTGTGACCGGGCAGCAGGGGCTGGCGCAGGCGCTGAGTATTGTGGTGACTCCAGTCCCGCAGAACAGCTGGGTGACCGATACGGCGTACTACGCGGTGGCGGCCCGCAGCGCCGCGGTGCCGCTGACGGCGCCGGTCGCTCAGGCACCGGCTGCCCCGGCGCCGCGCACGGCGCAGGCGCTGTCGGTTCAGGTGAACCCAACAGGAGCGGCGCCCTGGGGCAGCGCGCGGGAGTGGTCGACGGTGGTGGACAACCAGCAGGACCTGCGGGCTCTGCATGACCGGTACGCAGCGTTCCTGAAGGCTGAGGGCTACGTGCAGTCGTCGGTGAGGAGCAAGCCCAGCGAGGTGAAGAGCGAGTACCGCCGGGCGAACGGAGGCAAGGCGGAACTCACGGTGAAGCGCAAGGGCAACCGCGTGGAGGTGAAGGTCGAGCGTCGCTGACGGCAGCGGGGTCTCGAAGGGCAGGGCGACGTGTCGCCCTGCCCTTTCGCATGGCTCACAGCAGGGTTTTGCAAGCGGACCAGCAGATCCGGGAAGGCAGGCCAGAGAGCGGTGAAGTAAGACCCGGGGCCCGCCCCTTGATTTCCGGCCAGCTCTGTCGATTATGATTGGCAGGCACCACAATTCATTGAACCGGTTCCACGCCGTGTGGAGCCTGCCCTGGAGGCTTGTCATGAAGCGTTCTGTCCTGTCCCGTGGTTTCGCGGGGGCCCTGTCCGCTGCTCTTCTTCTTTCCGCCTGCTCCCAAGCGCCGACGCCTGCCCAGTCTGGAACCGTTTCCATACCGGGGACAGTGCAGGCCCAGGCCATCAGTGGCACCAACATCGACACCTGGCGGCAGCAGGTGATCTACCTCGTGATGCCCGACCGGTTCTCGAACGGCACCACGGCCAACGACACCCTCGGCCAGGCCAACTGCCTGGACACCACCAACGCCACCAAGTTCCACGGCGGCGACCTCCAGGGCCTGCGCAACAAACTGCCCTACATCCGTGACCTGGGCGCCACCACCGTCTGGACCACGCCCGTGTACAGGCAGGTCGGTCTCGTGAACGGCAGCCAGTGCGGCTACCACGGCTACTGGCCCGACTACACCAACCCCGACGACACCGCGCTCGAACCCAAACTGGGCACCAGCACCGACCTCACCGGCCTGATCAACGACCTGCACGCGAACGGGCAGAAGTACGTCATGGACATGGTCGTGAACCACGCCGGGTACGGCGCGCGGATCGTCAGCCAGAACCCCTCGTGGTTCCACAGCAGCTGCACCGGCGACGACGTCCTCTGCCCCCTGGCCGGCCTCCCGGACTTCCGCCAGGAGGACAGTACGGTCGCCACGTACCTGACCAACCTGTCGAAAACCTGGACGAGCACCTACGCCATCGACGGCATCCGCATGGACACCGTCAAGCATGTCCCCACCACCTACTGGCAGAACTCGTGGGTGCCCGGCGTGCTCGCCGCGCGGCCCAACACCTTCCTGCTGGGCGAGGTCTTCGATTCCGGCGACCTGAACAAACTCAAGACCTACCTCGACGCCGGCTTCGACTCCACCTTCAACTTCCCGCTGCGCCAGGCGATGGTGGACTCGGTCGGCCGGGGCGGCAGCCTGGACACGCTGGCCACCCGCATGCAGTCCACGCTGGGGACCCTCGGACTCGACCGCACCCTGCTGCAGGTGAACCTGCTGGACAACCACGACGTGCAGCGCTTCGTGAACGAACCCGGTAGCGCCGTGACCGAGGCCGAGATCCGCACCCGCTATCACAACGCCCTGGGAATGCTGTTGACGCTCCCCGGCATCCCACAGCTGTACTACGGCAACGAACTCGGCATGTACGGCGGCAGCGACCCCGACAACCGGCGCGACATGCCCGGCTGGGCCTGGACCGACACCGGCCGCAACGCCACGCAGGCGAACTTCGTGGCGGGCGGCGGCACGCCGAAAATCACGTACGACCTGACCAAGAAACTCATCGGGATCCGCCGGGCAAACGAGGCCCTCTGGAAAGGCAACTACGCGGAGATGTGGCGGCCCAACGGCGGGCAGAACGTGTACGCCTTCTACCGGGGCAGCGGCACCAACCGCGTCATCGTGGTCGTGAACACCTCCGGCAGCGCCGCCAGCGTGAACCTCGACATTCAGGGGAATGCCGGGATCAGCACCACGGACAAGAGCGCCCTGACGAACGGCACGGTCTTCAACGACCTGCTCGCAGAGGGCGCGCCGTCCAGCGCGACTGTCACCGCAGGCAAACTGCCTGTCACGATCGGCGCCGGGAAGATGGGGATCTTCAAGGCGGGCGGCACCGGCAGCACCGCCACCAGCGTCAGCTTCCAGGTGACTGCCAGCACGTACTTCGGGCAGGACGTGTACCTCGTCGGGGACCGCGCGGAACTCGGCGCCTGGAACACCGCCAGCGCCCTGGCCATGACGCCCAGCGGGTGCTCAGGCAGCACCTGCACGTGGAAAACCACCGTGAGCCTGCCGCCCAGCGTGACCGCGCAGTTCAAGTTCATCAAGAAACCCGGCGACAGCGGTGCGAGCGTCACCTGGGAAGGCGGCAGCAACCGGACCCTCACGACCCCCGCGTCGGGCAGCCTGACGTACAACGGGGGCAACTGGCAGTAACTCACTTCCCGTGACAGAGGCGCGGACGGTGACTGTCCGCGCCTCCCCATGCTGCGCTGCGTCAGCGGGCCTGGAACTCCCAGACCTCCTCCCCGGCGCGCAGCGTCAGGACAGCGCCCTGTACCCCCAGCGCAGGACGCTGCTCAAGCAGACCCGCGAGGTTCACGCTGAGCCCCTCCGGGCACGCCATGCGGGTACTCACGACCGGTTCACTGAGAGTCACGCGGCCGCCCTGCAGCACGTACGCGGCGCCGACGCTGTTGCAGCCGTCACTGCCGCCCACCCGGCCCGCCTGGAAGGTGAGCGTCACCGGGCGCGGGGTCTGCGGTGCGGGCTGCCCGTTCAGGCGAGTCAGGGTGTACGTCCGGTCCGGGTCCGGCTGACCGGCCCCCGGTGTAATGACGGCCGGGGCGCGCGTCAGGGTCAGCTGCCCGGTCGCGCCGCGCAGCAGCAGGGTGTCGCCCTGCACGGTGGCGCTCAGCGGGCCGCGCAGCAGCGAGAGCAGCCGCGTTTCTGCCTCCCCAGCTGCCCCGGGGCAGACCCGCCGGGTGGCGGTCACCACCCCGAACTGCACCTGCGGGCCGTCCAGCACCGCGCCAGTGGCGCTCACGGTGTTGCATCCGGCCAGGCCACCGAGCGTGACCCGCGCCCCCTGCACGCTCAGGCGCAGCAGCGCCGTGGTGCGCTCCGGCCCGGCGGGGCCACGCAGGGAACGGGCCAGCCACGTGCCGTTGAGCAGTGCAGGTGAAGGAACGGGCTGCGGCATGGCGCCTCCGGCAGTGAAGGTCAGCTGCCCGGCGGCCCCCGACAGGGTCAGGGTGCCGCTCTTCAGGGCGTAGCGGGTGGTGGTGTTCAGGAGGTGCAGGTAATCCCCGCGCAGACTCAGCGCCGCGTCGGCGCAGCGCTCGCTGGTGCCGCCCTGCACGGCACGCAGCACCAGCGCCTGCCCATTGAGGGCCGCCTGGGCGTTCAGGGCGCTGCACCCGGTGGTGCCGGTCACGGTCAGGCGACTGCCGGTGCCGTCCAGGCGCAGCGTGGGCCGGGTCAGGCGCGCACCGGGCGTGATGGGCGCCTGGCCGGCCGGCTGAATGACCTGCAGGGTCCACGTGACCCCCACGGGCGACGCGGAGCTGGCCGGGGCAGCCAGAGCCGCAAAGGTCAGGGCGGACAGGAGGGCGCTCATGGTCTGGTTGTACTGCGTGAAGCTGACCGGCGGGTGACAGCGGAACGGGACAGGACGGCAGGCGGGCACGTAGAATGCCTCCAAACGCCCGTTAGGTGCCTGGCCGCGCCGCTGCTGCGGTCACGGCCGCTCGCAGGCGCAGGAGGAACGCATGGAAGACCGCCGAATTCGAGTGCTGATCGCCAAACCCGGCATGGACGGCCATGACCGGGGCGCGAAGGTCGTGGCGCGCGCCCTGCGCGACGCGGGCATGGAAGTGATCTACACCGGCCTGCGCCAGACGGCCGAAATGATCGTGAATGCCGCCGTGCAGGAGGACGTCGACGCCATTGGCCTGAGCGTGCTGTCCGGCGCGCACATGCACTACTTCCGGGAGGTGATGACCCTGCTGCGCGAACGCGGCGCGGAGGACATCATCGTGTTCGGAGGCGGCATCATTCCCGACCAGGACCTCCCGCAGCTGAAGGAACTGGGCGTGGGCCGGGTCTTCACGCCCGGCGCGAGCACCGAGGACGCCGCCACGTACCTGCGCAGCGCCGTTCAGGACCGCTGGCAGGCGCAGGGCGAGGCCTAACCCACCCGTGCCCACAGCCCTCTTCCCGCCCGGCCTGCAACCATGAGCGACGCGGCGCTGAACCCGGCCCGGCCGAACCTCACGCGGCTGCTGCCGCTGTACGCCGCTCAGGCCCTCGCCACGGGCGCCACCACGGTGAGCACGGTCCTGGCCAGCCTGATCATGAGCGGCCTGGGCAGCGAAGCCCTCTCCGGACTGCCCAGCACCCTGATTCAGCTGTCTGGGGCGCTGTCGGCCGGACTGTTCGGCGCGCTGATGCTGCGCCGCGGGCGCCGCACCGGCCTGACCACCGCGTTCCTGCTGGGAACCGCGGGCGCCGCGCTGGGGTTCCTGGGCGCCCGCGCGGCCCTGACCCCCGTGTTCCTGCTGGGCGCCATGATGATGGGCGCCGCGCAGGGCGGGTACCAGCAGGCCCGCTACGCCGCCGCCGAGAGTGTCCCCGACGGACGGCGCGGCGCGGCGCTGGGCGCGCTGATGCTGATGAGCGTGCTGGGGTCCTTCGTGATGACCGGCTTCTCCCGCCCGATTGAACTGCTGGGGACCGGCCTGGGCACCACGCCGGAAGTGGCGGGCTGGCTGGTGGGCGGCGCGCTGCTGGGCGCGGCCGCCCTGCTGATCCTGCTGTGGCGCCCCCTGCGCTCACCGGCGCAGGCGGCGGGAACGCGCCTGCCGCTGCAGGACGCCTTCGGCATTCCCGGCGTGCGTTCCACGGCCCTGGCTGTGGCGACCGCACAGGGCCTGATGGTGACCCTGATGAGCCTCACGCCGCTGCGCGCGCACCACATGGGCGTGGATCACGCGGGCGTGGCCGCACTGATCAGCGGGCACATCCTGGGCATGTTCGGGTTCGGCTGGCTGACCGGGCCGACCATTGACCGGCTGGGCGTGCGCTTCGGGTACGTGGGGGGTGCGCTGCTGCTATGTAGCGCGGCCCTCACTGCCCCCCTGAGCGGACAGGTGTGGCTGGCGGTCAGCATGTTCCTGCTGGGCCTGGGGTGGAATCTGGCGTTCGTGGCAGGCAGCAAGGCCCTGACACGCTTCCCCGCAGCGCAGGGCGTTACGGACGCCCTGGGCTACCTGAGTGCCGCGCTGGGGACCCTGCTGGGCGGCGTCCTGATCGCCCATTCGGGTTTCGCGGCGCTGGCCGGCACGTGCGCGCTGCTGTCCCTGCTGCCGCTGTTCAGTGCGTGGCGCGCAAGAACCACCTGAGCGCCTGCCGGGGCCAGGGCAGGAGGGGCGGCGTACCGCTCCTCTGCCCTGTTTCACCCGAGCCATCACACCGGGCAGATCACACCGGGCACAGTGGAGCTCACCCTCACACGGCAGGGCCGCTCAGGAGGTCGCGCCGCTCACGGAGGTTGCCACCACCCGGCGGGACGCTGCCCCACAGGCTGGCCATTCTGCATGCCGCTGCTCATCAGGAACCCCCCGCCGGACTGGGTCTTGGCTGCCGTGCCTGCCCTGGCCGGCGCAAACGATTCCGCCCATGGGTTTGGCAGCGGGCGCCTCAGCTCTGGCGGCACGAGCTTCTTCTGCCGCACCCGGGAGAAGGGTGTCTTCAGAACCCACAGGCGACCATCTCTCCCGTCCAGCCGGTGAGAGGGCAGGGGGACTGTGGTGCGCACGCAGGGTGCCGGCGCTGTCACCGCGGGTCTCATACCACGAAGGAATGCCCTAACGCAGCCGCCCTCAGCGGTATTTTTGACTCACGCTTGACCTTGAACAGGCTGAACGCCCCAGCGGAAAAGCGGGGGACTTCTTTTCTGTCGTCTCGCTGGGAACCCAAGGCCACTGCGCAACAAAAAAGGCCGCAACCAGCGGTCGCGGCACTCTTTTCTCTTCTGGCGGAACGGGAGAGATTCGAACTCTCGAATAGGTTGCCCCATTACACGCTTTCCAGTTGTCCGAGGGAACATTCCTCGTTCAGGACAGCGTTTTTATCCGGCCAGCAGAAAAAAATCGGCACACTTCCGCTGAGCCTCAGTCTACAATTTTTTCCGTTCCATATTACCCATATCACCTTATACGGCCTCTGAGTGTCATGTCACTGTCTGTTGTTTTAGGATTGACTTCTATCGTCCCAACTTCACCCTATAAAACCCCGCCGCCTCCCAACCCGGAGGCTGAGAGGCAGGTCCTCGACCGTCACCTGCCATCACTTGGCGGCAGGCCGGGGAGTTGCTGGTACACTTTCTTGGAAACCCAATGGAAGTGCTTATCGATTATACATATGGATGTGGATTATGACAACTTTGGTTGCCTGGGCTGCGGCCGATAAAGCGGGACATACCGCCATTTATTTGGCCAGTGATAGTAAATTTACATGGCCGAACTTAAAGAAGTGGAATTATGGAAGAAAGCTGTACGTCACTAAAAAGGCTGCAATTTTATTTGGCTATACTGGCGACGTACTTTTCCCATCTATATTTTTAGGACAGCTTGTTGAAAGTCTTGAGAGCTTGAACGATCACCCGAAATCTGCGCAAGAACTAGCAGACGCGGTAGTCCCCATACTAGCGACATCCCTAGCCGCTTATCCTTCTGAGCCGGGAGTAGTCAGTCCAGGTTTCCAAATCCTGGCCGTAATGTCCATAAAAGAAGGGGTGTATTTTAGGTTTCAGTGTCTCATTTTTGAGAAAATGGCGGGACCCAGAACAGAGTTACTTTATCGCATATTGAGTATTCCAGATCGGGGGGTGTTTTTTGTCGGAGGTAGTGGAAAAAGTAGCTATGAGAAAAGATTATATTCCGCAAGCAGAGAGGCTGGGGGTTTTTTCTATAATGATGATGGGATAGCGACAGCAAACAGCAAAGCGTCATTCTGGGCGCTTGCCGACGTAGTGAACAACAATGATGACGTCTACACTGGTGGACCCTTGCAGATGGTTGGTGCATTTAGAAACGGCCTGATGCAGAGTTTTGGGCATATGCGCAGAGGATCGCACTATCATTTGGGTTTACAACTTCCGAAGGAAGTAGCGGTCAACTTAAATGTGACCTGGCATAATGATCGTATGGAAGTCATGGATCCTGCTACTGGGGAACTGAAGATAGGTGCACAAAAACAACCAAGAAAGTGATTGCGGGGTTCTTCTGATATTGTCAACGCCCCTCAAACTGCTTTAAAGAGATGCGACGCTTGAAGTTAAATTATAATTGTCGCTGATAATATCGCAATCTGTATCTGAAAAGTCCTCATCATCTGTTATCAATGCAAGTCCCATATCCATGCAAATCTTCGCATAGACCATATCATTAAAATCTAATGCCTCACTTACAAATTCAACATATTTATCTAGATCTGAATATTCTATCAGTATCAAATTTGGTGTTTTCGTTACAGATATAAGATAAGCAAACATATTTTGAATGTTTTTTCTATAGTCCTCTGTTTTCTTGTATGCTTTAATCTGCATATTCTTCTTGTGCATCTTGAGAAAGTATTTTACAACAACGTTGAAAAACTCAGATAACACAAGCTGATTTATATATATTTTGCAATTCGAAGCGATCAACTTACCAAGCAACTCCGAATAGATCGCGCTTTTATTATTTGCGGGATCAGCTTGCGGGCCGTTCGTGTACAGCCATACGCTGGTATCTATGAAAACTTTTTCAGGAACGTTGATTAATGAGGTGGCACTTTCTCGCTTAAAGCTCGCCATTCATAGCCTCATTTAAGCTATTGTTTACTTCTGCTTGATTTTCGTAATATTCCTTTGCATTTCTAAGAACTTCTCTGACCATTGCTCTCTGATCAACAGTAATATCAATTACTTTTAAGTTTTCATTTAGATATCTACTGTCATAATATTTGTACAACATTCCAATGGCTGGATTCAAAAACGCAGAGATAATGAATCTTACATCTCGGAACGAAAGGACTACATTGCTGCCCCGCTGAAAAGCTGAATATATTCTTTTGAAAACTCGTTCGCCATCCGCTTGAGTAACACAAATGTCTGTATCGACAACATCAACAATTCTGATTGTTTCGGTTTCTCTAGAAGAGTTCGTCATTTTCACCTTCTTCAATTCTCTCCGAAATGTATGTAGATTGGGAGTCTGTATTTATCTCAAGAGATATGTATGTTCCGTTGAAACGCTGGGTGGTTTTCATATAAGATTGATTTTTCCCTTCAGAAACGATTGCGTCTCCAGAAATGATGTGCAACAGGCCGTTATTACTTACGGCAAAATTTTTCAAAAAATACAACCCCATCCCACCAGGTCTTTTGGGACGCGTGGAATTTCCTCTCTCTACAGCCCAAGATATAGCCTCGGCGTCTGTCATTGCTCTTCCAGTAAATCCCGTGACATTTGCAGGTATGCCGACGCCTAAATCACACAAAGAAAATTTGAGCTTATTTGCATTTGGATAATACTGACCGCAAACAAATACACCTGAGGCGCTCCTTCCATGATAGATAGCATTATTGAAAAGCTCTAGAGTTGTAAAAAGTATCGCGTTCCTTGCGTTATCATTGAAGCGTAAATTACCTCTATTCTTAGCAAGTTTCGCCATATACAAAGGAAATGATTTTTCGTCTGTCGAAATATACCTACGGTACGGAATCACTGTTCCCCATGTGTCTTTTGTGCGAATCTCATCCTCAAAAGCAGACAGAAACCCGTTCTTTCTTAAAATTCCTTCTACGGCCGGAGGGATATTCGACAGTTGTACGGAAAATCCTCTACTTCGATGGGCATATAACAAAGCTCCAAGGGGAGCGAGCATGTGAGCATCTACCCAAACAGTTCCAGAAAAATCGATTTCTAAATCTGCAAGCGTGGAGCCAGGACCCAGCATATTTGACAACTGAGAGATGTACTCAAAGCCCTCCGGATCCGACCGGAGCTGAGGAAGAAAAACTTTATATTTTCCACGGTTGGGTCTAAACAAAAATATTCTCCACCTAAGATCCAAACTCACGCTGTGTAATGCAGGACTCTACGAGTCTACTGCAGAGTATCCTCACTTCTGCTCCTTCTGAAACAGCATGTAATAATAGGGTCAGACAGCAGCCAGCACTTTCCAGACAAAATGCTCTCTGGAGCGAACGATTTCATATTCTTGTAGTCCTCGACGACCATCCATTCCCTTCAATCGGAATATCAATTACCTGTCGCTTGCTGCTCTGGATACACCGTCCTCCTGAAAATCCGGAACATGGCCCGGGGGGACGCGTGGCCGCAGTCTACCGAGAAAGCGTGTCGATCCTCCTTCCTCTTGGGTCATGCTACCTGAGGGCATGCAGCTTCCAGCTGGTGCCAGGCCTCTCGGTACTGATCCCACATGCCCACGTCACAGAGATCAATCCGGATGTACTCACCCGCCTCCTGGGGCGTCAGGATAAACACGCTCGGCACCTCACCGCTCTTCGGTTTACAGACCAGGGCCACGAAGTCACAGTCAAGCTCGTAGTTCTTGACTTGGGTGGGACTGGCGACTCTCCCCTTTCGTGTCATGGAAAGGAAAAACTTGAAGATCCCTGGAGCGGACGTGTCGTGCACGGTCTTCACCTCAACACGCCACCCGTTTACCAGCACATCAAAGGGGTGATTCTGATGAAGGGCCGACATGTGTGTAACGTCCAGCCCTAAAGTCTGGCACTGCTCCACCACAAACTGCTCGCCCGCCAGCGCGGTCTGGATGTTGTGGGCATTGACGGGCAGGCCCAAGGCCTTGCGGTACTTGGCAACGGTCTTGGAACTCACAGCCAGTGCAAAAGCGATTTCCCCATCTGTGAGGCCCTGCCGATTCAAGGCCCTGATGTGCTCCTCCTGTTTGGGCAGGAGGCGGTTGGAAGCCACGCGACGGCCCGTGGGTAGGGTTGTCATCGCCGCACCCCAGACGTAGTCTGTTCGGCCAGCTGCGCGTTCACACGGTGCAGCTCCAGGTCCAGTTCGTGGGTCCAGGCACATGAGCGCGCACCTGTTGCGGCAGGCAGACGACCCACCCAGCGGCGGATGAAACGATCACGCTGCTGCCACAGCGGACGGCGACGTTGAAACAGACGGTCAAATTCAGACATGAGCATGAAACCTCCAAATGAAAGCCCCAGCCAGACGACCGGGGCAGTGAGAAGCGAAAAGACTTACGAGCTGAGCGCGGCGAGCTGACGCTCCATTTCCTGCAGCTCCTTCGAGACAGCCAGGAAGGAGGCCAAACGCTTGGCCGGAAGGACAGGGGCGTGACTGAGCAGGAGCAGGCGCCAGAGCCGCTCCTGTCGGTCAAGCAACCGTGCCCGGCGCCGTTCCAGCTGCATGCGTTGACGTTGGTTGTTGATCATGACAAAGGAAACGCGCCCAGCCGGACGCGATTGGGATAGGAGGCGGAGAAGGGAAGATACCATTTCTGGGGCAAAATGACCCGGTTCACACACACCCCTGTGCTGTTTCTGCACGCGTTGTGCCAGCTCGCCGCACATGGCGACTTCTGCTCAGCTTGCGCACCGGTGAGCCGGACGGCCCAAACAACCGGTCCACGGCTGCCTGGAACGCGGTCTCACTGGGGGCGTATCCGGCTACCTGAACCTTCGCGCGCCCCACCATTCGCCGGACAGGACGCTGCTTGAAGACCCCCAGAGGCTGTAACACGCTCAAAGGCTCGTCTCGCTTACTTCCCCGATATGGCGGCACTGTTGAATACCGGTACAGCTCGCCATGCGTCACCCAGTGGCTCAGTTCCGGGCCAAGGCGCTGACCAACCAGGGCATCCCGCAGGTACCCCTTCAAGGTGTCCAGGGGCATGGCCAGATCGTCACATTCCAGCAATCCCAATGCGTACAGCGCATGCAGAGGGATTCCGTCGAGCACTGCCAGAAGCTCCGCGCCCACCGTGGACAGCGCGTCACGCAGCCGAGGATTGGAACTCTTGCGAACAAACCGGCGACTGGGACTGTAGGGCCTGACGCGGGCCAGGTCTGGCGGAAGACTAGGCTCAAAGGCTGTGATGATGCGGGCGCCGGGGTTCTGAGCCTGACGAACCCGTTCCAGCATCTGCAACAACTCCGCCTGCTCCAAATACTCATGGGCCCACTTACGCTGCTCCGCCGACTCTGGGAACAGTGCCGCCGTCGTGTGTTCCCGGTGCGCACGCGGCAGTTTTGGTTCAACAAGAGCAAAGGCGTGATCACCGCAGCAAGCATTGATGCCCCGCCCAGCGTGGAAATACATCGACCGGATTTGGGCCTGCTGCGGCAAGTTCCCGGCCAGCTGAAGAGCGCGTTTCAGGTAGCCCTCCCAGGCAGAACCCGGCTGGGCCATAGCCTTGTTGGTCAAGACCACCACACCCCGTAACGGATCCCGAACCAACAGGTCGACCACCTCCTCAGCGATCTGCAGGTGCTTCTCGTCCATGCCTTTTTCCAGGTTCAGGGCATCGAGCTTCAGGTGGTCCAGCCACTCGATGTCCAGTGTGTGGGGTGTGCCGGCGGTAAAAAGGTGCACGGGATGGTCCGCAAAGAGTGCCGTGTAGAAGTCCTGCTCCCCGTACGCGTCCAGGGCCAGAGTGGGCGGCAGGCCAGGAAGGGGGAGCCGCACGTCAAATCGGACCTCCGGTGACTGAGACCGGAGACCGGTCTTCCAGTGGACACCGAAGCGCTGACTGTTGTCCTCAGGGTGGCTCAGGTCATGCCGTAACGCGTCAGTGACCACAGGAGCCCAAGGAATGCGCAGGGCCGACAGGGCCATTGTGAAGTCCGTCCAGTCTGCATCCATCCAAGTCATACCAAGTTGACGGAGAAAGTCGGTGCCCGTCCAGCTGCGAGTCCACGTGGTTTCCGTGACGTCGAGCCACGACAACAGGTCAGGGTGGAAACGGCTGTCAGCCTGCCGCAGCAGGACAACAAGTCGGGCACAGATCCGGGACTGCGCTGCGTGCCGCTCCAGGTTCTTCTGATTCAGGGGCCTGGCCATGAATTGTCCTGACGCCTTGTGCTCGCTGGAGCTGAACAGCAGTGCGCCATGCGGCGTTTCGTCAATGACGAGCAGATCCGGTTTCTGGAGTGAAGTGAACACGTTGGACGGATCCGGACCGAACAACAGTGGCAGGTGCGCGAAACTGATGATCTTGACGGCCGGCTCGTCCGGCCACACCATCTGAGCCGCGTAATCGCGCTGGCGACCCCTGCCGGTGAATGCGTCCTGGCCATGAACGAGGTCAGCCCGAACACTATGAGCCTGAAAGGCTTTAAGGCACTCGGCGCCCAGCGAAGCCGGATCCCGGGTGGCCTGCACGGCCCAGAGGACACGCTGAAGCTGCCCAGCGCCCATCAGCGTCCGAATGACCTCACGGGTAACGTGGCTCTTCCCAGCGCCGGGTGGCGCCTTGAAGACGGTGACGCCACCATGCTGCAATGGATGGCCGACAGCTGCCGCAACGTCAGCAGGATTGAGGTAATGAGTGATGTGAGTCACGTTCTACTTCCCTCTCACTACGAAGGGGATGTAACCGCAGTGGTGTGTTAGTCCGTGAACATCGAATAGGTAAATCAAAAGAACCTCCGAGGGGTAGGGGGTGAGACAGGGACATGCGCTTCGCGTTCTCCCCTGCTGGCCGGTAAACAGTCAACGCAGAGCGTCCCTTGATCCCATCACCCTGGGTGCGGCCAGAGGCCGCCCAACACAGCTGAAAGCCTGTGTTGGACAAGGGTTGAAGAAGAATGTGTCGAACTGGCTTCTGACCGGCCAGCGAAAAATAGGAGAGGTACTTTCAGTCTAAAGACGTACCCCCGCCAGGGTGCAAAATCGCCCGCATGCCCAGAAGCCGGTGATCAGGGAGGTAGATGACGCCCCCTCCCCCTATGGGGCCGGTAGGCCCAAGGGAAGCGGAGTCGGTCATGACTTACAACCAGAACAGGCCAGGAGACGCTGACCTGAATGTCACCCTGCGATTCCTGATGGCTGGTCTGCCCCTCAACCTCAAGGGCCGGTAGGCCCGCTGGCGAGTTTGAGTTGCTCTGATGACAGCGAGTCTCCACTGCAGCCAATCGCTGCTCCAATGACACCAACTCGTCACATATGAAACTTCGGTGCGGCCAGAACGCTGCGGTGAGTCAGAGAAGAGACCCGCCCTTGGGGGACGGGTCTTATTTCTCTGAACTCTTGTCTTCATTGTACGGCACACTCCCTCAACGGGGTGCAAAAAGTTCAGACCAACAAATACCAACGCATCAATCTGCGGCGACGATCTCCTCCCCAAGGTCCGCCGCCACCTGACGGAACTCGTCCAGCGCGGCTTCCAGGCTCTCCACGATCTCGGCTGCCAGGATGCCCGGCGCGGGCAGGTCGCTGCCTTCCTCCAGGCTGTCGTCCTTCAGCCAGAACACGTCGAGGTTGACCTTGTCACGGTCCAGTAGCTCGTCGATGGTGTACTTCCGGAACCGTTCAGTCTCCTGCCGCTGGCTGCGGTCATCTGCCTGGTAGACCTGGATGAAGTCCGCCAGGTCCGCCTCCTGCATGGGCCGGGTCTTCAAGGTGAAGTGCTTGTTCGTCCGAAGGTCGTAGAACCACACAGCCTTGGTGCGGTTGGTCTCCCCACTGGCGTAGCGGTCAAAGAAGAGCACGTTTGCTTTCACGCCCTGTGCGTAAAAGATCCCGGTGGGCAGACGCAGGATGGTGTGCAGGTCCCCGTCCCGAAGCAGACGGCGGCGTACGGTCTCACCGGCACCCGCCTCGAACAGCACATTGTCCGGCACAACCACTGCGGCGCGGCCGCCCACCTTCAACATGGAGATGATGTGCTGCAGGAAGTTCAGCTGTTTGTTGCTGGTGGACGCCGTGAAGTCATCCCGGCTGTAGGTCTGCTGCTGGCGAACGGCTTTGCCTTCCTCGTCCAGTTCCACCAGTGAGCCCTTCACACCGAAGGGTGGGTTGGCGAGCACGATGTCGAACCGCCGGCTGGGCGCTTTGGCGAGGCTGTCTTCCCGGTGCACGGGCGTGGTCTGTCCACCAATGCCATGCAGGAACATGTTCATGGCCGCCAGACGCACCACGCTGTCCACAATGTCCGCGCCGTAGAAGGTGCGTTCCCGCAGGTCTTCGCGCTCATCCGGATCCAGGGAGAAGGTCTGCGTGAGGTAGTCGCGCGCAGCCAGCAGGAAGCCGCCCGTTCCACACGCGGGGTCGGCAATAGTCTCGCCTGGTTTGGGCTTGGTGACTCTCACCATCGCGTCGATCAACGGGCGCGGCGTGAAGTACTGACCGGCCCCGCCTTTGACGTCTTCGGCATTCTTCTGCAGGAGGCCTTCGTAGATCTCGCCTTTCACGTCAAACGGCAGGCCGGACCACTGCTGCTGGTCGATCAGGCTCACCACACGTTTGAGGCTGGCCGGGTCGTTGATCTTGTTTTGCGCTTTGCGGAAGATGACGCCGAGCAGGCCGGATTCTTTCGCCAGTTCTTCCAGGGTACGCCGGTACTGGGTTTCCAGATCGGTCCCGGTCAGGGGTTGCAGCTTGTCCCAGTTGTACTCCTCTGGGACTTGTGGCGCGTCCGGGTCACCCTCCATCTCGCTGGCCATCTTCAGGAAGAGCAGGAAGGTGATCTGCTCCAGGTAATCTCCGTAGCCTACGCCGTCATTGCGCAGGACATGGGCGAGGTTCCAGACGCGCGATACGAGCTGCGCGGGGTTGACGGTGGTCATTGTTCCTCCAGAAGGGTGGGTTGGGGCATTGTTTTGCGGGGGCGGCCTCGCTTGCCTGCTCCGTCACGGATGGCTTTCGCGCTAGTCTTCAACTTCTCTACTTGAATCCGCTCCAAGAGCACGCTGGCCGGTTCATCGTTCGGGTCCTGGGGCACCAGTTCCCCTGCAAAAGCACGGTACAGGATGCTCTGACGTGTACTCTCGGCTCGCTTCAATTCGGCTGTTACGGTCTCTTCCATGTTGTCCAGGACGGACAGTCGCCGTTCCACCTCAGAAACGATGTAGGCCTGCTCGGCAAGAGGAGGAAGTGGAATGGCGAGCTCACGCACATGCGCCAAACCAAGATCTGGTTGTGCTGTCGCACGTGTATGTTTTTTCATTTGCCTTTGACAGTGATGACTTTCTAGTGCCAGTTTGACATAGCGTGTTACCGGATTAAAAAATAGCTTGATTATTGCGACACTATATGAGGCCTGGAAAGGCTCCGAAGTTTTTACAAGTCTTACTTTTCCAATAGTTCCGTAACGGGAAAGCAACAAGTCGCCAAACTCAGGAAATATTTTCTTTTTTAGGGATTCGTAGTCGGCAGGAGATATCAGCTTGGCGTCCTTGAAGTTAATAGAGTCATTGCCAGTAAAATCTCTGGTTGAAATGTAAGGAACTCCACCAGTCTCGGCCTTTGGCATTTTGTGGTCCACGTCACCTATTTGGAGAGCAAGGGCTGAAAGCGAGGCCGTCGTCCAGGTCGCAGCGAAGATTTGGCTTTCTGCTGGGTCCGGTGCCTCAGGCTCCTTGTACTTGCCTTTTTTACCGCTTTGGAGCCACTTTTCACGGCGCTCAGCCAGGACGCGTGAGAGCAACTCAGAACCCGTCTCTCTAGGTGAATTCTGTATTCGCCACTCCTGTGACAGTTCCCCAGTCACGGCAGCGTGCAGCAGGCTCTGGCGGTAGCGCTTCAGGAGGGTCTGCGTGCGCTTCAGCTCGGCCACCCCTGCGTCCAGCTTGCTGAACAGCTCCTCAATCTTGGCGACGATGCGCTGCTGCTCAGCGAGAGGGGGAAGTGCTAGAGGGTATTCTGTCAGGAATTGTGGTGGCACGCGCTTCTGGCCTGCCGCGCCGCGCATGTTATGTTCTGCCTCGCCGCGAAACTGCTTGCTGGTGACAAGGTAGAAGGCGTATTTCGGCTCCAAGGCGCTGGTACTCGTAATGACATGGAACTCGGTAGAGCCGTAACCAATACTGTTGATCAATCCATCCACAAGGGCTGACTTTCCATTCTCCATGCATGGCGTAATCTTGGCGAAGATGAGGTCGCCATTCTTGAACGGTGTGTATCCCTTCTTGACCTGACCGTAAGACCGCACCTGTGAGCCGTCGTACCGCCCGCAAACCTCCTGCACGGCGGCCATAGGGATGAACGTCACCGAAGTGTCGTTCTCCAGTTCAGAGGTATCTGGCCGGGCATTCACATGAGCAACGTCCCCCAATGTCGTTTGCGCCCAACCGGGCGGCAGGGAAGGCTGCTCGGACGGGGTGACGGCAGGTTCAGCCAGAGTAGTCATCACGGCATTCTCTCAAAGTGGTCATGCCTCTGCACCAGATCAATGTTCCGAGGCGAAGAGGGTGACCTGCTGGCTCGGAGCGTAATCCTGAACCATCACAGCACCTAGAGCGAGATCGAGACGACCTGAGAGCTGGGTTTGCATCACGGGCAGCTGGCTGCGATCAGCGAGGCGAGTCAACCGCCGAAACCATTCGACGTAACCCCGGTCTTCACCTCGCCAGGTTCGGGTGAACTCGGAGTAGTTCTTCAGCAAGTACTTCGCCATCTGCTCTGGACGCGACCAACCATCATGGGCTAAGCCATTCCCGATTGGGTCAGGATCTGGGTAAACTTTGCCACCAATGATGGCATTGGCGTTTAAGGTGTAGCCGTAAGACAAAGCAACATGGTTAACTTCACGGTTAAGGACATCTGGGATAGGCACGCCAGCGTTGAAGAGATGGACAGTACATGACAGACACGCGTCTGTATTGGCAGTGACCCAGACGCGTAAAAGTTCGTATCCCTGAGCGTGAAGCAAACCGACTGCCTGAATGGCCGCAATCCCCGCTGGGTTGCTCATGCGGCCAGCACCCCAGTTAGCTCTTCCAGCAGGGCTT
This sequence comes from Deinococcus taeanensis, assembly GCF_020229735.1. Classification (NCBI taxonomy): domain Bacteria; kingdom Thermotogati; phylum Deinococcota; class Deinococci; order Deinococcales; family Deinococcaceae; genus Deinococcus; species Deinococcus taeanensis. The sequence continues at coordinate 675,018 of NZ_CP083455.1, read as the reverse complement.
TCAGGTCCTGATCCCCGAACACCTGCCTCGCACGGTACAGCCCGCCCAGTTCATTGAACGGCGTGTCCCGCAGGTCGCGTTCCTGCACTTCCAATGACTTGCCGACCTGCGCGCGGATCAGGTCCAGCCAGTGCCGCTGCTCTGAGGTGAAGGTCCGACCTTGAGCCTCCTGAGAAGCCAGCCAGGTCTGAAAGCGACTGTCTACCGTTGAAGCGAAGGGCTCCAGCACGTCCACCCTCTCCGTGGCGAAGCGCACCAGAGCCACCAGATCGGTCAGCGTTCGTCCTGGTCCGGCGTTCTTCACCCGCCCTGCCTCCAGCCGCTCGTAGGCGGCGAACAGGTTCTCTGGCGTCAAGCTGGGATCCTGGCCCTGCAGGGCCTTGGACAGGTCCTTGATCTGCCGGAAGGTCACGTGCCGCTGCGCATACGGCTGGGCATACAGGATGCTCAGCGCGTCAATTTCGTCCTTACGCTGCTCGATGAACTCTCGGAAGGTTCGAACCTGGCCTTCGGCCACGCGCTGCGCCAAGGCCGCGTCATCCTCCCGCTCCACATGCTGGCCGGACAGCACCTTGTCCTGGCTGATGGTGTCAATGGCAACCTCGTTCTGGCGCTGTACTTTGACCAGTTGATCGCGCAACTGAGGGTTCCCAAAGGGCCTCATAGCCTCAAAGCGCAGTTCGGCATCCCCCTGCGTCACGTCCTCTGGGGTGACGGGGCGGCCCTGTTGGTCAGCCAACTGGCTGGCCCTCTCCTGCACCCGGAGGGGTTGCGTAGCTCCCAGCAGGTTCCCGATCAGGGTTGCAATGGGTTGCCCGGCCTTGGCCTCCAGATCTGATCGCTGCTCGCTGGTCAGGCTCTGGTTCAGCCGCGCCAGTCGACCGGCCAACGACCGGAACGAGTCGTCCGTCCGGTCCCCCATGCCCACGGCGTGCAGCAACTTCTCGAAGCTGACGCCACGCTTGCGCTCCAGCGGTTTGGCCTCGCTCTTGTCACTCTCTGTGACGCCCACCGCGTCCACCAGCAGGAAGAACGCCTTCTCGTCGGCGTCCTCACTGACGGCTTTCAGCTCATCTTTGCTGACGACCCGGGTGCCGCGGCCTTTCATCTGGTCGAAGTACGAGCGCGACCGCACGTCCCGCATGAACAGCAGCACTTCCAGTGGCTTGATGTCGGTGCCCGTGGCGATCATATCCACCGTGACCACCACACGTGGGTTGTGCTCCACCCGGAATTTCTTGATGAGGTCGTCCGTCCGCTCACCGGTGACGCCGTAGGTGATCTTCTTGGCAAAGTCATTGCCCTTGGCGAACTCTTCCCGGACGATCTGAAGGATGTCATCGGCGTGGGCGTCACTCTTGGCAAAAATCAACGTTTTCGGGACGATCCGGCGGTCCGGAAACACCGTGGGTAGCACCACCTCTTTGTAATGCTTAACCACCGTCCGGATCTGATCCATAGCAACCACACTGCGGTCCAGTGCATTCGCCGCGTACTCAAAGTCGTCGCTCAATTCCTCCCAGCGAACTGCGCCGGTCTCCTTGTCCCGGTAGTCCAGGTAGTTGCCGGCGGCGACCTTGCTGCCCTTTTCACTGATCTGCGTGCGGATGCGGTACACGTCAAAGTTGACGTTCACTCCATCAGCCACCGCCCGCTCATGGCCGTATTCCATCACCATGTTCTTGCCAAAAAACCCGATGGTCTGGGCACTCGGCGTGGCGGTCAGGCCCGTCAGGAAGGCGTCGAAGTACTCCAGCACCTGCCGCCACGTGCCGTAGATCGACCGGTGGCACTCGTCGGTAATGATGAAATCAAAGGTCTCAGTGGGCAGGCGAACGTTGTAGTTGACTGTCCGCGCGTCCTCCTGCTTGGTCTCACTGCCCAGCTCGAACTCACTGCGTTCCTCGTTCTCCTCGTCGAACGCCTCCTCGCCCCGGAGGATGGAGTACAGCCGCTGAATGGTCGTGATGACGACCTGCGCGTCCGGGTCAATCCGGTTGGTGGTCAGGTGCTGCACGACGTACAGCTCCGTGAACTTACGCCCGTCATCCGGCGTGTCGAAGTTGCTGAACTCCCCCAACGCCTGTTTGCCGAGGTTGCCGCGGTCCACCAAGAACAACACCCGCTTCGCCCCGCCGAACTTCAGCAGGCGGTAGGTACTGGCCACGGCCGTGAAGCTCTTCCCGCTGCCCATCGTCATCTGGATCAAGGCCCGGGGGCGGCCCAGCGCGAAAGAGCGTTCCAGGTTCGTGATGGCCTCAAACTGCGCGTCCCGCAGACCAGTCCGGGCCAGAGGCGGCAGTTGCCGCAGCCGCGCCCGTAACGTCTGACTCTGTTTCAACCAGGCCCCCAGCGTCTCCGGACGGTGAAAGTGAAACACCGTCCGGGAGCGGCTGTCCGGTTCACGGTAATCCCGGAACTGCACCTGCACGCTGTTCGCCTCGTAGCCAAACGGCAGGGGCGTTCCGGCCACCTGAATGAACGGCGGCAACCCCACCGTGTACTTGTCCGTCTGTTCACTCACGCCCACCAGTGAGGTGCCCTTGGGCTTGGCCTCGACAATGCCGACCGCCGTGCCCTTCCAGAACAACATGTAGTCGCAGGATCCGGCGGCCGTCGGCACTTCCCGGAGCGCCACCCCATCCGCAGCAAAGAGGTTCGCAGTTTTGTAGTCCTGAACAACCCAGCCGGCGGCGGCCAGCTGGGCGTCGATGACCTGTCGGGCCTGTTGTTCTGGAGTCATGAATGTCCTCACCGGGCTGAGCGCAAGATGAGGCAGTGTAGCCCGCATGGCACGGCGTAGGACGTCAATTGTCGCGCCTGCGCGACAGGCTGGCCGGGAACTTGCCCTTCATTCTCTGGGCCCGGTAGGGCCTGGTGCGCCGCTGCTCAGGACCAGAGGGCGGTCAACACCTCACGTGTGGGTGCGGCACGTGAGGCTCGCCGCACAACCCCCGGGGGTGCTTTTTGGCTGTGCCAGTCGCGTGGTACCCCTGGGAGGTCACACGGCAGGAAAGGTGTTTTTTCAGCCGGGCGTCTGGTGGCTCGCCGCCCATGGCTGCGCTCAGTGCCGCCGCTCAACATGCCAGCGGATCGCTGCAACAAGAGCTTTGATGTATGCCAGGTCCTCACCTTCAGGGGTATCGCCGAAGTGACGCCAGCGGCGCTGCTCGAAGAACAGACAGGACCGCAAGACATCCAGACCCTGGGGCAACCGACCTGTCTCGCTGTAGTGCTCCGCAACGTCGTTGGCGATGTCTCCACAAGAAGGGGAGTCCGGCCAGCGGTGATACCCGTTGAAGGTCAACGCAAACGTCCCGATGGTCTCCCAGTCGGCGGTACTGGGAGGTAGATCTTCCAGACGAAGGTCGGGGTTAGAAATTTCCTGGAGCACGGTCCGCAGAGCCTACCCCAAAGGCCCATGGCGCATCTGATGCTTCTCCAGCAGCTCACCAATGCTGGCATGCAGGTTCTTGAGATTGGCTGGGGTCATGACAATCTTCTGGACGAGCTGCGCTTCGGGACGCTCCACTCCGCCCTCCGCGCAGCAGAAGGCGATGATCACCTCATCTCTGGTGGTGTCCAGCACGGCGAAATTGGCATAGAGGGGGCGGATGTCGTTGGGCACGCGGATGTTGAGCTGAGTCATTGATTCTCCTGGGGTGTGATGCGACTCACTGAGGCGAGAACAGACGAACGTGGTCTTGGAGCGTCAGGCCCGGTGGTCATCCTTTGAGAATGCGTTCGAGCGGCGTGATGGGCGTCTGTGAGAGGTCACGTTCGGTCCGCCCGTCCAACAGGCGTGGGATGTCGACGTACCGAAGTCGAAACGGCTGCTGCAACCGGGTTTCAAGCAGGTCCCGGCTGAACACGGGCGCGGCTGCTGCCAGCAGCGGGAGGTGCGCGTATTGCAAGTGCCCGAAGCCCACTGCTGGCCGGTTGACCTGTGCTCCAGCTTGACGAAGAGCGGCTGAGGCTTCCCGAAGGGTGAGCGGGGCCCCATGGCGGTCATGCAGAAACGCGTCAGAGGTCGTCTGGCGACGCCGTGTCCACTGCTCCACGATGTCTGACGCGTCGGCCCCCAGCGGCACGTATGACGCGTAGCGGCTTCGCTCCACAGGCAACCGGAGACCTTGCGGGGTGACCTGATGCGGCTTGAGGGGGATCAGCCGCGCGGCCTGCAGGCCCGTGAAGTACACCAGGGCTGCCAATGTGCGGACACCCAGATCCGGAATGGCCAGGACCAAGTTCTGGACTTCTGCCTCCGTCATGGGTACCCGGCCGTCCACACGGCGCGGTGACGGGCGTGGAGGCAGGGGGAACGGAGAGATGGCCCCTCGCTCCATCAGCACGGTCAGGAGACGCAGGAGCAGCCGCAGGTAACGGTCAGCCCCAGTTGCGTCCACAGCCGCCTGCGCACGGCCGAAGAGACGTACAGTCTCCCGGGTGGGCCGAAAGGAGCCTGGCACGGTTCTGAAGGCCTGCCAGGTCAACCGGAAGGCCGCATCACCAGCCGCGGTCATGCCAAGTACGCGCCGCTCGGCCAGCCAGGCTTCAACCTGCGTGTCAATGCGCGCCATGGTCAGCGGTCCGTACTGCGTAGGGGCGAGGCCCGCCGATGGGCGAGTTTCACGTCGTCCTGGAGGAGCTGCGCGTAGCGGTTGCTCATCTCCAGGGAGGTGTGCCCAAAGATGCGCTGCAGTGTGAAGACATCTCCCCCGTTGCGCAGGTACTGCACGGCAAAGCCACGCCGGAATGCGTGGGCACTCAGACGGGGCAACCCAGCACACTCACAGAGGCGTTCGAGCACCTTGTCCAGGGTGCCCCGGCTCATGGCGTGGTCGCCTGCCAGGAAGAGCGCTGTGGTGACGGGCTCCTCATGCCGCTCCTGATGCACGTAAGCCCGGATGGCTTTCAGCGTAGGCCGCTCCATCGGCACCGAGCGGGACTTCCCGCCCTTGCCCTGCCGAATCAGCAGAAAGCCCTCTGGCCGGACGTCCTCCAGCGTCAGGGCGAGTGCTTCAGACGCGCGAATGCCAGTGTCATACAACACGGTGAGCAGAGCCACGTCTCGCAAGGGAGTGCGAGACCGGGTACGGGCCGCCCCGATCAGCTTCTGAAAATCGCCAAACCGCACGGCGGGCATCGGCTCCCGGGTGAGTTTCGGCATGGGCAGACGGCGGCTCAGGTCCTGCGCCACCAGCTCCTCTTGCTGCGCCCACTTGAAGAGCGTTTTCAGAGGCCGTAAGCGGGCATGAGCGCCGCCTGGGGAGAGGGTCGCGGCGCAGTGCACCGCGTACTCCCGGAGCACGCTGGGGGTGAGCTGGCCCAATCGCTCGATCCGCCGTTCACCCATCCAATCGGTGAAGGACCGGAAGGCATTGCGGTACGCGCGCAGGGTGTTGTCGCTGTGGCCGCGGGCTTCCCCGTCGAGAATGAATTCGTTGATAACCTGCTGGAGTTGATCGAACATAGCTGCCTCCAGCGGCGTTTTTTGCTCACGCTTGACCCTGAAATGTCTGAACACTTCGGCAGAAAAGAGGGTGGATTCTTTTCTGTCGTCACGCTGGGAACACAAGGCCACTGCGCAACAAAAAGGCCGCAACCAGCGGTCGCGGCACTCTTTTCTCTTCTGGCGGAACGGGAGAGATTCGAACTCTCGAATAGGTTGCCCCATTACACGCTTTCCAGGCGTGCCCCTTCAACCACTCGGGCACCGTTCCAGCGCACAGCAGACTACCGGGTCGCGGGGGGAAGTGCAAGACCAGCCGCGCAGGTCCTGCGAGTAATTCGCCTGTCATGCCGCTGCCCTATCATGCGATTGTGCCACTTCTTGCCGTGCTGACGGTTCTGATCTCCTATCTCTTCGGGTCGATTCCCGCGGCCGCCTGGCTGGCCCGCACGCGCGGCGTGGACATCCGCAAGGTGGGCAGTGGGAACAGCGGCGCCACGAATGTGCAGCGCTCCCTGGGGAACGGTCCAGCCCTGCTGGTCGCGGCGTTCGACATTCTGAAAGGCGCGCTGGCCGTATGGCTGGCCGCTCAGCTGAACCTGGGGCTGCCGGTTATGGCGGCGTGCGGGGTGGCGGCCGTGGTGGGCCATAACTTCAGTCCGTTCCTGGGATTCCGGGGCGGCAAGGGGGTGGCGACCACCTTCGGGACGGTCGTGGCGCTGTTGCCGCTGGCCGGGGCGGGGTTCGTGCTGGTGTTCATTGCAACGGTGTGGCTGACGCGGCTGGTGTCGGCGGGCAGCATTCTGGCGTCGGTCGTGGCGGCCTTCACGGCGTTCCTGCTCGGGCCGGTGTGGCTGGCGCTGGTCGTGTGCGCCCTGGCGGGCCTGCTCACGTGGCAGCACCGGGAGAACGTCCGCAAGCTGCATGCCGGCACGGAGCGCCGGTTCGGGCAGAAGGTCTGAGGACTCCCCGTTTTGCGTTCTGCGTACGCTATGCTGGCCGGGTCATCACAACCCACCCCGGGTCCCGGCAGCCGGGACCATCCGCAGGACGAACGAGGAGCGCATGTCGGCCAGGATTCGCGTTTACGGTAAGGAAGCCATTTTCACCCAGGGTCACTGGGCGTGCGACGACGAGAGCCTGCAGGCGATGCTGCAGGCGCTGGCCGATCCGCGCGCTGTGACTGAGGATCAGGAGCGGACGCACGCCCTGTACGCCGCCGGCCGGTTCGGCGGCCTGATCGCCACGGAGTACGGCTGGGAGGCCGCGCCGCACCCGGAGGCGGAGATCCGCATGGAGGACTTCGCGCCGGCGAGGCAGCCCGAACGGGCCGGGTGGCTGAGTTTCCTGCGCCGCCGCAAGTAACCCCCTGCTGCGGCGCGGCACGTCAGGCAGTCCAGGGCGGTCCGTTGACGCTAGGCAGGCAGCCTTGACCCGTCTGCCCGCAGCGCCTACCCTGCGGGCATGAATACCGGCCTGACCACCATGACCCCGTGAGGGCGGTGTCGTTCCGGCAGCCGCCCTGCGAGACTCGTCGGGCGGTTTTTCTGTTCAAGGAGGAAGCATGCGCGTAGCGATTGTGGGAGCGACCGGAGCGGTAGGGCACGAACTTCTCAAGGTGCTGGAAGGCAGCTCGCTGCAGTTCGACGAGTTGCTGCTGTTCGCGTCGCCGCGCAGCGCTGGCAGCACGCTGACGTTCAGGGGGCAGGCACTGACCGTGCAGGCCACGCCGGAGGGAGCCATTGACGCGGACGTGATTCTCGCGTCGGCGGGTGGCAGTATCAGCAAGGCCCTGGCGCCGAAGTGGGTGGCGGGCGGCGCGGTCGTGATCGACAACAGCAGCGCCTTCCGCTATGACGCGGACGTGCCGCTGGTGGTGCCTGAAGTGAACGGGGACGCGGCACTGGCGCACCGGGGCATCATCGCGAACCCGAACTGCACCACCGCGATTGCCGTGGTGGCCGTGGCGCCCATTCACCGGGCGTACGGCGTGAAACGCATGATCGTGAGCACGTACCAGGCGACGAGCGGCGCCGGGGCGAAGGGCATGGAGGAGCTGCTGGAGCAGACGCGCGTGGAGCTGGCTGGCGGGCAGGCCCAGGCGAACGTGTTTGCGCACCCGATTCCCTTCAACGTCATTCCGCACATTGACGCCTTCCAGGACAACGGGTACACGAAAGAGGAAATGAAGGTGGCGTGGGAGACCCGCAAGATCATCGGGGATGACTCGCTGAAGATCTCCTGTACTGCGGTGCGCATTCCGACGCTGCGCACGCACAGCGAGGCCATCACCCTGGACCTGGAGAAGCCGGCCACGCCGGACGAGGTGCGCGCGTTGCTGGCCGGCGCGGCGGGCGTGGAGCTCCGCGACGCCCCCGGCGAGAAGCTGTACCCGATGCCGCTGACCGCCAGCGGGAAGTACGACGTGGAGGTCGGCCGGATCCGGGAGTCGCTGGTGTTCGACGGCGGGATCGACCTGTTCGTGGCGGGTGATCAGCTGCTTAAGGGCGCCGCCCTGAACGCCGTGCAGATCGCGGAGTACCTGCAGCAGAAAGGGGCGCTGAAAGTGAAGCAGCGGGTGTAGGTCCCTGCTGCGCAGCGGGTGGAGGCCGGGGTGGAGATGCCCCGGCCTTTTTCTGTGGCGCGGCTTCCGGCGCTCAGGTCGGGCACCTGGGCTGTCCTGCACCCGCTGGCTGCCGCTTGACCCGCGCAGTCTCCTCCCCTACCCTGACGGACATGAGCGGACAGATGACCGGCACCCTGCGCGCGCCCTGGCGCGTCGGTGCGGGCCTGCCCGTACTCCCGCCACCCTTCGGGGTGTAAAGCCTGTCACCTGAGCTGGTGTCGCCCCGCCCGTCTGCGCCGGGCGACCTGACCCACCGCCAAGTCACACCGCTGAATGACCGGATGGCCGGCGCGCGCCTGTTGCGCCCGCCTTCTGGGGGGGAGAACTTCCATGAAATTGAGTTCCAGTCTGTTCCGCACCTGGCGTGAAGTCCCGGACGGCGCCGAAACGCGCGCCGTCCAGCATCTGCTGCGCGCCGGGTATGTCCGCCGGGTCGGGAGTGGCCTGTACGCGCACCTGCCGCTGATGACGCGCGTAACGCACAAGCTTGAGGCGCTGATCCGTGAGGAACTGGCTGGCGTTTCAGAGGAGGTGAGCTTCCCGGTGCTACAACCCCGTCATCTGTGGGACGAGTCGGGCCGCTGGGCGGCGTACACGCAGGCTGAGGGGATCATGTTCACTGTGACTGACCGCGCGGGGCGGGAACATGCGCTGGGACCGACGCACGAGGAGGTGGCGCTGGACGTGGTGCGCGGCCTGGCGCGCAGTTACCGTGACCTGCCGCTCAGCGTGTTCCAGATCGGGCGGAAGTTCCGGGATGAGCTCCGTCCTCGCTTCGGGCTGCTGCGCACGCGGGAATTCACCATGAAGGACGCGTACTCCTTTCACGCCGATGAGGAGGACCTGCGGGCGCACTTTGAGGTCATGAGCGGCGTGTACGGCCGGATCCTGACGCGGCTGGGGGTGGCGTGGCGGGCGGTGCAGGCCGACAGTGGCAGCATCGGCGGCGCGGAGAGCCGGGAGTTCATGGTGCTGAGTGACGTGGGTGAGGACGAGGTGCTGTTCACCGGGGACGGACAGTACGCCGCGAACGCGGAGCGGGCCGTGTCGCGCGCTGCGGCGGCTCCGCTGTCGCCGTTCACGGTCTTCGCGCGGCAGCAGACGCCGGGCGCCGCGACGGTCACGGAGGCGTGCGGAGCGCTGGGCTGCGCGCCGGCGCACCTGCTGAAGAACGTGCTGTACGACGCCGTTGCCGTACAGGGCGAGCGCCGGGTCCTGCAGCCGGTGCTGGTGAGCCTGCGCGGGGATCACACCGTGAATCCGGTGAAACTCTGGAACGCGGTCCAGGCGCGCGTGACGGGCGAGCTGGTGGAGCTGCAGGTCTCGCAGCGGGCCGGGTGGGCTGCCCAGCCGCTGCCGCTGGGCTTCATGGGCCCGGACCTGCCGGACAGCGTGATCGCCCCGGCCGAGGGCCGTCCGGCGGCGTTCCTGCGTCTGTGCGATGAGGCTGGCGCGGCCCTGCGTAACTTCGCGACCGGCGCGAATGAGACGGACTGGCACGTCACTGGCGTGAACTGGGCATCAGTGGGGGGCTCCGGAGCGTTCGTGCTGCCGGCAGTGGTGGATGTGCGCCAGGCCCGCGCGGGCGACGCGGCCCCGCATGACGGCGCTCAGGCGTTGCGCTCGGCGCGGGGGATTGAGGTGGGGCACGTGTTTCAGCTGGGCACCCGCTACGCGCAGGCGATGGCCGCCACATTCACCGCCGCGGACGGCCGCGAACAGCCGTTTCAGATGGGCTGCTACGGCATCGGCGTGACGCGGCTGGTGCAGGCGGTCGCGGAGCAGCTCTCGGACGAGCGGGGCCTGATCTGGCCGGACGTCATCGCGCCTTACTCCGCCCACCTGATTGTGGTGGACGTGAAGAACGGCGCGCAGCGCGCCGCGGGCGACACGCTGTACGCGGCGCTGCATGCGGCGGGCCTGGAGGTCCTGCTCGACGACCGCGCGGAACGGGCCGGAGTGAAGTTCGCGGACGCGGATCTGGTGGGTCTGCCGTACCGCGTTACGGTGGGCCGCGCCCTGGAGCAGGACGGGCAGGTGGAGGTGAAGGACCGCCGCAGTGGGGAAACGTATCAGCTGCCGATGGAGGGTGTGGTGGCGTGGCTGAGCGGCCGCACGGGCAGGCGGTGAGCTGAGTCGTGCAGGCGCGGCTTCTACCGCCACGGGAGCCGCACCTGCACAGGCGTGACCCTCAGCGGCCGGTGATGCGGTCCACCTCCGCCTGTTCCTCCGGCGAGAGGACCCAGCTGGCGGCCTGCACGTTCGCGTCAATCTGTTCGGGTGTCGTGGCGCCCGCGATCACGCTGCTCGTCACGTCAAAGGACAGCAGCCAGCTGTAGGCCAGTTCGAGCAGGGTGCGCCCGCGCGTCTCCGCGAACGCGCGCAGCGCCTCCACCACCGTCCAGTTGTGGTCGTTCAGGTAGCGGTCCTGGGCGTTCTGGGACCCGGTGATCCGCGCGCCTTCGGGCAGCGGCTGCCCGGCGCGGTACTTGCCGCTCAGCAGGCCGCTGGCCAGCGGGAAGTACGGCAGCAGACCCAGCTGCAACTCGCGCATGGCGGGAATCAGGTCTGTTTCCACGTCCCGCACAAGCAGGCTGTGCTCGTCCTGGCAGGAGGTGAAGCGCGTCCAGCCCTGCTCCCGCGCCAGGGTGTCGGCCGCGCGCACGTCAGCGGCGGGCATGTTGCTGACCCCCACAGCCCGCACCAGACCCTGCTGCACCAGTTCGTTCAGGGTGCCCAGCGTGTCCTCAAGCGGCGTTTCCGGGTCCGGCGTGTGCAGCTGGTACAGGTCCAGGTACCCGGTGCCCAGGCGTTTGAGGCTGGCCTCCAGCGCCTGGCGGATGTACGCCGGCCGCGCGCCGCGCCGCCCTTCGCCCATGTCCAGGCCGAACTTGCTGGCCAGCACGATCGTCCCGCGTTCACCGCCCAGGGCGCGGCCCAGCAGTTCCTCACTGCCGCCCCGGTTGCCGTACACGTCGGCGGTGTCGAACAGGGTGATGCCGGCGTCGAGGGCGCGGCGCACGACGGCCGTGGTGGCCGCCTGATCCAGTCGACCGCCGAAGTTGTTGCAGCCCAGGCCGACTGTGGAGACGCTCAGGCTGCTGTGCCCCAGTGTTCGCGTTTGCATGCCCAGCAGCGTACCGCCCCCGGGGTGAGGAGCCCGCAGGCAGAGGTCAGGACCGCCGCCCTCCTGCACCGTCCGGCGGACGCGCCCCGTCCCGCCGTTCAGGCATGCTGTGGAGGATGCGACGCTCTCCTTCCCTCAGGCCTGGGCCTCCCGCTGCGCGTTCCGGGGTGCTGCCGGCCGCGGCCGTGACGGGACTGCTGGTCGCGGGCCTGTGGGCGCAGGAGGTGACGGACCTGCTCGTGTTCGGCGGCAGCCTCGACCGGTACGGCATCGAGCCGCGTGAACCGGGGACGTTCTGGCACGTGCTGAGCGCCCCGTTCCTGCACGCGGGCTTCGCGCACCTGCTGGCCAATACCGTGCCGCTGGCCGCGCTGACGTTCATGAGCGCCCTGCGCGGCACGGGCCGGTTCCTGACGGCGCTGCTGGTGATCGTGCTGCTGGGCGGGGGGCTGGTGTGGCTGCTGGGCCGGGGCGGGAGCGTGCACCTGGGCGCCAGCGAACTGGTGTTCGGCCTGCTCGCCTACCTGCTGGGTGTGGGCTGGTGGGAACGGACGCCCGCCGCAATAGGCGTGGCCGCCGTGGCGTTCGTGCTGTACGGCGGCATCCTGTGGGGCGTTCTGCCGGCCAACCCGGCGGTGTCGTGGGAAGCGCACCTGTTCGGTTTCCTGGGCGGTCTGGTGGCCGCGGCCCTGCTGCACCGCCGCCGCCCGCCGCGCGGGCCGGCGCCGGGTGTTTCCCGGCTGCGCTGAGGAAGCCCCGGCCGGGCCTACACTTCCACCGGCCCGTGCGGGGTGATCAGCTGGGCGCCCAGTTCCGGCCGGGGCGCCTCGTACACTTCCACTTCGCCGTGAACGTGCAGGGTGTTCAGGTGCGCCCTGAGCGCGTCCGGGTCGGGCGTGCCCAGCCGCAGGTGTCCCAGCCGGACGCCCACGTCCGTCAGGCGTGAGGGGGGCGGCGGCGTCTGCCAGTGAATGAGGGACGGGGCAACCCCCCCTCCCGGCAGGTGGCCGTCGGCGGGCACCGTGACCGTCCAGCGGTTCTCGCCGCGCGACAGGGCCAGCACGCCGTTGCCTTCCGGCAGGTCCGGCACCTGCGCCACCCAGTGAATGAGTGCCGGGCCGTGCGCGAGTCGCTCCTGCATGGCCGGGGTGTCCAGCTCAAACCAGCGGGGCCGCGGCGGTGCGGGCGCGTCCGGGTTCACGGCAATCACCTCCAGATAGGCGTCCGGGCCCAGTGACAGCAGGACGTTATGGGTCCCGAACAGGTGATGCTCTCCGCCGGGCTGCGTGGGCACGAGAAGCCGGCCCTCCAGCCAGTCCCGGCCCTCGGCCAGGGTGCGAGCGGCGATCACAAGGTGGTCCAGGCGGGCCGTCATGCCCTGAGCATACGGCCCTGCGCGGATGCCCAGAGGCGGCTGGGGGGGCCCTGGAACGCCGGAGGGTGGTTGTGCTGGGGCGCTGTACCGGAAGGAGCGACTGGTGCGGACGCCCCCACAGACGCGAACACGTTCAGTGTTCCGGTCGTCTGCGCTCCGCTGCGGACGGGAAGCACTCCGGAAAGCGTGGAATCAAAGGCCGGCGTCTGGGCTAGGATGGCGTGATGTGCATCGAGTGGTCCGGTCACGGCCTGACCGTCCAGGCTCCCCCGTTCCGGCAGTGGGCTGTTCCCGGCTGGGGCAGCTGGCGGTGAAAATCAGATCCACCCCGGCGGTGGCGCCTGTTGAGCCGGCTGTGAGTGTGCTGGTTCAGGTGCCGGTGAGCATGCAGGAGTCTTTGCTGACCCTGACGACCGGTGGCGTTTGTACGCGGCCGGCCAGGTCAAGGCCCGTCACGGAAAGAAGAACCCGGTGCATCACTGTCTTACGGTGTGGTCACGCGTGAAAGGCGGCGTGCCGGTTGACCGTCGTCTACGCGCCGCGGGGGCGGCTCATGCCGGCAGGGTCGTTCAGGATGATGGCCGCTGCCTTCTCGCCGCTTTCCATGGCGCCCTGAATGCCGCTCATGGCGGTGATCTCCCCCGCGAGAATCACGCCGGGCAGGGGCGTGGCGTGCCCGGGCAGGTGCGCGGCGTACCCGGCGGGCTGCGGGTACTGCGCATGCTGGATGCGTTCCACGCGCAGGGTGCGCAGGGCGGCCACAGGTGCGGGGCCGTACCACCGGGCCAGTTCCTGGCGGACCTGCGCGTCCAGGGCAGCGTCACCCGGGTCGGGCGTGCCCAGGACGGTGACGGTCAGGAGGTGCTGCCCTTGGGGGGCGCGGCCAGGGACGGCGTTGCTGAGCCAGTGGGCGTTGTTGATGAGCCCGTCTTCGGCGTTCAGGAGCAGGCGGGGCTCACGGTCGACCCGGTGGGCCGTGGCGTAGTGCAGGTACGTGCCGCCGAGGCTGCCGGGGAGGGTGGGCGCGCCGGTCAGGCGGGCGGTGGTGCTCGGGTCGGTGGCCACGATCACCTGCCGCGCGTCAAGGTCGCCGGCGCTGGTGTGCACGGTGACGTGCCCGGCGTGGACGCTCAGCCGTTGGGCGTGCACGTTCACGGTCACGTCAAGGTCCCGGGCGAGCTGGTCGGGAATGGCACTCATGCCGGCGCGGGGCAGGGCGGCGCCGCCGTCGATCAGCATGCGCAAGTAGTACCGGAACAGCCGGGCGCTGGTGCTCAGGTCGCGCCGCAGGAAAATGCCGCCGAAGAACGGCCGGAAGAAGTGATTCAGGGCCGCGTCGCTGAACCCGAACCGGCGCAGGTACTGCTCCGTGGATTCGTCCGGGCCGCGCAGCAGGGCGTGCGGGGCGGGTGTGCGCAGGCGCAGGGCCAGGGCCGCCACGCGGGCCTTATCGCTGAAGCTCAGGGCGGTGGCCCGGAGCGTGGCGGGCAGCGCGCCCGGGTCGCCGAGGGGACTGCCGAGCGTGTCGGTGCGTGCGCCGCGGCGGATCACGGCGGCCGACGGAATGGGCACGAGGTCCAGGGCGGCGAGGTTCAGGTGACGCTGCGCCGCCGGGTAGGCGGGAAACAGCACCTGGTACCCGGCGTCCAGCGTGAAGCCGTCCGTGACGCGCGAGCGGACGCGTCCGCCGGCTGCGGGCGCGGCTTCGAGCACGCGGACGCGCTGCCCGGCGCGTTTCAGGACCCGCGCTGCGGTGAGGCCCGCGAGGCCGCCGCCAATCACCAGAACGTCATGCATGCGTGCAGGCTAGCGCAGGGTCCGGGGCGGGGTGTGCCCGCTGACGATCCGGAGCGCCCCTGAACGGCACGCGGCCCCTGCCTTCCCCGGCAGAGGCCGCGTGCCGGGTTTCGGGTGCCGTTCAGGGGCGGGCGCCGCCCTGGGGAGGCTGGGGCGGCATGCCCTGCGATTCGGAGAGGTTCACGAGCCACGCGAACAGCTGAATGAAGGCCAGGGCCAGGGCGGGCAGGCCGGCGAGCATCATGACCCAGCCGCTCAGCTGCTGGTTTTGCAGGGGCGTGAGGTTCCACAGGCACAGCGCGTTCACGTACGGGGTGTACAGGACGCGGGGGGCGTACAGCCACACGCTGGCGACGGCCATCATGGGCAGCGCGGCCAGCAGCCCGAACCAGCCGCGTGAGCCGATGTCGGCGGGCTGCACGCTGGGCAGGGGGCGCAGGATGACGCTCCAGACGAGCAGGCTGCTCAGCAGGTACAGGCCGGGCAGCAGCGCGGCGGCGGAATTGGACACGACGCTGGCGTTGAAACCGGCGGGAACGTTCCAGAAGATGATCACGGCCGTCCAGAGCGCCAGCGCGACCCAGGGGTCGAGCAGGACGTTCAGCAGGCGGCCGGCACCCCGCTGCGGGTTGAGGGGCAGGCGCGGCAGGCCCAGGACCATCAGGGGCGGCACGAGTTCGGCCAGCAGCATCAGGCGGCCCATGTAGAGCGCCATGCTGCTCTGCGTGAGGGTCGCGGCGCGGCTCTGCGTGGTGAGGAGCAGCGCAATGACGCCCGCAGCGAACAGCGCGGCCTTCCAGGCGGGCCACAGCACCCGGCCGTCCGGGGTGCGGTGGGCGCGGGCGTACCCCCAGGCGTACGCGGCGGCCGCGAGCAGGGTGGGCACCAGGAACAGCAGGTCCGGGTGTGGGGTGAGCAGGTCGGCGAGGGTGGGGTTCAGGTTGACAGGCGCGGTCATGAGGCCTCCAGGACGTGCTGCAGGTCGGCTTTCACGCGGTCCACCTGTGGCAGCTGGGTGTAGTCCCACAGCACCCGCAGCTGGCCCTGGGCGTCCACAAGGTACGTGGCGGTCGTGTGGTTGATCTGGTATTCGGTGCCCTGCACGTCCGCCTTCTGGTAGGCGACGCCGTAGGCGCGGGCCACGCGGGCAAGCTGGGGCTCGGGAATGCGGACCCCCACCCCTTCCCGGCCGAAGTACGTGACGTACTTGTTGAGGCGCGCCGGCGTGTCACGGTCGGGGTCCACGCTGACCAGGATGATCCGGAAGCGCTGGCGCTGCTCGGCGGGCAGCGCGTCACGCACCTTGTTGAGGTACGAGAGGGTCAGCGGGCAGATGCTGGCGCAGTGGGTGAAGCCAAAGAACACCGCCGTGACCTGTCCGTTCTGCCCGGGCGTGAACGTGAAGGGCTGCCCGCCGAGGCCCTGCCCGCTGAAGGGCGCGGCGGCCGTGCCGGCGGGCAGCGCCGTCCCGAAGAACGGGTAGGGGCTGCGCACGCGGGCGACCACCCAGGCGCCCAGCAGCAGCAGCGTCACGGCCACCAGGGCCAGCACCGCGGACACGTACCAGGGCCGGGCCGGCGGCGCCGGGGGCCCGGCGGGAACCCCAAGGGGTGGCGGGACCGACGTCACGGTTTCACCACCGGCGCGTCGAAGGTCAGGGTCCGGCCGCCAGGGTCCGTGAAGGTCAGGCTGATCCGGTCGCCGTCGCGGAGGGCTCCGCGCAGGCCCGTGAGCATCACGTGGTCGCCAGCGTTGCTGAGTGTCAGGGTGCCGCCGGCGGGAACGGTGAGGGTCCGGGTGCGGCTCATGCCGGTCATGCCGTCATGGGTGTGCGTCTCCATCAGCATGCCGCGCGCCGCGGCGGGGCTGCTCACGGCGCTCAGCTGCAGGTCCTCCGGCCCGGTACTGGTGAACGTGCCGAACACGCTGGTCTCCTGAATGCCGGGCGGTACGGCCACCACCCGGACGTCCTGCACGGTGAGCGGCAGCGTGCCGGTGGCCGGCAGAGCGCCCGGCGCGGCCGGGTGGTCCGTGCGGGCCTGCATCAGCAGCGGGGCCGCGAGGGCCAGGGCGAGCAGCAGCAGGGCGGCGGTCAGCAGGGGCCGTGCGGGTCCGGTGGCGGGACGGGGTGAGGTCATCAGGGGCACTCCTTGTGCGGCGGGGTACCGGGGGTGGGCACCGTCAGGGGGCAGTCTAGGGCGCCGTGGGGGGCTGCATTGTCCCCGCGGTGACCGGGGGCTGCGCCCGCTGTGGAACCCGTTCCAAAAAAAGGGTACTCTGGAGAACAAATCATGCGGAAACCCACCA
The DNA here is from genome assembly GCF_020229735.1 of Deinococcus taeanensis. NCBI lineage: Bacteria > Thermotogati > Deinococcota > Deinococci > Deinococcales > Deinococcaceae > Deinococcus > Deinococcus taeanensis. Next base: position 658,334 of record NZ_CP083455.1, on the reverse strand, counting down.
TCCAGGATGTAGCCCGGCACGCCGGGGTTGGCGTCGGCACCGTCTCACGGGTGCTGAACAACCACGTGGCCGTCAAGGGGGCCACACGCGAAAGCGTGCTGAAAGCCATTGCCGAGCTGGAGTACACCCCCAACCCCCACGCGCGGCGCATCGCGGGCGGCCGCAGTTACACCATCAGCGTGCTGCTGCCCGTCCTCACCACCGAATTCTACGTCCGCCTGCTCGACGGACTGGAAACCGCCTTTCAGGAAGCGCGGTACGACGTGGCGATCTTCCCGCTGCTGGACCGCTCCCGCCTGGAACGCTACCTGGGGTCGCACACCCTTGCCTACCAGGCCGACGGGCTGGTCATGGCGACCTACAACCTCACGCAGATGTTCCATGAGCGGCGCCTGCGCACCCAGCAGCCCACCGTGCTCGTCGACGCGTACGCGGAGAATGTCGACTCGTCCTTCATGGATAACGTGGCGGGCGGCCGGCTCGCCGGGGAGTACGCCGCGCAGTTCCCCGGTGACCTGTACGCCGTGTGGGTGGAGACGGAACTCGACCAGCTGTTCACCACCCGTGTCTTCGAGGACCGCCGCAGCGGCTTCATGGGCGCCCTGCAGAGCGCGGGGCGCAGCGTGCGCACCGAGTACACCAGCAGTTTCGACTCCCTTGCTGCGCGCAACACCGCCGCCACCCTGCTGGACCAGGCCCTGGCGGGCGGCCTGCCGTGCACGGTCTTCGCGTCCGCGGACATGCTGGCCGGCGCGCTGCTTGACGAGATCCGCCTGCGCGACCTGAAGATCGGGCAGGACATCCGCGTGATCGGCTTTGACGACCAGCCATGGGCCGCCGAGCGGGGCCTGACCACGCTGCACCAGCCCGTCGAGAGCATGGGGTACGAAGCCGCGCAGCTGCTGCTCTCCCGCCTGAACGGCTTCAAGGGACCCGCCCGCGCCCGGCGGTTCGAGCCCCGGCTGGTGGTGCGCGGCAGCGCCTGAACCGGCCCGGGTGTCCCTCTCCAGCCCGGGCGCGTCTCGCGCCCCGGCAGGACCCTGACCAGGGGCTGGTGCTCTAGAATTGCGGGGTTATGCCGCGCGTCTTTTCAGGAATCCAACCGACCGGTGAACCGCACATCGGAAATTACTTCGGCGCCATGCGCAACTACGTGAACCTGGGCGAGGAGTACGGTAAGAATTCCCTCTACTGCGTGGTGGACCTGCACGCTATCACCAACCCCGCGGCGTTCGACCCGCAGCGGCTGGCGCAGCGGACCTTTGAGATGGCCGTGGCGAACTTCGCGGTGGGCCTCGACCCGCAGAAGGTGACGTTCTTCGTGCAGTCGCACGTGCCCGAGCATCAGGAACTCTCGTGGATCTTCACGACGCTGACCCCGGTCGGTGAGCTCGAACGCATGACGCAGTACAAGGACAAATCCGCGCAGCTCGAGAGTGTGCCCGCGGGCCTGCTGATGTACCCGGCCCTCATGGCGGCTGACATCTTGCTGTATAAGGCCGACACCGTGCCCGTCGGCGAGGACCAGACGCAGCACATCGAACTCACCCGCGAAATTGCCCGGAAGTTCAACCACGCGTTCGGGGAAACCTTCCCGGAACCCCGGGCCGTGTACAACCGCGACGCCCTGCGCATTCCCGGCGTGGACGGCAACGGCAAGATGGGCAAAAGCAAGGGTGAGACCAGCACCATCGGCATTCTGGAACCCCTGGACTCCATCTGGCAGAAGCTGCGCGTGGCCCCCACCGACCCTGCGCGGGTGCGCCGCACGGACCCGGGCGACCCCGAAAAGTGCCTGATCGGCGACTACCACAAACTGTTCAGCGACCTGGACACCATTGAACTGGTGTACGCGGGGTGCCGCACCGCCGGGATCGGCTGCATCGACTGCAAGAAGAAACTCATGGAGGGCGTCACGGCGCACCTCACGCCCATCCAGGCGCGCGCAGAGGACTTCAAGGCCGACCCGGACTTCGTGCGCGACGCCATCGCGCAGGGCGCCCGGGAGGCCCGTGCCCTGGCGCAGCCCATCATGGAGGAAGTGCGCGAGAAGGTCGGCTTCCTGAAACTCTAGAGGCCCGTGACTGCCGCGCCCGCCCGGCCTGCCTCTGCCCCGCCGTCCGGGAGCGGGGCGGTTGGCTTTACCGTGGCCTTGCCGGTCTTCACGGGCACACTGACGGAACTGGCGGCCGCCCTGCGCGCCGGGCGGATCCTGCCCGGCGAAGTGCCGCTGCTGACCCTCACGCGGGACGTGCTGCGCTGGGCGCAGGCGTTCACGGGGGCGGGCGCCGCGCAGGCCCACCCGGACCTGCTGCCCACGCTGGCCGCCGTGATTGCCCTGAAGGCCCGGCTCCTGCTTCCCCAGCCCGAGGAGGACGAAGCGCTGGCCGACGCGGACTTCGGTGATCCCCTTGACGATGTGCTGCAGGGTGTGGAAGCGCTGGCCGAACTGGACGCCCTGGTGGGATTCCTGTCCGCCCGGCGCCGCGAGCGGGAGGGCCTGATCCCGGCGCGGCCGGTTCCCGTGACCCTGCCGCGCCGCGAGCGCCCCCGCAACCCGCAGGGCAGCCTGTCGAAACTGGTGCAGGCGGCGCAGAACGCCGTGCGGCAGGTCGAGGTGCCCCTGCTGGCCCGCGAGCGGCTGTCGCTGGCGGACGCCCTGGGCGCCCTGCGCGCATTCGGGCGGCGCCTGCGGACCTTCACGTTCCGCGGCATTCCCACGCAGGACTGGGGCGAGCAGACCACCTACTTCGCCGCGCTGCTCGAGGGCGTCAAGGAAGGGAACTTCAGCGTGCAGCAGGACGAAACGTACGGGGACATCGCCGTCACGTCACACGTCACTGACGACTGACGCTTCTCCCGGAGGCGCGGCTCACGTGCGGGCGTACTGCACGGCCGCGGCCACCTGCTCGTCGGTGGGCCGCACGCCGGTGTACAGCACGAACTGCTCGAGCGCCTGCAACGCCACCACCTCCAGACCCGTGATCACGGGTCTGCCCTGCCGCCGCGCCTCTACGATCAGGGGCGTTTCGCTGGGCAGGGCCACCACGTCAACGACCGTGCCTGCCGCGGCAATGGCGGCGGGCGTGAACGCCAGCATGCCTGCGTCGGGGCCGCCAGCCATGCCGACCGGGGTAACGTTCACGAGCACGTCACCTGGCTGCACCGGGGGCGTGTCCGGCAGCCACTCCCACCCGCAGCGCGCCGCCAGTTCACGCCCGGCCAGGGCGTTGCGGGCCACGATCACGCCACTCGTGAACCCCGCGTCCCGCAGGGCGCTCGCGACGGCCTTGCCCATGCCGCCGCTGCCGCGCAGCACCACCCGCGCCGACCGGTTCAGCGCGTGCCGGACGATCAGGCGCTGCACCGCCGTGTAATCCGTGTTGAACGCCCTGAGGTGACCCTGCGTGTTCACGATGGTGTTGACAGAGCCGATCGCGGCTGCGGAGTCGTCCAGTTCATCAAGCAGCGGAATCACGCTTTCCTTGAACGGCATGCTGACCGCGCATCCCCGCACGCCCAGCGCGCGGATGCCGGCCACGGCGCCCGCGATGTCCGACACGCGGAACGCCTTGTACACGAAGTCGAGCCCCAGTGCTCCGTACAGGTGATTGTGAAACCGCGTGCCGAAATTACCGGGGCGGGCCGAGACGCTCATGCACAGCTGCGTGTCCTTGGTGATTCCAGGCATGCCTGACAGCCTAGCCCGGCACCGTCCGGCCAGGCCGCGACCCAGGGCGGGCAGTCTGGAACCGGTCTATTCCAGCGCTCCGTCGGCCCGCGTGCCGGCCTGGCCGTCCAGGCCCAGCATGAGGTTCAGGTTCTGCACGGCCGCGCCCCCTGCGCCTTTGCCCAGGTTGTCCAGCCTCGCGGCCAGCACCGCCCGCTCGCCATCCGCGGAGGCGTACACGAACAGCTCCAGCTCGTTGGTGCCGTTCAGGCTCTGCGGGTCGAGAATCTCGGGGTTGTCGGCCGGCTCGAAGACCCGCACGAACCGCTGTCCGGCGTAGTGGTCCCTGAGCGCGGCGTGAAGGGCGGCGGCCGTGGTGCCCAGGTCCTGCAGGTGCAGCGGTACGGTGACGGTCATGCCCTGCGCCCAGACGCCCACGTTCGGCGTGAAGATCGGGGTGCGGCTCAGCCCGCCGTACCGCATGGTCTCCGGAATGTGCTTGTGGCCCAGCCCAAGCGCGTAACTCAGGAACTCACCCTTCATGGGGTGCGCCGCGCCCTGCTCGTGGGCGTCGACCAGGGCGCGCCCGCCGCCGGTGTACCCGCTGTAGCCCTGAATGCTCACCGGGAAGTCCGCGGGAATGAGCCCCGCACCGGTCAGCGGGGCCAGCAGCGCAATGGCGCCGGTGCTGTAGCAGCCCGGGTTGGCGACGTAGCGCGCCGTGCGAATCCGTCCGGGCTGCGCGGCATTCAGTTCCGGGAACCCGAACACCCACTCCGGGTTGACGCGGTGCGCGGTGCTGGCGTCCAGCAGCCGGGCGGCCGGATTGGTGGTGAGCCTCACCGCTTCGCGCGCCGCGTCATCATGCAGGCACAGGATGCTCACGTCCGCTGCGTTCAGCAGTTCCGCCCGCGCCGCACTGTCCTTGCGCCGCGCCGGGTCGATACTCAGCAGTTCGATGTCCGCGCGGCCCTGAAGCCGCTGCCGGATCTGAAGACCGGTCGTTCCGGCCTCACCATCAATAAACACCTTGGGGACTGTCATGCTTGATTCTCCATCAGGGACTGCGTGACCTGCGCGTGCAGGTCTTCGGGTGTCATAGCCAGGGACGTTCCGGGCTTCAGGTGCGTCCAGAAGTCCGGCGTCTTGGGCACGATGCGGATCACCCCGTGCCTGCCCCGCCCGATGACCTCCGGGGTAAGGGTCTCCCACCACGCGTATGCGTTGACCGGCTCTCCGGCACGCTGGAAGCTGAAGATGCTGCCATCCATCGCACCGACGTTGTCCCCGAATCGCCGGTAGAGGAACGGGGTTGCTCGTTCGAACGGCAGGTGAACGCGGGCCAGCAGGAACGGCGCATCACGCATGGCCCACCCCGTAGCACCGCTGCACCAGGCGCCGGAGGTCGCCTTTGGCCGTGTCGCCCTGCTCTATCTGCGTGACGAGTTCGGCGGGCGTGAGCCACTGGGCACTGCTGAAGTCGTCCGGGTTGAAGTGGGGGGTGGCGTCACTGTGAATCTCGTACACGTGCATGAAGGCGCTCAGGCCGTCGCGGGGGGTGAAGGTGGCGATCTGCTGCCAGGGCAGATCGTTCACGTTCAGCCGCAGTTCCGCCTGCGTTTCGCGGCGGAACGCCTGCTCGTACGTTTCGCCGCGCTCAACGTGCCCGCCGACGCTCATGTCGAGGCAGCCGGGGAACATCCGCTTGTGCGTGGTGCGGCGCGGAATCCACAGTCTTCCTGCGCTGTCCTTCAGGAAGGCGTTGATGACCCGCACCGGGAGGCGCTGCGCCCAGGCCGCCCCGCGCGTGACCGCGCCCACGACCTCATCGTGCTCGTTCACGAGGTCGAGCCATTCCACCTCCCGCGCCGCGTGCATGGTCACGCCCTCCATTCTGCTGCGAGGACGGCGTACACGGCGTCGTCAGTCCACTGACCGCGGTGCCAGCAGCTCTGGAGGAAGGTGCCTTCGTGCCGGAAGCCCAGGCGGGTCAGGAGGGCCGTGACGGGCGTATTGCGCGGGTCAATGCTGGCGTGCAGGCGGTGCAGGCCCAGGCGGTGAACGGCGTAGCTGATCACGGCCCGCAGGGCCTCCTGTGCGTACCCGCGGCCCTGGGCGTGCCGGGCGAGCGTGACGCCCAGTTCGCCCTGTGGCCCGCGGGTGTTCAGCGCCACGTCACCCAGCAGGGTTCCGTCGTGGAGCGTCACGGCGCGCTGCACCCAGCCGGGCGCACCGAGAGGAGCGTCCGTGACGAGCCCCGCGGCGTTCGCCTGCGTGGCGGGAAGCGGCCACGCCTGGTACCGGGCGACGTCCGGATCATTGCGGTAGGTGATCACGGCGGCCAGGTCAGCCGGGGTGAGGGGCCGCAGGATCAGGTGGGGGGTCTGCAGGATGGTCATGGGGGTTCAGGGTGTCATGGGAACGCAGGAAGGGGCATGCGTGCGGTGGCTTACCAGCGGGGTCTGAGGTTGCCCATCAGGTGGTACAGGAGGGCTTTTTGCGCGTGCAGGCGGTTTTCGGCCTGGTCGAACACGCGGCTTTTGGGGTGCTCGGTGGCTTCAGGCACGGTTTCCTCGCCGTAGTGGGCGGGCAGGCAGTGCAGGAAGATGCCGTTTGCGGCAAGGGTGTCGAGCATCTCGGGGGTGACCTGGTAGCCGCGGAAGGCGCGGCGGCGGATGTCGGCTTCGGCTTCCTGGCCCATGCTGATCCACACGTCGGTGTACAGCACGTCGGCCCCCTGAATGGCGGCGAGGTCGTTGGTGAGGGTCACGTTCACGCCGGCGCGCACGGCGTCCATGAGGACGCCCGCGTTGGGTTCGTAACCGACGGGGGTGACGATGGTGACGTCGGTGCCGGTGAGGATGCCCATGTGAATGTGGCTGTTGGCGAGGTTGTTGCCGTCGCCGATGTACACGACGCGCCGGCCGCGCAGGTCGGTGCCGAATTCCTCTTCGATGGTCTGGTAGTCGGCCAGGAGCTGGGCGGGGTGCAGCATGTCCGACAGCCCGTTGATGACGGGGATGGTGGCGTGCTGGGCGAGTTCCTGAAGGGTCTGCTGGAGGTACACGCGGCCCATGACGCCGTCCACCCAGCGTTCGAGGTTCCGGGCGACGTCACTGACGCGTTCGCGGGTGCCCAGGCCAATCTCCTGGTTGGAGAGGGTGATGGCGTGGCCGCCAAGCTGGTACATGCCGACGTCGAAGGTGGTGCGGGTCCGCAGGGACGCTTTTTCGAACACCAGGGCGAGGCTGAGGCCGGCGAGGGGTTTGACGCCGCGCCACTCACCACGTTTCATGGAGTGGGCGGTGTCGAGCACGGCGCGCAGTTCGGCGGCCGTCATGTCGAGGTTGCTGAGGAAGTCGCGCCCGGCCATGACGGGGACGGGCAGGGTGTCCGTGGTGAGCAGCGTGGATGGAGCAACCGGCGCGGCTGCATCTTTTTTCGTGCCATTTTTTCGGCCCCTGGCGTCCGGCTGAGGCGCGGCGCTGGCTTTGGGCTTGGTTTTGGCTTTGCTGGCGACTTTCGTCATAGACGAGGAGTATACCGGCTCGGCATCAGGACAGGGCCGCGCCCCTAAGGAACGCATGATTATTCATCCGGAGTGGTTGGACATGCAAAGGCGCCCCTGCCCTGCCCGGTCAATGGGCAGAGCAGGGGCCCACCGCGCCCACCTACCGGGTTTCGGTCAGGGTGTAGCTGCCACTGCCGCTGTAGCCGTACACGCGCCAGCGGTAGGTGCCGCTGGTGGCCGCGTAATTGATGGCTTCGGCGCTGCTGCTGCCTTCACTGGCCGCCACCTGCGCCCAGCTGCTGCCGTTGTACTTCTGGAGGTACAGGTCAAAGTCGGTGCCCGACGGGCCACTCAGGTTGCCCTGCAGGGTGCCGCCAGCGTACGTGAAGCCGCTGCTGCTGGGCTGATAGGAGCTCGCGCCGCTGCTGACACTGCCGGTGTAGGTGGTGGTGCCGCTGCTGGCACCCACGGTCACGAACAGCGCGGAGACCGGCCCGTACGTGCCGCTGGCGTTCTTCGCGCGGACGTAGAGGGTGTGCCTGCCGGCACTCAGGCCGCTGGTCGACACGCTGGCCTGCACGCTCTCCCGCGTGCCGTTGAAGGCGCCGTCCGTGGCCGTCATGGCGCGCGCCGTACCGCCCGCCCAGGGGGGCGTATCGATGAAGTACTCCGCGCCGGCGACCGTGCGGGCGGGTTCCGCTCCGTTGCTGGTGTTGAAACGGGTGTTGTCGGCGCTGGCACCCAGCGTGAAGCTGGCGCCCGTGGCGACACTGGCGGGGGCATTCAGGCTCACGCTGTCCGGACCGCTGCCCATGGTGTACGGCTGACGGGCGACCCGCAGGGCGTACAGCAGCGCCGCCTGGTTCTGCGGCAGGGTGGTGCCCGTGAAGGTGCTGCACGGCTCGAAGAACGCGGTGCCCAGTTCGATCGTGAACGACGCGACGCCCAGTTCCCCGTACGCGAAGTCGTCGGTGGTGCCGCTCGTGGGGTACAGGCCGACGCTCTGCTCGGGGGTGTAGCCGTTGAAGTACGCGAGTTTACGGCCCAGTGACTGCATCTGCGTGCCGTTCGGCGCGACGGTGGTCGTGTCGCCCCAGGGCCACAGGACCAGCTGCGAGTAGCTGTGCACGTCGATGTACACGCCGGACGTGGTGTTGGGCGCGGCGTCGGTGCGGGCCGGGCCGCGGTTGCCGGCGAAGGTCGCCTTGATGAGGTTCTGGAGGTTCTGCGTTTCGGGTTCGGACCCGGCGCTGACGCCGCGGTACGTTTCGTTGCAGGGATCGGTGCTGGAGCCGCCGGTTCCCCACGCGTACGTGAAGTTGCGGTTGAGGTCGGCGCCGTACAGGCCGTTGCCGCACGCCTGCGTGTCGTTCACGTTTTTGCGCCACGACGCCCCGGCTTCAGCCTTCTTGCGGCCATCCGGGTTGCTCTGCAGGACCAGCCAGACCTCCTGGCTGTCGAGCATCCAGGTGACGTCGGCGTCCTTGCCGTAGTTGCTCAGCAGGTACTCCGCGAAGCGGGTGCTGAGTTCGGCGGGGGTGTACTCGCGCGCGTGAATGGACGCGGTGATCAGCAGGCGGGGTTTGGTGCCGGTCACGTTCCTGTTCGTGAGTTTCAGTACGTTCATGTCGTACCCGCCGCGGGCCTTGGTTTTCAGCCAGGTGGGCCCGATGGAGCTCCAGCTGGCGAGGTTCGGGTACTGCGCGGCGAGGTTCTGGGCGCTGGCGTACGTTTCCTCGACGGTGCGGTAGCAGCTGTACCCGCTGATGCTGAGCGCCCCCAGGGGGTTTTTCAGGCTGGCGCTGTGCCGCTCGGTCTGCGCCTGATCAATCCGGACGGTCCAGCCGCGGGAGAGGCCGGTCACGCGCAGCCGTTCGAAGTCGTCCCTGCCGACGTCGAGCAGCACGAAGCCTTCCTCCAGGCTCCCGCCAACGGGCTCGAAGGTCTTGACGATGTCCAGCCAGTCACGTTTCGTCTTGAAGTCCACGCGGGACACCACGACCGGATACTGCTGGAAGGTGCTGCACTCATCGGCGGTGGCGACGAGGGTGCCGCTCCCGGCGGTGGGTGGAACGGCCTGGGGTGAGGGGGTCTGCGAGCAGGACGCAAGCAGCAGGGCGGCGCTGAGCAGGGAGACGGACAGACCTCTGTTCATGGGACCTCCGGGGGGAGCGGCCGCAGGGTTCAACCTGGGTCAGGTCGCGGCGGCCGGTCGCTGGGTTGTGTGGTGCGGCTCCACTGTACCCCGTCCCCCTGCCAAGAGTGAAGTTGTTCACGATTGCCGGACATGGCCGCCTGCCGGGGCGTACACTCCCGCGCATGACGGCCGCCCCCGCTCCCCTGAACACCCGCGCCCTGCTGCTCGCGCTGCTCATCACGGGCATCTGGGGCGTGAACTTCATCGTGATCAAGTGGAGTGTGGCCGGCGCTCCGCCCCTGCTGGTCGCCGCGCTGCGCTTCCTGGTGGCGGCGCTCCCCGCGGTGTTCTTCGTGCCGCGGCCGCGCGTCCCTGCGCGCCTGCTGTGGGGCTACGGCCTGGCGGTGGGCGTCGTGCAGTTCGGGCTGCTGTACCTGGCCATTCAGCTGGGCATGAGCGCCGGACTGGGCTCGCTGCTGATGCAGATGCAGGCGTTCTTCACGGCGCTGCTGGCCGCGCGTGTGCTGGGCGAGCGTATTCAGCCGTGGCAGGTGCTGGGCATCACCCTGGCGTTCAGCGGCATGGGCGTCATCGGGGCGCTGTCCGGCGGGGACCTGACCCTGCTCAGCCTGGCGCTGACCCTGCTGGCTGCGCTGGGCTGGGCGGTCAGCAACCTGCTGGTCCGGGCGTCGGGCGGCGCGAACATGTTCTCCCTGGTCGTCTGGAGCGCCCTGATTCCGCCGGTACCCCTGGCCCTGCTCGCCGGACTCACGACCGGCTGGGACGCCGTGACCCGCACCATCACCCACAGCGGCGCCGGGTTCTGGGCCGCGGTGCTGTTCATGGGCCTGGGCAACACCGTCCTGGGGTTCGGGGTGTGGGCCGCGCTGATCCAGCGGCACGGCGCCGCCCGCGTCGCGCCCCTCTCCCTGCTCGTACCGGTGTTCGGCCTGCTTGCCAGCGCCCTGGCGTACCACGAGGCCTTCCCGCCCGGGAAGGTGCTGGGCGCGGCGCTGGTCTTCGCTGGCCTCGTGCTGCACGTGTTCGGCGGGCGGTGGTGGCGGCGCGCGTAGGCCAGCCGGCCCATGCCGGACGGCGTGAACGGACGCCATACTGCCCGGCATGTTACAGGCACGCGTGCTGGGCCGGCCGGCAGAGGACAACGCCCTGTGGGTCACGGCCGACCGCGGGCAGGGACAGACGAGGCTGCTGCTGGACTGCGGCGCCGGGACGCTGGACAGCGTGCCGTTCACGGAGGTGCAGGCCACCGACCACCTGCTGTTCTCGCACCTGCACATGGACCACGTGGGCGGCTTCGACGACTTCTTCCGCGTCACCTTCGACCGCCCGGGCCTGAATCAGGTGTGGGGCCCCCCGGGCACGGCCCGCATTCTGGGGCACCGCTTTCAGGGCTTCTGGTGGAATCATGCGCCGGACCTGCGCGGCTCGTGGACCGTGCATGACGTTACCGAGCACGAGATCCGGTCCTTCCGCTTCGAGGCCCATGAGGCGTTCGCCGTTGCGCACGACGCCGGCATCCGCCCGCACGACGGCGTGATTCTGAGCACGCCGGACGTGACCGTGCAGGCTGTACCACTCGAACACCACGGACGCACGCTGGGGTTCGTACTGCGCGAACCGGACCGCGTCACGGTCAACCCCGCGGCCCTCGCCGCCCTGGGGGTCCGGGCCGGACCATGGCTCGCCGCGCTCAAGGGCGGCGCGGCCGGGCCGCTCGACGTGAACGGCACCCTGCACGACGCCGCCACACTCCGCAGCACCCTGCTGAGACAGGAAGCCGGGGACAGCCTCGCGTACTTCACGGATTTTGTGCTCACCCCGGGCGAACATACCCGGCTCGCCGTCGCCCTGCGCGGCGTGCAGACCCTGTACGCCGAGGCGCAGTACGCGCCGGAGGACACGGCGCTGGCCGAGCGTCACCAGCACACCACGGTCACGCAGGTGGCCGCCCTGGCGCACGCCGCGGCCGTCAAGCACCTGACCCTGCTGCATCTGTCGCGCCGCTACCGCCCGGACCGCTGGCCGGAACTGCTGGGCGCGGCCCGCGAAACATTCCCTGCGGCGACCTTCCCGGACGGCTGGCTGCCCCGCTGAGCCGCATGTGCCCAGGCGGCCCACGCCCTCCCCACCCTCCGCGTGAGGTCCCGGCCTGTGGGGCACGCTGGTTCTCCTGCGTCTGGCCAGAATCGCCCTGCCAGCCACGTCGCCGAACCCACCATCGACTCTGCCGCCCGTGCTCCTGACGTACCGTCTGAAAGCGTGGCTGCACGGCGTTCAGACTGGAGGTGACGTGCCCGGGCGGCCTCTCCCTCGCGTGGGCGCTGTCCGGGGGGCTGCTGCCGGGTCTCGGGGGGGTAGAGGGTTGACGCAGGAACACTCTGGGGTGAATGGGGCCGTCTGTGCGGCTGGCCTGGGCTTTCTGGCTGTCGCGTGGCCGTGTCGCGGCCTGTGTCTCACGCCGGTTCAGCCCCGCACCGGCGCAGCCCTGAACCGATAGATGTAGGCAGCGGGCGCCCCGCAGGCCACTTTTCTGCTGGGCAGCGTGCCGCTGGCGCTGAGTCTCCTCTGGAGGAACATTCAGGGAACCGCCGGAACCATGCTGCCCGCGGGCCTGGAACCTGCTCAGCGGTTCATGGGGCGCCACGCACAGCCGTAACCTGCGCGCAGATGGCCTGAGCTGGGCGTCTGGCGCGGCGCACGCAGGCCATCCCTCGCTTAGGCTGGGGGCATGACATCGCCGCTGTTCGATTCGCACATGCACACCCCCCTGTGCGGGCACGCGACCGGTTCTCCCCGGGAGTACGCCCAGGCCGCGGTGGACGCCGGACTGTCGGGCATCTGCTTCACGGATCACATCCCCATGCCCGCGTGGTACGACGCTCCCTGGCGCATGCGCCACGACCAGCTCGGGCAGTACGTGCAGGACGTGCAGGAGGCTCAGCAGGCGTTCGCGGGCCGTCTGGAGATTCGCCTGGGTCTGGAAGCGGACTACCACCCCGGCACGGAACGGTTCGTGGAGGACGTGCTCAGCGCGCACCCATGGGATTATGTGATTGGCAGCGTGCACTACCTGGGCGCGTGGGGCTTCGACAACCCGGAGTTCGTGGCGGAGTACGACGCGCGCGACCTGCGGGAGCTGTACACCCAGTATTACGCCCTCGCTGAAGGCGCCGCGAAAACCGGGCTGTTTGACAGCATCGGCCATCTGGACCTGCCCAAGAAGTTCGGGCACCGCGACCCGGACGGATACGCAGCGCTGCACGCGCTGGACGTCATTGCCGAACGGGGCCTGAGTCTGGATTTCAATACGGCCGGATGGCGCAAACCGGTGGCGGAGGCGTACCCGGCGGCTGACCTCACGCGGGCGGCGGCGGAGCGCGGCATTCCGTTCGTGCTGGGCAGTGACGCGCACCGCCCTGAGGAAGTGGGGTTCCACTTTACGGAGGCGATCAAGCAGATTCATGACGTGGGTGGCCGCATCGTGACCTTCCAGGGGCGGGTGCGGCATGGCTGACGTGACCCGCAAGGACCTCGTGAACGTCCTGAAGACCACCGCGGACCTGCTGGACCTGCTGGGGGCCGGGGATGATCCGTTCCGCGCACAGGCCTTTCGCAGCGCGGCACGCAGCCTGGAGGGCCTGACTGAGGAGGTGGATACCCTGAGCGCGCGGGCGTTCGCGGGCGTGCCGAAAGTGGGCCGGGCCATCGCGGCCGACCTGCTGACCTTTATGCAGCACGGCGCGTTTGGGCCGCTGGAGGACGCGGCGAGCCTGATCCCGGCGGGCGTCCTGAGTCTGTTCCGGGTGCGGGGGCTGGGCCCGAAGAAGATCCGGGCCCTGTGGGACGCCGGCATTGATTCCCTGGAGGGCCTGCGGGAAGCGTGCCGGGACGGCCGGGTGGCGGCGCTGAAGGGCTTCGGGGCGAAAAGTGCCGCGTCGTTCCTGGCGGCGGTGGAGTTCGCGCTGAGCGCGCAGGAACGGCAGCACCTGAGCACCGCGTCCGAGATCGCCGGGGCACTGTGCACCCGCCTGGAGGGCCTGCACCCCCGCGTGGCCGGCGACGTGCGGCGCGGACTGGACACCGTGCGCGTGGCGCGCGTCACCGTGACGGCCCACCCTGACGAGGTGCGGGCGCGCCTCGCGGGACTGGTGGAGGACCTCGCGCCGGTGGGCACCAAACCGCTGTTTGCCGGGCGGATGGACGGCGTGCCCGTGGAGATCGCGTACGCGCCAGCCCCGGAGGTACGGGGTGCGCTGGACCTGATGATGGGGGGCGGCGCCGGGTACCGCGAGGCGCTGCGCGCGGACGCGACCGCCAGAGGGTTCAAGTTGAGCGGCCACGGCCTGACCCGCGGTGACGTGACGCTCCCCACGCCGCGTGAGGAGGACGTGACGGCCGCGCTGGGTGTGGCGCTGCGCCCCGCCGAGTACCGGGAGCCTGAGCACGACGACGTGTGGCAGACCCTCCCGCCCCCGGACGCGCTGGTCAGCCTGCGGGACCTGCGCGGCATGCTGCACACCCACTCCGTGTGGTCGGACGGCGCGGCCAGCATCGCGGACATGGCCGCCGCCGCAGTCCGGCTGGGGCATGAGTACCTGGGCACGGGCGACCACTCCGGCGCGGCGCACTACGCCAACGGGCTGAGCACCGACCGGCTGCGCGCCCAGCTGAAAGAAGTGCGGGAGTTGCAGGCGGCCGGACTTCCCCTGGTGGCCGGGGCAGAGGTGGACATCCTGGACGACGGTCGCCTGGACTACCCGGACGACGTTCTGGCCGAACTGGATTACGTGGTGGCGTCCGTGCACAGCCTGTTCACGCTGGACGCCGCGCGGCAGACCGAGCGGCTGGTGCGCGCCGCGGGCCACCCGCTGGTCACGGTTCTGGGGCACCCGACGGGCCGACTGCTGCTGCGCCGCCCAGGGTACGCTCTGGACCTGGACGCGGTGCTCGGCGCGTGCGAAGCCAACGGCACGGTCGTGGAGATCAACGCGAACGCCTACCGGCTGGACCTGGACTGGCGGGTCGCGTTGCGCTGGCGTGACCGGGTGAAGTTCGCGGTGAATACCGACGCGCACGTGCCTGCCGGGCTGGGTGACGCCCGGTACGGTGTGATGGCCGCCCGCAAGGCCGGCCTGACACCCGCGCAGGTGGTGAACACCCTCTCCCGCGAGGCGTTCCTGGCGTTCGTGCAGACCCTGCGCGCCCGGCGCGGCGTCACGGTCTGAACCCGGCGCCGCGAACCCACAGAGTGCGCCCCGGCCCCTCAAGTGAAGGGCCGGGGCGCGAACGTGACGCTCAGCGGACGCGGGCCAGGGCGTCCTGAGCGGCCTTGTACGCAGGGTTGAGTTTCAGCGCCCGTTCGTAGTTCTCGCGCGCTTTCAGGCGATCAGGGGCGATGGCCCCGGCGCCTCGTTCATAGCTGAGCCCCAGGTAGTACACGTACTCGGGCGTGGTGCTGCCCAGCGCGGCAGCGCGCGTGAGCTGCTCCCGGGCGGTTTTCAGGTCCCCGCTGTCCAGCGCGAGGCGGCCCAGGTAGAAGTAGAACTCCGGGTAACGCAGCGGATCGAGGGTTACGGCCTGGCTGAGTTGTGCGCGGGCCGTGACGTTGTCCTTGGCGAGGTAGCTCACCACGCCGTACTGCCCGACTGCGTAGGCGTTCTTCGGGGCGAGGCGCGCCGCCTGCGCCGCTTCAGGTTTCGCGGCGCTCACGTTGCCACTGAGGGCCAGCAGCTTGGCGTAGTAGGCGCGGTTGTACGCGTCACGCGGATCGAGAATCACGGCCTGCTGAAGGCTGTCGAGGGCCATGGGGATATTCCCGGTGGCGTAGTACATGTCTCCGAGGTTGTACAGCAGGATGGCGTTCTCGCTGTTCAGGGTGATGGCCTGCTTGAAGGCGTTGATGGCCCGGGTTCCGTCGCCCTGGAGTTTGTACACGTAGCCGCGTTCGTTCCAGACCCGGCTGAGCTGCACGTCCCGGCCCTGCGTCTGCACCTGCGCGATGGCCTCGGCGTCGGTCAGGACGCGCAGGGCCTCGTTCAGGTTGCTGCTGACGCTGGCGCGGTCACCGGCGCCGATGTACTGCTGCACGTACGCCTGTGACAGGGAGATGTAGCCGTCGAAGTTCCGGCTGTCCACACTGATCAGGCGCTTGAGCGTCTCGATTCCCGCAGCGTACAGGCGCAGCTTGACCTGGGAACGGCCCAGGCCGAGCAGCGCAGCCGGGTTACTGGGTTCAAGTTCAGCTGCGGCGCGGTACGCCACGTACGCCTGATCGAACTGCCCCTGTTCGTAGTAGTACACGCCCACTGCGACGTAGTTCGCGGCCGGAATAGGCCGGGCAGCCGGTGCCGCGGCGGGGGTGGCCGCCGGAGCGGGCGTGGGGGCAGGTGTAGCGGGCGCTGTGGTCTGTGCAGCGGCCAGGCTGAGGGTGGTCATGAAGCCCAGCAGGGCCACTGTCGTCTTGCGTCGATTCACTCGGAAACCTCCGTGGGGACCGCTCCGGCACTGTACGTCCGGGGTGACCTCACCCTGCCAGTAATGGGCATAAGTGCATAATACGTGAGAACGGCAACAGTCAGGGTGAAGTGCCTGTGAGAGCGGAAAATTCCGGGCGACCGGCAGCGTACACCTCCCAGTGTCCCGCTCGGGCGTGACGCGCGTCTGACCACCGGGCGCTGCTACAGTGCCGGGCGTGAGCCCCTCCAGACGCATCGGCCTGACCGGTAGTATCGGCGCGGGCAAAAGCACCGTCGCGGCCCTGCTGCGCGCCCGCGGGTACCCTGTGCTGGATGCGGACCAACAGGCGCGGCTGGCTACGCAGGAGCCCGGCACCCTTGCGGCGCTGGACGCCCTGTTCCCGGGCGTCGTGGTTGTCGGCGTGCTCGACCGGGCGGCCCTGGCGGCGCGGGTGTTCGGCGATCCGCAGGCGCTGGCCGCGCTGAACGCCGTGGTGCACCCACGCGTGCGTGCCCGCATGGCCGCGCTGGAGGAGCAGGCCGTGCGGGCCGGCGCCGCGGTGACGGTGCATGACGTTCCCCTGCTGTTCGAGGGCGGGCTGGACGCCAAGATGCACGGCGTGCTGGTCGTGGACGCTCCGCTGGCTGTGCGCGTGGCGCGCGTGATGGCCCGCAGCGGCCTGACGGAAGCTGAGGTGCTGGCCCGGGACGCCCGGCAGCTCTCCCCTGCCGAGAAACGCGCCCGGGCCACGGCCGTCATTGAGAACAGCGGCGACCTGAACGAGCTGGAAGTGCAGGTGACTGCCGCGCTGGCCCAGCTGGGACTGAAGTAAGGCCCGGGCGCGCGCAGGCGCCGCGAGTCGGCTCCGTTCCTGCTCCGCCGACCTCCAAGCAGCGCCCTCAGCGGTCCGTTGAGGGGAAGGCGAACAGACCGGGCCGTCAAGGCCGCAGGAGCCATCAGGTCGCACACAACGCAGTGATCACACGCACCGTCACCACGCCCCCAGGCCAGCGGGCCTGTCGAGTCCGCAGGGTGCCGTCCCGCCGGGCGATCACTCTGCGCCCGGAACGGTAAGGCGGCCGCGCTGCTCCAGGCCCCGCTCGACCGGCGCGGCACTGCAAACGGCGCCCCGGCCAATGCCAGGGCGCCGGAGTGAAGGAACTCAGGAATCCAGGGTGCTGTGCTGCTGGGCGTTCAGTGCAGCCTTGATGAACCCCGCGAAGGGCGGGCTGGGGCGCATCGGGCGGCTCTTGAACTCCGGGTGCGCCTGGAGGGCCACAAAGTAGGGGTGCTCGGGAATCTCGATGGTTTCCACAAGGCCGGCGCCGCGGCCGGCCACGCCGGGGGTGACGCCGCTGATCACCAGCCCGGCGTCCTGAAGCTGCCGGGTGTAGGCGGGGTTCACCTCGAAGCGGTGGCGGTGGCGTTCCCGGACGGTGCCGCCCTGGGGGACGCCGTACAGTTCGGCGATGGTGGTGCCTTCGCGCAGATCCATGGGCCAGTCGCCCAGGCGCATGGTGCCCCCCATGCCGGCAACCTCAAGCTGCTCGGGCATCAGATCGATGACCTTGTGCGGGGCGTACTCGTCGAACTCGGCGCTGTTCGCGCCGGTCAGGCCGGCCTTGTGGCGGGCGTACTCGATCACGGCGATCTGCATGCCCAGGCAGATTCCCAGGTAGGGGGTGCCGCTTTCGCGGGCGTACTGCGCGGCGCGGATCTTGCCTTCAATGCCGCGGATGCCGAAGCCGCCTGGGACGAGAATGCCGTCCGCGGCAGCCAGCTGGGCCTGAACGTCCTCGTTGGTGACGCTGGGGTCGGCGAGGTCCTCAGCGTTCACCCACTGGATGTTCACGCGGGCGTCGTTGGCAATGCCGGCGTGCGTGAGGGACTCCATGAGGCTCAGGTACGCGTCGGGCATGGCGGTGTACTTCCCGGCGATGGCAATGGTGACCTCGCGGGCAGGCTGCTTGATGGTGCGCACGGCGTTCTGCCACACGCCCAGGTTCGGGTGGATGCGTTCCAGACCCAACAGGTCCTCGACCACCTTCCCGAGTCCCTGTTCTTCCAGGGCGAGGGGCACCTCGTACACGTGAGAGACGTCAAAGGAGGAGAACACGCGGTTCTCGCGCACGCTGGTGAACGCCGCGATCTTGCGGGTAATTTCGGGCGGAAGCTTTTCCTTGCTGCGCACCATGACAATGTCGGGGCTGATGCCGACACTACGGAGTTCCGCGACGGAATGCTGGGTGGGTTTGGTCTTGAACTCGTTGCTGGTCCCCAGGTACGGCACGAGCGTCAGGTGCAGGTACAGGACGTTCTCGTCGCCCTCGTCGAACTTGAACTGCCGGATGGCTTCCAGGAACGGCAGGGACTCGATATCGCCCACGGTGCCGCCCACCTCAATCAGGACGATCTCGGCGCCTGCCGTTTCGCCGGCCGCGCGGATGCGGCGTTTGATTTCGTCCGTGACGTGGGGAATAACCTGCACTGTCTGCGAGAGGTAGTCCCCGGCGCGTTCCTTGCGGATCACTTCCTGATACACCTGCCCGGTGGTGATGTTGCTGCCCTGGGGAATATCAAGGTCCAGGAAGCGTTCGTAGTTGCCGATGTCCAGGTCCGTTTCGGCGCCGGAGGCGGTGACGAACACCTCGCCGTGCTCGTAGGGCCGCATGGTGCCGGCGTCGATGTTGATGTACGGGTCGATCTTGACGGCCGTGACTTTGTAACCCCGGGCGCGCAGCAGCGCGCCGAGGGAGGCGCTGGCCACGCCTTTCCCGAGGCTGCTGACCACGCCGCCTGTAACGAAAATGTATTTCATGTCTGACCGCGAGCGCCTGATTCCCACCGGGGAACCAAAACGAAAAACCGGGGCGCTCGGCCTCCGGGATTTCAGGATAGCACGCCTGGCTCCACGGACCAAATGGCAGAGGGGCCGGCCCAGGCGGGAGGCGGGCAAAACCGTTGCCACGCGCAGGCCAGGAAAACGGTGCGCCTTCCGGCAGGCAGGGCAGTGAGGTGAGGTGCCAGACAGGCAGCGCCTCAACCAGAGGAACAGCTGGCCGCTGCACCTGTGGCGGCCGTGATCAGCATGGTCAGAGGCAGGGTTTTTTCACGCTGGTGGGCCTAGCGGCCGCGAATGCGTTCCAGCAGGGCGGTGCAGCGCTCCTCGCGCTGCCGCCCGGCAGCGCGCTGCCACGCGGTGGTGGACCCCACCGCGTAGAAGCGCTCGCGGGCGCGGGTCAGGGCGGTGTACACCAGGTTGCGGGACAGCATGGGCATGTGCGCTTCGTGCAGGACGCCCAGCACCGTGCCCCACTCGCTGCCCTGCGCGCGGTGCACGGTCAACGCGTACCCAAGCTGCAGGTTGAACAGTTCTGCGCCGGCCAGTTCGACGACGTTGCCGTCGAAATCCACGGTGAGGCGGCTGCCGTCGGCCTTCAGGACCGTGCCCACCGTGCCGTTGAACACCTCGTTGGTGTAGTCGTTCTTGGTCTGCACGACCACGTCTCCCGGCCGGGCGTGACTGTCCCCGATCCGCACGCCACCCTCGCCAGGGTTGAACAGGGACTGCAGGTGGTGGTTCAGGGTTTCTACCCCCAGGGGGCCCTTGCGCATCGGGGTCAGAACCTGCACCTGCGTGGGGCCGCCCAGGTCCCGGACGAGCAGGGCCACGCGGCGGGCGCCGACATCCGGGTCGGTTTCGGTCAGGTTCAGGCGCGGATCGCCCCACATGGGCGCCCGCCCATGCAGCAGGTCATGCGCGGCGCGGATGATGGGGTTCTCGGCCGCCTGGCGGTACACCTGCGTGAGGCGCACGGTGGGGGCCGTCTGCGTCAGGGCGTGCAGGGGAAGTCCGGCGTCCACGGGAGGCAGCTGATCGGTGTCCCCGACGAGCAGCACGCGCGCGCCCGGGGCCACGGCCGACAGCAGCGAGAGCATCAGGCCGTCGCCGCACATGCTGACCTCATCAACAATCAGCAGGTCGTACGGAGCGGGTTCGAGATGATTGTGGCGGAAGCCGGCCGGACCGTAGCCCAGCAGGCGGTGGATGGTGCTGGCGGTGCGGCCGGTCAGCTCGCCCAGGCGGCGGGCGGCCTTGCCGGTGGGGGCGCACAGGCCGACTTCCAGACCGAGTTTCTCCGCGAGGTCCGCGACCGCGCGGGTGGTGGTGCTCTTGCCGGTGCCGGGGCCGCCGGTCAGGACCACCAGGCGGTGGTCGGTCAGAAGGTCCAGAACGCCGCCCTGCTCGGCGGACAGGCCCTTGGCGGCGCCTTTGGGGACGGTCCATTCGGTGCCGGCGGGGGGCGTGGCAATCAGGGTGCGGATCAGGCCGGCGAGTTTCTTCTCGGCGCGCAGCACGGGCGGCAGGTAGATGCGACTGGGGTCGTGCAGGGCATCTTCGGTGTCCAGGAGGGGCGGGGTGTCGTCGGCCAGCCGGCCGAGTTCCACGGCGGTGTCCACGGCCAGCCGGGCCTGCGCGGCGGTGACGCGGGTGTAGTGCGTGACGCCTTTCTCAGCGCGGGCGCGCGGCAGGTAGGAGTGCCCGCCCTGCTGCGCCGCCTGCTGGAGGGCGTACACGGCGGCGGCGGTCAGGCGGCGCGGGTCGTCCAGGGCGCCGCCCTGGGCCTGCCAGAGTTTGTCGGCGGTCACGAAGCCAATCCCTTCGACCTCGGTGAGGGCGAACAGGTCGGCCTGCAGGCGCTCCAGGGCGGTTTCTCCGAAGTGTTTTACGGCCCGCTGCGCCTGACTGATGCTCAGACCCAGGCCCTGCAGGCCCGCGAGCAACCGGCGTTCCAGACCCTGCTGTGACCAGCTCTGCACCATCTTGTGCAGCGTGGACGCTGTGACGCCCGGCACCTGAAGCAGCCGGTCCGGGTCCTGTTCGAGCACCTCGAAGGTGGCGGGCCCGAATGTCCGGGCAATACGGCCGGCGAGGACCTTGCCCACGCCGCCCACGCGCGCTTCGAGGTACGCGGCCACGCCCGCTTCGGTCAGGTCGGCAGGCTGCGCTTCGAGCACGAGGTTCAGCACACGGTACTGGTAGCCGTACTCGCGGTGTTCTTCCATCAGGACGTCGGCGCTGAAGGTGTCGCCGGCTTCCAGGGGTGGCATCACGCCGATCACGGTGGCGTCCGGGTCCTCACCCTCAGCGTTGCGGAGGCGGGCGGACATGACGGTGAAACCGGATTCGGCGCGGAACCGGACTTTGTTCACGCCGCCGGTCACGCGGAACGCCTCGGTGGGAGCGGCAGCAGACATCGACTGGCAGCATAGCGCGTGCCGGCTGCTTCGTCCGTGACGGAAT
Source organism: Deinococcus taeanensis (assembly GCF_020229735.1). Classification (NCBI taxonomy): domain Bacteria; kingdom Thermotogati; phylum Deinococcota; class Deinococci; order Deinococcales; family Deinococcaceae; genus Deinococcus; species Deinococcus taeanensis. The sequence goes on along the minus strand of NZ_CP083455.1, from coordinate 637,234 downwards.
ACCGGGAGTGCGTTCAGCCGGCGGGCGGCCCTGTGGGGGCATGCCTGGGGCTGCACCGCTGAGGGTGTCCTCTTGACCGCCTGGGCGCGGTTTTCTGCTGGACACGGCAGGCCTTAGCCTGAGGACAAGAGAAGCAAGCAGCGGACAGGGAGGAAAAGATGGGGAGGAAGTAGGGCAGCGGCAGGATGAGGTGACGCTCCCTCACAGGTGAAAGACCGTGGACGAGCGTCAGGTATTGAGACCGGCCAGGCGCGCCAGCCGGCGAACCCAGCGTGGGGTGCGGTGGACGCGCGGATTGGAGGTGGTTTCATTAGCGTTCAGATGACTTTTTGTGATGAGGTCAAGGTCACTGCTATACATGAGACCAGGATTGACTTCCAAAGGTTTTTTAATATGTCAAATGGCCTTTTGAATATTTATCCAGGCTGCTGCTTTTTTACAATCAAACACAGTTAAAGCAATAAAAATACAGAGCGTTTAATCAGCCATACCCCGTTCTGCTTGATCATCTGACAGTCCCGCTGTATCACTGTCCAGCCCGCATCCGCGCAGGTGCTCATCCCGCTCTCTCTGCAGCGCTGGTGCGGCGGGCTCGGCTGACCCAGCGTGCTATTTTTTCCGTTATGCGCGTACTTCACACCGCTGATTTTCACGCGGGACGTTCCCTGCGGGGCTTTGACCGCACTCCGGAAGTACACGACGCCCTCGTGGAAATTGCCGCGCTGGCCCGCACCGAACGTGCCGATGTCGTCCTCGTGAGTGGCGACCTCTTTGACACAGCCAACCCCAGCGCCGAAGCCGAGCACGCCGTGTTCGACTTCTTCCTGCGCCTGCGTGACCAGGGCGTGCCCAGCATTGTCATCGCCGGAAACCATGACAGCGCCGCGCGACTCGCCAGCGTCACCGGCCTGCTCGGCTGGGTGGGCGTGCAGGTCGTCGCGCAGCCCAGCGCGAACCCAGCGCACATGATCCGCACGGTCGAGACGCCCAGCGGCGAGCGGCTCGTGGTTGGCGCCCTGCCGTACCTCTCTGAACGGCGGCTCGTGAAAGCGGCGGACCTGCTGGGAGGGGACACCGGCGCGTGGCGGCAAAAATACCGTGAGGGCATGGGCTTCTTCCTGCGTCGCCTCGGGGAGGGGTTCAGCGCGGGCAGCGTAAACATGCTCATGAGTCACGCCACCATGGACGGCGCCGTGCCCAGCGGCAGTGAGCGCACCATGCAGTTCGACCTGACGAACAGTTACACCCTGTCCGGCCTGCAACTGCCGCCCGGCGCGCAGTACGTGGCCCTGGGTCACGTGCACAAGCCGCAGCAGGTGTCCGACGCGCCACCCGCGTACTACCCGGGGAGTGTCATCCAGCTGGACTTCGGCGAAGGCGGCGAGAAGAAGCAGGTGAACCTTGTCGAGGTTGAGCCCGGGCGGCCCGCGCAGGTTCACGCCGTGCCGCTGGCCAGCGGCAGGGAATTGCGGACCGTACGGGTCGACCTGGAGCACGTGGAGTCCCGCCTCGCTGCCCTGACCGGGTTCGGCGGCCTGCTGAAGGTGGTGGTGCGCGCCCCGACCGGCACGGCCCTGCCGGGCCTGAAGGACCGCGTGCTGAAACTTGTGCCGAACACACTGGCTGTCGATCTGGAGGCCGTGCAGGAGGACCTGGCCGCCCCGGAACTCAAGCGTGAGGGGCTGAGCCTCATGGAGCTGTACGAACGGTACCACCACGAGAAACGGGGAGAGCTTCCGGATGACCTGCGCGCCGCGTTCCGTGAGGCCAACGAACTGGCCCGCACGGAGGAACCCGCGTGAAGCCCCTTCGACTGGATCTTCAGGGTTTCACGGCGTTCCGGCAGTACACCACCCTGGAGTTCGGGGACCTGGAACTGTTCGCGCTGGTGGGACCCACCGGCAGCGGCAAGAGCAGCCTGCTGGACGCCATGACCTTCGCGCTGTACGGGCAGACGGCGCGGCTGGGTGCGTCAGGGCTCGACGCCCTGATCTCGCAGGGTGAGCGGGGCCTGTCGGTCAGCCTGACCTTTGAGGTGGCTGGCCTCACGTACCGCGCCTCGCGCACCAAGGGCCGCAGGCAGGCGGAGAATGAGGTGCGTTTCGAGCGCCTGGATGAGGACGGCCGCTGGTCGAACCTGTCCGAAGGGGGCGCCAGGGACATCAACGAACGCATCCGGCGGGTGGTGGGCCTGGATTTCCGGACGTTTGCGCGCAGCGTCATGCTCCCGCAAGGTGAGTTCTCCCGGGTGCTGCACGGCACCGGCAGGGAGCGGCAGGCGCTGCTGGGGGAACTGACCGGCCTGGATCACGTTGCCGCCATGCAGCGCGTCGCGTCCGACCGGGCGAAGGAACTGAAGCACGAGGCGCAGAGCCTGAACGCCGTCCTGACGGGGGAGTACGAGGGCGTGACGCTGGAGGCGCTCGGCGCCCTGCGCAGCGAGCGGGAACGCACCGACGCGGACGCCGAACGCCTCACCGACGAACGTGAGCGTCTGCAGACCGCGCAGGCGCGCCTGCGCGAACAGGAACGCATCTGGAAGGCCCGCGAGGAGACCGCACGCCGCCTGACCGCCCTGGAGGCCCGCGCGGCCGGCGTGCAGCAGGGCGCGGAGCAGGCCGCGCAGGCGCGCCGCGTGGCCGGGGTGCTGCCGCTACTGGACGCCGCCGAGCGTGCCCGCATCGCCGCGGAACGCGAGGCGGGGGACCTGCGCGGCGCGCAGGGCGCCGTGACGGCCGCGCAGCAGCGCGTCACAACTGCCGCTGCCGCCCTGGAAGCCGCACAGGCCGCCGAGACCCGCATTCCCGACCTGGAGGCGCGCGCTGAGGCGCTGCGTGACGCAGAGGGCGATGTGGCCCGGCTGCGCCGCGCCGGCGGCAACGTGAACCTCACCCACGCCCGGCCTCTGCCCTGGGATGAGGACGCGTTCCTCACGGCGCGCGAAGGAGCGCAGCGGGCCGAGAAGAACCGGCAGGAACGCGTGCTGCTCCAGACTGAACGCGTGAGCCTGAAAGCTGCGCAGGACCGCTTCGCGGCCGAGGAACGCAGCCAGGTGCAGGAAACAGCCGAACTGGAGCGCGTAAAACGCGACGGCACCGACGGCAAGGTGGCCCTGGAAGCCACGCAGGCCGCGCTGGACGCCGCGCGGATCGAGGCGGGTCTGGCGTCGTACCGCACGCACCTGCACGTCGGGGACGACTGCCCCCTGTGCGGGCAGGTCGTGACCGCCCTGCCCGCCGCGCCCCGCGCGGACCTCGGCGAGCACGAACGCCGGGTGGACGCCCTGCGCGCCACGCTTGAAGAGCGCCGCGCCCGCTTCACGGACCTGCGCGCCGCACTGAAAGCCCGGCAGACGTGGCTGGACGAGAAACGCGCCGAGTACCGCAACTGGGAAGAGCAGCTCACCGCCCGTGAAACCGACCTGCGCGCCGCTGAAGCGCTTGTCACCGGCGATCCGCAGACCGACATGCAGCGCCTCCTGGCTGATCTGGCGGCCCGGGTGCGCGCCGCCGGACCCGACCCTGCCCGCGCCCGGCAGATCACCCTCAGTGAGATTCAGACGCTGAGGTCGCGCGTGCAGGACGCCCAGGCGGCCCTGTACCGGGCGCAGGGGGACCTCGCCGCGGCCGACGCGACGCTGCGTGGCGTTCAGGCCAACGCCACGCGCCGCACGCAGGAAGCCCAGGACGCTCACGCCACCCTGAACGCCGCCCTGACCACCCTGGGGTTGAACGCCGCCCAGGCCCGCGCGGCGGCTCTGCCCGAACCGGACATTGCAGCGCTGGAAGAAGCGGCGCGCACGTACGCCGCCAGCCTCGCCCAGCTGCGCGCGGCCCTCACCGACCTGGACCGGCAGCTGGGTGCCGCGCCGTTCGACCCGGCCGAGCTCGCCCAGGTGACCCGCGACCTGATCGCCACCGACGCGGCCCTCACGAACACCCGCGAGCAGGCCGGACGGCTCGCAGAGCAGGAACGGCACCTGCGTGAACGCCTGGACCGCAAGGCAGACATCGAGGCGCGCGCCCTGGCCGCCTCACGCACCTTCGACACGTGGCAGACCCTCACGAACAGCCTGAAGGCCAACGAGTTCCAGCAGTTTCTCCTTGCGGAAATCGAGGCGCAGCTTCTCACGCGCGCTGGCATTCTGCTGCACGAAATCAGCGACGGCCGCTACCGCCTGGCCCTCCAGACCGGCGAGTACGTGGTGCAGGATCTCTGGAATGCCGGCGAGGTTCGCGGCGTGAAAACCCTCTCCGGCGGGGAGACGTTCCTGGCGTCCCTGGCGCTCGCCATCGCCCTGAGCGATTACCTCGCGGGCAACAAGGTGCTCGGCGCCCTGTTCCTCGATGAGGGCTTCGGCACGCTGGACCCCCAGGCCCTTGAAGCCGTGGCGAACGCCCTGGAGAACCTGCGCACGCAGGGCCGTATGGTGGGCGTCGTTACGCACGTCGAAAGCCTTTCGGAGCGGCTGCCCAGCCGCCTGCTGGTCACCAAGAGCGTGGCGGGCAGCAGCATTCAACGCTTCGATCTGTAGCCGTCATAGACATCCGGCGCCCCGCAGGTGCAGGGCGCCGGAACCGTCCATCGATGCTCAGAGGGAACGTGGGACGCAGGCGCCCGGAGTCCCCGGGACTCAGGCCGCGCCTTCCTCGCGGTCCAGTTTCGCGAAGATCATGCGCCCCACGTTCGTCTGCACGTTGTTCACCACCAGGACACGCGCCGCCTTACCCCTCACCCGGATGCCGTCCTCAACCACCACCATGGTACCGTCCTCCAGGTACCCCACACCCTGATCCTTCTGCTGCCCGCCCTTGGTGATGGTGACCGTCAGGTGATCGCCCGCCTGCACCTGAGGTTTCAGCGCCACGGCCGCCTCGTGAATACTGAGGATCTCCACGCCATGCAGGCGAGCAATCTTGCCGAGATTCCCGTCGTTCGTCACGATCCGCGCGCCCGTCTCGCGCGCCAGACGGATCAACTTGTCGTCCGTGGTGGGCAGCGCCGCGTCATCCCAGTCCTCCACGCGCAGGGCCCGCAGCTCCCGCAGTTCCTCCAGAACGCTCAGGCCCCGCTTGCCGCGCGTGCGCTTCTGACTGTCGTGACTGTCGGACAGCACCTGCAGTTCCCTCAGAATGAACGCCGGTACCACCAGTTCCCCTTCCAGAAACCCGGCCTGCACCAGCTGCACGATGCGCCCGTCGATGATCACGTTGCTGTCCAGGAGCTTGCTGCCCGGCTTCCGGCGCACCTGCGGAAACGCCAGCAGCCCGAACGCCTCAGCATTCCGCACGGCGTACGAGACGAAGAACACACTGAGCACGCCCGTGATCACCAGGTTCCAGACCCAGGTGTAGAGCGGCAGGGTGCGCAGCAGACTGCTGAGCAGCACACTGACCAGCAGCGCCACAATCAACCCGAACGTCGCGGCCGCCACCGTCCGGGGTGACAAACCCGCGTACCAGTGGGTGAAGCGCCGGCTCCACCCACTGCTCAGCGCCTCAATGCGCGGAGCCAGCAGCAGCGCCATCAGGGTTCCGGCCAGCATCAGGCTCAAGGTATTCACCAGGCCCAGTTCACCAGGCTGCACGGCACTCAGGGCACGCCCGGCCGCGAGCCCCAGCAGCAGCCCCAGCAGCATGGTAAACAGCCGAATCACAAGCACATCACTTAGTGTAGCTGCTCCCCGGCTCCCCCCGTCTGAAGACGGCGTGAGGCCTTAAGGTCGAGACGGTCGGTCCGCCCCCCGGTGCGCCGCCTGAAGCAACCGGCGGGGGTTCAGGTTCATCCACCAGGCCACGCCCGCATTCACAGCGCCCAGTACCAGCGCGCCCCACAGGACGGCACTGCCCGTCTGCCGGGTCACGCCCCAGATCACCATTCCCAGGCTGAGCAGCGCCGGAATAAGAAGGGGGGCCGCCGTGCGCCAGAACCGGGGCCGGTCCCGGTAATGCATTCGCCGCGCCGTGCTTCGCATCGTCACCGCCATGAAGATCAGGGCTCCTATAGCAAGCGCCGCGAGAAGGAATTTCAGTTCACTCATGTTTGCAACCATTGTAAACCGACTGCTTCAGAGGCCGGCATACCCGGCGTACAACGCGAAGAGGGCGGTCCTCCCGCCGCTGCAGAGTGCCTCCTGACGGCCGCCCAGACGAAGGAACGCCCGCTGCCTCTTCGGTCCACGACCGGGAGAGCTCCCCCTGCCTGAGCAGGCAGCCGAGGCGGTCAGGTACGCCGCACACCCCTTACCCTACGAGGACGCACAGCGCTTATTGATAACGACGTAAATACGAGCTGGTATGCTGGAGGTGTGGCTGAATGGCATCCATCCAAATACTCCCGAGCGCAGCTGGAGGAACGTCGACTGGCGGCGACCCCCTGGCTTCAAGGGGGCCAGCATTCACAGCAGGTGATTGCCCAGCACTTCGGCGTGTCCGTACACACCGTCAGCAACTGGAAGAAACGCCTGAAGCGCACCGGCAGTCTCCAGGCAACGGTGACGACAGGACGCCCCTCCCGACTCACCACCGCCCAGCTCGAACAGGTCCGCACCCTCCTGAGGGAGGGTGCGCTGCACCATGGCTTCCCTGACCCGACCTGGAGCACCAGACGAGTCGCAGACCTGATCGGGCGGCACTTCGACGTGTGGTACCACCCCGATCACGTCCGGAGAATTCTTCGTCAGCTGGGGTTCACGCCCCAGATGCCGGATGGACGGGCAGCAGAACGCAATGAACTCCGGATCGCGTCCTGGAAAGAACAGGTGGCGCCGGAGTTGGGAAAAAAAGGTCGCGCAGGGCGCCACCCTGGTGGACCTGGATGAGGTTGGCTTCTCGCTGAACGGTGTGCGAAGACGAACGTGGTCGACCAGGGGCGTCACGCCCCTGGTCACACTCCCGGCCAACTGGGAAAAACGCTCGATTATCGGGGCGATCACTTCGGACGGTCGATTCTTCCAGCACACGAAGCATGGGGCGATCCGGGGTGGGGACGTCACCCGGTTCTTCCAGCATCTGATGCGCCATGTGCAGGGGGAGATCGTGGTGGTGCTGGACAACGCGGGCATTCACCGAGCGAAGGCAACTCAGGCGTTCGTGGATCTCCACGAACGCCTGTCGCTGGTGTTTTTGCCGCCGTACGCTCCGGAGTTGAATCCCATCGAGCTGGTGTGGGCGTACGTGAAGCGCAATGTGCTGGGGAACTTCTGTGCCCGCTCAGTGGGCGTGCTGAAAGCGAAGCTGACGACGGCCTGGCAACGGGTTCGGTACATCGACCTGCCTCAACGTTTGATGGACTTTAACTTATGCCGTTATCAATAAGTGTGGCGGGACACGCTCGCGAACATCATCGACAATGCTGATACCCGCGCTGGCAGGACATTCGATGTTCTGCTAATCGGCGCCATTCTCCTGAGGGTGTTGGCCGTCATGGTCGGCAGTGTCGGCCAGTGACACCTGTGATGCGAGAATGAACATGAAGGCCACAGTGCATGTCGATCCCGTTGGTTACCCCAGCTTCCGTAAAACACCTGTGCTTCTGAAAAGGCGGTCAGGATTGAGTGGTCAGTTCTAATCGTGGCGTACAACCGTCTTGCGTGATGGAATTAAAATAGTACGTGCCAGGCTTGAGGTCCTTCACAGTGAGCTGCGTGGTCTGCACGTTCCAGGTGAATTCCTCAACGACGTCTTTGCTCTCGTATCGCATCAGGGCCAACGACCCGAAGCAGCCACCGGGCAGGTCCTTGAGGACGGCGACGTAAGTGCCTCCCTCAAGGGTGAAGTACGGCGAGTCACCGGGAGGAACCTTCCCCAAGCTGAGCCGCTCGATCTTCTGTCCGCCCTCCGCGGTGCCCACGATCTCAGGTTTGACCTCCGTCGCGGCCGGTGCAGGCTTCTGGCAGGCGGTCAGCAGCAATCCAATCAGGAGCAGGGGCCATCGCATACCAGTAGCGTAAACCCCTGTGCAACCAGGATTCACTTCAAAATGTGGATTACCCCTGGGCGCGAACGTGCAATCAACCGGCCGCGCCTGTGTCCAGCAGCACGCCATTACCATGCCGGGCTCCAGCACCTGCGCACCAGGAGGAACACCATGAACTCAGGAGGCTTCCTCCAGTCACTTCTCTGCCTGCCACCTGCTGTCCTGGTTTCCCGGTTCTGCAACGCGAACAAGAGGTGCACAAGCCTCAGCGGCCAAGTGTCTCTTCGGAGGTCAGGCAGACAATGAGGAGCCTGGGCGCAAAATTTAGCCTGGGTGGCCCAGCAGGACACGACAGTCTCGATTGCCTCAACTGATCAGTGCCGCCTCAGCTCATATGTTGCCTCAGTGGTTCGCGCGGCGTGCAGAAAGGTCTCCACAGCGGATGCGTCGGCGCCGGTACTGAGGGAACGTTGGCGAGTCGAGCAGTCAGGAAGTTTTTGAACATAGAGCCTCCCTCCGTTGACGATTCATATCTCTCATCTCCCAATTACAAGGCCGATGGGTGGGCCACAAAAAACCGCCCATTGCGGAGCGGAAGGGATAGGAAGCGAAAACTGCTGCACGACTGGCCTTGGTTCTCATCCATATATTCATGGAATTCCTATACATTTCTTAGGAATGATGAAAGCCGAAAGCTGGAAATATGTGATTTCTGCCGTACTGATCACAGTGGTCCCAAACGTTTTCCTCAGCATCCCAGGTAAGGATCTACCCGGAGGCGGCGTATGGGCTCCTCTCCTGGCACTCCTTGGAGTACCCGTGTACTGGTGGCTGATCTGGAAGCTCGCACAACTGCCTGATCGCTCTCGATCGACCCTACTCCTTGGTACTATGCCGGTCCTTGGGCCACTTCTCCTTGGACTCACCTGGGTGGACGACTCGTCAAAATCTACGATGCGAGCTCTTGGAACGGCTCTCGTGGCACTTCCCCTTCCCCTCCGCATTCTCGGAATTAGTGCTTTCCCCGAGGCCAATGGAGAAGCCAGTTTGTTTACCTCACTTTTCCTTGTCGCCGCCATCCTCTTCGGCCTGAATGGTGGAGTGCTGTATGCCCGAAGCAAGCATCAAAGTCCGCTTACAGGGTTGCTTGGTGTATTCAGCCTTGTGGGGTTGATTGCCTTGTTTCTTCTTCCTGATAAGAGTCTGCCCACACAACGCGTGCCTGCCAAACCCACGTGACGCCAGCCCTCGTTACCCATTAAACCTTTCAGGTTTCTGTACCGGACATCTCACCTTCAAGCCGCGCCTGGCGCTTGAAATGGCGTGCTGAGCAGCCTCATCAGTTCGGGTAACTCGGGCAGTCCCCAGCGCAAGGCATGACAGAGCTGTTTGGCGCCGTATCGCACGAGGCTCATGGCCGGTCGGCCATGAGCCTTCACCTTGATCGGGCCGTGCGCCTGGAGCCACACGCCCACCCGCAGGTAGCTGACCCACGCCAGGATGAACAGCCCGAACAGACGTTCCAGACGTTCAGGTTAGGTGATGCCGGTGCGCATAAGAATCGAACCCACGGACCTTGAGGCTGGCGAACGTGCGCTCTACCGACCAGCGCGCCCGGTACAGCACACACGTGTCCCAGACGCTGAAATCGGTGGCGATCGCGACCAAGTCACCTGCAGGTGACCTGGTCGCCACGGGCGTGCATGACCTCACCGTAGACGTTGGCCCGCTCGGCGAGGCACCGCGCTTCCCCGATCTTCAGGTCACCGAACCACGCCTCCACGCGCAGCTCATCGACAACGGCAGTCTTCCGGATGCGGATGTTACGTTTGATGCCCTTGCGTCTCAGGAACTGGAACCACTCGCCGCCAATGAACTCTCGGTCGGCGACCAGGCCCTTCCAGCGTGCCGCTGGAAGGGCCTTCAGCATCCTGGAGACCAGTTGGATGCGCCGCACCGTGCCGCTGTTGCGGTCGTGATCCAGAGCGGTCCAGACGAGTGGCACTGTGGACCCGTGGAGGACGACGCCAAGGACCAGGAGATTCACGGGCGACTCGCCGCGCTCCCAGGTGGTGCGGTCTATGCGGAGCAGCAATGTCCCTGGGGGCAGCAGCGCCAGCAGGCAAGTCAGGAAGACGGATTCGGTGAACTGGGGATCACGGCACCCTCGTTCCATCCGGCGTTTCTTTACGTCGACGGAGCTCCCCAGGGGAGGTGAGCGCACAGATCACTGTGATTCACGCTCCTGGCGGTGACCATCGCGAAGATCACGTCCACGACACGCTGCAGCGTGTCGTGGCGCAGGAAAGGCACGCAGGCTGAAGTAGCGGTTGAGTTCGGTCCGCTGGAGATCGGCGGGTTTTGGAGTCGTCACACCCCCGAAACACCGCCGTGTGTCGTGCCGGTTCGCGACCGCTCACACGTTCAGGGAGTTCCCGTCCAGCACAGCTCCAACCTGAAGATGTCCGGTACAGCGCTTTCAGGCAATACCGTCAGCGCATCACACCGGCAGAGAATGGGCTGGCTAGGGTGCCCATCTGGGGTGGATCGTTGCAAGCGAAAGTCTTGCCGTGACGCGCCCGACGCGCGTCACGGACGCGGAAGTCTTGAGCGGTCAGCCAGATGTAGTGGGTGACGCCCGCCTGCCGCTGACCTTTCCGCTGGGCGTACACGCTGGCGTTGCCCAGTTCATTCCGGACGATTGTGGCCGCACAGTTGCGGCTTACGTCGACCAGGTCTCGCAGGCCGGCCACTATCTGCGGCGAGCTCTGTCCGGACTCCCGGCCTCTAGCAGAGCGGCCTGCACTTCGGCAGGCGCTGTGCTCAACTCCCTATTGATGACGACGGAGCTTTGAATCGGTTGCCGTCAGACTTCAGGTGTCTGGGTGAGTTTGATCGCTGCCGGGTCTGGACGGGAGCAAGGCGAACCCGTGTCGTTATCAATAGTACCACTCGAGGCGCTGGACGGTATGCTGCGTGAACTGCGTCTCGGCATCCGGGCAGACGCGGTCGGTGAGGACTGGGAAGAGAGCGGCCTGGTATTCACGACGGCCGTTGGGACCCTCTACCAGCCCCGTAACCTCCTGCGGGATTGGTACGCCCTGCTGGGTCGAGCCCAGGTCGCCGCATCCGCATTCATGACATCCGGCACACTTACGCCTCGCTGGCCATCTACCAGGGCCTGGACCCCAAGGCGCTGGCAGACCGCCTCGGGCACAGCCGCGCGAGCCTCACGCCGGACGTGTACGGGCACGTGTTCGAAGAGCAGCGCGAGAAGGCCGTGCTGATCCTCAAGAACCTGAGCACCCGGCCGGACCCGTTGGACCTGGATCCACTGGAGTTGTAGACAGTTGCTATCAGCGCTGCTACCAAGCGCCCTCAGTGATGAACATGCAAAAGAAAAAACTCCCGCCTAGACGAGAGTTCTGCTGGTAGAACCGAGGGGATTTGAACCCCTGACCCCTACCGTGTCAAGGTAGTGCTCTACCCCTGAGCTACGGTTCTACGGGTAAAGTTTGGAGGCGCTGACCGGACTCGAACCGGTGGTGGAGGTTTTGCAGACCTCTGCCTTACCACTTGGCTACAGCGCCGTGCCGTCTGGCTTTTGCTGTCGCCTGCGGGCGGCTGGTGGGTCCTTCCTCTCCAGCGGAAGGAATGTTAGCACGGACGTTCAGACCTGTAAACAGGGGTGGGGCTCTTCTCCTGCTTTGCTGGCCCCGCGCGCACTCTAGACTGCTTTTCATGAGCAGCACTCTGCGTGGACCAGCCCGCATCATGATCCTCTCTGTCCTGTTGGGAACAGGCGCTTCCGCCCAGCTGATGGCGACGCCCGGCGCGACGGCCGCGCAGCCACTGCTGTCCGGGTTTAACCTTCAGGGCCTCACGTTTCACAGCGCCAGTTCCACGGTGACCCTGGACGTTGTGGGCGGGCTGGTGGTTGGTGTACTGACTCAAACCGACTCGATTGAAGGGTTGGCACGGGGCATTGGCGCCGGTTGGGGGCTGGAGGCAGCCAACCTCCCAAAGTTGCAGCAGAGCCTGTCCGACCCAAAACTGCTGACGGCGGCCCGCCAGGGGTTTGTGGACGTGACTGATGAGGGCGCGACCGACCTGATCGCCCTGAAAGTCACTGGGGACGCCAGTGCGCCGCGGTACCTGGGGTATGTGGCCATGAAGGTCTGGCCGGACAGCGCCTTCCCACCCGCCTGGGCCGTCACTGGAAGTGCCGAGGCGCCGAATGTGCTGCGGATCTTCAGTGATTTCCAGTGTCCGTACTGCAAGCTCATGTGGGACAAGGCGATGCCGGCGTGGCGCAAGGCCAGTGGCACCTACCGCGTGGTGCACTACGAGTTCCCGCTGTCGTTCCACCGCAACGCCCTGGGCGCCGCTGAGGCGAGTGAGTGCGCGCTGGCGCAGGGGAAGTTCTGGCCGTTCGCAGATCAGCTGTTCGCCAATGCGGCCACCTGGACACCTTTAAATCCGAAGGATGCGCCCGGCAGGTACAGCGTCTACGCCAGGGCCGCGGGCCTGGACACGGCGGCGTTCAAGACATGCCTGGGGCAGCGCACCTTCAAGACCAGCGTTGACGCGCAGTACCGGGTGGGCCTGAGCTTGGGCGTCCAGGGGACACCCACTGTGTTTCTGAATGGCATGAAACTCACTGATTATGGTGACATGCAGGAGTTCGCGCGGATCCGTGCAGTCACCACCGCCAGGCCTGGTGCGGCCAGCGTGATCGAGGAACGTCTGCGCCTGTTCCGGTAAAGCGGGCTTTTCCTGGTGAACTGAACCTCTGCGACTTCCCGGAGGCGCCATGCAGCAATGCAAAGTAAGGGGACAGAACGCCACCTCCTCTTGGGATCGGTGAATTTCCTGTCTCTCGCCACCTTTTGACGGCCTGCGCCTCATTCAGCAAGTGCAGTGCTGTACCGGCGGCCAGTTCAGCTTCAGGCAAGGCACCCTGTCCCCTGCCCGGCACCTCTGGAAGGACGTACCTGCTGGTGGCTGAAACGCGTCCCATTGACGCTGGCGGACTAAGACACAGGTACAACCGCCTCACGGACAATGGGCATGTTGGACTCATCTTTCAGCGCGAATCCCAGCATGTGCCCTGCGGTCCGTCCTGAAGTTCAGGTCTGCCTGGAACGAAGCCACGTCCGGGCGGCAACCGGAGACCTGCGCGGTCAGGATTGCCAGGGGGCTCGGCACCAACCCCTCGGCCACAGGCGAATTCCAGCAACTGACCCTGGGCGACCTCACCGAGGCACAGGCGTACAATCAGGCCCTGCAGGAACTCAGGCCTGCGGCTGTGGTGGATCAGAGGCTTCTGGGGGAGAGCATATTGCCCCTCCCCTGCGGCCGCTGGCCCTTCTTGTTGCGGGGACCGTCCTGTTCCGGTCTGTACCGGAGTTCAGGCTTGAACGTCAGGAGCAAAGCAAAAGCAGTGGAACAACCAGCCGTTTAATCCTGTCATTGCGCCAGGACGGAGACATGACCGCCAGGGAGGCCTGTCGCAGCTTTCAACGCTATGAAACTGCGTCATCAGAGGATGACTGGCAGCTCCGTCCTGCTGGCTTTGGGGCAAAGGGACTCGACCCTCTCTGCAGGTCACAAGTCTGCTCCACCGCGGAATGACCCGCCGCGCTGCTGGCCGGGCCATCTTTGTGGTCGACGTCAGCCTGACAGAGCTTCTTGGCGGCACGAGTCAGGGGCTGGTCGCTACGCTGACTTCTGCCCGCCCAGACAACCGGATGAGTGCAGCTGCCAACTCATCTTGGTCTGAATCACCCTCCGGTGCCCCCATCCACATGACCTCCGACCTACAGGCCCGGCAGTCAAGGCCACCAGTCTGACCCGGCAGTGCGGGTGGCTTCGTGCGATCAAGTTGTTCAGCTCATTCTCCCTGTGCCTCTGAAAATCGGGGCGTATGCAAAAAAAAAAAGACGCCCGGTCACCATGACCGGACGCTCGATTGTTCCGCTCCTGTTACGCGCGGTTCTTGTACCGTTCGAGCAGTTCGCTCTTGAGGTCGTTAAAGGCAATGCCCTTGCGTTCCTTATGTCCTTCAGGGGTCCGTTCGCGGACGCTGACCTCGCGGCCTTCCTGTTCCTTGTCCCCGACGATAAGCATGACGGGAATCTTGCTCAGTTCAGCGGTGCGAACCTTCGCGTTCATGCGGTTGCTGGAGTCGTCCACCTCGGCGCGCAGGCCCGCGGCGTGCAGCTCTTCACGCAGGGCCCAGGCGTACTCGTTGTGCCGGTCGGCGATGGGAATGATCATGATCTGGCGCGGCGCGAGCCACAGCGGGAAGTCCCCGGCGTAATGCTCGATCAGGATGCCGGTGAAACGCTCAATGCTGCCGAAGGGCGCGCGGTGAATCATGATCGGGCGGTGATCCTGGCCGTCCTCACCGACGTAACTGATGTCGAAGCGTTCAGGAAGGTTGTAATCCACCTGAATGGTGCCCAGCTGCCACTCCCGGCCCAGGACGTCCTTCACCACGAAGTCCAGTTTCGGCCCGTAGAAGGCGGCGTCACCGGGTTCGATGGTGTACGGCAGCCCCACTTCCTCGACCGCCTCGATAATCTGGCGTTCCGCAAGGTCCCAGTTGCCCTCGTCACCGACGTACTTGTCGCTTTCGGGGTCGCGGGTGCCGACGCGGAACCGCACCTCGTTCATGCCGAAGGTCTTCAGGACGAGCACCGTAAGGCTCAGCACGTCCAGGAATTCTTTTTTCAGCTGGTCGGGCCGCACGAACAGGTGGGCGTCGTCCTGCGTGAACCCCCGCACGCGGGTCAGGCCGTTCAGTTCGCCGCTCTGCTCGTAGCGGTAGACCGTGCCGAACTCCGCGAGTCGCACCGGCAGGTCGCGGTACGAGCGCGGTTTGCTGGCGTAGATCCGCACGTGATGCGGGCAGTTCATGGGTTTGAGCATGTACTCCTCGTCATCCACCTCAATCGGGCGGAACTGTCCGTCGGCGTACTTCTCGTAGTGTCCGCTCGTGCGGTACAGGTCCAGGTTCCCGATGTTCGGCGTGATGACTCCCTGGTAGCCGCGCTGGAACTGCTGCTCTTTCATGAAGCTGGTCAGTTCCTCGCGCAGCACCGTGCCGTTCGGCAGCCACAGGGGCAGGCCCTTGCCGACCAGCGGGTCAATCGTGAAAAGTTCCAGTTCTTTGCCCAGTTTGCGGTGGTCGCGCCGCCTGGCTTCTTCCAGGGCGTGCAGGTGGTCGTCCAGTTCCTTCTGCGTGGCGAACGCCACGCCGTAAACGCGCTGGAGAATGGGGTTTTTCTCGTTGCCGCGCCAGTACGCGCCGGACGTGCTCATCAGCTTGAACGCGCCGGGCAGGCGGCCCGTGTTGGGGAAGTGCGGACCGCGGCACAGGTCCACGTAATCGCCCTGCTGGTAGAACGTGATGGGCTCGTCTTCAGGAAGGCCCTGAATGAGTTCCTGCTTGTACGGATCGTGCGGGAACTGCGCCAGCCCTTCCTCTTTGCTCACTTCGCGCCGCTGGAAGTCGAGACCGCGCGCGATGATGTCCCGCATGAGCCGCTCGATTTCCGGCAGGTCTTCCTCTTTCAGGGGTTCCGGCAGATCGAAGTCCTGGTACCAGCCGTTCTCGATGCTGGGGCCCACGCCGCGCTTGACGACGTCCGCGCCGTACCCCTTGGCCTGGTAGTACTCTCCGACCGCCTGGCTCATCACGTGGCCGAGGGAGTGCCGGAACAGCGGCGCGGCGTCTGCGGGGTTTTTCTTGGTGATCAGCGTGATGCGCGCGCCGTCGGGCAGGGGCGTCATCAGGTCCACCAGGTCGCCGTTGGCGGTGGCGGCCAGCGCGTCCTGAGCGAGGCGCGGACCGATGGCTTTTGCGGCGTCCAGCGCGGTCGCGCCGGCGTTCAGTTCGAGTTGTTTACCATCAGGGAGAATGACGTGCATCGTGAACCTCTCGTGACTGGCCGCAGCTGTCTGCTGCTGGCCGTGAATAGAACAGACCCGGTCTGGCCTCAAGCCCAGAGAAACGCCTGAAAACCGCTACTGGGTTCTCAGGCGCTCAGAGTTCGGGTGCTCAGACCGGGCCGCGCAGGCATTCGGTGCAGCTTACTGCCTCGCATCACCAGACCGGAGTGACGGGGCGCAAGCTTCATGAACGCAGGATACTGCCCGCCGCCGCACGCGGCAACCCGCCAACTGGCTCACCGTTCGCAGCACCAGGCCGCGAGTTCCTGCCCGAGGGAGCCTGTGAGCGGCTTGCGGGGTCAATGCGGCTCGCTTCCAGTGGATCGGGCAGACGGTCTGGTCCTCCATGCCCCATGATCCAGAAGAGGTGCCAGCGACTGCTTCGGCCCGCTTGGTGCAGCTGAGCCAGATACGTATCCGCGTTGGACGGGTGGGAGTTCGTTTTCCAGGGATCGAGTTGCTCAGACGGAGGGAAATGGCTCCGCTCCCTTACCGGCGTAGCAAGGGCAGTGTCGTTCTGGGAGCGTGCAGCCCAGGTTTGGCAGACACGCTGCTTCTGCCGACTTCGCGGCTAATGGCATGTCAACTTTGGTCTGTCGTTTTGTGGTGTGGATCCCGAGCATTGTTATGCAGTCTGGACGACAGTTTCAATTTCTCCCGTGCCCTTCCACATAAACACGTACACCTGAGCATTATCGTGCAACAGGCCGTTCAACGACAGCTGTCCGACAAAAATGAGAGGATTGCCTTCGCGAACAGGCCAGCGAGGTGCCTGCAACCACTTTGGAGGATGCGACACGTATCTGAAGCGCCGACGGACCTCGGCTTTTAACCATGCCCTCAACTCTTGGCCATGTCGGTTCCCCGCATCCTGAACGAGACGATTGAAGTCATCTTCGTCGAGATCCAGCCATTTCGGTTGCACGTTCAGGAGAAGGTGCGCTCTTGATGCGAGCGCCTCTGACTTCGCGTGTGGCTCTCCCATAGCTGAGAGCAGTGCAGACAACGCGTCCTGCGCGTTTCGAATATCACGTGTCCTTGTGAAGTTCAGCTCGATAAGAAATTGGAACAGGTTGTTTGCCTGGGATGTCGAATAGGGGGGTATGGATTTTGCGTCGCGCAAGAGCTGTTCAAGTTCGGAATCGGTGTACAGCGCGGCGGCAAAGTCAGATGGATTCAGCTTACCATTCACAAACCCTTTTATGGGTGTCAGCGGGTCAGACGAAGGCACATTCGGCATCGAACCCATTATATAAACGCCGCCGAGGCACCTGAAAAACCATTGCTGACAAGCCACTAATCAAGCATTTGGTCACTTGTGCATGGGCAGCACGCCTGGCGGCCGCGTCCGGTCTTCCCTGCTGATAGGCGCGAGGTCCGCTGGAGGTGCGCGACCTGTCGCTGCTGAATCACGGGTACAACACGACGTTCCGTGTCGACACCGCTGGAGGGGAGCGGTTTGCGTTGCGGCTGACTGTGAATGCCTTGCGCAGAGCGGGGCGGAAATGGCGGGGCTGACCCGGGGGACCCCGCTGAACGTGCCTGTTCCGCAGCCTCGCCGGGACGAAGTGCTGGTGAGTTTCGTGTGGAAGGACGCGCGCTGAGCCGTGAATTGCCTGCGGCATTGTTCTCGTGGCTGTCGGATCGAATCTGGATCGGACCGGCCCGGCGGAGCAGGAGTTTGCGGTAGGGGGAGGTGCGGCGCAGTTGCATGAGCACGCGCGGAGTTCCGCGCTCCGCCGGGGACGACGCTGCTGTCCATGCGCGGTCCGATGATGAATCTGGGGGACCACCTGAAGTCTGATGAGTTCCGCACGCCGGTGAGCCTGAGCGTGGTGCTGAAAGCGCGGCACAGGATGGGCGAGGTGCTGGTCAGCTGTATGCGGACCTGCATAGCGGGAACCTGCGGTGGTGCCGGGGCCGACTGAGCGTGTTTGACTTTGATGACAGTGGCCTGGGGCTGCCGGCTTAAGGCCTGGCCATCAGTGCCTTTTTCCTGCGGACGCAGCCGGGCGTGGGTGGCACCCCGGCCGGTGGTGGCGGGGCGCGCAGTGCTGAGGCCGGGCTCGCTGCGGCAGACCACCACGGGGGATTTCCGGGCGCTGCTGCCGCAGCTTGTTCGGAACACGGTCACGAACTTTGGGGAAGATGGAGACCGGCGGATTCCGTCGCGAGTGCCGGCCTGCTGGGGTAACGGCAGCCGCCCCGCTCTGGGCGGGGCGGCTGGAGGCGATGTCTTACCAGTTCTGGGCGGGCGTGGGGCCGTCGGAGATCCCTTTGGGGTTGGGGCCCCACTTGTTGCCGCCGGGTTTGCTGTCCAGGATGCACAGGACCAGCACAACCAGACTGCCCACGGGGATCAGGTTGAGCAGGTACAGCCAGCCGCTGAAACCGGCGTCGTGGAGGCGGCGGACGGTCACGGCGATGCTGGGGATCATCACGGCGAGGGCGTAGATCAGCAGCAGCAGGCTGAAGATCAGGGTGATGCCGGTGAAGCCCGCGCCGGGCGCGCCGGTGGAGTCGGCCTGGACGGCCATGCCGATGGCGGCGCCATAGACGGGAATGCTGAGGACCATGGCAATGATCGTGGAGATCAGCGTGAACATCCAGTACTCGCGGCGGCGGGCGCGGCCCTGGAAGTTGGCGTAGTTGTTGCGGATGACATTAATAAAATCGTTCATGTGGTTCTCCCTGTTCCCTTGCGTGAGCTCAGTCTAGGAGAGAAAGTAGACGCATGATGCCAACTTTGGGGCGGGGACTGCTGGGCGTGGTGCTGCTGGCCGGACTGGCAGCGTGCGCTCCGGCAACGAGCAGAGCGGTCACGGGTCCGGACGTTCAGGCCACGCTGCCGGCACTGCCCACAGAGCACCTGCGGGTTCTGGTTATGGGGGATCAGGGCACGGGCACGGAAGTGCAGCGGCGCGTGGCAGCCGCCATGCGGCAGGTGTGCGCGCGTGAAGGCTGCGACCTGGGGGTGGGGCTAGGGGACAACATCTACCCGGCCGGACCGCGTGACCCGGGTTCGCCGCTGCTGCGGGAGCGTTTTGCGGACGTGTACGGGCCGCTGGGGGTGCCGTTCCTGATGATTCCCGGGAATCACGATGAGTCGTGGCAGGTGGGGGGGGACGGTGCAGACCCGCGGGGTGCCGAGGCGCAGGTGGCGTACGGGCACCTGAATCCGCAGTGGGTGATGCCGGCGCGGACGTACCGGGCTGCGGTGGGGGCGCTGGTGGAGTTTTTCGCGGTGGATACGGCGCCCCTGGCGGCGTATGTGCCGGGGGTCCGGCCGGAGGAGCGGCCGGGCGGCGCGTGGGACACGGCGCAGCGGACGTGGCTGGCCGGCGCGGTGCGGGGCAGCGGCGCGCGGTGGCGGCTGGTGCTGGGGCATCATCCTCTGTTCAGCAATGGGCGGCATGGGGACGCCGGCGCGTATGACGGGCTGCCGTTCGCGTTCCAGCGGGGTGACGCGGTGCGTGAGCTGTACGGCGTGGTGTGTGGTCAGGCGGACGCGCTGCTCAGCGGACACGTTCATGCGCTGGAGGTGTTCGCGCCGCAGGCGGGGTGTCCCGGCACGTGGACGCTGGTGTCGGGGGCGGCGGGCGAGGTGGGAGGCGGCCCGGTGGGCGCACGGCCGGCGGCGTTCTCTGCGTTCAGCGCGCCGGGGTTCCTGCGGCTTGACGTGACGCCGGGAACGCTGGTGGTCTGGGCCTACACGGTGAGCGAGGATGGAACGGTGACGGCGCGTGAGGCGGCGCGCCTCACCAAAAGCCTGAAGTGAAAGCGCGAGGGTGGGCGGGCTGGACTCTCCAGAACGCTCACCCTGGCGTTTTCGGTGGGTTTTACAGGCCGGCCTGGGCCAGGAAGGCGTCGAGCTTCTGGGGGCGAAAGCCGCTGAGGCTGGCGGCCACCTCGCCGTGAACGAGGGTGGGGACGCTGCGCCTGCCGCCGTTGACGCTCATCACGTACTGCGCGGCCTGCTCGTCCTGCTCGATGTTGATTTCCTCGTAGGTGAGGCCCTTGCTGGTCAGGGCGCGTTTGGCGGCGTGGCAGTCAGGGCACCAGCTGGTGGTGTACATCTTGATCATGGGGACCTCCGGGTGGGCTGGGTTGCCCACCTCTTCAGTTTACAAAATAAAGCGTTGGCGTGGTGTGTGGTGTCCAGAAAGAACGGCCCACCCCCAGTTGCAGGGTGGGCCGAACAGGCGAGCAGCGGCTCAGGCCGTGGCAGGCGTGGCGGGGGCCTCGGCCGCCACCTCGGCAGACACCTCGTCAGCCGGACGGTCTTTTTTCGGCGCGGGTGGCGCTTTGGGGGTCATGATCATGTTCATGTCCATGCCCATCATGCTGGGGGTGCCTTCGGGCGCGCCAATGTCCGCCAGGACCTCGGCGACGCGCACCAGAATGCGCTCCCCGAGTTCCGGGTGGGTGCGTTCGCGGCCGCGGAACATGATGGTGACCTTGACCTTGTGCCCTTCTTCCAGGAAGCGGCGCACGTGCCCGGTTTTGGTGTTGAAGTCGTGGGCGTCAATCTTCACGCGGAACTTGATCGCCTTGACTTCCTGCGCGCGGGCACGCTTGCGGTTTTCCTTCTCGTTCTGCTGCTGTTCGAAGCGGAACCGGCCATAGTCGAGCAGGCGGCAGACGGGGGGAACGGCCTGTGGGCTGACCATGACCAGGTCCATCCCGGCCTCGCGGGCCATGTTCATGGCGTCACGCGTGTCGATAATGCCCACCTGCTCGCCTTCCGCGCCGATCAGTCGAATCTGGCGCACGCGAATCTGCTCGTTGACCTTGTGTTCTTTCGCTATGTTCATCACCTCCGCCGCGCTCCGGGGCACGCTGGCTCTCCGGGCGGCTTCACCCGCCACGCTGGGCAGGCCGATACCCCCCAGTCTACCACGGGCAGCCTGCCCGGGCGCCCTTCTGCCATGCTGAGCCGCATGACGCGCTCCGCCGCCCTCCCCGTCACGCGCCCGTTCGGGCCGCTGAGCGCCCGCCACCCGGACCTGGAGGTCCTGCTGACCGACGGCCTGGGCGGCTTCGCCCTGAGCAGTCTCGCGGGCGTCCCCACCCGCTGCTACTCGGGCCTGGTGGTCAGCCAGCAGCCGCCCGTGCAGCGGCACACCCATTTCGTCGCGCCGCACGAGCTTCTGCACGTCCGCGGCCGTGACGTGGCGCTGCACGCCCTGGAACTCGCTCCGGACGTGTTCGAGGGCCAGGGTCTGGAAGTCCTGACCGGCGCGACGCTGCGGGACCTGCTGCCCGAACGGGAGCAGTTCGCCGCGGGCGTGCGCGTCCGCCGCCGCACTTTCACTCCCCGCGGATCGGGCGCCGTGGTGTTCCTGTATGACGTCAGCAGCCGCGAACCCGTCACGCTCACGCTCGGCGGGTACTTCGTGGACCGCGACATGCACGCCGTGCACAGGGCTATCCCGGCGCTGCACTTGCAGGCGGGGCCCGGTGCCGGTGAGGTGACCGTGCAGGGCGAACGCACCACGGTGGCGGCCGTGCACGCCCCGGCCGCCACCGTGCAGGCCCTGACGCCGCGGCCCTTCCCGCAGCGGGTGTACTACCGGCATGACGCGGCGCGCGGCGAACCCGATCATGAGGTCGCGCTGGGCGCCGCTCTGTGGACCCTGGGTTTCCCGGCAGGCGGAGGCCGGGCGGCGCTGGTGATCCGGGGGCAGTCACCGGCGACAGACGGCATGACGCTCCCCGACCCGTGGGCGGCCTGGGATGAGGAGGTGGAGCGCCGGCGGGCGCTCGCGACCCTCGCGCAGGACACGACCGGCGTGCGCGATGACCTTGTGAGCACGCTGGCGGTCGCGGCGGACGCCTACCTGGTGCAGCGCGCCCAGCCGCAGGGCGTGAGCGTGATCGCCGGGTACCCCTGGTTCGCGGACTGGGGCCGCGACTCGATGATCGCCCTGACCGGCCTCACTCTTCTGACCGGCCGGCACGCGGAGGCCCGGGACCTGCTGCGCACCTTCCTGGCGAGCCTGCGGCGCGGCCTGACCCCCAATAACTTCCACGACGACGGAGGCGGCGCCGGGTACAACACCGTGGACGGCGCCCTGTGGCTGGCTGTGGCCCTGGACCGTTACGTGCATGCGACCTCCGACCTGTCCTTTGCCCGCACGGCGCTGCCGCAACTGCGGGCCCTGCTGGACTGGCACGTGCGCGGCACCGACCACGGCGTCCGCATGGACGAAAGCGACGCCCTGCTGCTGGCGGGCGAACCGGGCGTGCAGCTCACGTGGATGGACGTGAAGATCGAAGGCTGGGTGGTGACCCCCCGGCACGGAAAACCCATCGAGGTGCAGGGCCTGTGGCTGGCGGCGCTGGGGGCCGAAACCCGCCTCGCCGGGGCGCTGGGCGAAGCGCCGCAGTTTGCGGCTGTTCTGGCCCGCGCCCGCGCCAGCTTCCCGCAGCTGTGGGCCGGTGCCGGGTACGCCGACACCCTCAGTCAGAACGGCGGGGCTGACCTCAGCGTCCGGCCGAACGCGCCCATTGCGCTGGCCCTCCCGGACACGCCCAGCACCCCGGAGCAGGTGGCCCGCACCGCCGCGCAGGTGGAGGCCGAACTGCTGACGCCCGTGGGCCTGCACACGCTCTCCCCGCTGGACGCCCGGTACCGTGGCAATTACGGCGGGCCGCAGGTGCAGCGGGACGCGGCGTACCACCAGGGCACCGTGTGGCCCTGGCCGCTGACCGCACACGTGGAACTGCTGCTCCGCCAGGGCGAGGTGACGCGCGCCCGCGAAGCCCTGACCGGCCTGCTCGGGCATGTCTGGGAAGCCGGGCTGGGGCACGTGTCGGAGGTGTTCAGCGGCGGCAGTCTGCGCCCGGGCGGGTGCCCGTTCCAGGCGTGGAGCGTGGCCGAGCTGCTGCGGGCCCACGTGCTGGTCACGCAGGCCGAGGGCACGTAAATCCCCGGCTGAATTACGCGCGGGGGGGCTGAAACGCCGCGCCGTCAGGACACTTATCCACTTGACGTACCGGTGACACAAACCTCATCATTTCAGGATGAGCCGCCTCACTCTGCCCCCACAGGCCACCCAGGTTGGGCTGGCCGTGGACGTCGCGGCCTTCGCCATGCACGCCGGAGAGCTCCGCGTCCTGCTTGTGCAGCGCGGCCAGCTGCCCCACGCCCGCGCCTGGGCCCTGCCCGGCGGGTTTGTGCACCCCGGCGAGGAACTGCACGAGGCGGCCCTGCGCGAACTGCGCACCGAAACCACCGTGGAGCTTGAACCACGCCACCTCGAACAGTTCTTCACGTTCGGAGAGGTGAACCGCGACCCGCGCGGCCGCATCGTCAGCGTCGCGCACCTGGCCGTGCTGCCCCACGGCACCGTGCGCGTCAGCGGCGGCGGGCACACCCTCGGGGCCGAGTGGGTGCCCGCCCACCAGCCGCCCCGCCTCGCTTTCGACCATCAGGCGATTCTGGACCGCGCCCTCGCGCGGCTGCAGCTTCGCCTGGAATACGCCAATCTTGCGCTGGAGTTCCTGCCCGACACCTTCACGCTGCCGGAACTGCAGGGCGTGTACGAGGCGATCCTCAACCGCAAGCTCGACAAACGCAACTTCCGCAAACGCCTGCTGGCGCAGGGCACCCTGACCCCCAGCGGCGAACGCCGCAGCGGCGTCGGGCGACCGGCCCAGCTGTACCGCCGCGCCAAAGGCACCCGCACGCCAGCGCTGTAACCGGACCCGCCCAGGGCCCGGCGGTTGTTCCACGTCATGACGGCCAGCCCGGACCACCCTGGCGCGGCCGGAACACGCCGCCCGCGACGCCGCCAGCGCCTGTGGTCGGCCGCTACCTTCTGTGCCGCGCCCGCCCGGTAGACTGCGGGCATGGACATGAAGAAGCTCATGAAGCAGATGCAGCAGGCGCAGATGGCCGCCTCCAAGATCCAGGAGGACCTCGCCGCGCAGTCGGTCGAAGGCAGCGCCAGCGGGCTGGTCACCGTGACCATGAACGGCCACGGTAAGGTCACGGGCCTGAAGATCAAGGCGGAAGCGGTGGACGCCGACGACGTGGAGGCGCTCGAGGACCTGATCCTCGTGGCCCTGCAGGACGCCGGCGCGAAAGCCGAGGCCCTGCAGCAGGACGCCACGCGCGGTCTGGGCATCCCCGGCTTCTGAATCGCCAGCGGACCTTCCGGCCACACACCCGCGCCCACCGGGGTGTGGCGACCCCTTCTGTGCCGGCCGCAGCTGGCCCTGACCTGACGAGGTGTTCTTGAAGTACCCGCCTTCCCTGGTGGCCCTGATCCGCGAACTGTCCCGCCTGCCGGGCATCGGCCCGAAAAGCGCGCAGCGGCTTGCCTTCCACCTGTTCGAGCAGCCGCGTGAGGATATCGAGCGGCTCTCCCGGGCGCTGCTGGACGCCAAACGCGACCTGCACACCTGCCCCATCTGTTTCAACATCACCGACGCCGAGCGCTGCGACGTGTGCAGCGACCCCGCCCGGGACCAGACCATCATCTGCGTGGTCGAGGAACCCGGAGACGTGATCGCCATTGAGCGCAGCGGCGAGTACCGCGGGCTGTATCACGTGCTGCACGGCGTCCTGAGTCCCATGAACGGCGTCGGGCCGGACAAGCTGCATATTCGTCCGCTGCTGCCGCGCGTGCAGGAGGGCCAGGAGGTGATCCTGGCGACCGGCACGACCGTGGAAGGTGACGCCACGGCGCTGTACCTGCAGCGGCTGCTGGAGCCGCTGGGCGCGGTCGTGAGCCGCATCGCGTACGGCCTGCCGGTGGGCGGCGCGCTGGAATACGCCGACGAGGTGACGCTGGGCCGGGCCCTGGCTGGCCGTCAGCGCGTCAGCAAACCGCCCAGCTGACCTTCACCCCCACACAAGTCCACGTTTCCTCATGGAGACGTGGCCTTGTGCGTGGCCGAGCGCGCCGTGACGCCCTGGCGGTTCAGGCGCCGTAACTGCTGCGCAGACGACGCAGGCCTCGGGCGAGCGTGATGCGCCGGGGCGGCAGTTCATGCAGCGGCGCGGCGTGCAGACCGCGGGCCCGCAGACCGGCGAGCAGCTGCTCCAGCAGGTCAGTCGTGACGGCCGGACCGTCATGCAGCAGGATGATGCTGCCCGGCCGCGCGCGCGCCAGCGTCCAGTCCGCCAGCGTGGTGGCGTCGGCGTCAGTCCAGTCGCGTCCTTCGGTGTCCCAGAGGGCCACCTGACGGCCGGCGAGGCGCGCGAGCACTCGGGTCAGGGGACTGTGCCCGCCGTAGGGCGGGCGGTACAGCAGCGGCCCCGGCTGCGCGGGGCGGGGGTGCCAGCGAACCTGCGCCCATTCCTGCCAGGGAAGCAGCAGCAGCGCGTGACGGTGCCAGCGGCCGTGCGCCTCCAGGCGGTGCCCGGCGTGTTCCAGGGCACGCAGGGCGTCCGGGTGCGCGGCGCAGGCGGGGGCGGTCACGAAGAACGTGGCGCGCGCCTCGTGCCGGGCCAGAACGGCGAGGAGTTCTGATGTGCGGGCGCTGGGGCCGTCGTCGAAGGTGAGCGCCACGCGCCGCCCGTCGGGGTCTCCGCCACCCAGGGCGCCCCACCCGGCGGCGCGGCCCAGCAGTTCCGCCAGCAGGGGGGCCAGCAGCAGGGCGGGCAGCAGGCGCCGCAGCGTGCGGTTCAGGAGGCCGCCTCCGGCTGCTGCCCGGCCGCGAAGACGTGCCGGGTCAGCAGATAGAAGGTGGTGGTGATCAGGGCGAGCGTGGCGCCCAGCGCGAAGGGACCGCCGGCGCCCAGGTGCGTGAACGCCAGGGCGCCCAGCAGGGGACCCACGGCGGTGCCGGTGTTCTCCATGGTCATCAGCGCACCCCAGGCGGTGGGGCGTTCCGCGGCGGGCAGCGTGCGGGTGACCAGGGCCGCCCAGCCGGGCTGCACCCCGGCGAAACCCACGCCCACCACGGCCGCCAGCGGGTACATGGCCCACAGGGGGGGCACCAGGGCGAGTCCGGCCATACCTGCGGCGATCAGGGCGTACCCGGCGGTGAGGGTGAATACCGCGCGGCCCCGGTCGGCCATGCGGCCAATGATGGGCAGGCACGCGAAGGCAACGGCGCCCCCGACGATCAGGACACTGATCAGCTGCCAGTACGGGAATTTCAGGGCGTCGGCGAGTTTGTACAGCACCTGCCCGAACAGCGACAGGGTGACGGTCTGCATCAGCGCGGCGGGCAGCAGCGGCCGCACGCGGCGCAGGGTGCGGCGCAGGCCCTCGCGGGTCAGGGGGGTGCGCGCCGGGCCGCGCACGGCGCGGGCAGGCAGCAGCACGGCGGCCAGCAGTGAAAGGCCGAGCATCCCCAGGGTGATCAGGTACGTGGTCTGCAGGGGCGCGCTCCGCAGGGAGCCAAACACGAAGTACCCCAGGCCGATCATGGGGGTCACGAGCATGCCCACGGCGGTGAGGGTGCGGCCCTGGGCGTCGCTGCGCGTGACGTCGGCCGTGAGGTTCATGGCGCCCGGCCACGCGACGCTGAACCCCACGCCGTGCAGCGCCGCAATCAGGAGCAGCGGCACGGGTCCGTGCGCGAGGGGCAGCAGGCTCACGCTGATCAGGCTCAGGGTGGCGCCGGCAATCATGGCGGTGCGCAGGCCCTGCCGGGCGATGAGCAGCCCTGCGGGGCCACGCATGAGCGTATCGGCGGCAATGTGCGTGGCCCAGGCGAGGCCCACGGCGGCGTCCGGGAGGCGCAGCTGGGCCTGCACGGCGCCGCTCTGCCCCAGGTAGGAGAGGTACAGGCCGCTGCGCACGAATTCCGCCGCCGCCAGGGACAGCAGGGCGATCATCACCACCCGCAGGGTGCCGGGCTGCATGGGCAGGCGCGCGCGGAGGGTCAAGTGGCGCACTCCTGATGCGGGCGGGACGGGACTCCTGCTAGGTTGATACGGTGCCCGCGTTCACAGTTGTCATTCCGGCCCGCAACGAGGCGAAGTACCTGCCCCTGACCCTGCGGGCACTTGAGCTGCAGACGGAGCGCCCGGCGGAAGTGATTGTGGTGGACAATGGCAGCCGTGATCACACGGTGAGTATCGCTCAGGCGTGGGGTGCACGCGTTCTGAATTGCCTGGAGCCCGGGGTGGCGCGCACGCGCCAGCTGGGCCTGGAGGCCGCCCGCACGGACTGGGTGGCGACCACGGACGCGGATTCGCTTCCGGTGCCCGGGTGGCTGGAGGCCCTTTCGGGGGGCACGCCGGGCCGCGTGGCCCTGTACGGGCCCATGCGCTTTACCGGGGTGGCGCGGCACTGGTCGGTGCTGTCGGGCGGAGCGTACAGCGCGTTCCTGCACGGCGCGCGGCTGACCGGCCGGCCGAACCTGGCGGGCGCGAACATGGCCTTCTCGCGTCAGGCGGCGCTGCTCGTGGGCGGGTACCCGGATGTGGAGGCGTACGAGGACGTGCTGCTGGGCGAGCAGCTCGCGCGGGTGGGTGAGGTCGCCTACGTGCGCGGCGCGCTGGTGGAGACCAGTGCCCGCCGCCTGGAGCGGGGCGCAGTGCCGTTTTTGTGGCAGCATCTGCGCAACATCACTGGTCATACGCGAGGGTACTTCGAGGAAGACTGCTAGCGTCGGCAGGAAACGCGATCTCGCGGGGCATGCCCAGCGCGTGGCTGTACACGTCGAGAACCTGCTGGGCCACGCCCGCAGGGGTGGTGCTCGCGCCGAAGGTGCGGGCACCGGCGGAAAGACGCGCCCACAGAGCGGGGTCGGCCAGGACCTGCCGGGCGTGGTGGGTCAGGGCGTTCACGTCGGCGGGGTTGACGAGGTAGCCGCTGCGTTCGTGGGCGACGCCGCTGAGGGTGCCGCGCGCGCCGACAGCCACGACGGGCACGCCCATCAGCTGCGCCTCCTGCAGCACGAGCCCCTGCGTTTCGGTGTCGCTGGCGAACAGGAACAGTTCCGCCAGGCGGTAGTACGCGCCGATCTCCGTCCAGGGGCGCACGCCCAGGAACGTGACGCGGTCGGCCACCCCGATGCGCTGCGCGTGCGCTTCCAGGTGGTCGCGTTCGGGCCCCTCGCCCAGAATCACGAGGTGGGCGTCAGGCAGGCCGGGCAGGGTGTCAAGCACGTGATCGAAGCGTTTCTCGCGGGCGAGCCGGCCCACACTGAGCACCCGGCGTTTCCCGGCCGGCCAGGGGTTCCCGACGGGCGGCGCGGCCTTCAGGACACGCGGGTCGATGCTGGTGGGAATCACGACCGGGTGGTTGACGCGCATGGCGCGCAGCACGTCCATCATGCCGGCGGTGGGGGTGATCACGGCGTCCGCGCGGCCGTACAGCAGGCGCATGGCGCGGGTGACGACGCCGGTGTGGCGCTGCAGGGTCGTCATGCCGGGCACGTAGTGAGTGTACGCCTCGATGTGCGTGTGGTACGTGGCGACGTGCGGTACGTTCCACTTGCGGGCCAGTCGGGCGCCGGCCATGCCCAGTGTCAGGGGCGTGTGCGTGTGCACCACGTCGTATTTCTGCGTGAAGTCCTTGCGGGTGGGCCACGCGAGGCGGTACGTGGGCAGGAACATGTAACGGACACTCTCGACCCGCACGACGTCCGCGCGGGTATCCACGTGCTCCGGGAAGTCCGGGGCCACGACGTCCACGTGGTGCCCCTGGGCGCGCAGCTCATCGCTCAGGAGCCCGACGCTGGTGACGATGCCGTTCTGATCGGGCAGGAACGTGTCCGTGAACAGCCCGATGCGCAGCGGCTTCATGCGGCGGCCCTGCCGGCCAGGGGCAGGGTGACGCGGCCCCGGAGAAAGTTTAAGGAATCCTGAAGCATCACTAGACAGGAGCATACGACGCCAGACATGAGAGTAGGGTCAGAACGCCAGCCTGACACGCCGCCCAGCTCACGTCCGGGCCTCATGCTTGTGGGGCATGCGGGGGTAACGGCGCTACAGTCAGAGCCATGCTCAGCGCCTCCATATCCGCCGCAGTGACCCGGGCCGCCCTGCACGCAGGCGCGTGGGGCGCGTGGCAGGGCGGTCACCCCGGCGATCCCCGCGTGGGCCTGAGCATTCCCGTACGGGACGCGGCCACCCTGAGCGCGGTGCTCGAAACCCTCGCGGGGGCGGGCGTGCGGGCCACGCTGCTGCTCTCCCCCACCCTGGCCTCCACGTGCGGGCCGCTGCTGCGCGCCCACCCGGAGCACGAGGTGGGGGGTCACGGCCGCCCGGACGGCGTGGCCGCCCTGGAGGTCAGTGCCGGGCAGCCCGTCCGCACCTGGAGCACCCCGGAGCACCTGACCGGACTGCGCGCCCTGGGCCGGCGCGGCCTGCACGCCCTGCCGGTGGCACCGCCCGCAGCTGCGCCGGGTGCCCTGCTGCAGGTCCCGCCCGAGCAACTGGCCGGGCGCCTCGCCGACCTCAAGCGCCTGGGGTACCGCCCGGTGCCGGTGCGGGACGTGCCGGACCTGCGCCCCGGAACGGGCCGGGACCTGCTGCTGCGCGGCTACACCCGGCTGGTGGAGGATCGCTTTGCACGGCAGCACCGGGTGATTGACCTGGCGCAGCGGGCGGACGCGGTTATGCGTGTGGCGCCGCTGGATCACGCGCCGGCGCCGCTGCCCCTGCCGCCGGGAACGCCCACGGCGGAGCTGCACCTGCACTCGCCGCGCATCGTGGGCCTGGCGTCGCGCGGCGCGCTGGGGGCGTACCGGGCGTACCTGCGCAGCCTCCGGGACGTGGGCGCCGCGCTGCAGCAGCGCCCGGAACTGCTGGGCGCCCAGGCGGTGTTCGCGGTGACGTTGTTTCACGGTCCGCTGGAACAGGCGGGGTTCACCCTGCTGGACCTGCCGCCTGCCCGGGCGCGCCTGTACGGCCTGGGGTTCCGGCTGCTGCGCGTGGCGTACGGCACCACCCGCTCGCCCAGTCAGGACACACCGAAGATGGCGTGGCTGCCCCGGGAGGAGTTCCTGGCCCGTTACGGTTGACGCCGCCCGTTTCGGTTTACGCTCGCGGCATGGCACACCGGATTCAGGTGCAGGGCGTTCATCACATCACCATCGTGGGGTCCACACGTCAGAGTGCCCTCGACTTCTGGGAGGGCGTGCTGGGCATGCCGTTCGTGTTCGAGCAACCGAACCTGGGCAACCCGGCGGAAAATCACCTGTACTTTGATCCGGGCGACGGCCGCCTGCTGACGGTCTTCACGGACGAGGGGCGCCAGGACGCGGGCCGGCCCGCACCTCGGGAGCCGGGAACGGCGGAGCACCTGGCGTTCAACGTGTCGCGCGCCACCTTCCAGCAGGCGCCGGCGCGGCTGCGCGCCCGCGGCATTGAGGTGCTTGAACGCGACCGGGGGTTCATGGACTCCATCTACTTCCGGGATCCGAACGGCATGAAGGTTGAACTCGCCTGCTACAAGTTCCAGACGCCGGAGGGGTTCCGGGACGCGGACGTGCTGCGCCGCGCGTACGAACTGCGCGTCGAGCGGGGCGATGAGCACATCACGGCCGAGCACCTCGCCGACGCCATCGAGACCCTGATCGGCCCGCGCCGCCCCCGGTCCTGACGGGGGGCGCCCGCGTCAGCCGGGAATCGTGAACGTCAGGGTGGTGCCCTCCCCGGGGTGGCTGTGGACGTCCAGCGTGCCGCCCGTGAGGGCCACGCGCTCGCGCAGGCCGGTCAAGCCCAGGTGCCCGGCCTGCGCGCGCGCCTGCGCCTGATCCGGCGTGAACCCCCGCCCGTCGTCGGTGACGGCCACCTGCACGTGCCCCGCCTGGAACGCCACGCGAATTGCCGCGGAGTGCGCGCCGGCGTGCTTGTCCACGTTGTTCAGGGCCTCCTGCGCCAGGCGGAAGAGCGTGAGTTCGGTGGCGGAGTCCAGGCGGCGTTCGGCGCCGCTGACCTCCAGGCGGGTGGGCGTGGCGGCCTGCGTGGCCAGCCACTCCAGGGCGGGCAGGAGGCCCAGGTCGTCGAGCACGCTGGGGCGCAGGTTGCGCGCGAAGCGGCGCACGCCGTCGATCGCGGCGTTCAGGTCCCCCAGGATGTCGTCGGCGCGCGTTTTCTGCTCGCCGTTCAGGTCCCGCGCGAGCCGCGCCACGCGGCGGGTGGTGGCGGTCAGGACCTGGGCGGTGTCGTCGTGCAGTTCGCGGCTGATGCGCCGGCGTTCCTCCTCCTGCGCCTGCGTGAACAGCGTCAGGAACGACCGCATTTCCACGGTGCGGCTCGTGGCGGCTTCCAGCGCCTGCCCGCGGCGCGCGATCTCGTCAGCCAGCGTCTGCAGTTCCGAAAGGTCGCGCCCCACGGTGAGGACGCTGCGCCCGCCGTCCACGACCCCCACGCGGAGTTCCAGGCGGTACGGGCCGATCTGGATCTCGGCGCGGCTGCCGCGGGAAGCGCGCCGCGCGGCACTCCATGCGCCGCGCAGGGCCGCGCGGGTCTCCCGGGTGGGCAGTTCCAGCAGGTTCGCGCCTGGCAGCGGTCCGGTCAGGGGTTCGAGCAGTGTTCCGGCCGCCGGGTTGGCGTAGGTGATCACGCCGTCCGCATCGGTGCTGATGATCAGGTCGTGCGCGCCCTCGGCCAGCTGCCGGTAGCGGGCCTCCTGCCGTTCCAGTGCCGCCAGCAGCCGCTCGCGCGTGAGGGTCTGGGTGATCTGGTCGGCCACGCTGCGCGCCAGGGCCAGCAGGTGCTCGCCGGGCGCGTCGGTGCTGGGGTCATCCAGGTACAGCAGGCCCAGCAGGGGCGCCTCGGCGCGCGTTCCGGAGTCTGGCCGCAGCGGCACGATCAGCCCGGACCCGGCCGTCGGCAGGGTGTAGCGGCGCGTCAGGGCGCGCGGGCCGCGGCCCAGCTGCGCGGCCAGGGCGCTCAGGTCAGCGGGGTCCGGGACGTGCAGGTTGTACGTGGCGCAGCGCGTGAAACTGCCGGCATCGTCGGTCAGCGCGATCAGGCCGCGCGCGGCGTTCATGGCGTGCGTGACCAGCCGGGCCGCGTCGGCCAGCGCGGCGTCACCCTGGTCGTCGCCCAGCACGCGGGCGACGTTCAGCAGCAGGCCCGCCTCGTTCTCACGGCGCAGTTCCTCCTCGTACAGGCGGGCGTTCTCAATGGCGAGCCCCGCCTGGGAGGCGAACACGGCCGCGAGCGCCAGGTCATCGGCGTCCAGCGGCAGCGGCGCTTCCCAATACAGGGTGAGCGCCCCGAACACGCCCGCGCGCGTGACGAGCGGCAGACTGATCACGCCCCGGTACGGGTAGCGGCCCCCGGCCAGCAGCTGCCGGGTGTAGCGGCTGCTGCCGCCGTAATGCTCGGTGGTGAGATCCCGCGCCGCGACGGGTTCGCAGTTCGCAATGGCGCGCCCGGTGACACCCAGCCCCACCTTGGCGCGCACGCGCAGCATGTATTCGCTGGGCAGGCCCACCGCGGAGCGGATGTTCACGGTCCGGCCGTCCGGCTGCCGTTCGTACACGGCGGCGGCGTCAGCGTGAAAGAGGCTGACGGCGCGTTCGAGCACGCGCGCCAGCGTATCGCTCAGGTGCAGGCTGCCCGCCAGCGCCGCGCCCGCCTCGCGCAGCGCCTCGGCCGCCTCCCGTTTGCGGGTTTCGATGCCGTACAGCCGGGCGTTGTCGATGGCGAGTGAGGCCTGCTCGGCCAGGGCCAGCACCAGCCGCGCGTCGTCCTCACTGGCCGAGGCGCCGGCCTGCTGCGTGTCCACGTAAAGCAGCCCGAGCGCCTGCCCACGCGCGGAGAGGGGCGCGATGACCGCCGCGGCCGGGTCGAGTTCCGCGAGGCCGCGTGCCAGAGGGGACTGCGCGTCCCGGCCCCGCTCGAAGCGGATGGCCTCCCCGCGGCGCACCAGCGCCTCGAACGTGACGGGGCCCACCCCGATGCCACCCTTGAACTCCTCGGTGAACCCGTACGTGAACACCTCACCGGTGCGGGCGCCGCCCTCGCGCAGTTCGCTGAACAGCGCCACGAACGCCCGCCGGAACCCCAGGGCCAGGGCCGCACTCTGCGCGGTGACGGTCAGCACCTCCGGCAGGTCCAGGCTGCCGCCCAGGCGCCGCACAAGGCCTTCCACGGTTTCCGCGATGCGGCCGTGCCCCCGCCGGGCTTCCCTGGCCTGCACGCCCTCAACCGCCAGGGTCAGCAGGGGCGCCGCGCCGGCCAGGGCGCGCAGCCCCTCGGGCGCGGCGCCCACGGCTTCCAGAACCCCGCACCCGAAGGGCAGGGCGGCCAGCATGCCGTCTTCGAGCAGCGTCCCCACCGTGAGCGCCTCGTGCGCCAGCGTGCCGTCACTGAGGGCCAGCCCGCGGCCTTCCTCCGCGGCGGGGCTCAGCTGCGCGTCCTGCACCACCCAGACCCGCACGCCGTGCGCGCGCAGCGTCTGGCAGGCGTACTCGGCGAGCGCCCGCGCGAACTGCGCAACGTTGCCTGCCTGCGACAGCGCAGGCGGGAACGGCGGGAGAAGCGCGGGCACCTGGGGGGTCACGGTCAGGCCTGAGCGGTTACAGGTTCTTCGGGTCGATCCAGCCGCGCTTGATGCCGTACAGCACCGCTTCCGTGCGGCTGCCGACACCCAGTTTGCTGAAGATGTTCGCCAGGTGCACCTGCACCGTGCGGGGGCTGATGTCGAGATCCCGGGCGATCTCCTTGTTGGTGCGTCCGGTGGCGGCGACGCGCAGCACTTCCAGTTCCCGGGGACTCAGGTCGTCTTCAGGGGGCGTGGGCGTCGTGTGGGTGCTGAAGCGCTCCAGGACCTTGCGGGCCACGCTGGGGTGCAGGGCACTTTCCCCGGCGGCCACGGCGCGCACGGCGCCGAGCAGGTCGTCCTCACTGGCGTTTTTCAGCAGGTAGCCGGCGGCGCCGGCTTCCAGCAGCGCGAACACGTACGCGTCATCGTCGTAGCTGGTGAGGACCAGCACGCCTACGCCGGGCCGCTCGGCCTTGATGGCGCGCGTGGCGTCAATGCCGTTCATGCCGGGCATGCTGACGTCCATCAGGATGACGTCCGGCGTGAGTTCCCGTGCCCGCAGGATCGCTTCCTCGCCGCTGCTGGCCTCGCCCACCACGCGCAGGTCCGTTTCGCTTTCCAGCAGTTCACGGGTGCCCTTGCGCACGACCGGGTGGTCGTCCACGAGCAGCAGCGTGATGGGGCGCGCGGTTCCGGCGGCGATGGTTTCGGCGTCAAGCATGGGTGCAGGATAGCCCGCCTCAACAGCAGACCGCCCCGGCCGCACGGCCGGGGCGGGAGTGAAGCAGGCGGACGGTTACTTCTTGCTGAGGTTCTTCCAGAAGGTCCCGGCCGTGAAGGACATCATCGGGTTGAAGGCCTCTTCGCTCACGCCCTCGATGTCGTCACGGTACGTGAACACCGTGGGGCTGGAGGGCAGGATGATGTAGTACGCCTGCTCCAGCGCGCGTTTGGCGACCTGGGCGTACAGTTCGTTGCGGCGCTCTGTGCTGGTGGTGCTGCGCGCCTGCTTGATCCAGGTGTCGATCTGCTCATCCTTGCCGTTGATGCGCGGCTGGTAGTACCCGGTCGAGGAGTAGAAGGTGGACACGAAGTTGTCTGGGTCGGCGTAATCCGGCGCCCAGCCGGAAACGATCATGGCTTCTTTCGGGGTGTTCTCTGCCTTGATCAGCTCACTCCATTCCTTGGCGACGATGTTCACCTTGAACTTCGGGTTCAGGGATTCGATGTTCTTCTTCAGCAGTTCCATGGCGGTCTGCTGGGCCTGCGCGCCAGCGCGGTAGGAGATGTTGACGGTGAAGCCGTTCTCCCAGACCTCGCCGCCCCACGCGCGCTGGAACGCAGCCTTGGCGACCTCCGGGTCGAACTGCGCCGCTTCCAGGTTCGTGTCGTAGCCGGGAAACGAGTCGGGCAACAGGAAGTTGCGGGCCTGGCCCTTGCCTTCCTGAACCTGCTCGATGTACGTGGGCACGTCGAAGGCCGCCACGAAGCCGCGGCGCACGTCGGCGTCACTGAAGAAGTTGGCGGGAATGCCCTGCCCGTCGAGCTTGCCGCTGCCGAGCGCGCCGCCCTCGGCGATGTTCTGGTTCATGGCAATGCCGGACGCGGAGGTGTTGGGCAGGTCGTCCAGGACGGCCACGCCAGGCTTGTCCTTCAGCTGCGTGCTGATGATCGAGCGGCCGCCTTCCTCAATGAAGTCCGCGTCGCCCTTCAGGAACGCCTGGATGCGGGCGGCCTGCTCCGGGACCTTCTGCAGGATCACATTCTGAATCTTAGGCTTGTCCTCACCCCAGTACCCTTCAAAGGCGGTGAGGGTCATGGCGTTCGCCTCGCGGCTGACCAGTTTGTACGCGCCGGTGCCGCTGGGCTTCTGCGACAGCTGGCTGCCCATGATGTCCTTGCCGACCCAGTCCTTCCAGGTGGCTTCGGTGCCGTCCCACTCGCCAATTTTCTTGGCGTGGGCGCTGTCCACGATGCCCTGGCCGGTGTAGGCCAGTTTGGACAGGAACGCGGGGTCCACGCCCGGCAGCGTGAAGACCAGGGTGTCGCCGTCGCAGCGCACGGCGCTGCTGATCTTCGCCCAGGTGATGCTCTTGTCGTCGCTGGCGTTGCTGGCGGTGCCCAGCAGGCTCTCGGACAGGAACCAGTTGCCGCTGTCGCCGGTGTTCGTCACGAGGTTGCGGCGGAAGGTGTACTCCGCGTCGGCGCAGCTCATGGTGTTGCCGGAGTGGAATTTCACGCCGTCACGCAGCGTGAAGCGGTATGCCTTGCCGCCGCTGCTTTCCTTCCATTCGGTGGCAAGCACGGGAACGAGTTTCTCGATGTCGTTGCCCTGGTAGCCGAGCAGCGTCTCGTAGATGTTCTCCACGATCTGGCCGCTGGAGGTGTCGTACGTGGTGCCGGGGTCGAGGGTGGGAATATCCGCGGACTGCTGAATGACGAGGGTGCTGCTGGCACCTTTCCCACCCTGTTTGTTGCAGGCGGCCAGGGTCAGGGCCAGCGTGGCGAGGGCCACGGCGCTGAGGGTCTTGTTGTTCATGCTTCTCCTTGAAACGGTTTCGGGGGCAGCGCCGCGCCAGACAGGGCGGCACCGTCCTTGGGGACGGGATGGGGGCAACGGTCCTGTGGCGGGAAGTGCACTGTCCTCCGGTTCACCGGGTCGTCGTGACCTCTCATGCTAGGAATTCCGGATGAGGGCCTCCCGCCAGAACCCTGAAGGTACTCCATTGCCCAGCAGGCCTTTTTTACCGGTCTGTCTCTGCGTGGGGGACGCGGCTGGGACGGCATTTTCCGCCCCAATCCAGTGAGAGAAATTCCACACTTTATGGTCGTCCTCGGCGAGCCGCAGGAGGAGCATTCCTGGCCTGCCGAATGAGAGGCCACCCACAGCCCACCGGACCTGATCCGGCTAAGGTAGCGGGATGACTGCTTCGCTGCCTGACTCCTTCCTCCTGCGCGGCACGGCCGCCGGGGGAACCCTGCGCCTGGTCGGCATGGACTCCAGCCGGCTCGTGGAGGACGCCCGTGTGCGCCATCACCTGTCCAAGACTGCCACGGCCGCCCTGGGCCGCACCCTGACCGCCAGCGCCCTGCTGGCCGTGGTGCTGGGCAAGAAAACCGACAGCCGCGTGAATATCCGCGTGGAAGGCGACGGGCCTGTCGGCTGGATCGTTGCGGAAGGCAGCGCCGACGGCCGCGTCCGGGGCTACGTGCGTCACCCAGACGCCGACCTGCCCCTGAGGGAAAGTGACGGCAAGCTGGACGTGCGCGGCATCGTGGGCACCCAGGGGGAGATCAACGTCACGCGCCTCCTCGACAACGGCGAGCCGTACACCGGCAGCGCCCACCTCGTCAGCGGTGAGATTGCCGAGGACATCAGCACGTACCTGGGCGTCTCCGAGCAGATTCCGAACGCCGTGCTGCTCGGGGTGTACGAGGAAGGGGGCCGCGTCGCCCACGCGGGCGGCCTGCTGATCCAGGCGATGCCCGGCGTGACGGACGAAACGCTCGGGAAACTCGAAGCGAACATCCGCGCCATGGGCCAGATCACCGACAACCTGCGCCGCGGCGGGCTGCTGGAAGCCATTCACCGCGCCATGGACGGCCTGGACATCACCCTGGCGCCCGACGCGCAGGGCGCACGCTTCGAGTGCCGCTGCTCCCGCAGCCGCGCGGCCGACAGCCTGAAATTCTTCACCGCGCAGGAACGGCAGGACATGATCGACTCAGGCGGGCAGGAAATCGTGTGTCACTGGTGCGGCGAGCACTACCAGCTCAGCCCGGACGAGATCGCCGCACTGGACGAACAGGCCCAGCACGCCCGCGCCTGACCGTCCGCGCCGCTCAGCCACTACCCTGAAGGCCCATGCCCCTGCCTCCTGCTGATCTCACCGCGCTCACCCGGGCCCTTACGCTGGCCCCGGACGCACTCACGGACGATCTGCTGCCAGCGGTGCGGCGTGCCGGGCTGGGCGGCGCGGTGCGCGCCCGGCTGCCGCACGGGCACCCGTGGCGCGCTGCGCTGCGCGCAGACGCGCTGGCGCTTGCCCTGCGGCATCAGCAGATCCGCTCGGAGCTCCGGCCCCTCCTGACCGCCTGGGCCGAGCAGGGCATCCCTGCCCTGCTGTTCAAGGGTTTCGCGCTGAGCGAGTTCATGTACGGCACCCGTGGAGAACGCTTCTACGGCGACGTGGACCTGCTGCTCCCCCCAGACCCCAGCGTGGTGCAGCGCGCCGTTCAGATCGCCGCGGACCTGGGCTGGCGTAACGACGGCCAGCACCTGACCCCGGCACACTGGCGGCATGAAAGCGCGCACCTGTTCAGCCCGGCCGGCGCGGCGCGGGTCGACGTTCACCGCTGGCTGGTCAGTCCGCTGTTCGTGGGCCGCGCGCGCGCCGCGCACCTCACCGCCGGCCTGTGGCAGCGTTCGCGCACGGTGGACTGGGACGGCGTCCGTGTGCTGCGCCCCGATCCCCGCGATGAGTTGCTGCTGACCCTGATGATCTCCCGCTGCTGGGGAGGAGATCTGGGGGGCCTGAAACCGGCAGACAGCCTGGACCTGGCACGGCTGCGCCAGGCGTCCGGGTGCACAGCCGCTGAGCTCGACGCCCACGCCTTCCGCCTGGGCGCACGGCACACCTGGAGGGCCTTTCAGGTCCTCTGCGACCCGCACCACCTGGAAGTCCGCGTGGAGCACACCCGGCCGGTCCTGCGGCGCGCGGCGGGCGCCGACCGGGTGCGTGTGCACCCCGGGCCGCTGAACCGGTTCAAGCGCGTAGCGCAGGTGCTGCCTCACCTGCCCGCTGCCTTCGCGGACGCCCTGTGGGCGGTCTGGACCGTGCGGCGCGGCGGTGATCCGAGAACGCACCTGCGCCGGGCCACCCCGCCCGGCGTGCCCCGGCCGCTGGGGCCGCCTCAGCAGGACCCGGTCCTCGCTGCGCGCCGCGTCGTCACCCGGCTGCTGCACCCGCGCCAGTACCGGAACGGGGTGTGCGTTCCACTGGCGTATGCCACGTACCGGGGATTACGCCGGGCGGGGCACCCCGCCGTGTTTGTCAGCGGAGTGGCCCGCTCCCCGGGCGGTCCGGTCGGGCACGCCTGGGTGGAAGACCACCTGGGGCCCATGGATCTCTACGGGCAGCCATTTAACCGGCAGACGTTCCGGGTGCTGTTTCAATACCCGGACGCTCCGCGAGCAGCGCCATGACCCTGGCCGGCACCTGATCGCGGCGGACAGCCTGCCAGGCGGACTGGCGCAGCAGGGCCTGAATGCCGGTCGCGGTCGCCTGCCGGCCCAGCGCCGTGAGGGGCACGCCGGTCATCTCCCAGGCCAGCTGAACCCGCCGCGGGCCGCTGGGCGTCTCGCCGGACCCCAGCATCAGCACCGCCTGAAGGGCCGCTGCCCCGCCAGGGGAAAGGGGCAGCATGAACTTGCCATGCACGTCGCGGGGCAGCTCAGGCAGCGCGGCCGTGAGGTGCGGGGCAAACCGGTCCACGCTGTCACGGTGGGCGCGCAGCGTCCGGTCCATGCCGGTCACCGGCCCGCCAGGCGTCCACCAGACGCGGTCCTCGGCGAGAACACGGAGGCCGTGGGCGCGCAGGCGCAGGCAGGCGGTGCTTTTTCCGGCGCCGCTGGGTCCAGTGACCAGCACGCCGCGCGCCTCATCGGCCGCGCCGATCAGCGCGGCGTGCAGGGGCAGCCAGCCGGCAGCGCGGTGCAGTTCCGTAAGGGCCAGCACCCAGACGTCCCGGTCGGTGGTCTCCCGGGCACACGTGATGAGGCCTGCGTGCACATTCACGTGCAGCTGCCCGGCAATCCAGAGGTCATGCCCGCGCACGATCACGGGCAGCGTCCGCTCCGGCAGCGCCACCGGTTGCGCCAGCCCAGCGGGTTCAGGCGGCAGAGGGCCGCGTGAGACCTGAATGTCGCGGCCGGGCCCGGGGGCTGCAAAGGCCCAGTCGTGCGTCAGCACGGCGCGGTCCGCTTCAGACAGGCCGGGGGCGTGCAGGGAGGCGTCAAGACTGCGCAGCGTCATGTGGAGCGCAGCAACCCCCGCCCGCCGAGGTCGCTCAGCCAGGCGTTTACGTCCTGCGCGGCCTGCTCCGGGCTCAGCCCATAGGTGCCGCGCAGCAGCGCGCCCAGAGCTTCGGTGCTTGCCGGCAGGGCACGCCACAGCAGGCGGCCGCTGGCATTCAGACTGAACATCTCCGCCTGCGCAGCATGCATCAGGATCAGCTCGTCGTCCAGATCAGTTTCCAGTACATCATCCGCCGTGGTCCACATAACCCCAGGCTAGGGGATGCCTGCCTATCCAATTCTGATACTCAGAGAGTTACAGCAATGAAGCACACTAGGCTGACTGTTGCGCGAGATAGTCATGCACGCATCACCTCATTCCTTCCCAGCGCAGCTGGCCCCGCCTCAGGCGCGCGGCCCGCTCCACGCCACAGGAGTCCCTTGACGAACCTCAAGCCCGTCCAGAATCCCGAGCGTCCCCACGCCCAGGACGCCCCCACCACCCCCTATACGCCGCCCACCCTGACTCCACTGGGCCGCTGGCAGGCCGTCACGCTCATCGGCTCCGTCCCCTTCAACGGCCTGCCCGGCCTGCCCATTCCCGGGAGCACCAATGAAACCCATTAACGCCCTGCTGCTCGGCGGCCTGCTCACCCTCAGCGCCTGCTCCGCACCCACCGCCCGTGCCCCCACGCCCGGCACGGCCCCCACCGCCCGCACCGCACTGGGCCTGTACGAACTGAGCATCAACGGCCTGACCGGCCCGGCCGCCCAGGCCACCGTGCAACGCTACGGCGCCGGCCTGAACACCCAGGCAAGCGAAATTCCCACCGAGCAGCTCAGCTTTGTACGCACCAACCTGGTGAACCTCGTCGACCGTGAAACCCGCACGGTGCACATGAGCGCCACCTTCCGCGTCACCAACAACACCGGCGCGCCCATCACCGTCCCTACCTTCGTGCCCGTCGACACCGACGGCCAGAACGCCACGGACGGCACCACCCCCTTCAGTCAGGTCCGCACCCGCACCGGCGCACCCACGACCGCCACCGGCATGAAAGTCGAGGCGGCCTATCAGTCCTCCGGCGGCGTGATCCAGCCCGACCCAGGCGCCACGCCCCTGAAAACCGACCTCAACACCGGCGGCCTGCAACTCAGCGCCCCAGCCGGAACCACCGTGCCCGGCATCGCCCACCAGGGCTGGCAGACGGCGCCGCTTGAAAATGGTCAGTCGCAGCTCGTGACTTTCGCCGCCAGCGTGCCCCTGCAAGGCGACGACATCAGCGACGCCGACCCCTTCAGCTTCAAGCTGGTGTTCGCCGTGGCCGACAACCCCGGCACGCTCCCGCTGACCAACATCGCCAGCGTGCAGGGCGCCACGCCCAGTGGCGACGCCGCCAGCCCCAAGAGCGGCCAGACCGTCACCGTGGAAGGCGTCGTGACCTCCGTGCACACGGCAAACGTCACCGGCTCCCTCAAAGGCTTCTTCGTTCAGGAAGAAGGGATCGACGCTGATGATGCCAGCACCACGAGTGACGGCATCTTCGTGTACTGCAACACCACCTGCCCGGCCCTGAACCCCGGCGACCGCGTGCAGGTGGCAGGAACCGTTTCTGAGTTCACCACCACCACACAGATCACCAGCAGCAGCGTCACCACGCTGACCAGCAGCGTTCCCCTGCCTGCCGCGCAGCCCCTCACGCTGCCCCTGCCGGTCAGCAGCCGTGAACGGTACGAGGGCATGCGCGTCAGTGCCAGCGGCGTGGTGACCAACAACTTCACGCTGGGCCGCGGCGCGAGCTTCGACATCGCCCCGCAGCGCATCATGAACTTCACGCAGCTGAATGCCCCGAATACCGCTGCCTACACGGCGTTCAAGGCAGACGTGCCCAACCAGTACATCCGCATTGACGACGGCACCCGGGCCCAGAACCCCGATCCTGAAATTTTCGCGCGCGCTGGCCAGCCTCTGAGTGCCAGCAACACCCTGCGTGGCGGCGACACCGTGACCGCCACCGGCGTTCTCACGTACAGCAACGACGGCTGGACTGGCAGCGGCAGCCTGGACACCTACCGCATTCACGCCACCCAGGTGAACGTAAGTGTCACCGACACCAATCCGCGCCTTGCAGCTCCTGAAGCCGTGGGCGGCGCCCTGCGCGTGGGCAGCATGAACGTCCTGAACTACTTCACAACGCTCCTAACCAGCAACGACGGCTGCACCACCAACGGAACGAGCTCCAGCGCACGCGGCGCGAATAACTGCGAGGAGTTCCTGCGTCAGCAGACCAAGATTATCAAGGCCATCGCAGGCCTGAATCCTGACGTGCTGGGCCTCTTGGAAATACAGAACGACTTCGACAAGGGCACCAACAGCTCCGTGGCGAACCTCGTGAATGCCCTGAACACTGAAGTTGGCGCGGGCACCTTCGCTTACATCAACCCAGGCACCAAGATCGGCACGGACGTCATCAGCGTCGCGATGATCTACAAGCCCGCCGTGGTTGATCCAGTCGGCAAGCTTGCCATCCTCGACAACAGCTTCGACCCGAATTACGCCGATACCTGCAACCGCCCCACCTGGGCCCATACCTTCCAGAGCAAGGCAAATGGCGGCCGTATCACCGCCGTGATGATGCACCTGAAGAGCAAGGGCAGCGCCTGCGCCGCCACGAACGACGCGCAGTCCACTGCATCCGACGACGGCCAGGGCAACGGCTACATCGCCCGCCGCAACGCCGCCACCGCGCTGGTGAACTGGCTTGCTACAAACCCGACCGGCGTCACCGAAGACGACCGCCTCCTGATGGGCGATTACAACGCCTACGCCATGGAAGAACCCCTCTCGATCCTCGCAGCGGGCGGGTACCAGAACCTGTTTGACAAGAACGTCTACTCGTACCAGTTCGACGGCCAGTGGGGCAGCCTCGACCAGGCAACTGGCAGTGCCAGCCTCGCGGCGCAGGTCGCCGGGCGCACCAAGTGGCACATCAACAGCGATGAGCCCACCGTGCTTGACTACAACAAGGAATTCAAGTCCGCGGGGCAGCTCAGCAGCTACTACAACGCCGATCCCTTCCGCAGCAGCGACCACGACCCGATCCTGATCGGCCTGAACCTCACAGCGCAGGAACCCCTGCCGGTCGGCGTCCAGCCCAGCATCAGCCTCACCCCGGCCAGCACCACCGTCAGCGTCACCGCCGGGCAGAGCAGCAGCACCACGGTCAACGTGAACCGCACGAGCTTTAGCGGGAACGTCACACTGGGCAGCAGCGTCAGCGGCGCCGGCACCCCCCCCGTGATCACCGTGACCAGCCAGCCCGGCACGGGCACCAGCGGCACCCTGAGCGTCGACGCAAGCAGCGCCACGGCCGGCACATACACAGTCACAGTTACCGGCAGCGGCAGTGGCGTCAGCGACGCACAGACGACCTTCACTGTGAACGTCACAGCGGTACCTGTCGCCGGGACACCTT
The DNA here is from genome assembly GCF_020229735.1 of Deinococcus taeanensis. NCBI lineage: Bacteria > Thermotogati > Deinococcota > Deinococci > Deinococcales > Deinococcaceae > Deinococcus > Deinococcus taeanensis. The sequence continues at coordinate 594,455 of NZ_CP083455.1, read as the reverse complement.
GGATCAATGAGTTCAGCTACGACTCCTCAGCTACCAATGATGTGGGCGATGAATATGTCGAAGTGATCGTGCCTGCCGGGTACAATGTAAGCAACCTCTCCCTGGCGCTCTACAACGCAGGAGTAACCACCAATCAGGTCTACCGCACGGACGCCTTTACAAACAACACTATTGTGACGTCCTCGGCCCTTGCCAACGGATACACCGCCTATCTCTTCAGTTATCCAGCCGCTGGAAATATCTTCCAGAACGGCGGACCTGATGGCCTTGCCATCTGTAATGGTACGCAACCTGTACAGTTCCTTAGCTATGAAGGCAGCTTTACTGGGGCAGGCGGCTGTGCGAACGGCGTCACCAGCACATCGGTGACTGTCAGCCAGGACAACAGCACGGCACCTGGGACGTCACTCCAGCTCTCAGGAACAGGCAGCAAATACGCCGACTTCATTTGGAATGCTCCTGCTACAAATACCAAGGGCGCTGTAAATACAGGACAGACCCTCAATTAATTTCCGTTTTCAGAACCACCCTCCTTCGTGAGGGTGGTTCTCTATTACAACCCTTGCAGCCAGGGGTGATCGGGCCTGGCGAGGGTAAGAGCGTCGCGCAGCCAGGCGCGGGCGTCCTCATTGAGGGTTGGCCGGACGCGCTGGAAGTCGGCTTCGTCCTTGCCGCGTGGGTCGCGGCCCGCGGTGCTGGCTTTGAAGAGGAGCACGGCTTCCGGGGTGAGGTACGGCAGGCCTTCCGGGCTGAGGCGGCGGGCACGGTCGAGGGGGAGGGTGATGCGGGGGTCGCGTCGGTAGTGCCAGGTGTCGCGGCTCAGGTCGGTGAGCAGCAGGTCAAGCAGCTGCACGCCGGGCAGGTCGGGGTTCCGGGCATGAATCTGGTGGTGTGGGGGCTCGATGGACTGCGTGAAGGGGTGGTAGGTGCCGTCGATGGGAACGTCGAGCCGCCAGTCTCGCAGCAGGGGGAGCAGCTGGAGCTGGGCGTTGCGGGGGATGATGACGTCCAGGTCATCGTGAGGGCGGGCAACACAGCCGAGGTGAAGGTCGAGGGCAGTACCCGCAGCGAACATCCAGGGGGCGTTCAGGGGGGTGAGCAGCCGGGCGACGTGGTGCGCGGGGGCCAGGCCGACGGTGTGGGCGTGGTGGGTGAGAGCGGCAGCCTGGAGTGCCGTGTCGGCAGCGTTGCGGCCGCGCTGCTGGTACGTGGCGCGGTACATGCTGGCGGCGTCCGGGTCCGCGAGGAGCAGGTCGCGGAGGGTGCCCTGCTGGGCGCGCCAGCCGCTGCCGTGGTCGCACAGGATCAGGTGCCACCCGCCTGGGTGCGTCCAGGTGTGGGGCCCCGCGGGCACGTACCCCAGGGTGTGCAGGGCGCTCTGTTGTTCGGGGGTGGGCGTGCGGGGCAGGAGGTCGAGGTGCAGTTCGGGGAGGCCGAGGTCCTGGAGAGCGGGAACGGTGGCGGGGCCACCGGGTTGCAGGTGGAACACGCCGGTCTGGCGGTGGCGGTCGAGGTAGTTCCCGAGGTGCTCGCGGAGGTCGCGCTGGGCGGCGTTCAGGTCGGGCATGCATGAAGCAGAGCACAGGGGGCGTTCAGCCTGCATGCGCCTGCTGGCGGATAATGCGCGGTATGAGGGGTCAGGGTGTGGGGGTGCTGCTGGTGCTGGTGGGCTTGGGACTGGGCGCGACGTTGCTGCGGGACCAGGTGCCGTTTGGGGCAGCGCAGCCGGCCGCGCCGGTGACCGGGGCGCCGCTGTCTGAGGCGGGGGCGAGGCTGCAGAACGAGCAGAACACCATTGACGTGGTGGGGCGTTTCGAGCCGGGGCTGGTGTTCATCAGTACGGAGGCGGTGGTGCCGCAGGATCCGTTCGCGATGATGTTCGGCGGGGCGGAGGAGCAGGTGCAGCAGGGCGTGGGGAGCGGCTTTTTCGTGAATGACGCGGGGGACATCCTCACGAATTACCACGTGGTGGCCGGGGAGTCTGGTGACGGCGCGGCGCAGAAGATCACGGTGCGGGTGATGGGGCAGGAGGCGAGCGTGCCGGCCGAGGTGATTGGGCTGGCGCCGCAGTACGATCTGGCCCTGATCCGCGCGCCGGGTCTGAAGACATCGTTGATCCGGCCGATTCCGCTGGGGAACAGTGACACGTTGAAGGTGGGGCAGAAGGCCATTGCGATGGGCGCGCCGTTCGGGCTGGATTTCAGTGTGACGGAAGGCATCGTGAGCAGCACGGCCCGGCAGATTCCGATCGGGTTTGGCGGCGTGGGGGGGCAGGGCATCACGCAGAAGGCCATTCAGACGGACGCGGCGATCAATCCGGGGAATAGTGGTGGGCCACTGCTGGACAGTGGGGGGCGCGTCATTGGGATCAACACGCAGATCTACTCGCCCAGTGGTCAGGCGACGGGGGTGGGGCAGAGTGCGGGGGTGGGGTTCGCCATTCCGATCAACACGGCGCGCAACCTGCTGCCGCGCCTGCTGGCCGCGGCGGGCGGGGAGGTGTCCGCGCCGGACATCGGGGTGCGGGCGGGGCTGGCGGTGCAGAGCCGGCAGGGGTTGCTGCCGGTGGGGTTGAGTGTGCTGTCCAGCGCCGGGAAACGGCAGCTGGGTCTGCCGGAGCAGGGGCTGGTGGTGGGGCAGGTGGCGCCGGGCAGTCCGGCAGACCGGGCGGGCCTGAAGGCCGGGACGGAACGGCAGTCGTTCCGCGGTGGGTTGATTCTGCTGGGTGGGGACGTGATCACGCGCGCCGGGGGTGAGCCGGTGGACGCGCTGGAGGATCTGCAGGCGGCGCTGATCGACAGGAAGGAGGGGGACGTGATCACGCTGACGGTCGTGCGGGCGGGTGAGTCCCGAGAAGTGCGGGTGACCCTGGACGCGTCGTCCTTTACGGTGCGTACGGGGTCGTGACGGCGGGAAGCGGGGAGGACGCGTGGGCGCAGCTGAGTCCGCCGGACCGTGCGTGGCTGGCTGAGCTGGCCGCGCTGGCCGCTCCGGGGGGCGTGGCGCTGGTGGGTGGAGCGGTGCGGGACGCGCTGCTGGGCGGAACGCCGCTGGATCTGGACGTGGTCGTGCCGGAGGCGGATGTGGAGGCCCTGGCGCGCGCGACCGGGCTGCCGTTCGTGTTTCACCCGGCGTTCGGGAATGCCACGCTGACCCTGCCGGACGGGCGGGCGGTGGATCTGGTGCGGGCGCGCCGTGAAGTGTATCCGGTGCCGGGCGGGAATCCTGTTCCGTTGCCGGGCACGCTGGCCGACGACCTGCGGCGGCGGGACTTCTCGCTGAACGCGCTGGCGCTGCGGGTCTCCCCTGCCGGGACGGTGCGGCTGGTCGACGTGACGGGCGGCCTGGATGATCTGCGCGCGCGGGTGCTGCGGCCCCTGCACGCAGCGTCGTTCCGGGAGGATGCCAGCCGGCTGGTGCGGGGGGCGCGGCTGGCGGCGCGGCTGAAGCTGCGGGCGGACCGGGCGCTGCTGGCGCAGGTGCCGGACGCGCTGGACATGGCGGAACGAACGCCGCGCCTGTGGGCGGAGGTGCGCCTCCTGCTGCATGAGCCGCGTCCGGGGCTGGCGGCGGCGCAGTTGCGCGCGTGGGGGGCGGGAGCGCTGCTGCCAGGTACAGGGCTGCTGGACGCCCTGGACCGGCGCCGGGACGCGGGCGCGGTCATTCCCGTCACGGCGTACACGGCGGCGCTGCTGCACGCCGCGCCGGACCCGGCCGCACTCGCGGAGCGTCTGAACCTGGGGGAGAAACCGGGTGCGCTGCTCACCCGCGCGCGCTCGGACACCTTCTTTCCGGAGGGCAGTCCGGAACGGGAACTGCGGGTCCTGCTGCGCCCGGACACGTACACCCCCCTGACGGGAAAGGACGTGCTGGCGCTGGGCGTTCTCCCCGGACGGGCCGTCGGGGACGCGCTGGGGCACCTTTCGCAGTTGCGCCGGGCTGGTCAGGTGCGCAGTTCTGAAGAGGAGCGTCAGGCGCTGAAGGCATTCCTGGCGACCAAAGGCCCGGACGAGACCCCCTAGAATGCCGGGGTATGGGTCTCCTCTCTCTGCTGACCAGCGATCCGCTGGCGTTCGTGATTATTGCGGCGGCGCTGGTGTTGTCGCTGGCCTTTCATGAGTTCGCGCACGCGTGGACGGCGGACCGGCTGGGTGACCCCACCCCCCGCCGGTACGGCCGTGTGACGCTCAACCCGGTCAGGCACCTGGATCCGTTCGGGACGCTGCTGCTGCTGCTGGTGGGGTTCGGGTTCGCGCGGCCGGTGCCCATCAACCCGAACAACCTGGGCCGCTGGGGCACGATGTGGACGGCGGCGGCCGGGCCGATCAGCAACCTGCTGATCGCGCTGGTGTGTGCGGTCATCCTGAAGTTCGCGGGGTCCGGGGGCCTGATGGGCACGATCCTGATGACGGTGCTGAGCATCAATGTGGTGCTGGCCGTGTTCAACCTGATTCCCATTCCGCTGCTGGACGGCAGCCGGATCCTGGGGGCGCTGGTGCCTTCGCTGGGGCGCAGCCTCGCGCAGTTCGAGGCGCAGCCGTTCAGTTTCGTGATCGTGATGGTGTTCATCTATCTGTTCGGCGGGCAGATTGGCACGCTGATCAGCGCAGTGCGGGGGTGGGTGTTCGGGGCCATCGGCGCCTGAGGCACACGCAGCGGGCCGGAAGGGATATGTTCCTTCCGGCCCGCCTGGTCTATCAGTGGTGTCCCGGGGCCTTTCTGAGTGGCAAGGTCAGCTTCGCCCCTCCCGCCTGAGGCCTTCGGGCCTCAGCGCAGGTGGAACATCATGACGATGTGCGCGGCGGTGCCGCCCAGCACGAACAGATGCCAGATCTCATGAAAGCCGAACACGCCGGGCCGCGGATTCCAGCGTTTCGTGGCGTAGATGACGGCCCCGATGGAATACAGCACCCCGCCCGCTGCCAGCCAGAACAGCGCGCCGGCGCTGAGTGTGTGAATGAATTTCGGCATGAACAGCAGGGCCAGCCACCCCATACCCAGGTACAGCGCGGTGCTGACCCAGCGTGGCAGGCGCATAGTGACGAGCTTCAGGCTGATGCCGCTCAGGGCGATGCCCCACACGAGCCCCAGGACCACATTGCGCCATACGCCTTCCAGACCGAAGTACGCGACGGGCGTGTAACTGCCGGCAATCAGCAGGAAGATGCCCGCGTGGTCCAGTTTGCGCAGCCACAGCAGACCCCGTTCGCCCGGCTGGAACGAGTGGTAACTGGCGCTGGCGGTGTACAGAACGATCATGCTCACGCTGAACACGACGAACGGCCACAGGGGAAGTCCGCGCGCGTGCGCCCAGGACAGCAGCGGCCCCAGAACCACCAGCGCGGCCAGTGCGCCGCCCCAGTGGGTCAGGGCGTTCACAGGTTCGCGCGGCGAGGTCAGCAGGCGCTTCATGCCTTCAGGGTACGCCCGCCGCATGACGTCTTGCTGTGCATGGGAACGCGGTGTACTGCCCGTCGACCTGGTTTTCAGCGGCCACCGTAGTTCGGGGCTTCCTTGGTGATCGTCACGCCGTGCGGGTGACTTTCCACGAGGCTCGCCCCGGTGATCCGCACGAACTGCGCGGTGTCCCGCAGCGTCTGCAGGTCCGGCGCGCCGCAGTACCCCATGGAGCTGCGCAGGCCACCCACGAACTGGTAGATGACCTCCCCGGCCGTGCCCTTGTAGGCCACGATGCCCTCGATCCCTTCAGGCACGAACTTGCGGCTGCCGCTCTGGAAGTACCGGTCGGCGCTGCCCTGGTCCATGGCGCCCAGGGAGCCCATGCCGCGGTAACTCTTGTAGCGGCGGCCGTCGCGCAGGATGGACTCGCCGGGTGCCTCGTCCGTGCCGGCGAGCATGCTGCCCATCATGACAACGTTCGCGCCGGCCGCGATGGCCTTGGGCACGTCGCCTGTCTGCTTGATCCCGCCGTCTGCAATGATGGGAATGCCCGCCTCGAGAGCGGCGTCGCTCGCTTCGAAGATCGCAGTGATCTGCGGCACGCCCACGCCCGTCACGACGCGCGTCGTGCAGATGCTGCCCGGGCCGATACCGACCTTCACGGCGTCGGCGCCGGCCAGGATCAGATCCCGGGCGCCGGCGCGGGTCGCGACGTTTCCGGCGATGACATCCACGTCAAAGTGCTCCTTCACGCGGGCCAGGGCGTTCAGGATGCCCTGGCTGTGCCCGTGTGCGCTGTCGAGCACCAGCACGTCCACACCCGCCTGAACAAGCGCGCCGGCGCGGTCCATCAGGTCTGCACCCACGCCGATGGCAGCGGCGACGCGCAGCCGCCCCATGCTGTCCTTGGCGGCGCGCGGGTACTTGACGCGTTTCGTGAGGTCCTTGATGGTGATCAGGCCGCGCAGCAGTTCGTTCTCCACGACGAGCAGCTTCTCGATGCGGTGCCGTTTGAAGATTTCCTGGGCCTCTTCCAGCGTCGTGCCCACGGGGACCGTCACGAGGTTCTCGCTCGTCATCACCTCACGGATCGGGGTGCTCAGGTCCTCCACGAACCGCATGTCACGGTTCGTGATGATGCCCAGCAGCCGCCCGTTCGGGTCGGTGATGGGGACGCCGCTGATCCGGTACTCGCCCATCAGGCGGTCCGCGTCGCCCACGGTGGCGTGGGGCGGCAGGGTGATCGGGTCGACGATCATGCCGCTCTCGCTGCGCTTGACCTTGCGCACCATTTCCGCCTGGGCGTCCACGGGCATGTTCTTGTGCACCACGCCAATGCCGCCCTCGCGGGCCATGGCGACAGCCATGTTCGTTTCCGTGACGGTGTCCATCGCGGCGGACACGAACGGAATGTTCAGGCGGACCCGGCGGGTCAGCTGCGCTCCCAGGTTCACCTCGTGCGGCAGCACGTGGGAGTGCCGCGGCTGCAGCAGCACGTCATCGAAGGTGATGCCCTCCTGGCCGAACTTGTAGGCAAAACGGTCCTGCTGCGCTTCAGCGGGGGCGGGTGTGGCGGGCGCACTCATGCCCGCGAGTGTAAGGCCTGACGCACCCCCATAAGGTGACGGTGTCCATGCCACCTGACCGCCCGGCCACCCCCCGCGCCCCTTGCACGCCTGGCAGGTGCGTGATACATTCCCTCTCGCCTCATGGGGTCGTAGCTCAGCTGGGAGAGCGCGTCGTTCGCAATGACGAGGTCAGGGGTTCGATCCCCCTCGACTCCACCACCAACAGCCCGCCTGCACAGCGGGCTCTTTTCATGCCGGTCCTTGCGTTCACACAGCGCGAAGCGAGGCAGGCGGCACTCCCATCAGGGCAGGGGCGCGCGGCCTCACGCTCCGGCAGGCAACGGTCCCTGCGGCGGAATGGGACTGCCGTCAGCAGAGCTGTTCGGTCCGGGGCGCGTGACACCTCCGCGACCAGCAGGCCGGGCTCGGGCGTGAGTGACTCCACGTGGGCTCCGCGCCCCGCTGACCGGGGCCTGTGCCGGTCATGCGTGTGCCCGCGGGGTGTGGTGAGGGTACTGCCAGTCACGTCCAGACGCGACTCGATCCGCACGGACCCCGAAACAGGCCTGCGACGACGCCCGGATCGAGTTGCGCCCCGGACCGGGCCGGTGACTGAACAGGTGAAGCTGGCCTGCAGGCCGCACCTGAAACGGCTTGAGCGCACAGGCCCCACGCGGGAACGGCCGGGAGATCCTGCCGGACCTTGAGAGGCTGGCCGCCTCGTCCGTGACCTGCGGTGCCCGGCCGCGCAACGGGACTCGCCATTCCCACCTCTGGAACCGTCAAGGGTTCAGCTCCTTCGTGATCGGGCCGTCAGGCTCAATGGTCTGTGCTGCCTGAAGCGGGGCGTGGTCCTGCGGGCCACGGCTCAGCTGATTCACGCGGTCGTCCGGATCAGGTGGGCAGCTGAGTCGTCTCCGCGCTGGTGCGCCGCTCAGCGCCCGTCCCTGGCCTGACCCATGGAGCGCCCTGCAGCCCTGCCGAGCGGGCGCGTGGACAGGCGGGCCGTGGCGGGCGTGCCTGTCTTACTGGGACAGGACGCCCATGTACTCCGGGCTGCGCAGGGGCAGAAGCGGCACGAGGTTCACGGGCAGCGTGATTGTCTGACCGTTCACGCTGAGGGTCACGGCGCGTGCAGGGGTGCTCGTCAGGCGCGCGGTGGCGCCGGGCAGGGCGCTGAGCGCGGCGAGAGGCACATACGCCGTCCGGTCGAAGCTGCGGACGGTCAGGGGAATCAGCTGACTGTTCAGGCGAATGGTGGCCGTCCGGGCAGTGACGTTGCGCACGTCGAGACGCAGGGCGGTGGCGAGGTCGTTGAGGGGAAGGAAAACCTGCCCGTCGGCCGTACGGACGTTGCGCGCGGCGGCCTGCGCGGCTTGCGCGGGTGTCTGGGCAGGCTGCGGCGCGGGTGCAGGCTGTGGGGGTTGAGGGGCGGTGGTGGCCGGCGGGGTGCCGGTGGCTGACGCCGGCGGGGTCTGCCCGGCGGGGACGGGAGCCGGGGCCGGCCGGGTGGGCTGGGCGGGGGCAGTGGTGGTGGGCGTGGCAGGTTTGAGGGTGGCGATAACGGCGGTGGCGGCGGCCCGGCGGGCCTGCGTCTGGGTCTGGATGTCCACGCTGGTGGGAACACGGCCCACAGGGTTTGGGGCGGCGTGGAAGGTGGTCCAGGGCCCCACGGCGAGGGGACGTTGCTTCTGGAGGATGTTCAGGCCTCCGCCTTCCGTGACGAAGTACGCGGCGCCCTGGTCGCTGACGCTGAGTCCGGTGTCGATCTTCTTGCCGGTCTTGATCTGCCACAGCGCCTGTCCGGCCTTGCCGATGGCGTGGACGGTGCCGTTCAGGTCGGGGATGATGAGGGTGCCGTCGCTGAGTTCCACCGCAGACGCGGCGATACCGGCACCTGCACGGTAGGTCCATTCGCTTTCGCCGGTGGTGTTCACGGCGTACACGCTGCCGTCATAGCTGCCAACCACGACGAGGCCCTGGCTGGTGATGATGGGACTGGCGTTCACGAACAGGCCGGTCGGGACTGTCCATTTGGGTTGTCCGGCGGGTGTGACGGCGTGAATGCGGCGGTCGCTGGAGCCGAAGTACACGCTGCCGTCGGGCCCGACGGCCGGGGAGCTGAAGATGAGGGACCCGGCGGCGTACGTCCATTTCAGCTGGCCGGTGGGGGTCAGGGCGTGCATGCGGTTGTTCTGCGCGCCGAAGTAGATGGTGCCGTCCGGGCCGATGGCGGGGCTGCTGAAGACGGGGGCGCCCACCTTGTAGGCCCAGAGGGGTTTACCGTCGCTGCTCAGGGCGTGCACGGTGCCGCCGGCGGTGGCGACAATGACGCTGCCGTCGGCTCTCAGGGCGGGGGTGGCGAAGATGTCACCGTCGAGTTTCTGTTTCCACAGGAGTTTCCCGGCAGGATCGAGGGCGTACACGGTGTCGTCGTAGGCGGCTGCAATGGTGACGCCCTGGGGTGTGACGACCGGGTAGGCGCGTCCGATGTCACCGACGGTGAAGGACCATTTCTCGCTGCCGGTGGCGTCGGTGCGGTGGACGCGGGCGTCGGAGCCGAGGAAGGTGAGGTCGCCGGACCCGGAGATGGTCACCCCGGAAAGGACGCGGAGTTCCTTGAAAACGTCCACCTTCGGCGCGGTGAACTGAGGCGCGGTGAACTGAGGCGCGGTGATGGTGGTCTGGGCGCTGGCCGCACTGAATCCGGCCAGAGTTCCCAGGAGAAGCGTGGGTAAAACGTGGGTGTTCCTCATCTTTGAATAAGCTCCTTTACGGACCCTTTACGGTGGGCGTGGCGGCGTGGACGCCTGTCAGGGTAGAGCCTAAGATGCGAACTGTTATGAAGAACATTCTCATGCTGACCGCGTTCGCGCTGAGTGGCCTGGCCGCCGCGCAGGACACCACCACTCCCGCCACCACGACGACGACGACCACGACGACGACGACGGAAGACATGGCCGCTACGACCGGGCCGGCCAGCATGAGTGCCAGCGAGAACTTCGCTAAAGCTCAGGAGTTCGCCGTGCAGGCTGACGTGGCCTACCCCATTCCCTTCTACGACCGCACGCTGTGGAAGGCGTCCGTGGATCACGCGTACTACGCCGCGAACATGGAAGCCGGCAACCGCGACTACAACGCGTACCTGGCGCAGCTGTACACCAAGACCCAGTGGTGGATCAACGCGTACAACGCCTGGACCCGTCTGGGTGACCTGACCGACCAGGAGAAGCAGTGGGCGTCCCTGAGTGCCGCGAAGCTCGCCTACCTGGCGCTGCAGCGTGGCGACCAGGCCAGTGCCCGCACGTACGTGCAGCGCGGCATGGCCTGGGCCGACAGCGCCAGCCTGCAGTCCATCGCCAAGCGTCTGCAGTAAGGGCTGAACCGCCAGCTTGAGGAGGGGAGGCGTGTGCGTCTCCCCTCCTCGCTTTGCCGCCAGCCCAACAGGAGGGGCCTGGGAACGAGGTGTTCCCAGGCCCCTCCTTTCTGCCTCCCGGTTACTGCAGGGTGCGGAGCGTCTCACGCATGATGTTCAGGCCCGTCTCGGCCTCTTCACGCGTGAGGATCAGGGGCGGGCTGATGCGGATGACGGCCTCACCGCAGTCCAGGTTCAACAGGCCGCGCTCGAACATCGCCATGGACGCGCGGTCCCGCAGCGCGCCGTCCGGACTGCCGTCAGGCTTCACGAATTCCAGACCAATGAACAGGCCCTCGCCCCGTACGTCACCCAGGAACGCGAACTCCGCCTGCATCGCCTTCAGCGCCGACATGATGAACGCGCCGACCTGCGCGGCGTTGTGCATCAGGTTGTCGCCGCAGCCGGGGTGCCGGACCTTGCCTTCCAGCAGGTCCAGCGTGGCGTGCGCCGCGGCAGCCGCTACGGGGTTCCCGCCGTACGTGCTGCCGTGTGACCCGACCGGCCACGTCATGACGCTCTCCTTGGCCAGCAGGGCGCCCAGGGGCATGCCGGAGGCGATGCCCTTCGCGGAGGTAATGATATCCGGCTGAACGTCGAAGTGCTGGAAGGAGAACATCTTCCCTGTACGGCCCATTCCGGCCTGCACCTCATCGAAGATCAGCATGATGCCGTACTTGTCGCACAGGGCGCGCAGGCCCGGCAGGAAGTCTGCGGGGGGCACGATGTACCCGCCCTCACCCTGCATGGGTTCCACAATGATGGCCGCGACCTCATCGGCCGGAAGGATGCCCACGAACAGGGACTCGATGTGCTCCAGTACCGCCTGCCCGCAGGTTTCCGGGGTGCTGCCCAGCGGCGGCCGGAAAGGGTTCGGGTACGGGACGTGCGACACGGCAGGCAGCAGCGGTCCGAACCCGCGCTTGTATTTCGTCTTGCTGCCCGTCAGGGTAATCGCGCCGTACGTGCGGCCGTGGAAGCTGCCCATGGTGGAGATGATGTGCGGCCGGCCCGTGTGGTTGCGCGCCAGTTTCACGGCCGCCTCGACCGCCTCCGCGCCGGAGTTGCTGAAGAACACGCGCCACTTCTCGCCGGGTCGTTCCACATGCCTGACCAGGCGCTCGGCGAGACTCGTGGTGATCTCCTGAGGGTAGTCCGTCAGGCACACGTGCGTGAACTTCGTGATCTGCTCCTGCACGGCCTTCACCACGTGCGGGTGGGCGTGCCCGGTGGTGCTCACGGCGATACCCGCGAAGAAGTCGAGCATGGTGTTGCCGTCCACGTCGGTCAGCCACACGCCTTCGCCGTGATCCGGGACGAACGGGTACGGCCGCATGTACGACGTGGAGAGGTGCTGCCGGTCGCGTTCCATGATGGCGGCCGTGTGCGGGCCGGGAAGCGAGGTTTTCAGTTCAGGCTGACGGGCTTTGGGCAGGGTGGTCATGCGGACTCCATTCAGGTGGTGGGCGAAAAGGCGGGGTGGACCAGGGTCGTGGGCCGGCGTGCCGGCAGGAGGCAGGGTGTGACCGCGTTGCCCTGTGACAGCTGAAAGTCAGGCTTCAGGGCTGCCCGGCCGGGCGCGGCCGGAGGGTGCGGGTGAACTCAGTCGCCGCTGATGGGCGGGGACGTCTGGGGCATGCCGTCGGGCGCGGTATCGGTGAGCTGCGTGCCGATGCCGTGGGCAGCCCACTTGTCCTCGCGGCTGTTCAGGCGGTGCTGGGTGGCCCCGGGGCGGTGACGGCTCTCGCTGAACTCCTTGGGTTCAATGCTGATGCGCTCGCCTTCCATGAGACCGAAAATACCGGTCTGTCCGGGTTCCTTGCGCTGCCATTCGGTAGGAACGACCATATCCGGGCCGGTGTAGTCGGTGGGTTCGCTGTACGCGGCGATGTACCCTTCGAAGTTCCGCAGGATGAGTTTCTCTGGGCTGTGCGACAGGACGTAGTTGGGCGCAACCGGGATCTTCCCGCCGCCGCCGGGCGCATCGACGACGTAGGTGGGCACCGAGTAACCACTGGTGTGGCCGCGCAGGCTTTCCATGATTTCCAGGCCTTTGCTGACGGTGGTGCGCAGGTGCCCGGCGCCGTGCACGAGGTCACACTGGTAGATGTAGTAGGGGCGCACGCGGATTTTCACGAGTTCCCGCACGAGTTTCTGCATGATCACAGGGTGGTCGTTCACGCCGCGCAGCAGCACGCTCTGGTTCCCGAGCGGCACCCCGGCGCGGGTGAGGCGGTCGCAGGCCTCGGCAACTTCCGGCGTGATCTCCTTGGGGTGGTTCACGTGAATGTTCATCCACACGGGGTGGTTCTCGGCGAGCACGTCGCAGAGTTCCTGCGTGACGCGCATGGGCATGAACACCGGAACGCGCGTGCCGATGCGGATGATCTCGATGTGCTCGATTTTGCGCAGTTCGCTCAGCAGGCGGCCCAGAACCTTGGGAGCCAGGGTCAGGGGGTCCCCGCCGGAGAGCAGCACGTCACGCACCTGCGGGGTGTTGCGCAGGTAGTTCAGCTGCTGCTCGTACTCGGCCAGGTTGAACGTTTCGCTGGGGTCACCCACGATGCGGCTGCGCGTGCAGTAGCGGCAGTAGCTGGCGCACTGCGTGGTGACGAGCATCAGGACCCGGTCGGGGTACCGGTGCACGAGGCCCGGCACGGGGCTGTGCTTGTCCTCCGCGAGGGAGTCTTCCATCATGCTGGTGAACGGTTCGAGTTCGTGATGGGTGGGAATCACCTGACGCCGCACGGGGCAGGTGGGGTCCTCGGCGTCCATCAGGGACGCGAAGTACGGCGTGATGTCCAGGCGGAAGATGCCTTCGGCGCTTGCGCCGGCACGTTCGGATTCGGTCAGGCGGATGACTTCCTCGAGTTCATCAACCGAATTGATGCGATTTTTCAACTGCCATTTCCAGTCGTACCACTGCTCGTCGGGCACGTCCGCCCATTTGGGTGCGCGGTGGTTGCGGGGCAGCATCATCTGGCTGCGGATGGTGGCCTGTGGATGAATGGGCATGGTCGTCCTCCGGTGTGAACTGCAGGTGAAACGTGAACTTATGTGCAGTTCATTTTCGTTGTCGAGCCCGGCATTTTGGAATGCCCGTCGCTTATCAGTTGCGCAGGGTTCACGGCGCACGGAGGTCATAAACGACACTCCTAACCTTCCAAATGCTAAGGTGGGTGGAATGAGACAGTCCGGCGGCCACCTCGACCCCCTCGACCACCGCATCCTTCAGGAACTCCAGACGGACTCCAGACTCAGCATGCGGGAACTCGGCCGCCGCGTCGGCCTCAGCGCCCCCGCCGTGACAGAACGAGTTCGTCGCCTCGAGGACGCCGGCGTCATCCTCGGCTACGGCGTCCGCGTCGCCAGCAAGCCCCTGGGCCGCACCATCACGGCCTTCATCGGCGTGCAGGACAGCGGCCGGAACGATCCCACACTTGTCCGCTGGGCCACCCGCCATGACGGCGTCCTCGAGTGCCACTCCGTGACCGGCGACAACTCATGCATCCTGAAAGTGGCCGTCCCGGACGTCGGCGCCCTGGAATCCATGCTGACCGAACTGATCAACATGGGCTTCACCTGCGATACGAGCATCGTGCTCAGCACCCCGCTGGAAGGCAAACTCCTCCTTCCACCCAAATAGGTGCCCTGGAGAGAGTGCTCTCGCTGAGGCCCGACAGGGACCCAGCAAATACTGTCTGCCCGCGACCGACACCAGGGCCAGCCTTGCTCACATGCCCTCCAGCCACAGCACAGTCCCCCAAGAGGCCCCTGCCTCACCCACGCACGGCCGGTTGACCACCTGGAAGATGACAGCCAGAAGAGCTCCAGGCAGCACCGCCTCCTGCGCACTCTGCTGGTCGTCCCGGGCGGTGGGTCACGTCGTTTGAGCCGGCCACCCAGGGCAGGATCACGACCTGGAGACTGAACGGGGCCTTGGGTCGGCTCCCAAAACGTCCCCCGGCTCTTCCAGACGCCTGCGCCCCTGGCGGTTGCAGGTAAGCTGCGGGTAGGCTTCCTGAATTGCGGACCCTGTTCACGCGCGACCTGGAGCGGCTGATCACAGAACTGGAAGCCTACCCGGACGAGGCGAGCATCTGGCGGGTGCGGGGCGACATCCTGAATCCGGCGGGGACGCTGGCGCTGCACCTGATGGGCAACCTGTCGCAGTTCGTGGGCGATGACCTGGGCGGCGTGCCCTATGCGCGGAACCGCCCGGCGGAATTTGCAAGGCGTGACGTGCCGCGCTCCGACCTCGTGGCGGAGCTGCGGCAGGTCACGGCGCTGGTGGCGGGCACACTGGAGCGCCTCAGCCCGGTCCGGCTGGACGATCCTCACCCAAGGCCGCTTCCGGACTTTCCGCAGGGAATGACCATCCGGTACTTCCTGCTGCACCTGTACGGTCACCTGGGCTGGCATCTGGGACAGGTGAACTACCACCGCCGGCTGCTCTGATTGCACGAGTGCACCGGCGCGCCCGGGCAGATCAATGCCGCCTGTCCGCTCGCCGTTGACGTGCTGTGCGACGTCCACGGTGAAGCATCGAAAGTTCACGCTGGACACCGCATCCGTCAGCCACGTCAGGGAACGCCTGATCCTTGCGGAGCAATGGCATGCTCCTGCGGAGATGCATGGTCAGCGCCTGAACCGGCCCGGAGCGTCGCAGGACCAGACCGCCCTGCCCGGAGCCGTCCTGCCGCTCGGTGCAGGTGCAGCTCACCTTCAGGCCGGGCCTGCCTTCAGCCGCGTGCGGGATGAAGCAGGCGTTCTGCCCATCTGCAGGCCTTCACGTCATTCCTGATGAGCGGTGCGCCGACCAGTGCGTCTGCCTGGGCCGGGCGGGGGGGTCAGGCGTGTTCGCCCAGCGCCCTGTGCAGGGCCGCGACGTGTCCGCAGGCCATGTTCCCGCCAGTGGTCTGCGGCGCCCCTGGCCCAGTCGGAGGTGCGCCCGGAGTGGCCGTCCGGCATCGGTTCCAGGGCCAGTAACGATGTTGGAGTCCACTCCTGTGCAGTTGCCCATTCAGTGCGGCAGACGTCGCCGCGTACAGGCCCATCAGCGCGTGTTCGTCGTGGGTGCGCGCCGCGATCGGCCCTGGCGGAATCTCGTCCGGTTCAGCGCCGGGTGTGGGCGGCGTAGCGTTGCAGGACTGCCCAGCCCTGGCCGCCCGTCATGATTTCGCGGGCCTGCTCGACGCCCTCGCGGATGCTGGCCGCGCGGCCGGCGGTGCGCAGGGCCGCGCCGGCGTTCAGGGCCACGATGTCCTTCTGGGCGGGCGTGCCGCCCCCGGTGAGGAGCGCGCGGGTAATCTCGGCGTTCTCAGTGGGGCTGCCGCCCACAATGGCTTCGCGTGGGTGCACGTTGACCCCGGCCTCCTCGGGGTGCAGCGTCCGGTCGACCACCACGCCGTCGCGCAGGCCGGAGACGGTGTTCACGCCGCACACGCTGAATTCGTCCAGACCGTTGCCGTGCACGACGGTGGCGCCGCGGGCGCCGAGGAGGCGCAGCACCTCGGCGAGCGTGCGGGTCAGTTCGGGTTTGAAGACGCCCACGACGAGGTGCGTGGCGCCGGCAGGATTGCTGAGCGGGCCAAGGATGTTGAACACGGTGCGGGCGGCGAGGTCCGAACGGACGGCCGCAGCGTGCCGCAGGGCCGGGTGGTAGTTGCGGGCGAACATGAAGCCGATGCCGAGGGTGTTGACGGCGTCGGCGACCACGTCAGGCGTGGCGTCGAGGTTCACGCCGAGCGCTTCGAGAACGTCGGCGCTGCCGGCGCGGCTGCTGGCGGCGCGGTTGCCGTGCTTCGCGACGGGCACGCCCGCGCCGGCCACCACGAACGCGGTGGTGGTGCTGATGTTGAAGGTGTGGGCGCCGTCCCCGCCGGTGCCGACCACGTCGAGCAGCACGTCGCGCGGGGCGACGTTGACCCGCACGGCGTGTTCCCGCATGGCCTGCGCGAAACCGGCGATCTCCTCGGGGGTCTCGCCGCGGACGCGCAGCGCGGCGAGGGCCGCGGCGAGGCGCACGCCGCTCATCTCGCCGGTCATGACCTCGCGCATGAAGGTCGCCGCTTCCAGTTGCGACAGGTGCTCGCCGTTCATCAGCCGGGCGTGGACCATGGTCACGCGCGGGCCCCCGCCGCCTGGTGGGCGCGGACTTCGGTGAGGAAGTTGCGGAGCATGTCCATGCCGGCCTGCGTGGCGATGCTTTCCGGGTGGAACTGCACGCCGAACACCGGGTACTGTCGGTGGCGCAGTGCCATTACGATTTCCTCTTCAGGGTCGCTGGTCCAGGCGGTCGCCACGAGTTCGGGAGGCAGGTCACGCACCACCAGGGAGTGGTAGCGGGTGACGGTGACGTCACTGGGCAGGCCGGCGAACAGGCCGGTGCCGTCGTGCCTTACGGGGCTGGTCTTGCCGTGCACGGGCTGCCGCGCGCGGTCCACGCGGGCGCCGAACGCTTCACCGATGCTCTGGTGGCCCAGGCACACGCCGAGGGTGGGGTAGTGCGGGCCGAGTTCGCGGATGACCTGCACGCTCAGGCCCGCCTGGGTGGGGGTGCATGGTCCGGGGGACACGATGAT
This sequence comes from Deinococcus taeanensis, assembly GCF_020229735.1. NCBI lineage: Bacteria > Thermotogati > Deinococcota > Deinococci > Deinococcales > Deinococcaceae > Deinococcus > Deinococcus taeanensis. Next base: position 577,488 of record NZ_CP083455.1, on the reverse strand, counting down.
CGCGTCGGGGTTCAGGGTGCGGACGTCGTCCAGGGTGAAAGCGTCGTTGCGCCAGACGGTCAGGTCCGCGCCGAGTTCACCGAAGTACTGCACGAGGTTGAACGTAAACGAGTCGTAGTTGTCGATCAGCAGGAGTTTCGGGGGGGTCATCAGAGGCCTCCGGCGGCGAGTTCCACGGCGCGCATCAGGGCGGCCGCCTTGTTGCGGGTTTCGAGTTCCTCACTGGCGGGGTTGCTGTCAGCGACGACGCCGGCGCCGGCCTGGATGTGCACGCGGCTGCCGGTGATGACCATGGTGCGCAGCGTGAGGGCCATGTCCATGCTGCCGTTCAGGGCGATGTACCCGAACGACCCGCCGTAAGGGCCGCGCCGGGTGGGTTCGAGTTCGTCGATGATTTCCATGGCGCGGATCTTGGGGGCGCCGCTGACGGTGCCCATGGGTTGCACGCTTGCCAGGGCGTGCAGCGGCGTCTGGCCTTCGCGGAGTTCGCCGGTGACGCTGGAGACGATGTGCATCACGTGGCTGTAGCGTTCGATGGTGAACGCGCCGTGGACGCGCACGCTGCCGTAGCGGCTGACGCGGCCGATGTCGTTGCGGCCCAGGTCGACGAGCATGAGGTGCTCGGCGCGTTCCTTCTCGTCAGCGAGCAGTTCGGCTGCCAGCGCCTCGTCCTGCGCCGGGGTGGCGCCGCGCGGGCGGGTGCCGGCGATGGGGCGGGTGGTGACGGTGCGGCCGTCACTGGCGAGCAGGCTTTCGGGGCTGCTGGCCACGAGCGTCACGGGACCGAGTTGCAGGTAGCCCAGGTACGGGCTGGGATTCACGCGCCGCAGCGCGCGGTATAGCGCAAAGGGGTGCAGGTCGCCCAGGTCGGCGCTGAAGCGCTGGCTGGGCACCACCTGGAAGATGTCGCCGGCGCGGATGTACTCCAGGGCGCGCTCCACGGCCGCCTGGTAGGACCCGGGCGTGAAGTTGCTCGTGAAGGTGGGCGGGGGGCTGGGGGTGCGGCCGGGCACGGCGGGCAGCGGGCCGCGCAGGCGCTGCGTGAGGCGCTGCACCTCCTCCTGCGCGCCGGCCTGCGTGCTGGCGGTCGCGACGGCAATCAGGCGGTGCTTGAGGTGATCGAAGATGACCATGCCGCGCGGCGCGATGAAGCACGCGTCCGGGACGTTCAGTTCGTCCGGGTTTCCGTCGGGCAGGCGTTCGTAGTTGCGGATCAGGTCGTACGCGGCGTACCCGATCGCGCCGCCGATCAGGGCCGGGAGGCCCGGGGGGAGTGGGGCGGGGCGCACCGTGGCGTGGTACAGCCGGGCCAGCGGGTCGTGGTCTGCGCCGCAGAAGTCACCGAACACGCCGCTGCTGCGCACCTGCGGGCCGCGCGCCTCGAAGCGGCCCTGTTCGCCCACCCCGATGAACGAGTACCGGCCGAGTTTCTCGCCCGCCTCGACACTCTCGAGCAGGAAGGTGACGCTCTCGCCCTGCGCGACTTTCAGGTAGGCGGTAACCGGCGTGTCCAGGTCGGCGTTGAGTTCCTGCACGGCGACGGCCAGGGCGGGAAGGGTGGTGGGCTGCGTCATGGGTCTCCTGTGGGGGCGGGGTCATGAAAAACGCGCCCGGGTGGGTTATTCCACCTGGGCGCGCGTCCGGTTAGGGTACAGCGGGGTCAGACCCAGGCTTGACTGGGCCACCACCACGCACCGTACACGGTCATGCCCGGCAGCATAGCGCGCCGGGGCCCGGGGGTGCGGGCGTGTTTATACATTCAGCGCCACCTCGCCCGCCCTGCCTTCCTCGTCTTCCAGCGGGGCGAACAGCCGGTCGAGGTCAGCGGTGGTGAGTTGCGTGGCGTCGCTCAGGCCGCCGTCGAGAATGCCGCGGGCCAGGGACGCCTTGCGGGCCTGGAGGTCCAGGATGCGTTCCTCCACGCTGCCCGCCGCGATCAGCTTGTACACGAACACCGGTTTGTCCTGCCCGATGCGGTAGGCGCGGTCGGTGGCCTGCTCCTCCGCGGCCGGGTTCCACCACGGGTCGTAGTGGATGACCGTGTCGGCGGCCGTGAGGTTCAGGCCCACGCCGCCCGCCTTCAGGGTAATCAGGAACACGTGGGTCTTGCCGTTCTGGAACGCATCGATCTGACTCTGGCGGTCCTGGGTGCTGCCGGTGATCATGGAGTACGGAATGCGCTGGTCGCGCAGCCAGTCTTCCAGGTGGCGCAGCAGGGTGGCAAAGCCGCTGAAGATCAGCACGCGGCGGCCCTCCTCGAGCATCTGCGGCAGGTGGGTCTGCAGCCAGTCGAATTTGGCGTTGCTCTGCACGCCGCGCGCCGCGTCGAGTTTCACGAGGCGCGGGTCCGTGACCGCCTGCCGGAGTTTCAGCAGGGCGTCCAGGATGGCGATGGTGCTGCGGGCCAGGCCGCGCGCGCGCAGTTCCTCACGCACCCGGGACTCGGTGGTGACCCGCACCGTTTCGTACAGATCGCGCTGGTCGCCGTCCAGTGTGACCCGCACCGGAATTTCAGTTTTGGGCGGCAATTCGCGCGCCACGTCCCGCTTCTCGCGCCGCAGAATGAACGGCCGCACCCGGGCGGCCAGGGCGGCGCGCCTGGGCGCCTCGCCGCGCTTCTCGATGGGCGTGCGGTACAGTTCCCGGAAGGTCTTCTCGTCGTGCAGCAGGCCCGGCGCCAGGAAATTGAACTGCGACCACAGTTCCCCCAGGTGGTTTTCCAGGGGCGTGCCGGTCAGGGCCAGGCGGTGGCGGGCGCTGAGGCTCCCGGCGGCCTTCGCGGCGGCCGTGCGGGTGTTCTTGATGTTCTGCGCCTCGTCCAGAATCACGAGGTGGTACTCGAAGGCGCCCAGGTCCGTGATGTCACGCGGCAGCAGCGGGTACGTGGTGAGGATCAGGTCGTGCTGCGCGATCAGCGGGAACTGCGCGCGGCGGTCCTTGCCGTGCAGGGTCAGGACCCGCAGGTCCGGCGCGAATTTCGCCGCTTCCGCCTGCCAGTTGCCGATCACGCTGGTGGGCGCCACGACCAGGCTGGGCCGGTCCGCGCGGCCGGATTCCTTTTCCAGCAGCAGGTGGGCCAGGGTCTGCACGGTCTTCCCGAGGCCCATGTCGTCAGCGAGGATGCCGCCCATGTCGTACTCGCGCAGGAACTGCAGCCAGGCCAGCCCCTGGCGCTGGTAGGGGCGCAGGTCGGCGTGCAGGCCACGGGGGAGCTCCACCTCGCGGATTCCGCTGAAGTCCCGCAGGCGCCGCCCGAGTTGCAGCAGGCGGTCCGCTCCCAGCCAGCGGGCCTGCACGGCCTCCTCCAGCTGCGCGACGCGCGCGGCGTCCAGCAGCGGCAGGCGCAGCGGGCCGGGCGGCAGGTCGCGCAGGTTCAGCTCGACCAGCACGCCCAGGATCGCGCGGATGCGCCCGGCGGGCAACGCCACGCGGCGGCCGTCCCCGAGCGAAGCGTGAAGGGTCTCGTCGTCGGGCAGTTCCGCGAGCGCTTCGGGCGTGAACAGGTGGGGCTGCCGGGCGATCAGGTCCGCCAGGATCGGAATCAGGCTCAGGCGCTGGCCTTCCACGACAATGCCGAGGTCCAGGGTGAACCAGCCGCCGTGGCTGTCGTCGGTCTCGCCGTACCAGTCGGTGATCTCGGCGTAGTTCAGCGGGAAGTCCGGGTGGACGTGCACCGTGAACCCCTGCGCTTCCAGATCGGCGCGCCCGCCCCGCATGAAGTCCATCCAGGCGGCCTCCTCACCGAGCGTGAGCAGGGCGTGGTCGCCGGGCACGGTGTACTCCTGCCCGAACGCGTCCTCCAGCAGCATGAAGCCGCTGAGCGCGACGGTATGCGTCGCCTCACGTTCGGCGTCCAGGTCGCGGGTCACGCGCGTCAGGACTCCACTGCGGAACACCGCCGGTCCGGCGCCCCCGTCTGCGTGCGTGTCGGGCACGGTCAGGCCCGCGTAGGCGTGACGGACCTCCGCGACCGGCAGCGTCACCTGGCTGCGCGTGCCGCTGTAGGGGTGGTGCGTGGCGTCGCGCGCCATCAGGTGCAGCTGAGGGGTGTACGGCAGGCGCTCCTCGCGGACCTGCACGGTCTGCGGGATGGGCAGATTCAGGCCGGACGCCGTGATGGCGTGCGCCAGGGCGACCGCCTGCGCGGGCGGCAGCACCGGGCCGCTGAGGAACCGGGCGACGACCTCGGCAGGCGCGTCGGTCTGCACGCGCGACAGCTGCAACGCCGCAGGCCGCACTGCCCAAGGGTTCGGCATGGGCAGCACCACGGCGTCCGGCGCGTCGGGCAGGTGCAGGGTGGGGGTCTGCGCGCCTCTGGCGTCTGCCATCCACGCCAGTTGCCCGCTGAGGTCCGGGCCGCGCGTGACCGGGGCGTCCACGCGCTCCCAGCACAGGCGGCCGCTGCCCAGCAGGTGCTCCAGCAGCAGGTCCGCGGCGGGATGGTCGGTCAGGGCGTGCAGTTCGTCCTGCCAGCGCCCCGGTTCGTGCGTGGCAGTGGCGGCCATCTCCAGCAGGCGCAGCAGGTTCATGTCGCGCCGCACGAAGGCGGGGGCGCTGCTGAGGTTGCGGGGCATGGCGTAGCGTTCAGCGCCTTTCAGGTCCGGCTGCTCGCCCCGCAGAGGCACCCGCATGAGCTGCAGGGCCACGCGCCGCTGCCCGCCCACGCTGCTGCCGGGCGGCAGGAAACGCAGGACGTAACGCAGCTCGAACTGCCGGCCGCGGCTGGGCGTGCGGGTGTCCGTGAAAGAAGCCAGCCACTGCTGCGCGCGGGCGTCCAGGGGTTCCTCGGCAGGGTGGGCGGGGTTGGCCGGCACGTCCCGCGGCGCGGGGCGCGGCCCGGGGGGCGGGTCGGTGGCAAGCACCAGCGCCGCCACGTGCCGGCAGCGGTACCGGCCGCAGGTGCAGCTGGAGCCGCGCAGCTGCGGGTCCGGCGGCGGCAGGAGGTCCACGGTCGCGTGGTAGGGCACGCCGGCATCCAGCACGGTCGCCTCGGCGTGCCAGCCCAGGTCCGTCCACTGACGCTGCACGTCCTGCACAGCGTCCTCACGCAGCGCGAGGCCCTGCGCGGCAGTATCCAGAGCGAAGCCGGGGGGCAGTCGGCTGAGCTTCATGCGCGGCCCGCGCGGACGCCCGGTTCAGGCGTCCGGCCCTGAGGGCGGGACGGAAGGGGCACGTCGGGAACAAACACGCCCTCCAGTGTACCGCGCCGTGCCAAAGCGTGAATCCGCAGAGCGACACAGACTGCGCGGCCGGCAGAGCCTAGCGGACCTGAATGCGCCAGACGCGCCCGGCGCCGTCGTCGGTGAGCAGCAGCGCGCCGTCCTGCGCCACGGCGAGATCCACGGGACGGCCCACGACGGTGTTGCCTTTCAAGAAGCCCGTCAGGAAATCCGTCACCTTCCCGCTCTGGGGGTCCACGGTCACCACCTTGTACCCGCTCTTCTCACTGCGGTTCCAGCTGCCGTGCAGCGCCACGAACAGCTGCCCGCGGTACGCGGCGGGAAAGGACCGCCCGGTGTAGAAGGCCAGGCCCAGCGGCGCGGAGTGCGCGGTGGTGAGCGCAAAGGCGGGCGTGGCTGCCTTGCAGGTGCCGGCCGTCCTGCGGCCGAAGTCCCGGTCCCACACCTGCGGCTGGCCGGGCCGGGTGGTGTAGCAGTACGGCCAGCCGTAGAACCCGCCGGCGTTCACCTTGTAGAACCCCTCGGGTGGCAGGTCGTCGCCCAGCTGGTCACGGCCGTTGTTCGTGGCGTACAGCTGGTTGCCGGACCATTCCAGGCCCACGGCGTTGCGCAGCCCGGTCGCGTAGGGCTTGCCGTTCCGGCCGTCGGCGTCGTACACCCAGATCGCGGCGCGCCTGGGGTCGCTTTCCTCACACACGTTGCAGGTGCTGCCCACCGCGACGTACATCCGGCCGTCGGGGCCGAACTCCACGGTGCGGGTGGAGTGCCCGCCGCCGCCCGGCAGGGTCACGACCTGCTGCGGCGTGCCGCTCGCTTTCGTGTCGCCCGCCGTGAAAGGGTAGCGGACCACGCCGTCGGTGTTCGCCACGTACAGGTAACCGCCGTGCAGGGCGAGGCCGTGCGGCTGGTTCAGGCCGCTGGCGTACACCTGCTTCGCGTCGGCCTTTCCGTCCCGGTTGCGGTCCGGGAGGACATACACGGTGCCGGCACCGGTGTCGCTGAGCAGGACGTCGCCGTTGCCGGCAACCACCATGAACCGGGGGCGCTCGAAGCCTTCGGCGTACAGGGACACCGTGAAGCCCGCCGGGACCTTCAGGCTGGCGGCCACGCCGCTGGCATTCTGCGCGCTGGCCGCGCTCGGCAGGGCGAGGGTGGAGGCCACCAGGGCCGCAGGGAGAGCGGAACGCAGGGAGGGCATGTGCTCAGCAGAGCAGACGCATATGAGGCCTGTATGCCAGCGCCGTCAAGGGCGGCGCTCAGGTGTCGTACTTGCTGAGGACCTGCTCGGTGCGGGCCGTCTTGACGCGGTTCACGAGGCGCTCGTACTCGTGGCGGTCACGCAGGCTCTTGCTGAGCGTCAGGGTGCTGGCGGTCAGGAACAGGGTGCCCATGTACAGGTAGCCTTTGACCCACCAGTCCACCGGGATGAAGTAGATGCCGAGCAGCATCATGCCCATCGCTGCGCAGAACGAGAGCCAGATGAAACTCAGCCACGCGGGTGAGTCGCCGACAAGATCCGGGGCGCTTTGGGTCACGGGACACCTCCAAGGTGCAGGACAGGACGAGGGGCGGTCGCCTGACCGGGACAGCCGGGCGGAGCGTCGCAGGTCCGGTGCGCGTGTGCCGCGCGGCCTCCGGCGTCAGGTGACCCGCAGTGTAGCCGGGGCGTTCCCGCGTGCCCGAGAATTCTGAACGCAGTGCAGGAAATTCCCGCCGCGGGGAAACAGGCCCCCGCAGCGCGGCGCACCCCGCTGGGCACGCCCTCCCCTCCCGGGCCAGGGTTCAGGCGCGCGTGGCTTCCGGGTACTCGAAGCGGGCACCCAGCGCCTCCAGGTGACGGAAGAACATCGGGTAGCTCTTGCGGATGTGGTGCGCGCCCGTGATGCGCACGGGCGCCGCCGCGCTGAGGCCCAGCACGGTGAGCAGCATGATCATGCGGTGGTCGCCGTGCCCGTCGGCGGTGACGCCGCCGGCTAGGGCCGGCACGCCGGTCACGGTGAGGCTGTCGCCGGTCTCGCTGACGCTCAGGCCCAGGCGCCGCAGTTCACGCCGGGTGTCACTGATCCGGTCGCATTCCTTCAGGCGCAGGGTGTAGACGTTCTCCCAGGTGGTGGTGCCCTGCGCGAGAGCCGCGGCGGCCGTCAGGGCCTGCACGGCGTCCGTGAAGCCGTCTCCGTCCCGCGTGACGCCGCGCAGGGGCTGACCGCCGCGCACGAGCACCACGTCACCCTCGCGGCGCAGATCGGCGCCCATGTCCCTCAGTACGCTCAGCGCCTCGCGTTCCCCCTGAAGGTCATGCTCGCGCAGGTTCGACAGGCTCACCTCGCCGGGACGCGTGACGGCCGCCGCGAGAATCGCGGCGCTGCCCGGGTAGTCCCCCGGCACCAGCACCCGCCCCGGCCGGTACGCCTGAGCGCCGGGGATGGTGACGCGGCTCAGGTCGTCGCTGGCGCTGGCCTGCACGCCGAATGCCGCGAGGGTGTCCAGCGTCTGGCGCAGCGGCGCGTGGCTCTTGATGTCCCCGGTCAGACGCAGTTCCAGGCCGCCGGGCAGCAGCGGCGCGAGGAACATCAGCGCGGAGGCGTACTGGCTGCTGCGTTCGGCGCTGACCTCCACCACGCCGCCCCGCACCGGGCCGGAGATGGACACCGGAAACATCCCGTCCCGGCTGGTGACCCGCGCGCCCAGGCGCGAGAGGGCTTCCAGCAGGTCCCCCTGGGGGCGCCGGCCGAGTGAGTCGGGGTAGTCAGTCACGAAGGCCGTGCCGGTCGTGAGCGCCGCGACGCCCATCAGGAAACGTGCCACGGCGCCCGCGTTGCCCGGGTTCAGGGTCACGACCGGGCGGGGGTGCGCGCCGAAACCGCGAATCACGGCGTCCTCACCGACCCGCTCGACGCCGGCGCCCCAGTCGCGCAGGCAGCGCAGCATGGCCTCGGCGTCCTCGCTGGTCGCCACGCCCACCACGCGGGACTCGCCGTCCGCCAGGGCCGCCGCAAGCAGGTAACGGGTCGTGTAGTTCTTGCTGGGCTGCGCCCGCAGGGTCCCGCGCAGTTCAGGCGCAGGGTGCACGATCACGTCAAATGTCTCCGGCAGGCCATCGGCACTCATGCCCGCCAGCGTAGCCCGCGCGGGGCGAGCAGGCAGGGCCGCTGTCCAGCACGTTACAGCCGCCAGATCATGCCGCCTGCGATCAGCCCGGCGCCGGTCCCTACCAGCAGCGCCGTGTCTCCTTCCCGCAGCCGCCCGCCGGTCAGGGCCTGGTGCAGCGTGAGGGGCAGGCTCGCGGCAATCACGTTGCCCAGGGTGCGCAGCGTGACCTCCACGCGCTCCTCGGGCCAGCCGTACCGGCGCAGCAGATCCAGGCCGGCCTGACTCGCCTGGTGCGGAATGACGTGCGTGATGCCCGGCAGGCCGCGGCTCAGGCCGGGCCGCAGGCGTTCCAGGAAGCCCGGTACGACCCGGCTGGCCAGCTTCAGGACCTGGAGGCCCCGCATGTCGAACGTGAAGTCCGAGGCGCGCGCCGCCGGGTTCTGCGGGGTCAGCAGCGTGCCGCCCCCGCGGATGCGGGTGTGATCGGCGCCCTCCGGGTACGTTTCGATGCGCGTGGCGTGCAGCCCCTGCCCGGCGCGCGCGGCCGGACCGAGCAGCACAGCGGCGGCGCCGTCTCCGATCAGCAGGGTGCTTTCCGGCTGCTGTGGGTTCAGGCCGGGACTGCCAGCCTCGCTGCTGATGATCAGCACGTGCCGCGCCTGCCGGGTGTGAATCAGCAGCGCGGCGTGCTGCGCGGCCAGCAGGAAGCTCAGGCAGGTGCCGTGCAGGGAGTACGTGGCGGCGCCGCGCACCCCCAGTTCGCGGGCGTACAGGGCCGCGCCGTCGGGGATGGGCTGCAGCTGGCTGCCGCTGGCGTTCAGCACGACGTCCACGTCCCTGATGGTCAGCCCGGCGCGCGCGATGGCGGTGCGGGCCGCCTGAGCGCCGAGACTCAGGGCTGTTTCGTCGCCGGACAGCCAGCGGCGTTCGTGCACGCCACTGCGCCGGACCGCGAGCGCTTCAGGAACGCCGCACAGCGCGGCCACCTCGGCGGTGCTCACCACGCGCTGCGGAAGGGCCTGGGCGGTGGCCAGAGGGCGCATGCCCAGCACAGGTTCAGGGGTCATTCGGGCCTCCGTGTGGGGTCCAGGAGCGCGTGACACGCCGGCGCTTCACGCCGGGCGCGGGGGGCGGCAGGGAGCGGGCGGACAGGGTGAGCAGCTCCGGGTCGGCGCCGCTGCGGCGCAGGGCGCCCTGCACGGCCCGAACGGCGGCGGGCGTCACGGCGGGTCCAGCAGGGTCCAGCAGGAGCGTCAGGTCGCGCGGGCCGGTCTGCTCGGCGCGGTACTCGCGCAGGCCGGGCACCCCCGCCAGGGCGCCGCGCAGGAAATCCGGCCAGACCGTCACGAGGGCGCCGCCGGGTGCGGGAAGCAGCAGCGCGTCGTCCTGGCGGCCGGCGATGGCCTGCACCCGCCGCGCGGCCCGGCCGCACGCGCAGGGGTCCGGGTGCAGGCGCAGGGCGTCGTCCAGGCGGTGACGGATGAACGGCTGCGTGCGGCGGCGCAGGTCCGTGATCACCGGGCGCACCAGGCCGTCGCCCAGGGGTTCCAGGTCGAAGTGCACATGCGCCTCGTTCAGGTGCAGCTGCCCGTGCGGGCACGGCAGGGCAAGGAGGCCCTCGGTGGCCTGGTACACCTGCACGACCGGCCCCCACGCGCGCAGGGCCTCCTCATCGTCCGGGTCGAGGACCTCGGCGACACTGATGACCCGCTGCACGTTCAGGCGCACCCCCTGCCGGTGCAGGGCGCGCAGCACGCCGGGAGGACCGACGATCAGGGTGGGCGCGAAGGCCTGCACGGCCTGCGTGAGGTCCGGCAGGGGGCGCAGCAGGTCGAAGAACGCGAAGTGCAGCGCCGCACGCTGCACGCTGCGGTACAGGGCGCTGTCGGCGCGCAGGAGGAAAGCCACGCGGTGCCGGCGGGTGAGGCCCAGCAGGCCGCCGGGCAACAGGGCGCGCAGCACCGTGCCCGCCCAGCGGGCCTGTTCGGCCGGGCTGACCAGGAACACGCCCTGCGTGCCGCTCGTGCCGGTGGACAGGCCCACCGTCACCGGGCCGCGCGGGGTGGGCAGCGCCGGCGTGAAATCCCGGGTGCGCTCAGCGTGCCGGCCCACGGCGAGCGCGTCCTCCAGCGTGACGCCCGCCGTGTTCAGCGTGCCGAAGGTGGCGAGCATGGCGGCCTTGGTGGTGGGGGGCAGCTCCCGCCAGCGGGCCAGTGGCAGGTCCGCCTCGCGGAAACGCGCGGCCACGGCCGGGCTGTGCGCCGCGACCCAGCGCAGGTGAGCCCGTCCGAGCCGCTCCTGGTGAGCGTCCAGGGCGGGACGCGTCCGGAAGGTCAGGCGGGCGTCATCCAGGGCGCCGAGCAGGACCGCAAGGGCGTTCACGGGTGGGTTCCCGTTCCGGCCCAGGGCTCCGCCGCGTCGTGACTGACGTGCAGGCGCGCCCCCGGATGGGCGTGCAGGAACGCCCGCAGGACCCGGCCACTGCGGGCTTCCTGCGCCACGTCGTGAAACGCCACCCGCGCCAGGGGATGCACCGGCCGCTGCTGGCGGGCCGCGCGGGTACTCCAGGCAGCGTCGGCCGCCAGGACCGTCAGGCCGGCGCTTTCCTCAACGAGCAGGCCGGTCATGCCGGGCGCGTGCCCGGGCAGCGGCACGGCCTGCACGAGGCCGTCGCCGAACACGTCCGCCACCTGGGCGAAGGGATGCAGGCCGGGGGGCGCAGCGCGGAAGTCCAGCCAGCGGGCCCGCGCCTCGAAGTCCTCCGGGAGAAGTTCAGGCAGGAACGCGCGGCGCACCGCCCGCACGCCCCGCAGCGCCCGCAGGGGCGCCCAGGCGCGGCGGTCGAGGTGAAACGTGGCGTTCGGAAAGTCCCGCAGGCCGCCCACGTGATCGGCGTGCAGGTGCGAGACGATCACGTGCTGCACGTCCCCGGGCGCGAATCCCATGAACTGCAGTTGTTCCCACGCCGCCTCGCCCGGCAGAAGACGCACCGGGGTGACGAGGCCGTACAGCACGCCCGGCCAGCGCTTCATGGCGCTGAGCACGCCGGCGCCGTACCCGGTGTCGAACAGTACCGGGCCGCGCGTGGGGTGCAGCAGCAGCGCAAAGCCCGCCGGGTACGCCTGCACGCGCCACGGGGCGCCACGCTCGGTGATGCCGGCGAGATTCAGGCACGCCCCGGCCTGGAGCGGCACGACCCGCACCCGTTCACTCACGCCCGGCTCCTGGTCCGGCACGCAGGTGCTCCAGCACGGTCCCGAAGCCCTGCCCGGGCGTGACGACCGGCACGTAGCCCAGTAGCCTGCGGGCGCGCGTGAGGTCCAGCGTCATGGGCCGCGTGAGCAGCCGCACGCCGCTGGCCGTGAGGGCCGGTTCAGGCCGTGCGGGGTGCAGCCGGGCGCCGAATTCCAGCAGCGTGGCGGCGCCCTCCAGCAGCCGGGGCGGCACGAACCGCCCGGGCCGGGGCACGCCCAGCGCGTCGGCGAGCCGGTCGATGGTGGCCCACAGCGGAACGGCCTGCCCGTCCGTCAGGTTGAACACGCCAGGAGCGGGGCGCGACAGGGCCAGTGCCGCCGCGTGCGCGACGTTCTGCACGTGCGTGAGGTCCGTCCAGACCTCCGTGCGTGTCAGGCGGGGCAGGCGGCGGGCGCGCAGGGCGCGGGTCAGGCGCGGCACGATGCTGGTGTCCCCCACGCCGTAGATCCCGCGTGGGCGCAGCACCGTGGCGTCCGGCAGGGCCGCGCGGACCGCCTGTTCCGCCTGGAATTTGCTGCGGGCGTACAGGCTGTCAAAGTGCGGCCCGACCGGCGTGCTTTCCGGCAGCGCGCACGTGAGGCCGGTCGCGTTGTACACGCTGGGCGTGCTCACGTGCACCAGCCGCGTGCCGCGCGCGGCGCACGCGCGGGCCAGCGCCGCGCTGGGCTGCACGTTATCCGCGTAGAAATCCGCTGCGTGGCCCCACAGGGTCGAGCGGGCGGCGGCGTGCACCACGCCGTCCACGCCCGCCAGCAGCGCTTTCCAGTTCGCGGCGCGCAGGTCGGCCGGCACGAAGGTCACGCCGTCCCGGGCGAGCGCCGCGCCGCGCGCCGGGTCACGCCCGAGGCCGCGCACCTCGTGGCCCGCCCGAAGAAGGGTCCGGGCCGTGACCCCGCCCAGGAACCCGGTTGCGCCCGTCACCAGAATGACCATCACCCTGAATTATCGGCTCTTCCGGCCGCGGAGGGCGCCCTTTCTGAACGGCGTTCAGTCCGCGCGCCGTGTCAGCGGACCAGCCGGTACGCCCGGTCGCCCTGCACGCGGACCGTGACCGTCACCCGGCCGCCGTCCACCTGCACGTCGCACGTTTCCGCGCCGGTCGGCAGCGGGCCCTGCCGGGCCTGCGCGCACGGCTGCGTGAATCCTGCGTTCGCGGAAGGGTGGGTGGCGATTACGGCGTCGGCCACGCGCGCCGCGTAGTCCCGCACGGCGCGGCCCTGCAGCGACAGGGTGGCCACCACCACGCCGATCATCACGAAAAACGCCACCAGAATGCCCACGAAGGTCCGCACGCTGCGCGCCCGCATCTCGGGCGTGACCTCCCGCACTTCCCGCGGCGCGCCGGGCGGGGAGGGGGGGGCCGGGTTCGCGGGGCGCTTGCTCACGCCTTCACCCTAGCGCGCGGGAAGCGGGAGGCGCGCACGGTACACTGGCCTGCATGAGCAAGGTCATCATCATCGGAGCGGGCGGCGTTGCCAACGTCGTCGCGAAGAAGTGCGCGCAGAACGACAGTGTCTTCACGGAAGTCCTGATCGCCACCCGCACGGTCAGCAAGGCGGACAAGATCGTCGCGGAGATCAGGGAGCACTTCCCGAACAGCAGGGCGGTGTTCACGACCGCCACGGTCGATGCGGACAACGTGCCGGAACTCGTGCAGCTGATCAACGGCTTCAAGCCGGTGATGGTCATCAACGTGGCCCTGCCCTATCAGGACCTGACCATCATGGACGCCTGCCTGGAAACGGGCGTGCATTACCTGGACACGGCGAACTACGAGCCCAAGGACGTCGCCAAGTTCGAGTACTCCTGGCAGTGGGCCTACCAGGACCGCTTCCGCGAGAAGGGCCTGATGGCGCTGCTCGGCTGCGGCTTCGACCCGGGCGCCACGCAGGCGTTCACGGCGCATCACGCCAAGCATCACTTCCAGGAGATTCACTACCTCGACATCGTGGACTGCAACAACGGCAACCACGGCAAGGCCTTCGCCACGAACTTCAACCCGGAAATCAACATCCGCGAGATCACCGCCAACGGCCGCTACTGGGAGAACGGCGAGTGGATCGAGACGCAGCCGCTGGAGATCGCGCAGGACATCTACTACCCCAAAGTCGCCACGCGCAGAAGCTTCGTGCTGTACCACGAGGAGCTCGAATCGATCGTCAAGCACTTCCCGACCATCAAGCGGGCGCGCTTCTGGATGACGTTCGGCGAGTCGTACATCAAGCACCTGAACGTGCTTGAAGGGATCGGCATGACCAGCATCGAGCCCATCGACTTCCGCGGGCAGAAGATCGCCCCGATCGAGTTCCTCAAGGCCGTGCTGCCCGCGCCCGAGTCCCTGGCGGCCGGGTACACCGGGCAGACCTGCATCGGCGTGCAGGCCAAAGGGATCGGCAAGGACGGCCAGCCGAAAGTGCACTTCGTGTACAACGTCAAGGATCACGCCGAGTGCTTCCGCGAGGTGCAGGCGCAGGGCGTGAGCTACACCACCGGCGTGCCCGCCATGATCGGCGCCATGCTGATGCTGCAGGGACACTGGATGCAGCCCGGCGTGTGGAACGTCGAGCAGCTTGACCCGGACCCCTTCTTCGCGGCGATGAACCAGTGGGGTCTGCCCATTGATGAACTTGCCGGCATCGAGCTCGTCAAGGACTGAACTTCGCCCTTCCCTGTGCGCCGCGGCCCGTTCTGCGGCGCACACCTGCATCCCCCGGAGGCCCCCATGCACCACCTGCTGTTCTACCGTGACCTTGTGCCGGACTACGTGACCCGGCGGGAACCGCTGCGCCCGCTGCACCTGGCGCACGCCCGGGCCGCCGCCGACCGCGGCGAGCTGGTTCTGGCCGGCGCCCTGGCCGACCCGGCTGACTTCGCCGTGCTGCTGTTTCAGGGCAGCGGTCCGGAAGCCGCCGAGCAGTTCGCGCGCACCGACCCGTACGTCCTGGGTGGGCTGGTCGGCACCTGGGAGGTGCGGCGCTGGCACACCGTGGTCGGTGAGGGCGCCGCGCACCCCACCTGAGCGCGGCGCGGGTCACTCCAGGCGGTCCAGCCGCTGCCAGCCGGCGCGCAGGCTGAGGGCCGTCCCCAGCGCAGTCACCAGCCCCAACCCCACCAGACCCAGCGCGCCTTCGGGCGTGCTGAGCACACTGTAGCCGGGGTACAGGTCAGGCCGCAGCACGCTGGCTGCGGCGGGCCGCGCCAGCAGCAGCAGGCACAGCACGCTGTACGCCAGCGAGAGCCCCATGAACGCCAGCCCGCCTGGACTCACGCCGATTTCGGCGGGGTTGTCCGCATCGAATTTGGGTGCGGCGGCCCCCAGTCCCACCCCGAGCGCCGTGATCACGAACGCGTTGCTGAGACTGACCAGCGCGCTGAGCAGCACCAGAGTGGGGCCCAGGTCCATGGCGCGGGCGCTGGCGAGCCCCATCACCAGACCCAGCGTCACCGTGACCGGCAGCACCCCCAGGAACTTGCTGAGCACAATCTGGCGCGGCTCGATGGGCGCCGTGCGCAGCAGCCAGTACGCGCGGCCCTCGGTGGACACCGACGGAAACGCAAGCCGCACGGCCACGCCGCTGATGATGAACCCCTGGAAGGCCAGCTGGATGTACCCGAGGATCCCGCGAAACTGCGGCACGGGAATCGGCACGGCCCGGACGCTCACGAGGTACACCCCGGCGAGGGCCACCACGACGAGCAGCTGGCTCCACTGCGTGGGGTCGCGGAACGTGACGCGCAGATCCTTGCTGGCCAGCGCGCCCCCTGCACCCAGTCGGGCCAGCCGGCGTTCGGCCGGCCCGGCGCGGCGGGGGCGCGGGTCCAGCCGGGGCGTGCTGGAATCCAGCGCGCGCGCCCAGCCTTCCTGGTACGCCCGGGCGGCCAGCAGCGTCGCCGCGGTCAGCAGCGCGCCGGTCAGGAGGGCCAGAGGCAGCAGCGGCCGGGCCAGTTCCCCGTGCGCGGCCTGCCAGATGCCCTGCGCCGCCCATGCGGGCGGCAGCAGCGGGTTGCCGGGCCCGGCGAAGTCGCGCAGCAGCGCCTCCACTTTCGTGGGGTCCTGAAGTTTCTGAACGAGCACCTCGGGGCGCAGCGCGCGGATGGCGTACACCAGACCGGCGCTGATCAGCACGCCCAGGGCGGTGCTGACCTCCCGCACGCGGCCCACCGGCGCGAAACGCATGAGGCCCACGGCCAGCAGGGCGCCCAGGCCGACCGGCGCGGCGAACACCAGCAGCGCCGCGGCGGCCATGACGGGGTACGCCCACCCGGGTGCGCGGAAGTACACGCCAACCGTGACCAGCAGCGGCAACGTGAGCAGCAGCGGCACGAGCGCCGCGTTCAGGAACGTCTCGGTGACCTTCAGCGCGAACACCCGCACGGTGGAGAGCGGCTGCGCCAGCAGGAAGTTCAGGTCGTCACTCAGGTACAGCGTGCTGATCGCCGCGGTCGTGGCGCTGAAGGTCACGCCGCTCGACAGGGTGATCAGGCCGATCTCCAGCACGCGGGCAAACACGTTCAGGCCGATCTCCCCGAAGCGGCCCAGGAACGTCAGGGCCGCCCAGGCGCCGTAGATCTCCCCCAGCAGCAGCAGCGTGGCCAGCGCGCCCACCAGCGCGTACCCCCACTTCGGGGCGCGCTGTACGGTGTGCCGCAGCGCCTGGAGCTTCAGGCGGGTCAGGCTGGCGCGCGCCGGCGGGGCGGGCGGGGGGCGGGCGTGACGGTCACGCGGGCGTCCCTGCGTCCGCGCCGCGGCGCTGCGCCTCCAGTTCCTCTTCCAGCAGCCGGAAGAAAATGCGCTCCAGACTGTCGCCGTGCACGCCGCCGGCTGCCGTGCCGGTGCGGGCCCGCAGGTCCTCCAGGGTGCCCTGCCCGAGGACCTTGCCGCGGTCGAGCACGACCAGCCGGTCGCACACGGCCTCCGCGACCGGCAGGGAGTGCGTGGTGAGCAGCACCGTGCGGCCCCGGTCGGCGTGGGCGCGCAGCAGTTCCCGCACCTGCCGCGCGGCGTGCGGGTCGAGGCCCACCATGGGTTCATCCACGATCAGCACGGGCGGGTCGGGCAGCAGCGCCGCGATGATCGCCACCTTCTGCCGCATGCCGTGCGAGTACGTTTCGATCAGTTCATTGCCGAAGTCGGTGAGGCGGAAGAACTCCAGCCAGCGGTCAATGTCCGTATCGGTGTCCGGAACGCGGTACAGCTGGCCGACGAAGCGCAGCAGTTCGCGCGCCGTGAGTTTGCCGTACAGGTACGGCCGGTCAGGAATGTACCCGAACGCCGCCTTGGCCTGCACGGGGTTCTTCCACACGTCGAAGCCCGCCACGCGGACGGTGCCGTGGGTGGGGCGCGTGAGGCCCACCAGGGCGCGGATGGTGGTGGTCTTGCCGGCGCCGTTGCTGCCCAGCAGGCCAAACACCGCGCCGGGCTGCACGGTGAAACTCAGGTTGCTGACCGCCTCGTGCCGCCCGTAGCGCTTCGTGTACCCCTGAACCTCGATCATGAAGGCGAGGGTACCGGCCCCGGTCTGACGGAACGGTTACGGCGCCCCCCTAGCGGCGCTGTCCGGGGTTCACCTGCGTGTTCCCTGCAACCGGCGAGCGGACGCGGGCGCGGGCGCCGATCACGCTCAGGCCGTGCGGGCCGCCGTCCACCCGGGCCGCAATGTCAGCCTCCTCATCCACGATGGCGCGCCGGACGCGCGCGCCGCGCCGCACGGTCACGTCCCGCAGGATCACGGCGTCTTCCACCACGGCGCCCGCCTCGACCGTCACGCCCGGCGACAGCACCGAGCGGGTCACGGTTCCCTCGATCCGGCAGCCGTACGCGATCAGGCTGTCGGTCACGCGGGCGCCTGCGGCGATCCGGGCAGGCATGCGCGGAATGCTGGAACTCAGCACCGGCCACTCCGGACGGTCCAGCTTCACGGACCGTCCGGCCAGCAGATCCTGATGCGCTCGGAAGTACGCTTCGGGCAGGCCCACATCCCGCCAGTAGCTGTCCAGCGGGTAGGCGTGCGCTGTTTTTGCTTTCACGAACGCCGGAATCAGGGCGTGCCCGTAGTCGCCCAGACCCTGGCCGGCCGGCGTGTCGCGGCGCAGGTCGTCCAGGGTGCGCAGCAGGGCCGGCGCGTCGTACACGAACACCTCGGTCGTGATCGGCCCGCCGCGTGGGCGTTCGGGCTTGTACTCGAAGCGGTTGACACGCCCCGCCTTCGTGACGGTGACGTTCCCGAAGCGGCGGGCATCCTCACCGGCGGGCAGGTCAGCGGTGACCATCGTGACCTCGGCGCCCACCTTCAGGTGGTGTTCGATCACCTGGGTGTAATCCAGGGTGTACACGTGATCGGCCGACAGGACGACCACGATGTCCGGCGCGTAGGACCGGATCAGGTGCCGGTGCGCGTGCAGCGCGTCGGCGTTCCCGGCGCCGTCGAGCTGTCCGGTGAGCGTATCTGCACTGGGCGGCAGGACCTCCAGGCCGCCGTATGTGCGGTCCAGGTCCCAGGGGCGGCCGTTGGTGAGGTGGTCGTTCAGGGAGTGCAGTTCGTAGGCTTCCAGCACCCAGACGTCCGCCACGCCGCTGTGCATGCAGTTGCTCAGCGCGAAGTCAATGAGGCGGTACGTGCCCCCGAAGGTCAGGGCCGGTTTGGCGCGTTCCTGCGTGAGGACCCCCAGCCGCTCGCCTTTCCCGCCGGCGAGAATCAAGACCAGCACCTTGCGCCCGTTCACGCGGGTGCCGCGGGCACTCGGGCCACTGCTGAGGCTGTGGGCAGGAAAGCGGGGCATGTGCCCGGCAGTGTGCCTGCCCGGCCCCGCCGGTGGCTGAGCGGCGCCTGAATGCCCTTGAGGTTCAGTTCACCAGCTGAGGCTCGCTGCCGCCCTCCTGGTACGTCAGGTCACCGGTCACGCGCACGGCGAGGGCTTCCAGGGCCGTCTGCCGCGCCGTGGGGTCCGGCGCGCTCAGGAGGGCGTGCAGGTCACGCGCCGCCTGCGGGTCACGTTCCGTGAGCTCCGGCAGCCAGCGCTGCGCCTTGACCTTCCACCAGCCGCGCGCCTCGAACAGGGCCTCCACCGCCAGGTGCGCGGCGCGGCAGGCGATCAGCACGTGCAGCGGGTCGTGACGGTCAGCCAGGGCGCGGGCGTCCATCACCTCCTCCAGCAGCCGGAACCGGCCCTGCGGGCTCAGGGGGCGCGGCGCCGGGCCCGCAGCGTGCAGGGGGCGCGGCGCCGCGCCCGCAGCGTGCAGGGCGCGCGCCTCAGCCATCAGCGCCTCCAGGTCAGGGTGGGGCAGCGCCACGCGGCCCTCCGCGAACATCCCGATGGTGTCGCCCTGCCCGGCCGCGAACATCGCCCGGACCTTGCGGGCGGGGTTGTGAAACACCTCCACCGGTACGCCCTGCACCACGTAATTTGCGCGCCAGCGGTGGTCGCCGCGGACCAGGGCGTGAAAGTCCAGGTCGCTGTGCGCGTTCCCCTCGCCGCGCGCGGCGCTGCCGCACCACAGGGCGGCGTACACGCCCGGCGTGCGGCGCAGGCGGTCAAGGGCGGCCGGCAAGGCAGCTTCCAGCTGGGCCTGAGGGTCAGTAGGGTCGGCAGGCATGCACCAGGGTACCGGCCTGGGCCGCAACGGCCAGCCGCAGGTGAGGGACCTGACTTCAGGCGGGAATGGGGTCCTGCCAGTGCAGACTCACCCCCTGGGTGTCCAGCCAGTCGGCGAGGCTGTAACGCGCGCGGGCCAGACCCGAAAGGGTGCGGTGCGCGACGGTGACCGCCCGGTGCATCTCGCTTTCGCTGATGAACTCCACCTCGCGCGCGGCGAGCAGTTCGTCGGTGTCGACAATCTCGGCCATCAGACCGTCGTGCACGATCAGGTCAAGGTACAGGTCGCGCACTTCCCACACGTCGGCCCTGCAGGTGATGTCCGCGACATCCAGGTAGTAGTCGTGTTCGCGCCGGTCGTGAAAATCGTACCGGCACGCCACGAGGTGCAGGGCGGGCAGCAGGTGCGCCTGCCAGTGCCGGATGCGGGGGTGGGCATCGAAGCTCCGCGCGACGTACAGGCCGTGGGGCGTCAGACGGTAGGTGTGCACGGCCCGGACACCGGTGTTGGTGTGGTGCTGCCGGCGCGGAACGTCATGGCGTTCCACCTTCAGGGAATGTGCCCAAGCAACCATGACCCAGCGTACTGAACCCACCGGAACCAGCGTGAGAGGGCCCGCAGCCGGGGCGCGGCCAGCGCGCCCCGGCCCTTCACGGTTCCTGAAGTGAACGCAGCGGGCCTTACAGAACGGGCAGCGCGTCCAGCGTACCGAAGTCGTGCGGCACGAACAGACTGCCTTCGGTAACGCCCTGATCGATCAGCGCGTCCAGCGCGTCCTGCAGTTCCGCGGCACTCAGGGTGCCCCTCAGGTGCGCGCGGTGCAGGCGAATCACGTCCGCGACCTGCTCCGGCGTTTCGTGCACGAACTCCAGCCGGAAGTCCCGGATGCCCGCCGCGCGCCACGCGCGCAGGTGCTCACCAGCCACCTGTGGCCGGCCCTCGAACACGGTGTTGCGGCAGCCGACGTCCGCCATGACCGGGTGCACGCGGCCCCGCTCGTCGCGCAGCGCCACGCGGTGCGATTCGCACGGGTGCCCGCAGTTCGTGTAATCGGTGCCTTCGCTCAGGAACC
Source organism: Deinococcus taeanensis (assembly GCF_020229735.1). Lineage (NCBI taxonomy): Bacteria > Thermotogati > Deinococcota > Deinococci > Deinococcales > Deinococcaceae > Deinococcus > Deinococcus taeanensis. The sequence continues at coordinate 557,297 of NZ_CP083455.1, read as the reverse complement.
GGCAGAACACGCAGTGCTCGGTGTGAAACACCGGCAGGTGCCCGTACGCGACGGGTTCCAGGGCCGCGCCCCCCACCAGGAGGGCCAGCTCGGTGATCTGCTGCGCGTTCAGGTCGTACGTGGGCGTCAGGCGGCTCAGGCCCAGGTCCAGCAGCGCCCGGGTGGTCAGGACGTTCGCGGCGTTCAGGCTGAAATCACCCGTGAGTTCGGCCGGGGCGCCTGCCGAGTGCAGGCCCTCGAGCAGGCCCCCCGAACGCACCAGAATGCCGGCGTCCAGGGACAACAGGAACTTCTGAAGGTTCTGCTCGGTGGGTTTCAGGATGCGGGGGCTGGCCACGCGCACGGGCAGGCCGGCGGCCTTCACGCGCTCCACGCTGGGTTTCAGGCCGTACAGTTCCAGGTAATCCAGCGTGACCGAGTCCGGACGGGCCTCCAGCGCGGCGCCCAGTTGCTCGGGCGTGCGGACCAGCACATGCAGGCGCGGCTCACCGGCAGGCGGCCCGTCCGGGCGGGCCAGGGTCCGCAGCGTGTCGTCCAGGCGCGGCGCGACACGCCGGTCCGGGGCCTGCGCGCGCCGCTCGGTGAGGGCCGCCGCGGCCTCTCGCCGCAGGGCGTTCAGCGCGCTGACCGGCAGGAACCCCGCGCCGCGCAGGTCCACGCTCAGGGCGCCCAGGTGGAACGGCGTGCCGCCCAGCTTGCCCAGCTGTTCGCGCAGGCCCGCTTCATCCAGCGCGCGGTTGCGCGCTCCGGACAGCGGTTCGCTCAGCGTGACGGTCACGCTCACGCGGTGCTCGTCCGTCAGGGTCAGGGCAGGCGGCTCGCCCACGTGCCCCACGAAGTGCGCGTCCACCGGGCGGGTGTGCACGGGGTCCGCCGCGTCCAGCAGGGGTTTCACGCGCGCGGCCAGGGTCGGGTCGTGCGTGCGCCACACCGGGTCCCCGGGCCGCACCCGCGTGGGGTCCACGGCGCCGCGGCCGAAGCGCAGCTCGAACACCCCGCCGGACCGCACCGCCTGCAGTGCGCCCTCGTCCAGCGGCTGGCCGCCCTGCCACAGGCCGTACAGGAAACCGCCTTCCTCGCGGCCTTCCGGGGCGCGCCAGTTGGCCGGGTCGAACACCAGGCCGTCGCCGGGTTTCACGGGTTCGCTCAGTTCCACCAGCACGCCACGCTCGGTGACGCCGCGCACGGTGCCCACCCGCACGCCGCGGTGCCGGGGCGCGCGGCCACGCACCACGGTCTGGTGGTTCGTGCCGGCCATGAAGTGCGGGGCCAGGCCGCGCGAGTACACCTGCTCCAGGTCGCGTTCCTCCTGCGCACTCACGCTCAGGGGCCGGCCGGCCCAGGCTTCATCCACCGCCCGGCGGTACGCGGCGGTGGTGAGGGCCACGAACTCGGCGTCCTTGTAGCGGCCCTCGATTTTCAGGCAGTCCACACCGATCCGCACGAGGTCCGGCACCTGATGCAGCGCGTACAGGTCGCCGGGAGACAGCAGGTACCGGGCGTCGCCCAGGTCGCGGTGCGCGCCGTCCACGAACAGTTCGTACGGCAGCCGGCACGCCTGCGCGCACTGCCCGCGGTTGGCGCTGCGCCCACCCCAGGCTTCACTGGAAAAGCACTGTCCGGAATAACTGACGCACAGCGCGCCGTGCACGAAGGTCTCCAGTTCAATGTCCGTGGCGTTCTTGATGCGTTCAATGTCGCGCAGGCTGAGTTCGCGGCCCAGCACCACGCGGCTCGCCCCGAACCGCCGCGCCAGTTCGGCCCCCTCGGCAGACGTAATGCTCATCTGCGTGCTGCCGTGAATGGGCAGGTCCGGGCAGATCTCGTGCGCGAGGCGCGCCACGCCGTGATCCTGCACGATCAGGGCGTCCACACCGGCTTGCGCCAGGGCCATCAGCTGCCGCTCGGCCTGCCGAAGCTCCCGGTCGAACACAAGCACGTTGAAGGTCACGAAGCCCTGCACGCCCCGCGCGTGCAGGCCCCGCATGATGTCCGGCAGGGCCTCCAGTTCAAAGCCCACCTTGGCGCGCGCGTGGAATCCCGCGCCGTCTGCGCGGCCCGCCGCCGCCCGGCCCGGGTTCACGCCGAAGAACACGGCGTCTGCCCCGGCTTCCACGGCGGCGCGCAACTGCGCCTCACCGCCCACCGGACTCATCACTTCAGGTTTTCTGACCGCCGCCATAACGCGCCAGTCTACCGAATCCCCGCAAGGCGAACGGTGACCGGCGCCCCCAGTCGCACCGGGGGGTCACGGCCGTCCGTCGTGACCGGAAGGCGGGTCAGGGCGTGACTTCCACTCTCAAAGGTCCGCTGGGGCCATGGCCCGGCCATGACGGGCGGGGCGACGCGCTAGCCTGACCCTCATGATTCGCTTGCTGTTTGTGGGAGATGTGTTTGCCGCGCCGGGAAGGCGGGTGCTGGGCGCGCATCTGCCCACCCTGCGCTCCAGGGCGGATTTCATCGTGGTGAACATGGAGAACGCCGCGGGAGGCTTCGGCATTCACCGGGAGGCGGCCGACGGCGCGCTGAAGGCCGGGGCAAACTGCATGACGCTGGGGAACCACGCGTGGCATCACAAGGACGTGTACGTGATGATGCAGGACGAGGGCACGTACCCGATCGTGCGGCCCCTGAACTACAGTGACCCCGGCACGCCCGGCGTGGGCTGGCGCACCTTCGACGTGAAAACCGCCCAGGGCACCGAGCGTCTCACGGTCGTGAACGTGCTGGGCCGCGTGTTCATGGAAGCGGTCGCCAACCCCTTCCGGGCGATGGATGAGCTGCTTGAGCGCCCGGACCTGGGGAGCGTGTTCGTGGACTTCCACGCGGAGGCCACCAGCGAGAAGCAGGGCATGGCGCGGTACCTGGACGGGCGGGTGGCGGCCGTGATCGGCACGCACACCCACGTGCCCACGGCTGACACGCGCATCCTGCCAGGCGGCACGGCGTTCCAGGCGGACGCGGGATTCACCGGGCCGTACGAGTCGATCATCGGGAGCGCGCCGGAAGGCCCGCTGGAACGTTTTGTCACGGAGCGCCCCCACCGGTACGGCGCGGCGGACGGCCCGGCGGAACTCAATGGTGTCTTTGTCCAGATAGAGGCGGGCCGGGCAGTGGGGGTGGAACGGTACCGTTACGTGGAAGAACGGGAAGGCCGGTAACGGTTCGTCCTTCCCGCTGAGGGGAGACAAACATGAGCATTCGGAGTGATGTGAACCTGCTGGGCCGCACGCTGGGCCAGGTGCTGAAGGAACAGGAAGGCGAGGCGTTCTTCGAGCTGGTGGAACGCACCCGCGCCCTGGTGCGTGAGGTGCGGGCCGGGGGGAGTGACGCGGCGCTGCGCGAGATGCTCGCCGGACTGTCCGGGCAGGATGCCGGGAACCTCGCGCGGGCGTTCACGTGGTACTTCCAGCTGGTGAACCTGGCCGAGGAGTACGAGCGGGTGCGGGTGCTGCGCGCGGCCGCCGGGGTGCGGCCGCAGAGTCTGGCGCAGGCCCTGCAGGAGCTGCGTGCGCAGGGCCTGAGTGCCGAGGACGTGGAGGCGCTGCTGGCGCGGCTGGACCTGGGCCTGACCTTCACGGCGCACCCCACGGAGATGCGGCGGCGGACGGTCCGGCGGCACCTGGAACAGGTGGCACGCGCCCTGCCGACCCTCAGCGAGGGTGGCGTGGATGGTCCCGAAGTGGCCGAGATCGCGGCGCACGTGGAGGCGCTGTGGCGCACGCCGGAACTGCGCCGCCTGAAACCCACTGTGCTGGATGAGGTCAAGGGCGGCCTGACGTACGTCTCCAGCATCGCGCAGGCCCTTCCGGCGTTGCAGCGGGACCTGCGCGGCGCGTTTCGCGAGGTGTTCGGGCGGGAGACGGCGGCGACCCTGCCGCTGAGTTTCTCCTCCTGGATGGGCGGGGACCGCGACGGGAACCCTTTTGTCACGCCGGACGCGACGCGCGAGACCCTCGCGCTGCACCGCGAGCGGGCGCGGGAAGTCATGCTGGGCCTGATCCGGCAGGGTTTCGCAGACCTCAGCCAGGAGGAGGACGGCGAGGAAGGCTACCGGGAGGAACTCCAGGCGCTGTTCAACGCGGTGCGTGATGGCCAGACCGTGGATCTCGTGGGGCGTCTGGAGGCCCTGGAGGGGCGCCTGATCGCCGACGGGCAGCGGCGCAGCGCCGAGCAGCTGCTCACGCCGCTTCTGACGGTGGCGCGGGTGTTCGGGCAGCACCTCGTGAGTCTGGATATCCGGGAGCACAGCGCGCAGACCGGCGCGGCCGTGGCTGAACTGCTGCGCAGTGCCGGCGTGGAAGCCGATTACCTGGGCCTGCCGGAGCATGCAAAGCAGGAACTCCTGACCCGTGAACTGCGCTCACGCCGTCCCCTGTGGCCGGCAGGGGCGGCGCTGCCTGAAGCGCTGGAAACTGCCATCGGACCGGTCCGGGAGGTGCGCGACGCGGTGCAGCTGGGTGGGCCGCGCGCCTTCGGGCGCTACGTGATCAGCATGGCCGAGTCCGTCAGTGACGTGCTTGAGCCGCTGATCCTGGCGCGCGAGGTGGGGCTGCGGATCCTGCCGGTGCCGCTGTTCGAGACGCTGGATGATCTGCAGCGCGCCCCGCAGGTGGTGTGGGAGCTGCTGTCGCTGCCCGAGTACCGCGCGGTGCTGGGCGAGGACGTGCAGGAGATCATGCTGGGCTACAGCGACAGCAACAAGGACGCCGGGTTCCTCGCGGCGAACTGGGCGCTGCACGAGGCGCAGCGGCAGATCAGTGACGTGTGCCGCCGCGCCGGGGTCCGCTGGCGCTTCTTCCATGGGCGCGGCACGAGCATCGGGCGGGGGGTGGCCCGGCGAGCCGCGCGATTCTGGGCCAGCCGGCCGGTACGATCGACGCGGGGCTGCGCATTACCGAGCAGGGCGAGGCGCTGGCCGACAAGTACAGCCATCCGGTCCTGGCGAGACGTAACCTCGAACAGGCGCTGTATGGGCTGCTGCTGTCCGCGGCGCGCCCGGCCGGGGACCTGAACCCCGCCTGGACGGAAGCCATGACCCGCGCCGCGCGGGCGAGTGCCCGGGCGTACCGCGCGCTGGTGGACGACCCGGCGTTCCTGCCGTTCTTCGAGCAGGTGACGCCCATTCACGAAATTGCGCGGCTGAACATCGCGTCCCGCCCGGTGAGGCGCCCCGGCGCGCCGACCCTGGGGAATCTGCGCGCCATTCCGTGGGTGATGAGCTGGACGCAGAACCGCGCGAACCTGCCCGGGTGGTACGGTCTGTGCGAGGGCCTTTCGGAGATCGGCGTGGAGACGGCGCGCGAGATGTACGCGGCGTGGCCCTTCTTCCGGACGGTGCTGGACAACGCGCAGATGAGCCTCGCGAAGAGTGACGCCATGATCTTCGACGAGTACCTGCGCCTGGTACCCGGCGGGGACACGCACCCGCTGGCGGAGCACCTGCGCGCCGCGTTCGCGCGGACCACCGACCTGGTGCAGGCGGTGGTGGGGGCCGAGCTGATGGCGAACGAACCGCGCCTGAAAGAAAGCATTGGTCTGCGCAATCCCTACATTGATCCGATTCACCGGATTCAGGTGGAACTCCTGCGCCGCAGCCGCGGAAAAGAGGGCGGCCTGGATGAGTTTGAACGGCCGCTGCTGCTGAGTATTCAGGGCATTGCGGCGGGGGTGCGCAACACCGGCTGAGCCCCGCGTTGGGTGAAGGGCGCTCTGGCACCTCTGCCGGGCGCCCTTCCCTCATGGCCAGGTCTGGAAGCGGTACCATAGGGCATGCGCAATCTCGCCCTTCTGGGCGCGCTGCTGACTGCCCTTGCGGGCAGGTCGGGCGCGCAGACGGCCACTCCCCTCCCCCATCTTGAGGGGCAGGTGATCTACCAGGTGATGCCCGACCGGTTCTTCGACGGGAATCCCGCGAACAACCAGGGCGTGAACCGCGCCGACCCGCGCGCCTGGCACGGCGGGGACCTGCCGGGCCTCACGCAGAAGCTCGGGTACATTCAGAAGCTCGGCGCGACCGCCGTGTGGCTCACGCCGGTGTACCAGCAGCAGACCGCGAATTCCTTCGGCACCGCCGCGTACCACGGGTACTGGCCCGCCGATTTCCGGAACGTGGACCCGCACTTCGGAACCCTGGCGGACTTCGGGACGTTCGTGAAGGCCGCGCAGTCGGCTGGCATGCCCGTGATTCTCGATCAGGTCATCAATCACTACGGGTACGAGGCCGCCACGGTGCGCCTGCGCCGGGACTGGTTCAACGGCGAGGCGCAGTGCGCCGCGGCCACCAACAAGGACGTGGACTGCGCCCTGTCCGGCCTGCCTGACCTGCGCCAGAGCAACCCGCAGGTGCGCGAGCTGCTGCTCGGCAACGCGAACTTCTGGCGGGAGCAGGGGGTCACGGCCTTCCGGTACGACGCGATCAAGCATGTCGAGCGGCCCTTCCTGCGCGACCTGCTCACCGCTGACCGCCGCGCCGGCACCTGGACGCTGGGCGAGTGGTACGGCGCGGACACCGGCACTGTCGCTGACTGGCAGAAAGAAGGCTTCGACAGCCTGTTCCTGTTCAGCCTGCAGGAGGCCATGAAAGGCAGCGTGATGGGCGAAGGCAGCCTGGACGCCGTTCGCAGTGTCCTGGCCCGGCAGGACGAACTGCCGCGCCCGGGTGAGGTGGCGCTGTTCCTGGACAACCACGACGTGCCGCGCTTTGCCCAGGGCACCCTGTTTGAGGACCTGGGGCAGGAGCGCACGAAGTACGGTCTGCGCGCCCTCATGACCCTGCGCGGCGTGCCCGTGATCTGGCAGGGCACCGAGATCGCCATGCGCGGCGGCGCTGACCCCGACAACCGCCGCGACATGCGCTTCGAGGACACCTGGACGCCCGCCGAGAAGGCCGTGTTCAGCGCCGCGCAGGCCGCCATTGCCGCCCGCAGGGCCAGCCCGGCCCTCAGCAACGGCGCGCAGCTGCTGCTGCCCACGCCCGACCCCGTCAGCAGCACCCTGCTGCTGTTCACGCGTGAACTGAACGGACAGACCGTGCTCGCGGCGTGGCACGGCGGCAATGCCCGGCGCACGTACTCCCTGAAGCTCAGTGGCCTGGGCGTGAACTGGCCGGCACTGGCGGCCACCCCATCCCTGTTTACCGGGCAGGACGCGAAGGTCAGTGTGAGTGGCGGGTACCTCCACCTGAGTCTTCCCCCCAAAGACGCCGCCGCCTTCCGCGTGCAGTAGATGTGCTCACGTGCAGGCGGTCCGGGATAACGTCCGGACCGCCTGCGTGCCGCTCACTTCAGAGCCGCGCCTCAGGCACGCAGGGGTTTCGGAACGGGCAGCGTGTACGTCGCGAACGGCTTCCACTGCCCGCCCGGATGGTGCCGCGCCAGCGGCTGGTCATCAAGGTCCACGTACACCATGCGGTACCGCATCCGACCGAGTTCCAGCCCGCCCCGTTGCCGCCAGAGCACCTGCACGTCCACGTTCGTGGCTGCCGGGTCCGTATCCCGCGCAGAGAGAATACTGAAGTCACTGAGCGTGCCCGGGTACGCCCGGCGCACCTGACGCACACTGCGGCGGCCTTTCGGAAAGATTCTCGCGGGCAGCGCCTCGGCCATCGCGCGGTACTGCCCGCCCTGCCAGTGCGTCAGGAACGCACTCAGCGCCTCCTGAGGCGTGGGGGGAGGGACCGTGTTCATACCCCAAGCATGCCACGCGCCGCGACCGGCACACCACTGTGCAAAGAGCGCAGTCGTCCTTCCCTCATGCGGCGTAGGGGCGGCCAGCTCCGCTGACCGGGGACCGGACCTGCTGCGCTTCAGCCCGGCGTCATGGGTGTTGGCGGCCGGACGAGCGGCAGGCTCGCCAGGTTCTGCCGTTGCGTGCGGTGTCTCCGCCCGGTCAGGGGTTCGCGGGCAAAGCAGACCGCCGATTATTGCGACTGTCACTTCTCTACTCTGGCCGCGTGGCGCCCACCCGGCGCGCCCTTCAGCAGCCGCTGTGCGGGAATGTCGGCTGTGTTCCAGCGGCGTCGCGTGGCCCTGGCAGCCGGGGCCTGCTCCTCCACTGCGCAACTGCCGGAGTCTTCTCTAGCCGGCGCGGGCGTCGTCGTGCTGTTTGATGCTCAGGACGCGGCTGGCGCCCGTCTGGTCGGTGGTGACGCCCCACAGGGCGTGCGCGATTTCCATGGTGGCCTTCTGGTGGGTCACGAGCAGGAACTGCGCGCCCCGCGCCGCGAACAGGCTCAGGAAGGCAGTGAAACGCCGGATGTTCGCCTCGTCCAGGGGGGCGTCAACCTCGTCGAGAACGGCCAGGGGAAGGCCACCGGCGCTGCCTTCGCCTCCCGCGTGGTTCAGCGCAAACAGGAAGCCCAGGCCGGCCATGGTGCGTTCCCCGGCGGAGAGCAGGGTCATGGAGCGGGTGCGTTTCCCCCGGGGCTGCACCGCGAGGCGCAGGCCGCGCAGCCGGCCCTGATCGTCAAGTTCACGTTCGAGTTCGCCCTGCCCGCCGAGCAGTTCGGCGCTGTACTCGCGGAACGCGGCGTTCACCCGGTCGAAAGCAGCGTTCGTGGCGTGGCCTTCAGCCGTCTCCAGGTCATGCAGGTGGGCGCGCAGTTCGGTGGCGGCAGCCTCGGCGTCGTGCAGCTCGGCGCGCTGGGCGTCCAGCACCGCCTGTGCCGCCGCGTGGTCTGCCTCGGCGCGGGCATTCACCGGCCCGAGGGCGTCCAGGGCGGCGCGGACGCGGCCCAGCTCGGCGGTCCACTCGCGGGGCGTGCCGGGGGGCAGGCAGCCGTCGGGAATGGGGGCCAGGCTGCCTTCGCGCCGGGCGATCAGCAGCCGCAGGTCTTCCAGACGGGCGCGGGCCTTGTTCTGCGTGCCGATCAGAGTGGCGTAGGTCTGCGCGGCCTGCTCGCGGGTGAACTCGGCGCGGGCGAACTCGTGCTCGTCCAGGGTGCCGAGCGCCGTTTCGCGGCGGCTGACCTCGGCGCGCGCAGCCGTGAGGGCGGCGTCCTGGGCGGCCAGGGACGTGGCGTTGGTGTCCAGGCGGGCGCGCAGGTCGCCCGCGCGGGCGCGGCCGGTGCGGTAGGCGCGCCACGCGGCGTCCGCCTCGCGGGCCAGGGCGAGGGTTTCGGCGGCGGTGCGTTCGGCGCCGCGGCCCTGTTCGGCGGCGTCCCGGGCGGCGCGCAGCTGCGCCTCCAGGGCGTCGACGTCCGGCAGGGGCCCCGCGGAGGCAGGCAGGTCCGGCGTTTCCGGGCCCAGGCGGGCGGCGAGGCGGTCGTGGTGCGCCTGGAGGCTGCGGGTCTGGGCAGCCAGTTCGGTAACGCGGCGTTCGGCGGCGGTTTCTTCCTGCGCGGCGCGCTCGCGGGCAGCAAGGAGGACGTCGTGCCGGTCTGCCGTGGCGGCCAGGGTGGACTCCACCGCCTTCAGTTCGGCGTTCAGGCGCGCGTGCTGGTGGTCGGCGTCCTCCAGTTCAGCGTCGAGTTCCTGGAAGCGGCGCTGGTCACCCAGGACGCCGCTGCCGGTGTCGCGCGTCCGGCCGCCGGTGATGGCGCCGCCGGGTTCCACAAGTTCGCCGTCCAGCGTGACGAGGCGCGGGCGGCTGGCGTGCGTGCGGGCCAGCTGGTTGGCGGCGCGCAGGTCCCGCACGACGAGGGTGTCGGCGAGGATACTCTCGGCCACAAGGGGCGGGTCGCTGGGGCACAGGTCAGCCAGGTTGCCGATCACGCCGGCCTCCCGCAGCAGGCTCGCGTCACGGCGCGGCCGGGCGCGGATGAGGTCCAGCGGGAGGAACGTGGCGCGGCCCCCCACACGTTTGAGTTCGTCGATGATCTCACGGGCGTGATCGGCGCGCTGCACGACCACCTGTTCCAGGCGCCGGCCGAGCGCGGCGCCCAGCGCGACCTCGTACTCGGCGGGCACGGTGAGGAGGTCCGCGACGGAGCCCACGATGCCGGGGTGATCGAGGCGCAGGGCGTTGCGGGCGCCCTCGCCGTAGCGGGCGTAGGAGTTGAGGGTCTGTTCCAGCCGGTCGCGTTCGCGGCGCAGCGGCGCGACGCTGGCGTTCACGCGGGTGAGCTCGCCGCGCAGATGCCGGTCCCGTTGCGCGGCGCTCTCACGGGTGTCCCGCAGCGTGGCGTACTCGCGTTCGGCGTGCTCACGGGCCGTGCGGGCGTGCGTCAGGCGGCCGCGTGCGGCGTCCAGGGCTTCCAGCGCCTGAGTGAGGTTGCCCTCGGCGCGCTCGAACTCAGCGCGCAGCGTTTCACGGCTGGCGTCCTGGCGGGCGGCGGCCTCGGCCGCGCGGGCAGCCAGAGCGCGGGCATGTTTGAGGTCGGCGTCCAGGGTCCGGGCGCGGCGTTCGGCCGCTTCCGCCTGGGTGCGCGCCGCGTTCAGCGCGGCGTCGAGCGCCCCCAGATCCGGGGCGGGCTGTGCGGGGGGGCTGGTGGGCAGCGCCTCGAGTTCTGCGGTCAGCGTCTGGCGTTCGAGCTCCAGGTGCGTGCGGTAGCGTTCGGCCTGCGCGGCGGCGTCCCGGGCAGCGCGCAGCGTGTCAAGCGCCCCGGCGTAGGCGTCCCGGCGCGCCCGGGCGTCCTGCGCGGCGTCCCGGGCGGCGTCGACGGCGGCTGCAGCGGCCTGCACTTCGCCCGCCAGGACGGCGCTGCGGGCCTCGAGGCTCTGGGCTTCGGCGCGGGCGGCAGTGATCTCGCGGGCCAGAGCGGCCTGCCGTTCGCGTGTCAGGGCGTCTTCCAGGGTCAGGACGCGTAGGGTCAGGTGCTGATGGGTGCGGGCGTCCTGCGCGGCGCGGTCCAGCCGGGTCAGGGCAGCCTCACGTTCGTTCAGCAGCAGCCGCAGGGCGTCCAGGTGCGTGTCCGCCTCGCGCAGCCGCGCTTCGGTGTCCTGACGGGCAGTGACGGCGCGGGACAGTCCCGCGGCTTCCTGCACGTACCCGAGCAGCGTTCGGCCTTCGGCCTGAACGACGCCACTCACCTCACCCTGTCCGATCACGGCCAGGCCGCCGGGTCCCAGGCCGGTGCCGCGCAGGGCGCCCTGTACATCCCGCGCGCGCGCCGCTCGGCCGTTCAGGTCCTGTTCGCCGGTGCCGTCGCGGTACACGCGCCGCGCGAGGTTCACGCGCTCGCCGGCGGGCGTCAGAAGTTCCAGCTGCACTTCCGCGAGCCCCAGGGGCGCCTTGCCACCACTGCCGTGGAAGATCAGCTCGGTGCCGCGACCGGCGCGCAGTTCGCGCGCGCGCGCCTGGTGCGTGGCCCAGCGGATGGCTTCCACGACATTACTTTTGCCGCTGCCGTTCGGGCCGATCACGGCGCTGACGCCGGGTCCGAAGTCCAGGCGGGTGCGGTCGGCGAAACTCTTGAAGCCTTGCAGGGTGACGCTCTGAAGCATGACGGAACAGGTCAACCGGGCCGCCCGGGGGCCGGGCGGTGGGTCAGCCCTCGCCTCCCGGCGCAAAGAGATGGGGGGTGGCCGCGGCGTTCACTGGTCGGCGCAGTCCCCGCGGGTGTACGGCTGGGTGAGGTCCATGCGGCCGAGCAGTTCGGCCGGTTGGCCGTTCAGGATGAACGTCACGTCCTGCCCGCGTTCCTCGAGCAGCGTGCGGGTCAGGGTGCACAGCAGCATGCGCTCGCCGCTGGCGCCGTACCGCAGCGCGGCGTAGGCGCCGGGCAGGTCCACGAAGTAATGCTGGCCGCGCAGGTACACCTTGGGTGCGTCGGTGCCTTTGGGCACCACGGCCAGGAACGCCTTGTCGTAGGGCCCCTGCGCCCAGATGTTCACGGCGGCCTGCGCCAGGGCCCGCGGGTTGGTCTGCGTCACCTGAATGGTGCGCGTCTCGGCTTTCAGGGCCTGCACCTGCGTATCCGTGAAGTACACCTTGACTTTCAGGCGCTTGCGTTCCGTGAGTTCCAGCCGGGGTGGTTCGGGGGTGGGGGGCGTGCGCTGCACGGCCTGCAGGGCCAGCGCGGAGGCCACGAGCAACCCGGCGGAGACCACGTTGAACAGCGAGAAGAGCTTGCGGGGCAGACTCACTGTGCGGCTCCCTGCGCGCTGATGTTCGCGTTGTTGTTCGCGCGGGCGGTCAGGTACGTGGCAACCGAGCGGGCCACGGCCACCGACAGGACCTTCAGGCGGTCGTCCATGCTGAGCTTGGCGAGGTCCTCGGCGTTGTTCGCCCAGCCGAGTTCCAGCAGGAGCGCCGCCTGGGGCGCCTCACCCAGGCTGCGCACGCGGGTGGTGCGTTCCTGCCTGGCGGTGACGCCGCCGCCCTTGAGTTCCCCGCGCAGCAGTTCACCCAGGCGGCGCGTGCTGCCCGCACCGGCCACCACCAGCCCGCTGTACGGCGCGCTGCTGCCGGCGCGCAGGGTGTTCACCAGCTGCGTGCTGGCCCGGCCGGTCTGTTCGTACACGGTGACGCCGCTGCGGCGGGCGCCGGGCAGACGGCCCATGTCCAGCGCGAGGTACACGTCGCTCTGCCGGGCGAGTTTCAGCGCCTCGTCGCGCGGCATGACGCTGCTGGTGTCGCGGGTGACGCGCACCTGCCAGCCGAACTTGGTGAGCAGTTCAGCGCTGCGCCGCGCGACCTCCAGGGTGACGTCCCGGCCCACGCCCTCCACCTGGGCGGGGTCCAGCACAATCAGCGGGCTGGTGACGCGCGCGAGCAGTTCCGGCGCGCTGACGGGCACACCCGGACCGGCGTCCACCACGACGCGCACCCCGCTGGTCCGCACCACCTTGAACACCCGGTACCCGCTGGTGGGCGTGACTGGCAGGGTGACGGTCAGGTCTGTTCCTGCCCTGGCCACCTCCGCGCTCGGGAGGAACGCGCCGCGCGTGGTGTACCTGCGCGCCTCACCCTGTAGGCCCTTGAGGGTGAGGACCACGCGGTCGCCGCGCTGCTCGTCGATCACCTGCACGTCCCGGCTGAGGTCCAGCACGAGGCGGTCGGTGTCGCGCCCGGCGCGGCTGCTGACGCCCTTCAGCTGCGGCGAGGCCACCGTGAAGGTGCCCTGCTGGTACCTGGCGCCCAGGCCGGCAGCCAGGGTGTCCAGGGGCAGGTACAGGTTGCCGTTCACCAGGGTCGCCGTGCGGCCCTGAATGCGGCGGGTGTCCAGCTGCACGGTGTTGAAGGCGGTGGTGGCGCGCTGCTGGTTCTCATCGAGCGGAAGCAGCAGGGTGTGGCCCAGGCCGGTCACGCGGATCAGGCCGTCTTCCTGAGTGACGTTCAGCAGGCTGCTGAGGGTGCTCTGGCTGGCGTACTCGGCGCCGTACAGCTGGATGCTCTGCACCTCCTTGCCGGCGAGGTTCAGGCGGGAGAACGCAATCTGCGCGCTGGCCAGGCTGATCAGCAGGACGCTGCCGGCCAGGGCGGTCCAGATGGTCCGGCTGAGGGTGAACTTCACAGTTCGCGCAGCTCCCGGCGAACGGTCTTCTCTGCCTCGGCGCGGCGTTTGTCGTGCAGTTTCTTGCCGCGGGCCAGGGCGAGCTCCACCTTGAAGTACCGGCCCTTCTGGTACAGGCGGGTGGGCACCAGCGTCAGGCCCTTCTGCTCCAGGCCGCGCTTGACCTTGCTGATCTCCTCGCGGTGCAGCAGGAGACGGCGGGTGCGGCGCGGCTCGTGGTTGTTGTACGTCGCTTCCTTGTAGGTGGGGATGTACAGGCCTTCCAGATCAATATTGCCGCCGTGCAGGCGCGCGAAGGCGTCGCGGAAGTCCACGCCGCCGGCGCGTACGCTCTTGACCTCGCTGCCGGTCAGGCTGATCCCCGCCTCGAAGCGCTCCAACAGTTCGTACTCGTAATGAGCGCGGCGGTTCGTGTACACCCGGGCATTCTAGCAGGACGGGCAAAAGGCCGGAAACGGCCAAAAGCTGAGGGCCAGCAGACCCGGCGTCCCCGGTCTGCTGGCCCGGCGGGCACCTGTCTATTTTTTCGGCGGGCGGCTGGGCCGGACCTCCACACGGCTGGGCAGGGTGCGCCCGGGCATGTGCAGCAGGTCCACGGTCAGCTGCGCGAGGTCCTCCGGCTGGATCTTCCAGGCGTCCTTGTCGGCGTCGGGCGTGTGACCGTTGAAGTGCGTGGCCACACTGCCCGGCATGATCTGCGTGACCTTGATGCCCCGGTCGCGCAGGTCCAGGTTCAGCACTTCACTCAGGCCGTTCAGACCGAACTTGCTGGCGTTGTACGCCCCGCCGCCCGGCAGGGGGTTCTTCCCGGCGAGGCTGGAGAGCGTAAAGATGTACCCGCCCTGCCGGCTCAGGGCCGGAATGGCGGCCTTGACGGTGTAGAACGCGCCGCTGAGGTTCGTGTCGATCACGTCCTGCCACTGCTCGATGCTCAGGTCAGCGACGTTCCCGAAGTGGCCCACCCCGGCATTCACGAACAGCACGTCCAGGCCCCCGAACGCCTGCACGTGCTCGTCCACGGCCGCCTGCACCGCCTGAGGATCCTTCACGTCGCAGGCGACGCCGCGCGCCTGGGCGCCGAGCTCACGGGCCACCTGCTCGATCTCCTGCGCGTTGCGGCTGGTGAGGGTCACGGCGTACCCGTCCTGAATCAGCGCGCGGGCAACGGCGTGACCGATGCCTTTGCTGGCTCCGGTGATGAACGCACTTTTCTGGCTCATGCGCGGCACCGTAACACAGCCGCCGCGGCGGGCAGTGTAAAGAGTGCGCCAGTGTGAAGACTGCATGGAGACTCACCGGACCCTCCGCCCAAATCGGGTCGCGCGCCTGGCCCCGCTTAAAGCCGCTGTGGGCTCAGCGCGGCAGGCGCTGGGCGAGCTGGTCGTACATGTAATTCACGAATTCCGCACGGTAACGCAGCAGCACACTGATGCCAAACGATTCGCTCAGGGTGACCTTCTGCCCGTCGGGCGTGCTGAATTCCAGCCGGGCGCCCAGCTTGTTCCAGGGCACGAGAGCGCTGGGCGCCACGAACACCGGGCGCACCTGAATGGCCCGGGCACTTGGGCCGGCACTGATGGTCGCCTGCGGATAGCGGCGTTTCAGGGCGCCGCCGCTGTCGCGCACCATGGCGTCCAGGATGCTGCGGCGCTGATCGGCACTGACGAGCTTCTGGTTGCCCTCGATCACCGGGTCGAGAATCACGTACGTGGCCGTGGACAAACGCTGCGCGGTCCAGCTGGCCGGCGCCGCCTGCGCGGCGGCCCCCAGAGCCAGCAGGGGCGCGACGAGCGCCGTTCGGGTCAGAAGAGTCATGCGTGCCAGTGCATCACACCTCACCTGACGGAGCGTGAAGCGAGCGTGAGCCCGCCCGCAGCGGAGGCCGCCCGGGTCCGGCCGCTACAGTGGGCGAATGCAGGATCTCCTCTCCATCATGCGGCGCCTGCGCGCGCCCGGCGGTTGCCCCTGGGATCAGGAACAGACCCACGAGTCCCTGCGTCCCTACCTGCTGGAGGAAGCGGCTGAGGCGGCCGACGCGGTCAGCCGCCCGGACCGCGCCGAACTGGCCGACGAACTGGGCGACGTGCTGCTGCAGGTGGCCTTTCACAGCGTGATCGCCGAGGAGGAAGGCACCTTCTCGTACACGGACGTGGAGGGGGCCATCGTGCGCAAACTGGTGCGCCGGCACCCGCACGTCTTCGGTGACGTGACGGTCGGGGGCAGCGCGGACGTCGTGCGCAACTGGCAGGCGATCAAGGCGGCCGAACGTGGCGGCCGGACGCGGCGTGCGGTGGACCGGGTTCCAGCCGGGCTGGGCGCCCTGACGCGCGAAGCGCAGAGCCAGAAACTGGCCGGGACGCCCGCAGGCAGTCCGGAAGCCGCCCGCGCCGCGCTGCTGAACGCAGTTCAGGCCGCCGCCGGCACACCAGGGGACGTCGCGGCCGTTCTGGCAGCGGTGGTCAAGTGGGCGCGGACCTGCGAAGTGAACGCTGAACTGGCGCTGCGGGACCACACGCTGGCCGCCCTGCAGGCCCTGCCAGATGACCTGGGGGCAAGCGAAGCGTGAGCGGCGCTCACGACGGGCTGGACACCGCCCTGGCCGATCCCTGGACGGTGTGGCTGGGGGCCAGGGAACGCCGGCCCCTGCACCTGCCGGAGTACCGCCGCGCCGCCGTGCTCGTGGGACTTACGCGAGAAGTCGAGGCGCGGGTCCTGCTCACTGTGCGCTCCGCCGATCTGCCCACCCACAAGGGCCAGATCAGCTTTCCCGGCGGAAGCCTGGAGCGCGGGGAGACGCCGGTTCAGGCGGCGCTGCGCGAAGCGCACGAGGAGGTGGAGCTCGACCCGGCGCAGGTCACGGTTCTGGGTGAACTTGATGATGTGTTCACGCCCGCCGGGTTTCACGTCACACCGGTCCTGGCCCGCATTCCGGCGCAGCCGGCGCTGGTCCTCACGGCGGAAGTCGCACAGCTGCTGATGCCCACCCTGGCGGACCTGCGCGCCGCTCCCCTGACGCGCGAACTGCGCACCCTGCCGGACGGCACGCGGGTGCCGCTGTACCGCTACCCCTGGCAGGGCCATGACATCTGGGGCATGACGGCCCGCGTGCTTCACGATCTGCTCAGTGACGGCCCGGCGTAAGCGGCGCGCAGTGGGCACGAAGGACGGAGAACCCCCCGCCCTTGCGGGCGGGGGGAGCAACCGGCAGACCGGGGTTAACGGGTGGGGGTGATGGTGATCTGGCCGTTCTTCGTGACGTTGTAGTTGCTCACGAAGGTGCGGTACCCGGCGGCGATCATCACGATCTCGTGGTTGCCACCTTCCACGCTGACATCGAGGCCGCCGTTGCGGATGGTGCCGGCTTCCTGGCCGTCCACGAAGACGCGGGCGCCCGCAACGGTGCTGCGGATGGAGACGGTGTAACGGTTGCTGGGGGCGGGCGTCACGGCCTGAGCGAACTCGACGTTCAGGTTGGTGGTGCTGCCGCTGCGCACAGTGACGGTGGTGGTGTAGTCACGGAAGCCGGGGGCCTGAACACGCACGGGGTACGTGCCGGCGCGCAGGTTGCTGTAGGTGACGTTCGCGCCGCCGAGCCGCTGGCCGTTAAGGATCACGGTGGCGTTGGCGACGTTCGTGCCCACGAACAGGCTGCCGGTGCTGATGGGGGTGCGGCCCGCCACGGTGTAGAAGGCGGTGTCGGTGACCCAGCTGTTCTGGGGCAGGGGGTTCACGACGATGCTCAGCGCCTGGGCGAGGCCCGCCTGGTTCTTGGCGTTGACGGTGGCGAACTGATCCTGGGCCGTCTTGAAGTCGCTGACGTCGTCAAGGTCCAGCGGGGTGAGGCTCGCCAGGGCCAGCACCTTGTTCTGCCCGATGGGGCCGGCGACGGTGTAGTTGAACTTGTCGTCTGCCGCGGGGAACACCTTGGTGGTGTTGGCTTTCACCAGGTTGTCGGTGCTGAGGCGGTTGGGCAGGATCTGGTCGACGCTGCCGTCGGGGTTCACGTTGAACAGGTACACGTAGGCGTCACGGTTGACGCTGGTGCTGATGCTGATCTTGTCGCCCACGCGGTAGGCGGGGTTCTGACTGCCGCTCGTGTCCTTGTCCACACGGACGCTGACGCTCAGGTCAGGCTGCGTGGGGTTCACGATGATGCTCTGGGCGCTGATCTTGGGAGCAGCGGCGGCGGTGCTGAGCAGCATGGCGGCCGGAATAAGAAGAAGCTTGTTCATGTGGTACCTCCGACAGTGAGCGTAGTGCGGGCAACATGACCGGCTGTGAGTCACTTCAATGGCAACGTTAATGGTGCTTCAGGCCACGGTCAGACAACCTGGAACCCGGGCAGAGAGTGTGCCGGATAACACGAATGCGCCTTACTCACCTCACACCTGAATGAAGGTCTCTTAAGGTACGATCAGATCATCATCAGAGAAGGAGGTGCACAGATGGCCGCATTCCTCAGACGACTGTTCTTCCGGCTCCCCAGCCAACCCAGCGCGCCACAGCGGCGCCCCATTACCGAGCTCGACCTGCTGCGCGCGCTTGGCTGCGACGAATAAGCCCCACTCAAGCAGCCGGCCGGAGTACAGACGTTCCCCTCCAGATCCAGCCTTCCAGATCCATGGTCCCAGGGAGGGCCGAGGATCTTGAGGGCTGACGCTCACCCCTCAAGGCCCGCCTTCCAAAGAAGGTGGCTGAGGAGCGCCCAGCGCCGCCTCAGGGCGACGGCGGCCAGAGAGACACGGGACTGCCCAGGTGACCGACCAGTCTGCCCAGCTGAGCTCCCGGGTCCCAGAGAAGCAATCAGCAGCCGGAGTCAAAGCCGCCAGATCAGCCGCTGACACGCCACCCGGCCTGGTGGGCACCTGCCCTGCCGCACCCGGCGTCAGTGCGCGTGGTCCCAGGCCCAACCCGGGCGCCCTGCTCACCGACACACGAATCGTTACCTGTGCCGGGCGGAGCCATCAGGCCCGGCAGTATTCTGCGCGGGATGCGGGCTCAGAACGTCCTGAAAGGCACCGGCTCGGGAGCCCTTCCCCCGATGCTGGAGCAGTACGTGCGCATGCGTGACGAGGTCGCTGCGCAGCTTCCGCACGCCCTGCTGCTGTTCCAGGTGGGGGACTTCTACGAGACGTTCGGAGAGGACGCTGAGCGCGCCGCGCGGCTGCTGGGAATCGCACTGACGCACAAGAGCAGCAAGGATTTCAGCACGCCCATGGCCGGTATTCCCCTGCGGGCCCTCGACGGACATGTGGAGCGGCTGCTTGCGGCGGGGGTGTGCGTGGCCGTGGCGGATCAGGTCGAGGAACCCGGGTCGGGCCTGATGGACCGCCGCGTGACGCAGTTGCTCACGCCCGGCACCGTGACGGAGGAACGGCACCTCAGCGCCGATGAGAACTACCTCGCGGCGGTGGCCACGGGCGACGGGTACGCGCTGGCGCTGCTGGACGTCTCCACGGGGGAATTTCGCTGCGCGGCCTTCCATACCCGCCTGGCGCTGTACGACGAACTGTCGCGCTGCCGGGCGCGGGAGGTGCTGCTCGCGCCGGAACTCTCCGGGAACGCGGCGCTGCTCGCGGACTTTCAGGCGCGCTTTCCGGTGATGCTCTCGCCGGCCACCTTCGACGAGGTGCCCGCCCTGGAGGCGCTGCGCGGCGTGCTGGGTGAGGTGCCGCCGGTGCTGACGTCCGCGGCGCTGCGCCGGGCGTGCGGCGCGGTGCTGGGGTACGCGCGGATCACGCAGCAGGGGCAGCTGGACATGGTGCGGCGCGTGGTGCGCTTCGAGCCGGGCGCGCACATGCGCCTGCCGGACGCCGCGGTGCGCGCCCTGGAGCTGTTCCAGGCGCAGTCCCCGCAGGGCCGGACGCTGACGGACGTGCTGTGCCAGACGCGCACGGCAGGGGGGCGGCGGCGACTGCGGGCGTGGCTGCGCGCGCCGCTGCTGGACGAACTGAGTATCCGCGCGCGCCTGGACGCCGTGGAGACCTTCACGCGCGCCCCGGATCTGCGCGGGGCGGTACGCTCGCTGCTGTACCGCGCGCACGATCTGGAGCGCCTGGCCGCGCGTGTGGCGACCCGCCGGGCCGCGCCGCGCGAGGTGGCGGCCCTGGCGCGCACGCTGGACCTCCTGCCTGAGGCGACGACGCTGCTGGGGTCCCTGGGGGGCCTGCTGGGCGGCGTGCGCGAACGCCTCGCGGCGCTGCCGGACGTGGTGACCCGCATCCGCGCGGCGCTGGTGGATGAACCGCCCATCCGGGTTGGGGAGGGCGGCCTGATTCGTGATGGGTTTCATGCGGAACTCGATGAGCTGCGCGCCGCGGCGCTCGGGCACCGGGCGTGGCTGGCGGAACTGGAGGCCAGTGAACGCGTCCGCACCGGGATCGGCAGCCTGAAGGTCGGGTACAACGGCGTGTTCGGGTACTTCCTGGAGGTCACGGGCGCGCACCTGGGGAAGGTTCCGGCCGATTACCGGCAGGTGGCCACCCTGAAGGATCGGGCGCGCTTTACCCGTCCGGACCTGCGGGAACGTGAACGCGAGATCGCGCGCCTGGAGGCGGCCGCATCCCGGGTGGAGCAGGAGGTCTTCACTGAACTGCGTGACGGACTTGCCGCGCACGCCGAAGCGCTTGCGGAGGCGGCCGGCGCGCTCAGTGAGCTGGACGTTCTGGCCGCGCTGGCCGACGTGGCCGCCGGGCACGGCTGGGTGCGCCCCACGACCACCAGCGGGGACCTTGGGCTGGTGCAGGCGCGGCACCCGGTGGTGGAGGGGAGCCTGGGGGGCCGCTTCGTGCCGAACGACGTCACGCTGGATCAGGCCCGGCGGGCCGTGCTGCTGACCGGGCCGAACATGGCCGGCAAGAGCACCTACCTGCGCACGGCCGCCCTGTGCGCCCTGCTGCACCAGATCGGGTCCTTCGTGCCGGCCGACCGGGCCGAGCTGCCCATCTATGACGCCGTGCACACCCGCATTGGTGCAAGTGATGACCTGGCGGGCGGGCGCTCCACGTTCATGGTGGAAATGAGTGAACTGGCGGCCATTCTGCACGGCGCCACGCCTGCCAGCCTCGTGATTCTGGATGAGGTCGGCCGGGGAACGAGCACCCTCGACGGGCTGGCCATCGCGCAGGCGGCGCTGGAACACCTGCATGCCGCCGGAGCGCACACGCTGTTCGCCACGCATTACTTTGAGCTCACGCGCCTGGAGACGGACCTGCCGGGGCTCGTAAACCTGCATGTCGCGGCGGAGGAGGACGCGGCGGGCAGCGGCGGGCTCACCTTCTACCATCAGGTGGTGCCGGGCGCCGCGCGCCAGAGTTACGGCGTGGAGGTCGCGCGCCTTGCGGGCCTGCCCGGGAACGTCACCACCCGCGCCGCCCGGCTGCTCGCGGCCCTGAGCGTGCAGGGGGACGACACGCGCCTCACGCGCGAGCTCGCCACGCTGGATCTCAGCCGCCTGACGCCCATGCAGGCGCTGGATCTCCTGCACCGCTGGCAGCGGGAACTGCGCGGTGAGCCGCAGGCGAGCGGGGTGTCATGACCGACATCCGGCTGCTTCCGGCGCACGTGGCGCGGCTGATCGCTGCGGGCGAAGTGGTGTCCCGCCCGCTGGACGTCGTGCGGGAACTCGTGGACAACGCCCTGGACGCCGGCGCCACCCGCATTGAGGTGGACCTGGACGGCGGAGGGCTGGGGCGGGTGCAGGTCAGGGACAACGGCGCGGGCATTCCGGCCGGGTCGGTGGGCCTCGCGCCACTGCGGCATGCGACCAGCAAACTCTCCCCGGAGGCCCGCTCGGTGGACGGCGTCACCACCCTGGGCTTCCGCGGGGAGGCCCTGTGGGCGGCGGCTCAGGCTGGGGAACTGCATCTGGTGTCCCGCCCGGCGGCGCAGGTCGGCGCCTGTGAGGTGCTCGCGCAGGGAGACGACGTGCAGGTCGCGCGGACATCCGCGCCGGCCGGGACGACCGTCACGGTCCGGAATCTGTTCGCACGGCTCCCCGCCCGGCGGCGCACGCAGGCGCCAGGTGCGACCGAGGCGCGCGAGGTGACGGCTCTGCTGGGCCGGTTCGTGCTGCACCACCCGGGCCTGCACTGGCGGCTGTGCGTGGACGGCGAAGTGCGCCTGTCGCACGCCCCCAGCGACCACCGCGGCGCCGTGGCGAGCGTGTACGGGCCGCTGAGCGCCAACCGCGTGCTGGCCGTGCAGGGCGACGGCGTGCGCGGCGTGGTGTCCCGCCCGGAGCTCACGCGCGTGCGCCGGGACCGGATGCATTTCAGCGTGAACGGCCGCCCCGTGCTCGCCCCGCCGGAACTGGAGCGGGCCGTGATTGACGGCTTCGCGGAGCTGCTGCCGGCCGGGGCGGCGCCGCTGTGCGTGCTGGACGTGACCGTCGCGCCGGAGGATCACAACCCCAACGTGCACCCGGCCAAGCAGGTGGTGGCCCTGGCGGACCTGCCCGGCGTGGCCGGGCAGGTCCGCGCGGCCGTGCAGGCCGCGCTCGCGGCTCACCCGCTGGCGCGCGCCGTGCCGGCCCTGGCCTCACCCACAGGCCCCTCCCCTGCGCCGGGCGCCGGCACCTTCCCGGCCCTCACGCTGCTGGGCGTGTACCAGGAGCTGTACCTGCTGGCACAGGGCGAAGGCGACCTCTGGGTGGTGGACGCACACGCCGCGCACGAACGGGCCCTGTTCGAACAGTTCACCCGCACGCTGGCCGGGGCGGGCGCCGTGGACCTGCCGGAACCCGAACTGCTGCACCTCACGCCCGAGCAGACCGCGCGGCTGCATGAACGAAACGCGGACCTGCAGGCGTGGGGCCTGACCCTGGAGGACTTCGGAGCGGGTCTGGCCCGGCTGCGGACCCTGCCGGCCGCGCTGGCCCCCCTGAAAGTGCCACGCCTGCACGAGCAGATCGTGGAAGGCGCCCTGGGCGACGGTCCGAACCCGCGGCGGGACGTCCTGGCCCGCCTGGCGTGCGCGCCCGCCCTGAAGGCCGGCATGCTGGATCACGCGCGGGGGCAGGCGGTCCTGGACGCCCTGGCCGCCTGCGAGCAGCCGTGGGCCTGCCCGCACGGCCGCCCCACAGTCCTCCGGCTCAGTGAGCGGGACCTGGCGCACGCGTTCGGACGTCGCGGCGTGCGCGACGTGCCGCGCGGCCGGGACGAGGCGCGCCCCGACCGGCCCTCCCGCACGCCCACCTGACCCGCCGCAGGGCCGACGGCTGGACGGGCCTGGCGGGCGGTAAAGGCGCTGCGCTGGCCGCTGAACAGCGCCGGAAAGGTCTGCCGGGCGGCGCTGCTCAGCAGAGGCTGCACCCAGGACGGCAGTTGGGTCGTGGCATTGATCACCTCGAAGCGCCCGTCACGGGATTCGGTGGTGACGCCCGTCCAGCCCTGACGCAGCGTGACGGCGCGGTCACGGTAGATCCACTGGCCGCGGCGGGTGGGCGTCCTGGGAGGATCCGCCGGCACCAGGGTCGCCAGCGTGTTGCGCTGCGCGTTGAACACCAGCAGCGTCTCGGCCGTGTACGTGCGGGCCGTGCCGGGCTGGACGCTCACCCCGGCACATATGTCCAGGGGCCATACGGGCGGCCGGAAGGATTCAGGAACCACGACGTTGAACCGCGCGCCGGCCAGGGGCCGCATCCCGAGCAGCCACCGTTCCCCCAGGGTCGTGAGCCGCACCACCCCTAGTGACCGGGGCCCAAGGGTGCGGGTGTCCCTGGCGTTGCGGACCCCACCGCCCAGACCGAATGACGCGGGAGACAGGAGAAGCGCACACCGCAGGACACGGGCGGTCATGTCCCAGACCATGACCCGGGCCGGTCAGGTCTGTGCTGGCTGGCCCGCCCACCGATCGGGTCAGTTGTGACCTGCGCTGACGTCCCGCGGCCGTGATGCACCAGGGGTGAGGCTGCGCCAGGCCAGGTCCGCTCCCGCCTCCCCTCAGCTCATCCGGCTGCGCTGATCTGCGCCTGCAGGCTCTCCCGGAGTGCCGGCCACAGCGTGCGGACCTGCGCCTGCGCGTGACGCTGCGCTTCCTCCTCGCGGCGCAGCAGGGCCTCGCGGTACTGCGGAATCCAGTCCTCCCGCTTCAGGAGGTCCTGCACCACCTGAGCGTCCTGCATGCGGCCCAGCTGCTCGAGCACCTGCAGCAGCGACTCGGGGGCGTCCCCGCACAGTTCGGCCGTGTACCGGTAGCGTTTCAGATGTTTGCGCCACTCGTGCCACTGCTCGATGCTGCCCCCCGCCAGCACCTCCGTTCCTTCGCGCGTGAGTTCCTGGGCGTCACTGCACAGCGCTTCCTGAACCCGCGCCTTCCAGTGCTTCGGTCGTTTCACAGGTGGGGGGGAGGGCGGCAGCTGCACCTCCGCGAAGATCCGCTCCCGCGCCTGCGCCCACTCCTGCCCGAAGGTGCTCAGGGCCTGTTCCGGGACCCCAAGGTCCCGCAGGGCCGCCATCAGGTGCTGCCCCGACGCGTCCCGGTCCCGCACTGGCGCCACGGCGCGGCGCAGGTCCCGCCAGGCCCGTTTGGTCCGTTTCGGCGCGCCCGCGATTCTCAGCTGCGCCTGCGCCTTACGGGTCAGTTTGCGGGCCTCATGGACGGCCTTCACGTCCCCCTTTTCCAGGGCCGGCCAGAGTTTATGCAGGGTTTTGGCGGTCTTCGCGAAACTGGTCATACTTCAGCATGCGCGGGGCAGATGGACGCCAGTGAGGCCAGTTCTTACGCAGCGTTTACGCTTCCCCACGCCGCGTGGGGCGCCCGGTGCGTACGATGCGGGCGCACGACCGGCACGCGGCGGGACCTCGTATGCTGTGCGTTATGTCTGTTGTGACCCGTATCGCTCCGAGCCCCACGGGTGACCCGCACGTGGGCACCGCGTACATCGGCCTGTTCAATTACACCCTGGCCCGTCAGGGCGGCGGAAAGTTCATCCTGCGTATCGAGGACACGGACCGCAACCGGTACGTACCGGACAGTGAGAAGCGCATCTTCCAGATGATGCAGTGGCTGGGCCTGACGCCGGACGAGTCGCCCCTGCAGGGCGGTCCGAACGGCCCGTACCGGCAGAGTGAGCGGTTTGGGCTGTACGGCGAGTACGCGCGGCAGCTGGTGGCGGACGGCCACGCGTACTACGCGTTCGAGACCGCTGAGGAACTCACGGCCCTGCGCGAGGCCGCCCAGGCGGAAGGGCGGGTGATTGCAGTGCCCAGCCGTGACCTCGAGCCGGGCGCCGCGCAGGCGCGCGTGACGGCGGGGGAGGCGGCCGTGATCCGCCTGAAGGTCCCGCGCGAAGGGGAAACGGTCGTGCATGACCGGCTGCGGGACCCGATTCACTTTCAGAACCGCGAGATTGATGACAAGGTGCTGTTGAAGGCCGACGGGTTTCCCACCTACCACCTGGCGAACGTGGTGGATGACCGCCTGATGGGGGTCACGCACGTGGTGCGGGCCGAGGAGTGGATCACGAGCACGCCCATTCACGTGCTGCTGTACCGCGCGTTCGGGTGGCCGGAGCCGGCATTTGCGCACATGCCGCTGCTGCGCAACTCGGACAAGTCCAAGATCAGCAAACGGAAGAATCCAACAAGTGTGGAGTGGTACCAGCAGCAGGGGTTCCTGCCCGAAGCGATGCTGAACTTCCTGGCGACGATGGGCTGGACACACCCGGACGGCCTGGAGGTGTTCGACCTGGCAGAGTTCGGGCGGGCGTTCCGGCTGGAGGACGTCACGCTGGGCGGTCCGGTGTTCAGTCAGGAGAAGCTGCGCTGGTACAACGGGAAGTACCTGCGTGAGGTGCTGACCGAGGAGGACGTGACCCGGCGCCTGCATGACTTCCTGGCCGGGCAGAAGGTAACCCTGCCGAACGACGCGTACTTCCGGGCGGTGGTGCGCCTGATGACGCCGCGCATGGAGGTGTTCAGTGAGTTCCTGGAGAAAACGCCCTACTTCTGGTCGGAGGAGTACCCGGTCACGGAAAAGGCACAGGTGGCCATTGAGGGTGCGCGGGACCTCCTGCCGGACCTCGCGGGGCGTCTGAAGAACCTGCCGGACTTCGGCGCGGCGGACATCAGGGCGGCGTTCGCGGCGTTCGCGCAGGAGCGGGGCCTGAAGCTCGGGAAGGTCATGCCGCCGGTGCGGGCGGCGGTGGCGGGCACGATGGAAAGTCCGGACCTGCCGGACCTGCTGGCCACGCTGGGCCGCGACCGGGTCGTGGCACGTATCGAACGCGCCGCGCAGTAAACGCCCTGGCAGCGGTGCTGATGGGCTCAGTGGCGGCTGTGCCGCAGCCGCCTGAGGCTGGTGTGGACTTCGCGGCGCAGACGCGCGGGAATCAGGACCTGCCAACGGCTTCCTGACGGCCGGGCAGGTAAGGGGACTGTGAACCGGGGGGGCCGCCACTGAGCTGTTGTTCCTGGGGGGCGCGGCCACAGTGACCCGGCGGATTCTGTACGCGCGCGGTGCTGGTGGCCGTGCCGGTTCTCCTGGCCTGCTGGCAACTCTGGCGCGGTGGTCGGCACCTGTCCCTGGTCAACAAACGCTCGTTTGGTCTGAGTGCCTCCCGGCTGCTACGCTGGGAGGCACTTCAACATGTCGGGGCCGCGCGGCGCGGCCCTTCTCCTCTGCCCTGATGCCTGACGTCCTGCCCTGCCCTGCCCGCGGCCTGCCCAAACGCAGTGCCCGCCTGTTGAACCAGCGCCGCGCGCCCTGACTGGCTTCGCGCGCCGCACCGGACCTTTCCCCTTCCGTTTCCGTTCACAGGAGTTTCGCATGACCCCAGACCCGAAGCTGGCTTCCCCCGTCCAGCCTGAATCCGTTTCATCCGAGTCGCCGGACACCGCGCCCGCCTACGCGGCGGCGCAGGCCGCGTACGACGCCGCGCAGGGCGGTGAGAACATGGTGCAGTGCCTCGCGCCGGACGGCACGGTCGTGCGGCCCGAGTTGCTGCCCGAACCGGCCGTGCGGCTCGACCTGTACCGGCAGATGCGCCGCGCCCGGCATTTCGACGAGCGCGGCTGGGTTCTGTACCGCCAGGGGCGCCTGGGTGTGTTCCCACCCTTCGGCGGGATGGAAGCCAGTCAGGTGGGTACGGCAGCGGCCCTCACGAAGAACGACTGGCTGTTTCCCACGTACCGGGACACGGGCGCGGCCCTGACGCTGGGCCTGCCGATCGCGCGGACCCTGGCGTACTGGCGTACCAGTCCGCACGGGTGGCACATGCCGGCCGACCTGAAGGTCCTGCCGTTCTACATTCCAATTGCGACGCAGTACCCGCAGGCAGTGGGCGCGGCGCTGGCCGAGCGGCGCAAAGGCACCCGGAACGTCGCCATGGCGTTCATCGGGGACGGCGGCAGCAGCGAAGGGGACTTCCACGAGGCCCTGAATTTCGCCGGGGCGCTGAACGCGCCGTGCGTCTTCATCCTGCAGAACAACGGCTGGGCGATCAGCGTGCCGACCCGCACGCAGACGAAAGCAACGGACCTCAGCCGCCGCGCCGACGGGTACGGGATCCCCGGGGTGCGTGTGGACGGCAATGACGCCCTGGCGACGTACCACGTGACGCGCGAGGCGGTGGAACGTGCCCGCAGCGGCGGGGGGCCCACCCTGATCGAAACGGTGACGTACCGCGTGAAACCACACACGGTGGCCGACGACCCCAGCCGCTACCGCACCGAGGCTGACACGGCCGGGTGGGACGCGAAGGACCCGGTGCTGAGGTTACGCGCTCACCTGCTGGGGGCGGGCCTGATGACCGAGCCGAGCGAGGCAGCCATGCTCGCAGAGATTGCTGTGGAGTTCGAGGCGGCCCTGGCGGAAGCGGACAGTTACCCGGAGCCGACGCCCGCCGAGATTCTCGATCATGTGTTCGCCGAACCCACCCCGCAGCTGAAACAGCAGCGCGCGCAGATCCTCGCGGAGGAACAGGCATGACGGCCACCGCCACCAGCACCAGAACCATGACGATGGTCGCCGCCATCAACGACGCACTCGATGTGGCGCTGGGCGCCGATGACACGGTCCACATCTTCGGCGAGGACGTCGGCGTCATGGGGGGCGTGTTCCGGGCCACGGACGGCCTGCAGATGAAGTACGGCGCGGAACGTGTGTTCGATACGCCTCTGGCAGAGGCGGGCATTGTGGGCATGGGCATCGGGATGGGCCTCGCCGGACTGAAACCCATCGCGGAGATCCAGTTCGCAGGGTTCCTGTACCCGGCGCTGGATCAGATCCTGTCGCACCTGGGCCGCTACCGGCACCGGACGCGCAGCCGCTACCACCTGCCCATGGTGATTCGTGCGCCGTACGGCGGCGGGGTGCACACCCCCGAACAGCATGCCGACAGCCCCGAGGCGATCCTGGCGCACACGCCGGGCGTGAAGGTCGTGATCCCCAGTACACCGGCCGACGCCAAGGGCCTGCTGCTCAGCGCCATCAACGACCCGGACCCGGTGTTCTTCTTCGAGGCCATCAAGCTGTACCGCTCGGTGAAGGAGGAAGTGCCGGCCGGAGATTACCGCGTGCCGCTGGGTAAGGCGCGTCTCGTGACGGAAGGGGACGACGTGACCGTCATCTGTTACGGCGGCATGGTGGAGGTCGTGCAGAAGGCCGCCGACGCCGCCCGCGCGGCCGGCATCGGCGTGGAGGTCGTCGACCTGCGCACCCTGGTGCCCATGGACACAGAAACGGTGCTGGCCAGCGTGGCGAAAACGGGCCGCGCTGTGATCGTCACCGAGGCCCCCCGGACGGCCGGGTTTCACAGTGAGATCAGCGCCGTGATTGCCGAGGAAGCCATTGAGTACCTGCGCGCCCCGGTGGTGCGGGTCACGGGCTTCGACGCGCCGTACCCGCCATTCACGGCGGTGGAGGACGTGTACCGGCCCAACCCGCTGCGCGTGGCGAAGGCCATCCGGCAGGTCATGGCCTACTGAACGCCGGGGCCAGCGTGATCTGAGCGACGTTTTCGCCTCAGGGCCGCATGATGAAGGGCAGGGACGCTGACCGGCGACGCGCCTCCCTGCCCTTCCGCTGACGGCCGGCCTTGTTGTTGAGGCCGCCGCGTTCGGCGTGACCCGCTTTCAGGTCAGCCCGCCTGCGGAGGCGGCCGTCCAGAGCGCCCCGGTCCTCTCCAAGCCGGCGCCTCCGGCGCCGGCACCGATCGTTTCCGCGGCACCGGAACCGGCCAGCCTGCCTGGAGAGGGAAGCAGCCCCGTGCCAGGACCGTCCGCAGTTCAGGCGGCGGAGCCTGTGGCCCCTGCACCGGTGCGGGCCAGTGTCCGTGGCATCCGGCATGAGGACCAGCGGCTGAACAACTGCGGACCGGTCACGATTGGCATGGCCCTGAGCCACTGGGGCGGCCCCCTGAACCAGTACGACATCGCGCCGAGGCTCAGACCGTCGAAGGGGGACGTGAACGTCTTTCCCGAGGAGCTTGCAGATGGTGCGCGGGCGCAGGGCATGGACGTGCACCTCGCGCGCGGCGGGGACCGGACGCTGCGGCGCTCGCTGCTCGCGGCGGGATTCCCGGGGATTGTGGAAACGCGGTGCATCACGCACGGTTCAGGAGGCATGGGCCACGACCGCCTGCTCACCGGGTAAGACGACCTGAAGGGGCAATCCACGGCGCTCGGTTCGTACCTGGGACCGCTCACCCTGGCGTACGCGAAGTTTGGCGAGTTGTGGCGCGCCTTCGGGCGGACCTTCCTGATCGTTCCCCCGCCTGAGAAGCGGGCAGCCCTGAACGCCGTCCTGACCTGGCGGGCCGGCCAGCCACGCGCGCATCCGCGGCAGTGTGGGCTGCTCAGCGTGAAGCGGACCGCCGGGGGGACGCGGTGGGGTTCCTGGGCCTGGGCCAGGCGCACCTGAACGC
This sequence comes from Deinococcus taeanensis, assembly GCF_020229735.1. Lineage (NCBI taxonomy): Bacteria > Thermotogati > Deinococcota > Deinococci > Deinococcales > Deinococcaceae > Deinococcus > Deinococcus taeanensis. The sequence goes on along the minus strand of NZ_CP083455.1, from coordinate 528,036 downwards.
CCGGGATACCCGCGCGGCCGCCTTCGACCGGGCGCTCGCGGCCACCCCGGACCGCGCGCTGGACCCGACCCGGGTGGGTGCAGGGCGGACTGGCGTGGCGTGCGCTGTGGTACTCGTTCGGGCCGTTCGAGGCGTTCATGTACACCGGGCAGGACGCGAAGGTGCTGCCCTTGACGGGCACGGTGCTGCGTTCGGTGCCCACGCATGAGGAAGCGCAGTACTGGCGGGCGCGGGCCAGGCTGGGCCGCGCGGCAGCGGCGAAGGCCGCCTGCCGGGAGGCCCTGCCTGCGGTTGCCGCCGGACTTCGCGGAGCCCCGCGCCGCCCTGACTGACCTGTCGCGTGTTCCCTGGGCCAGCAGGCGCGCAGCAGGCCCGGCGGCGGGTGTGCCGCCCGCGGCGCGGTGGGATTCAGCCGGGGAAGGTCAGGAGGACGTGTTCGGCGCTGAAGCCCGGGCCCATGGCACTCAGCAGCGCGCGCCCGTGGGGCGCGGCACGCAGGGTTTCCTGAAGGACGAACAGGACGGTGACACTGCTCATGTTGCCGTACTGCCGAAGCACGTGGCGGCTGACGTCCAGCGCGCCGTCCGGCAGGCCAAGCGCTTCCTCGTAAGCGGTCAGGACCTTCACGCCACCCGGGTGCACCACGTACGTGCCCACCTGCGACGGGCACCAGCCGTGACGACCCAGGGCGTGCGCGACGTTCTCCTTCATCATGCCGCGCACCAGCGCGGGAATGTCACGGCTGAAGCGGACCTTCAGGCCGTCATCCACGACGTCCCACCCCATGATGTCCTCACTGTTCTCGATCAGCGTGGAGGACGCGCCGCTCAGCGCGGCGAGCGGCGCGGGACCGGGTTCGTCGGGGTGGGTGAGGACGGCGGCGGCGCCTCCGTCGGAGAACAGGGCGGTGCCCACAAAGTTGCTTTTGGTTTCGTCGCCGTGCACAAGGGTCAGGCTGCACAGTTCCACCGCGACGAACAGCACGCGGCGGTACCCTGCGCGCACGAGGTCCGCGGCGCGGGCCAGACCACTGGCGCCGCCTGCGCAGCCCAGGCCCCACAGGGGCAGCCGGACGGCGTGCCGGTTCAGGCCCAGCGTTTCAATCAGGTCGGCGTCCAGGCTGGGCGCGCTGATGCCGCTGGTATTCACGACCACCACGGCGTCCACCTCGCCGGGAGCCACCTGCGCCGCCTGCAGCGCCTCGCGGGCCAGGCGGCGGGTGAGGGTGCGGGCCTCCTGGATGAACACGGCATTTTTCTCCCCGAAGCCCCGGGGGTGGAGGTACCAGTCGAGCGGCCGGGCCAGGGCGCGCGTGTCAATCTGGGCGTTCGTGAAGACGTCCAGCAGCTGAGGCCGGGCCGCCATGCGGGGAAAGAGGGTGCGCGCGGCGTCCCGCACCTGCGTCTGCGGCGTCAGGTGCGGGGGCGTGCCCGTCACCAGGGCGCGCAGAACGGGGAGGGCGGCGGTCATGGGCGGCATTCTGGCGTGCCGGGCGGGTGCGAAACTCGGGTCAGGTGACACTCTGCCTTGCGCAAACCCCCATACAGCGCGCCCGCCCTCACGTCACACAGGTGAGGGCGGGCGCGCCGGGCAGCGGTCAGTCCCGCTGTTTCTCCCACTCCTGGCGGCCCACCTCGTCCAGCGCGCGGAAGTCCTCGTCGGTGAGGGTCAGGGTGGCGGCGGCGACGTTCTCCTCCAGGTGCCGGACCTTGCCGGTGCCGGGAATGGGCAGCATGACGGGGCTGCGTTTCAGGACCCACGCGAGCGCCACCTGAGAGGGCGTGGCGCCCAGGCGCGTGGCGATGTCGGTCAGGACGCTGCCTTCGCGGGCGAGGTTCCCGGCGGCGAGCGGGTACCAGGGAATGAAGCCGATGCGTTCGCGTTCGCAGTAGTCCACGACGTCCTCACTCTTGCGGTTGGCGAGGTTGTAGAGGTTCTGCACCGTGGCGACCGGGAAGAACTGCCGGGCGGCCTCGATCTCCTCGACCGTGACCTCGGACAGGCCGGCGTGGCGGATGACGCCTTCATCCATGAGTTCCCGGATGGCCGCGAACTGCTCGTCGCGGGGAACGGAGGCGTCGATGCGGTGCAGCTGCCACAGGTCGATGCGGTCCACGCCCAGGCGGCGGCGGGACAGGTGCGCCTGCTGCTTGAGGTATTCGGGGCGGCCGACGGCAATCCAGACGTTCGGGCCGGTGCGGGTCAGGCCGGCCTTGGTGGCGATCACCACCGTGTCGTAGGGGTGCAGGGCTTCACGCAGCAGTTCCTCACTGACGGCCGGGCCGTACGAGTCGGCCGTATCGATGAAGTTCACACCGAGTTCAGGCAGACGGCGCAGTGTGGCCAGGGCGCCCTGGGGGTCGGTGGGGTCGCCCCACACGCCGTCGCCCGTGACGCGCATGGCGCCGAAGCCCAGGCGGTTCACGGTCAGGTCGCCGCCGATATCAAAGGTGCCGCTCTGCGCGGCGTTGGGGGTGGTGTCGGTCATGGTTGCCTCCAAGGGGGCATTGTGCGCTGCGGTCCACCTGCCCCGCATGGTGTTTCCCTCAAAGAATCCTAAAGACCCTCAGGGGCCGCCTCGCGTTCCGGCGTGGCGCAGGTGTCGCGGAACACGAACTGCTCCAGGCGTTTGCGGTGGCGGCTGCTCCAGTCGATCGTGGGACGCGCCTGGTCGGGCGGCAGGTACCCCAGGCGGTACACGGCCATGAGTTCCAGGTCGGCCGGCACGCGCAGCAGGTCCTGAATGGCCTGCCAGTGGCGGGGAATCTCCATGGGGGTGCTCACAAACTGGATGCCCATGCCCAGGGCACCCACGGCGTTCCAGATGTTCTCCAGGGCGGCGCCCATCCCGAACACGGAGTAGAACCCCGAGAGTTCCCCAGGGCGGTACTCGGCGCGGTCAAGCAGCACGGCGAGCAGCAGGGGACTGCCGGCCACGAGGCGACGGTTGTCTTCCCCCAGTTTCCGGGGCACGCCCAGCTGCCGCATGAGTTTCAGGCCGGCGTCACTGAACACTTGCCGCGTGAAGGGTTTCAGCGGGCCGGGCAGGTGGTCAATATGAATGCCGTCGCGCCGTTCGTTCATTTCCGCTTCGGTGAAGCGGAAGTAACGGCGGTACCGTTCGAAGAACGCTCCGCCTTCGATCAGTTCGGTCATGCTCTGCCCGGCAATCTGCGCCACCTGGCGGATGGTGCCGGGATTCTCGATCAGCACGAAGCGCCACGGCTGACTGTTGAAGTGACTGGGCGCGGCCTGCGCGACGCGCATCAGCAGGTGCTGATGCTCACGGCTCACCGGGTCCGGGCGGAAAGGGCCGTTGGTGGTGCGCCGCGCGAGCATGCCTTCAATGAGGTCCATGCCCGCAGGCTAGCAGCGGCGTTCCGTTACGCGTGTCCACCCCAGGCGAGCGCCGCGCCGCCCAGGTACGCGCCCGCGCACAGCAGCGCCCGCTGCCAGTGCCCGGCGTGCCCGGGGCGGGTGCGGGGCATGCTGAGCAGCAGCAGCAGGGCGGGCAGCAGCGCCCAGCCGGCCTGACCGGCCCAGACGCTGAGGGTACCGGCCAGGCCTGTGCCGGCGGACACGGCGAGGAACAGCGCATGGTGCGGCCAGCGGGCGGCGCGGCGCGCACCGAGTTGCAGGCTCAGGCCCAGCGTCATCAGCGCGAGCAGCAGCGCCGCGGTGACCAGCAGGGCCAGGTGGTGCGGAAGCATACCCGCATGCTCGCATGGCGCGGCCCCTGACAGATGCCCTGCCGGTGCGGGTGTACGTTCAGCGGTATGCGCTCTGCTGCTCTTGCTGCCCTGCTGGCTGTGCCCCTGCTGTCCCTGAGTGCCTGCCGGTCCGGCGCGGCGCAGGGCCGCGGGGAGGACCTGGTGTCCCGCACGCTGTTCACCGCGACCGGCGCCTTTGACGTGCAGGCCGACCGGCGCGAACGCATCGGCGGGGGCCTGCGGCGGGCGTCCTGGCAGACCCGTCCCCCGCTGCAGGCGGCGGCGGTTGTGGTGCAGTACGACAGTGACGCCCGGCCGCTGAGCTGGCAGCTCGAGATCAGCGGGCCGACTTTCACGGCGCAGGACCTGGCCGGCGAGGACGCCACGGCGGTCCGGACCGTGCAGGGCCGCGCGCTGCACCCGGCCGCCACCTCGCGCCTGGCGGACACGCTGGTGATCCCCACGCCCGGCGGGCTGCGGGTGGTGACGCGCGGGTACGCCACGCAGGAGGACCCGGCGCTGCTTCCGGCCTTCCGCCGGTAGGGGCGCGGCCCGGCGCAGCGGCGGCTCAGCGGACGGCGTTGCGTCCGGAGCGTTTGGCGTTGTACATGGCGCTGTCCGCGCGGGAGAACAGGTCCTCGGCGGTGTCTTCCGCGCCGCGCAGGGACCCCACACCGAAACTCGCGGTGATGGTCAGACCGGCAATCGGGTCGGCGGCCACCTCGCCGCGCAGGCGTTCCGCGACGGCCATGGCGTCCGGGCGGGCCACGCCGGGCAGGATCACCAGAAACTCCTCGCCGCCCCAGCGGCCCACCTGCCCGCCTGCGCCACTCACGCTCCGGCGCAGGCGCTTGCCGAAGGCGCGCAGCACGTCGTCGCCGGCCCCGTGCCCGTGCACGTCATTCACGCGTTTGAAGTAATCGATGTCCGTCACGATGATGCTCATGGGCTGGCGGTTGCGCACGGCCTGCTGAATTGCCCGCGTGAGTTCCTCCTCGGTGGCGCTGCGGCCCAGCACCTCCGTCACGGCGTCCATGCGGGCGGCCTGCAGACGCTCACTGTCCTGCAGGTGCGTGCTGAGGTTCTGCTCAATGAACGACACGGTCACGAAGGCAATCAGTCCGGTGGCGCCCATCACGACGCTCGCGGTAAGCCAGTCGGCCAGGTTGCTCGGCGCCACCGGGCCGTTCAGGATGACGGTCACCATCATCAGGGCCACACTCGTGAGATTCAGGACCGTGCCTGCCCGTGACCCGAACACCAGGTACGACACCAGAACGTTCATGGTCAGCCACAGGGTGAGGTGCATGGGCATGTCACCCCACGCGACGGCGCGCGGAATCTCAAACACCGCCGTCAGCAGGTACCCCAGGCTGGTCACCAGGTACACCCAGGTCAGGCGATCCGGCCACTTCACGGTGCACGCCGCCGTCAGGAGCGCCACGAGGGCCGCGCCGTTCTTGGGGGTCAGGTACGCCGCGAGAACCGGCTGCGGCGGGTCCACCAGGGTGGTGAGCAGCACGTACACCACGTAGGCGAGGCTGGCCGTACACACCACCATGACGCGGCTGCGGCGCAGGAGGACAGGCAGGGGGGTGGTATTCAATGCAGCTTCACTCCGGAATCAGACGGGCCCGCGGGCAGGGGGTCAGGTGATTGTGGCACGCGCCCCGCTGCGGCGTCGATTCCGTCCATCGGGGGCACGCCCCTGAAGGACAGAGGCGCGGCGCCCGCCCCCTTACTGGAGGTCAGGGCGCCGCGCGTTGGGGAGCGCTCAGGCGAGCAGTTCACCCTCGGCGAAGAACAGGGTCAGTTCGCGCGCGGCGCTGTCGCTGCTGTCGCTGCCGTGCGTGACGTTCTCACCGGTGGTGGTGGCAAAGTCGGCGCGGATGGTGCCGGGCGCGGCGTTGGCGGGGTTGGTGGCGCCCATCATGGCGCGCCAGCCTGCGATGGCGTTCTCGCCTTCCAGGGCGATGGCCACCACGGGGCCGCCCGTGATGAAGTCCACCAGCTCACCGAAGAAGGGGCGCTCCTTGTGCTCGCCGTAGTGCGCTTCGGCCGTCTCACGGGCGATCACCATCTGCTTGAGGCCCACGATGCGGTAGCCCTTGCGCTGGATCCGGGCGAGAATTTCGGGCGTGAGGCCGCGGCGGACCCCGTCGGGTTTGATCATGGCAAAGGTGCGTTCCATAGCGTCCCCGAGGATAGCAGGCCGGGGCGTGTCCTGCGTGCGTAGCGCCCCGCGCCAGGGGCGTGCGGACCTGTCCAGACTTGCCCGGCAGCCCGTACAATGGGAAGGTGACCCCCGATTTTCACTCTCGCCCTTCTGGCGACGCGGCTCGCATCGCGCTGATCGCCTGCGCTGTCGCCGCCCTGGGCATGCTGCTCCTTCCCCTGGCCACACTGGGCCGGGGATTCAGTGCCGACGCGGTGCTGCTGCACCTGACCGGAAACGTCCTGAACCTCACCGCCAACCAGCAGGTGCCGCTGCCCCCGACCGGCGCGGCGCTCCCTCTGGCCTGGGCGGCCTTTGCGGCGCTGATCGCCACGCTGATCGGCGCCTGGCAGCGTGCCCGCTGGTTCTGGATCACGGGCCTGCTGACCTTCGTTCTCGCCACGGCCACCGTGGTGCTTCTGGGCGCCGCCCTGAATGAGGAAACGAGCCGCATCGCGGCCGACACCACCCTGCGGGCCGGCGCGAAGCGGCAGCTGAGAAACTTCTACGCCAGCGGCGGCATGAACATGGGCCTGTTCCTTCCGGCGCTCGCGGGGCTGATCGCTGCGGGCGCCGGCCTGACCTTCCAGCGCCGCTGGTGGGAGACCTTCAACCGCATGCGGGGCCTGCTCGTCCCGGCCAGCGCCATCGGGCTGGCCGTGCTGGTCGGCGCCCTCGTCGTCCTCCTGGTGCAGCCCGCCGTGAACCAGAGCGGCACGCCGCTGAGCCTGTGGGGCGGCTGGCTCGCCAAGTCGGACCTGGTGTACTTCGTGTACTCCACACTGTTTGCGCCGGTCACGGCCCTGAGTCCGCTCCTGGATTCCCTGAAGATCGCCACGCCGCTGATCTTTACGGGCCTGAGCGTGGCGTTCGCCTTCCGCACGGGGCTGTTCAACGTGGGCGCCCCGGGGCAGCTCACCATGGGGGCCATCGCGGCGATGCTGGTGGGCGTGTACGCTCCGCCCAGCCTCGGCTGGGGCCTGCTGCTCCTGTCGGTGCTGGCCGCCGCGGCCGGCGGAGCGCTCTGGGGCGCCATTCCGGGAGTGCTCAAAGCCCGGTTTGGGTCCAGCGAGGTCATCAACACGATCATGCTGAACTACGTGGCGTCCGCCATTTTCATCTTTATGATCGGCAGCGACACTTTCCCCTTCCTGGGCCGCACCTACACCCAGCCGTTCAAGGCAGAAGGCTCCAACCCGCAGAGCGAACTGCTGCAGCCTGAAGCGCAGCTTCGTCCGCTGCTGGAAGTGCTGAACGTGGGCCAGAACGGCACGGTTGCCCTCAGCATCGGGCTGCTCGTGGCCCTGGCGGCATTTGTGATCACCCGCGCGCTGGTCCGCCGCAACCGCACCCTGATTGCGCTGGCAGCCGCACTTGTGCTGGGCGCCCTCACGTGGCGCATCGGGATTCCGGTGTCCATCACGGGCAGCCAGCTGAACGGCGCGTTCCTGATTGCTCTGGCCTGCGTGGTGCTGTTTGGCACGCTGATGTGGCGCACCGCGGCCGGGTACGCGCTGCGCGCCGTGGGGCTCTCCCCCAAGGCCGCCGAGTACGGCGGGATCAGCGTGGCCCGCAACACCATCCTCGCCATGACCATCGCGGGCATGTTCGCGGGTCTGGCCGGCACGCACTACGTGAACGGCGGCGCCCTCGACGAGTACCGCCTGAAACAGAACATGCCCGTGAACGTCGGCTTCGACGGGATCGCCGTGGCGCTCATGGGGCAGAGCACTCCGGCGGGCGTGGTGGCAGCCAGCGTTCTGTTCGGCACGATCGACACCGGCGGCGTGATTGCCGACCAGAAGCTTGACAAGGTGAACAACGACATCGTGACGGTTCTCAAAGCCCTGATCGTCCTGTTCATCGCGGCCGGCGGCTTCCTCAGCCGGCGCGTAACCGACCCGCCGCCCGCGGCGCTGGCCGCCGCAGCCCGGCCGGAAACCACCGCTCCCCCGTCGCCCTCCGAGGCGCATCTGGAGCGCGGCACGCCCCTGCCGAATCTCACGCGGGCCAGTGAAGAGAACACCCGGGAAGGTGGCCAGTAATGGAAGGGCTGATCGCACAGATTTTCACCACGGCGTTCCTCGCCACGTTCATCCGCAGCCTCGTGCCGCTGCTCCTCACCGCACTGGGCGGCCTGTTCAGTGAACGCAGCGGTGTCGTGAACATCGCCCTGGACGGCCTGATCATCTTCGGGGCGCTGGCCGGCGCGGTGGTCACGCAGGTGCTCAACCCCTCGCTGGGCGCCGCGGCCCCCTGGGTGGGCTGGCTCGCCGGCATGCTGGTGGGCGGCCTGATCGCCTGGATTCACGCGGTGCTGAGCATCAAGTACCGCGCCGATCAGGTGATCAGCGGCACGGCCATCAACCTCCTGGCGACCGGCGTGCCAGCCGTGCTGCTCACGGCGCTGTACGGGGTGTCCAACGAGAGCCCGAAGGTGGAGAACGCCCTGCCGCTGTGGGGCGTGGGGGAACTGCGCTTCTCACCGCCTGTGTACTTCGCGTTTCTGGCCGTAGCGGTTACGTGGTACGTGATGTACCGCACCCCGTACGGCCTGCGGCTGCGGGCCACAGGGGAACAGCCGGGCGCCGCAGCGAGCATGGGCGTGAATGTGCGCCGCATGCGCTACAGCGCCGTGATCCTGTCAGGCGTGCTGGCCGGCACAGCCGGGGTGTTCCTCAGCATCGGGAACCTGGACTCGTACGTGCGCAACATCAGCGCCGGGAGCGGCTTCATCGCGCTGGCCGCCCTGATCTTCGGGCAGTGGAGGCCGCTGGGCGTGCTCGGCGCCACGGCCCTGTTCGGGCTGCTGCAGGCGCTGAGCACGTACCTGGGCGGCTCGGACCTGCTGCCCCCCGCGCTGGTGAGCGCCCTGCCGTACCTGATCACGATTCTGGCCCTGATCTTCACGGGCCGCAGCCGCGCACCCAAGGCCCTGGGCACCCCCTATGAAGGGTAAAAGCGGCGCAGTTCAGTTCGCTGGCGCGCATGCGCTAGTGTGAAGGTCACGTGACGAGCTTCGGAACGACCCTCCGGCAGGCCCGCGAAGCGCAGGGCCTCAGCACCCAGGATCTGGCCCTGCGCACCAAGATTCGCGGAGACTACCTGCGGGCGCTGGAAGAAGGGAACGTCAGCGCCCTGCCGGAGCGGACCTTCGCGCGCTCCTACCTGCAGCGCTACGCGCGTGAACTGGGTCTGGACGCTCAGCCGCTCCTGGCCGACTTTGACCGGATGCTTCCACCAGCGTACGCCTCGGTGTCCCGCCCAGGGCCCGCCGGGGCGCCACGCCGTCCCGTTCGGCGCTTTCCGCTGCTGCCGTTCGTGGGCGCCCTGGCCGTGCTGGCGCTCGCCGCGGGCGGCTGGGTCATTCTCCAGAACCGCGCCGCTCCGGCCGCGCAGACCGTGGAGGTCACCCCGGTCCCCTCCCCTTCTGAAACTCCTGGTCCTGCACCCGCCACGGCCGTGAAGTTGTCTGTCAGTACCGTGCCGGCCGGCGCGCACGTGTACCTCGACAACCGCGACCTGGGGCCCGCCCCCGTCCGCTCTTATCCAGTCCAGGCGCGCGCGCAGGCGGAGCTGCGCGTCGAGGCGCCGGGGCGCGCCCCACTGCGGCAGGCTGTGGACATCAGCCGCAGCCGGAACCTGCGCGTGACCCTGGCCGTCAGCGGCCAGGGCGAAAGTCGCCTGGCCGATATTGCCGCGCCCACCAGGGCCACTCCGAAACCATCAGGCAAGGCCACAGCCGCCACACCGGCCGCCACCTCCACCAAGTCACCCGCGACTCCTCCAGCGGCAAAAGCAGGCGTCCGCGTGTCGTACAGCGGCCCTTCCTGGACACGGGTGACCGACGCGGCCGGCCGGGTCGTGTTCGAAGGCACCCCGCAACCCGGGACCGTGAAGGACTTCCCGGCGGGCGTGACCATCAAAACCGGGAACGCCGGGGCCGTCAAGGTAAGCGTGAATGGCGCGGCGGCCGTGCAACTCGGGCAGTCCGGGCAGGTCATTACCCGCACCTTCTGACCTGCCGCCCCGCGAGATTCCGAGCGGCCCCCTGAGGCCGCTTCTGCAGTCCAGGCGACCAGTGCCGCACAGGGTCGCCCGGTTCCGAGATGCAGGTGCACTAGAGTGAACCGTGACCCGTCCAATCGCTCCGCCCCCCGGCCCGCCTCTGAACGCCTTTCAGTACGCGTGGCGCCAGCCCTGGGTTCGCCTGTTCGTGTTTCTGCTGGGGTTCTACCTGTTGTACCGCGTGATCGGCCAGGTAAGGACCGTGCTGGTGGATTTCGCGGTGGCGTTCCTGATCGCCTACCTCACGAACCCGCTGCTCAACTGGCTGGAACGCGGCCGGGTCCGCCGGGGTCTGGGCGTCTTCTTCGTGGTGCTGATCTTCCTGGGACTGTTCAGCCTGGCCGGCGTGCTGCTCGCCACGATCTCCACCCAGCTGATCACGCTGCTTCAGAAACTCCCGGATCAGATTGGAACGCTGGGCGACACCCTGGACCGCGTTTCCACCTGGCTCGCGGCCCGGGGCGTGCCGGGCCTGGACAACTCCCGTGAGCGTCTGATCACGGCGGCTCAGGACTACGTGCAGAACCTCGGGAAGAATATCGTTCCGATCCTCCAGAACGCCCTGACCTCCACCGGCACACTGCTGAACAGCCTGCTGTCCATTGGGGGTGTGGTGGGGCAGGTGCTGCTGATCCTGCTGCTGAGCGTCTACCTGATGCTGGACTACAGCCGCCTGAACGCCGCGCTGCTGGGCATTTTTCCCCGACCGTGGCAGCCGCGGGTGCTGGAGTTCAGTGCGCTGACCGGTACGGCCGTGGGCGGGTACGTACGCGGCCAGCTGCTGATCGCGCTGTTCATTGGGGTGTTCGTGTGGCTTGGCCTGACGGTCGTGGGCATTCCGAGTGCCGCCGCAATCGGGTTCCTGGCTGGAGCCTTCAACATCGTGCCGTACCTGGGGCCGATCATCGGGGCCACCCCGGCGATCCTGCTGGCCCTGACGCTGCCGGGCGCCCTGCTGAAGATCGTGTTGGTGATCGTGGTGTTCGTCGCTGCCAACCAGATTGAAGGGAACTTCCTGAGTCCGTACATTCTCAGCAAGACCACCGACCTGCATCCAGTCACGGTCCTCACGGCCATTCTGGTAGGCGTGGCGCTGCTGGGATTTACAGGCGCGCTGCTGGCCGTGCCGCTGGTCGCCCTCGGCAAGCTGGCGCTCCAACGGTATTACTATCCGAGCCGCGTGTACACCGAAGGGCCATAGCGCCCAGGAACGAAGCCCCTTCAGCACGGACATCCTGAAGTTCCAGGCAGCCGGACCCGGGTGGGTTCGGCTGCCCGTCAGTGTATTGAACATCGGTGGGCCTCAGCATCTCAGAGACCGGTCAGGAGGAGCCCGGCGGCAGGAAATTCAGCGCCCCGCCGCCAGTTCAGGCTGGATCGTAAATGGGCTGTCAAGTCAGGTGATGAACGTCCACTGTGGTGATGGGACCCGTCATGCGGTAAGCACGCCGCGCTTTACGTAAGTCAGAGAGGGGAAGGAATGGCTTTGCGTCCAGAAGCCTCTTCCAGCCCAGCAGCCAGCATGTTTCGGTTTCCACCCCACTGTCCAGCGCTGCGCACAGGTCAGGTGCATAAGGGGGTTCTCCCCTGATCCCATTCAGCTGGTCAGCCAAGGACACCCCATAGCGAGTGTGCAGTGTCGTGGGCTCCTGGCTAGCCTGAAAGACCTCAGGGGTGCTGACGCTTTGCCACTCGCGCGGGAGAACCATGCTTGGCTTTGCGTGGAGCAACAAAGGAACGTGCCGTTTAGCCACTTCAGTGGGCAGTGGGTAGTGCTCCAAGGATGACTTTCAGCACCTGACCCTCTCGATGCGAGGGACGAGCACACTGGAGATCATCATGGGGAAACAGCGAAAAACCTGGAGCACCGACGTCAAAGAAGCCATCGTCCTCAGCGTGCTGCGGGGCGAACTCGGAGTCGCGGAGGCAGCCCGTCAGCATGGAGCCAACGAGAGCCTGATCCACACCTGGAAAACACAGTTTCTGGAGGCGGGCCGTGCCCGCCTCTCTGGTGACCGACCAGACCAGGGCGTGACCATCCTGGAACGGGAGAATGACCGTCTCAAACGCATCGTGGCCGAAAAGGAACTGGAGCTCGATATTGCGCGAAAAGTGCGACGGCTCTGACGCTGGACGAGCTGATCGTTCTCTGGCAGAGCCGGCCGCACCTCAGCCTGCGGCGTTTTGCCCAGTACGCCAGCGTGCCGTACTGGCGGATGCGGGACCATCAGCACAGCGCGCCCGCGCGCTGTGCCAAGCAGCAGCACCGTGACGCACTGTACGAGAAGGTACGCCAGGCGGCGTTGCAGCATCCAACGTCTGGATACCGGCTGCTGTATCAGGAACTCAAAGCTCAGGGCGAAGAGATTGGCCTGCACAAGATCCGTGTCGCACTCGGCGAATTGCACCTTCACCCACCGCTGCCTCGAAAGACCCGGAAACCTTCCCCGAAGGTTTCCGCACCACAAGACTGGCCGGAAGGTCGACGGGTGCAGATTGACGCGACACGGCTGTCGCTGCCCGACGGGGTCTGTTGGATTTACTTCGTGCTGGACGTTACCTCGCGGGTGGTGCTGGCCAGCCGGGTGGTACGGAGCCTGTCGATGCACCTCGCCAAACTGACGCTCGACGAGGCGGTCGCCGTGCTGCGTGCTCAGGGCCACCACAAGCGCATCCTGGTCCAGAGTGATGGAGGCAGTGATTTCACCAGTGACCTCTTTCAACAGGGCTGTTTGATGTACGGCAACTGGGTGCGCTGCAAAGTGTCTCAGCCGGGAGGAACCGGTATCCTCGAACGCCTCAACCGGACCTACAAATACCAGTTCGCCTTCCGCCAGGACTGGCAGTCCATGGCCGATGTCCGGGCCGCCATGCCGGACTTTCACCGCTGGTACAACCACGAGCGCCGTCATTCGGCGCTCGGCTACGCCACGCCTTGGTCTACACTCACCTTATCGGCGAATGCTCGCAACGCCGCTTGAAGTCAAACCTGGAGCATTACCGTGCCAGCGCCGTACAGAGTGGCGTCATTTCATGACGCCGAAAGATGCCCCTAAGAGCATGGGGCAGCGTTGTTGTCCTGGCCGCTTGTACATCCGCAACACAACGCAAGGGGGGTTCCACCGCCTGCAGGCTGATGCGGAGCACATGCTGCCGGGTGCCTGCGCGGGCGAAGGCGGTCAGCAACGGTCCACGTTGGCGGGGAGACTTCCTGTCCTTGGGAGCCAAGGATCAGTCCTGCATGGAGGCCGGGAGGGTCACAGCGCGACGTCTCCCATGTGGATTCTGCGCTGAACGGTGCGGAGCACGCCGTGCCTGTGCGCTTGAATGTCCTCGAAAGCTGCAGAGACATCATTGGGCACCCACTCAGGGAGGGCATGACGAGATTTCCAGGCGATCTGGGAAATTTCCTGTGGATTTATGATCCTCGGCTCTCCCTCAGTAATCTGTGCACGAAACACGTAGGCCTGAATGTCTGGCCAGCCTCCACCTTGAAGCAGATACAGGCCAATCACGCCGCGAAGAACGACGCGAACGCCGACTTCTTCCTCAGCCTCTCTGACCGCAGCTTGAGGGGGCGTCTCGCCCGGATCAACAACGCCACCCGGCAGGCCCCAGAAGTGCTTGCCATAAGCCTGTTTGACCAACAGGAGGTGTCCATCAGCGTCTTCGATAACCACGGCCGCGCATTGGCGGGGTGTCATGCGGGCCCTCCATCAAGAGGGCGCATCTCGAGACTCATGTGAGTATAGTAATCAAAACACTGTACTTAGGCGTGTTTTCGTTCGGTGTCTGCCAGCGGCGTAGGCAGCTGTCCTATCCATTACCCTCAAGACGCAAGAGGAACTCCTTATCGCCATACCGTTCACTCGGGCCACCGCGCCTCTGCGGCTGCGGAGGTGAATTGACTCCATCGCTGGTGGTGTGCCTAACGTGGGTGTTGATCGTGGCGCAGCGGCACATCACGATCGTCTGAGACAGGACCACGCAGCCGCAAGCCCAGATAAAGTGCAGCGGCATGCGGCCAAGCAGCCACCGTTGCCCAAGGTGCTGGTCGCCCAGCACCTCGCCACGATGATCAAGCCACCCCCGGTCCTGCCGAGGTTTCAGGTCCAGCCACTGATCACACACCCTGGCGTCTCACATCAGGGCGAGAACGGACCAGGGAGGCGAGGCCGTAACAGGACCGGGCAACTATGCGCTGAGATATGCCACGCGGCACACCAGGCAGCTGGTGATCAACGACGCGGCGTTGCTTTCCAGCCGGCCCCAGCGGTGGCACGGCAGCTTCAGCTGTTCTGAACAACAGGGACGCGCCCCCTCCGGTGGGAGGGGGCGCGTGGTTCGTCTGGACTCAGACGAGTTCGATCAGGGCCATGGTGACGCCGTCACCGCGGCGGGTGCCGACGCGCAGGATGCGCGTGTAGCCGCCCTGGCGGTCAGCGTACTTGGGGGCCACTTCGTCCATGACTTTGCGCACAACGGCGATGTCGTGGATGTCGCGGGCGACGAGGCGGCGGGAGTGCAGATCGCCGCCTTTGGCGGTGGTGATCAGTTTCTCAACGTAGGGGCGCAGCTCCTTGGCCTTGGTGAGGGTCGTCTGGATGCGGCCCTCGCGCAGCAGGGCCGTCGCCTGGGCACGGGCCAGGGCGGTGCGGCTGCTGCTGTTGCGGTTGAGCTTGCGACCGGCTTTACCGTGACGCATGGTGGGTCTCCTTGGGGTGCAGTGGCGCGGACGCCGACTGTGGTGGGGTGGGGGTCAGTCGCGCAGCGCCAGGCCGAACTGGGCCAGCTGCTGTTTGATCTCGTCGAGGCTGCGCTCACCAATGCCGGGGACCTTTTTGAGGTCCCGGTCGGACAGCGCGCACAGGGCGTCCACGCTGTCGATGCCTTCTTCCTTCAGGGAGTGCAGCACGCGGGTGGTGAGGCCCAGCCCTTCGAGGGTCACGCGGGGGGAATCCATCTCGGCGGGGTAGTCGCCGGGGTTCAGGTTCAGGCTGGCAGCGCTGGGCGGCAGGTCGTACACGTTCGGCGCGGTGGGCGCAGGCGTGTAGACGGGCTGCTGATACTCGGGCGCGGCGGCGGGGAGGGTTTCCACGTTGCCGAACACCGTGAGTTCATCGCGCAGGATTTCCACAGCCTTGTCCAGGGCGTCCTGGGGGCTGGTGCTGCCGTCGGTCCAGACGCGCAGGATCAGGCGGTCCAGGTCGGTCTGCTGACCGACTCGGGTGTTTTCCACGTGGTACGCCACGCGGCGCACCGGGGAGAACACGGCGTCCACCGGGATCGAGTTGATGCGGTCTTTGGTGGCGTGCTTGTCCGCAGGGACGTAGCCTTCGCCTTCCTCAACGCGCACTTCCATGACCAGTTTGCCGTCCTCGGCGAGGTTGGCGATCACGAGGTCAGGGTTGACGATCTCGGCGTCACTGGGGACCTCAAAGGCGCTGGCCTTCACGACGCCTTCGCCCTGCGCACGCAGGGTCAGGGTCTTGGGGCCGCTCGCGTGGAATTTCACGACGAGTTCCTTGAGGTTCAGGATGATCTGGATGACGTCTTCCTTGACGCCGGGGATGGTGGAGAACTCGTGCAGGACGTCCTCAATGTACACGCTGGTGACAGCAGTACCGGGGATGGAGGACATCAGGATGCGCCGAATGGGGTTCCCGATGGTGACGCCGTAACCGCGCGTGAGCGGCTCCAGGACGAATTCGCCGTAATCGCCGTCCACGCGGGCCTTGAGTTGAGGGCGCTTTTGATCCACTGGGGCCTCCTGATTTAGCGCGAGTAGTACTCGATGATGAAGTTCTCGTTAATGGGCAGGGCGAGGTCTTCACGCGCGGGAAGGCGGGAGAAGGTCCCCTTGAAGTTCTCGACGTCCAGTTCAACCCAGGGGCTCACGCGGCGGCGCTTCTGCGCTTCCATGTTCTCCTGGATGAAGCCGATCTTACGGGCGACGTCTGCGACGCTGATCTCGTCGCCAATCTTGACGCGGTAGCTGGGGATGTCCACACGCTTGCCGTTCACGAGAATGTGCCCGTGACCCACGAACTGGCGGGCCTGGCGGCGGGTGCTGGCGAAGCCCATGCGGAACACGACGTTGTCCAGGCGGCGTTCGAGCAGCTGCAGGAACACGGTGCCGGTCACGCCGGGAACGTTGGCCGCTTCCTCGAAGAGGTTACGGAACTGCTTTTCGCCAATGCCGTACAGACGCGCGAGCTTCTGCTTTTCGCGCAGACGCACGCTGTAGTCGCTGGGACGGCCGCGGCCACGGCGCTGGCCGTGCTGGCCGGGCGCGTAGGGGCGGCGGTCGAGGTACTTCTGGACTTTTTCAGTCTCCGCGAGGTTGATACCTTCGCGGCGGCTCTGTTTGGTGATGGAACCACGGAAACGACCCATGTGTTAACTCTCCTGTGCGGTGTGGGGCTCAGGTGCCCCATACCGGGTCTGCGGCCCTCTGGGGCCCGCTTCCTTGCCGGTGGTGCGGCTTCAGTCCTGTGGACAGCGGAAACGGGGCAGGTGGGCGCGCGCGTGCGCTTTAGGCGCGGAACTTCTTCTTGGGGCGGCAGCCGTTGTGCGGCACGGGGGTGTCGTCCATGATGGACTTCACTTCGATGCCCGACGCCTGGATGGCGCGGATGGCCTGCTCGCGGCCGGAGCCGCTGCCACGGACGATCACGTCGACGATGTTCATGCCGAAGGTCTGTTGGGCCTTCTTCACCGCGTCGGCGGCGGCCAGCTGGGCGGCGTAGGGGGTTCCCTTCTTGCTGCCCTTGTAGCCGATGGTGCCGCCACTGCTCCACGCGACGCTGTTGCCGTCGAGGTCAGTGATGGTCACGATCGTGTTGTTGTAGCTGGCGTGCACGTACGCGCGGCCAGCGCTGATGTTGCGCCGGGCGCGGCGCGGGGTCTTGCCTTTGGTGCTCTTCGCCATGGCTTACTTCCTCGTGGCCTTCTTCTTACCGGCGACGGTCTTACGCGGGCCCTTGCGGGTGCGTGCGTTCGTCTTGGTGCGCTGGCCGCGCACGGGCAGGCCGCGGCGGTGACGCAGGCCACGGTAGGCGCCGATGTCCATCAGACGCTTGATGTTCTGACCGACTTCACTGCGGAGGTCACCTTCGACCTTGTAGGTCTTCTCGATGGCTTCACGCAGGGTGCTCTGCTCGGCTTCGCTGAGGTTCTTGACGCGGGTGTCCGGGCTGATGCCGGTGCGTTCGAGAACTTCCTTGCTGCGGGTCAGGCCGATGCCGTAAATGTAGGTGAGCGCAATTTCAACGCGCTTTTCGCGGGGAAGGTCAACGCCAGCAATACGCGCCATGATTAACCCTGCCTCTGCTTGTGCTTGACGTTGGAGCAAATGACCAGCACGCGACCGTGGCGGCGGATCACTTTGCAGTTGTCGCACATCTTCTTGACACTGCTGCGAACTTTCATGCTTCCTCCTCGCGCCGCCGCGCCGCGCACCCCATCGTGGGTTGCGGCTGGCAGCGCTCGACCCCCCACCCACCTTGGCCGGTGGGGAATCTGTTGGGTACCTCGGCCTGTTACTTGCGGTAGACGATACGTCCGCGCGAGGTGTCGTACGGACTGATCTCCAGAACCACGCGGTCCCCCGGCAGGATGCGGATGTAGTGAATGCGCATCTTGCCGCTGATGTAAGCCAGGATGTCGTGCCCGGTGTCAAGCTTCACACGGAACGTGGTGTTCGGCAGCGCCTCTTCGACCACGCCCTCGGCCCGCACGGTATCGGACTCTTCCTTCTTACGCTTCTCCCGCTGTTCCGGCATCTTTCGTCTTGCCACGCAACCTCCAGGCCTGATACAAGCCAAACGTAAAGGTATCATGGCTATGAAGCAAACAGCAAGAGCCCCCGCACCTTACCAGACAGCTGTGAAGCGAACCCCAAAGCGGCGACGGCTGACTTCGGCTGTCCCGCTGTAGCTCCCCACACGGTATTCCACCTCAGCGAAGGGGCCAGCATCCTCCCCCCAGCGGTAGCCTCCCCCTACCCGCAGGGGGCGTCCTTCCTCACCCTGCCAGGGCAGGGCCGCGCGCAGGCCCAGCTGGGTGCCGACCTGGTCGTGGGCCACCCCCACCTGCCAGTAGTCAGCGGGAATCAGCGTGCCTCCCAGGGCCCAGAACCACTTGCTGCCCACGCGGCTGGCGCGGCCCCAGACCTCACCATACCCCCCCAGCGCCAAAGCGCCGCCTACCAGCGGGCCACCAGAGTCCAGGCCGGCCGCCAGGGTCACCGGCGCGAGGTTCAGCGCGGCACCCACTCCGGTGTAGGCCGCCTGGGTGCCACCCACCCCGCGCCGGGCAGCCAGATTGACGCTCCAGCGGCCTTCACGCCAGGCCATGCGGGTCTCACGTTCCCCGCGCCAAATAATGCTGATCATGCCGTTGCCGAGAAGCTCATAATGCGCGGCATTCCAGGTGCGGGGGGCGGCGCTGCGGGGTGTGGCCGCCCCACACCATCAAGAATAGGGAGCAGAACACCTGCAGCCATCAGGGGCGCGCGAGCATCCAATCCCCAGCGCGAACGCATGGGCAGCAGCGCATCATCCCAGGGGGTGATTGCCGGCGCGGGCAGGGCCATGGGGTCCGCGCGGCTCAGCGGCGGGGGGCCTCCAGCGACCCCGCAATTGAGGCCCTGGCGCGACGCTTCCCGGCGCACACGGGCGTCATGACGGTTCAGGGGATAGGCCACACACTGGACATCAGCGGCCTCTGCACGTCCAGCGTCCGGAGGACTCAATTCGCGCCGCAGCCCACCTGGGCTCAGATCTGCCAGAGCCGCGTGAGAATGTGAGTGGGTCCCCACCTCCCAGCCTGCCGCACGCAGCTCAGCCACCTGAGCGGTGCTCAAACTGCCCGGCTGATTCAGGCGTGACCAGATCACGTAGGTCGTGCCTGGGACTCCCAGGTCCCGCAAGACAGGAAACGCCACCCGGTAGACACTCTCGAAACCATCATCAAATTGAATGACGGCCACCCGGTCTGTCCTGGAAGCACGCGCCGCTTCCCTGGAGGTCACAAAGCGGTAGTCCAGACGGCGGAGTGTCTCAACCCGCCGCCTCAGCGCCTCAGGTGAGATGCTCAGCGACCGGCCACTCGCCTCCCCTATCTGGTGAAAGACCATCACCATGGGTTTGGCCTCTGCAGTCCCGGGGAACGTTAAAGCTCCACCCAGGCCTATGCACAGTGACAAGCGCGCCAGCTGATGAAGGCGGCTCAAACGGGTAGCCACATGAGAAGACATAAAGAATATTTTAGAGACTATCTAAATTATTCTCAGCAAAAGTGATGGGGCAGGTGGGCACTGGGGGGAGGGAGGTGGCCCCTGGGACGCCGGTCCGCCGAGTGCCCAGCTCAAAGGACGAGTGCTCATCTCCAGGGCGCCTGGGGGCACTGCCCGACAACACGCACCGCTGGCTCCCACTGGGCCACCGGCGGCGAAATTCAGGTTTGGGCTTTGTCCTCCCGGACTTCAGCGCAGGTGTGATTCGGATGTTGGCCCTGATGGCACAACTCCCCCACTGGTTACGGACCTAGTTCAGGCCACCCTGAATTCGGCCATAGACCTCATCCATGCTGCCGACACCATTCACGCGGTACAGATTGCCACGGGCAGAATAATAGTCAATCAACGGCTGGGTCTGCTCCCGGTAGATTTCCTGCCGCCGCCGGGCCACCTCTTCCGTATCGTCGCTGCGGACGGCTTCACCCCGAGCCGACGCCTGACGGCCCCGCTCGACAATGCGGCCAATCAGCACGTCATCGGGCACGTCCAGTAGAGGCACCGCACTCACAGGCGCGCCCAGTTCTTCGAGCAGCATATCCAGCTCCTGTGCCTGGGCTGTGGTGCGGGGAAACCCATCAAAAATCACCCGGACCTGATCCATCCCCGCCAGCTTGTCGCGGATGAGGGCAATCAGAATCTCGTCGGGAACCAGCTGCCCTGCATCCAGAATGGGCTTCACCTGCTGCCCCAGCTCGGTGCCGCGCGTCACATGGTCGCGCAGGATATCTCCGGTGCTGATCTTTACGAGGTCCTTGTCCTGCGCCAGTCGTTCCGCCTGGGTGCCTTTGCCTGCGCCAGGGGGCCCCAGGAAGATCACGACGTTGTGTTTGGCTTGAGTCACTGTATTCCTCCGTTCACCCTTCAGCATAGTGGGTCAGGGCCCTTTGCGGGCAGTCCTGCTCAGCCGGCGGCTGTTCCCAGGACGGGAACAAAGCTGCCCCAGGCACAAAAACCGCCCTCACGGGGAGGACGGCTCAGGGCGTTACCGGCGTTCAGTTGTCGCGGTTCATGCGGCCACGGATCCGGCCCTTGCTGATGAACCCGTCGTAGCGGCGGACCGTCAGCTGCGCTTCGAGTTGCTTGAGGGTTTCGAGCGCCACGCCCACGATGATCAGCAGGCCGGTGCCGCTGAACTGGAACGTGGTGATGCCCGTGGCCTTCTGCACCAGCTGCGGCACGATGGTCAGCACCACCAGGAAGATCGCGCCCCACAGGCTCAGGCGCCCGCTGATGGTGCCCAGGAAGTCCGCGGTGGGTGTTCCGGGGCGCACCCCGGGAATAAAGCCCCCCGCCTCGCGCAGTTGCTCCGCGATGCGTTTCGGGTCGAACTGCACGCTGTTGTACAGGTACGTGAACCCGAAGATCAGCAGTGACTCCAGCGCAATGTACAGCGGCTGCCCGAATGCCAGGTACGTGGCGATCCACGCACTTACGTTGGGTGCGCGCGTCACCGTGCCCTGCTGAAGCAGGTTCGGGATGATCAGCATCGCGCTCGCGAAAATCACCGGGATCACGCCGGCCTGGTTCACCTTGATGGGCAGCCAGGTGGCCTGCCCGGCCCCGCGTGCCGTGCCGGCTGCCCCGCCGCGCGCCCGGGCGTACGTGACGGGCACGCGGCGCTCGGCCTGGTACACGTACACGATCCCGGCGATCGTAAGCAGCACAACGGCCACGAACGCCAGGATGCGCAGCACCCAGTTGCCTTCGGGATCAGCGCTGACTAGCTGGGCGGTTGCGGCAATCTCACGCGGGTACGCGGCGATGATGCCGGCCGTGATGATCAGACTGATGCCGTTGCCGACGCCCACCTCGGTCATGCGTTCACCGATCCACATGGTGAACGCAATGCCGGCCACCTGGGTCAGGACCATCACCAGAATGGTGAAGATGCCCGGGTCCCAGCCGGGCGCGAGGTACTGTCCGCCGTTGCTGATGAACAGCGAGAAGAACAGTGCCTGCACGGTGCCCAGCCCCACTGCGGCGAACCGGGTGTACTGGTTGATCTTCTTGCGGCCCTCTTCCCCTTCCTTGGAGAGCTTTTCCAGGGCGGGGATGGTGGTCGTCATCAGCTGAATGACGATACTGGCCGTGATGTACGGCAGCACGCCGAGCGCGAAGATCGAGAACTGCGAAAGATTGCCGCCCGAGATCATGCTGATCAACCCGAAAAGGCCACCAGAGGTGGCCTGTTGGAGTGCTGCGCTGTTCACGCCCGGGGTGGGAATGGTGCTTCCCAGGCGGTACACAGCTAGAAGCAGCAGGGTGAAGACAATCTTCCGCTGAAGGTCCGGAATACGGAACGCGTCGCGGAAGGCGCGCAGCATTTACTCCGCCTTCTCGGCTTCGTTCGCTTCGGGCAGGATGACCTTGCCGCCGGCCGCTTCCACGGCCTTCACGGCGCCTTCGCTGGCGGCGTCCACGTGAATGGTCACGGCGCGGGTCACTTCACCGCTGCCGAGCAGTTTCACGGGGCGGTTCTTGCGGCGCACGAGGCCCGCGAGTTCCAGCACGTTCCGGTCGATGGTGGCGTCCTCAATGTTCGCCAGCTGCGCCAGGTTCACCACTTCGAAGGTGGTGCCGACGTTGTTGAAGCCGCGCTTGGGCAGGCGGGCGATCAGGCGGCTGCGGCCACCTTCAAAGAAGCTGCCCTTGCCGGCGCCACTGCGGGCCTTCTGGCCTTTGTGGCCGCGACCGGCGGTTTTGTCGGTGCCGCCGGGGCCACGGCCGACGCGCTTGCGGTTCTTGCGGCTGCCGGCGTGGGGCTTGAGTTCGTGCAGTTTCATTCTTGCACCTCCAGAAGGTGCTTGACGGTGTTCACCATGCCGCGGACGGCGGGGGTGTCACTGACTTCGCGGGTCTGGCCGATCTTTTTCAGGCCGAGCGCTTCTACGGTCTTGACCTGGGATTCAGGGCGACCGATGACGCTGCGCTTCAGGGTGATTTTCACTGGGCACCCCCGGTGGGCTGCGCCGCCTCGCCGCGCAGCGCGCGGACCTGCTTGGCGGTGCGGAGGTTCTTAAGGCCGTCAAACACGGCGTACGCCACGTTTACCTTGTTGCGGCTGCCGAGTTCCTTGGACAGCATGTTGGTAATGCCGGCCAGTTCCGCGATGGAGCGGGGCACGGTGCCCGCGATCACGCCCGTACCGGGGCCAGCGGGCTTCAGCAGCACGCGGCTGGTGCTGTTCACACCCACGATGTCGTGGGGGATCGTGCCGTTTTCGACGGGCACGGTGATCATGTTCTTGCGGGCGATGCTCTTGGCCTTCTCGATGGCCACGGGCACTTCCTTGGCTTTGCCGATGCCCATACCCACGCGGCCGTTGCGGTCGCCGAGGATGACGAGGGCCGCGAAGCGGAAGCGGCGGCCGCCCTGGTAGGTTTTGCTCGTGCGGTTGACGAAGAGCATCTTCTCTTCGAATTCGCTGCTTTCGCGCTCCACACGGTCGTTGCGTCGGTTAAAAGTCAAGGCCACCCTCCCGCGCCGCGTCGGCGAGCGCTTTCACTCGTCCGTGGTACTTGTACTGGCCACGGTCAAAGACCACCTTGCTGACGCCCTGGGCAGCGGCGGCTTCCGCGAGGGCCTTGCCCACAGCGGCGGCGGTGTCGGTCTTGCTCCCGGACTTGACGGCAGCGCTGCTGGCCGCAGCGACGGTGACGCCTTTGCTGTCGTCGATGATCTGGGCGTAGATGTGCTTGCTGGAGCGGTACACGCTGAGGCGCAGGCGCTCGCCGGCGGCCTGCCGCACCTTGCGGCGGGCGCGGAGCTTGCGGCGCACGGTCGTCTGGGTCGCCATTATTTCTTCCCTTTCCCGCCGGTGGCGCCAGCCTTACCGGCCTTGAGGCTGATTTTCTCGCCAACGAAGCGCACACCCTTGCCGTGGTAGGCGTCGGGCTTGCGGACTTTGCGGACGTTCGCGGCCACCTGACCGACGAGCTGCTTGTCGATGCCGCTCACGTCAATCTTGGTGGGTTCGGGCACGATGAAGCTCACGCCAGCTGGCGGCTCAATCACGACGGGGTGGCTGTAACCGATGGTCAGTTCCAGCGCTTTCCCGGCGAGCTTGGCGCGGAAACCGACGCCTTTGAGTTCCAGGTTGATGGTGTAGCCTTCGCTGACGCCTTTGACAGCGTTGGCGACCAGGGTGCGGGTCAGGCCGTGCAGGGCGCGGTGGCGCTGAGCGTCGCTGGGACGCTCGACGAGCAGCTGGTCACCGTCGTGCTTGATGGTCAGTTCGGTGTTGTAGGGAACGGTCAGTTCGCCTTTGGGGCCCTTGACCGTGAACACGCCATTCTGGGCGCTCAGGGTCACGCCGTTCGGTACGGCGATCGGCTGTTTTCCAATTCGGGACATCGTCTGTCCTCCTTCTTCCTTAAATTCGGATTTCCCGCGGTGGGGTCCGAGGTCAGGTGAGATTCAGTGCGTTTTCTGGATTACCAGAGAACGCAGATAACTTCGCCGCCCACGCCCTGCTTGCGGGCTTCACGGTCGGGCAGCAGGCCTTTGCTCGTGGACACCACGGCGAGGCCCAGGCCACGCTGGATGCGGGGCAGGTTCTCAGCGCTCACGTACGCGCGGCGGCCGGGGCGGCTGATGCGCTCGATGTGCTTGATGACCTGTTCGCGTTTGGCGCCGTACTTCAGGGTGAGGCGCAGCACGTCGAACTTCTCGCCTTCGGGGCGGGTGCGCTCGTAGCTGGCAACGTACCCTTCCTGAACGAGGACCTTGGCGAGCTCTTCTTTGAACTTGGAGGCCGGGATGTTCACGGTCTCCTTGTGGGTGCGCGTCGCGTTGCGAATGCGCGTGAGCATATCGGCGATGGGATCACTCAACATGTAGCCTCCACGGCTGGTGTTGATCCGGACGGGTTTCCCAGTGGGGACCTGTTCCCGGCAGGTGGCCCGGCCCCAGGCAAAGCTGGCGGTCGGGCGCGGTTCTTCCCAAGTCGAACGTGGGTCGCAAGGCGCGACACTTCTTCTGTTGGGTGGTGGGTCCTCCGCCGGACGATAACTGGTCAAGGTGATCAGGTCGTATCCGCGGGGCGCTGCGCCGGCCTGCTGAGCAGCGGGACACGGCAAGAAGAGAGTATAACAGGTTACTCTACGCGCAGCAATCCGCCCTTTGAGATCCTGGGCGGACCACCACAGCAGAACACTCCCCCGGGTGGAGGAGTGTTGCCTGGCTGGAGATTACCAGCTGCTCTTTTTCACACCGGGCAGTTCGCCCTTGTGCGCCATCTCGCGGATGCAGATGCGGCACAGGCCGAAGAAGCGGTAGTAGCCGCGGGCGCGGCCGCAGCGGGAGCAGCGGCTGTAGTTCTGCACGGCGAACTTGTGGCCGCGCGCAGCTTTGACGACTTTCGAGGTGTTAGCCATTGTTCATCCGTCCTTATTTGCGAAAGGGCAGGCCCATGGCTTGCAGGAGCGCGCGGGCTTCTTCGTCCGTCTTGGCAGTCGTGACGATGGTGATGTCCATGCCGCGCACCTTGTCGACCATGTCGTAGGTGATCTCGGGGAAGATCAGCTGCTCCTTGATGCCCAGGTTGTAGTTGCCGCGGCCGTCGAAGGCGTTGGGGTTCACGCCTTTGAAGTCGCGGATGCGGGGCAGGCCGACGTTGATCAGCTTCTCCAGGAACACGTACATGCGCTCGCCGCGCAGCGTGACCTTGATGCCCACGGGCATGCCCTGACGCAGCTTGAAGTTGCTGATGCTCTTCTTCGCTTTTGTCACGATGGGCTTCTGCAGGGTGATCAGCGCCAATTCACGGGCCGCCTTGTCGATCGCCTTGCTGTCTTCCTTGGCGCTGCCGAGACCTTCGTTCACGACGATCTTCTCGATGCGGGGCACAGCCATGACGCTGCTGTAGCCGAACTGCTGCATCATCGCGGCGCGGACCTGCTCGTTGTACTTCTGCTTCATCTGCTGCATGGTGGGTTCCTTCGAGCGGTCTGGCAGTTTTTCAGCCAGCGCCGCTCAGGCCACCCGGGGTGCGGGTGGCCCGGAGGGGGTCAGTCGATGTTCTTGCCGCTCGCAACAGCCACGCGGACTTTCTTGCCGTCCACGATGGTCTTGCGAATGCGGGTCGCTTTGCCGGTTTCGGGATCAACGATCGCGACCTTGCTGGCGTGCAGGGCCAGCTCGCGCTGTTCCTGGCCGCCCTGCGGGTTGGCGGGGCTGGGCTTGACGTTCTTGGTGACGAGGTTCACGCCTTCCACGACGACCTTCTGGTCGCGGGGCATGGCGAGCAGCACCTTGCCGGTCTTGCCTTTGTGCTTGCCGCTCAGAACGATGACGGTGTCACCCTTCTTGACGTGCAGCTTATCGCTGTGGTGGCTGCCAGCGCTGGGACGGGGCATTACAGCACCTCCGGGGCCAGGGAGACGATCTTCATGAAGCGGCGGTCGCGGAGTTCACGGGCGACCGGCCCGAAGACGCGCGTGCCGCGGGGCTCGCCCTGGTTGTTGATGATGACGGCGGCGTTCTTGTCGAAGCGGATGGTGCTGCCGTCAGCGCGCTTGATCGCGTGGCTGGTGCGCACGACCACGGCCTTGACGACGTCGCCGGCCTTCACGGCGCCGCGGGGTGCGGCGTCCTTGACGGACGCGACGATGATGTCACCCACGTGGGCGTAGCGCTTGTTACCGCCGCCGCCGGTGGTGAGACCTTTGCCGCCCACGCCGCTGTTCAGCACGCGGATGCACATGATCTCGCGTGCGCCGCTGTTGTCCGCCACGTCGAGGCGGGACTGGGGCATGATCATGCGTTACCCCCTTCGGTTTCCACGGCGGTCGTTTCGATGCCGCGGGGACGCTCGATCAGGCGGGTAACCTGCCAGGTCTTGGTTTTGCTGATGGGACGCACGGCGATGATCTCGACGCGGTCGCCCACCTTGTACTCGTTGTTCTCGTCGTGGGCCGCGTACTTGTGGCTGCGGGTCACGACCTTGCCGTACAGGGGGTGAGCGAACTTGCGCTCGACCTTCACGCTGACGGTCTTGTCGGCCTTGTCACTGACCACAACGCCAGTAAAGGTCTTCTTCATGCCTGCTCCCCTTTGCTCAGCTCGCCCTTGATGGTGTTGAGCTGGGCCACTTCACGGCGGAGCTGTTTGACGCGGTGGGGCTGGGCGAGGTTACCCACGGCCGCCTGAAAGCGCAGCTCCATCAGTTCTTTCTTGCGGCTCTCGATTTCCTTGGCGAAATCTTCGGCCGTCAGGTTACGCATTTCACTGGGCTTCATCGTAGACCTCGCGCTTCACCATTTTGGTCTGGATAGGCAGCTTGTGACCGGCCAGGCGGAAGGCTTCCTTGGCCTGCTCTTCGGTCACGCCAGACACTTCGAACATCACGCGGCCGGGCTTGACGACGCTCACCCAGTACTCCACGGCGCCTTTACCTTTACCCATTCGGGTTTCGGCGGGTTTCTTGGTCACAGGCTTGTCGGGGAAGATCCGGATGTAGATTTTCCCGCCGCGGCGGAAGTGACGGCTCATGACGATACGGCACGCCTCAATCTGGTTGCTTTTGATCCAGGCGGGTTCCAGGGCGATCAGGCCGAAGTCGCCGAACGCGACGTAGTCGCCGCCCTTGGCGTCACCGGTCATGCGGCCGCGGTGCTGTTTACGGAACTTGGTGCGCTTGGGAAGAAGCATCACTCACCTCCGGGGCGGCGCCGCGCGGCGGGGCGGCGGCGGTTGGGGCGGTCGCCCGCGTCGGGGCGGCGCTCGTCGTTGCGGCGCTGGGGGCGCGCGAAGGTTTCGGTGCGGCCGCCGATCACTTCACCGGTGAAGACCATGACCTTGATGCCCAGGCTGCCGTAGGTGGTTTCGGCGCGGGCGGTGCCGTAGTCGATGTCGGCGCGCAGGGTGTGCAGGGGCACGCGGCCTTCACGGACCATTTCGGTGCGGGCCTGTTCAGCCCCGCCGAGGCGGCCGGACAGGATGATCTTGACGCCGCGGGCGCCAGACTCCATCACGCGTTGGGCGGCCTGCTTCATGGCGCGGCGGAACGCGAAGCGGCGTTCGATCTGCTCGGCGATGCGCAGGGCGACCAGAGGCGCGCTGATGTTGGGGTTGGGGATCTCGGCGACGTTCACGGCGACGGTACCGGCCGACACGAGACGCTCGATGTCCTGACGGAGTTCCTTGATGGACTCGCCGCCCTTGCCGATCACGATGCCAGGCTTCGCGGCGGAGATGATCACGTTGACCTGCTGGCCGGCGCGTTCAATCTCGATGCGGGCGATGCCGGCCGCGGCGAGTTTCTTACCGACGAGTTTGCGGATCTTCTCGTCTTCCTTGAGCAGGCCGGCGTACTGCTTCTTACCGGCGTACCAGCGGCTGTTCCAGGTACGGGTGATCCCCAGGCGGAAGCCGTTCGGGTTGATCTTGTTGCCCATTACTTGCTCCCCTTCTCGCCCACGATGATGGTGATGTGGCTGGTGCGCTTTTTGATGATGTTCGCGCTGCCACGGGCGCGGGGAATCAGGCGCTTGAGGGTCGGGCCCGCATCCACGAAGGCCGCGGTGATCACCAGGCGGTCTTCGAGCATGTTGTCGTTGTGCAGCGCGTTGTGCTTGGCGCTGTTGAGGACCTTCGCAACGGGCTCACTGGCGGCGCGGGGGATGAAGCGCAGAAGGTCTTCGGCGTCGCGGACGGTCTTGCCGCGGATCACGTCAACCACCAGGCGCACCTTGCGGGGGCTGATGCGGACGTATTTGGCGGTGGCCCGGCCGGGCGTGCGCAGCTTGACGTTCTGCTTGCGCTGCTTCTTGTTGCGGTATTCAGGAGCGGTCATTTCTTCTTGCTCCCCTTGGCGTTCTTGTCAGCGCCGTGGCCGCGGTAGCTGCGGGTGGGGCTGAATTCGCCGAGCTTGTGGCCGATCATCTGCTCGTTCACGAAGACGGGCACATGCTGCTTGCCGTTGTGCACGGCAATGGTGTGACCGATCATTTCGGGAACGATGGTGGAGCGGCGGCTCCAGGTTTTGATGACGCGCTTGTCCTTCTTTTCGTTCTGGACGTCCACCTTCTTCAGGAGGTGGTCATCCACGAACGGGCCTTTCTTGAGGCTACGGGGCATGTCCTACCCTCCTTACTTCCCGCCGCGGCGGGTGATGATGAAGCGGTCGCTGTTCTTGCGCTTCTTGCGGGTCTTCAGGCCCTTGGAAGGCTGGCCCCAGGGGCTGACGGGCACGCGGCCGGCGCCGGTACGGCCTTCACCACCGCCGTGGGGGTGATCCACGGGGTTCATGGCGCTGCCGCGCTGGTGGGGCTTGCGCCCGAGCCAGCGGCTACGGCCGGCCTTACCGAGGTTGATGTTCTTGTGCTCGGCGTTGCCCACGGTGCCGATGGTGGCGTAGCACTCGCTGTGAATGCGGCGCAGTTCGCCGCTGGGCAGGCGCAGGATCACGTAGTCGCTTTCCTTGCCCTGAACCTGAATGCTGGTGCCGGCGCTGCGGGCGATCTGGGCACCCTTGCCGGGGATCAGTTCAACGCTGTGCACGACGGCACCGACGGGCACGAAGCGCAGCGGCAGGGCGTTGCCCAGCTTGGGCTCGGCTTCGGGACCAGCGTTGACGGTGGCGCCCACCTGGAGGCCTTCCGGGGCCAGGATGTAGCGTTTCTCGCCGTCGGCGTAGTTCAGCAGGGCGATGCGGGCGCTGCGGTTGGGATCGTACTCAATCGCGGCGACCTTGGCGGTCACGCCGGCCTTGTCGCGGCGCTTGAAGTCGATGATGCGGTACAGGCGCTTGTGGCCACCGCCGATGAAGCGGCTGGTGATGCGGCCGCGGTTGTTCCGGCCACCGGATTTGGGAAGTGCCTCGGTGAGCGCCTTTTCGGGGCGCTTTTTGGTCAGTCCGCTGAAGTCCGCAGTCGTCATCTGGCGACGGCTGGGGGTGTACGGACGGTATTTCTTGACGGCCATGTGTCAAATCTCCTTAGGCCTGGCCCTCAAGGGCGGCGATGGTCTGGCCTTCGGCGAGGCGCACGATGGCCTTCTTGCGGTCGGCGCGGTGGCCGATGAAACGGCCGACGCGCTTGCGCTTGCCGGGGACGTTCATGGTGCTGATGCCCACGACGGTCACCCCGAACGCCTTCTGAATGGCGCCCTTGATTTCGGTCTTGGTGGCCTTCGGGCTGACCCAGAAGGAGTACACGCCGCGTTCCATGCCAGCGTACGCTTTCTCGCTGATCACGGGAGTCTGGATGATGTCGTAGTGGCTCATGCCTCTTCCCCTTCCTGCGCGGGCTCCAGCACAACGGCGTCGATCACCAGGCGCTCGTGGCGCAGGATGTCGTAGGCGTTCAGACCGGCGACAGGCAGCACGGTGGCCCAGGCGATGTTCCGGGCGGCCACGCGGGCCTGGGCGTCGTCGGTGACGATCAGGACGCGCTCAGTGCCGTCAATGCCGTTTTCTTTGGCCCAGGCGACAAAGTTTTTGGTCTTTCCGTCAATCCCGAAGCCGTCCACGGCAACGAGTTTGCCGTCTTGC
The DNA here is from genome assembly GCF_020229735.1 of Deinococcus taeanensis. Lineage (NCBI taxonomy): Bacteria > Thermotogati > Deinococcota > Deinococci > Deinococcales > Deinococcaceae > Deinococcus > Deinococcus taeanensis. The sequence continues at coordinate 498,250 of NZ_CP083455.1, read as the reverse complement.
TGGCGGGCGGCGAGTGCCATGGCCAGGCCCAGCTGACGGACCTTGCGGGGCAGGGTGTAGCCGTAGTTGCGGGGTTTGGGCCCGAAAGCCACGCCGCCGCCCACGAAGGTAGGAACGCTACGGTCGCCGTGACGGGCGTTACCGGTGCCTTTCTGGCTGAACATCTTCTTGCCGGTCTTGGAGACCTGCGCGCGGGTCTTGGTGCTGGCCGTGCCGCGGCGGCGGCTGGCGAGCTGCCAAGTCACGACGTCATGCAGGACGCCCTTGTTCACTTCCGGCAGGTCGAGGTCGATGGTGCGCCCCCCGTTCGTGCCGATGACGTTGATCTGCGCCATGTCTTACTTGCCTCCCTTGGCAGCCTGACGCAGCACGACGAGCCCACCGTTGGCGCCGGGAATTGCACCCTTGACCAGGATGATGTTCTCGTCAGCGCGAATCTCGACCACTTCGAGGTTCTGGACGGTGATGCGCTCCATGCCCATGTGGCCGGCCATGCGTTTGCCTTTGTACACGCGACCGGGCGTTTTACGCTGGCCGATGGAGCCGGGGCGGCGGTGCCACTTCTTGGAACCGTGGCTCGCGGGACCACCCTTGAAGTTCCAGCGCTTCATGACGCCCTGGAAGCCCTTCCCCTTGCTGGTGCCGGTCGCGTCGATCTTCTCGCCTTCAGCGAAGATATCGACGTTCACAGTGTCACCCTCGGGGGTGAAGCCGCGGAATTCACGCAGGAAGCGCACGGGCGAAACGCCGGCCTTCTTGAAGTGACCCGCTTCGGGCCGGTTGACGCTCTTCTCGCGCTTGGGCGCGTAGCCGATCTGCACGGCCTCGTAACCGTCGGTCTGCGCAGTTTTACGCTGCACGACGGGGCAGGGGCCGGCCAGAACAACGGTCACCGGAATGGCCTTGTCGCCTTTCCAGATCTGCGTCATGCCGATCTTGGTGCCGAGGATGCCTTTGGTCATGCGCGGCCCCCGACGGTCTTGATCTCGATGTCCACGCCGGTGGGCAGGTCGAGGGTCATGAGGCTGTCGATCGTCTTCTTGGTGGGGTTCATGATGTCCACCAGACGGTTGTGGGTGCGGATCTCAAAGTGCTCGCGGCTGTCCTTGTTCACGAAGGGGGAGCGCAGCACGCAGAAGCGGCGGATGCGGGTGGGGAGCGGCACGGGGCCGCTCACGTCCGCCCCGGTGCGCCGGACCGTGTCCACGATCTTGCTGGCGGACTGGTCCAGCGCCTTGTGGTCAAAGCCACGCAGTTTGATACGGATCTTCGGGGCAACCATGTTATTACTCCAGGACCTTGGCAACGACGCCGGCGCCGACGGTGCGGCCACCTTCGCGGATGGCGAAGCGCAGACCCTCTTCCATGGCGATGGGCTTGATCAGTTCCACCACGAAGGTGATGTTGTCGCCAGGCATGACCATTTCCACGCCTTCGGGCAGTTCCACCACGCCGGTCACGTCCGTCGTGCGGAAGTAGAACTGCGGGCGGTAGCCGCCGAAGAACGCGCTGTGACGGCCCCCTTCGTCCTTGCTCAGCACGTACACGCTGGCTTCGAACTTGGTGTGGGGTTTGATGCTGCCGGGCTTGGCCAGCACCTGGCCGCGCTCGACGTCATCACGGGCCACGCCGCGCAGCAGCACGCCCACGTTGTCGCCCGCCATGCCGCTGTCGAGCAGCTTGCGGTGCATTTCGATGCCGGTGACGGTGGTTTTCTTCGTGTCGCGCAGACCGATGATTTCCACTTCGTCCTGCACCTTGACGGTGCCGCGCTCCACGCGGCCGGTGGCGACGGTGCCGCGGCCGGTGATGGTGAACACGTCTTCGACGGGCATCAGGAACTGCTTGTCAGTGTCACGCTCGGGGGTGGGGATGTAGCTGTCGACCGCGTCGAGCAGTTCCCAGATGCGGTCCACCCAGTTGTTGTCGCCGCGGGCGGTTTTGGGGTTGGCCTGCAGGGCTTCGAGGGCCTGCAGCGCGCTGCCCTTGATGACGGGGAGGTCGTCACCGGGGAACTCGTACTTGCTGAGCAGTTCGCGGACTTCCATTTCCACGAGCTCGAGCAGTTCTTCGTCGTCGACCATGTCGACTTTGTTCATGAACACGACGATGTAGGGCACGCCGACCTGACGGGCGAGCAGGATGTGCTCGCGGGTCTGGGGCATGGGGCCGTCGGCGCTGCTGACCACCAGGATCGCGCCGTCCATCTGCGCGGCGCCGGTGATCATGTTCTTGACGTAGTCGGCGTGGCCGGGGCAGTCTACGTGGCTGTAGTGGCGCGTGGGGGTGTTGTACTCGACGTGCGCGGTGTTGATGGTGATGCCGCGGGCTTTTTCTTCGGGGGCCTTGTCGATCTGGTCGTAGGCCAGTTTTTCGATGGTGGGGTCCATCGCGGCGGCCGTGAAGGTGATCGCGGCCGTGAGGGTGGTCTTGCCGTGGTCGACGTGACCGATCGTGCCCACGTTCACGTGGGGCTTGGTGCGCTCGAACGTTCCTTTAGCCATGTTCTCTACTCCCTCCAAGAGGTGGACACACGCAAAACCAGCCCTTTGATCGGGTTCCCCCCGCGCATACCGCGAGGTTCTGATGGTGCGAGGCCCACATTGGGTTGAATCTCGCCAGGGTGGTGTCCCACCGGGCTGGCACGCTACGCCGCTGCTCGCCGCTCCTGCGCTGCGGGTGGGTTAGGCCCGCGCAGCAGACCGTGAACCCACGGCGTACCGAAGAAGTATGGTACAGGAAACCGGGTCTGTGGGCAAGACCTTAAGGCAGGTCAGAAGTGTGGGGGCCTGTCACATGACACGTGACAGGCCCCCCGCTCAGGAGCGGATCACCGGGCGGTGTAGGCCACAACGTCCCGGTCGAAGGCACCAATAAGCATCACGATACCGAGCACCGTCCCAAGCGGAAAGAACAGCAGGCTGAACACTGCGAGCACAATGCTCGACACCCGTCCCCAGCTTCGCCCGTCCAGCACAGCGCGGCGCGTGTAGTACAGACACAGAATCTGCACGACCGTCAGAGCAAAACTCAGCCACAGGACGGCTGTCACCTGCGCCGGGCTGAGCGTCATGCCGGTGACGCCCATCTGCGTCTGCATCTGCGCCATCAGATCATTCAGAACCGGGCCGGAAAACGGCAGGGTCAGCAGGGTGACGGCACTGTAGATCAGATTGATCATCAGCGGTACGGTCAGGAAAGCCAGGCGTCTGGGGATTGGACCGCGCGGCGCAGGAGCGGAAGGAACAGTCATGGCTGCCAGAGTAGCGTGCGGTCCAGAGAAGAGCCCGCCGAAAGAGGAAGGCCACCGCCCCGGCGGTGGCCTTCCCTGGTTCTGCCTGGTGGGCTTATTTCTTCATCAGCTGCTGCGCGATGTTGTTCGGCACCTGGCTGTAGTGGTCGAAGAACATGGAGTAGCTGGCGCGACCCTGGGTCATGGAGCGCATGTCCGTGGCGTAGCCGAACATTTCGCTCAGGGGCACGAAGGCCTTCACGATCTGGGCGTTACCACGGGCTTCCATGCCCTGAATCTGACCGCGGCGGCTGTTCAGGTCGCCGATGATGTCGCCCATGTAGTCTTCGGGCACGGTCACCTCGACGCGCATGATCGGCTCGAGCAGGGCGGGGGCGCCCTTCTGCACGGCTTCCTTGAGGGCCATGCTGCCGGCGATCTTGAACGCCATTTCCGAGGAGTCCACTTCGTGGTAGCTGCCGTCGTAGATGGTGACTTTCATGTCCACGACCGGGAAGCCGAGCATGGGGCCGCTCTGCATGGCTTCCTCGATGCCTTTCTGGGCCGGGCCGACGTACTCGCGGGGCACGGTGCCGCCGACGATGGCGTTCTCGAACACGAAGCCAGCGCCGGGCTCGAGGGGCTCAGCTTTGATCTTCACGTGGCCGAACTGACCGCGGCCGCCGGACTGACGCACGAACTTCCCTTCGACGTCCACCGCGCGGGTGATGGTTTCACGGAAGGCCACCTGGGGCGCACCGACGTTCGCTTCGACCTTGTACTCGCGCTTCAGTCGGTCCACCAGGATTTCCAGGTGCAGTTCGCCCATGCCGGCGATGGTGGTCTGACCGGACTCCTGGTCGGTTTCGACCTTGAAGGTGGGATCTTCTTCGGCCAGCTTCTGCAGGCCGATGCCCATCTTCTCCTGGTCGGCCTTGGTCTTGGGCTCGATGGCGAGCTTGATGACCGGCTCGGGCACGTCAATGCTTTCGAGCAGGACCTTGTCGTCACCGTCGCCGATCAGGGTGTTGCCGGTGCCAGCGTCTTTCAGGCCGATCACAGCGCCCAGTTCCCCGGCCTTGAGTTCGGTGACTTCCTCGCGGCTGTTGGCGTGCATTTTCAGCAGACGGCCCACGCGCTCGCGTTTTTCCTTGCTGGCGTTGTACACGTAGCTGCCGGACTGGAGGGTGCCGGAGTAGATGCGCACGAAGGTCAGGCGGCCCACGTAGGGGTCGGCCATGATCTTGAAGGCCAGCGCGGCCAGTTTGCCTTCAGGGTCAGCGGGGAACTCGGTGGTGTCCTCGGTGTCCTCGATCTTGCCTTTGATGGCGGGCACTTCGAGGGGGCTGGGCAGGTAGTCGATCACCGCGTCCAGGAGCAGCTGCACGCCTTTGTTCTTCAGGGCGCTGCCGCACAGCACGGGGAAGATGCGCTTCTCGATGGTGCCCTTGCGGATCGCGAAGACCAGCTGCTCCACGCTGGGTTCTTCGCCTTCGAGGTACATCATCATCAGGTCTTCGTCGACTTCCGCGGCCGCTTCGATCAGCTGGGCGCGCATCTCGGCGACCTTGTCGGCGTATTCAGCGGGCACGTCACTTTCGACGATGTCGGTGCCCAGGTCGTTGGTGTACGTGTGAGCGCGCTGACGCACGATGTCGATGATGCCCTTGAAGTCGCTTTCCTGACCCATGGGGTACTGGATGGGCGCGGGGATCGCACCGAGGCGCTCTTTGATGTCGCTCAGCACCAGTTCGAAGCTGGCGCCGGTCTTGTCCATCTTGTTACTGAACGCGATGCGGGGCACGCCGTACCGGTCAGCCTGACGCCACACGGTCTCGCTCTGCGGTTCGACGCCCTGGCTGGAGTCGAACACGGCCACGGCGCCGTCGAGCACGCGCATGGAACGTTCGACTTCAATGGTGAAGTCCACGTGACCGGGGGTGTCGATGATGTTCACGACGTATTCCTGGTCGGTGCCGCTGCGCTTCCACTTGGCGGTCGTGGCGGCGGCGGTGATGGTGATGCCGCGCTCGCGCTCCTGCTCCATCCAGTCCATGGTGGCGGCGCCGTCGTGCACTTCACCGATGTTGTGGGTACGCCCGGTGTAGTACAGGATGCGCTCGGTGGTCGTGGTCTTGCCGGCGTCAATGTGCGCGGCAATCCCGATGTTACGGAAGTGGGTCAGATAGCTCTGGGCTTTGGTGGTCATAAGACTCCCTATTTTGCCTGGCGACGTGTCTCGTCACCGTCAGTTCGGCACGTAGTCGTGGTGCTGCTGACTGGGTCGTGCGGCCGGGCTGCTCACGTGAAATGGACGGCGGGAGCGGTCCCGCCGTCCGATCTCGCTCGGTTCAGGCCCGGTGAGGGGCCGTGAAGCGGTCTTACCAGCGGTAGTGCGCGTAGGCGCGGTTGGCTTCCGCCATGCGCTCCACGTCGTCTTTTTTCTTGATGGCGCCGCCGCGGCCCTGGGCGGCGTCCATGATTTCACCGGCGAGGCGCTCCACGGCGGTGCGCTCGGGGCGGCCTTCCACGGCGGACATCATCCAGCGGAGCGTGAGGCTCTGCTTGCGGCGCTCGCTGGGCTCGACGGGCACCTGGTAGGTGCTGCCGCCGACGCGGCGGCTGCGCACTTCCACGCGGGGTTTGATGTTGTCGTAGGCCTGCTTGAAGATCTTCAGGGACTCCTGGCCGGTGCGTTCCTGAACGAGCTTCATGGCTCCGTAGAAGATGCGGGACGCGAGGTTCTTCTTGCCATCCTGCATGATGCGGTTGATGGTTGCGCTCACCAGAACGTCCTGGTAGACCAGGTCGGGCTGGATGACGCGCACTTCAGCTTGGCGGCGACGTGCCATGGTTGACTCCCTTGTGTCTTCGCCCCGCGTGCGGGGGTCAGGCGCGCATTACGCGCGGATTACTTGCTTCACTGGCATCACCCCTTGGTGGGCGATGGAAGGTGGGGCGGCGGAGCCGGCAACCGCAGTGCGCGGCGCGGCTGCGACGCACGCCTTACTTCTTCTTCGCCGCGGCCGCGCCGGCCTTGGGCTTCTTGGTGCCGTACTTGGACCGGCTCTTGTTGCGGTCCTTGACGCCCTGGGTGTCGAGGCTGCCGCGCACGATGTGGTAACGCACGCCGGGAAGGTCCTTCACACGGCCGCCGCGGATCAGCACGACGCTGTGCTCCTGCAGGTTGTGGCCTTCGCCGGGAATGTAGGCCGTCACTTCGAAGGCGCTGGAGAGGCGCACACGGGCGATCTTGCGCAGTGCGGAGTTCGGCTTCTTGGGGGTGGTGGTCTTAACGACCGTGCACACGCCGCGGCGGAAGGGGCTGCCTTTCAGGGCAGGGACCTTGCTCTTCTTCTGGATCGTCTTGCGACCCTTACGAAGCAGTTGCTGGGTAGTAGGCAGGGGAAATCACTCCTCATGGGAACAAGCGGCGCAGGGAGCGCCACTCTGGGGCGGGGCCGCCCACGCGTACGGGGCGGCGCAGGGTTGGCTGGGTCGGACCTAAGGTGATCACGCACCGACCGGCTGGTGGCGCAGGGCGCACGCGGTTGTGGTGGCTTGCCGAAAAACCCCCCTGGTGCAACCCAGAACCGGGGCAGTTTTCAACCTTCGCAGCATACCCTCGCGCGGGGCACGAACGCAAGCGTTCCGCCAGGCTATAGGGGTGGTGCGCGCGGCGCGGTCCGTGCTATGCTCCCGGACGCCCGTTCTTTCCCGTGCGGAGAGGTGCCAGAGTGGTTGAATGGGTCGGTCTCGAAAACCGAAGTAGTCGCAAGGCTACCGTGGGTTCGAATCCCACCCTCTTCGCCAGACGAACCCCAGGCCACGGCGCCTGGGGTTTTTTGCGGCCCGCTACGGCAGCCCGCGCCAGTGCTGAAGCAGCGCCGCTTCCCGCGCGGCGTGCACCACCGCTCCGTGCGCTTCCCGCAGGGCCTCGCCCCGCAGAGGGAGGTACAGCGCGTCGTACAGGGCCTGCCCGGCCCGCGCCAGTTCCATGAGTTCCACCCGCCAGGCGTTCAGGTCGGCCGGCACCCAGGTGGCGGGTTCGGTGGGATCGGTCAGGAGGGCGTGCGGGTCGGCAAGGCGCGCGGCCGTGAGGGTCAGCGTGTGGCGCAGGGCCAGCACCCGGCCGGGCAGGTGCGGCGCGGCGCGCAGATCAGCCAGGGTCAGGGCGTGCGCGGCGCGCAGCAGGCCATCACCTGGGCCGCTGAACAGGCCATGCAGGCCCTGGGGGCCGTACAGCACCTCACGCAGGGTGTCGCGCAGGAGTTCCGGAGCGGGCATATGCCGGATGGTACGCCAGGCGGCGGATGCGGGTGCCTGGGCCGTCGCGTAGGGTAGGGGTACGATGATCAAGAACATCAAGTGAACGCACACGTTCCCCGCAGATTCCCGGGCTTACACTGGGCGTAATGCTGGAACGGCTGAATGCCCCCACCCGAGTGCCGTCTGGGTGGCGCGTGGCCGCGTCAGGGTGGGCTGCGGAGCTTTGGCTCGCCCCACACTCCATCTCTTACTCTCCCACTGCGGGGCGGCCTGCCCTGCGGCGGCGCATTTCCCAAAGGAAGTGACTCACCATCGATAAAGTGCATGGCAACACGTCCGGCCTGCGCCCGGCCCAACTCAAAGCCCTGAGCAACCTGTACCGCCGCCGCATCGAGCCCGGGCGGATCGGGTCGCCCGAACTGGCGCGCAACCTCGCGGAACTCTCCGCGGATGTCCGCCGCGAGGTGGGCGTGCTGATCGACCGGCGAGGCCGCGTGATCAGCGTGAGTGTCGCCGACGCCAAGACCACCGAATTTCCTGACCTGCGCATGGGGGAAAATCGTCTGTCGGGCTTTCACCTGCTGCACACCCACCCGCGCGGCGGAGCACTCAGCAAGGGTGACCTGTCCACGCTGTTCCTGCGGCGCCTGGACGCGGTCTCCGCCATCGAGGTGCGCGGTGAAGGTCAGCCGGGCCTGGTGCATACGGCCCACCTCACCCCGCCGGGCACAGTCGGGGAGGAGGAGGACTGGCGCATCCTGCCGCCCGTTCCGGCCTTCCAGATCGACGAATTTGACCTGGGCGCGCAGGTGCAGGCGCTGGAGGAGGAAATTGCCCGGGCCGCTGTGGGCCGCGAAGCGAAAAAGGACCACGAGCGCGCCATTCTCGTGCAGATCGACCAGGGTGAGTTCGACGCCGAGGAGCGTCTGGAGGAACTCGCGGAACTGGCCCGGACGGCCGGAGCGGAAGTGGTGCACCGGGAGCTCGTGTACCGCCGCAACCTGAAACCCGGCACGCTCGTCGGCGCGGGGAAACTCGAGGAACTTACCAGCCGGGCGTACCACCTGGACGCGGACCTGCTGATTTTCGGGCAGGAACTCGGCCCGGCCCAGGCACGCGAGATTGAGGCCGCCACCGGCCTGAAGATCATCGACCGGACGCAGCTGATCCTGGATATCTTCGCGCTTCACGCGCAGGGCGTGGAATCCAGACTGCAGGTGGAACTGGCGCAGCTGCGGTACATGAAACCGCGCCTGCTGGGCGCCGGGGCGCAGCTCTCACGCATCGGCGGCAGCGCGGGCAGCGCCGCGGGCGGCGCCATCGGTACGCGCGGGCCCGGGGAAACGAAACTCGAGCTGGACCGCCGGCGCATCAACGACCGCCTCTCGTTCCTGGAACGGCAGCTGGAGAACGTCTCGGCGCGCCGGGAGGAGCGCCGCAAGCAGCGCGCCCGCAACGACGTGCCCGTGATTTCCATTGTGGGCTACACCAACGCCGGGAAGAGTACGCTGCTGAACACCTTCACGCACGCCGCCGAGGAGCCCCGGCGCGTGCTGGCGGAAAACAAGCTGTTTGCCACGCTGCGTCCCACCAGCCGCCAGGGGTACCTGGAGGGCATCGGACCCGTGGTGCTGACCGACACGGTGGGGTTCATCCGGGACCTGCCCAAGGACCTGACGCGGGCCTTCCGGTCCACGCTGGAGGAAATCGGGGACGCCGACGTGCTGCTGCACGTCGTGGACGCGGCCAGCCCCGGCGCGGACACCCGACTGGACGCCGTGAACCGCATTCTGGAGGAACTCGGATTCCGGGACATGCCGACCGTTATTGCCCTGAACAAGGCCGACGCGGCGGCCCCAGACACACTGGAGCGCGAGGTGGAACGCACCGACGGCGCCGGGATTCCCGTCAGCGCCCTGCAGAACGTAGGGCTCACAGAGTTGAAAGACGCGCTGGCGGACGCTGTGGCAGGGGTGCAGCGCGCCGAGCTGGCACGGCAGGAAGAAGCCCGGGCGCTCTCCGCCCGGTACCAGTAACGCGCGCTCACGTACCCACCGGACGCAGGGGAGCCGCAGTGGCCCCCTGCGCTTTAGGTTGACGACCTGATCACCGCGACCCAGGCAGACTGAACGGATGGTTCTGCCCTGGTTCACGCTTCTGCTCGCGTCGCTCACCTGGGTTCTGGGCGAGTGGCCGGGCGAGCGCACGCTGCCCACACTGCTGCTGGCCTACGCGCCGCCCCTGCTGTGGGTGGGCGCCACGCTTCCTGCCCTGCTCTGGACGCACGGGCACGGGAAAGGCCGGCGGGTGGCCTGGGCCGCCCTGCTGGTCGCCACATGGGGTGCCGGAGCGCTGCACCTGCGGCCCCAGGCGGAGGGGGCGCTGCGCGTGGTGACCTTCAACGTCCTGGGGGGTCAGCGCGCCACCCCCATCCAGCTGGGCCGCGCGCTGGCCGCCCTGAATGCAGATGTGATCCTGCTTCAGGAATCACGGTTTGCCACCCCGGAGGGCCGTGCTCTTCTGACGGCGGCCCTGCCCGGCTACCGCGCCGAGCACGCCGCTGAGGTCACCACCCTGACCCGCCTGCCGCTCCTGGACGTGCAGGTGTGGCCCCTGCCTGCCAACCGCCGCGAAGTGCTGCTCACCCGCCTGTCCTGGCAGGGCCGGCCGCTGGGCGTGGTGAACGCCCACCTGGGCACCGTGCAGGTCAGTTCCGTGCTCACGGGTGATCTGGAGAGGGTTCGCCGCACCAGGGACGCCCGGGACCAGCAGGTCCGGCTCCTGCGAGACATTGCGGCGCAGAGCCCCGGGCTCCTGTTGCTGGGCGGTGATCTGAACACCCCGCCGCGCGGGCGGACCTACCGCGAGCTTCGCACGGCCTTCGGGCCAGACGCCCACGATCAGGCTGGACGCGGCCCGGGCTGGACCTTTCCGCCGCTGCTGCTGAGAATCGATCACGTGATGGGCCGCGGCCTCACGCCCCGCAGCGCCCGGGTTCTGCCCTGGGCCCTCAGTGACCACCGGCCCCTCCTGGTGACGTTTGACCGCTAGCCGTGAAGGGCTCTTTACCGCCCTCAGCTGTGCGCTGAAGGATCACGGCCAACACTGAGGCCAAGGCCCCACCCCGACCCATTCAGGAGGTTCTCCATGACCGGCCCCTACGATCGCCCGCCCGCCCCGGCCAGTGAGCCGACCGATATGCCCGCCCCTATGCCTGAGCAGATGCCCGGCGCAGGCGACAGCGGTCCCATGATGGACCCGCCCGTAAACCCGGACACTCCGGGCCTCCCGGAGCCTCACCCGACGCCCAATCCCGACACGCCAGGCATGCCGGAACCGATGCCTGCTATGTAACGCCTGCACCTCCCTTCACCTTGAAGGGAGGTGCTCCGTTCAGCTCAGAGCGTATGACCATGGTCACGCAGCCAGGCGCGGTGTTGCGACCACTCGGGCATTACGCGCTGCACGTGCGCCCAGTAGCGGGCAGAGTGATTCAGTTCCAGCAGGTGCGCCGCTTCGTGCAGGGCCACGTACTGCAGGACCGGCAGAGGCGCGCGGCTGAGTTTCCAGTGCAGACGGATATCGCCGCTGGCGGTGCAACTGCCCCAGCGCGACTGCGTGTCACTCACCAGCACGCGGCCCAGGCGGGGCGCAGCGCCCAGCTGCGCGGCGTAATCCTGAACCAGCGCGCGGTAAGGAGCGGTACAGGCGCGGCGCGTCCAGTACCTCAGGGCGGTCTCCGGATCATTCAGGGGCAGCAGAAGTGTGGCTCCGTCACGCCGGGCGGCGCGCCGCGCAGGGTCCAGGCGGACCGTCAGGGTGTCGTTCAGGAACGGCAGAATCTGACCGTCATGCAACGCGACCCGGGCAGGGGGGCGGGCAGCGTAGCCCGCGAGGTGCCCAGCTACCCATTCGCGCCGGTCGTCCAGAAGGCTGCGCAGGTCCTGCAGACTCACGCGGTGCGGCGCGAACAGTGTCACCGCCCCAGGCCGGACCTGCACCGCGACAGTCCGGCGGCGGGCGCTGCGTTTAATCTCGACGGGCACCCCGGCCACCTCCCACTCACTCATGGAAACAGCAAAGCGCATAAACGCAGGGCGCGAGGTGATTCACCTCACGCCCCACCCGCTGGCCTGAACACTTACAGCTGACTGGCGTTCACGCTAAAGGTGTCGCAGCTGTTGGGGTCGCCGCCCTTGAAGCCGGTCATGAACCACTTCACGCGCTGCGCGGCGCTGCCGTGCGTGAAGGAATCCGGCACGACGCGCCCCTGCCCCTGACGCTGCAGGTTATCGTCACCGATGGCCTCAGCAGTCCGGACGGCCTCCTGCACGTCCGACTGGGTCAGCTTGGCGTCCTGCTGGGTTTTGTTGCCCCACACGCCCGCGAAGCAGTCCGCCTGAAGTTCGAGACGTACGCTGTAGCTGTTGGCTTCGGCCTCGGTGCGGGCGCTGCGCTGGCGACGCCCGACCTGATCAGCGATGCCAAGTTCGTTCTGCACGTGGTGACCAACCTCATGGGCGATTACGTAAGCGTACGCGAAGTCACCCCCGCCCCCCAGACGCTGCTGCATGGTGGCGAAGAAACTGGTGTCCAGGTAGATCGACTGGTCGGCCGGACAGTAAAAGGGGCCGACGGCGCTGTTGGCCTGCCCGCAGCCAGTGGCCGTGCCGCGGTTGTAACGCACCAGCCGGGGATCGGTGTAGGTGCGCCCAGCGGCCTGGAAGACGTTGTCCCAGACGAGGTTGGTGCTGCGGTAAATCTGGTTGATGAACTGATAGACCTCGTCGTCCGCGGCAGGCTGCGCCTGCTGCGTCTGACCCTGTTGCGTCTGGCCCTGTTGCGTCTGACTCTGTGGGGAGCTTCCGTTGCCGCCCCCCAGGATGGCACCGGGATCTATGCCGAAGAACATGGCGATCAGCGCAATGATCAGACCGCCCACGCCGCCGACCGCAATGCCCCCGCCAGGCAAACCGCCCCCGCCCTGACGACTCTCGACGTTCCCGCCACTCCCGGGAAGATTTTTCCAGTCCATGTGCGCCCCTTTCACTGCTTGATGCCGGTCCGCCGGTGCGGTCCTGGTCCCTCAAGCCATTCTAGGAACGGCTGTGCGGGGCGTGCCTGAGCTGACCTTTAGGCTTCACAGGGCCTCCCTGAAGGTTGAACCTGGGCGTTACTGAACGGCGCGGGCCGGGTGCGTGACCAGCAGGCGGGCGCGGCTCCCCTCGGCACGTACGTCGTCGCTGGGACCATGCACGAGCAGTTCCTGCTGCTGGCCGGCCAGGCCCACGGTGTCCGTGACGTCGTGGCCTTTGAACTCGCGGGCCAGGATGGTGACTTCCGGTGCGCCTGGATCGTCTGTGAAGCGCAGGTGCTCGGGACGCACGCTGACCAGCACAGGGCCACTGCGCGGTTCACTGAGCGCAACCGGGCCCAGCGCGGTCCGGGCCGTGAGGTGCTCGGCGGTGCCGGAGAGCAGGTTGCTGCGGCCCAGGAAGTTCGCCACGAACGCCGTACGGGGCTGCGTGTACACCCCGTGGGGCGTACCGATCTGTTCGGCCTGCCTGGCGCACATAAGCACAATGCGGTCACTGAAGGCCAGCGCTTCTTCCTGGTCATGCGTGACGAGGATGGCCGTGGTGCCGCTCGCACGGAGGATGGCGCGCACCTCCTGCCGGGTGGCGTGACGCAGCTGCGCGTCAAGGTTGCTGAATGGTTCGTCCAGCAGCAGCACGCCTGGGCGGGGGGCCAGGGCGCGTGCGAGGGCCACGCGCTGCTGCTGCCCGCCGCTCAACTGGTCCGGGCGGCGGGTCTCGAACACGGTCAGGCCAACCAGGGCCAGCGTTTCGCGGGCACGCGGCAGGCGCGCGGCGCGCGGCAGGTGTCGCAGCCCGAACAGGACGTTGCCCAGTACGCTCAGGTGCGGAAACAGCGCGTAGTCCTGAAACACGAGACCCACGCCGCGCCGCTCGGGGGGCGTGAACGGCACGGTAACGTTCTTTCCGGCGAGGTGCACAGCGCCGCTGTCGGGACGTTCCAGGCCGGCGATCAGGCGCAGGGTGGTGGTCTTGCCACACCCGCTGGGGCCGAGCAGCGTCAGGAGTTCGCCCGGAAGCACACTGAGATTCAGGTCATGAACGACGGGCGGCAGGCCCGGCGCGTAGCGTTTGGTGAGGTGCTCGAGGTGCCCCGTGAGCGCCAGGGTCCTGGGGGGGCCTTGGGAGCCAGTCGGACTAATATGGCAAGGACATCCTACAGCTCACGTTTCACGCTGCTACGCTCAGTGATTCAACGCTCCTCGAGTGCCAGCGTCACCAGCCTCGTCACCAGTTCACTGTATCCAAGTCCAGCTGCCTCAAAAAGCTTCGGGTACATGCTCGTGGTGGTGAAGCCCGGCATGGTATTCACCTCGTTCAGCAGCAGTTCGCCGGTCTCCTCCACGAAGAAGAAGTCAATGCGGGCCAGCCCTGCACAGTCCAGGGCCCGGAAAGCCCGCAGCGCTGTCTCACGCACCTGCTCGGCCACGCCGGCCGGCAGGGGGGCTGGGATGTGCATGGTCGCCCGCCCCTCGGTGTACTTCGTTTCGTAATCGTAGAATTCCGCTTCGAACTGCAGCTCGCCCACCGGGCTGGCGACCGGCGCGTCATTGCCCAGAATGCCGACCTCCACCTCACGTGGCCGGTGGCTGGTCATGGCTTCCAGAATCACGCGGCGGTCCAGGCTGAATGCCAGATTCAGCGCGCCGTCCAGCTCGGCGGGAGAATTCACCTTGCTGATGCCCACGCTGGAGCCCAGGTTCGCTGGTTTCACGAACAGGGGAAAGCCCAGTTCCGCGGCAACGGCCCGCACGCGAGTGGGTTCCTGCTGCCACTCGCGGCGGACCGCGAGCCGCCACGCCACCTGGGCGATGCCCGCGGACGCCAGCACCTGTTTGGTCATGACCTTGTCCATGCTGACAGCAGAACCCAGCACGCCGCTGCCCACGAAAGGAATTCCGGCCAGGGTCAGGAGGCCCTGAACGGTTCCGTCCTCACCCATCGGGCCGTGCAGCAAGGGAAAAACTGCGTCGTACCCCTCGGCGCTGGCCGCGCGGTGCAGCACAAGGTCGCCGCCGACGGGCGCCTCTCCGCTTTCCAGGGCCCGCTGCGTCTCGGTGGGGGGCAGCCAGCGGCCCTGCTTGCTGATCACCACGGGCGTCACGTCGAACTGGTCGCGGGGAAGCGCCTTCAGGACACTGCGGGCACTCTGGAGGCTAACCTCATGTTCACCGGACTGACCACCGGCCAGCAGCAGGATGCGCTTCTTCACGCGGCGCAGTATGTCATGCCTTTCGGGCGTACACATGGACAGCAAGTGCCGTACCATACGCCTGTGAAGCACGAGCAGTACTGTCCAGACTTCTTGGACTGTATAAAGATAGACAGCGGCGAATTCTCAGCACCACCACGAATTATCCCTGGCGTCCTGGCGTGTGGCAGCGGGTGAACGTCACACCACAGCACGAAACGGTGCGCTATGATGCCCACCGATCAACCCCCAGACAACACGGCGCGAGTCCCTGCACACGCAGTCCCGCGCCGGTTGTCGAAGTACCTTTCGGAGGATCAATGAAAAAAATTGCTGCACTTGCCACCCTGCTCACCCTGACCTCGGCCCTGGCCGCGGCTCCTAAGGACACCCTGGTCTACCAGACCTCCTCTGACATCCCCACCCTGGACCCCGGCGTCACCTACGACACCGCCTCTGGCGAAGTTGTCGAGAACATGTACGAGACCCTGCTGACCTACAGCGGCGCCAGCCTGACCAAACTCGAGCCCCTGCTGGCCACCAAGTGGACCATCAGCAACGGCGGCAAGACCTACACCTTCGATCTGCGCAAAGGTGTGAAGTTCCACAGCGGCAACACCTTCACCTGCGCTGACGCCGAGTACAGCTTCGAGCGCAACCTCGTGACCAACAGCGCCGAATCCGGCAACTGGTTCATCGCCGAAAGCCTCCTGGGCACCGGCGCCAACGCCGCCGACGACAAGACCATCACCTGGGCCCGCATCGACAAGGCCATCGAGTGCACCAGCGCCGGTCAGCTTGTCTTCACGCTTCCCAGCGTTGACCCCGCCTTCCTGGCGAAACTCGCTTTCTCCGGCCAGAGCATTGTGGACGCCAAGCATGCCGCCGAACTGGGCGAATGGAACGGCAAGGAAGCCACCTGGAAGGACTGGATCGGCAAGGACCTGACCAACAGCAAGCTGGCCCAGCAGCCCAGCGGCACCGGCGCGTACAAACTGGTTCGTAAGGACTCCAACGCCACCCTGCTGACTGCCTTTGACGGTTACTGGGGCAAGAAGCCGGCCATCAAGAACGTCGTGATTCAGAAGGTCTCGGAACTGGCGGCCCGCCAGCAGGCCTTCCTGAAGGGTGACGCCGACATCATCGACGGTGGTGGCCGCGCCGTGGACGAAGAGCAGGTCCGGGGCAAACCCGGCGTGCTGTGGATCGACAACCTGCCCAACACCACCGCCGGCGCGTTCTTCATGAACGAGAACATCAAGAATACCGGTCTGCTCGGCAGCGGCAAACTGGACGGCAAGGGGATTCCCGCGAACTTCTTCAAGGACGCCAACGTCCGCCGCGGCTTCAGCTACTCCTTCGACTACGACCAGTACATCAAGGACGTGCAGAAAGGCAAGGGCAAACAGCGCACCATGCTGCTCCCCGAATCCTTCCCGGGCTACGACCCCAAGGTCAGCACCTATGACTTTGACGCGGCCAAGGCCAAGCAGGCCTTCCAGCGCGCCTGGGGCGGCCAGGTCTGGAAGAACGGCTTCACGCTGACCGCGAACTACCGCGCCGGCAGCGTGGCCGCCCAGACGGCCGTGGAAATGATGAAGAAGAACGTTGAAGCCCTGAACCCCAAGTTCCGGATCAACATTCAGGCCAAGCAGTGGAGCGAAATGCTGAAGGACTCCAAGGACGGCAAGGAAGCCATGGTCATCCTGGCCTGGGCGCCCGACTACGCCGACCCGGACAACTTCATGTACACCTTCTACAGCAGCAACGGCTACTACTTCCCCCGCAACAACTGGAAGGACGCCCAGGTTGACAAGTGGCTCGAGCAGGCCCGCAACACCGTCAATACGGCCGAGCGTAACCGCCTGTACAGCCTGGTCGCCAAGAAGGCCCACGAGCAGGCCCCGTACATCCTGATCCCCGCGCCCGTGAACTACACCTTCGTGCGCGACAGCCTCGTCGGCGTGAGCGCCAGCAACTACAACCCCATGATTTCCTTCGGCGCCACCGGCACCTTCTGGAAGGAACTCAGCAAGAAGTAAATCACCCGCCCGCACTCACCTGCGCGGCAGGCAGGGCAGCCCCGACCGGGCTGCCCTTTTCCCGTGCCAGACAGTGAAACCAGGCCGGATTGCGCGCCGGACAGGTTCTCTATACCGGGACGACCCCCCCGCATACTTTGCGTTCTACAGGGGTTTTGGATACGCTAGCGGGCGGATTACACCTCAGCGCCCAGTCTTAGACACAGTTCGCTCTTCACCCTCTTCCCTCCCGCCCCGGTCAACCGTGACCTGACCGCCGGGAGACTTCCCACCGAGGCCCTCATGCTTAATTTCATCGTGCGGCGACTCATCCAGATTCCTGTGGTGATGCTCGTCCTCTCCCTGATGATCGTTGGCCTGACGCAACTGCTCACCCCCGAGCAGCGCGCCGCGCCGTACATCCGCAGTGAACAGCAGGCTGCGCGCCTGGAACAGATCATCGAGCAACGCGGACTGCGGGACCCCTTCCCTGTCCAGTACAGTCGCTGGCTGGGCAGCACCCTTCAGGGTGACCTTGGCTACTCCAAGGCCAGCAGTCAGGACGTGCTTGTCACGATCAAGGAACGCCTGCCGCGCACCATCGAGCTGACCATCGTCACGGCCATTCCGATCCTGCTGCTCAGCATCTGGCTCGGCACGCTCAGCGCCCTGCACAAGGACCGGTTCATCGACCAGCTGCTGCGGGTGCTGGTCGTCCTGGGCTACTCGCTGCCATCATTTGTGGTGGGCATCCTGTTGCTTGCCGTGTTCTACGCGTATCTGGGCTGGCTGCCCGGCGCCGGGCAGGTCAACGTGCTGAACACCTTCGCGCTGGGTGACATCAAGCACTACACCGGCCTGCTGACTGTGGATGCCGCTCTGAACGGCCGTTGGGACATCACCTGGGACGCCCTGCAACACATGCTGCTGCCCGCCCTGACGCTCATCATCGTGCTGAGCGCCAGCCTGATCAAGGTGATGCGCAACAACATGCTCGAAGCGCTCACCAGTGACTACGTGCGCACCGCGCGCGCCAAGGGCCTCACGCCACGCGTGGTGAACAACAAGCATGCCCGCCGCAACGCACTGCTCAGCATCGTGACGCTGGGCGGCTTCCTGATCATCGGCCTGCTCGGCGGCTCGCTCATCACCGAAACGATCTTCGCCTTCCCCGGCGTAGGCCAATGGGTGGTTCAGGCGGCCGTGGGTGTGGATCTCGCTGCCGTTCTGGGCTTTGCCATGCTGACTGCCGTGATCGTCGTCGTGGTCAGCACCATTGTGGACGTCCTGTACGGCGTGATCGACCCCCGCGTGAGGTTCGACTGATGTTCCGCTTCCTCTCCCCCCTGCGCCGGAGGACCGCATGACCGTCGCCCTGACCCCCTCAAAGGACCGCAGCAGCTTCAAGCAGTTCTGGACCAGCCCTGCGGTCCGCAAGCTGCGCCGTAACCCGCTGGCCATCACCGGCCTGATCATCACGCTGCTGTTTGCCCTGCTCGCCGTGTTCGCTCCGCTGATCGCCAGGCCCAGCGGCAACTGCCTGCGTGACCTGAACATCACCGAAGCCAGCCAGGTGTACAACCCCGGCGGCGGCGCCTTCTGGCAGGCTGTCTTCGCGCCGCCCGACAGCTGCTACCGCACGGAGCGCCTCAGCTTCCAGCAGCGGCCCAGCGCGCCCAGCGCCGAAGCGCCGTTCGGCACCGTGAACGGCTACAACATCTTCTATGGCCTGGTCTGGGGCACCCGAACCGCACTGAAAATGTCGTTCATCATCGTCGGCATTACCCTCGTCATCGGTGTGATTCTCGGCGCCATCAGCGGCTACTACGGCGGCTGGCTCGACAACCTGATTCAGCGCTTCATCGACGTGCTGTTCTCCCTGCCGCCCTTGATCCTCACCGTGGTCATCCTGACCATCCTGCGTGCCCGCCTGCAAAGCGGCGCAGGAGACTACGACCCGACGATTCCGATCATCGTGGCGTCCTGCGTCACCGGCTGGGCCTCCTACGCCCGCCTGATCCGCGGCGAGGTCCTGCGCACCCGGCAGCTGGAGTACGTGGACGCCGCCCGCAGCCTGGGCGCCCGTGACCCCCGCCTGATCATGAAGCACGTGGTGCCCAACAGCATCGCCGCGGTCTTCACGACTGCAGTGCTGGACCTGGCAACCGTGCCGCTGGGCATCGCCGGCCTGTCCTTCCTGGGCCTGGGCTTCGAGCCTGGTTTCGCGGAATGGGGTCAGCTGGTCGACGCAGCCCGCGCCTGGCTGAAACCCGAGTACTGGTACACCCTGGTGTACCCCGCTGTGTTCATCGTGCTGTTCAGCCTGGCGTTCAACCTGTTTGGCGATGGTCTGCGCGACGCGCTGGACCCCAAGTCCCGCTGAGCTGAGTGCACGCGACAGGTCCCCCGCTATGAAGCGGGGGACCTTGCTGTAAGGGCTGGTCCTCAGAGGGCCGGTGGGCCTCCCCTGGGGCGCGCCAGGAAGAACAGCGCGCCAGCGACCACCCACAGCAGCGCCACCACACCCGGCGAACGCAGGAATGCACAGCCGATCAGGAACGGCACAGCCGGCGCTGTGGCGGCCTGCATGGCCGCCGCCAGCGTCCGCTGCGGCTCAGGGAGGCCAGCATCGCGGGCTGTGCGCCGCGCGAGGTACAGTGCGGCCGCTGCGAGCAGACCTGCAAGCAGTACCACCCCGGCCAGCCAGCCGGGGCTGCGCAGGGTCAATGGGCGGACCAGCGCGAGCAGGCCGCCCAGCGGTACGCCCGGCGCGGCCAGCACCAGGAACGTGAGCGTGAATGAGCGGCGGGCCGCGCGGGTCAGACTTCCGGCGTCCCCGGCCCTCAGGTCCCGGGCCACGCCCTCAAGCATGCGTGGATAGCAGGTGCACCGTCACGGGCTGCCCATTCACCTCGGCGGCGGCGCCGTCCGGCAGTTCCTTGCGCAGCCGGGCCACGCTGCCCCCCCCGGCGTGCAGACCGGCCTGACCCACCACGCGGCCGTCTGCCGTGACTTCTGCACCGGGCGCCCAGGGGCCAGCACCGTTCAGGCGCACGAGGTGATAACGGGCGTTGCCGCGGGCTTCGAGACGGGCCATTATCTCCTGACCCACGTAGCAGCCCTTGCGGTAGCTGATGGCAGGCAGCGGGCCGGTGAGGTCCAGCCCCACTTCCTGCGGCAGCGTGCCGGTCAGGGCGTCACGGGTAATGTCTGGAATGCCTGCCTGCACCCGGGCGGCGTCCAGAGTCGCCAGGGGCGCTTCCTCGCCGGGCAGGGCAGCGAGCACAGCGGTCTCCTGCCGCGCGAGGTAGTGAAGATCCACACCGGGGTGCCCCACACGGTTCACGCGGCCGGCCAGGACAGTCACGCCGCCCAGGTCGAGGGTCTGGGCGTCCGCGCCGTCAGGCTGCCAGCCCGGCAGGAGGGCGCCGGGCCACACGTGCACGGTGCGCAACTCAGCGCTCACGTCGTGCACCTCCACCTGGTCGAAAATGATGTAACGGCGCAGCCGGGCGGCGAGCGGTTCGGCCTGGCCTTCATCGAGGTGAAGGTACACGTCCTGATCACGTTTGTAGGCGCGAGCAAACTGTTCGATCTGCCCGCGCACGTTCAGGAACGCGCAGGGCACCATGCCGGGCGTGGGGGCGCCGCGCAGGTTGTTCGTCATCTGGCCGTGCACAAAGTCCACGCGGTCCGCGCCGGTCACGCGCAGGCTGCTGGAGGGAATCCGGGTCCACATGCCGCCCAGGGTAAGGGATGACGCGCCCGGCATGTGGAACGCGGGTCGCAAGGTCTGCCGGCGAGCGCGCCTGGGACGACGCGGCGTTCAGTCGGAGGCGAGGGCCAGCTGCCGCTGCCGGGCCTGACGCGTCAGGTGCCAGCGGCTGAGGTCAGCGGCGGCGTCACGGACGATGGCGCCGGCGTGCGGCAGCGCGGCGCGGCGGCTCTGCATGTTGCGGGCCACAATGCCGGTCAGGTCGTCGAGGTTGTGCAGGTGCGCGCCGGGTACCCCGGCGATGTTCGGGTCGAGAATGCGGGGCACGCTGATGTCAATCAGGAACATGGGACGCCCGGGACGCTGGCGCAGCGCCGCGCGCACGCCGTCGCCGTGCAGGACGTAGTGGGGCGCGCCGCTGGACGCGATCAGCACGTCCGCCTCGGGCAGCACTTCGTGCAGGTACTCCACAGCGCAGGGCCGGCCGCCGAGCTTCTCGGCCAGCTGCCGCGCCCGCTCCACAGTGCGGTTGACCACGATGACGTCCTCCACACCCGCGGCACGCAGGTGCGTGAGGGTCAGTTCGGCCGTCTCCCCCGCCCCGATGATCAGCGCCGTGCGGCCCGCAAGGCCGCCCAGGGCGCTTTGGGCGAGATCCACGGCGGCGCTGGAAACGCTGACGATCTTGTCGCTCATGCCAGTCTCGAAGCGCACGCGTTTGCCGGCGGCCAGGGCCCCCTGCGCGACCTTGTTCAGGATGGTGCCGGTCAGGCCCCGTTGGCGGGCGTCCATCCAGGCGCGCTTGACCTGCCCCTGAATCTGCGTTTCGCCGACCACGAGGCTGTCGAGGCCCGCAGCCACGCGGTACAGGTGCGTGACGGCCGCCTCACCCTGGTGAACGTACAGGTGATCACGCAGCGCGTGTCCCCAGGCACCCTCGAAGGCCGACAGCGGGTCACCGCTGACGCCCGCCATGTACACCTCGGTGCGGTTGCAGGTGGCGAGCAGCATGACTTCCTGCGCGTGCGCGCACAGATGCGAAAGCAGGGTGCCTTCCTCACCGGCGCGCACCGCGGCCCGCTCACGGACCTCGACGGGAGCAGTCTGGTGATTGAGGCCGACCACAGCGAAGTCCAGCGCTTCGAGCAGGGGCGCGCCCGGCCGGGCCAGGAGGGCGTGGGCGGTGGGGCAGGCGAGGGTCATGCGGGAACTCCTACGGCCCGGCGGATCTCGGCGCGCAGCGCGTTGAGCTGCGCCTGCTTCTGGTCGCCCGGCAGGGTAAGGGCGTGCTCGCGGCGGCCCGTCCAGTCACGCAGCTGTTCGGCGCTCGGCAGCAGCTCCGCGATCCGTTCGCTGAGCGCCTGGGCAAGCGTGGGCAGTTCACGGCCGGTGTTCACGGCCACCTGAACCCCGTGCCCTTCAGCGAGTGCGGCGAAGCGCAGGTTCCCCCGCGTGGCGTCGGAAGCGTCATTCACGAGCAGGCCGAGGGTCAGCGCGTCACGCACCACGGCGCCGTTCACATCCGGCGAATCTGTGGCGGCCACCGCGATCCGCGCGCCGCTGAGGTCCCCGCGGCGGTAGTGCCGGGGCGTGACCTCCACGGACAGGGCCTGGAAGTCAGGGTGCACCTGCGGAGCGATGACCTGCACCTGGGCGCCGCTGCCCAGCAGGCTGCGGGCGCGGCGCAGGGCCACGGGCCCGCCGCCGATCACGACAGCCTGGGCGCCGTGCAGGTCCAGAAAGGCAGGCAGCAGGCTCACAGGGCGCAGTCTAGCGTGGGACGGCCGGGGCAGCCGTCCCCGACCGATCGGTAAGAAAGACGACTGGGACGCACTTGGTCTGCCTTTCCGTCACTGCCCGGGGAACGCCGTGACGGCGCCCCCTATGCCTGAATGGCCGCCTCCGCGGCCTGCGCCAGGGCGTCCAGGGTGGCTTCATGCGCCACCGTCACCTGCGTGAAGCCCGCCTCACGCGCTGCGTCCGCGGTCTGTGGTCCCATGGCCGCGACCCGGAACGCCGTACCCGCCAGCGCCGCCAGGTGCCGCGCAGCGCTGCCGGACGCGAGCGTCACGACCGCCGCGCCGCGGAGACGGTCCATGGACAGGTCATCCGGCTGGGCGGGCTCCGTGCGGTACAGCTCCTCGCGCTCGTACGTCAGGCCGCGCTCTTCCAGGGCGCGCTGCAGATCATCCTCGGCCACCTGGGACGTCAGGTGCAGCAGGGTGCCCTCCTCTGGCCCGGCCGGCAGTCCGGCCCCCAGGTGCCGTGCGCCCGGGGTGGCCGGCACGAAGTCCGCCCGCACACCCCGCTCCGCCAGGGACCGGGCGGTGCTGGGCCCCACCGCCGCAACGCGCACGCCCGCCAGGTGCCGGGCATCCAACCCCAGCGCGTCCAGGTGGGTGAACAGCGAACTGACCGCCTGGTTACTGCTGAGCAGCAGCCACGCCACGCCGCTCAGGTCGCGCAGCCTCGCGCGCAGCTCACCCGGGCGCGCCGTGGGAGCGAAGCGGATCAACGGGACTTCCAGCACACTGGCGCCGCGCGCCCGCAGACGGTCAGACAGGCCGCTGGCACCGTCACGCGTACGGGTGACCGCCACGGTCTTGCCGGCGAGCGGTCCACCAAAGCCGGGCGCCGTGTCGAACCAGCGCAGCGTGTCCCGCAGGCGCACCACCTCACCCACCACGGTCACGGCCGGGGCTTCCAGCCCGGCGGCGCGCACCACGTCCGCGATGGTTGCCAGGGTGCCGGTCACGGCGCGCTGCTGCGGGGTGGTGCCCCACTGCACGGTCGCGGCGGGCGTCTGGGGGTCCCGGCCCGCCGCAATCAGGTCCGCGGCAATCTGGTCGAGGTTGCGCACGCCCATCAGGAGCACCAGGGTGTCCACACCCGACAGGCGCTCGTAGTGCGCGCCGCCTTCCCTGGTGTTCCCGGTCAGCACCGCGAAGGACCGCGCGGCCTCGCGGTGCGTGACGGGAATCCCGGCGTACGCGGGCGCGGCGATGGCGCTGCTGACGCCCGGCACCACCTCAAACGGCACCATGGCGTGCGCGCAGGCTTCTGCCTCCTCGCCCCCGCGGCCAAACACGAACACGTCTCCACCCTTCAGGCGCGCCACGCGCCGCCCACCGTGCTCCTGCGCCTTGCGGACCAGCAGGGCGTTGATCTGCTCCTGACTGATGTACTCCGAAAAACCCTTCTTGCCCACGTAGATCGTCTCGGCCTGCGGAGCGAACCGCAGCAGGTCCGGATTGGCGAGGTAGTCGAAGAGCACCACGTCTGCCTCCTGCAGGGCCTGCATGCCCCGCAGGGTCAGCAGGCCCGGATCGCCCGGCCCGGCCCCGATCAGGGACACAAACGCGCGCGGAGAGGCAGAAGCAGGAACGTCAGTCATGGGCCACAGCGTAGCGGCCACCGGGCGGGACAAATGCGTGCTCCTCCGTCCGGTGCCCGTGACCCGTCACCTCCCCACCGGACAGGGCCGCGGCGCCGCGCAGCACCGCCTCCCAGTTCGCGCGTTGCAGGGCGTGCGCGCCGGCCAGGTAGGAGAAGCGGTCAAACCAGCTGGACGAGCGCACCACCGACTCAATCTCCAGGTGCAGGCCGCCTGAGGTGGGCTCAGCGCAGAACGTCACCGTTCCCGCGTCGGCGTGCAGCCGCAGCGTGCGGATACAGAAGCGCCGCGGCTCGTGCTTCTCCACCGTCACGCGCGCACGGCGTATAAAACCCATCAGGATCCGCAGGCGCGTGCCCGGCCCGATGGGCGGACCACCCTGGGACGGCAGGGGGGCGTCCAGGCCACGGAACCACGCGGCAAAGCGCGGCGCGAGTTCCGGAAGACGCTGCAGCACCTCGGCAGTCAGGACCTCCGGCGCAACGTCCGGGGCGCGCACCTCCACCCAGTAGCGGCGGTGCGTCACCGGCCCCACGCCGTCGGGCAGCGCCGTGGGGCGCAGGGGATTACGGGGCGACTGAACGTAAGCTGCGTAGCCGACCAGGGCCGCGACGGCCGCAGCCACCGGGCCGGACAGACGGAATGAAGACATGAGCACCTCGGAACGCTGACCTCGGCACGCCCAGGGTGGGCCGCGCCGGTGGATTCAGTGTTCCGGGCAGACGTTCAGACTGTGGGTGATTTGACTGAAGTTCACTTTATGCCCCGCCGCTCAGTCCGCAGCGGTCTGCATGGGCAGGTCAAGGTGATGCGCGGGCGTGTCGTGCAGCCCCGCGAAACGAAGGTGCCGCTGACAGATGAACCACAGTTCATCCCGGTCGTTCGGCAGGATGAAGTAGGCATCTGAGGTCTCGGAGGGGTTGTACACCCCCACCACGCGGTAGGCGCGGTGCCCGCTGAAGCCGCTCGACAATGGTCGGGGCATCGGAGCTCTCGGACCGTCCAGTTCGACAATCCGCACGAACAGGTGAGGGTGAAAAGCAATCATGACCCATCGTCACTGCGGCTGGGTCCGCTGAACTGGACAGATCACACAAGATCAACAAACGGTGATCAATCCCGAAGCCTATGCTGAGCGGCCATGACTGCGCACCGCACGCCGGCAGCCGCGCGGCTCGCGTGGGCCGAAGCCCACGCACACGCCCTCGGCGGCCTGCGCCACATGATCGGCCCGCTGGTGGCCGCCCACACCGCTCCGGACCTGCCCTTGAACACCGCGTGGCACGACGGCACGACTCCCCTCACCGCCGCCCACCTTCAGGACCTCGAAGCGTTCTGCGCCGCGCACCATCAGGTGCCCACCGTGCATGTCCTCTCTCCTTTCGCCGCAGCGTCCCTGCCCGCCCTGAACGCCCGCAGCTACGAGCTGAGCGGCGTGCTGAACGCCTACCTGCACAATCTGGAGCCCCTCCCCCTACCGCCGGCCCTGCCGGTCGCGGAAACCACCGACCCGGACGAATGGGCGCACCTGTCTGCGCAGGGCTTCGGGCCCGGCAGCCTGAGCACCATGCTGGTCGTGGCCCGCACCCCAGGCACCCGCCTGTTCACCGCGCAGCTGCACGGGGAAGCAGCGGGCAGCGCCGCACTCGCCGTGCATGAGGGGGTGGGCGCCCTGTTCGGCATGTCGACCCTGCCCGCTGCCCGGGGCCAGGGCGTGCAGACGGCGCTGCTCGCCGCGCGGGTGCACGCCGCCGCCCAGACCCGCGCGGACCTCGCGAGCGTGTTCGTGACCCCAGGTACACCCAGCGAACGCAACATACTGCGCGCCGGATTTCGGCTGGCGGCGCTGCGACTCACGTTCACCCGCCAGCCAGCCCGGTAGCCGTTCAGGCCCACGCACAGTCACGTCCGGACAGAGCGGCCCACCGTTCCCCGGCGAGCCCAAGGCGCCCGTCATCCGGAACTGCAAAGCTGAATCTTCGCGTTCCCCGGGCAGAGCCCCCCAGACCACCGGCCCATGCGGCACGCCGGGAGTCGCTGGGGGAACCCCTGTTGCCACTGAGCAGACGACAAGGTGGGCCCGCCGGCCCCTTCCAACAGCAGGAACTCCAGGGGCAGCCAGCCGGACTGACGCCCCCTCAGGCGTGCAGGGTGAACTTGTCGTTTCCCTGCAGGGGCCGTCTCGACCGGTCCCGGAGGCTCGTTGCAGCAGCATCTTACCCTCAGCGTTCAGTCTCAACCCAGGTGGAGCCGGGCGCCGACCGAGCCGCTCGGTCCGGCCCCGTCCCGAGTAAACTGAAAGGAGCCCCCCGTCTCACTGAGCCAGGGCGGACCCGGCGGTGCGGACCGCATCCCGCACCGCCGCACACACCGCCTCCTGCACCAACGCCCCCAGCAGCATGGGATCCGCCGCTGGACGCGTACCGCTGCTCAGCATGAACGCACTGTCCCCGTCCCAGAACGTATGGCTGGGGTGAATCACGCGCGCCAGGGCCGCCTGCGCAGCGTCCGCCAGCCGGCGGCACTCCCCCTTGGTCAGCGCATGCTCGGTCACCACGGCCACCAGCGTGGTGTTTTCGGCGTCGCCAGGCGTGAACGCGACCGCGCCCGGCCCCACCCCCGGTCCGGCCAGCACCCCCCCACGTTCATCCAGCACGTCCCCGATCGGGTTCACGACCGCCAGAGCCCCCACCTGCACCCCGTGCCGCTCAAGCAGCACACTCCCCAGTCCGCCCGGCACTGCGCCCACCCCCAGGTACTTCCCGGCCGTGGCACCCGTCCCGGCCCCCACCCGCCCGCGCGGCACGGCGGCGGTACTGGCCGCGCGCGCGGCGGCCTCGCCTTCCTGCGCGCCGGGGCGCACGTCGGCACGGCCCACGCCCAGGTCATAGATCACGGCCGCCGGCACGATCGGCACACGCGCCCACGGCGTCAGGTGCCCAACGCCACGTTCCTCCAGCACCCGCACCACGCCCGCGGCGGCCGCAAGGCCGAACGCGCTGCCGCCCGTGAACAGCAGGGCGTGCACACGCTCCACCTTCTTCTCCGGGGCGAGCAGCACGCCCTCGCGCGTACCTGGGCTGGGCCCCAAAAACGACGCGGACGCCACCGCGCCGTCCGGCGGGCACAACAGAACGGTGCAGCCAGTCTGCGCGTCTAGGTCCGTCCAGTGGCCCACCTGAAAGCCCGGAATTCCGGTCAGGGTGCGGTTGGTCCGTTCGGTCATACCGGTCATTCCAGCACGCAGGCGACCCCCAGTACGCTGGAACACCAGGCCTGACGAGCCGCTGGCCTGAGAAGCGGCGCTCGGCACGCCAAGCTGTGTGCCCCGCTGGGTGGCGGGCGTCCTGGCTTGTCACAAGGGGTTCGTGCCCCTCGCCGTGGCCCTGGTTCGCGGCCGGTGTGCCACTGGGCGCAGAACGCGGCGAGCCGGCGTGAAGGCCAGGCAGCATGACTTGACCGGCCGCCGGAGGCCTTGTAGGGACAGCCGCCCGAGGGCGGGTGCGCCGTCTGAGAGCTTCCTCTCCGGGACCGTGAAGGCCCGCCCTGGTAAAGAGCCGCAGAAAGGGATCGCAGCGGATGTGTTTCGCACGACGTGCTGATCTGCACCAGCAGGCCGTACGTGGGAGGCCTGACACCATGAGCCACACGGACGCCGTGGGACCCGTAAGAAACGCCGCCGGATGACCTTCGCGGTCCGGCGGCGTTGCGGCGCGCTTCAGGGCGTTTTCAGGGCGTACCCGATCCCGCGCACGGTGCGGATGATGCCGTAGCCGTCCAGGTCACGGAGTTTGGCGCGCATGTTGGCCATGTGCACGTCCACCACGTTGCTGTTGCTGGGCAGTTCCCCGTTCCAGACTTCCCGTTCGATCTCCTGCCTGGAGTACACGCGCCCGGGCTGGCGGGCCAGGAAGGTGAGCAGGTCGAATTCCTTCGGGGAGAGGCGCACCTCGTGACCGTTGTAGTGGCACAGGCGTTTCTGGGGGTGAATTTCCAGCGGCCCGATGGAGATGACCTCGCCGTGCTGCTGGTGGCGCAGCTGCACTTTTACGCGCGCCACGAGTTCCTCCGGGTGGAAGGGTTTGGTCATGTAATCGTCGGCGCCGGCTTCGAGCAGGTTCACCTTGCGGTCCACGGCGTCCATGGCGGTCAGGATGATGATCGGCACGCTGCTGGTCTTGCGCAGGCGCCGGGCGATTTCCGCGCCGTCGAAATCCGGCAGACCCAGGTCCAGGATCACCAGGTCCGGGCTGCTTTCACGTGCGGCGGTCAGGCCGGTCACGCCGTCTGGCGCGGCCAGGACGCGGTACCCGGCCTGTTCCAGTTCGTACTGGACGACGCGGGTGATATCAGGGTTGTCCTCGATCAGCAGGATGCGTTGCTCCATAAAAGTCGTTCTGTCTCCTCCGCCCCCGCGCAGGGGCACTCTGTACCGGGCGGCGCCCAGCGCTGAGGTGCGGCAGTGCAATTCGCCTGTATTCCGGCCCATCGTAGGGTGCAGGGTGTGCCCGTGGGGAAACACCGCTATTTATGGTTCTTTAACAGCCTGTCAGGCGCCCGGCACGTGAATGCTGTCCACCTGCACGCCGTGCCTCAGCAGCAGAGTTTTCAGGCGCTGCATGGCGCCCAGCGCCCGCTCCCGTTCCGGCGCGGTGAATACCAGGGTCAGGCGCGCCGGCTGCCCGGCGCGGGGTTCCTGCGCCTGCACCTGCAGCGGCCGCGTGAAGGCCGGGTCGTGCATCAGGTCACGCAGAATGCGGGTGAAGGTCAGCTCGTCCACACCGTCGAGCGTGAAGGCGATGCCCAGCGGGTCCGGCGGGAAGGTCATGCGCGCAGGGTAGGCCCAACCGTGCCCTGCGTCCACCCGGGCGCGCGGGGCGGCCCCTACAATGGCGCGCATGACGGGCGTGAACGCAGACGATTTCGACTTTCCGGATGCCGAGGGCGGCGTTCACTTTGAGCATCTGAACGGCGCGGACCTGTATTTCGAGGTGATCGGGGACGCGCAGAACGGTGAGGCGCCGGTGGTGTTCCTGCACGGCGGTCCCGGGTACAACAGCTACTCCTTTCAGGCGCTGGTCGCCGAGCGGCTCACGCGTTCCGCCGTGTACCTCGACCAGCGCGGCTCGGGGCGCAGCGGCCCACTGGAGGACACCGAGCAGGGCAGTGACACGCTGGATCTCGACACGCTGGTGCAGGATCTGGACGCCGTGCGGGATTTCCTGGGCGCCGAGCAGATCGTGCCGCTCGGGCATGGCTTCGGCGCGCTGGTCGCACTGGAGTATGCGCGGCGCCACCCGACCCTCACGGCCCGCGTCGTTGTCGTGAACCCCTGGGTGCACTTTCCGGATCTGGCCCGCACGCTGCTGGAGGAAGCCAGCGCGCGCCGCGGCGTCGCCTTCACCGACCCGGCCGACGAGGTGCGGGCCGCGACGCCTGAAGGCCAGCACCCCGCCGTGGGCGGCGCGCGCATCGAGGCGGCGTTCGCGCTGCTGAACGCCCGGGACCTGCTGAACGCCCTGCAGTTCCGCGATCAGGCGACCCGCATGCGCCTGGAGTTCACGGACGCCGAAGGGCAGCTGATCGGCGGCGGTGAGGTGCAGGAAGCGCTCGTGAACCAGGGGCTGTGGGAATTCGAGTACCCGCCGTTCCTGACCGAACTGCGCCGCCCGGTGTTTGTGATTGCGGGCGTGCACGACCGCACCAGTTACCCGGAGCAGGTGCAGTGGGTTGCGGACCTTGCCGACGCGGACGTAACGGTCCTGGACGCCGGCCACTACCCCTGGCTGGACGATGAGGACGCCTTCGCCGAGGCGCTGGAGGACGCCCTGAACCGCTAACCCCTATGCGCGCGCCTCCCCTGATCTGTACGGCCGCGCCCGCCTGCCCGGCGGCGCCCCCTATACTGAACGTGCCCCGCATGACGCCCGCCGCTTCCCTCCCTGCCTGCCGGATCTGCCGGAGGCGCGCGTGAAAGGCCTGATTCTGGCCGCCGGGCGCGGCAGCCGCCTGCTGCCCATCAGCGCCACGCGCGCCAAGCATGCGGTGCCCGTGGCTGGCGTGCCGATCATCGCGCGGGCCGTGCAGGCCCTGCGCGCTGCTGGCGTGAACGACATCGGCATTGTGACCAGTCCGTCCAGCGAGACGGACCTGCGCGACGCCACGCAGCACAGCGGACACCTGACCTTCATCCGGCAGTACGACCCGCTCGGCACCGGCCACGCCGTTCTGAGTGCCCGGCACTTCCTGGAGGGCAGTTCCGCCCTGCTGTACCTCGGCGACAACCTCTTCGAGGATTCCCTGACCCCACTGATCACCGCGCTGCGCTACGCGGACGCCGTGATCGGCGTGAAGGAGGTGCCGAACCCGCAGGCGTACGGCGTGGCCGTCGTGAAGGCCGGTCGGCTCACGCGGCTCGTGGAAAAACCCCGCACGCCGGAAAGCAACCTCGCGGCGTGCGGGGTTTTCAGCTTCAAACCCCCCCTGATGGACATCCTGGAGGACCTCCCGCACAGCACACGCGGTGAGATTGAGTTCCCGCAGGCCCTGACCCAGCTGCTCGTGCAGGGGCGGCAGGTGCGCGCCGTGGAATTCAAGGGCTTCTGGACGGACGCCGGCGCGCCCGAAGACCTGCTGGGGGCCAACACCCACTACCTGACCCTGCTTCAGGGCCGCGTCGACGGCCGCGTGGAGCGCAGCACCCTGACCGGCCCGGTGGTCATCGAGGCGGGCGCGCTGGTAGAAGACAGCGTCATCACCGGCCCCGTGTGGATCGGCCCGCACGCCGTGGTGCGCGGCGCCACGCTGGGCCCGTTCGTGAGCGTCGGCGCGCATGCCCGCGTGGACAGCGCCCGGATCAACAGCAGCCTGATTGATGAGTTCGCGCGCGTGCTGCACCCCACCCGCCCCCTGACCCGCAGCCTGATCGGCCGGCACGCGCTTGTCACGGCGCCGAGCGACTCAGGACTGCAGATGGTGATCGGGGACCGCAGTGTCATGCGCATGTGAAGCCCGCCGGCGCCCTTCAGCGTCCCCACACCCGGACCGGCCGGGCCTTCCCGTACGCTGAATAACATGACAACGCGCGACGGTCAGGGCAGCGGTCACGTCAGCACGCCGGTACCCGGCACGGACCGCGGCGAGGTACTTATCAGCGGCCTGGATACGGGTCCGCGCAGCGAGGACCGGGAAAATCTCTCCCCGACCGACACGCAGGCCCTGTTCCTGCCGCCGCACCACCCGGCCGAGGAACCCACCGACGAAGACGGCTGACCCCTCAGCGTGCCCACCCTGCCCCCGGCCCACCGGGGGCAGTGGCGCGCCTGCCGCTCCCGCATGACCGCACGGGGCGCCCTGCGTTAGAATGGCTGCCGCACGCGCCCCCGGCCCCCCGGTGCCGAACGGGCGCAGTTTCACGCAAGGAGAGTCACGAAACCATGGCCGGTCACAGCAAGTGGGCGCAGATCAAGCGCAAGAAGGGTGCCAACGACAAGAAACGCAGCGCGATGTACTCCAAGCACATCCGCGCCATTCAGGCGGCCGTCCGCTCCGGCGGCAGCGGCGACCCCGCCGCGAACCTCAGCCTGAAAAACGCCATTGCCGCCGCAAAAACCGACACTGTTCCCAACGACAACATCGACAACGCCATCAAGCGTGCTGTGGGGGCCGGCGAAGGCGCCGCGGAGTACAAGGAAGTCACGTACGAAGGGTACGGGCCCGGCGGGACCGCCATCCTGATTGAAGCGTTGACCGACAACGTCAACCGCACCGTGGCCGACATCCGCGCCGTGTTCAACAAACGCGGCGGGTCGCTGGGCACCAGCGGCAGCGTCGCCTGGCAGTTCGAGAAAAAAGGCGTGATCCTCCTGACCGACACCAGCGAGCAGGCGCAGGAAACCGCCATTGAGCACGGCGCCGAGGACATTCAGGAATCCGAGGACGGTCTGGAGATCAGCACCGGTCCTGCCGACCTGTACGCCGTGCAGGACGCCCTGCAGAGCGCCGGGTTCACCGTGGAGAACGCGCAGATCACCATGCTCCTCACGAACACCGTCGCGGTGGCCGGTGACGACGTGAAAAAGCTCCTGACCCTCATCGATGCGCTCGAGGAACTCGACGACGTGCAGAACGTCCACAGCAACGCCGACCTGCCCGACGACGAGGACTGACCCGGCGCGGCGAGGGGCACCGGAGGCCTGGCCTCCGGTGCCCCTCGCCCTCGCTGCTCTAGGGCGTGTAGGCCAAGGTCAACAGTCTCAGTGGAGCCTGAAGTGCTGCAATGCATCGTCGGGCCATTGACCCTCATAGATGTAGCCTTCCAGGGTCGTGATAATGCCGTCATCCACGTACAGCACAAATCCGCCCAGACTTTCTTTTGCCCCGATATATGCCACCACATGCTGACCAAGCCGCATGACGGAGGGGCATGAATGGCAAGGTTCCAAGTCGGCAGTAGGACTGAAGTTTGTATAAACGCCCACGCCAGTGGCGTGCCGTGAGACCACGGCCAGCTGACTGAGCTGAGTAGTCAGTTCTGAAAAGTCAGCCGCTTCGACAGTCAGAATCTGCTGTATAACGTGCCGTTCCAGGTCATTCATGCCAACAGCATAGGGAGAGCGATGGTACATGGTTTGGCCGCTACCGCCCCAAAATGTCATGTAGGGGTACCTTGGCCGACACGCCCTAGCACTACTTAAACACAGATTTTTGCGGTGCAGACGGCTTTCATACGTGTCTGACAGGCTGGTGCATGACCGTCGCTCAAAAGAACCCCTTGCCCCTGCGGCGCTTCCTGCGTCCGTTCCAGCGTGTGCTGGGCCATGCTCGCCGCCGAAAGTGGTGTCCCGTGTACCTGCACGGCTTGATGGCCCCGCTGGAACGCAAAAGTCTGCAACCACTCGCCGCATATGTCGCGCCTGGTCAGTAAGCGCAGCTGCACCATTTTGTGACGGTGAGTCCCTGGCAGGATGACCAGATGGGGGCCGTCC
The DNA here is from genome assembly GCF_020229735.1 of Deinococcus taeanensis. Lineage (NCBI taxonomy): Bacteria > Thermotogati > Deinococcota > Deinococci > Deinococcales > Deinococcaceae > Deinococcus > Deinococcus taeanensis. The sequence goes on along the minus strand of NZ_CP083455.1, from coordinate 465,345 downwards.
TCGCGCGACACGCGCAGCGGTTGGTCGGGGGCCACGACGCCGTGTTGATCGTGGACGACACGGCGTTCCCAAAGCAAGGCACAGGCAGTGTTGGGGTCGCCAGGCAGTATTGCGGTGTGCTGGGCAAGGTGGCCAACTGTCAGGTGTTGGTTTCCCTGACGCTCGCGAAGAACGATCTTCCCGTTCCTTTGGCGCTGCGGTTGTTCCTGCCCCAGGCATGGACGGATGACCCACAACGGTGTGTTGCGGCCGGTGTCCCTGTGGGACACCGGCTGTTTCTGACCAAGAAGGAGTTGGCATTGCAGGAGATCGACCGCGTCCGGCAGCACGGGGTGACGTTCAAAGTCATTGTCGCAGATGCTGGCTATGGGAATAGCGCTGCGTTTCGTGGAGCGCTCACCGCTCGGGGACTGACCTGGGCGGTGGGTGTCCCAGGCACGCAAAAGGTGTACTCCACACAAGTGGGAATGCTCACGGATCGGAGATCCAAGACCGGCCGACTTTTGGTGCCGGTTCCTGACGAGCCACGCAAAAGCGTGGCTCAGGTGTTGCATGACCTGCCACCACACAAATGGGTTTCACGCACCTGGCGCAAGGGCACCAAAGGACCGCTGCGCGCACGCTTTGCGGTCATGCGCGTCCGGGTTGTCGACGGTGGGGAACTTCATGACGGGTCCCACTTGCCCGGTGACGAAGTCTGGGTCGTTGGCGAACGTCGGCCCAGCGGGGAGCGCAAGTACTACCTCACCAATCATCCAGCCAACACATCAAAAATCGAGCTCATCCGCGACATCAAAGCGCGGTGGTCCTGCGAGCAGGTCCATCAGCAGCTCAAAGAGGAACTGGGCCTTGATCACTTTGAAGGCCGTTCCTGGCGAGGGTTGCACCATCACACACTGCTCTGCATGACCGCGATGCTGTATTTGCAAGCCCTTCGATTGGTCACGGTGACCGTTGACCCTGAGGGACGGCGACCAACCTTGCCACAAGCACGCCAGCTGACGTGCCCTGTGCTGTGGTGCCCGTACTGCTCAAGGGGAATCGGGTACGGTTGATCACGATGCTGGAGATGTACACCGTTCGACTTCACCAGGATGGACAGCCGGATCAGATCGCTGAGATGTCCGTGCTTGAAGATGATGGGGATGGCCTGATTCGTATACGGGTGGCCACACCGTCGCGCGTCTACGAGGGGCAGGACAGTTGTTTCTTTGAAACACTCTGCGTGGTGCGTCGCAAGTTGGAGCATGACGGTCTGCTGTTGTGCGTTCAAGGCGCCATGCTTGGGGTTTATCCGTCCCCGATGGCGCTCTCGATGGGTGCACGTGTCGCTTATCGGCTCACCTTGGGCCAACCTGCGAAAACAGCTGACCTCGTCGATCTCTTTGAGCCTGTAGACAGACTGGGGAGTACTGTGGACGAACAAGCACAGTGGTACAGCCTGTGGTTAGAAAGTCTCAGGCCGTCAACCTAGCTTTTTGGCGTGGATAGGCTCATGCATTGTGCTGGCGGTTGCTTAAAGCCATGATTCGCGACGTCACGGTCAAGACAGCTTGTGGCGTAGTTGCTGAATTGCGGCCAAGAGAGCATCGCGATTTCCTGCTGAACTGAGCCATCGGGGTAAGCGACTGGCAAGGCTACTGTTCTGCCAGTTTCTGAGATGCGTCCGTTGCCGGAGTGTGGCTGCGACGTATGACTCGAGGTAATCCAGGTGTGCTGAATTCAGCGCCCACAAGACATGCCCCCCAATTGGTTCCTGAAGCCACAAGGGGAGCTGAAAGTACGGGTCTGTGGGCTCATGCTGATCGTTAGGAATCTGCATGACGTTGTACGGCGATACGTATGACTTTGCGTAACCACACGAAAGACAGGTCACAGTGGGTTCAGTGGCAGATTTCCTGGCGACGCGCGCACATCGGCTACATCGAGGGCACACGACAAGGAAAGGCTCACCGAGGAAGGAAGAAATCGTCGCGCCTGGATCTTCGAAGCGTTTGGCTTCGGGCATGTCAGCATCGTACTGCCTAAATCAGGCGAGTTTGGCAGATACGCATGAATGCCGCATCCACCGTCAAAATCCGTGTTTAAGTAGTGCTAGAACACCAGTGCCTGCGCGTTCCCCCCCAGCCGGTCCCACAGCGTGAACGCGGCCCGCGCCCCAGGCCGGATGATGCCCTCATCGTCCCAGCCGGCCGCCAGCGCCGGACCGCGCGTATGCGCCCGCAGCACGTCCAGTTCCGTCAGCGCCTCACCGGGGGCCAGGCGCTCCCCTGCATCATCCACGCGGGTAACCGCCGCCGCGAAGTTCGCACGGTACTCAGGCGGCGCGACCGGCGCGTCACTCCCGAACGCCAGCACCGCCCCCGCATCCCGCAGCGACCGGAACGCGTAACTCAGGCTCTCCAGATGCGGCATCAGTGACCGGATCATCGGGCCGTCCGCCTGCAGGTGAATCGGCTGCACGCTCGCCGTCAGCCCCCGGAAGCGCGGCACGTCCTCCGCCCTCAGGTGCTGCGCATGCTCGATGCGCAGGCGAATCCCACGCGCCTGCGCCTGTGGCCGCAGGGCGTCGTACGCGTCCAGCACCTCCGTGTTCGCGCGGTCCCCGATGGCATGCGTGACCGGCGTGAGCCCCAGCTCAATCGCCGCGCGCCCCACCTCCCGGATCAACTCCGGCGGGTCCAGCGGAATACCCGTCCCGGAGCCATCCGCGAAACCCGGCGCATGCAGCCACGCCGTGCGGCTCCCCAACGCGCCGTCCGCGAAGAACTTCACCCCGCCCCACTGGAACAACCCGCCCGGCGTGCGCGCCAGCCCCAACGCCTGCGCCTGACCCAGCCGCTCGTGCGGCAGGCACGCCCACACCCTCAGCGGCAGCTCCCCCTGCTGCGCCAGCCGCTGCAACGCCCGCGGCGCGTCCGGCGCTTCAAACGCCATGGTGTGCGCACTCACGTACCCCCGCTCCGCCAGATCCTGCGCGCCCGCCCGGGCCGCCGTCAGGAACTCCGCCTCCGTCGGCGCCGGAATCGCCCGCGCCACCAGCGCCGACGCGTTCTCCAGCAGACACCCCAGCGGCCGCACCACCCGCCCCCCCTCCGGGTCCGGCGTGCCCTCATGCACCCCCGCCGCCCGAAGCGCCGCACTGTTCACCCACGCCATGTGCAGGTCCCGCGAGTACAGCATCACCGGATGGTGCGGACTCACCTCATCAAGCAGCGCCGCCGACGGGTATTCCCCCAACCCCAGCTCCGACAGCAGAAACCCCCCGCCCCGGATCCACGTTCCGGCCGGCGTGTTCAGCACCCGGTGCGCCACGCGCGCCTGCACCTCCGACACACTCCGCGCTCCATGCAACCCCACCTGCGAAAGCGAAAAGCCGTACGTCACCAGGTGAATGTGCGCCTCCGACAGCCCCGGCGTGAGCAGCACGTCCCGGTGATCCAGCACCCGCGCGCCCGGCGCCGCCCCCCGCACCGCCTCACGCGACCCGGCCATCAACACCCGCCCGCCCCCCACCAGAACCGCCTCCACCTCCGGCAGAGCGTCATCAAGCGTGAGGGTCCGGGCATGCACTACCGTCAGATCAGCGGTCATGCCCGCCAGCCTAGACCATCCCCTCCCGCCACCCAAGCGGGGGCGCAGCCCCAGCCGCACACCCCCACCCCGGAAGCGCCTGTTACACTCACCGTATGCCCCGCATTCTCGTGGTGGATGACGACGCCGCCATCCTCAAGCTTGTCAGCGTGATCCTCTCCCGCGCCGGGCACGAGGTGCGCACCAGCACCCACCCCGTCGAGGCCCTCGACCTCCTCAAGGTCTTCACGCCCGACCTCGTCATCAGCGACGTCGTCATGCCCTACATGACCGGCCTGGAATTCCTGGAGAAAGTCCGCTCACACGAACAGCTTTCCGCCATTCCATTCATGCTGCTCTCCAGCCACGCCGAACGCGGCGACGTCCGACGCGGCATGAACCTCGGCGCCGACGACTACCTCCCCAAACCCTTCACGCCGCAGGACCTCACCACCGCCATCGACGCCCGGCTGCGCCGCGCCGGCCTCACCCTGCAAGGCGAAAGCGGCATGCAGGCCAAAGGCCTCGGCACCGCACAGGTCGTGTGGAAAGGCACCGCCGTCACCTGGGTCAGCCGCAAAGCCCTGGAGTTGTTCTTCTACCTCCTCGAACACAAGGAAGTCACCAGCTGGGAAGCGGCCGAAGCCCTCTGGCCCGAAAAGGACGAGGCGCGCGCCAGCAGCCTCTTCCACACCACCCTGCACCGCCTGCGCCGCAGCCTCAGCAACGAATCCGTCGTCAGCACCAACCGCCGCTACGCCCTCGCCGGCGACATCAACCCCGAATACGACGTGCAACGCTTCGAACTGCTCGCCGCACAGGCCGAACACGGCAGCCTCGGCCTTGAAGAACTCCGCGAACTCGTCGCGCAGTACGGACACTTCCTCCCCGGCACCGACAGCCCCTGGGCCGACGACGTCCGCGCCCGCCTCGAACAGAAACAGCTCAACCTGCTCGGCATCGCTGCCCGCGCCGCCACCGCCGCCGGCCGCGACCGCGATGCCGCGCAATTCCACCAGCGCGCCCTCGCCATCGACCCCATGAGCGAAAACGACTGGCAGGGCCTCGCCAAAGCCCTCGACACCATCGGCGACCCCCGCGCCCGCCTCGCCGCCCAGCGAGAAGCCTGGTGGGCCGTCGACCTCGACTGACAACACGAACAGCAACAGGCCCGGCGCATCAACAGCCGGGCCTGCCTCATGTGCGCCACGCCACCCCCAGACCACCCGGTACGCTACCTGAACCGGAGGTCAAATGTTCGACACCAAAGAGCCCATCACCGGCATCGCACCGCAGCTAAAGGCCCCCACTTCTGTCTCAACCCCGCGCTCCTTAAAAAGCACCCAGCAGACTTGGGAACGCACCTTCCGCGGCAAGGCCAAAGGCGTTACTTTTCAATTACGGATCATCCGCAAACCCAATGGAGAGCTCAGTGCTCGCTACCAGGCGATACCCGGTAGAGGAAGAGGATGGCACCTCGAAGGACAACTTTTTAAGGACAACACTTTTGTACTTCGAGGTACAGAAAACAATGCCGAATTTCAAGGAAGAATAAGCCCTGACGGCACAATTCTGAAATCGCGTTTTATTAACAATACACATAAAGGAAAATTCGAAGTTGGTAACTTGCGTTTATCTGTTATCCCTGTTAGTACAGGGGAAATTATAGCTAAATCTTCGACATCCACTATTCGTAACGGAGATAAGGAGGAATCTGGTCATTTAAATCGAATTGATATACCTTTGAACCTAGCAAATGAAATCAATAATGTCAATTATACGCCAAAATCCTCGGAGAAGAAGGAAAGACATGAAGTTTACTTTCACATCGTAAACGCACTTCAAAAGCTTGGAGTACCTTACCCCGAATTAATTGCAGCGCAATGGGCAACTGAATCTTCATGGGGAAGATTACATTCAGGGAAAAATAATATTTTTGGCATCAAAGAATTTGATCCTGATAAACCTCGTACATTTGTAATGACCAAAGAGTGGGATCCAAAACAATCGAAGACAGTGGATAAGTCAGAGCCGTTTGCGGACTATAATGACTCTTTGGATGCGTTTATAGCACGAGCGAATTTCACATTTGATAATCCCAGGTATAGAAAAGCTGGCTACTTTGAATCTAAAACACTAAAAGAAGCAGCGTATGCTATAGATCGGGCAGGGTATGCAAATACAGGTCAACCAGGAAAATATGCCGAAAGCTTGATTGATATTATGAAGGGTTGTGGCGTGGATGTTGAGAAGCAAACATCGCTCATTAATAAAGAGACCGAGAAAAATGACAGCGATGATCAATCCAACAAAAATCGTACATCAAATGAAGGCTCACCAGACCAGCTCGACCGGCTAATCGGCTTGACTACTTATAAGAAAACATACAGCATCAGGGAAATAAACTTAGCCAGATCGATGATTGGGAAGATGACCAGCAAAAGAACACAGGGAGATCTTTTTGAGCTACTCCAAACGAAAGTACCCTACAGAAATCAGCGTAACAACAATTCTGTTGGCCTACAATCGGACCGGTGGACTTATAAGGGAAGAGATGGAAAACTCCATTGGGTAATTTATACTGGAAAGCCAATTGGAGATATAATGTGCAACCTCACGTCACTGACTATGGTACTTGAAACTTTGGGTATTCAGAATCCATCGGACGAGCAGTATGAGGATTTCTTAGAAAGAGTAAGACGTGAGAACAACCTTCCTCCTAGAACTACTCAAAGCGGCTGGGCGGGAATAGCACGGCAATTGAAAGCTCGAGAGACTAAGCATTTTTATAATTATAGAGGTGGTTATGACAAATGGTCTCAGGACCTACTACCGCGACTAAGAGAAGGACAAGGCATCATGATGAGTTTGAATGGTCATATTATCAGACTTCAGTCAGTGAATCAAAGCGGGATTACCGTCGATGACCCATATGGGCGCTTACCAAGTCTCCTTGCATACAATCCAAACCACGTAACCGCAAGCTATTCAGGTAATCTAAATTCTACAAAGAAAGAGGAGGGCGTCGGCGAAGATGTCGTCTTTCCCTGGACACAAGTTTCTAAATTTACTTTCTTATGGATTGCCGCCTTTGAAAGGAATTAAAATGAGCATACACGCAAATGCATTGGCATCTCTCGCGATTCTTTCAACCGCTTCAGCCTTGTCTCTCGAGAAGAGCTGGCAACTTGTGCCCATATCCGCCATTCCGGCGCTCCGTAATGATCCGGAGGTAAAAGCGTTGCGGAAACTATCAACCGCAGCCCGTGAAAAGCTGCTATTCACTCCGGGAAGTTTGGTAGATCGGAAGAACCAGTACGCGAACATGCGTCTGGGTGAGGGCAGCTTTCTGGAGTTCACAGTATGGAGTGGAAAAGACGGTGGGGGCGCAATAGGCTTGAACCGGTACCGAGGAGATGAGGATGTGCAAGCTCTTTATCTGTTTGATACAAAATTCAAGCTAAAGGAAGTCAGCGGTCTGCTGCGCGTATCTCCAGCGGAGGCGGCAGCATTCTATCGAAAGGTGACGGGCGTGATTCCAACGGGATCAGTGCGGACAGTGGTGAACCTGCCACGGTTCGGGACAAGCATCATCATCTCTTTAAAGCCAGACGATAATCGCCTGCTGGCGAAATGCACGGTTCTAGCGACGAACGATTACTCGTGCGGGGATCGACTTGATGTGTTGAAGCTAATGTGGACAGGCTCGGGGTTTTCGCGGGTGCCGCTGCGATAAGCCAATCCCGCAGCTCCGAACGTGTCACTTCGTGCGCCCATCCAGACCCTCATATGCGTGGGTCTGGATGGGCGCGCTAGACTTTCTTTTATGACGGTTTCGCTGACGACGGCGCAGATTCGGGAGAAGTACCTACAGTTTTTCGAGAGCAAGGGGCACCTGCGGCTGCCGAGTTACAGCACGGTCGCGCCGGACCCGACGACGCTGTTCACGGTGGCGGGGATGCAGCCGTTCAAGGAGCAGTTCATGGGCGCACCCGCCGTGTTCGACGGCGTGGCTAACAAGCGCGTGACGACGGCGCAGAAGTGCCTGCGTATCGGGGATATCGAGAACGTGGGGCGCACGCTGCGGCACTGTTCGCTGCTGGAGATGCTAGGGAACTTCAGTTTCGGGGATTACTTCAAGCTGGAGGCCCTGACCTGGGCGTGGGAGTTCCTCACGTCACCGGAGTGGCTGGGCCTGGACTGGTCGCGGCTGTACGTCACCATCTACAAGGATGACGAGGAGGCGTTCCGCATCTGGACAGAAGTGAATGGTCTTCCGGCCGATCACATCCTGCGGTTTGATGCGGACGAGAACTTTTGGCCGGCGAATGCGCCGCTGGAAGGGCCGAACGGGCCGTGCGGGCCGTGCAGTGAGATCTTCTATGACCGTGGGCCGAAGTACGGTGATGACACGTGGGCGGAGTATGCCGAGACGCGTGAGAGTGCCCGCTTCCTGGAAATCTGGAACTGTGTATTCCCTCAGTTTGACCGTCAGGACCTGGCGGCGGATGGAACGCCAGTGCTGAAGGACCTGCCGTTCAAGAACATTGATACGGGGATGGGGCTGGAGCGCATTGCCACGGTTGTTCAGGATGTGTACGACTTTTACAGCAATGATGTGTTCGCGCCGATCGTGGCGCGCATCGCGGAGCTGAGCGGTAAGCCGTACGAGGGGCCGCAGAGCGTGTCGCACCGTGTGGTGGCCGAGCATCTGCGTTCGGTGAGCATGGTGCTGGCTGATGGCACGGCGTTCAGCAATACGGGGCGCGGGTACGTGGTGCGGAAGATTCTGCGCCGGGCGTCCCGGCATGCGTACCTGCTGGGGCTGCGGGAGCCTGCGCTGTATGCCCTGGTGCCGCTGGTGGTGCAGAGCATGGGTGAGGCGTATCCGGAACTGAAGGAGCATCAGGCGAAGGTTGAGGCGGCAGTCCGGGGTGAGGAGGAGCGGTTCCTGAAGACGCTGGAGGGCGGCATTCAGCGGCTGGGGGGCCTGCTGTCCGGCATGGAGCGCGGCGCCGTGCTGTCGGGTCAGGATGCGTTCGTGCTGTATGACACGTACGGGTTTCCGGTGGACCTGACCATGGAAATTGCGGAGGAGTACGGCATCACGGTGGATGAGGCCGGGTACGCGGAGAGCCTGGAGAACGCGCAGGAGATCGCGCGGGCGGGTAGCAAGTACGGGAAGAGCGAACTGTTCGGCGGGAATCAGGAGGCGCTGGAGGGCCTGCCGCGTACGGCGTTCGTCGGGTACGACGACCTGAGTGCTGAGGGTGAGGTGGTGGCGCTTGTTGGTGTGGGGGAGCGTCTGGCGCACCTGCCGGCGGGGTCGGAGGCGACGGTGGTGCTGTCGCGGACGCCGTTCTACGCGGAGGGGGGCGGTGAGGTGGGCGACACGGGCCGCCTGGAGTGGGAGGGCGGCGCGGGCGTGGTGCGTGATACGCGCAAGACCCCGCAGGGCGTGTTCCTGCATGACGTGCTGGTCGAGGAGGGTGAGCTGCGTGAGGGCGTGACGGTGCGGGGCGTAGTGTCGGGCGACCGGCGCGCCATCGAACGGCATCACACGGCGACGCACCTGCTGCACGCGGCGTTGCGGGCGGTGCTGGGGAGTGGCGTGGCGCAGAAGGGTTCGCTGGTGGCTGCGGACCGGTTGCGTTTTGACTTCTCGCACGCGGCGGCGCTGACTGCTGAGGAGGTTGCGGCGGTGGAGACCCTCGTGAGCCGGTGGGTGAGTGCGAACTTCCCGGTGACGTGGCAGGAAATGCCGATCGCGGAGGCGAAGGCGGCGGGCGCGACGGCGCTGTTCGGTGAGAAGTACGGCGAGACGGTTCGTGTGGTGAAGGTGGGCGGCAGCGTGGAGTACGCCGGGGAGCCGGTGAGCAGCATGGAGCTATGCGGCGGAGCGCATGTGCGGCGCACGGGGGACATTGGCGCGTTCGTGATTCTCGGGGATGAGAACGTGGCCGCCGGGGTGCGCCGGGTTGAGGCGCTGGCGGGTGACGCCGCGACCGCGTGGGTGCGTGAGCGGCTGAATGCCGCCGCGAGGGTGGCCGGCCTGCTGAACACCAGTGTGGATGGTCTGGAGGCCCGCGTGGGTGGGCTGCAGGCGCAGCTGAAAGCGGCAGAGAAGGACGTGGTGGCCGTGAAGCGGCAGCTGGCTGAGGCCCAGATGGGCGGCGGGGGCGGCGCGGCGCAGACCCGCGACCTGGGGGGGTTCAAGGTTGCGGCGCTGAAACTCGCGGGGCTGGAAGGCAACGAGTTGCGCGGGGCGGCAGACAAACTCCTGGATCAGAGTGGCGCGGACCTCGTGGTGGTTGCGGGTGAGAAGGGGCTGGTCGTGAAGGCCACGAAGGACGCGGTGGGGCGCGGCGCGCATGCCGGGCAGCTGATCGGGAAGCTGGCAGCGGCGGGCGGCGGGAAGGGCGGTGGCCGCCCGGATATGGCGCAGGCAGGGGTCACTGATGCGGATGCGGCGCTGGGTGCGCTGGACAGCGCGTTCTGACCGCAGGGGAAGAGGGGCGCAAGCGTGTTGCTTGCGCCCCTCTTCCCCTGCGAAGTTGCTGTTCTGCCGTTCCGGGGTGGGGTTGTGGCGGCCCGCTCCAGGCGCCCTGGCACTTCCTGCCTGGGGCGGGGCGGTTGGTCCGTTCTACCGGAGCTGCTCGAGGATGGTGGGGTCCTGAATCTGCCGGTCCTGGGCGAGGAGCAGCACCTTGCTGATGACCTCGGCGGTGCGGGGGTCCGGGTCGGCGAACGGCAGGAAGATGCGGCCCTGCGCCTGGTTGTGCACGGGGATGATGCACAGCGCTCCGCCGGGCTGGCGGTGCACGGCGCCGCTGCCGAGATGCACGGTGTAGCGGGCGTGGTGTCCGTCAATGAGTGCGTGGCCGTGTTGCACGCGGACGTTCCCGAGGTTCAGGAGGCGCTGCGTTTCCCGCAGCAGGGCGCCGCGCATCTCCACGGTGCTCTGGGTGGCTTCGGGGTCGACGCCGCCGACGTGAGCGACGGAGATGATCAGGTCGAGGTCGCGCAGGGTTTCGCTCAGGAGGCGTGGGGGAACTTCGCTGAGGGGCAGGGCCTCGGTGGCGTCACGGCGGATGAAGTACGCGGCGTTCACGGGGGTGCCCTCAACTTCGTTGGGCGTGCCGTACCCGAGGCTGGTGTCCAGCCAGACGTTGATGCCTTCGGCGTGCCAGGTTTTGCGGACGCCTTCTTCCGGGACGGTGATCCAGCCGCGGGTTTTGAGGAGTGCGGCGGCCTTGCCAGGCTGAACGTGGTGGCCGGCGTGGCGGGTGAGGCGTCGGGCGCCGTGTTCGGCAGGGGTGAGGGGGTAGTACTCGCGGAACACCTGTTTGAACGGCTGGGTGGTGGCGCGGTCCATCACCTGCGTCTGGAAGGTGGTCCATTGACCGCTGGTGTACAGGTCGTGGGGATGAGCGAGGCGCAGGGCGTGTTCACCGATGGGGTGCGGCCCGGCTGGGGTGTCGAGGGTGTCGCCCTGCCACCAGCCGAGGTGCGTTTCGTTCAGGACCCACACGAGGCTGCGCAGCATGGGGGCAATGACGGGGTGTGCGGCGAGGTCGCGCAGTTCCTGGCCCTGCAGGTGGTCGCCGCGGATCATGGTGTCTTCCAGCGCGGCGCGCATGCGTTTGCGGGTGGCGTTCAGTTCGGTCACGGCGCCCTGCATGGCGGTGACATCCGGCCGTTTCTTCAGGGCGGTGGGCAGGGTTTTGAGGGGTTTTCCGCCACGCTGAACGGCCAGGCTGGCTTCGCCCTGCCCGGTGAGGTGAATTCTCAGGGTGAGGTCGCCGTCGGTGACGGTCTGCGTCCAGTCTGGGGCGGTGCGGGCTTCCATGGCCCACATGAGTCGCTGCGGGTCGGCGTACCCGGCGCTGCGGGCGAGGTTCTGCAGGCCGATGTCGGCGGCGCGGCGTTCGCTGGCCTGCCGCTGCGCACCGAACTGCCGCGCCTGGCGGCGGAAGTCGCTGAGCAGACGGTAACGACGTTCGAGGTCCCGGGCGGCTTTGGTTCGGCCGCGGGCGAGGGGCAGCAGGCCCAGCGCGCGGACGGCGTCCTGGTTGCGTTTCTCACGGATGCGGGCGGTCAGCTCTTCTTCGGGCAGTTCGCCGAGGATCGCGCGGGCGTACGTTTCGGCGCGTTTGTGCCCGCCGCTGGAGGATGCGTACTTGGCGGCATTCAGCAGGGCGCTGAAGCGTGCGCCGCCCAGCACTTTGAATGTCTGGCGGAACCACGCGACGTCCACGGCACCTTCGGTGAGGTCGGTGGGGCTCAGGGGGGTGCGTTCGCCGATGTCGGCCTCCCAGGCCTGGCGGACGTCTTCGGGGACGCTCCAGTTGCTGTCCCGGGTGTGGGCGTGCAGCCAGTACACGGCGTCACGCAGGCCGCGCCAGCCCAGCGCGTCCGCCACCAGTGGCGCCCACTGCGGAGCGAACATGGCGAGGTCCAGCAGCCGGGCGTCCGGGAGGCCGAGTGCGGCGGCCTGCGCGCGGAACGTGTCGGGGGTGTCGGTGGGCTGCGGGAAAGCCACGCGGATCAGGTGGCTGAAGGTCACGTCCCGGCTTTCGTTGTTGCCCTGGTACCCGCGTTTAAGGGGGTTGCTGCCGAGGGCCGCGAGGAGGCGCAGGGGCAGGGCCGCGCCGTGAATGCTACGCAGGGCCAGGGCGGGCCGGGTGGCGGGGGTTTCGAGGTCGCCGCGCGTGACTTCGACGTCCAGCACGCGTTCCCGGACGGTCTGTACGGCCTGCTCCCAGTCGGGGTGGGTGGGGTCGTCTTCCTTGCGGGTGCGGCGCGTGGCGTGGCTCAGGTCTTGGAAGGCGTTGCTGGAGGAGTAACCGCGGCGTTCGTGCCGCTCGCCGATCAGCTGGTCGAGGAGGTCGTCGCGGGTTGCCCAGCCGTGCGTGTAGGCGTGCAGCAGCAGGGGCGTGTCCACGCGCTCGCGTGGAAGCTTCGGGAAGGCGCCGCCGCGGTACAGGCGCAGCTGCCACAGGCGGCGCTGCTGCGCGGCCGTCCAGGTGCGCCAGTTGCCGGCCGGAGCGAGCGGTGCCAGCAGGTCGCGGGGGTCCTCGTTCCGCCAGGGTCGCTGGGGGTTCACGTGCAGTTCGGCGGTGGTGGGCAGGTAGGTCAGTGCGGTTTCCCAGGCGTCCAGGGCGAGTTCAGTGTCGGTGGGGGTGGCGTGCGCCTCGTGCAGGGCGTCCACGATGACCTGTGCAAGGTCCGGGTGCTGCAGGCGCAGGGGGACCAGGGGCCCCAGGGTGCGGTGCAGGGTCTGGCGCAGCAGCGCCTGGCGGGTGTGGGCGGCGGTGCGTTCCGCGGCGGCGTCACCGCCGTCTGCGCCGAGTTCCTCGTCAAGTTCGGCGGCGGTGGTGTCGTTGCGGTTCACGAAGTGGGCCAGCGCCCAGCGCAGGCGGGTCAGGTCGCCGTCCTCCGGGTTGAGGCGGGTGTGCCACCAGTGCTCCCACAGGGTCCACAGGGGCATGGGTTCGCCGCTGCGCCCGGGCCGCAGCGCCCAGGGGCGCACGTTGCCGAGCAGCTGGGTGTCGGCGCCGTCCCATCCGGCGCCGGTGAGGGGCGTGTCACGGTGCGTGACGAGCAGGTCGTCCAGGGTCCGCAGCAGGGCTGCTCCGCGGGCCACCTCGGCCGGGTAGTCGCGCCCGCGCACCTGCGGCGCCTCCGGGCGGGTCAGGCGGGCCGGGTCGAACAGGCCCAGCCCGTCGCGCAGACTCAGCTGGCTGCCCGGGTCGGTCAGGCGGGTCAGCAGGGTGGCCTCGGTCACGTTCTTCGGCTGGAATCCGTCGGGGGCGGGGCTGCCGGCTTCCAGCAGGAGTTGCAGGCCCGCCTGGCGCTGCTCGGGATTCGTAGTGCCCAGCAGCGCCCGGGCACTCCGGGCGGCCTGGGCGGGGTCCGTGGCCAGCAGGCGGATCAGGCCGCGCCGCAGGTCCGGACTTTTGCGTTTCAGCAGGGTGTGCACGACGTTCACCTCGGCCGGGTCGGGCGTGAAGTGCGTCATGACCTGCACTGCTTCCTGTGAGACGCTGCTGTTGCGGTCCTGCAGGAGCGTGAGCAGCAGGCTGCGGGTGGGGGCGTCCAGGGGACGCGTCTGGGCGTGCGCCTGAAGCTGGCGCAGCAGCGCGGCCTTTCCGTAGACGCTCAGCCCGCCCAGGTGCGGCGTGAGGACGGTGAACGGCCGGTCGCCTCGCAGGGTGGGCAGCATGTCCAGCGCGTCGCTGCGGGCGGGGACGTGGCCCAGCCAGGGGAACAGCAGCGGGTCGTGCCGTTCGGTGCCGGGCAGGCGCAGGGCGTAGGCCTCGTACAGCTCGAAGCTGTAGGGGAATGGGGCGTCGCCTCTGCGGGTCACGGCACTGCCCGCCACGACTGCCAGACGCACGTCCGGGTCAAGCAGCAGCGTGTGGCGGTCGTCGTCGCTGAGCAGATCGGCGGCCGCGAGGTACTGCGCGGCGGCCATGCGCCGTTCGGCGTTCGGGTCAAGCAGCAGCGGCCGGGCGAGGTCAGCGGCCTGCACGGCGTCCCGCATGCCGAGCGTGAAGAGGGCCAGGTACGCGTCGGTGGCTTCTCCGGTCTGCGCGGCCTGCCGGGCCACGGCGCTGTCGTCCAGGAAGCTCAGGGCGCGCGTGAGGTGGGCCCGGACGGTTTTCAGGTCGGTCACGTCGTAACTCAGGCCGAACCAGACGCACGCGGCGCGCAGGGTGGCGGCAAAGCGCAGCAGGTCCTCGCGCAGGATCAGACCCAGCATGCGCGTGAAGGCGTCCACGCTCGCTTCATCCACGGTTTCCAGAATCACCTGCCGCAGACCTTCCTGACGCTGCGCGGCGAGCAGCAGCCCCTCGGCGAGGGTCCAGGCGTCCTCGCGGGTGCTGCTCAGCAGCGCGCACGGGACGTGGCGGCCCATGCGGGCCACCGGGTGCTGCGTGCCGGCCGTGGCCCGCAGGACCTCGAACACCTCCTCGTGCCCGTCGCTGATGGCCTGACCGAGCAGCAGGCCCAGACCCTGCGACTCCCAGGGGTTGAGCAGTCCGGCGTGCACGGCAAACCATTCGATGGGCTGCGGGTACTCGCGGGTGGCGTGCCAGGCCTGCCACAGCCATTCCTGCGCGCGCGCGGCGGCCAGCCGGTGTCCGGGCGCGCGGAAGGCGCGCCGGTCATAGCCCAGCGGGTACGGGTGGCGGGTCAGCAGGGCGTCGAGCGTCCGGGCGGCCAGCTGGGGGAAGTGCGGGAACAGTGCCTCGCACAGGGCAAGCCGCGCCGCGGCGTCACTGGTGTGCAGGGCCTCCGTGAGCGCGGTCTCTGCGCCGCTCAGGCCGGTGCTGCAGTGGCGGATCAGGGTGGCCCAGGGGCCGGGCAGCGTCTGGAGGCGGGTGTCGAACTGCGCCTTCCAGGGCTGCTGGAAGGCGCGCAGGGTATCCTGGACGTTCATGGTCAGCCTCCGGCCAGGGCGGTCAGGCGCAGCAGCAGCAGGGTGCTGTCGGGCCGCAGGGTGACGGGCGCGCTGAGGTCCCTGATCTGCCGGTCGTCGAGGAACACGTAGTACAGTCCGTCGCGGAAGGCGGTCAGGGCGGTGCGGGTGGCGTCGTCGGGGGTGACGGTCCCGGCGCGGTCCTGCGGGGCGACGCTCACGCGGCCGGTGAGGGCCGAATCGTGCAGTTCCTGTTCGGTCAGGACGCGCAGGACACCGGCGCTGTTCTGCCGGTCCTCGTACGCAGTGACCTCGTGGTGCACGAGGTGGGTCAGGAGGCTTTCCAGGGTGTGGGGGCCGTCAGGCAGGGGGACGGAGCGGCGCTCGAAGGGGGTGCGGCGACCCAGGAGTTTCGTTTCGACGATCATCAGGAACCTCAGCGTGGGAGGGCGTCGTGGGAATGGTGCGTTTTTCACCTTGCACTGTACCCTCTCAGCTTTGTTATGTAAAGAGCAGAATCTATCCCTGCTTTTTGCCCCCGCTGAACGTCCCCTCCTCTGCTCCTACTGCCCAGGCCGCAACGATCAGGGAACCACCAGGCGAACACAGTCCAGGATCACGCTCGGAACACGCGGACGGCCCTCCCGCCAGGCGACATTCCGGTGCTTCAGCAGACGGCTGCGGTACCCAGGGCCGTCCTCCAGGCGCCAGTACGCCCAGCGCCGGGTGCCGGCGCCCTCCCACCCCATCCCAGCGGCCGCCCCTGACAGCCCGCCCTGGTCAACACAGCCTCCAGCGGGCCACGCGTGTACACAACCTGATGATCCTGTGCCCGCCCCCGGCCGCCCACCGCCACGAGCGCCGGTCAGGCCGGGTCCGGGGGATGACCGCCCGGTCCCACGACGCGCACCGTGCCGCCGGGCTCCAGGGAACGGAACACCAGACAAGCTCCGGCCCCCCTGAGCGGCGTTCAGGTCTTCCCACACGTGCCCGCACAGAAACGCGCCGGTCGCCGAGGCACGCGGCAAAACGACTGCGGCCGAGCTTTATGCTGCCAGGGGCCGTGCAGCCAGCGCTGTTCTCCCGCACCGATGTTCAGGCGCCGCGCCGCCGGTTAGCGCCCCAGCGCCTCCCGCTGCGCGCGGGTCAGACCCCGGACGACCAGCGCGTGACTGCTGCTCAGGAGTTCCTGGATCAGCGGAGCAGGCACGCGCCCGTCAAGAGTCACCGTCACCCAGTGGCGTTTGTTCAGGTGGTACCCGGGCGCAATCGCCTCGTGTTCGGCCCGCAGGGCGTCACCCCGCTCGGGTGGAACTTTCACGGACAGCGTGACGGGATCACCCTGCACGTCGGTCAGGGCGTACATTCTGCCGGCCACCTTGAACACCAGGGTGGTCGCATCGAACGGAAAAGTTTCCTGCGAGTGAGGCAGCGCGGCGCAGGCGGCCCGGAGCTCAGCGATGGACTGCATCTGCCCAGCATAGGGCGCCTCAGCTTTCCGTGATGCCCTCGGCCGGGTCGAGCGCCTCGTTCGCTTCGGCGCGGCTGGCGTCCCCTCCACCGATCAGGTCCGTGACTTCCTGACCGCTCAGGTGGTCAGGGCTGGTCGCCGGGACGAGCGGGACGTTCGGCAGCTGCTCCGGCACAGCGCCCTGCCCGGTGGGGTCAGTGGGATTCACGCTCGGCGTCTCATCATCACGGGTCATCCCTCAGCGTGACGCCGTGGGGCACGGCGCCGCTGATGGTTCCCTCAAGGAACCGTGATGAACTGAGCCTCATGCGCTCTCTCCTCCTGCTGTTTCTTCCGGCGCTGCTGTCCGCCGCGCCGCCTCCGGCTGCGGCACCACAGGCCGTCCGTCTGGCGATTCTGGGGGACTTCAACGGCGCGTACGGCAGCGTCACGTACCCGGCGCCCCTGGCCCGCAGCGTGGCGCGCATCGTGAATGAGTGGCGGCCCGACGCGGTGCTCTCCCCGGGGGACCTGATTGCCGGGCAGAAGGCGTCCCTGGAAGACGCGCAGATGCGGGCCATGTGGGCGGCGTTCGACCGGCAGGTGCGCCAGCCACTGACCGCCGCAGGTCTTCCCTTTGCGTTCACACTGGGCAACCACGACGGCAGCCCGGACGTCCCCCGGGACCGGCGCGAAGCCGCCGCGTACTGGCAGGCGCACGTGCCGCCACTGGCGTACGTGGACCGCGCCCTGTTCCCGTTCCGCTACAGCTTCACCCTGGCGGGCGGGCAGGTGTTCGTGGCGTCGCTGGACGCGGCGGGTGCGGCCGTGGACGCCGCGCAACGCTCGTGGCTGGCCGCCCAGCTGGCCAGCCGCGCGGCCCGGCAGGCGCGGGTGCGCCTCGTGCTGGGGCACCTGCCTCTGGCCGGCGTGAGTGCCGACAAGAACCGGCCCGGCGAGGTGATCCGCGAGGCCGGCGCGCTGCAGCAGGTGATGCTGGCCGGAGAGGTCCTGGCGTACATCCACGGCCATCACGCTGCGTATTACCCGGGCCGGTTGGGGCCGCTGAATGTCCTGTCCGCCGGGGGGATCGGTGGGCGGGCGTACGTGGGACACCCCGGCACGGCGCGCAGCACGGTCACGCTGCTGACCGTGGACACCGGTCAGGGCCGCGCGACCCTGCTGACGGTGGACGCCGACACGGGCCGCCCGGTGCTTCCGCAGACGCTGCCAGCGCGCCTGGACGGTCTGGGCGGCCCACTGCTGCGCGTGACGGACTTCCGGTAGGGCCGCTCAGGCTTTGGGTGTGCCGGTCCCGGTGTCTGGCGGGTCGCCCAGCGACCAGAAGTCCAGGTCGTCCACGGCGCTGCCAAGTCCCTGAAGCTGCTGCAGGTCCTCCGCGGTGGCGGGTGGGGTGCTGCCCTGAAGGTCCTGCCCGATGGCCCGCGCCAGGACCTCCTCGGGGACGCTGGCCATCAGGCGGCTCAGTTCCTCAGGCGTCACGTCGGTCAGCACCTCGTTCAGCACCTCGTCCGGCAGGGGCTCCAGTGCCGCCGCGACGGGCAGCGTGACGGCCGCCGCAGTGGGCGGCACGAGGGCTGGTGGCGGCACGTCCCGCCGGACGTCTTCAGCACGGCGAGGACTGACCGGAGGCACCGGGCGGACCGGCGCGGCGGAGCGGGCGCGGCGGGACGCGGCGCGCCAGAGCAGGAATGCGGCGGCCAGCAGCACCAGTACGATCAGGAAGCCCACCATGCCTTCCAGCGTACCGCGCCGGACGTTACCGCGCCTTCAGGTGGTACAGCTCCAGGCCCAGGGCCGTACGGTCCCTGAAGCCCTTCCACGCGGCGCTGCCCTTGGGGTTATTCGCCACGGGCCCGGGCACGTTCAGGTAGGGTGCGGCGCTCTGGTCACCGTTCAGGGTGAGCTTCAGGAAAGCCGTCACGAAATGCTGGTTGATGTTGTTCAGCCGCGCGCTGTCCCAGACGGGGTCGGCGTAATGCTCGTACTCCGCGAAACTGCTGCTGGCCTCAGCCGGGGCAGGGTTCGGGGCGACGTTGTGCAGGGCGCGCTGGTACACCAGCAGGTACCGGTCGGCGTTCACGGCATGCTCGAACAGGGGTTTCACGCCGTCCTCAAAGCCGGAGACGTCATCATGGTCCCCGACCACGAACAGGGTCGGGACCTTCAGACCGGCGAGACCCGCGGCGTCCCAGAAGCCGTACTCAGCGCCGGGAATGCCGACGCTGCGCGCGGCGCTGGGACCACCCCACGGGGCGAAGGCCACCACGGCGCGGATCCGGGGGTCCGGCGTGAACGCGCCGGTCTGGCGCGCTTTCAGGGTGCCGCCCGGCAGAAGGCCCGCGACCGCCGGGGCGTACCCGGCGCCTGCAGCGTTCAGGACGCCGTACCCGCCCATCGAGTACCCGATCAGTGCGGTGCGGCTGGCATTCACGGCGCCGCTCAGGGGTGAGCCGCTGCCGGGCGCGCCCAGACGCGCGAGCTGATCGAGGGTGAAATTGATGTCCGGGGCGCGGTGGACCAGCGTGCTGCTGAACGGCCCGCGGTTGCCGTGCGTGCTGTCGGTATGGTCGATGGCGGCCACCACGTACCCTTTGCTGGCGAGGTTCTCCGTGAGGTACGACAGCAGGTAACGGCTGCCGGTGTACCCGTGCGAGACGATCAGGAGCGGGAATGCCTGACCGGCGACAGGGGCGGCGTCGCGCGTGGCGCGCCCCGGAATGTCGAAGGCCACGCCGGTGCCGAGCGTGTCGCGGTAGCGGACCTCCCCAGTGCCGCTGGGCCCACCGGTGGGGTACCAGACTTCCACAGTCAGGGGCCGGTCGGCGCGGGGCACCGGGCCGCTCTGAGGGGCGCGTGCGAGGTCCGGCTGGTCGGGGTGAACGAGCCTCAGGGTGCGGACGCCCACGGCGTACTGGCCGCGCGCGGCGAGCTCCGGAGCGTCGGGGCGCAGGTCGCCCGGCACGCCTGTCCGGGCGGGAGCGGTGGCTTGCGGCGCAGTGGTCTGGGCGGCACTCAGGCTGGGGGCGGTCATCAGGGCAAGGCTAAGGCACAGGGCAAGACGGTTCACAGGTGTGGCCTCCAGAGTCCGCTGACCGGACGCGTGGTCCCGCAGGGGAGTTCAGGACGTGCAGCGCAGCATACTGTGCGTGCTGGCGGTCAGGGCCGCATCATGGGTGCGCCCCCCGGCAGCAGGAGCCGGGGGGCGCACGGAGCAGCGGGCGTTACGCCTCGCTGTAGGTTTTCTCGATGGGCAGGCCCACGGCGTTGCCCCATTCGGTCCAGCTGCCGTCGTAGTTGCGCACGTTGGGGTAGCCCAGCAGTTCGCGCAGCACGAACCAGCTGTGGCTGCTGCGTTCGGCGATGCGGCAGTACGCGATGACGTCCTTGTCAGGCGTGACGCCTTCCCCTTCGTACAGGGCCTTGAGTTCGTCGGCGCTTTTGAAGGTGCCGTCCTCGTTGGTGGCTTTTGCCCAGGGGATCGAGCGGGCGCCGGGGATGTGCCCGCCGCGCAGCACGCCTTCCTGCGGGTAGTTGGGCATGTGGGTCACCTTGCCGCTGAACTCGTCGGGGCTGCGGACGTCCACCAGGGCGCCGGTACCGCCGCGGACGCTTTCCAGGTGGGCCCTGACTTCGTCGCGGAAGGCACGCAGGCTCTCGTCGCGGGTCAGGGCGGGGTAGCTGCCCGGCTCGATGCTGGGGGCGTCGGTGGTGGTGGGGCGACCCTCAGCGACCCATTTCTGGCGCCCACCGTTCATGAGTTTCAGGGGGTTCTTCACGCCGCTGTACGACAGGAACCAGTAGGCGTAGGCCGCCCACCAGTTGCTCTTGTCGCCGTACAGCACGATGGTGTCGTTCTCCTTGATGCCCAGTCGGCCCAGCAGGGCGCTGACTTCTTCCGGGGTGATGAAGTCGCGTTCCACGGGGTGCCAGAAGTCCTGCTGCCAGTCGACCTTCACGGCGCCCGGGGCGTGCCCGGTGTCGTAGAGGAGGATGTCTTCGTCCACTTCGATCAGGCGGATGCCGGGGGTGTTCAGGTTGTCCTGCACCCAGTCGGTGTTGACCAGTACGTCTTTCGCGTAGTCCATGGTGGTGCCTCCTGTGCTGAGGGGTGATGCGTATTGTTACCCCAGGATTGTACCCTGATTCCAGACTTATTGACCAAAGAGGTCAACTGGACAGGGGACTGCATTCCCCTCCAGGGCAGGACGCTACAGTGACAGCCATGAGCGACGCCGCGCCCCTCCCCGAGAAACTTCAGAACATCGTGAGCATGTTCCGCAGTGCCCCCAAGACCCTGCGCCTGCAGGCCCTCCTGGAATACAGCAAGAAACTTCCCGGGCTGCCCGAGAAGTACCTGGAGCACCCGGAATTCCTGCAACCTGTGCCCGAGTGCACCAGCCCGTTCTTCCTGGTGACTGAACAGGACGATCAGGGCGGCATGCACCTGTTCTTCAAGGTGCCCGAGGAAGCGCCCACCGTGCGCGGGTACGCCGGCATCCTTCACGAGGCGCTGGACGGCGCGCGCCCCCAGGACATCCTGAACATCCCCGATCAGTTCTACATGGACATGGGCCTGACCGAACTGATCACCCCCATGCGCCTGCGCGGCATGGGCGCCATCCTGATGCGCCTGAAGAACGACGTCCGCGAACACGCCCAGAGCTGACCGACAGCCCGCAGGCTACCCGGCGCCACGGAGCAGCCCTCCCTATGCAGCGGCGACCAATACCAGTGGTCGAAACCAGCCCTTGCCCCCGTTCAGGCTTTCCTTGCGTCCTTGGGCAGCGCGGCGGCCAGCAGCAGGACCGTCACGCCAAGCGCCAGCCGTGGGCCACGTGCGTGCCCAGGCGATTGGCATGCCCACGCGCGGAACTGCCAGACTATCCTGCAACCCCAGCAGTGGCACCAGGCCTTCGTCAGTCAGCGCCCATAATCCCACGCCGAGCGTCAAGTCCCTGCCGAGGTTACCGCGCCCGGCGTGGGCGCCGTACAGCGCTCTACGGCCAACCCCCATGGTCCCAGTGCACTGCCTCGCTCAGGGCCGCGCGGGTGCGCCGGGCTGGCGCGTGCCTTTCGGCGGACCCGTACACTAGGTGGACCAGAGCCGCCTCGGCGCTGCCCTCCTCCTGGCGCACCATGGATGCCACGCGCGGGCCAGTACTGGCGCATCAGTGGTGAGTCTGGTGATCGGCCGATCAGCCCGGCCAGCGCGTTCCGGGCGACACCCATACCACCCGCCATAGAAAGCAGGCTGAGCAGCAACGGCGGCGCGACCCGCGATATGAAGAAAGCGGGGTCTGAATACAGAGGTGCGGCCCGCGCCGGTGGCGCGGGCCGCAGCCAGGCAGGTCAGACGATGGGTGTCGTCTCGCGCTCCGGTAGGCCCTGGCGGTGCGCTTCCCGCAGGGCGGCGAGGGCGCGGCCGCGGTGGCTCACGGCGCGCTTTTCCTCCACAGTCATCTCGGCCAGGGTGCGGGTGTCTCCGTCTGGCACGAACAGCGGGTCGTATCCGAAGCCGTTCGCACCGCGCGGGCCTTCGAGCAGCGTGCCGTGCAGTTCACCGCGGTACGTTTCAAGGTGCCCGTCCGGGTAGGCGAGAATCACCACGGAGACGAATTTCGCGCGGCGGTTCTTCTCCCCGCGGAGTTTCTCCAGGACGTACACGTTGCGTTCCATGTCGCTTTCGCGGTTGCCGTAACGGGCGGAGTACACGCCGGGCTCGCCGCCGAGCGCCTCTATCTCAATGCCGCTGTCGTCGGCCAGGGCGGGCGCGTTCAGCATGACAGCCGCCGCGCAGGCTTTCAGCGCCGCGTTCTCCTCGTAGGTCGCACCCGTCTCCTCTGGCAGGGGCAGCGGCCCCAGAGGGCTGAGCGTCCAGCCGAGGTCCTGCAGGGCCTCCTCGATCTCCCGGATCTTCCCGGCGTTGCTGGTCGCCAGTACCACTTTCATGCCCCCGTCAGTCATCACGCCCTCAAGTCTAGAGGATTCACTGAAAGGCTGAGTGAACGGCGCCGCCTCCCCCGGCGGCGGGGCCCGCGCTTCCCCCGCGCTGCCGCTCAGTGGGCCTGGGCAACGGCGCGAATCAGGTCATCCTGCACGGCCCGCAGGGTCAGAATGGAGGTGTCCTGCGGGCCGTTCATGAGAACCGCGAAGGCCAGGGGGTGCCCGCTGCGGCCGGTCACGTACCCGGCCAGGGCACTCACGCCGGGCAGCGTGCCGGTCTTGGCGCGAACGTCGAGGTCCGCGCCGCGCAGCCGCAGCGCCAGAGTGCCGCCCCGCCCGTCGTGTGCGGGGACGTTCTCGCCTGTCCCGGCCTGCGGGAGCGCCTCAATAAACGCGTTGCCGCGCGCGAGGTACAGCGCGCCGGGCAGGCCGCGGTGCCCCGCCAGGGGGTGCGGCAGGTCGTACTGCACGCGCAGCAGCTGCACGAGCACGCGCGCGCTGAGCCGGTTCCCGCGGCTCAGGCCGCTGCCGTCGTTCAGCACCACCTCGCTGAGGTCCGCGCCGATGCGCTGCAGGTACGCCCGTTCGCGCGCCAGGGCGCCCGGCCGCGTGCCGGTCCCGCCGGGCGGATGGGCCAGCGTCGCCAGGAGTTCCTCGGCGCGCAGGTTGTCACTGGGCCACAGGGTGGCGGCCAGGGCCTGCGCCGGGCTGGCGCTGCGCACGCTCGCGACCCCCTGTTCCGGCCGCCGCCCGGGCGGCACGAAAGGGTCCGGCGGCAGCGGCCGGCCCTGCTTGTCGGTCCGCTCGGGCGGCACGAACGGCTGCCACGCGGCGGCGCGTCCCGGCTGGTCGCGCGTGACCTTCACGCCGGCGGCACGCAGCTGCGCAACCAGTTCGGCCGCCAGGCGCGCCCGGGCCTCCCCGGCCGTGGCGGGCGGCGCGTCGTGCCACCCGGCCAGGCGAACGGCTGTCATGGGCGCACCCAGGGGCGGGGCCGCCCAGCTGTCCACGTCGAATGACTGGTCGTCCACGCGCACCTCGCCCACCTGCCGCAGGCCCCGGGCGTACGCCTGCCGCGCCAGGACCCGCAGACTGTACGGGCCGGTGGTGGCTTCCAGGGTGGGGTCTCCGCTGCCGCGCAGGGTGATGGCCTTGACGCTGGGGCGCCCCTCCTGCGCGGCGGGCACGGTCAGTTCCGCGCTCCACCACCCGCCTGCGCCGCCCCGTTCGTCGAGCACGCTGGCGGCCGTGACAAGTTTCGTGGTGCTCGCGGGAATGAACCCCCGGTCCGGCAGGGCCGCTTCCAGCACCTGCCGGGTGCGGAGGTCCTGCACCAGGATGCCCACCTGCACGCCGACGGGGAGGCTATGCAGAGCGGCGCGCGCGCCGGCACTCAGGCCAGGGTCGCGCGTCAGGTGCACGTCGCCCGGCTGCGCACCTCCGGCCGGGCGGTCCTGCGCGCCGGCCAGCGGCAGCAGCAGCAGGGGGATCAGCGCGGCGCGGCGCACGCGGCCCAGCCTGGGGGCGGTCGGCAGCGGAGGGCCAGGCGGGCTCAGACCTCGCCGCCCCAGGTCAGGCCGTGCTCGTGCCACGCGGCTTCGACGTGCGTGAGCAGGTCGATGGGCAGCGGGCCTTCCTGCACGACCCGCACGTTGCGTTCCAGGTTCTCGATGCTGGCGGTGCCCACGATGGCGCTGTGCACGCCGGGCGTGTAGGCCGCGAAGCGCAGCGCGAAGGTCAGCCAGTCCAGTCCGGCCTCCTGCCGCGCGGCGTCCAGGTTCAGGGTCCGCAGCCGTTCCCAGTACGTCTCGGCGTACTCGCCCGTGGGGCGCTCCTTGAACTGCCAGGCGGCATTCGCGATGGGCCGCTTGGCGATCACGCCCAGGCCGCGCTCGTTCGCCGGGCCGATCAGCTGGCGGCGGCTCCACTGGTCGGCGAGGTTCACGCTGGTCTCGATGCTCCCGAAGCGCCCACACTGTACGGCCCAGGCCAGCGCCTCGTTCTCGCCGCTGTACGCGGCCACGCGGATCAACCCGCTGCTGCGGGCGTCGTCGAGCGCGCCCAGCAGGTCCTCGCGGCGCAGCGTGTCGGCCGGGCAGGAGTGAAGGTGGAAGATGTCGATCCAGTCGCAGCGCATACGGGTCAGGGCCTGCTCGATGCCCAGGCGGACCGCCTGCGGCGTCCAGTCCTCGGCGCCCTCGGCGTCGTAGCCGCCCTTGCTGCTCAGGATGAAATCGTGCCGCCGGTACGACAGGTGCCGCCCGATGCGTTCCTCACTCAGGCCGTAGCCGCGGGCGGTGTCCACCAGGGTCACGCCGCGGTCCACGGCACGGTTGAGGAGGGTGCCGGCCTCGTCTTCACTCAGGTGCTCCGCGCCGACCTGCCCGGCGCCCAGGCCCAGGACGCTCACGCGCAGTCCGGTGTGGCCGAAATCCCGCTGTTCCATGCCCGGCATTCTGCCCTGAGCAGGCGCGGCGGCGTGTGAGGTGCGCCGGAAGGACCTTCAGAACGGGGGGGGTGGCCCCTCCGGGTGCCTCAGCGCTGAATGAGTTCAGCGCGGCCTTCCTGCTCGGCGCGGAACTGCAGTTCATACAGGTCGCGGTACAGGCCGCCTGTGGCGACCAGCTGGGCGTGCGGGCCGTCCTCCAGGATCCGGCCGCCGTCCATGACGAGGATGCGGTCTGCGCCGCGGATGGTGCTGAGGCGGTGGGCGATCACGAAGGTGGTGCGGCCCTGCATCAGACGGTCAAGGGCCGCCTGCACGAGCGCTTCGGACTCGTTGTCGAGCGCGCTGGTGGCCTCGTCGAGAATCAGGATGCGTGGGTCTTTCAGCAGGGCCCGGGCGATCGCCACGCGCTGGCGCTGCCCGCCGGAGAGTTTCACGCCCCGCTCACCCACGACCGTGTCGTACCCGCGCTCGAAAGCCGTGATGAACTCGTGCGCGTTTGCGGCGCGCGCCGCGGCCTCCACGTCCGTGTCGGTGGCGCCGGGCCGTCCGTACAGGATGTTCTCGCGCACCGTGCCGGAAAACAGCAGGGTTTCCTGCGGCACCAGCCCCACCTGGGCGCGCAGGTCCGTCAGGGCGTACTCGCGGACGTCCCGGCCGTCCACGCGCAGCGTGCCGCCGGTCACGTCCCAGAACCGCGGAATCAGGTTCACGAGGGTGGTCTTCCCTGCCCCGCTGGGCCCGACGAGCGCCACGACCTGCCCGGCCGGGACGTCCAGTGTCACGTCGCGCAGCACGGCCCGGCCCTCGTACGCGAACTGCACCGCCTCGAACCGGACGCGGCCCTCCGCGCGCCGCAGGGGGGCAGGAGCGGCCGGCTCGGGCAGATCGCTGCGCTCATCCAGCAGTTCGAAGATGCGGCCCGAGGCGCCCAGCGCCTCCTGAAACTGATTGAAAATGCCGGTCAGGGCCGCCACCGTGCCGCCCACCTGCAGGGCGTAGATCAGGAACGTCACGAGGTTCCCGGGGGTCATGGCGCCCGCCATGACCTGCCGCCCGCCGTACCACAGCACCACGGCCAGCGCCCCGAAGGTCAGGAAGCTCATCACGCCCGCCATCAGGGCCTGCAGGCGCGCCCGCCTGAGGGCCGCGAGGAAACTGAGGGTCACCCCCTGCCCGTAGCGGCGCTGCTCGGTGGGTTCCGCCGTGAAGCTCTGCACCACCCGGACGCCGCTGATGGCTTCCTCGGCGCTGGCATTCGCACCGGCCACGGCGTCCTGGACCTCGCGGCTCACCTTCCGGATGCGCCGCCCGATCGTGACGGCCGTGCCGATCACCAGCGGAATGACCGCCAGGGTCAGCAGGCTCAGGCGCGCGCTGGTGGTGACGAGCAGCACCACGGCCCCCACGAGGCTGACGCTCTGTGCGGCCAGCTGCGCCAGGGCGGTGCTCGTGACGGCCTGCACGGTGCCCACATCCGCGGTGAGGCGGCTGGTGAGGTCGCCGGTCTTGTGCTCACCGAAAAAGCGGGGGGAGAGCGTGAGCAGGTGCGTGAACACGGCGCGGCGCAGATCAGCGACCACTCCGGCCCCCACCCGGGCGAGCAGGTACGCCTGCAGCGCTCCGAACAGCGCGGACAGGGCGAAAATGCCCAGCAGGCTCAGCACGGTGCGGTCCAGGAGACTGGTGTCGGTGCTCCCCACCCGCAGGAAGGACGCGTCGATCAGGCGGCCGAACAGCGCGGGGAACACGAGGTTCAGGCCGCTGGACAGCAGGGTCGCGGCCACGCCCACCGCGAACAGGGCGCGGTACGGGCGGGCGTAGGCAAGCAGGCGCGTCAGCTGCCGCGGGTCGCGTTTCACGTGTGGAGCGTCCGGGGTGAGGGGAGGAGCAGCGCGGCCAGGGCGGGAGAACATGCCTCCAGGGTACGGCGCCCGCAGCGGGCCTGACCGGAAGGCCAGGTCCCCGCGCGGATGGAGGCACCCATGGGGCAGCGGCCCCCGGAAGCTCTCCCGGGGGCCGCTGCGGCAGAGCTTCAGGCCAGCGCGCTTTCAGGGGCGACGTAGGGCAGGTCGAAGGCGTCAGCGACGCCCTGGTAGGTCAGTTTGCCCTGGTGGGTGTTCAGGCCGAGCATCAGGGCCTTGTTGCGGTTCAGGGCGGCCGGGCCGTGATCGGCGAGCAGCAGGGCGTACGGGAGGGTCTGGTTGGTCAGCGCGAAGGTGCTGGTGCGGGGCACGGCGCCGGGCATGTTCGCCACGCCGTAGTGGATGACCCCGTCCACGGTGTAGGTAGGGTCGTCGTGGGTGGTCGCGTGGATGGTTTCCACGCAGCCGCCCTGGTCCACGGCGACATCCACGATGACGCTGCCTTCCGGCATGAGTTTGAGCATGTCCCGCGTGACGAGGTGGGGGGCTTTCGCACCGGGGATGAGCACGCCGCCGATCAGGAGATCGGTGGTGGGGAGCAGGTCGCGGATGTTCGCTTCGCTGCTCATCATGGTGGTGAGCTTGCCGAAGAAGACATCGTCGAGGTACGCGAGGCGGCGCTGGGACACGTCGAGGATGGTGACCTTGGCGCCCAGGCCCATCGCCATCTTGGCGGCGTTGGTGCCCACGACCCCACCGCCGATGATGGTGACGTGGCCGGGCTGCACGCCGGGCACGCCGCCGAGGAGCACGCCGCGGCCGCCGACAGGTTTCTGGAGGTGGTACGCGCCGGCCTGGACGCTCAGGCGGCCGGCAACCTCGCTCATGGGCGTGAGGAGAGGCAGGCTGCCGTCGTCAAGCTGCACGGTTTCGTAGGCGACGCCGGTGGTGCCCGCCGAGAGGAGGGCGTCGGTGAGGGGGCGGTCGGCGGCGAGGTGCAGGTACGTGAACAGCAGCAGGTCGGGACGCAGGTACCGGTACTCGCTCTGGATGGGTTCCTTGACCTTCACGACCATCTGGGCGGCCCAGGCGTCGTCGGCGGTGCCGAGGGTGGCGCCTGCGTTGACGTAGTCCTGATCGGCGATGCCGCTGCCGAGGCCGGCGCCCTGCTGAACGGTGACGGTGTGGCCGCGGCGCACGAGGGTGGCGACGCCGCCGGGGGTGAGGGCGACGCGATTTTCCTTGACCTTGATTTCTTTGGGGAGTCCGATGTGCATGGGGTGACCTCGCTGGCCACGCAGGTGTCTCCTGCCGGCGGTGTTGCTGCTGTTGTGGCGCAAGATTAACAGGTGAAGGCGCAACGGCGATTGCCGGCACATGCTGTTTTTGGCTGGATAGCCGCAACAGGATTGCGCGTTTATGGTATCTTAAGGTCAATCATGTCCCAGAATGATCTTGACGCCATCGACCGGCAGATTCTCGGCATCCTTCAGCGGGACGCCCGCATCCCCAACACCGAACTTGCCGACGAGATCGGCCTGACCCCCGCCCCCACCCTCCGGCGCGTCCGGCGGCTGGAAGAAGAGGGGGTCATTCAGCGCTACGTGGCCCTGCTCGACCCCAAGACCGTGGGACGTGAACTGATGGTCATCGTGCGCGTCACGCTGGACAAGCAGACCAAGGCCGGCTTCGAGGAATTCGCCCGGAAGATGCAGGAGCGGCCCGAGGTTCTCGAATGCTTCCTGTGCCTGGGGGACATCGACTACCTGCTCAAGGTGTCTGTGCCGGACCTGGACGCCTATCAGCATTTCCTGGTGAACACCCTGGCCGCCATTCCCGGTGTGCGCAACACGGCGAGCACCATCGTGGTCAAGCAGGAGAAGTACACCACCAGCCTGCCCCTGGAGTAACCGCCCGGCACCTTCAGAGACCCGCAGGCCGCTCTCACGCGACGTATGAAACACTGAAGCGCATGCGTTCTGCTGCTCTGCTGTCCGGCGCGGCCCTGCTGGGGTCCATCCTTGCCGCGTGCGCTCCCGCCCCCTCCACCACCGTGGCCGCCGCTGCGCGCGTCCCGGCCTCTCCCCCGGCCCAGCCGGCCGGGCAGAGGTTCGAGGCCCTTGCGTACCGCTCGGCCACGCCGGTGCGGTCCTTCCCGGCGGCCCCACCACGGATCATCGACCCGAACCGGGCGTACCGCGCGGTCCTGACCACCAGTCAGGGAACTGTCACGCTGGACCTGTACGCCAGGGCGTCCCCGGTGGCCGTGAACAACTTCGTGTTCCTCGCGCTGAACCGCTTCTACGACGGCACGCGCTTTCACCGCGTGATTGACGGGTTCATGGCGCAGGGCGGTGACCCGTTGAGCGCTGAGGACTCCAGACGCGCCCAGTGGGGAACGGGCGGGCCCGGCTACCAGTTCCCGGCGGAAGTGCTCAACGGCCTGCGCTTCGACCGGGCCGGGGTCCTGGGCATGGCGCGCGCGCAGAGCCTGAACTCGCAGGGCAGCCAGTTCTTCATCACGGTGGCGCCCGCGGACTTCCTGAGCGGCAACTACACGGTCTTCGGACAGGTCGTGGCCGGACAGGACGTCCTGAATCGCCTGCAACGCAACGATTCCGGCAGCGGGCCCATCGCCGGGACCGGCGCGGACACCCTGCTGAGCGTGCAGATCCTGCAGGGCCAGTAGCGGGCACAGGCAGGGTCAGCGGTCCCTCACCGGGGTCCCCGGGGGCCTCTAGACTGAACGGCATGCGTCTGCGACCTGTGCTTCCTCTGCTGGCCGCCGCGGCGGCCGCCTGGTACGTCCGTGGTGTCTACCGCTTCCGTGACCCGGTGCGTCTGCCGTCCGCGGCGCCCGGCGAGGTGCTGAGTGCCGCCGACGGCGTGGTCAGCGCGGTGCGGCGCGTGCAGGGCGGCGTGATTCACGGCGGCACGCCCCTGGACGCCGCCGCCCTGCTGGGAACACCCGGCGCCGCGGACGGCTGGCTGATTGCGGTCCTCGTGGGCGCACTGGACGTGCATTACGCGTACCAGCCGGCTTCCGGGCCGGTAACTTCGACCACGCACGTGGGCACCCGCGCGAACGTGCCCCTGGTGGGAAGCGTGGAGAGGCTCGCGGCGCTGACCGGCCGCCCGGTGGAGGCGCTCGTGTCACGCGGCGCGCTGGAAAATGAACGTCAGGCGGCAGTGATCGGCACGCCCCTGGGGGACGTCACGCTGACACTGGTGGCGCCCCAGGCGGGCCTGCGGGGCCTGTCCTTCCTCCGTGAAGGTGACCAAGCGCGCGCCGGGTACAAGGCCGCCTTCCTGGAGGAGGGAGGCCTGGTGCTGTTGCACCTGCCCGGGACGTTCACCCCCGCCGTGAGTGTGGGAGACCGCGTGACCGGCGCGCAGACCGTCGTGGCCCGCGCCGCACCCTGACCCTGGGCGGGGTTACGGCGGCGCCCGCCCGGGACCGCTATGCTGATCTGTCTGTCCTCCGGGGCAGTGGGAGGAACGCACCTTGAGTTCGGAAGCGCGCGCAGCAGACAGACAGAACCCGGAACGGGCAGGAGAGCGGCTGGTCGCGGACCGGAAGGTGAGGGCCGTGGCGCAGGCGGGCAGTTTCGGCACCGAGTACGCCTGGGCGGGCAGTGTGCCCACGTTCGTGACGTTCGAGCGGGGCGTGCTGTCTGCCCAGGCCGACACGCGCGCCGGAGTGACGGTGGAGCGCTTCCCGTTCGAGAAGCTTGAGGCCTGGCGGGACTGGGACGTGGCGCGCACAGAGGCGCCGCTGGCCCTGCTGGCCACCAGCCGCGTGATCTACGACCCGACCGGGCATTACGGCCGCATTCAGCGCACCCTGTGGAACCTGAGTGCCTCGCAGCGCGCCGCGCACCGCGCCGAACTGCTGCGCGGCGCCCAGGACGCGCTGAGCGCGGCGCGTGCGGCGCACACCGGGCCCGGGCACGGCGTGCAGGAGCAGCTGCTGGCCCTGGCCGACGCGCGCGAGATCGCGCTGACCCTGCTGTACCCGGCGCTGCTCACCTGGCTGCACCTGTGGCCTGAGTTCGAGATCCGCCTGCCTCACGCGTGGCGCTCAGCGGCGGGGCTGCGCTTTCCGAAAGCGGTGTACCGCCTGGAAGCCCTGTACGCCTTCGGCGGGGAGGATGAGGCCCG
Organism: Deinococcus taeanensis; assembly: GCF_020229735.1. Taxonomy (NCBI): domain Bacteria; kingdom Thermotogati; phylum Deinococcota; class Deinococci; order Deinococcales; family Deinococcaceae; genus Deinococcus; species Deinococcus taeanensis. Next base: position 434,458 of record NZ_CP083455.1, on the reverse strand, counting down.
GCGGGTGCTGCTCGCCACGCGGGGCCTGGGCCTGGTGGAACAGGAGCGCCGGGCACGCGCCGCGTTCCAGGCGGGGTACTACGACGGCGCGGTACGGTTCCTGCGGGATGAAGCGGCCCGCACCCACCGCGAGGACCTGCGCCGCTGGATGAACCTGACGCCCGCGCGGCGGGAGAAGCTGGGCACGCTGATGGGCGTGACCCGCGCGCCACTGGGCCCGGCGGCGCTCCGGCTGGCGCAGGAACTGCTGGAGGCCGTGCAGGAAGGCGAGTAGCGCCGGAAGAGGGCAGGTGTGCCGTGGGGTCCGGTGCGCCGGCACCAGAGAGGCGAGGCGCGCTGGAATCAATGAATGAGCCCCCTTTCGGGGGCTCTCGGTGTGCCGGGGCGGGCGGGTCAGGCGCTGGGGGTGGTGTCCTGATCCAGGACCCTGCTGCCGCTGCGGATCGCAATGGTGCGTTTCTGCGCGGCTTCGCTGCGGGGCACGCGGATGGTGAGGGTGCCGTGGTTGAAGTCCGCTTCGACCTTGGCCAGGTCGTACTTGGCGGGCACGCTGAACGTGCGGGCCAGGGTGCCGTAGGCGCGTTCGACGCGGTGGGCGGTGCGGCCTTCCTTGCGGTCGTAGGTGCGGGTGGCCTGCACGGTCAGGGTCTGGTTCTCGGCTTCGATCTGCAGCTGGTCGGGGGTGATGCCGGGCAGGTCAAGGGTGAGTTCGAGGCCCTGGTCGTCCTCGTGCACGTCCACGGGGGGGGCGAAACGGGCGGGGGCGCTGGTCTGGCCGAAGGCGCGGTCCATGCGCTGGGTCAGCTCTTCGATTTCACGGAAGGGATCAAATCGCATCACTTGAAGTACCTCCTGGGAGTGGAAGCGCCGGGGGTTCCGCTCAGTTCTCCTGAGTGCCCTGCGCTCAACTGTCAGTAGTGTAAAACCTGAGCGCTATCATGTCAAGTTTAGTGCGTCTTAAATCTGCCGCGCCGTCCGGACACCCCCACCACACCCCGCCCCGCCCGGTGTACACTCCTTCAGGCCGCGCGCTCCGGCGCGCCCCCCGCAACCCATTCGTCCTTTCCCGGCAGTCCCGTGAGACTGCACCCGCCCCGTGAGGCAGGAGAAGGAGCACCATGCACCACACCCCCACCCGCCCTCAGCATGCGCTGAGCGGCCATTTTTTTGGGCCTGCCCGCCAGAGCGTGAGCGCATGACCCCCAAAGCCACCATCCTTACATCTGACGAAGTTCGGCGCGCCCTGACCCGCATCGCCCACGAAATCATCGAACGCAACAAGGGCGCCGAGAAACTCGCCCTGATCGGCGTTCACACCCGCGGCATCCCCCTCGCCCGGCGCCTCGCCGAGAAGCTCAGCAGCCTCGAGGGCGTGGAGGTCCCCACCGGCATGCTGGACATCACCCTGTACCGCGACGATCTTAGCGAAGTCGCCCAGCAGCCCATCATCCGGGAAACGCAGGTGCCCTTCGACCTGCGCGACCGCCGCGTGATTCTCGTGGATGACGTGCTGTACACCGGCCGCACGGTCCGCGCCGCCCTGGACGCCCTGATCGACCTGGGCCGCCCCGCCGGCATCCAACTGGCCGTCCTGGTGGACCGCGGCCACCGTGAACTGCCCATCCGCGCCGACTACGTGGGCAAGAACCTCCCCACCGCCGCCAGCGAGGTCGTGAAGGTCAAACTGCACGAAACCGACGGCGTGGACAGCGTGGAACTCTGGGACGTGGAGGCCCTCCGATGAACGCGCCCGTCAGCATGGGCCCCCGCCCCCGCCACCTCCTGGATTTCCAGGACTGGACTCCCGAACGCCTGAAAGCCATCCTCGACAACGCCGACACCATGCTTCAGGTGCTCGACCGCCCGGTGAAGAAGGTCCCCGCCCTGCAGGGCCTGACCGTCTGCAACGCGTTCTTCGAGAACTCTACCCGCACCCGCACCAGCTTCGAACTGGCCGCCCGCCGCATGAGCGCCGACGTGCTCACCTTCGCGGCCGGCAGCAGCAGCGTCAGCAAGGGTGAAAGCCTGCGCGACACCATGGAGGTCGTCACCTCCTACAAGGTTGACGCGTATATCGTCCGCCATCACGCCTCGGGCGCCGCGCACCTCGTCGCCCGCTACAGCGGCAAACCCGTCATCAACGCCGGGGACGGGCGCCGCGCCCACCCCACCCAGGCGCTGCTCGACGCGTACACCATCCGCCAGGAGTACGGCAGCCTGGAAGGCAAGAAGGTCGCCATCATCGGCGACGTCCGGCACTCCCGCGTGGCGCGCAGCAACGCTGAACTGCTGCCCAAACTCGGCGCGCAGGTGGTGCTGTGCGGGCCCGCCACCCTCCTGCCCGCCGACCTCGCCGGCCTGAACGGCGTGACCCTCACCACCGACCCGCGCGAAGCGGTTCGCGGCGCGCACGCCGTCATGGCCCTGCGCCTCCAGCGTGAACGCATGCAGGGCGGATTCCTGGGCAGCCTCCAGGAGTACGCGCACACCTACCAGGTGAACGAAGCGCTCATGCAGCACGCCGAGAGCGGCGCCATCGTCCTGCACCCCGGCCCCATGAACCGTGACCTGGAAATCAGCACGGACGCCGCCGACGGCCCGCGCAGCCGCATCCTGAAACAGGTCGAGAACGGCCAGGCCATCCGCATGAGCGTCCTGTACCACCTGCTGGTGGGCCGCGAGTAAAGGGAACCCCATGACCATCACCATCACCAACATCAAGCGGCTCGGTTCGGACGCCCTGACGTCCGTCACCGTGGAGAACGGCGTCATCAAAGGCTGGAACCTGCCCGAGCAGGGCCAGGTGATCGACGGCCAGGGCGGCACGGTCGCGCCCGCCCTGATCGAACCCCACGCGCACCTGCGCGAACCCGGCCAGACGGAAAAAGAGGACCTCGCCAGCGGCCTCGCGGCGGCCGCTGCGGGCGGCTACGGCACCGTGGTGTCCATGCCGAACACCAGCCCCGTGGTCGACGACCCGGCCACCGTCAGAGCCCTGATCGAGAAGGCGGCCGGACTGGGCTTTGCCCGCCTGAAGCCCGCCGCGGCCCTCACGCGCGGTCAGAAAGGCGATGAACTGGCGGAACTCACGTACCTGAAAGAAGCGGGCGCGGCCATGTTCACCGATGACGGCCGCACGAACGAGAACGCCCGCACGCTGCGCCTGGGCCTGGAAACCGCGGCGAGTCTGGGCATGGTCATCAGCGTGCACGCCGAGGACGCCAGTCTGCGCGCCGACGGCGTGATGAACGAAGGCGCCGTGAGCGAGGCGCTGGGCCTGCCCGGCAACCCCGCCGCGGCCGAAGCGGCCCGCGTGGCGCGCGACATTGAGATCGTGGCCGGCCTCGCGGCGCAGGGCCGGCCCGCCCGGCTGCACATCCAGCACCTCTCCACCGCCCGGGCCCTGGACCTCGTGCGCGCCGCCAAAGCGCAGGGCCTGCCCGTGACCTGCGAGGTGTGCCCCCACCACCTGACCCTGACCGACGAAGCGCTGCGGTCCTTCGACGCGATCTACAAGGTCGCGCCGCCCCTGCGCACGCAGGCCGACGCCGATCACCTGCTTGAAGGCCTGCGCGACGGCAGCGTGGACTGCCTTGCCACGGATCACGCGCCGCACACCCGCGCGGAAAAGGAACGGGACCTGCTCGACGCCCCCAGCGGCATCGCGTACATCGAACTGGCGTTCCCGCTGATGTACACCCGCTTCGCCGACACGCTGGGCCTCGAACGGATCGTGGACCTCATGACCGCCGCGCCCGCCCGCGTGCTGGGCTGGCCGGCCCCCACCCTGGACGCCGGGGCGCCCGCCGACCTGGTGGTGCTGGACCTGACCACCCCGCGCGAAGTGAACCCGGCCGAGTTCCGGAGCAAGGCAAAGTTCACGCCCTGGGCGGGCCAGACCCTGCGCGGGTGGCCCACCCTGACGGTCGTGAACGGCCAGGTGGCCTACCAGCGGACCTGACCTCCAAGGCCCCGAAGACCCCGCCCGGCGCCCAGGTCACGGCCTGAGCAGCCCCGGATTCAGATGAGCGCCCCCCGGCACCCGGGAGGCGCTTTCTGAGTCCACCGGACGACCATGGCCTGCCCGGTCAGGCTCAGCCCCGTGCATCAGGACGTGCCGGCAGCGGGGCGGGCCGGAGGCTGGGCCGCCGGGGCACGCAGCCTGAGCCTGGGTCACCTCGGAATTTTTCAGCCGTGTGGACGCATGGCGCCTGTCTACTGCCCGGGGCGTTCAGGGGGCGTGCCGCGGTACAGGTCCGTGCCGGTCTGCGGTGAAAGGCGCACCACCTGCCCGGTGCGGGCACTCTCGTAGATGGCGTCCATGATCACGTGGTCCTGCACGCCTTCCTCGCCGGGAGTCCAGGGGGCGCGGCCCTGCTGGATGCACTGCGCGAAGTGATCGAATTCCAGGCTGAACTGGTTGTACTCCGGGAAGGCCGGCTGGCGCGTGCCGTTCTGATCCGTGATTTCCAGACCCAGGCCGCCGTACGGGAAAGCAGGGTCCATCAGCAGGCTGCCGTCCTCCCCCATGACCCGCAGCGTGGCGGTGTTGTAGGCGCCGTAACTGGTCTGCAGGTTGGCGATCACGCCGCCCGGGAAGCCCAGCATGGCGCTCACGGATTCCTCCACCTCCCGGAAGCGGAGGTCACCGGCAGGCTGGTGCTGCGCCGCGAACACCCATTCGGGTTCCTGTCCGGTCACGAACTGCATGGTGTTCAGGCTGTAGATCCCGACGTCCAGGAGGGGGCCTCCGCCGGCCAGTGCACGTTTCAGGCGCCACGCTTCAGGGTCGTCCTCCACCTGCGCGTGAATGGAGTCCAGGAGTTTCACCCGGCCCAGCGCACCACTCTGCACGGCTTCCCGCGCGGCCCAGTGTTCGGGGGTGTACTGGCAGCGGTACGCGGTCATGAGCAGCACGCCGGCCTCCCGGCAGGCGTCCACGATCTGCCGGGCCTGTCCGGCGTTCACGCTGAGGGGTTTCTCGCACAGAACGTGTTTGCCCATCTGCGCGGCGCGCCGCACGAATTCCAGGTGTTTGCTGTTGGGCAGCACGATGTACACGGCCTGCACATCGTCACGGTCGGCCAGCTGTTCGAAGGTGTCGTAGGTGTACACGTCCTGCTCGGTCAGGTCGAAGGCCCGGGCGAACTCCTCTCCCTTGTCCTCCTCGCTGCTGACCAGCGCGGCAACGTACGCGTCCTGACTGGTGCGGACCGCGGGAATCAGCTGCTCGGCGGTGAGCTTGCCCAGGCCGACCAGGGCAAAGCCGACGCGTTCGCTGCGGGGTTTCGGTGCGGGCAGGTCCGGTTTCTGCGGCATGCCCCACCGTAGTCGCGCGCCCCCCGTAGCCGGGTGGGCGCGCGTTCAGGTGTTCTTCAGGGCGGCGGGCGCCTAGAACCAGCGGCGGGTGCGGGCTTTTCCCACGCGGCGCTGCGCCTGGTTCAGCAGGAAGTCCACGGCGCGGTCACGTTTGCTGGCCCTGGTGTAGCGGCTGCGTTTCTTCTGGCTCCTGCGGGCCAGGGCCAGCAGTTCCAGCGCGATGGGGGCGAGACTCAGCAGCAGGCCGAGTTTGCTTCGTGGTCGGGTGCGGGTGCTCATGCCTCCAGTACGACACGTGAGGCCGCAGGGTTGCTGAGGGAAGGTTCACTGCGGCTTTCCGTTCCTGCCCGCAGGCCGCTGTGTTCCGGGCGGGTGACCGGCCGGGCGGTGTCACGTCCAGGGTTCCGGATTGACGGACCGCGCGCCGCCCACCCCGGGGAGGGACGCGCTAGGCTGGGGCATGACCACAACTCAGGACCGGGTACAGGGACTTCGTGAGCAGCTCGTGGCGTGGCGCAGGCACCTGCACATGAACCCCGAAGTGGGGTTCGAGGAGCACCACACGACCGCGTACATCGAAGAGCAGCTGCGCGCCATGCCGGGCCTGAGCGTCACGCGGCCCACGGCCACCAGTGTCCTGGCGGTCCTGAAGGGCGGTCAGCCCGGACGGACGGTGCTGCTGCGCGCTGACATTGACGCACTTCCCATTCACGAGGAGAACACCTTCGAGTTCGCGTCGCGCACGCCGGGCGTCATGCACGCCTGCGGGCACGACGGACACACCGCGATCCTGCTGGGTGTCGCGCGCCTGCTGTCTGAAGGGGCGCAGGCGGTGCCGGGGGAAATCCGCATGATCTTCCAGCACGCCGAGGAGATCGGGCCGGGCGGCGCGGAGGAACTCGTGATGAACACCGCCCTGATGGACGGCGTGGACGTCGTCACGGGCCTGCACCTGAACAGCCAGCTGCCGGCCGGCGTGGTGGCCGTGAAGCCCGGGGCGTTCATGGCCGCGCCCGACACCATCGAACTCACCATCCGCGGGCGCGGCGGGCACGGCGCGCACCCGGAGGAGACCGTGGACCCCATTGCGGTGGGCGCGCAGGTCGTCACGAACCTCCAGCACGTGGTGAGCCGCATGGTGGCCGCGCAGGACGCCCTGGTGGTCAGCATCACCAAGTTCGCGAGTGGCACCACGCACAACGTCATTCCAGACAGCGCGCAGCTGATGGGCACGGTACGCACCTTCGACCCGGCGCTGCGGGAACGGGCGCCGCAGCTGATCGAGCGGGTGATCCGGGGGGTGTGCGAGGCGCACGGCGCGACGTACGACCTGCGCTACGACTTCGGGTACCGGCCGCTGATCAACACCGACTGGGTGGCAGAGCAGCTGCGGGAGATCGCGCTGGACGTCGTGGGCCCGGACCACTACCGGGACGCCAGACCCACCATGGGCGGCGAGGATTTCAGCGCTTACCTCGAGAAAGCGCCCGGCGCGTACTTCAACGTCGGCAGCGGCAGCGAAGCCGCCGACAGCCACTGGCCTCACCACCACCCCCGCTTCACGATTGACGAGGCCAGCCTGGAGACGGGCGTGCGCATGCTGCACGCCGCGGCGCTGCGCCTGACCGTTCCGGAGTAAGGGCGTGCTGCCCGAGACGGTCGCCCGGCAGATCATCGCGGACCACCAGCGCCGCCCGCGTCACACCGGGCCTCTGGACGGCGTGCCCGGCGTGACCGTGGACAACCCGGGCTGCGGGGATCAGGTGACCGTCTGGGCAGACGTGCAGGCCGGCCGCGTGGCACGCGTTCAGTTCAGCGGGAAGGGCTGCGCGATCAGCCAGAGCAGCGCCAGCCTGATGACCGTGGCCCTGACCGGGAAAAGCGTCGAGGAAGCCCGGGCACTGGCCGAACAGTTCCAGGCGATGGTGATGGGCGAAACCGAGCCGGACCCGCAACTCGGCGAGTTGCAGGCACTCTCCGGCGTGAGCCGGCTGCACGCGCGGCGCAAGTGCGCGCTGCTGCCCTGGCAGGCGCTGGAACAGACCCTGGGCTGAGCGCCGCAGCGAAACGCGTCCTGACGCCCGTCAGGACGCGTTTCGCGTGAGAGGTGCAGCCCACGGTGCGCCGAGCTGGCACCACAGATCCACGCGATGCGGTCCGGACTGTGTGGCCCGGCCACGGCAGACGAGGCCCGGAGCCTCACGTCCGGGCCGCACAGCGCGCACGCCAGCAGTGGGAACCTGATCGCCGTTGAAGGCAGCCGTCACACGTGCTGGACCCCGCCCGGACCTTCCGGCCACCGGCGTTCACCCACTGTGCACAGCAGAGGCCGGTTCAGCGGCCGCGGAGGGTGCCCTGCACCGCGCTCATGAACTCTGCGCGGGTCCGGGGGTCATCCTTGAACAGGCCGCGCATGGCGCTCGTGGTGGTGCTGCTGTTCTGCTTCTGCACCCCGCGCATCGCCATGCACAGGTGCACGCCTTCCATGTGCACTGCCACGCCCTTCGGCTCGAGCAGTTCCTGCACGGCGTCCGCGATCTGTGTCGTGATGCGCTCCTGCACCTGCAGCCGCCGCGAGTACAGGTCCACGATCCGCGCGAACTTGCTCAAGCCCAGAATCTTCCCGTCCGGGATGTACGCAATGTGCGCCCGCCCGTAGAACGGCAGCATGTGATGCTCGCACATGGAGTAGAACTCGATGTCCTTCACGATCACCATCTCACTGCCTTCCGCGGCGAACACGGCGTCCCCCACGGCCTCATGCAGGGACTTGTGGTACCCGGCGGTCAGGAAGCCCCAGGCTTTCGCCACGCGGTGCGGGGTCTTCAGCAGCCCCTCACGGTCCGGGTCCTCCCCGATGGCGGCCAGCCACTCGTGCGTCAGGCCGCTCAGACCGGGCACTTCCTGTTTCTCGTCGGCGGCGCTGATCACCGGTTCAATCGTCAAGATAGGTTCGCTCCTTCTCACCGTCACGCCGGCAAGCCGGCGGGGGTGAATGTGAATGGAGGGAGTGTAGGCCACGCCGCCCCCAGGCAATTGTCAAAAAGCTTTCAGGCGGCGCTGGTGGGGCCACCCCCCCCACCGGGCAAGAAAAGGAGCCCGCGACGGGGCTCCCGGACCAGACGGCGTGAACGCTCAGGTCCAGCTGACCTGACCGTACGTCTGCTCGCGTGCCGGGCCGGCCGAGAAGATCACCACGGGGCACCCCACGGTCTCCTCGATCAGGTCCAGGTACGCCTGCGCTTCCCTGGCCAGCGTCTCGCGGCTCGTGGCGCCGTCCGTGGTCGCCCAGCCTTTCATGCGCTTCCAGACCGGCTGTCCGTCCGCGTCGTACGCCACGCACACCGGCAGGTCGTCCAGGCCGGCCAGGATGTCCATCTTGTTGATGACCAGCCCGTCCAGTCCGTTCACGTCCACGGCGTACTTCAGAAGCGCCAGGTCCAGCCAGCCCACGCGCCGGGGCCGGCCGGTGGTCGTTCCGAATTCATCCCAGGGTTTGCTGCCGTCGCCGCGCAGGCGCAGGATGCCCGCCTCGTCATGCACTTCGGTCACGAACGGGCCGTGCCCGACGCGCGTGTTGAAGGCCTTCGCCACGCCGTACACCTTGTGAATCGCCTTGTGGTTCACGCCTGCGCCCACCAGGATGCCGCCCACGGTGGGGTGGCTGCTCGTCACGAACGGGTACGTGCCGTAGTTCAGGTCGAGCAGGGTCGCCTGCGCGCCCTCGAACAGCACGTTCCGCCCTTCCCTGATTGCGTCACGCAGCTGCGCGCCCGTGTCCTGAATGAACGGGGCGAGTGCCTCCCGGGTGGGGGCCAGGGCGTCCATCGCGCCCTGCACGCTGGTCCACCCGGCGTCACGGGTGCTGTTCGGCTTCGCTTCAAGCAGCCGCTCGACCCGTTCGGCCAGCACCTCGTCACTCAGCAGGTCCCCGAAGCGGATGCCCACGCGCCGGGCGCGGTCCGCGTAGGCCGGACCGATGCCGCGCCCGGTTGTGCCCACAAAGTCCTTGCGGCCGTCCACGTACTTGTGATGCGGCAGCACCAGGTGCGCGCGGTCACTGATGCGCAGGTCCGGGTTCAGGCCGCCGGCAATCAGGTTGCGACGTTCCTCCATGAACTTGTCCGCGTCAATGACCATGCCGTCCCCGAGCACGCTGACCGTGCCGTCATGCAGCACGCCGCTGGGCAGCAGGTTCAGCTTGAAGGTCTGTCCTTTGGCGGTGACGGTATGTCCGGCGTTCGCGCCGCCCTGGTAACGCACCACGAACTCTGCTTCCGGCGCGAGGAAGTCCGTGATCTTCCCCTTGCCCTCGTCGCCCCACTGGGCTCCCACAATTGCGATTCCAGGCATCTCAGCCCTCCGGCCACGCGCACAGACTTGCTTCTTCCGCCCGGCGGTCCTTGGACCGGAGCAAAAAAAACACGGCGCGCAGCACCGTGCCTCAGTGTAGGGGAAATAGCGGCCGGTCCTGCGGGACTTGTTTACCAGGGGCGGACGGGCACTCCTGCACTGGTCAGCCGCCCGGACCGGCCTGGATTCAGACCCGCCCGGCACGCGTCCCCGGTCCGGCCTGTGATCGCCTCACCTGGCCGGGACAGGGCGTTTCTCCTGTTCTTCAGAGGCTCTGTCTCCAGGTCCCGCACCACTCGCATGACGCTGCCCCGGCCAGGCTGGTCTCCCGGTTCCCTGAGGAGCGGCTGCTCCTGCCGGTCAGCGGCCCTGTGCCTCCCCGGTCAGGGTGAGCAGCAGGCGCCGGGGGCCGCCGTGATCACGGTGCTCGCACAGGTAGATGCCCTGCCAGGTGCCCAGCGCGAGCCGGCCGGCCTGGACGGGCAGGGTGAGACTGGGGCCCAGGACGCTGGCCTTGATGTGCGCCGGCATGTCATCGGCGCCTTCGAGGGTGTGCTCGAAGGCAGGCCAGCCGTCGGGTACGGCGTGGTTGAAGTACCGCTCGAAGTCGCGCCGCACGTCGGGGCTGGCGTTCTCGGTCAGGGTGAGGCTGGCACTGGTGTGCTGAATGAACACGTGCAGAAGTCCGGCGCGCACCCGGGTGAGGTCGGGCATGGCGGTCTGGACCTCGCGGGTGATCAGGTGAAAGCCGCGCCGGGCGGCGGGAAGGGTCAGGGTGCGCTGTGCCCACATGCGCCCCAGAGTAGGCGCTGAACCCGCTGGTGGCTGAACGGTCCTCCGGGCAACGGGCCGTTCAGCGGGTGGCGGCGGTCCGGTGGGCGGCCTGGGCGCGCCAGTCGGTGAGGAGTCACACGACGATCAGAGCCGCGGTGCTGCCCAGGAAGTCATACCGGGCGGTGGGCTGGTCCGCGACTCCCGGAATTCAGGGCGCCCCCAGGGCCGTGACGAGGCCGAAACCGCCGTGCACCGGGAACGGAATGACGTTCAGCAGGCCCCGGCGAAAGGCGGTCAGGCGCGTGAGGACCGCCAGAAGCCTGGCGAGGATGAACCGGGCGGCTGAGAGGGTCGCCTGCCGGTGGAACACGGAGGGGGCCAGCAGCAGGGCGACTGCGCCGGAGGCGGTGATGCCGTGAGGGGTGGGGGTGATGGGTGTCATGCGCCCTCCTGAAGCCCCCGGGGCGGCGCTCCGAGCGGTCCGTTCAGGGCCTGCGGCGGTGGTCCTCCTGGGCGGTCAGGACGCTGAAGTGTGAGGGGCTGGAGCCTCACGCTTCCGTTCAGGCAGGTGGATCGGCCTTCAGGGAGGCGCGCCGGGCGGGGTCTGCGGCCGCGCCCGGCCTCATTCAGGGCCGGTAAGCTCGGGGAATGCGTGCCTCCACCGTTCGCCTGACGCGCCTTCTCATGCCGGTCGTGTTGACTGGGCTCATGACTGCCCAGGCTGCGCCGTCCACGTTGACCGTTCCGGTGACGGTGCCGCTGGCGGGCGTGCAGGTCGCAGCGAACGCGCGCGTACCGAAGGCATTTGCGCAGCTGGATGAAGAGCGGTCATTTCTGGGGGGGCTGCTGAGCGTGCACCTGAGCGGTACGGTCACCCGGACCGGGGCGGTGCGGGTGGCGGCCGCGCCAGACGGCTCGGGGCTGCTGCTGAGCGTGCCGATCCGCGCAGCGTTCCGGGCGGAACCGACCGGGCTGGGCTCGGCGCTGGCGCGGGATTTTGGCGGGGAGGCGACCGTGACTCTCACGGTCACGCCCACCGTGACGCCGGACTGGAATGCAGGCGTGAAGGTGCGGGGAGAGTACGCGTGGACGGATCCCCTGAGTGTCGAGCTGGCGCAGGGGGTGCGGGTGAGTGTGCAGTCGCTGGTGGACGCCCAGGTCCGCGCGCAGCTGGACGCCCTGGCGGCGCAGGTGGAGCAGGCGGTGCGGAACGGCGCGCAGCTGCGCGAGCGGGCGGGCACGCTGTGGGCGCGGGCGCAGCAGCCCTGGACCCTGCCGCTGCCGGACCCGGCGTACGCGCGGGCGGTGCCGGTGAACCTGAGTGTCACGCCGTTCCGGTTCACGCCGGACGCGCTCAAGATCACGCTGGGCGCGCAGGTGACGCTGGACGCGGGTCTGGGGCACGCGCCGGCCGTGACGCCGCGCGCCCTGCCGGCACTGCGCACGGACGCCGCCCTGACGCCAGGACTGGACCTGAGCGTGCCGGTGCGTCTGCCCTACCCGGAGCTGTCACGGGCTGCGGCGCGTGAGGCGGCCCAGCGGACCCTGACGCTGCCGGTCCCGACCGCCCCGACCCTGCGCGTCACGGGCGTGACCCTGACCCCCGCGGGCGCCGCGCTGAACGCCGCCGTGCAGGTCCAGGTGAACGGACCGCTGGGCCTGAAGCTCACGGCAGTCACGGACGTGCGCGGCACGCCCACACTGGACGAGGCGGGGCAGGTGCTGACCCTGCGGAACGTGACCGTGACCACGCGCCGGCAGGGTGTGACCGGCCGGGTGCTGGCGTGGCTGGCCGACCGGCGGGCGCAGGCGTACGTGCAGCAGGCGGCGCGCTTTGACCTGCGGCCCGGTCTGGCGCGGGCGCGGGCGCAGCTTCAGGAGCGCCTGCCGTTCACGCCGGCGCCGGGCGTCACGCTGGGCGGGCAGGTGCGGGACCTGCGGGTCACGGGCGTGCAGGTCACCCCGCAGGGTCTGGTGGTGACCGGGCACCTGACGGGTTCGGCGCAGGCCACCGTGAACGTGGACCGCTGAAGCGCGCGGCACCCACCTCATTGGGGGCGCGGCCCCTGCTAGCCTGCGGGTATGACCGACCACCCGAACTGGGCCGCGCTGACCGAGGATGAAGTTCAGCCGTGGGAGACGCTGGAGTCACGGCGGCTGGTGTCAGGCTTCCGGACGGTGTTTGAGGACCGGGTGCGTCTGCCGGGCGGGGTGGAGACCACGTACCAGTACCGGCCGCGGGGGCCCCGGGCGGTGTTCGTGCTGCCGGTCACGGCGGGTGGGGAGGCGGTGCTGATCCGGCAGTACCGCTACCCGCTGCGCGCCACGGTGACGGAGGTTGTGGCGGGCGGGGTGGAGCGCGGCGAGGACCTTCTGGGTGCGGCGCAGCGGGAACTGCTGGAGGAGGTGGGCGGCGAGGCGGCCGAGTGGGTGGCGCTGCCGGGCTTCTACCCGCAGCCGAGCATCAGCGGGGTGGTGTTCTACCCGTTCGTGGCGCTGGGCGTCACCCTGGGCGACACGCATCACGAGGACACCGAGACGATCGAGCGGGTGGTGCTTCCCCTGCACGAAGCGTACCGACGGCTGGAGGCCGGGGAGATCCTGGACGGGCCGAGCAGCCTGACGCTGTGGCACGCGCGGGCCCTGCTCGCAGGGCGGGGACTGCTCTGAGCGTGGCAGACCTCCCCGCGCCGTTCACCACCCTGGCCGGCCCGCACCGGTTCGACGCGGTGATCGAGAACAGCGAATTCCTGGCCTTCGCGGACCGCGCCGAGACGCCCGAAGAGGCCCTGACGCAGCTCGCCGCCCTGCGGGCGCGCTACCCGGACGCCACGCACCACTGCTGGGCGTACCGGATCGCGGGCGCGTACCGCTTCAACGATGACGGGGAGCCGGGCGGCACGGCGGGCGGCCCGATCCTGCGGGCCATCGAGGGGCAGGGCGTGGATCATGTGATGGTGGTCGTGGTGCGCTTCTACGGCGGCGTGAAGCTCGGCACGGGCGGCCTGGTGCGCGCGTACGGCGGGACGGCCGCCGAGTGCGTGCGCAGCGCCCCGAAACTGGAGGTGCGGCCGCGCGTAACCCTGCGGGTGGCGGTGCCCTTCGCATCGGTGAGTGGCCTGTACCATCTGCTGGGCACCTGGGATGTCACGCGCGGTGAGGAGACCTACACGGCAGGCGGCGTGGAACTGCACGTGCAGCTGCTCCCGGAGGACGTGCCGGCGTTCACGGACGCCCTGCGGGACGCGACACGCGGCGCAGCGGAGACGGCCTTTGAGTAAGGTGACGGCCGTGACCGGGCCGGCGCTGTGCACCCTGGGTGAACTGCGCCTGGGCCGCTTCCGGAAGGTTAAGTCGCTGCTGCTGCTGGTGTACGCCGCGCTGGAGGGCCCCACGCCCAGGCGGCAGCTGGCGGCGCTGCTGTGGCCGAACGCCGCGAAACCCGAGGCCAGCCTGCGCGTGGCCCTGCACGCCCTGCGGGAGTCTGCCCCGGACGCCCTGGGCGGCGACGAACGCCTCACGGCCGGCGTGGCCGTGACATGCGACGCCGCGGCGCTCCCGGGCCTGCGGGGTGAGGCGGCCTGGGAGGCGTACCCGGGCCCTTTTCTGCATGGCGTGACCCTTCCGGACGTCTCGGCGGAGTTCGAGGACTGGGTGGACACGCAGCGCGAACGGCTCGCGCGCCACGTGCAGGGCGAGGCGCTGCGCGCTGCGGAGAACGCCGACCCGGCCCGCGCGGCCGTGTGGGCCGAACGGGCGTACCGCCTGCCCGGCGCCCCGCCGCTGGATCCCGCCGCGCTGCGCCGCCTCCTGCCTCTGACGCTGCCCGGCAGCGCCCTGGAGGCCGAGGTGCGGGCCGAACTCACAGAGCTGACCGGGCCGGACACCGCCACGCCGCGGGACCGGGCGGTGGGGCGCATGCTGGGCCGCGAGGCCGAGCTGGACGCCCTGCTCGCCTGGGCCCACGGGCCCGGCGGTGGTCTGGCCGTGGTCACCGGGCCGGGCGGCATCGGGAAATCCACCCTGACGCGCGAACTGCTGCGCGAACTGACCCGCCTGGACCGCCCCGTGACGCTTGTGGACGCCGAGGGTGCCACCGGCGCCCCGGACCTTGCCGTGCGGCTCGCTGCGGTCCTCACGCCGGGTCAGGCCGTGCCGGACGGGTTCGCGTTCCTGAGCGCCGCCGTGCCTCCGGGCGCCGTACTTCTCCTGGACGGTCTGGACGCCGCGCAGGACCCTCCGGCCCTGCTGAGCGCCCTGCGGCGTGACCTGCCGGCCGCCCGCTGGCTGGTCAGCACCCGCCACACCCGCCCCGGCACGCTGCGTGCCGGGGACCTGCTGCTTCCCCTGGGCGGTCTGAACCAGCCGGCGCCCGAAGCGGACCTCACGCAGATTGCCGCGTCCAGCGCCGCGCAGCTGTTCGTGCGGGAAGCCGCCCGTGTCCGCCGGAACTTCACCCTGCACGCCGGGAACGCCGCGCTGATTGCCGGCATCACCCGCCGGCTGCTGGGGCACCCCCTGGCCCTGGCTCTCGCCGCGTCGTGGCTGCGTGTGGAGCCCCTGGACGCCGCGTACGCCCGCGTTCTGACCGAGGCGGGCGCCCTGACCTCCGCGGACACCGCCGGGGATGGCCGGCGTGGCCTGGCGGTCGTGGCCCGCCGCTCCTGGGACCTGCTGGAACCGGCCGAGCAGCACGCCGCGCTGCGGCTGAGCGTGACCGCGGACTTCGACCCGGCCGACGCTCCTGCTCTGGGCGTCACCCTGGACGAACTCGACGCACTGCTCACCCATTCGTTCGTGGAGGCCTACCAGCCGGGCAGTGAACGCCTGCGCCTGTACCCGGCCCTGGCAGGCCTGCTCGCCGAACAGGCCGGGCAGCACCCGGCCCTGATGCACGGCGCCCGAGCCACGCACGCCCGGCATTACCTCACGTGGTTGACCACGCACCCTCCGGAAGCGCCGCAGGTCACAGCGGAACGGGAGAACATCCTCACGGCCGTTCGCGCGGCCCTGGCTCAGGGCACGCTGGACGCCGCGACTGTGGATCACCTGCTGGCCCACCACGACCGGCGGGGCCTGCACCAGTCCGGCACGGACACCTTTGCGCAGCTGGCCGACGCCGCCGAGGACGCCCAGGCTCCGGCAGACGTGCAGGCTGCCATTCAGGTGGCGTGCATGTGGCTCGCCTTCCGCGCGGGCAGGCTGCTGGACGCGCAGACCCTGGCGGGACAGTTCCTGGCCGGGTCACTCGCGGCCGATCCGGCGAGCCGGATGAAAGTCCTGAATACCCTCGCGGCCGTGCGGGGCGTGCAGGGGCAGATTCGCAGTGCCAGGGCGCTGCTGGAGCAGGCGCTGACACTGGCGATCACGACAGGCGACGCCACCCGGGCCCTGAGCTACCGCATGAATCTGCTGACGCACCTGACGTTCCTGGGCGATGAACCCGCCATTCATGCGCAGCTGGCGCAGGTTGAGAGGCAGCTGGCCCACCTGCCCGCCGTCCTGTCGTGGCATCTCCGCTATCTGGCCCTGAGTGTCCGTGCCCACCTGTCCACCGCGGACGAACAGCTCGAAGCGCTGCTTGCCGAAGCGCAGGCCGTGTTGCAGGCCGGACTGGCGTTGAATGTTCCGCAGTTGGAAGATGAAGGCCACCAGCTGCGGACGCGGCTGGCCCTGCGCGCCGGGCACTGGCGTCAGGCGGAGGACTGGCTGGCCGCGTGGCGGGCCTTCCGGCAGGCCCAGCCAGGACTCGCCGAACAGCTGACGCCTGTGCTTCTCCTGTCGCAGCTGCACTACGCGCGCGGGCGCACCCCGCAGGCCCGGCGCGCGGCGGCCGAGGCCGCGCAGCTGATGCAGACCCGCGGCAACCCCTGGGAGGTTGTCGAGGTGTTCCTGATCACCGCGCGTGATCTGCACCAGCAGGCGCCCGGGGCGGTGCTGGGCTGGCTCTCCAGCGTCGCGCGGGCCGGCAACGTGCACAGTGAGCAGCGCCGCAGGAGTGCAGCGCTGCTTCAGAACCTGACGGGTGAAGGCCTTGACCTGGAGGGCGCCGCCGAGGGCCTCAGTGTTGCGGCGCTCAGCACCTGGGTCACGCAGAATCTGGCGGGGTTCTAGCGGGCAGGCGTCAGGGGCCCAGGTACACAGGCGGCCACGTGACCACCGGCTCATCCGGCCCTGAGGGCGGCGTCATGCCCTGGGTGGCGGGCTCGAACAGGGCGGGCTGTTCGGTTTTGGCTCCCTGGTGCAGGTGCTCAACGTAGTACAGGGGCCAGCCGTTGCAGAGCAGCTGCTGGTAGCCGTACCAGGGGTCGTTGGGGCGCTCCTGCGTAGAGAAGGTCAGGCCGGCGGGAAGCTGACCGGTGAACTGGGCGTACACCGGAACGTACTGCTGCACGAAGGCGCGGTTGTACTGCGGCCACTCGGCGCCCAGGGGCACCTCGTAGCGCCCGGCGTAGCTCTGGGCCAGCGGGGTGTACACGAACAGCGGGTAGTCCTTGCCTTTCCGGGTGGCGTACAGCTGGCTGCCCTTCAGGGTGATTGTGTCGAACTGGGTGGGGGTGGGTTGAGTCATTGAACCGCCTTGAGTGTCTGATGTGAAGACAGTGTAGGACGCTCATGGCCCATGCGCTGACTGATCCGGACCCAGCAGCGGCGCCTGGTCGGTGTGCACAAGGCTGAAAAGATGCTGGATTTCCCCCCGGGGCGTGTGCCCGGGCTGGTCGTGCGCGTACAGGTACAGCGGCCAGCCCTGGTAAGTGGTGTGCTCCCAGGGGCGCAGGCCGTGCGGTCCGCGTTCACGCGTGCCGACCTGTCCGGGCAGGCGCGTGCAGACCGTTGCCGTGGGCGGCAGGGGGACGTACTGGTACAGAAAGAGCTTCAGGTGCTCCGGCCAGTGCGCGGCAGAGGGAACGGCCTCGCCGAACAGCAGCGCCGCCTGAAGGGGCGTGAAGCGGTACAGAGGCAGGGAACCGCGCGCCGTGCGCACCAGCACGCAGCCGTGCAGGTCATGCAGGCCCAGCAGGTCCGGCGGTGGCAGGGGCCGGCCAAGGCAGCGGGGGGCGGCCCCTGCCGGGGCGGCGGTCACAGGGCCATGCGGTGCGTCCGCGTGAAGGCGTCCGCATCGCTGTCCAGAAACCGTTTCAGGCGCGTGCCCAGCCCGCCGCGGTCCTGCTGCCGCTGCTGCTGCAGACGCCGCTGCGCGCACACCAGCAGCTCCCCGGGCGTGGCGCCGTCGTGCGGGGCGTCGGCCAGCCCCGCGTGCAGGTGCGCGGCGCGCAGGCCCACGGCACTCAGGGCGTGCGTCAGGCGGCGCTGCACGGGCAACAGCTGGTCAGGGTGCAGGGGCTGGGGCGTGCACAGCGTGAACTCGTGCGGGCCGGTACGGAAAGCGCTGCCGTGCCAGCCGCGCGCAGCGCGCGCCAGTTCGCGCGCCGCAGCCCGGAGGGTGGCGTCCGCGGCAGCGTCCCCCAGCGCGTGACGCAGGTCTTGCAGAGGCGGCAGACGCAACGCGGTCAGGGTGGCGATCCCATGCGTGCCGGCCGCATCAAGCAGCAGAGCCTTCAGGTCAGGCAGGCGCGTCAGAGGATCAAGGTGGTAGGCGTGAACGTCCTCAATCAGCAGAATGCGGTCCCCATTGGGCAGAGTCCGGAGGTTCAGGCGGCACACGCGCCGTTCGCCAGCCAGGCTCAGCAGGCGCGTCTGGTGCGTGCCGTCCGCCCACGTGAGGGCCGGGGCGGGCAGCGCGCCAGGCTGAAACAGCTGCGTGTAGGCGCGGTTGGAGGTCGCGTGTCGGGGCGCGTGCATGGGCCAGCGCAAGGCCGGCAGAGGCAGCAGGTGGAACAGATCGTCTTCAAGGTGATTCATGTGAGGCTCCCAGACAGCGGCTCGGGGCGGAGGGGCGAACCGTGATGCGCGCATCCTGCCGCGCGGGGCGTTAAGGGGGCGTTAAGCGCGGGGCGCCAGTAGACTGAACGCGTGAGGTCTTGGCCGTTCCGGGTAGGGTTTGGAGAGGACGCGCACCGTCTGGAGGCGGGGCGGCGTCTGGTGCTGGGCGGGGTGGAGATCCCGGACGCGCCACAGGGCGCCGTGGCGCACAGTGACGGGGACGCCGTGCTGCACGTCGTGGCAGACGCATTGCTCTCAGGCCTGGCGCTGGGGGACATCGGGCAGTACTTCCCGGACACCGCCGCCGAGTGGCGGGGCGTGGAATCCCGGGTGATCGTGGCGCGGGCACTGGAACTGGTGCGGGAGCGCGGCTGGGTGCCGGTGAACGTGGCGGTGGTCGTCACGTTGGACCGCCCGAAGCTGGGGCCGCTGCGCGCCCAGATTGCGCAGCGGGTCGCGGCCCTGCTGGACCTGCCAGCCGGCGACGTGGGCATCAGTTTCAAGACGTCCGAAGGCCTGGCGCCCACGTACGTGCAGACGCGCGCCACCGTGCTGCTCGCCCGGGTGAACGGTGAGTGAGGCGCCCCCAACCGCACCGGGCGGCTCTCCCCTGCTGCACGTGGTGCTGTTCGAACCGGAGAAGGCCGGGAACGTCGGGAACGTCGCGCGGACCTGCGCTGTGCTGGGCGCCGAACTGCACCTGATCCGTCCGTTCGGCTTCCATCTGCATGACCGGGAGTTCCGGCGGGCGGTCATGGACTACCTGCAGGGCGTGACGCTGCACGAGCACGCCAGCTGGACGGCCTTCCAGGGCACGCTCGGCCCAGGGGCGCGGGTGTGGGCGTTCAGCACGCACGCCACTGCGCTGCACACCCGCGCCGGGTTCCAGCGTGGCGACTATCTGCTGTTCGGCCCGGAATCCCGGGGCCTGCCGGTCTGGTTGCGTGACGCCCTGCCCAAACTGAAACTCCCGCAGCCCGGCGGAGGCCGCAGCCTCAATCTGTCCGTCGCGGCAGGCGTCGCAGCGTTCGAAGCGGGCCGCCAGATCGAAGGCTGGTAGGAATCCAGGAACGGCGTGACCGAACCGGCAGCCCCCAGCCCGGGGGTCTCCTAGGCCGGTGCGGCGACTAGCGGCAGGCAGGCGGCTGTGGGCACTCCTCTATCATGACGCTGCGGTCCGCGCCACGGAGGGTGTTCAGGCGGCGCACGACGATGAATCTGGTCCGGCCCTGCATCAGGCGCGAGAGATTCTCCTGAATCAACTGCCCGGGGGTGGTGTCCAGGGCCCTGATCATCTCGTCCAGGCGCCTGTGCACAGACTGGACGGGACCAGAAGAGCGCCCCGCCCAGTCTGTATACCCCTACGCTGGTCCCATCATCTCAGGGAATACGGAAAAGTCCGCCTCACGGCGGACTTTTTCTCTGGTGTGCCCGAAGGGATTCGAACCCCTGGCCTTCTGATCCGTAGTCAGACGCTCTATCCAGCTGAGCTACGGGCACATCCTGTTAGGTTTTGGCGAAGAGGGAGGGATTCGAACCCTCGATACCTTGCGGTATACACCCTTAGCAGGGGTGCGGTTTCAACCACTCACCCACCTCTCCAGCTGTGTCGTATTTGGCGAGGGGTGAGGGATTCGAACCCCCGGTAGGTTGCCCTACTACGGTTTTCAAGACCGTTGCCTTCAACCACTCGGCCAACCCCCCCTTCTGGCGGGGCGCGCTTCTGATGTTGCCTGAAGCGCGAGGGGAAGTATAAGGGGGGTGATTATTTCTGTCAATCGTTGCGCGGGCGGCGGCCGTACCAGGCGGCAAGACTGAGTGCCAGCAGGGCGGCGCCGGCCAGCCAGCTGGCGCTTCGCCCGGGGGTGGGCCAGGGCACGTCGCCGCGCAGCAGGGCGCGCAGGGCCTCCTCATGTGGTGTGGGCGCCGGCGGAAGGGTGGCGCTGGGCGGCACGGTCAGGTCGGCGTGAAGGGTCGCCTCGAGGTACTGGTTCTCGCGGGGGTGACCGCTGTGGGCGGCGAGTTGCCGCCCGGTGGCCCGCAGCGTGTCGGGGGGGCCATCCTGCACCCAGGGGGCCAGGGCCAGGAAGCCGGGGCGAGGATCGGTCAGGACGTAGCTGCGCGCGACGGGCGCCTCGTCGGGGCGGGCCGTGATGGCGCTCTGCCCGTCGAAGGTGAGGTTCAGGAGGTTGCCGACCACCATGGGGTTCACGGCGTAGCGGATGCGGCTGGAGGTCGCGGTGACCTGCCAGCTGCTTTCCAGCCAAGCGACGGGCTGGTCGCGCCGGTGGGCGGGGTCTGGGGGAAGTCCTTCAAGGCTGGTCCAGGGGGCGCCGTTCGCGTCGGGTTGCAGCAGGACGGTGCAGCCCTGGGCGTCCAGACGGCCGGTCACGTCGGAGCGGAAGGCGTCGAGGCTGATGGCGACGCCCAGGTCCCCGGCCGGGGTGGGAAACACCCGCAGTTCGGTGAGATCGCCGGGCGTGAGGTCCACGCCGCCGCTCTGTTCGTCGGGGGTGAGGTGCACCTTGTCGGTCACGCCGATCAGGTCGCCGTTCGGGTCAAGCAGCACCGTCTGGTTGGTGAGCACGCCGCGGGCGCGCGTGATGCGCCCGCCGCGCAGTGCGTAACGGGGCATGGGGGTGGAACCGCAGCAGAGGTACACGCGGTTCTCGCGCGCCAGGTCCTGGCAGGTCTGCAGGTACAGGGCGGCGTTCGCGTCGCTGCCGGCGAGTTGCAGGGCCCGGATGGGGCTTACGCGTTCGCGCAGCAGCAGCGGTAGGGTCCGCGGCAGGCGGGCGAGGAACAGGGCCAGCGCGACGCGCTCGAAGGTGCGTAGCCGCAGCGCCCAGGAACTGCCGCGCAGCACCAGCGGCAGGCCGTTCAGTTCGGTGAGGACCACGAGGTTCGGGCGGTCAGCGCGGAGGTGGGGGCGGGCCATGTCCAGTTGCGCGCGCATCCAGCGCCGGAACGCGTCGGCACTGGTGAAGTCCGAGGCGTGCCAGTGGGGCTGCACAGCCACGGCCCGGACGTGCCGGTCCTGGCGCTGGTCGTGGGGTGCTTTCGCGGGCATGCCGCCCAGCGTACCTGCCGGGAACGTGGCATGATGCGCGCATGTCACTGCCGGTCCTGTTCACGCCGTTGGGCGACGCGGCGGTGCGGGTGGTGACGCCGCTGGCACGGGAACTGCAGGCGGCGCTGGAGGCGCGCCCGCTGCCGGGCGTGCGGGAGGTTGTGCCGGCGCTGGGGCAGCTGACGCTGCTGCTCGACCCGCTGGTGGTGCGCCCGGATCTGCTGGAAGGCGCGGTGCGCGAACGCCTGGCGGTCCTGAGCGCGCAGCCGGCGGCGAGCGGGCGGACAGTGGTGGTCCCGGTGACTTTCGACGGGCCGGACCTGACGTGGTGCGCCGCGCACGCGGGCCTGTCCCCTGCCGGGCTGGTGGGGGCCCTGTGCGCGGCGCCGCTGGAGGTGGCGTTTCTGGGCTTCACGCCGGGTTTCGCGTTTCTGACGGGCCTGCCGGCGGCGTTGCAGATGCCGCGCCTGGACGCCCCGCGGGAGCGGGTTCCGGCGGGCAGCGTGGCGCTGGGGGGGCCGTGGGCGGGAGTGTACCCGCGCGCCACGCCGGGCGGGTGGCGGCTGGTGGGACGCACCACCATGAATTTCTTTGACCTGTCACGCGCGGAGCCGGTGCCGTGGCGGGCGGGGGACTGGGTGCGGTTTGAGGTGAGCCGTGATTGAGGTGCTGCGCGCCGGGGTGCAGTGCACGGTGCAGGATGCGGGGCGGTGCGTGCGGGCCCTGGGCGTGCCGGCGGGCGGTGCGGCCGACCCGGTGGCGCGGCGGCTGGGCAACGCGCTGGTCGGGAACCCGGCGGGCGCCGCGGGGCTGGAGATCACGCTGGGCGGACCGACCCTGCGCTTTCACGCGCCGGCGCTGCTGAGCCTGTGCGGCGCGCCGTTCGGGGCGACGCTGGACGGGGAGCCTGTTGCGCTGGGGCGGGCGGTGGCGGTGCTGGCCGGGCAGGTGCTGCGGGTGGGCGGCACCCCACGGGGCCTGCGGGCGTTTCTGGCGGTTCGGGGGGGCCTGCGGGGCACGCCGGTGTTCGGGAGTGTCTCTACGGACCTGCGGGGGGGCTTCGGGGGGCTGGAGGGCCGGGCGCTGCGGTCCGGGGACCGCCTGGCGTGGTCCGTCCTGCCGCCGGTGGCACCGGGCCGGGCCTTTCCGTCGCCGGGTCTGTGGACGCCGCTGGGGCCGCAGCACGTGCTGCGGGTGGTGGGCACGCCTGAGCTGGGGGACACGCTGAGAGGAGCGCTGCTGGACCGGTCGTTCCGGGTGGGGTCGCAGGCGGACCGCATGGGCGTGCGGCTGGAGGAGGCGGTGGCGGCGCCGGTTGAGCCGGGGCGGGCGAGTGTGCCGAACGTGCCGGGGATGGTGCAGTTGCCCCCGGACGGCCGGCCGATCCTGTTGCTGCCGGACGCGGGCACGCACGGGGGGTACCCGACGCCGCTGGTGGTGATCACCGCGGACCTGCCGCGGCTGGGGCAGTTGCGGCCTGGGGACACGGTGACCTTCCGGGAGGTGACGCTGGCGTCCGCGTGGGCAGCGCTGCGGGTGCAGGAGGGGGCGCTGCGGCAGGCGGAGTGGGCGCTGCGGCACGCGAGGTAACTGCAGGGCGCACGTCGGCGCTGCTCTACTTCAGGGCAGCCTGGAGGGCGAGGTCCTGGCCGTGGGCCAGGGCGCGCAGGTCGTCGGGCGTGATGGGCACGGGGGTCACGTCGGCCTTCAGACGCTCGCCGTGCAGGTCGTCGGCCACGCCGATGGTGACGCCCAGGCCGCGCTCGCCGCTGAGACCGCCCAGGATGGTGACCGTGTTGCCCACGCCGTAGCTGCGCTCGCCGATGAGGGTGGCGCCGCTGCGCACGGCCAGCTGCGCGACAATTTCGGAGGCGCTGGCGGACCCGGCGTTCACGAGGACACGCACGGGGCCGGTCCAGCGGGTGGGGGTCTGCACGCTCAGGACGGTCATGCTGGGTGCGCAGTTCAGGCCGGCGAGCACCTTGCCGTCCCGGTAGGCGTACGTCACGTCCTGGCCGTCGAGGGTTTCGATGGTCTCTCCGGCATTCGGTCCGGCGAGGGCGCCGGCAACGCCGATCGCCTCGCCCAGGAGGCCTCCGCCGTTGCCACGAAGGTCGAGGATCAGGGTGCCCGCCCCGGCCTGCTGAGCCGCGCGCAGCAGGGTGTGGACGCGGTCGGCCACGCCGGGGGTAACGAAGGTGGGCAGGCGCAGCAGGTACGTCTCCGGCGTCAGGAACGCGCCGTAGGGCATGGGGGCGCTGCTGATGATGCGGGGCGTGACGGTCGTCTGGCGCTGCTCCTCGCCGCGGCGGTAGGTGACGGTTACGGGCTGCCCCGCGGCCGTGACCTGCGCGAGCTGCTGCGTGAGGTGCGCGGCGTGCTCGACGTCGCTGTCCCCAGGCTGGCGGTTCAGGGCCTGTCCGTTCACGCTCAGGAGGGTGTCGCCGCGGCGCAGTCCGGCCTGCGCGGCGGGCGCCTCCGGGAAGGCCTCGAGCAGCACGGCGCCGTCCTCGGCGGGTACGGGCACCCAGCGCACCCCAAGGCGCGGGGTGGGGGTGGGCGCGGCGGTGCGGCTGTCCAGGAACGCGCGGTAGGCGGCGGCGTCCATGAAGTACGTGTGGCCGTCGTGCACACCGTCCACGTACGTGCCCATGAACGCGTCGGTCCTGGCGCTCAGAGCCGCGGCGCGCAGCGGCCCGAAGGTCGCGCGGGCCTGCGTTTCAGTCTGTTCGTGCAGGGTCTGGAGGTCCACGGGGGATTCCCCCCAGTACTGCCGGTTGATGATCTGCCGCACTTCCAGCAGCTGATCGAAGAGGCTGGGCGTGGCCTGTGCGTGCAGGCGGGCAGGCTGGAGGTTCACGTCCATCAGCCGGGCCGGGCCGCCTGCCGCGTCGAGCCACGCGGGTGTCAGCGCGCACGGCGCCTGGGCGGGCCGGGTGGCGCGCGGCACGGTGGGCACGTCGTCACTCTGGGGGGTGGGGGTGGGGGTGCAGGCGGCCAGAAGGAGGGGCAGCAGCAGGAGCCGGGCGCGGGTCACGCTGTGTATTGTGGCGGGAGAGGCCCCGGTAGACTGGCCGGCATGCACATTGACCTGAACGCGGACCTGGGGGAAGGGAGCGCTCATGAGGAGGCAGTGATGACCGCCGTCAGCAGCGCGAACATCGCGTGCGGCGGGCACGCCGGGGACCTGGAGAGCATGCGGGATTCCCTGCGGCTGGCGGCGCGGTTCGGGGTCGCGGCGGGCGCACACCCGGGCTTCCCGGACCGGGAGGGCTTCGGGCGGCGTGAACTGCACGTTCCGCCGGACGAGGTCACCTTGTTCGTGCGCGAGCAGATTGAGGCGCTCAAGGCGGTGGCCCTGCGGGAGGGCGTGCCGCTGCGGCACGTCAAGCCGCACGGCATGCTGTACAACATGGCCGCGCGGGACGCGGCGCTGGCGCGGGCGGTGGCGCGGGCCGCGGCCGACAGTGGCGTGCCGCTGTACTTCGGGCTGGCCGGGCCGGACAGCGTGATGCTGCGTGAAGCGCAGCGGCTGGGCCTGTCCGTGCTGGGGGAGGGCTTCGCGGACCGGGGTTACGCGCCCGACGGGAGCCTGTGGCCGCGCGGGCAGGCGGGGGCGCTGCTGCCGTTCGGGGCGGCGGTGGCGCAGGGCGTCCGGATCGCGCAGGAGGGCGCCGCGACGGCGGTGAGTGGCGAGGCGGTTGCCGTGCCCGCCCGGACGCTGTGCCTGCACGGGGACGGCGCTGAGGCCGCGGCGCTGGCCCGGGCGCTGCGAGCGGCGCTGGAGACTGCCGGAGTGGCGGTGCGCGCTCCCTGAGCGTGAAAAGACCCTTGTCTTGAGTGGAACTTCACGCTCAAGCTGTCAGGTCTTGGTGAGAGGACCTGTGGTTTGATCGCAGCCTATGCCTCCGCGTCTTCGCCTCCCCCTGCCTGCGCGCCTTCCGGCGGGCAGCCGCGGAACGGTCTTCCGCATCACGCAGGACCAGCGGGCCATGAGTCGCCGCGTGCTCAGCGTGCTGCTGGTCGCCGCGCTCCTGACGGCACTGTACGCACGGCATGACCCTTTCGAGCAGCTGGCCCTGCCGGCGCTGTCTACCCTGCTGGCCGGCGTGCTCGCCGCGGTGTCCCTGACGCGCACGCCGCTGCGGACGCTGCACGTGACGGGCCTGCTGGGCGCGTGGACGTACGTGCTGGCCAAGGTGGTGTACGTGCTGTTCATCATGACGTCCGGGCAGGGTCTGCCGACGCTGCTGGGGCTGGCGCCCTGGGTGCTGGTGCTGCTGGCGTCTCACATGTGGCTGCTGGGCCTCCGCTGGAGCGGCGCCGTGAACGCCGCCGCCGGCGGAAGTCTGCTGGCGCTGGTCCTGGCGCGCGTCACGCAGGACCCGGCGGCGCTGCACTCCCCGGAAGTGGGCGCGCTGGTGCAGGTGCTGGTGGCCGGCGGGGTCCTGCTGGCCGGGCAGCGCAGCACCACCAACCGGGTGATGGGCACGATGCGCCGGGATCTGCTGGGTCAGGACGCCCCTGGCCGGGACGCCCTGACGGGCCTGCCGGACCGCCGGACCCTGGAGCAGCTGCTTGAGCGCATCTACCGCCGCAGTCCGGATGGCCTGGTGGTGGCGATGATTGCGCTGGACCGGCCGGACCTGAAGAGCGGCGAGCACGGCCCGTCGTTCGAGGCGCGGCTGCTGGCGCATGTGGCGCGCGTGGTGCTGGGAACCGTGCGTGACCAGGACGTGCTGGGGTGCGTGGCCGAGGGGCAGCTGGCCATCGTGATGCACGCCCCGGACGCCCGGGCAGCCCGCGCGGCGTGTGAGCGGCTGAGGGTACGGGTCGCGTCCCGGCCGCTGGACGGCGTGAATCCCACCGTGAGTGTGGGGCTGGTGTGCGCCGACGGTCACCTGGACGGTCTGGCCCTGCTGCGCGAGGCCGAGGACACCCTCGCCGCGGTGCAGGCGCTGGGCACGAACCGGGTGCTGCTGGGGCCGGTGACGCCCGACGCTGGCGAGGCCGGGGCCCTGCGCGCGCAGCTGGCCTAGAGAGGGGCCGCTGGTCAGTCGGCGGTGATCTGCACCCCCTTCCAGAAAGCCACGCGGCCCTGAATCTGCCGGGCGGCGTCCTTGGGGGCGGGGTAGTACCACGCGGCGTCGCGGTTCTCCTGGCCGGCGACCAGCAGGGTGTGGTAGCTGGCTTCCCCTTTCCACGAACAGGTGGTGTGGGTGGGGCTGGGGCGCAGGTAGTCGGGGTTCACGCTGTCGGCGGGGAAGTAGTGGTTGCCTTCAACAACGACCGTGTCGTTGGACTGCGCGATGACCGCGCCGTTCCAGCTGGCTTTCATGCCTTCAGGGTAGGGGCAGCGGGCAGGCGTGACTGTCAGGTGGCCCGCCGTGGGGGCCCGTGACGATTTGGTGAAGGTTGACTTCCGGAAGCGCTTCCCATTTGAATAGAGAGACACATGAAACGCTTCCATAAGTTCGGGCGCGCCGGCGCCCTGACGGCCCTGACCCTGTCCATGACCGCCTGCAGCCTGCGCGGCGCTCCGGACGCCCAGCCGCGCGCGTGGCAGGACGAGGTCATCTATTTCGCGATGACTGACCGTTTCGCCAACGGCAACACCGCCAATGACAACGGCCCGGACCGCGCCGCCGGCGACCGCGCCGACCGCACCAGTCCGCTCGCGTGGCACGGCGGGGATTTCGCCGGTCTGAAGGCAAAAATTGAGGAGGGGTACTTCAGGCGCATGGGCTTCACGGCCCTGTGGGTCAGTCCGGTGGTGCTGCAGGTGCCGGCCATCAACACTGGCAGCGGCCCGAGCGCCGGCAGGCCCTTCGCGGGGTACCACGGCTACTGGGCTGAGGACTTCAGGAAGGTGGACCCTCACTTCGGCACGCTCGAGGAGTACAGGGCCCTGATCAACACCGCGCACCGCAACGGCATCAAGGTGATTCAGGACATCGTCGTGAACCACGCCGGGTACGACGCCACGCTCACGAAAACCAACCCCGAGTGGTTCCACACGCCGGGCGAGTGCGACGCCTCCACGAACAAAACCACCGACTGCGCCCTGGCGGGCCTGCCCGACTTCAAGCAGGACCTCCCGGCCGTGAGCGCGTACCTGAACGACTTCGTGAAGTACTGGCGTGACACCACCGGCATTGACGGCCTGCGCATCGATACCATGAAGCACGTCCCGGACGCGTACTGGACCCAGTTCTTCGCGCCGGGCGGCGCCGGCGACCCCGCGAAGCTGTGGTCGGTCGGCGAGGTGTTCGACGGCAACCCCGCCTCCCTCGCGCACTTCATGAATGACCTGGGCGCCCCGAGCGTGTTCGACTTCGCGCTGTACTACGCCATCAAGGACCAGCTGAGCAGCGCCGGCGGGAACCTGGACCGCATGGCCGACGTGTTCGCGCAGGACGGCGTGTACCGCGACGCCACCCGCCTGACCACCTTCGTGGACAATCACGACGTGCGCCGCTTCGTCTCGGAGGTCACCGAACGGGGCGGCACGCAGGCGCAGGCCACCGAGCGCCTGGACCTGGCGCTGTCCACGCTGTACTTCTCGCGCGGCACACCCAGCGTGTGGCAGGGCACCGAGTACGCTCAGGCCGGCAAAGGCGACCCCTACGACTACCCCCTGGGCGAAGGCAACCGTGAGGACATGAACTTCAGCCGCCTGGCGGGCAGCGCCCTGGACGAACGTCTGGGCGCCCTGGCCGCCGCCCGCGCGAAGTACCGCGCCCTGACCCGCGGCGCGCAGCAGGAACTGTGGCGGCCCAACGGCGGCGCGCCCATCCTGGCGTACCGCCGCGTGATCAGCGGCGTGAACGGCGCCGCCGGGCAGCCCGTGGTGTTCGTGGTGAACGGCGGCGACACCGACGTGGACCTGAGCGCCCTGAGTGGCGGCGGCATTCCCCTGCTGGGCACCTTCACCGGCGCCTCCCTGACCGAAGTCACCGGCCGCACCCATACCCTGAGTGTCAGCGGCGGGAAACTGGTGGGCCGCGTGCCGGCCCGCAGCGTACTCGCGGTTACCGCTCCGGCCGGTTCAGGCGCGGCCGGCACCGTGAACCCCAGCCTGCCGGAGGTGGCGGGCCTGACCGTACAGCCCGGCGACAGCGCCGCGCAGCTGTCCTGGACGCCCAGCACCGACGCCAGGGTCAGCGGGTACCGCATCTACGTGAACCAGGCCGGCGGCACCGAACGCCTCGTGAACTTCGCGCCCATTCCCGCCGCGCAGGGCACGTACCTGCTGCGCGGCCTGACGAACAACGCGGGCACCACCTTCCGTGTCGTGACTGTGGACAGCGCGGGCGCCGAGAGCCGGGGCGTCACTGCGGCCGCCACGCCCAGCAGTACCCTCACCGCGAAGGTCACGTTCACCGTGGACGCCCGCACCCAGGGCAACGGCCCCATTGAACTGCGCCGCTTCGATACCGGCAGCCAGATCGCGTACCCCATGACGCAGGACACCCCGGGCCTCTGGAAGACCAGCATTGACCTGCCCCTGTTCCGGGAGGTGAAGTTCAAGTTCGGCAATACTGGCGCCGGCGCAAAGAACGGCGGCTACGAAGCCCCCGGCCAGGGCGACCGCGCCTACGTGGTCGGCACGAACGGCAACGCGTACAGCGGCACCTACGACTTCACCGACCAGCCGGTCCCGGCCGCCACGGTGACGGGCCGCATTACGGGCGCCGGGCAGCCGGTGGGTGGCGCGCTCGTGGAAGCCACCAGCGCCAACCCCGCACTGAACTACGCCCTGACGTTCCCGGACGGCACGTACGTGCTGCGCGTGCCGGCAGGCGCGCAGACCCTGAAGGTCACGGCGGGCGGGTACGTGGACGGCACCCTGAGTGTCATGGCCCCGGCCACCGGCGCGAATCTCGATCTGGCCCGCGACCTGCGCACCCGGTACACCATCGACGGCAACCTGAGCGACTGGGCAGCGCCGAAAGTCACCGTGCAGAGTCCTGCAGAAGGCACCTTCGGTGCGAACAACAACTGGCTGACCCTGAAGGCCGACAGTGACGACCAGTACCTCTACCTGGCCTACACCTACCGCGTGGACAACAACAGCGCCATCCTGTACCTCGACACCGGGCCGGGCGGCGCCGCGCAGGCGGATAACTTCGACGCCTGGAAACGCGCGGCGACCTTCAGCGGCGCCGTGGACGGCGTGAACGCCTTCATTGCCCGCTACGGCAACGAAAAGGCGCAGTTGCGCCTGGTCCAGAGTGCCACCGCCACGCCTGAAGTGAACGCCGCGGCCTATCTGCAGGCCAGCAGCGGCACCCTGCCCGAACAGACGGTGGAGCTCGCCATTCCCTGGACGGCCCTGGGCCTCAGCGGCGCGCCGGCCGGCGGCGTGAAGCTCATGGGCGGCATCTTTGGCGGGGACGGTTACGGCGCCGGTGACATCATCCCCGACGCGGGCAGCACCCCGGGTGGCGGCAACACCATCACGGACTGTTACGCTTCCTGCCGCGCTACCTTCACAGCGCCCGTCACGGTGCCCTGAGCCCGCTACACTGAATCTCACTGCGGGAGGTGACCACAACGGCCCTCCCGCTTGACCTTGACCACCCGGGCTGACATTCCCATGACATTCGGGTGGAGAATCAGGAGGATTGTCATGGTTCTGTCTAAATTTATGCCCAGCAACCCAAAGTTCAGCGAGAAATTCGCCCAGTCCGCGCGGAACGCCCACGTGACCGCCCAGGCCCTGGTGGACCTGCTCGAGAACTACACCGACGTCGAGGCCAAAGTGCAGCGCGTCCGCGACCTGGAGCACGAAGGGGACCGGCTGAGTGCCGAGATCACCAGTCTGCTCGCAGAGTCCTTCATCGTGCCGTTCGACCGCGAGGACATCATCAGCCTGAACAACGAACTCGATGACCTCGTGGATGACATGGAAGACGCCGCGCGCAAACTCAGCCTGTACGGCGTCGAGCAGCCCCTGCCGCAGATGGCGCAGCTTGCCCGCGTGGTCGAACAGCAGTGCGCCCTTCTCGCCCAGGGCATGCCCTGGATCGAGCAGAACAGCCGACTCGCGGACCTGACCCGCATCGCCCGGGAGATCCGCACGCTGGAAGATGAAGGTGACACCATCAGTGACGAGGTGCAGCGCACGCTGTACCACGGCGTGACTGACGTTCCCGGCATGATCCGCGCCATGCGCGGCGGCGAGATCGCCGCCCTGATCGAGGATGCCAGTGACCAGGCGCAGCGCGTCGCGAAGACCGTTGAAAGCATTCTGCTGAAGAACGCCTGAGGCCCCCTGTGGATACTGCCCTCATCGGCCTGATCGTCATCGTGGCGCTGGCCCTGATCTTCGATTTCATCAACGGCTTTCATGACACCGCCAACGCCATTGCCACCTCGGTGGCCACGAAGGTCCTCACGCCCGCCCAGGCGATCGCCATGGCGGCCGTGCTGAACGTGGTGGGCGCCCTGGCCGGCACCGCCGTTGCCAAGACCATCAGCAAGGACATCATCCCGCAGGAGTACGCCACGCTGCACCTGGTGGGCGCCACGCTGCTCAGCGCCATCTTCTGGAACCTCTTCACGTGGTGGAAAGGACTGCCCAGCAGCTCCAGTCACGCCCTGGTGTTCAGCATGGTCGGCGCGGGCGTCGCTGCGGGCGGCTGGAGCATCATCATTCCCAAAGGCGTGAAGAAAACCCTGATGGGCCTGGCGTACTCCCCGGCCCTGGGCTTTCTTGTGCCGATCATCCTGTTCTTCCTGATCTCGTGGCTGGTGCTGCGCTGGATGAAACCCCGCGTGGTGACCCGCACCTTCCGGGTGTTGCAGATCTTCAGCGCTGCGTTCATGGCCTTCAGCCACGGCGGGAACGACGCGCAGAAAACCATGGGCATCATCACCTTCGCACTCGCCGCATACGCCAACACCAAGATCGAAACGGTGCCGCTGTGGGTGATTCTGGCTGCCGCAGGCGCCATGGGCGCCGGCACCGCCGTGGGGGGTTGGCGGATCATCAAGACCATGGGCTTCAAGGTGGTGGACCTGAAACCTGTGGACGGCTTCATTGCCGAAACCGGCGCCGCCCTGATCATCGACGGCGCCAGCCGCCTGGGTATTCCGGTCAGCACCACGCACACCATCAGCACCGCGATCATGGGCGTGGGCACCACCAAGGGCTTCCGGAAGGTGAAGTGGCAGGTGGCGGGCCGCATCGTGCAGGCGTGGATCTTCACGATCCCAGTGTGTATTGCGCTCGGCTGGGCCATTCATAAACTCATCCTGCTGATCGGCGCATAGATCATCAGGGATCAGACGAACCGGGACGCTGCTGTAGCGTCCCGGTTCGTCTGTGCGGCGGCCTTCTGGACCGGCAGGCCGCGAAAGGTTGGTCCGGCCCGTCCTCCGGTGGCCGCGCGGGGACGCGGGGGCCGGTCTGTCCGGGGGCGTGCCTGACGCGGAACCCACTGCCGGTCTGCGCCTCAACCTGGGGATTTCATGCGTGCAAGGGCGGCTGCGGCCCCATGATCCTCAGCGCTTAGGGACTTCTCTCAGGCTGAATGAGGGGGGCGCCGCCTGAGGTTGCGATCCGCTTCACGCAGCGGCCCCAGCCGGCCCGCAGGAGGCACACTGCGGGTATGCGAGTGCCTAAACGACTGTGGTTGACGGCCGCCCTGGGTGCCGTCGCGGCCCGCCGACTCCTGACGCCCCTGTACGACCTGCAGGGGCGGCGCGTACTGATCACCGGGGGGTCGCGTGGACTGGGCCTGGCGCTGGCCGAGGAGTTCCTGAAGCGCGGTGCGCGCGTGACCCTGCTGGCCCGCACCGCCGAGGATCTGCAGCGGGCGCAGGCGCACCTCGCCGCCGGGGAACGGGTGCATACCGTGACGGGGGACGTGACGGCCGCGGCAGACGTGGAACGCGCCGTGCAGGAAACGGTGCGGGCGCACGGGGGGATGGACGTGCTGGTGCACAACGCCGGGATCATTCAGCTGGGACCGCTGGCGAACATGACCGAGGCGGACTTCCGGCTGGTGATGGAAGTGAACGCCATGGCGCCGCTGCGGCTGGTCCGGGCGGCGCTGCCGCACCTGCGCGGCGGGGGGCGCGTGGTGATCGTGTCGTCGCTGGGCGGCAAGGTGGCCATTCCGCACCTGGGCCCGTACTCGATGAGCAAGTTCGCCTCGGCGGGCCTGGGGCAGGCGCTGCGAACGGAACTGGCGCGCGAGGGCGTCACCGTGTCGACGGTCATGCCGGGCCTGATCCGCACGGGCAGTCCGCTGAACGCCCCCGTCAAGGGCCAGCACAGCCGGGAGTACGCGCTGTTCGCCACGATGGCGACCCTGCCCGTGCTGTCGATCAACACGGGAGAGGCGGCCAGGCGCATCGTGAACGCGCTGGTGCGCGGGAACGCGGAAACCATGGTGGGCGGCCCGGCATGGGTGCTGCGGATGGCGCAGGCCGTGGCGCCGCAGCTCACGGCGGACCTGCTGGCGCTGGGCAACCGGCTGCTGCCTGCGCCCGGGCCCACCAACGAGACCCGGGTGGGCCGCGAGGTGGAAGGCACGATCACCCAGGCCAATCCCATGAAGCGGGCCGCGGAGGACCGGTTCAATCAGCGTGAGGCGCACGGTCACGGGCCGCAGGGTCTGCCGAACTGAGCCTGCCCGGCACGCGGGTCGTGCTTCGCACGGGCCGGTCAGAGGCCGCCGGCCCGTGCGCTCAGTGTTCTCTCTGGCCTGTTCCTGATGGAGGTGGCGTATGAGTTCAGATGATCAGAAGCCGGTGCCCGTGTCCCCAGCCGACGCTCCTGCGGCAGAGCCTGCCAGCGAGACGACGGGCGAGACCGGCGCGTCCCTGCCCGCGCTGGAGCGTTCCGTGATGGGGAGTGTGGGGGTCGCGCTGATGGGCGCGGGACTGCGCAGCGCCCGGCCACTGCAGAAGATCGTGCTGGGCAGCGTCGGTGCGGGACTAGCCGCGATGGCCGCCACCGGACGCAACCCGCTGGCCACCGCCCTGAAGATCCGCCAGACCGGTGACGGTGAGGTGCTCGTATCGGACGGCGTCACGATCGGGAAGCCCGCCCAGGGCCTGTACGCGGTGTGGCGCGACCTGCCCAACCTCCCGAACCTGATGCGGCACCTGCAGAGCGTGGAAGTGATTGACGAGCGGCGCTCCCGCTGGACGGTGAAAGCTCCCACCGGCACGGTGAGCTGGGAGGCGGAAATCACGGCGGACGAACCGGGGCGCCGCCTGGCGTGGCAGTCGCTGCCTGGCGCGGCCATCGAGAATCACGGGGAGGTGCTGTTCCGACCGGCGCCCGGCAACCGCGGCACGGAAGTCGTGGTGCGCCTCGCGTACCGCCCGCCGGCAGGTTCGGTGGGGGCCGTGGTGGCGCGGGTGGTGGGTGAGGAGCCCTCACAGCAGTTGCGGGATGACCTGACGCGCTTCAAGCGGGAGCAGGAGCTGGGTTTCGCTCCCACCACCGAAGGGCAGAGCAGCGGCCGCGCCGCAGGAGGACAGGCATGAAGGCCATCATCTGGCAGGGCACGAACAAGGTGGGCGTGGAGACCGTTCCGGACCCGACGCTGCTGCTCCCCACGGACGTCATCGTGAAGATCACCTCCACGGCCATCTGCGGCTCGGACCTGCACCTGCTGGACGGCGTGATTCCCAGCATGGAGAAGGGCGACATCCTGGGGCACGAGTTCATGGGGGAGATCGTCGAGGTGGGCCGGGACGTGAAGAAGCTCAAGGCCGGCGACAGGGTGATCGTGCCGTTCAACATTGCGTGCGGCTTGTGCGACCCGTGCCAGCGGGGCCTGTTCAGCGCGTGTGACAACTCCAACCCCAACCACCGCATGGCCGAGGCCCTGTACGGCGCGAGTGGCGGCGGTCTGTTCGGGTACTCGCACATGTACGGCGGGTACGCGGGCGGGCAGGCGCAGTTCGTGCGGGTGCCGTTCGCGGACATCAACGCGCACCGCATCGAAACGGACCTGCGCGACGAGCAGGTGTTGTTCCTCACGGACATCTTCCCCACCGGGTACCAGGCGGCCGAGCAGTGCGGCATCCAGCCCGGCCGGGACGTGGTGGCGGTGTTCGGGGCGGGCCCGGTGGGGCAGTTCGCGGCGCGCAGCGCCCTGATGCTGGGCGCCGCGCACGTGATCGTGGTGGACCGCGTGCCCGAACGGCTCGCGATGGCCGAGGCGGCCGGCTGCCAGACCATCAACTACGAGCAGGAGGACGCCCTGGTCGCGCTGCGGGAAGCGACGGGTGGGCGCGGCCCGGACCATGTGATCGACGCGGTGGGCATGGAAGCGCACGGGCACGGGCCCGGCGCGCTGGTGGACACCGCCAAGCAGCGGCTGCGCCTGAGTTTCGACCGGATCACGGCGCTGCGCTGGGCCCTGCTGAGCTGCGCGAAGGGCGGCACGGTGAGTCTGCCGGGGGTGTACGGCGGCCTGATCGACAAGGTGCCCATGGGCGCCGCGTTCGCCAAGGGCCTGACGTTCCGGATGGGTCAGACGCACACGCACCGCTACGTGGCGCCGCTGCTGTCCCGCATCGAATCGGGCGAGATCGACCCGAGTTTCGTGATCACGCACCGCGCGGCGCTGGACGACGCGCCGGAGCTGTACCGCACCTTCCGTGACAAGCACGACGGGTGCATCAAGGTCGTCCTGAACCCCTGGGCCTGACCACCCCTCAGGGGAAGGCGCCACTGAGCTCCCAGTGGCGCCCTTCCCCTGCCGGGGTCAGCGGGTCGCCCAGAGTTCCACAAGGCCGCGCAGCGTCAGTGTCTCGTCGTAGTGGTCGATCTCCCGGCAGATGCCTTCAATGGTGCGCGCAAAGCCCCCGGTGGCAATGGCCACGGCGTCGCCGGGCAGCTCGCTGCGGATGCGGCGCAGCAGGCCGTCCACCATCTCCGCGTAGCCGAACACCAGCCCCGACTGCAGGGCGTGCGTGGTGTTCCTGCCAATCGCCGACTGGGGCGCCTGCAGCGTGATGCGCGGCAGTTTCGCCGCGCGGGCGAACAGCGCGTCCGCGCTGACCTGCGCGCCGGTCGCCAGGACCCCCCCAAGGAAGCGGCGGCCCCGCCCGATCACGTCGAAGTTCGTGCTCGTGCCGAAGTCCACGACGACCGCATACTCGTGCTGCGCCAGGTACCGCTCGGCGCCGAACAGGTTGCACAGGCGGTCGGCGCCCACCGCGTCGGGGATGTCCAGTTCCACGCGCACGTCCGGGAGGTTCGTGGCGCTCACCTCGAACGCCTCCACCCCGAAGTGCCGCCGCAGCGCCAGCGCGTAATTCTGTCCTACCGGGGGCGCCACGCTGCTCAGCACCGCCGCGTGGGGCGCCTGCGCGCCGGCCAGCGTGAACAGCCCGCTGAGCTGCAGCGCCAGGTCGTCGGGAAGCACGTCGCGGTTCGTGCGGACCCGCCAGGTGTGCGTGAGATTCAGCTGCTCGTCGGCCAGGCCGATCACGGTACTGGTGTTGCCGATATCCACGGCCAGAAGGGGAAAGGCGGGCACGCCCCGCATTCTAGGGCCCACCCGGACAGACTGTTCCCCTGCGGCAGACACCCGCGCGTGACCTGCGCGGCGGGCAGGCAGCTGCCTGAGAGGGACGGACCAACCCGGTCCTCTGCTCCGCCGCGCCCGCTGGCGGTTGTGCATGGCCGCCGCCCTGCCGCCTCACCCACTCATTCCTCCTATCGGGCCCCTGTCGGCCACCGCGCCCGGCTTCCCGGAGGAGGCTGCCTGGACCCCCAGGTGGACTGGCTGAAACCCGCCTGGGACCTCACCTGGGTCACGCCGACCACCTCCGCGCAGCGCAGCACCCTCGGCAATTCTGACTCTTTTCCCGACGCGACCGGGAACGTCAGCGTGAACTGCCAGAACCGTTCCCCCCGAACAGGTCGCGCGACGAACGCGAGGACAGCCTGGGTGAAACGTGGCCGCCCGGGCAGGTCACGGACGCCGCGGCCCGCTTCTCCGTGGCCTTCCAGGACCTCGGCGTGACGACGGGGACCGGGTGACGATTGACCTGGGGGACGACCCGGAGGCGTGCATCGCCCTTCACTCGTGCTGCCGCGTCGGCGCGATCTCCTCGGTGAGCTTCGCCGGCTTCAGCGCCGCGGCCGTCCGGGACCGCCTGGAGGCCGCCCAGCCGAAGGTGGTGCGCACCAACGCTCCCCTGGTCAGGTCGTGGCCCTGAAAGCCACGCTGGATGAGGGCCTGCACGGCCTGCCGGAAGCGCAGGTGATCGGGGCGCGCCGCGTGGATCCGGCCGCGCCCCTGGAGGAACAGGCCCTGGGTCTCCACACGCTGCCGCGCACCTCTACCCGACGCGCCGGACCGGTGACGCTGGAGGCGAATGACCCGGGGCTCCTGATCTGCCCACCCGCAGCGGCGCAATCATGTGGCGCGTGCGGCGCGGCGTGCTGGTGTCCGTGGAGGTCCGCGGCGACTTCACCAGCCTGGACAATCCAGACGCCATGGCGTCCGCACCCGACTCCAGGGGGCCTGAGCGGGCCACACGCTGCCGGGCGGGGTCACGGTGAGCCTCTCCCCCGCCCCGCCCGGTGCCCGGCCGTCAGTTGAATGTGCTCAGGTCCAGCGGCACCGCGTAGGCGCAGTCGGAATCCGCCTCGGTCCGGACCAGCAGACTGAGCGTGTCGCTGGCGCCCAGGCCGGCCTTCAGCGGTTCAAAGTAATACACCAGCGTGCCCTGCACAGGCCCTGGCGCACTGGCAGCACCAGCCTGGGCGGGCACCGGCGCGGTGCCGGTCGCCGCTCCCGCTGCGCCGCTGACCGGAGCGAGGGGTTTCCAGTCGTTCACGTAGGTGCTCTTCACCGGTGCGATGAGTTTGCCGTCCGGGCCTCTGAGGCGCACGAGGTACGCCCCGCGGGCTTTCTCGCTGGGCAGGCCGCGCACCGCGAGGTCCACGCGCAGCTGCCCGGCCGGCAGGCGTTTGCTGGCGTACCCGTCGCTAAGGGCGTCTTTCACGCTGAGGTTCCGGAAGCTGTCGCGGGCGTCCTGCGCCTGGAAGTACAGCTGGTCGGCCTGCCCACTCACCGTGAGGCTCGCCGGGCGGCTGCCGCGGGCGTAGTTGGTGGGCGCGGCGAGCCAGTCCGCAACGCACGCCGCGCCGCCGTCGAAGGCAGTCACGGCGTCCTTCCCGGCGGCGAAAGTGCCGTCTTTGACGCTCAGGTCCACCGTCAGGTAGGTCGGGACGGGGTCACGGCGGCCGTACACGCCATCAATGACGTTTCTGGCGGTGGTGTCTTCCAGTTGGGGCACCCAGGCGTGGGCCGGGGCGCAGAGCAGGGTGCAGAGCGTGAGCAGGGTCAGCGGGCGGGAGATGGACATGGGGCTCCTTGTGGGGGTCAGTTCTTGAGGTACACGACGCGGCAGGCCTTTCCGGCAGCGCGGAACTGCGTGGCGGCCGCGTCAGACAGGGTGACGTCGGTGTACACCCTGGAGTTCGGGGCGAAACGGTTGGGTTGAATGCGTTCGGCTTTTACGAGCGTGACGTTCGGGAACTGCCCGAGCGCCGCCTCGCTGGTGACGTAGGTGTGCAGGTTCCCTTCCTGCACCACGGCGCTGGACACGCCCTTGATGAGTTCGGCATCCGGCCACAGCTGCGCGCCACCGGCGTACACGAAGCTGCTCATGTCCCGCTGGAACGTGCCCAGGCCGCGCACGTCAATGGCGACCGTGCAGGCAAGCGGCCGGTCCTCAGCGCCTGTTCCAGCGCCACCACCACGGGCCACAGGACCGGCCGGGTCACTGCCTGTCCCGGCACTACCCGCGCCGTTGCCGTCGCCGCGACCGCTGGGGGCCAGACCGCCGCCCGTGCCGGCATCACCCCTCCCACCAGGGCGGCCCGTGGCGGGGCCAGGGTCAGTCCCCCCCGCCCCGCCGCCGGTGCCGCCCACGCCGCGCGTGGGACCCGGATCGGGCGCCCCGCCGCTGGGAGCAGTGCCGCTGCCGGTACGGCTGCCGGGGTCAGGGCGCGGCGCCGGTTCGGCCGGTCCGGTGCTCCCGGCGGTGCCTGCTCCGGGAGCAGGGCGGGTATCCTCGCGGGCAACCGGCTCGCTGCGAACCGGGTCGTCACTGCGCGCAGGCGGGCCGCTGGCGGGTGCCGGGGCGGCCGTGCCGGGTGCCTCCGCGTTCGGGTCGGGCCGGGCAATGGTGGCCGCGGGGCCTGCCGGGGCAGGGTCGGCGGCTCGGGAAGCTGGGGACGGCTCTGGCGTCTCGCTCCGCGCCGGGGTGGGCGCAGGCCGGGCGGCGGGCGCAGCCGTGGGGACCTGGTCCGCCGGGAGGGGAGCGCGGCTGGCGGTGGTCGCGGCTGGCGCCTCGGCTGCACTCGTC
The DNA here is from genome assembly GCF_020229735.1 of Deinococcus taeanensis. NCBI lineage: Bacteria > Thermotogati > Deinococcota > Deinococci > Deinococcales > Deinococcaceae > Deinococcus > Deinococcus taeanensis. The sequence continues at coordinate 395,700 of NZ_CP083455.1, read as the reverse complement.
ACGGGCCGGGCGGGAATGCCGCGCACGTCCGCCGGGTCCGGGGGGCCTGCCGTGGCCCGCGCCGGGGCGGCAGTGACGGCCCCGGCAGGCTGGGCGGCCGTGAGGTCCTCCCGGCGGGGCAGGGCCGTGATGGGTTCCGGCGCAGGTTCGGCGTCGGCGGGAATGGTTGTGGTGGGCGCCGCCAGGGCGGGCGCCGCTGGTGTGATCGGCGCGGCGGCCCTGCCAGCAGGCGATGTGACCGGGGGGAGCTGAGGTGTGTCGCGGCGCGCTTCGGCTGGCGCCGTGAGGACCGGTTCGTCCGGCGTGACGGCGCTCGCGGGCGCTGCGCTGGGGACCGCTGGCGTGATCGGCGCGCTGGTTACGCCGGGGGTCGTGGCGGGCGCGGCTGCCGCCGGGCTGGGGAACGCCGGTGCGGGCGCACTGGCGGGCCGGGCTGGAACGCTGGCGGCGGCGCCCGCTCGGTCCTGGGGGGCGCCTGCGGCAGGCGGCTGGGGAACCGGAGTGGGCGCGGGGGGCGGCGCAGCAGCCGGGGGGATGGCCCGGGCAGGGGGGGTTCGGGCTGGGCGCGCCGGGGCCGGCGCTGTGGGGGCGGAACGGGTGGGGACTGCCTGAGGGACTTCCGGCCGGGCAACCTCCGCGCCCAAGCGGCCGGTCGGGGTGGGGGCGGGGGCCAGCGTCACGACTTCCAGCGGCGCGCGGGCCGGGTTGGGCGGCGGGGCGGTGGGCAGCGGCGGGGGGCGCAGCAGCAGCAGGCCGGCCAGCAGGGCGGCGTGCACGGCGACGGTGGCAGCGGCGGCGCGGCGCCCTTCGCGGGGTTCGGGGGGTGTGGGGGGCGGGGCAGCGTGGTCATGGGGTCTCTGTCTGGGTGCCCAGGGCGAGGCGGGTGCCGCCGGCTTTCTTGATCTCGTCCATGACACTGACGACGGTGCCGTAGCTGCCGCGTTTGTCTGCGCGGACGCCGACCACGCCGCCGGACGCGGCAGCGAGCGGTTTGAGCTGCGTGCCCAGTCTGGTGAGGGTGGTGGCCTGGCCGTTCAGGAACACCTGCCCGGCGCGGTTCACGCTGACGATGGGCAGGTCCGGGGTTTCCTGCACGGTGCGGCTGGCGCGGGGCAGGTCGAGCGGCAGGGCGTTCTGCCGCGCGCCGAGGGTGCTGGTCAGGAAGAAGAAGATCAGCAGCAGCAGCACGATGTCCACCATGGGCGCGAAGTCGAAGGTGACGGGGTCGTGGTCGGCACGGAAGCGGCGGGTGCGCCGGATCATGGGTGGGCCTGGGTGGGCGTCACTGGGCGCCGCTGAAGGTGAGGGCCACTTCGGGCAGGCGGGTGTCGGTGCGGGGTGCGGGTGTGAGCGCGCCGGGGCGGGCGAGCCAGCTGGGGAGGTCTTCGGTCACCTGTTCGGCCTGGATCATGATCCGGTCGGCGCGGGCGCGCAGAGCGCCGCGGGCGACGTAGGCGATCACCGCGACAATCAGGCCGGCGGCGGTATTGATCAGGGCTTCGCTGATGCCGGTGGCGAGTTGTGCGGGGGTGGGGGCGCTGGTCTGGCTGAACACCAGGAAGGAACGGACCATGCCGATGACCGTGCCGAGCAGGCCCAGCAGGGGGGCGACCTGCGCGGCGGTGCCGAGGGCGCTCAGGCCGGCGTAGGCGCGGGCGTCCTCGGCGAGAAGGGCGGAGTGCATGGCGCTTTCGGCGGTGCTGACGCCGCGGTCGGCGCGGGCAAGGCCGGCGCGCAGGACCTGCGCGGCGGGGCTGGGGTGGGCGGCGCGGTCCACTTCGGCGAGGGCGGCGACGGGGCCGCTTTCGGCGGTGACGGCGCGGGCACGTTCGATGAGGGTGCGGGCGTCCTGTCCGAGGCGCGTCAGGGCCTGGGCGCGTGCGGCGGTGAGGTACACGACGTACAGGGACAGGGCCAGCAGCACCCACAGCAGGGGGCCGGCGGCGCGGGCAAGGTCGAGGAGGGTCACGGCTTCACGGGTAGCATGGGGGGGCGTGGCAAGCGTGAAAAATGCTTGTGGGCACCTCATGAGGATGCGGTGGAGGGCAGACGGAATCCGCAGTGACTCACTCGACTTTGGGCGGCGCGACGGGTAAAATGGCAAGGTAACTAGGAATCATTCCTAACAAACCCTGTGATTCCCAAAGGAGCCCGCATGACCCATCAGCTCGAAATCCGTAACCTGCACGCCAGTGTCGGCGACCAGCCCATCCTCCGCGGCATCAACCTCACCGTGCCCCGCGGCGAACTGCACGCCATCATGGGACCGAACGGCAACGGCAAGAGCACCCTCGCCAAGGTGATCGTCGGGGATCCCGAGTACACCGTGACCGAAGGTGAAGTCCTGGTCGACGGCCAGAACATCCTGGAGATGGAACCCGACGAGCGCGCCCGCCTCGGCGTCTTCCTGGCCTTCCAGTACCCCGTCGAGATTCCCGGCGTGACCATCGCCAACTTCCTGCGCCTGGCCATGCAGGCCCGCAAGGCCGAAGGCGAGGAAGTGTCGTTCAGCGAGTTCTACGGCAAGCTGCAGGGCGCCCTGAAGACCCTCGAATGGGACGAGAGCATCGTCGAGCGTTACCTGAACGCCGGGTTCTCCGGCGGCGAGAAGAAACGCAACGAGATCCTGCAGATGCTGATGCTGGAACCCAACTACATCATCATGGACGAAACCGACTCCGGCCTGGACGTCGACGCCCTGAAGATTGTGGCCAAGGGCGTCAACAGCATGCGCGGCGAGCAGCTCGGCGGCCTGATCATCACCCACTACCAGCGCCTCCTGGACTACATCACCCCGGACAAGGTGCACATCATCGTGAACGGCCGGGTCGTGCAGAGCGGCGGCCCCGAACTGGCCCGCCGCCTGGACACCGAAGGCTACGACTGGGTCAAGGAACTCGCCACGGCCTGAGGCCGGCGGCGGCGGCCCGCTCCGGCGCGGCCCTGCACCCTCACTGAGCACGCAAGGAGTCACCACCATGACCATCAACCCTGAAGTGAACGACATCAACGCCACGTACGAGTACGGGTGGAGCAACCCGGAACGGTACGCGATCAAGGCCCCCAAGGGCCTGAGCCGCGGCGTCGTGGAAATGATCAGCAAAGCCAAGGACGAACCCCAGTGGATGCTGGACTTCCGCCTCAAGGCCCTGGACATCTTCCTGAGCAAACCCATGCCCGAGTGGGGCGCGGACCTGTCGGGCCTGAACCTCGACGAGATCTACTACTACATCAAGCCCGAAGGCTTCAACTCGCGCTCCTGGGATGACGTGCCGGCCGACGTGAAGGAAACCTTCGAGCGTCTGGGCATTCCCGAAGCCGAGCGCGCCGCGCTGGCGGGTGTGGGCGCGCAGTACGAATCGGAAATGGTGTACCACAACCTCAAGGAAGAGTGGGAGAAGCTCGGCGTGGTGTTCCTCAGCATCGAGGACGGCCTCAAGGAGTACCCCGAACTGTTCCGCGAGCACTTCGCGACCATCGTGCCTCCCGAGGACAACAAGTTCGCGGCCGTGAACTCCGCCGTGTGGTCCGGCGGCAGCTTCGTCTACGTGCCCAAGGGCGTCAAGGTCGACATTCCCCTGCAGACGTACTTCCGCATCAACGCCGAGAGCAGCGGGCAGTTCGAACGTACGCTGATCATCATCGATGAGGGCGCGCAGGCGCACTACATCGAGGGCTGCACGGCCCCCGCCTACAGCAGTGACTCCTTCCACTCCGGCGTGATCGAGATCGTCGTGAAGGAAGGCGCCCGCTTCCGCTACAGCACCATTCAGAACTGGAGCCACAACGTCTACAACCTCGTGACCCAGCGCGCCGCCGTGTACGCCAACGGCGTGATGGAATGGGTGGACGGCAACCTGGGCAGTAAGGTCACCATGAAGTACCCTGCCTGTTACCTGCTCGAAGAAGGCGCGCGTGGCGAGGTTCTCTCGATCGCCATGGCCGGCCGCGGACAGCATCAGGACGCCGGAGCGAAGATTGTGCACTTCGCGCCGCACACGAGCGGCACCATCGTCTCCAAGAGCATCAGCAAGGACTCGGGGCGCAGCAGCTACCGCGGCCTCGTGAAAATCTACGAGGGCGCCAAGGGCTCCAAGACGAACGTGGAATGCGACGCTCTGCTGCTGGATGAGGAAGCCCGCACCGACACGTACCCCTACATTGAAATTGAGGAGAAGGACGCCAGCGTGGGTCACGAGGCCACCGTCTCCAAGATTAATGACGACCAGATCCTGTACCTCCAGAGCCGTGGCCTGAGCGAGGACGAGGCCGCGGGCCTGATCGTGCGCGGCTTCATCGAGCCGATTGCCAAGGAACTCCCGCTGGAGTACGCCGTGGAACTCAACCGCCTGATCGAACTGGAAATGGAAGGTTCGGTCGGCTGACCCCCCACTCCCCCCGGCCCGCGGCTCATGTCCGCCCGGGGGGCCTCACGTGCCGTTCAGGAGACGCGCCATGAAACTCAACCACATCAATCTGGGCGTCACGGATGTCCTGCAGGCCGTGGACATCTTCCAGCGGTACTTCGGTCTGCGCCCCGCCGGGGGTGGCATGCCCCTGGACGAGAAGATGGCGTTCCTGCGCGACGATGACGGCGCGCTGCTGTCCATGTTCCGCGTGAATGACGTGCAGTACCCGAAGGTGTTTCACATCGGATTCCTGCAGGACACGCCTGAACAGGTGCGTGCCGTTCACCGGCAGCTGACCGACGGCGGCTTTCACATTCCGGGCCCCAGCGAGAACCATGGACGGCTGACCTTCTACTTCACCGCGCCGTTCGGCGTGGTGATCGAGGTCGAGTCGTTCCTCGGCTGAGGGACCGCTACTTACTTCCTGGAGGTCCCATGACGACATTCAATGATCAGCTGGCGCTGGTGCAGGGCCCCGAGTGGCTCAGCGCGAAACGCAAAGAGAGCCTGGAGCTGTTCGAACAGCTCACTATTCCCACCGAGAACGTGGAAGCCTGGAAGTACACGCAGGTCAGCGTGGACTTCGCTCAGCTGCGCCCGCACGGCAAGCGTGACACTGCCGCCGACGTGACGGCCCTGCCGGCCAGCGTGCAGGAGCGCCTGACCGGCACCGACGTCGGCGCATATCTGGTGCTCGACGGGCCGGACGTCGTGTACCGCACGTTCCTGCCGGCCGAACTCGCCGCGAAGGGTGTGATCTTCACCGACCTGAAAACGGCGGTGGAGCAGCACGCGGACAAGGTGCAGCAGTACCTGTACTCCGTGGTGCCGGCTGAAGTGCCGGACGACACCACCATCGCGGCGCCCGGCACCACGCCGAGCAAGAGCCCGGACCCCAGCGAAGGCAAGTTCAGCGCGCTCGCCGCGGCCCTGTGGACGAACGGCGCGTTCGTGTACGTACCGCGCGGCGTGGAAGTCGAACTGCCGCTGGGCTCCTTCCGCGTCATGAGCGAGGCCGGCACGTACACGGCGACCCGCACGCTCGTCGTGGCCGAGGAGAACGCGCAGGTGACGTTCATTGACGAACAGGACAGCGAGGCGCTGCCCGGAACGTACGCCATCGGCGCAGTGGAACTCGTGGTCAAAGACGGCGCGCGGGTCCGGTACGTCAGTATCCAGAACTGGGGCGAAGGGGTCACGCACATCCAGCGTCAGCGCGGCGACGTGGCCCGGGACGCCACGCTGAACTCCCTGGTCGTCACGATGGGCGGCACACTCTCGCGCACGGAAATGCAGTCCTACCTGCGCGGCCAGGGGGCCGACAGTGAAATGCTGGCCCTGTACTTCGCCAACGGCGGGCAGCACTTCGACCACTACACGCTGCAGCACCACGCCGCGCCGCACGCGCACAGCGACCTGCTGTACAAGGGCGTGAACAACGACCAGTCGGTCGGGGTGTTCAGCGGCATGATCAAGGTGGACCTGGGCGCCCAGAAGACCGACGCCTACCAGAAGCACCGCACCCTGATGCTCAGCAGTGAAGCGCGTAACTACAGCGTGCCGCAGCTGGAAATCAACGCGAACGACGTCCGGTGCAGCCACGGCAGCACGACCAGCCCCGTCGACCAGGAGGCGCTGTTCTTCCTGCGGTCGCGCGGCATCAGCCGGGAAACGGCGGAGAAGATGCTTGTCACGGCGTTCCTCGAAGACGTCCTGGGCCGCGTGCCCCTCGTCAGTGTCGTGAAGTATATCGAGGGCATCATCGCCAAGAAAGTCGGCGTGGCCTGAGCGCACGCCGCAACGAGAGAAGGGTCAGCCCCGTGGGCTGACCCTTCTCTCGTTGCGCAGGTTCACAATTCAGGACCGGGTGAACAGAGCGGCTCCCTGCAGACCCAGCACGCCAGGCACAGGCCAGCGGACCTGGTGGCGCCTCAGGGCCCGGCGGACCAGGGTTCTCCGGTTACAGGGTCACGCAGCGGATCCGGGACCTGCACGATTCGCCCGTGCGCCTCTGCCGGATCAGTCTGCTCAGGTCGGCAGATATCCCAGCTCCGCCCCTGCGCGTACGCGCCGATGATCAGCAGGTCGGCGCTGGCCGCGTCCCGGCGGTGCCCGGTCCCGGCCGGCAGCACCAGCACGTCCCCTTCGGCCACGCTGACTGTGGGACCGCCCTCACCCCCCAGCGTGAGGGTGGCCTGCCCGCACGCGATCACGAGCACCTCATGCGCGGTGGAGTGGTAGTGGTGGTACGGGTAGATTCCGTTGCGCCAGGCGGCGCTCCAGCCGTGTCCAGCCAGGTGCGCCTCGACCGCAGCGGGCGCTTGACCGCTCAGCGCCGCGCGGTACACCCGGACAGGCCAGTGACTGTTCGGCACAGCGCCCCCTGACTGGAGGGGCAGGCTCTCGCGCCGCACCCGGCGTTACTGGACGGGCAGTGCCTGCGCCTGCGTCAGGTGCATCTGCACGACCGGCTGGGTCTTGGCGGCGTAGGCGAGCGTAGCGGGGTCCTTGCCGATGCTGCGGTACGTCTGGATGAGATTCAGGATCATCTGGTGGCCCTGAATCTGCACTTTCTTGTACTCGGCGTCGAAGGCGCTGCCGCTCAGGGCGCTGAGCTTGTTGCCCTGCAGGCGCTGGTCAGCGCCGGGCTTGTCGGTCAGGGTGACGCCTTTGCTGGCGGCCAGCTGGTTCAGTTCAGCCTGCGCGCGGGTATGGTGGGTGATCATCATCTGCGCGTAGGCGCGCACGGCGGCGTTGCTGCTCTTCTGCAGGGCCAGGCGGGACGTGGCGATCTCGGCGAGGTTGCTCATGGTGGCGACTTCCATGAACAGCACGTCACTGTTGTTCGTGACCTGCGCGGTGGAGACCGGCCCCATGGGGGGCGTGCCGACGCCACCGGCCAGGGCGGTCGGGACGACCACGGCGAGAGCGGCGGTGAGGATGCGGGCGTGCAGGGTGCGATTGAGCATGGTGAAACCTCCGCCGCTCAGCGTGCCGCACCGCCCGCTCCGGAATCTCCCGGGTTGCGTTAAAGCTGAGCGCGGCTGACTTCACGTGGACTTCAGCGGGTCTTGCGTTTGGTGGCCTCTGTACACCCGCGTTCCCTGCCCTGCGGTGTGGGGGAAGGCGGCTGATGACGAAGGAACGGCGCGCAGCGTTCCGTGACCGGGTACTCGCAATCAGCACGGTCATGGCACTGCAACTGAGGATTCCGGAGGGCACGGGCGGCCGGACGTCACGCGGCTGTGGAGGCGCGGGCGTACCTGATCCGTTCCGTGGACGTGAGCTACTGGAACACTCACCGAGTCCTATTTCGCCCGGAACACTTTGGGAGTGCGCGGCGCCGTCGCCCTCATGGCGGCGGTGGCGCACTCGCTGCTCATCCGGGTGGGGCACCTGGGCTTCCGGCGCGGCGCTCGTCGGGGTGGCGCTGCTGTCGCTGATCCCGGACCACCACCCCCTGGAGGCCGCGGGAACTCGAAAAGCACTGACGAGACCCCGGGCACACCCTAGACTGGCGGCATGACACGCAGGGGGTGGGTGGCAGGCGCACTGATGGCGCTCGGGGCGGCGCTGCTGAGCGGGTGCGCGGACGTGCGGTACCTGACGCAGGCGGCCGCCGGGCAGCTGGACCTGCTGCGGCGCGCGCGGCCCGTGGCGGCGGTCCTGGCTGACCCGGCCACGCCCGAACCGGTGCGGCGCAAGGTGCAACTCGCGGCGGACGTCCGGGCCTTTGCCGTGGCGCCGGAAGCGCAGGGCGGGCTGGGCCTGCCGGACCACGGAGCGTTCCTGAATTTTGTGGATGTGGGGCGCCCGTTCGTGGTGTGGAACGTCTTCTCCGCACCGGAACTCAGTGTGCAGCTCGACACGTCGTGCTTCCCCGTGGCGGGCTGCGTCGGGTACCGGGGGTACTTCTCAGAGGGGGCGGCCCAGGCGTACGCGCAGGAGCGCCGCGCCGCCGGGCGGGACGTGAGTGTGGGCGGCGTCAGCGCGTACTCCACGCTCGGGTACCTGAAAGATCCGCTGCTCTCCACCATGCTGAACTACCCGGACAGCACCCTGATCCGCACCGTGATTCACGAGCTGGCGCACCCCAGCCTGTACGTTCCGGGCGACACGGTGTTCAACGAGTCGTACGCCACCGCCGTGGAGGAAGAAGGCGTTCGCCGGTGGCTGGACGCACGCGGCACGTCCGCCCTGCGCGACGAGGACCGGACGCTGCAGGCGCGGCAGGCGGCGTTTGAGACGCTGCTGCTGGACACGCGCGCTCAGCTGGACGCGCTGTACGCCGCGCCGGACCTGACGGACGACCTGCGCCGCGCCCGCAAGGCCGCCCTCCTGACGGCCCTGAATCAGCGATACGCGGCCCTGAAACTCACCTGGGGCGGCTACAGCGGCTATGACGGTTTCTTTCAGCGCGGCGTGAACAATGCGTCTCTGGGCGCAGTCGCTGCCTATGCCACGCTTGTTCCGGACTTCCAGGCGCTCCTGGCGCGCACTGGCGGACACCTGCCCACCTTCATCGAGCAGGCCCGGACATGTGGCGCCCGCCCGCAACCCCAGCGGGCCGCGTGCCTGCGCGGCTCATCGAATGAGCTTCACGTGCCGCTGCCACGCCCGCAGACCTGAGACAGCCACCTCTGCAGGCCTGAAGGCGCGCTCTGGGAGTGCCTCTCCTGATCAGACTGTCGCCCCGGCAGCATGAACCGGGCGTGGACGCGGCCCTGAACTGCCACAGGGCTTCAACCGGGCCGCGCCGAGTACACGCGGCCTTACTCTATAGAGCGTTCACGAAGTGAGGGCGCAACGTCACCCGGTAAGGTCAGAAACAGCCCGAGGGCGTTCACTCCCTGCGGGCGGCGGCGCGGCCCGTACCCCTGGGCTTGGCACGGAAACCGGCACTGGCTCACGCTGGGTTCACCGGGCCGGGACCAGACACCCCAGACACCATGGGGGCCCGGATATCACCGGGACGACCTCTGCGGGAGGCGGCACCGGCAGCGTGGCGCCCGTTGCCGCGACCGGGCGTCCGTGTGGCCCGGCCAGCCCAACAGGGGCGGTGTGTCATGGGCACCCACCGCAGATTCAGGCCGAGCACCGCTTTTCCCTGAACGCTGGTCCCAGCGCCGGGTGCGGCGCTCAGCGCCCCGGCAGCAGCATGCGGCCCCTCCACTGGGGAGGGGCCGCGGCGGAGCAGGTGAGTTTACTCTGCGGCCTGGGTGTCGGTGGCTTCGCCTTCGCTCTTGGCTTCTTCGAGGGTGGTTTCGCCTTCGAGCACGGCGGCGGCGGCTTCCTCGCTGAGTTCGCCTGCGGCGACGAGGCCGGCGACCTGGGCGGCCTGCTGCTCGGCGGCGGCTTCGCCGTCGCTGAGGCGGGGCGGCAGGACGCTGATGACGACCTGGTCGGCGTCACCGGCGAGTTTCACGCCTTCGGGCAGTTTGACCTGGCCGGCGCTGATGTGGTCACCGATGTTGAGCTTGGTGACGTCCACGACGAGTTCCTGGGGGATGCGGCGGGGGCCGGGGGCGATGACGGTGAGGGTGTGGGCAACGATGTCCACGAGGCCGCCCATGACTTCACCCTGGCTCTTGCCTTTGGTGTGCACAGGCACGCTGACTTCGACGGGTTCACCGTAGGTGACCATGTAGAAGTCCACGTGGATGGGGGTGCGGCGGCGCTTGTCCATCTGCACGGTCTTGACGAGCGCGGGGAAGGTTTCGCCGCCTTCGATGGTGATGTCGAACAGGCCGGTGGTGCTCTGCTGACGGAAGGCGCGGTCAAAGACCTTGCGGTCGATGGTGAAGGAGACGTTTTTCTCCTTGTTGTACGCGACGGCGGGGATCAGGCCTTCAGCCAGCTTCTCCTGGCTCTTGCGGGGTGTGGCGTTCAGTTCCATGTGCGGTTCTCCTTGAGGGGCGTTCTTCGCCGCCGCGCTCTCGCCGCACTGTCCGGGAGGAAGTGGGGGGCGGACGTGCAACCGTGACAGCATAGCAAACGCGCATAGGCGGGTGGAAGGGTCACGTGGCGCTCTGCTAGACTCTCTGGCGTTGCCGTGCGGCCGCTCCTGCCTGCTGTGCAGGATCTGGAGGAGGCGCCGGACAGGACATAAGGAGAAAGACATGATCAGTGTGACTGAACTGCGTAACGGCACGAAAGTGGAAATGGACGGGGGCCTGTGGGAGTGCCTGGAGTACTCGCACCTGAAGATGGGTCGCGGCGGCGCGAAGGTCGTGACGAAGTTCCGCAACATGGAAAGCGGCAGCATCGTGGACCGCACCTTCAACAGCGGTGAAAAGCTGCAGGACATCTACGTGGAAGGCAAGAAGATGCAGTACCTGTACCCGGACGGGGATGACTTCGTGTTCATGGACCTGGAGACCTTCGACCAGATCACGCTGGGCCGCGGGCTTGTCAGTGACGCCGCGAAGTTCATGAAGGAGAACACCGAGGTGGAAGTGTCGATGTACGGCGAGAAGGCGCTGAACATCACCCTGCCGAACCAGGTGATTCTGAAGATCGTGCAGACCGACCCCGGCGTGCGCGGCGACACGGTGTCGGGCGGCACGAAGCCCGCGACGCTGGAGACCGGCGCCGTGGTGCAGGTGCCTCTGTTCGTCGAGCAGGACACGAGCGTCAAGGTGGATACCCGCACCGGGCAGTACCTCAGCCGCGCCTGATGCCTTGAGACGTGCAGGCCGCCCCCGGATCGACCGGTGGGCGGCCTGCGCTTTTGCCTTTAGACTCAGTGCAGCCAAACGAGCGTTAGGCTGCGGGTAACACCCCGTTCCCGCCCCCAGCCGTCATGATGAGGGGCAGATCAACCGATCCCAGTGCCACCGGCACGGGTCCCGCTAAGGAGAGGCCATGAACCCGAACGACCTCAAACAGATTCTTGATGCTCTGACCTACGCTGACGTGCGCGAATTCAGCCTGCGCACCGGCAGCTTCGACCTTAACCTGAAACGCGGCCCACAGGCCTTTGCGCCGGCTCCCGGCACCCTGTCGGGCGGGGTGCCCGCGCCGCAGCTGCAGCAGGCCGCCCCGGCCCTGTACGCCCCGCCAGCCCCGCAGTTCAGCCCGGCCGCCACCGAGCCTGCCACGGCGAACACGCCGAGTGACAGTGCCCCCGCCGCGCCGGCCGCCCCTGCCGCACCTCCTGAGACGGCACCCAGCAAAGGCACGCCCGTAAAGGCCCCCATCGTGGGCACCTTCTACTCCGCGAGCAGCCCGGACGCCCCGGCGTACGTGAAGGTGGGCGACACGGTCAGCGCCGGCCAGGTCCTGTGCATCATCGAGGCGATGAAGCTCATGAACGAAATTGAAGCCGAGCAGGGCGGCGTCATCCGCGAGATCCTCGTGAAAAACGCCGAGCCTGTCGAGTACGGGCAGACGCTGTTCATCATCGAGTAAAGGCTGTGGGCCGCGGGGCCCGGACGGTGCGCCACACGCCCGCCACAGCAAGCGCCGCCCGGAGCTCAGCGCCCATGGCCTCCCCCTGCCGGAGGCAAGTCATGTTCAAGAAGATCCTGATCGCCAACCGTGGCGAGATTGCCCTGCGCGTTATCCGCACCGCGCGTGAAATGGGCGTCAAAACCGTTGTGGTGTACTCCACTGCCGACGAGAAGAGCCTGCCCGTCCTGCTGGCCGACGAGTCCGTGTGCGTGGGGCCGCCTGCCAGCAACCAGTCGTACCTGAACATCCCCAACATCCTCTCGGCGGCCCTGATGACCGGCGCCGAGGCCATTCACCCCGGGTACGGCTTCATGGCCGAGAACCCCGACTTCGCCGAGATGTGCCGCGAGCACGGCATCGTGTTCATCGGGCCCACCCCGGAAAGCATGCGCGCCCTGGGCAGCAAGGCCGGCGGGCGCGACATCGCCGCGCAGAGCAACGTGCCCACCGTGCCCGGCACCGGCGTCCTGGACACCGTGGATGACGCGCTGCTGGCCGCCAAGCAGATCGGCTACCCCGTGCTGCTGAAGGCCTCCGCCGGGGGCGGCGGGCGCGGCCAGAAGGTCATCCGCACGCAGGACGAGCTCGCCAAGGGCTTCGCGCAGGCGCAGGAGGAAGCCCGGCTGTACTTCGGTGACCCGGCCATCATCATGGAGAAATTCCTGGAGGAATTCCGCCACGTCGAGGTGCAGGTCATGGGAGACGGCCAGGGGCACGTGATTCACATCGGGGAACGCGACTGTTCCATCCAGCGCCGCAACCAGAAACTCATCGAGGAAGCGCCCAGCACCCTGCCCGACACGCTCCGGCAGGAGATCCTCGCAGCCGGCGTGCGCCTCGCGCAGTACGTGAACTACGCCGGGGCCGGCACCCTGGAATTCATCGTGGACCGCGACGGCAACTACTACTTCATGGAGATGAACACCCGCATTCAGGTGGAGCACTGCGTCTCCGAAATGATCAGCGGCCTGGACTTCGTGAAACTCCAGCTGGAGATTGCCGCCGGGTACGGCCTGCACATCCAGCAGGAGGACGTCACGCTGCGCGGGCACGCTATCGAATGCCGCCTGAACGCCGAGGACCCCGACAAGGACTTCCGCCCGGCGGCCGGGCGGGTTGAGGACGTGCACTTTGCAGGCGGCCCCGGCGTGCGCGTGGACAGTCACACCTACACCGGGTACGTGATTCCCCCCCACTACGACAGCCTGATCGGGAAACTCATCGTGCACCACGACACGCGCGAGCAGGCCATCAGCCGCATGAAACGCGCGCTGGAAGAAACTGTGATCCAGGGTCCCAAGACCACCATTCCGCTGTACGTGAAGATCATGGACAACCCCTTCTACAAGCGGGGCGCCGTGATGACCAACTTCCTGAAAACCCGCATGGACATGTAAACCTGCACGACAGCGGCGGCGCACTCCCCGGGGGAAGTGCGCCGCACTGCATGGCTGATTCGGAGGCCGCCTGAACCTCGCGTTCCTCTCCCCTGCGGCGGCTCAGCCGAACCGGCCTCCGGACCGGGTGCGTGGGCTGGGGAGCCAACCGGGCGGTCTGGCCGGTCCAGTGGCCGGCCATCAGGGCGGCGGAGCGCTCGGGACTTTCCGGGTGCCTTCCGGTTGTGTTTCCTGCCGGGGAACTCATGGCCGGGCGTCAGGTCGTTTCCCAAGTCCCGGAGCGCTCGGCAGGCTTCTGACTGAATCAGCCGACGTTCAAGCCATCGTTAAAGGACGCCACGATGCTGGTTTTGACGTCGCCGCTGGTGGTTCAGCAGCCTCTGGTTGCCGCCGTTCCTGAAGAGGCTGTCGGTGGCATTGGCCGTGTCGCGGGCCTCTTTCTGCCGGTAGGGCGTCTGGGCATGTACGCGGGCGAGCAGGGGCTCAGGGAAGATGGGAAACGAAATCGCCGCCGACCTTTCCAGCGCTGTCCAGGGTGCGCATCCATTACCGGTCCCTGGCGTTGGTGACCTGAGACCCACGCAGAAATTTCTGACTGTTGGTCTCCCCTGTCGCTGGCGCGCGGTTCGCAGACTTTCAGGCCGATGCGGAACACGCCGAGGCGCAGGGTCAGCGGTACGCTCTGGGGAACCTTGCCGGAGGTCGTGTCAGGGTGCACGTCGCGCCGCTTGAGCTTTTCATGGGCTCAGTACCGCTGGGTCTGGGCGGGCCAGGGTACCGGCCAGTGCGGCGCCGCCAACCCAGGCCAGGCGGAGGAAGCGCAGGGCGGCGGCCGACGACGGTGCCGACGGGAGTGTCTGGGAACCGTGGGATTCCTGAGGTCCCGTGGGCCCGGTAGGGAGGAAGCGGGTGTGAAGGCGGGTTTCCACCTGCCCGTGCGGAAATGCTAACGCCCCTGCCGGGTGGGGGCAGGGGCGCTGGTGGGGGTGGTTACAGGGGCAGGGTGGCGGCGAGGCGTTCGAGGACGCTGGGGTCCTCGAGGGTGCTGGTGTCCCCCTGGATGTCCTTGCCGGCGGCGATCTGGCGCAGGAACCGGCGCATGATCTTGCCGCTGCGGGTTTTGGGCAGGGCGTCAGCGATATAGATCGCGTCCGGGCGGGCGAGCGCGCCGATTTCGCGGCTGACATGGGCGCGCAGGGCGGCGGGGTCCACCTCGTGGCCGCTCTGGGGGAGGACGAACGCTACGACGCATTCGCCTTTCACTTCGTCGGGTCTGCCGACCACGGCGGCCTCGGCGACGCTGGGGTGCGAGACGAGGGCGCTTTCGATCTCCATTGTGCCCAGGCGGTGGCCGCTGACGTTCAGAACGTCGTCGACGCGGCCGACCACGGTGATGTACCCGTCGGCGTCGCGGCGGGCGCCGTCGCCGGCGAAGTACACGCCGTCTATTTCACCCCAGTAGGTTTTGCGGTAGCGTTCGTCGTCGCCGTACACGGTGCGCAGCATGCTGGGCCAGGGGCGTTTGATGACGAGGAGGCCGCCGTCGTCCGGGCCGAGTTCCTCGCCGGTGTGGGTCATGATGGCGGGCTCCACGCCGAACATGGGCAGGCCGGCGCTGCCGGGTTTGCTGGGGAACGCGCCGGGCAGGGTGGTGAGCATGATGGTGCCGGTTTCGGTCTGCCACCAGGTGTCCACGATGGGGCAGCGTTCCCCGCCGATCACGCGCCAGTACCACATCCACGCTTCAGGGTTGATGGGCTCGCCCACGGAGCCGAGGAGGCGCAGGCTGCTCAGGTCGTAACGGCCTGGAATCTCGTCGCCCTGACGCATGAATGAGCGGATGGCGGTGGGGGCGGTGTACAGGACCGTGACGCGGTGTTTCTGGATGATCTCCCAGAAGCGGCCCCAGTCGGGGTGGTTGGGGGCACCCTCGTACAGGACGACGCTGGCGCCGTTCAGCAGGGGGCCGTAGACGCTGTAGGAATGCCCGGTGACCCAGCCGACATCGGCGGTGCACCAGTAGATGTCGTCGTCCTGCAGGTCGAAGACGGTCTGGGTGGTGAGGTACGCGCTGACCATGTACCCGCCTGTGGTGTGCTGCACGCCCTTGGGTTTGCCGGTGCTGCCGGAGGTGTACAGGATGAACAGGGGGTGTTCGCTGTCCAGGTGGGCTGCGTCGTGCTGGTCGCTGGCGGCGGCGAGTGCGTCATGCCACCAGATGTCCCGGCCGGGTTGCATGGGCGTGTCGGTGCCGGCGCGGCGGACCACGATGATCCGTTCGAGGGCGGGGGTGTTCCGGGCGGCTTCATCGGCGTTGGCTTTCAGGTTCACGAGGCCGCCGCGGCGTTGTCCGGCGTCGGCGGTGATCAGGACCTTGCTCTGGGCGTCGTTGATGCGGTCGGTGAGGGCGCTGACGGAGAAGCCACCGAACACGACCGAGTGGACGGCGCCGATGCGGGCGCAGGCCAGCATGGCGATGGCCGCTTCGGGGGTCAGCGGCATGTACAGGGTGACGCGGTCACCCTTTTCGACGCCCAGGTGTTCCAGGGCGCCGGCGGCGCGGTTCACTTCGCTCAGCAGTTGCGCGTAGGTGTAGGTGCGGACCTCGCCGTCCTCGCCTTCCCAGATGAGGGCGCGTTTGTCGCCCAGGCCGCGCTGCACGTTGCGGTCCAGGGCGTTGTAGGCGATGTTCGTCTGGCCGTCCACGAACCAGCGGGCATGGGGGGGTTGCCAGTCGAGGATCTGCGTCCAGGGGGTGAACCAGTGAAGTTGGCCTGCGACGTCGCTCCAGAAGGTGTCGGGATCGTCAAGGCTCTGGCGGTAGAGGCGTTCGTAGTCCTCGCGGCTGATGCGGGCGTGGGCGCGGAAGGCGTCGCTGGGCGCAATGACGCGGTGTTCGTGCAGCATCGCGTCGATGTGGTCATTGGGCTGGGGGTGCGTCATGGGGTCCTCCGGAGACGGGGGCAGGGGGTCGGCACGGCCGGAATCAAGGGTTGTGTGTGTCTTCACTGTAGCGGCGGAAGATGCGGTTGCGGTTGGGGTTACCCGGGCAGTACTGATCGTGGTGCAGACAGGCCGCTTCTCTTGACAGGCTGCGCCGTGTTGCGGATAGTAGACCTATGACCACTATTCGCACACTACTCCTATGACGGGTCCCAGCCCAGAAACCGTGAATGAAGCCGGGCAGCGCCTCGCGCAGCAGATCACGCGGGAGCGCGAGGCACGAGGCTGGTCCCAGACGACGCTGGCGGCCCGCTCCGGCGTGTCCCGGGCTGCCGTGAGCCGCATTGAACGCAGCGAGATGAGTCCCACGGCCGTCACGCTCGTGCGCCTCGCAGGAGCGCTTGACCTGACCCTGGCGGGGCTGCTGCTGCGCGCGGAAGGCCACACCGAGCACGAGAGGCTCTGCCGGTCCGGCGCGCAGCATGAGTGGCGCGACCCGCAGACCGGATACACCCGCCGGCAGCTGTTCGCGGCGCCCGGTCACCCGCTGGAGGCCGCGCAGGTCACGCTGCCCCCACAGCAGCAGGTAACCCTGCCGGCCGAATCGTACGCCCACATTCAGCAGGTGGTGTGGGTTGTGTCCGGCACGCTGAGCCTCACGGAACACCGCGCTCCGGACCGCACCGTCGAGCTGAGCGCCGGGGACTGCCTGGGCTTCGGCACGCCGTGCGACGTCACCTTCCGCAACGCCAGCCCTGAGCCCTGCACGTACGCCGTGCTGCTCGCCCGGAGGACCGCATGACCCCACGCCCCGAGTCGATCCGCATTGAGACCCTGACCGCCGAGCCAGCCACCCTGGACGCCCTGAGTGACCTTCTGGTCGAAACGGTCGCGCACGGCGGGTCCGTGAGTTTCATGCATCCGCTGGCGCCCGCCGAAGCCCGCGCCTTCTGGGAGGCAGCCCTGACCGCCGCTGCGCGCGGCGAACGCATGGTGCTGGGCGCCTGGGCCGACGGGGCACTGCTCAGCACCGTCACGCTGCTTCTCGACTGTCCACCGAACCAGCCGCACCGCGCGGAGCTCGCGAAGATGATGACCGCGCCCGGCGCGCGTGGCCGGGGCCTCGCCCTGACCCTGCTGCGCGAAGCGGAGCGGCTCGCGCAGGCGCATGGCCGCACGCTGCTGGTGCTGGACACCGCCAGCGACGGCGGCGCGGCGGGCCTGTACGAACGCGCCGGGTACACCTTCGCCGGGGAGATTCCCGACTACGCTCTGAAACCCCACGGAGGGCTGACCGGCACCCGGCTGTACTACAAGCGCCTGCCCACCGCGCCCTGAGGAACGCCCCCCGCTTGGCGCTGCGCCCCCGCGCAGGCTAGGGTGAGGTATGACCCCACCTACCAGGTCGCCCACGAGGCGGTGCGCGGTTCTCTGATGGACCTGCCCGCGCACCTGCAACCCTTCGAGTCGCTCCTGCCCCCGCAGCCCGGTCCGGAACGGACGGACGCCCTGCTCGCCCTGTCCGAGGGGCCGCACCCGCTGCAGGAACAGGTGGCCCTGGCCGTTCAGGCCCGCACGCTGGCCGGCAGTCTGAACGACCCGGGCCGGGTGGCCCTTGCGGAGTTGCGCCTGGCACAGCTGCTGCCGGGCGATGAGGGACTGGGGTACGCGCAGTCGGCTGCCGGGCGCTTCGAACGCCTGCGTGACCTGCCGCACGAACTCAGTGCCCTGGAACGGGAGGCGCAGCTGACTGCCGAGCCTGCCGAGCGCCTGCCGGTGCTGCTGCGCGCCGCCTCGCTGGCCACCGAAGCGCAGCTGCCGGTGCGGGAACGGGACCTGCAGATCGCGGCGGGGCTGCTGCTGCGCACCCTGGGGGACAACACCCGCGCCCTGGAGGCCTTCACGCGGGCGCTGGCGCTGGCAGAAAGCACCGAGACCCGCGTGGCGGCGCTGGAGGCCCTGCTGGGGCTCGGAGAGCTGCATCTCGAGGCGCAGCGGCCCGACGAGGCGCTGGCGCCGCTGCGCACCGCGGGGCACATGACGCACGGGGAGGGCACGGCCGCGCAGGCCCGTGCGCTGGGCGGCCTGGGACGTATCTACGCTGCGCAGGGCGATCACACCCGCGCCGCCCGGTTCCTGGAAAGCGCCGCGCAGCTGGCCGAGGCGCACGGCACCCCGGACCTCCAGGCGCAGCTGCTCACCGCTCTGGCCGCCGCGCGGGAGGCCACCGGCGCTCCCGACGCCGCCCGGACCCTGCTGCGCCGCAGCCTCGCGCTGACCGAGCACAGTCACCCGGCGCAGCACGGGGAGACGCTGCTGGCTCTCGGCGCGTACGCCCTGCGGCAGGGTCAGCTTGCCGAGGCCCGGGACGGTTACGCCTGCGCCGCGCAGTACGGGCAGGAACACGGCCTGCCGGCCGTGGTGAGCCGGGCCCTGCGGGAGCGCGCGCAACTGGCCGAGATGCAGGGGGACCTGCCAGGGGCCATGGCGCTGCTGCGGGAGTGGGGGGAGGCGCTTCCAGCGGCCCTGCGTGCAGCTCAGCAGCAGGCGCAGCAGGTGGACCTGGGCGTGCAGACGGCGCGGGAGGCGCTTGCCCTGCGGCGTGAACGACAGGAAGTCTACGAGTCCATGTCCGCGGCCCTGGAAGACACGTCGACGCGCCTGAACGCGATGCAGATCATGCTGCAGCGCTCGCGGGAGGTCGCCATGACGGACCCCGACAGCGGCGCGCACTCCCTGGCCTTCGGAACAGCGGTGTTGGACCTGCATTACAGCCGGTCGGTGCGCCAGCGGAGCCCGCTGACCGTGGCGATCGTGGGTGTGGAGGTCAGCACCGGGCACACCGAGGGCCCCACGGCGCTGCTCCTCAGCAACGTGATAAGTGCCGTGGCCCGCCTGCTGGAAAGCAGCGTGCGGGACATGGACACCGTCGCCCGCTTCGACCGGTTCAAGTTCCTGGTGGTCTTCCCGGAAACCCCTCCGGCGGGCGCACAGATTGCGCTGCACCGGCTGATTGACCGGGTCCGGACCTACGAGTGGGGTGTGGGCGGCATGAGCGAGGCCGTGACCGTTGGGGCGGGGCTGGTGGGCCGCGGCAGCGTGCAGGGCACGCAGCCGCTGATTGCGGCTGCGGACGCCGAGTACTACCGGGCGCGCCGGGAAGGACCGAATACGATCAGTACCGCGCAGTAGCCCAGATTCACAGCACGCTGAAAGGCCCCCGGCAGGTGCCGGGGGCCTTTCAGCTGTGAGCGTGGCGGCGGTCAGTCGTGCGCGGCGACCGTGCCCTCTGCGCCCGCGCCGGTGTACGCCCGGAACTGCATGTCCTCGAAGTGCCGGGCGTCCTCGGCGGCGTCGCGGCGGCGCGCACCGAGCATGGTCCCCAGGTAGGCGAACAGGAAGCCGGCAGGAATGCTGAACAGGCCCGGGTTCTCGAACGGGAAGATCGGGTTGGCCTGGATCAGGTGGCGGCCGGTGGTCAGGTCGGCCGGGTCGATTTTCATGATGTTGGGGCTCAGGGCGATCAGCAGCAGCGTAAACAGGATGCCGCCCACGATGCCCCAGATGGCGCCTGTGGCGTTGAAGCGCCGCCAGAACAGCGTGAAGAGAATCACGGGCAGGTTGGCGCTGGCGGCGATGGCGAAGGCGAGGGCCACCAGGAACGCGACGTTCTGCGTTTTGGCGGCGAGGCCCAGCAGGATCGCGACGATGCCCACAGCGACGGTGGCCATGCGGGCCACGCGGAACTGGTCCTTCTCGCTGGCCTGTCCGCCTTTCAGGACGCCGTTGTAGATGTCGTGCGTGAACGAGGTGCTGGCGCTGATGGTCAGGCCCGCCACGACGGCCAGGATGGTGGCGAAGGCCACGGCGGTCACGAAGGCCAGGCCGAATTCCCCGCCGACCGTGCCGGCCCCGCCGAACAGCGCCTGGGCGAGGAGAGGCGCGGCCATGTTGCCGGCCTTGTTGGCGGCTTCAATGGCGTCCTTGCCGAGCAGGACGTTGGCGGCGTTGCCCATGAAGGCGGTCATGACGTAGAACGCGCCGATCAGGACCATGGCCCACACGACGCTCTTGCGGGCGTCCTGCGCGGTTGGCACCGTGAAGAAACGCACCAGGATGTGCGGCAGGCCGGCGGTGCCGAGCACCAGGGCGAGGCACAGGCTGATCAGGTCTACGGGGTTTTTGTATTTCAGGCCGGCACCCAGGAATTCCGCGCCGTTTTTCGCCTCGGCCTGTCCGAGCAGGTTGGAGAAGCTCCAGCCGAAGCGGCTGAGAATCAGGAGGGTCATGACGATGGTGGCGAACATCAGCAGCAGGGCCTTGATGATCTGCACCCAGGTGGTGGCGAGCATGCCGCCCACCACGACGTAGATGATCATCAGGACGCCCACGAGCGGAATGGCGAGGTCCGCGCGGATGGCCCCGCCGGACAGCAGGCTGATGAGGGAGCCGGCCCCGACGACCTGCGCGATCATGTAGAAGGTGCTGATCACGATGGTGCTCAGCGCGGCGTAGGTGCGCACGCGTGGGTCCTTCAGGCGGTACACGAGCATGTCGGCCAGGGTGTACTTGCCGAGGTTGCGCAGGGGTTCGGCCACGATGAACAGCACGGTCAGGTAGGCGATGAACCACCCGACGGAGTACATGAAGCCGTCGTAGCCGTTCAGGGCGATCAGGCCGGTGATGCCCAGGAAGGACGCGGCGCTCATGTAGTCCCCGGCGATGGCAATGCCGTTCTGGGTGGCGCTGATGCGGCCGCCGGCCACGTAGAAGTCGCCGGCGCTGGTGTTGCGTTTGCTGGCCCAGAAGGTGACGCCCAGGGTGATGGCGACGATGATCGCGGCGAGCAGGAAGGTCACGCGCGGGCCTCGGCGGCGAGGCGGTCGAAGGTGCGGGCCTTGACGATGTACAGGTAGGCCATGACCCAGCCCATCACGAATTCCAGGAAGGCGAGGATGTACCCGAAGGTGACGTTCCCCAGCACCTTCTGGGCCATCAGGGGCTTGTTGTAGCCGGCGAGGACGGGCAGCAGGAAGTACAGCACCAGGAAGGTCACGGTCATGGTAATGGTGAAGGCGTTGCGCTGCGCGACCAGTTGCTGGTACGCGGCGTTGCGCGGAATGGGTGGGGCGCTGGATACGGTCATGGCAACCTCCTGGATAGGACGAACGCAGCAGTGAAGCACGGCGGGCCGTGCGGCCGGGTAAATGGGGTGTCGCCTTCAGCGTAGGCCCGCGCTTTCGTCAGCGCAATGGACTGAGTTCAACATCCTCGTCTCTGGCGCTGGAACAGCGCCTTCATGTTGTGGTGGCTCACCGGCGGCAGGGCAATTGGGAACGTTCCCGCCAATCTCCCACCCGGCGGCGCGTATCCTGACCCTCAATGCTCGCCGACCAGTTGGGCCGTCCCCTGCGTGACCTGCGCCTCAGCGTGACTGACCGCTGCAACCTGCGGTGCACGTACTGCATGCCGGCCGAGGTGTTCGGTCCCGATTACGCGTTCCTGCCGCGCACGGAGCTGCTGAGTTTCGAGGAGATCGAGCGGGTGGCGCGGGTGTTCGTCACGCTGGGCGTCCAGAAGCTCCGGGTCACGGGCGGCGAACCCACCCTGCGCCGTGACCTGCCGGACCTGATCGGCCGCCTGGCAGGCATCGCGGGCGTGCAGGACGTGGCCATGACCACCAACGGCCTGCTGCTGCCGCGCCTGGCCGGGGACCTGAAGGCGGCGGGATTGCGGCGCGTGACGGTGAGTATTGACAGTCTCGATCCGGAGATCTTCGGACGAATGAACGGTCTGGGGACTCATCCGCAGCGGGTGCTCGACGGGATCGAAGCGGCGTTGCAGGCGGGGCTGGGAGTGAAGATCAACACGGTGGTGCAGCGTGGCGTGAACGACGCGGGGCTGCGCGACCTGTGGCTGGCCCTGCGGGCGCTGGCGCCGGTTCGGTTTATCGAGTTTATGGATGTGGGCAACCACAACGGCTGGAACATGGCGAGTGTGGTGCCCTCACGCGAGGTGCTGGCGCGGCTGGGGGGCGAGGCAGGCGCGGGGCTGTTCCGGCCGGTGAATCCGGAGTACCGCGGCGAGGTGGCGGCGAGGCACACGGACGGGCAGGGGCATGAGGTGGGGCTGATCAGTTCGGTGACGGCGCCGTTCTGTGGGGACTGCTCACGGGCGCGGGTGTCGGCTGTGGGGGTCCTGTACACCTGTTTGTTTGCCTCAGACGGCACGGATCTGCGGGCGCTGCTCCGCGGGGGGGGCAGTGATGAGGCGCTCCGGGGTCTTCTTGCGGAGGTGTGGAAAATGCGCCGGGACCGGTACAGTGAGGAACGCGGAGAAACGACGGCGGCCATGCGCGCAAAGGTGGAGATGTCGCATATTGGGGGGTAATTCACTTGGCATATGCGAGGCGCTGTGACCGAAAATCTGCCTAACGCTCGTTGTTCCGGGCGACGTAACACCTAGACAAGCTTGTGTACTCAGGACACTAACCTTAAGATAAGGTTGGCGCCGCCCGCCAGCGGACTGCCCGGAGGGATGCATGGCGAAGTACCCGCTCATCAAGACGACCCTGAAAGACCGCCTGCTCGGCGGCCACTACGCCGAAGGGCTCCCGCTGCCCAGCGAACCGCAGCTTGCCCGCGAGTTCGAAGTCTCCCGCATGACTGCCCGCCGCGCCATCGACGAACTGGAACGCGAAGGCTACGTCTACCGCGTCCAGGGGGCCGGCACCTTTCCCACTGGCAAACGCTTCCGGCAGGGCATGTTCCGCGTCCGCCCCTTCAAGGAATGGGCCCGCCACCCCGACCACCGCACCACGGTCCTGCGCGCCATGCAGATCGAGGCCACCCCGGAAATCGCCATCGTGCTCCAGATTCAGCCGGGCGACCCTGTGATTTTCGTGCACCGCCTGCGCACCGCCGGTGACGAGGCCCTCGTCATCGAGAAACGGTACATCAACGGTTCACTCGTCCCTGCGCTCCTGGACCACAACCTTGGCGCAGAAAGCATCCATGAGATCATGATCAGCCTCGGCGTGCCGCTGCAACGCGTCGAGCAGAACCTGGAAGCCGTCAACCTCCGCCAGGAGGAAGCGGACCTGCTGCGCGTGCCGCTGGGCACCGCGGCCTTCCTGCTGCGCCGCACCACCTACAGCGGGCAGAAACGCGCCAGTTACGTCAACTACTGGGTGCGCGGCGACCGTTACGCCTTCCAGGACACCTTCGAACCCTGAGTATAGACTCCTGGGGTCTGCACCCAGGAAGGCCGGGCATGGACCCGGCCTTCGCTGTTTCGCCCAAAGAACGCCGCCCCTGGAAAACCAGGGGCGGCGTGATGACGGAGATTTACCTACCGTTCTTGGCGGCGTCCACGAGCGCGCGGAAGGCTTCGGGTTCACGCGCGGCAATGTCGGCGAGCACCTTGCGGTTCAGGTCGATGCCGGCCTTCTTCAGACCACCGATGAAGGTGCTGTAGTTCATGCCGTGCAGGCGGGCGCCGGCGTTGATACGCTGGATCCACAGGCGGCGGAAGTCACGCTTCTTGTTGCGGCGGTCGCGGTACTCGTAGGTGGCCGCGTTCAGCAACGTCTGGAAGGCGTTGCGGTACTGCCTGCTGCGGGAGCCCCAGAAGCCCTTGGCGCGCTTCAGGACCTTCTTGTGACGGCGACGGCGGACGATACCGGTTTTGGCGCGAGGCATCTACTTCACTTCCCCTTCGGCAGCATGAGTTTCATGCGGGCCCATTCACTCTTGGCGAGGACGAAACCCTTGCCTTTACCGCGGATCTCGCTGCCGCTCTTGCCGGTGTTCTGGTGGCGCTTGCCACTCTTGAACGCCATGACCTTGCCGGTCCCGGTGATCTTCACCCGGCGGCTGGCCGCTTTCAGTGTCTTCATCTTCGGCATGGTGGTGCCTCCTTGCGTAGTCCGGTCGCACTTCTCCTGAAGGCTTCCGTCTGGGTTTCGGGCCGCCTGGAGGAACCCAGTGGTTCTCCCGGCTGTTGGTCGCCCTGCCCCACTTGACCAAGAGAGCACTATACGCGCGCCGCGGCGCACCGGTCAAGGCTTCACACGGACAGGTGCGGGTCGCCCGAAGCTCCAGCGCTGGGCGTGATGGCCTGCGTGCTGTTCAGGGGGCCCAGACTGGCACGGCCTGAGCGCCGATCTATCACAGTCCGTCACGCCCAGCAGGCCACGAGCCCTGGAGAGCAGAGGCGCAGGTCAGCCGTTTCCTCGGGGGCGGCTGGGGTCAGGGGCTGAGCCGTCGTCTGTGGTTGTGCAGGTAACGAGCGTGTCGTCCAAGGGCAGGAGCCGGTTCCGCCTGCAGGCCCAGGAGGCGCAGGGGGCATGCCGGTACGGGTGCGCGGAGGCAACGGGACGCGTCCATCGGGGCTGTGCAGGCCCACGCCCTTCCCGCCACACACCGGGTGGGTGCTGCACCGCGCCACTGCCGCAGCTGAGCGCGCCGCCCGTTCGGGCGGCGGACTCAGTCTGCCGGGCAGAGGCTACTGGGACCGGGGGGGCCGGCCGGCGCGGCGAATGGAGGTGAGCAGGCGCGCCATGGCTTCAGCGACCTGGGCGGCGTCATGACGGACCTGCGGGTCCCGGCTGAGGTGGGTGAGCCGCTCGGCGGCGTTGCGGGCGGCGCGGAGCAGGGTCTCGGTGGGAACAACGGTGCGGCGGGGTCGGGTCATGAGGGCCTCCCTGCGCGTGGGCGCACCGTCATCGTGACGGGTGGGCGCGGCGGACTTTGTGGCGTGGCGCGGGGTCAGCGCCAGCCACTGCCGATCTCTTCCAGGCTGGGCAGCTTCACCAGACCGCGCCAGTATGCCTGGATGGTGTCGAGAACCTGGGTGTACTCCTGGTAGGTGCCAGGCTTCACGACGTACCCGCTGGCGTACCCGTCATAGGCGCGGTGAATGTCCTCCGGATGGTCGGACGTGGACAGCACCAGCACCGGGATGGCGCGCAGGTCCGCCACGACCTTGGCCTGCGCGAGGAACTCGTGGCCGTTCAGGACCGGCATGTTCAGGTCCAGCACGATCAGGTCGGGCCGGATTGCGCCGGCGTACGGGCCGGTGCGGGTCAGGTAGTCCAGGGCTTCCTGGCCGTGCTCGACGTGGTAGACGGTGATCTCCTGCGTGACTTCCGCCAGCATGTCCTGAAAGAGAGCGGCGTCCGCAAGTTCGTCTTCCACGAGCAGCACGGTGAATGACCTGGACATATCGGCCTACCCTACACCAGGGGGCGCGGAGGGCACAAACCGGTGCATGTTTACCTGGGGCCGTGCCTGCTGCCAGGAAGCTGTTACCGTGAGGGGGTGACCCACCCTTCTGTCGCGCCGGTGCGTTTCGCTGTGGCGGCCTTTGACGCCCTGGCGGCGCAGGTGGCGCTGCTGGACAGGCACGGCGAGATCATGGCAGTGAACGCGGCGTGGCGGGCGTTTGCGCAGGAGAACGGCGGTGCGGACAGCGTCGGTGCGAATTACCTGGCGCTGTGCGACGCGACGTGCGGGGAGGACCGTGAGAACGCCGCGCAGATGGCGGCGGGCATCCGGGCGGTGCTGTCTGGCGAGGAGGCGCTGTTTGAACTGGAGTACCCGTGCCACTCGCCGGCGGAGCAACGGTATTTCATGGTGCGCGTCACGGCGTTCACGCAGGATGGCCTGCGGTACGCGGTGGTGGCGCATGAGAACATCACGCGGCGCAAGCTGGCGGAGCTGGAGATTGTGCGTCTGAACCGCACGCTGGAGGAGCGGGTTGAGGCCCGCACGCGGGAACTGGAGCTCAGTCAGGCGATCCTGGCGCGGCAGAACGCGGAGCTCGAGGACCGCAACCAGGCGCTCGCGCAGTTCGCGTACGTCGCCAGTCATGACCTTCAGGAGCCGCTGCGGACGCTGGGCGCGTACGCGGACATTCTGCGGCACCGGTACGCGGGCAGGCAGCTGGACGACCGGGCGGACACGTACCTGATGCACATTGCGGAGCAGGTGTTCCGCGCGCGGCAGCTCGTACGGGACATTCTGACGCTGTCGAACGTGGCCGCGCAGCCGCCCATGAAAGTGCTGGATCTGGGTGCCCTGGCCGATGAGGTGGGGCGCTCGCTGCCCTGGCCGGAAGGCGCGCAGTCCTCGCGCGCAGAGCTGCCGCGCGTGCGGGCCAACGCCGCGCAGGTGCGTCAGCTGCTGACCAACCTGCTGGGGAACGCCATCAAGTTCCGGTCGGACCGGCCCCTGCGGGTGCATCTGGACGGGCACGCGGAGGGGGCGTGGGTGCACTTCACGCTGCGTGACAACGGCATCGGGATCGCACCGAAACACGCTGAGCAGGTCTTCGTGATGTTCCAGCGGCTGCACAGCCGCACCCTGACCGGTGGGAACGGCATCGGGCTTGCGGTGT
Organism: Deinococcus taeanensis; assembly: GCF_020229735.1. NCBI lineage: Bacteria > Thermotogati > Deinococcota > Deinococci > Deinococcales > Deinococcaceae > Deinococcus > Deinococcus taeanensis. Next base: position 369,101 of record NZ_CP083455.1, on the reverse strand, counting down.
GCCGCAAGGTGGTCGAGCGGCATGGGGGCCGCATCTGGATTGACCCGGAACAGGAGGCGGGCATCGCGGTGCATTTCACGCTGCCCGCCGCGTCAGGGCCGGTCAGCTCTGAGTGAGCCACAGGGCCCGGTAGGGCTCCAGGATGACGTCGTGCCCGCCGAACGTGAACGCACTGCCGGCCACGTGGTCCCGGGCGTGTTCGCCCAGGTGGTCGCGCAGCGCGTGTGCGGGAAGGTGCACCGGGTGCTCACTGAAGTTGTACACCCCCAGGAAGGTGCCCAGCGGGTGGTCGCGCCGGAGCAGCAGCACGCGCGGATCGGGGCTGGCGACCGGGCGGCTCTCGATGCTGGCGTGCAGGTGGGCGAGGCTCTGCCGGGCGCGGATCAGGTGGCGCAGTCCGGCGTTCACGCGGCCGTGCGGGGTGGCGGGGCTGGCCTGCGCGTCGGCGGCCAGCGCCCAGTTCATCCGGGGGCGATGCACCCAGCGGTTGTCTGCGGCGTGCTCCAGGGTGTCGCCGAAGGCCGGGTCGTTCAGCAGGGCCAGTTCGTCCCCCATGTACAGCAGTGGTACGCCCCCGAAGCCCAGGGTGACGGCGTGCAGCAGCAGGATGCGGCGCACGGCGTCGTCGGTGCGGCCCGGGTCGCCGGCCTCGAGCGCGGCGTCCAGCCCGGCGAGGCTGGCGCAGGTGCCGCTGATGCGGCGGTCTCCGGTCTGCGGGTTGAACTGGAACACCAGGCCGCGCGCGAATGATCCGGGGAACTCGCCGCTGTAGAAGTCCGACAGGAAGTGCCGGTGTCCGGGTCCGCTGAGGCCCACGGCGTGCGCGTCGGCGTCGCTGATGGCCCAGCCGATGTCGTCGTGGCAGCGGACGTACATGCCCCAGGTGGTGTTCGTGGGTTTGGGGGGGAAAGCGGAGAGCGCCTGCGCGAACAGGCGCGTGTCGCGGCTGGCGAGGCTGCTCCACAGCTGCACCATCAGGGAGTTGTGGTAGGCCATGTCGCTCACCTTGCCGTGGTGGTCGCGGGTGCCCAGGTAGTGGATCAGGTCGGCGGGCGCCACGATCGCTTCGGCCTTGAACGCCACGGCGGGCGCCACGATGCGGGCGCAGGCGCGCAGCACGCGGGTCAGGTGATGCACTTCCGGCTGGTTCTGGCAGTCGGTGCCCAGGCGTTTCCACAAGAAGGCGATGGCGTCCAGGCGGAAGACCTCCACGCCGCGGTTGGCAAGGTGCAGGATGATGTCCACGAACTCGCGCAGAACGGCCGGGTTGGCCCAGTTCAGGTCCCACTGGTAGGTGTTGAAGGTGGTCCAGACCCATCCGCCTGCTTCTTCATTCCAGGTGAAGTTGCCGGGCGCGAAGTCCGGGAAGATCTCGGGCAGGGTCCGTTCGAACGCGTCGGGCTGGGTGCGGTCGGGGTAGATGTGAAAGTACTCGCGGAAGGTGGGTTCACCCGCACGGGCCCGGCGGGCCCAGTCGTGTTCCTGCGCCACGTGGTTCAGCACGAGGTCCAGCACGAGGCTCATGCCGCGGCTGCGCAGGTCTGCGGCCAGGGCGGACAGGTCGTCCATGCTGCCCAGGTCCTCGCGCACGGCCCGGTAGTCCTGCACGGCGTACCCGCCGTCGTTCTCGCCCGCGCGGGGTTTAAGCAGCGGCATGAGGTGCAGGTACCGCACGCCCAGGCCTTCCAGGTAACCCAGGCGGTCGTGCATTCCCTTGAGCGTGCCGGCGAACCGGTCGGTGTACGTGACGTACCCGAGCATGTCCGGTGCCTGCAGCCAGTCGGGGTTCAGGAGCCGGGCTTCATCCAGGCGGCGCAGGTCGGCGGGCCGGGTGTGGAAGGCGTGCAGCATGACTTCCAGCAGTTCGGCGAGCAGAGGCTGGGCCTGCTCGCCGTAGGCGGCCTGAAGACTTTCGGAGAGTTCAGGACCGTAGCGGTCCAGCCGCAGGGCGAAGGTGTCGGCGTCGCGGTCGTCATCGAAGGCGTTGCGCAGCGCCCGGGTCAGCAGGGTCCGGGAAAGGGCAGGTTGAGACATGGTCTGCTCAGCATACCCGGATGGTGGAACTGTTTCCAAGGTGGGCCGGGCCCTCTCCCCCATCCGGGCCAGGGACCGCGACTGGCCGCGGTCCCCACGCCTGCCCGGTGAAGCTCAGCGGGCCACGAACTCCAGCAGAATCCGGTTGAATTCATCGTTGTGCGTGGCGTTCAGGCCGTGCGGCGCGCCTTTCATGACGTGCAGCTGCGCGCCCGGCTGATACTGCGCCACCCGCTGCCCGCTGGCTTCCAGAGGCACGATCTGATCCTGGTCGCCATGCACGACCAAGGTCGGCACAGTCAGGCTCGCCAGGTCCTGCCGGAAGTCCGTCTCGCTGAAGGCGCGCACGCATTCCTGCGTGGCGACCGGCGACGCCTGCAGGTACAGACTCGCGGCGAACTCCAGGAACTCGTCACCCAGCTGCGCGCCGAACTGATCCCAGTTCAGAAACTTCCTCGTGAACCCGGCCAGGAACTGCGGGCGGTTCTGCGCCACCTGCTGCACCATGCCCTCGATGTCCTGCTCACTCGGGCCTCCGTCCGGGTTGTCCGCGGTTTTCATCAGGTACGGGGCGACCGACGCCACAAGCATGGCGCTGCGCAGCCGCTCAGTGCCGTACAGGCCCGCGTAGCGGCTCACTTCTCCGCCGCCCATGGAGAAACCCACCAGCGTAACGTCATTCAGGTTCAGGGCCCTCAGCAGGTCGCGCAGGTCGGCAGCAAACACGTCGTAGGTGTAGCCGGTGGCGGTCTTGCCACTCTGTCCGAAGCCGCGGCGGTCGTAGGCGACCACCTGGTACCCGGCGTGCCGCAGCGCGTCGATCTGCCCTTCCCACATCCGGCCGGACAGCGGCCAGCCGTGAATCAGCACCACGGGGCGGCCCTGCCCGTAGGTTTCGTAGTACAGCTCGGTCTGTGGGGCGTGGGCGTGCTGGGTCTGAATGGTGGGCATGGGGACCTCCGGCAGTTCAGTGGGAATTCGTGTAACGTTAAATCGTTCCGGGCTCTACCCTAGGTCCCAGTCCGCCTGGAATCCTGAGGTGCGCCTTTACCGTCCCTCGAACCAGGGCCTGCCGGGCACCAGAAGCTCAGGGAGCCCCTCCTGCCCCGTCTGCCGGACACCGGCCCCTCCACCCTCAGGGGCGGCCCCGGTACGCAACCGCGCCGCCTCCAGGTCCACCGCACCGTCCTCCATGCCCTCCACCTGCGCCGCCATGGTGATGTGGCCCGCCCAGGCGGCCCTGTTCCGCGAGCCACGCCGCTGTGGGCGCGGTGCAGGTCACCGCGGCGCAGGGTCCTGTCCGCCGCGGCCAGCCACAGTTCCGGCTGCCTGGTCCCGGCGGCGAGTCGTCCTGGGCGGCCGGGGAGCAGGCAGGGGCCTCGGGGGGCTGCCCAGCGGCTGGCGCAACCGCTCCAGGCGGCCGGGTGGGTCGCGCAGCGTCACGCCGCAGTCTGCCGCGCAGTGATGAGCGGGAAGGCCGGGGGGCTACCCCGCCTGGTGGGCGCGCCACGCCGCCCGCCCGCGCGTCCTTCACGCTGCGGGCCGGGCGCCTCAGGGTCCGGGAGATGACTTCCGCCCGCTGTGCGTTCACGGCCAGCCGAGGTCCAGGCGGGCGTGGGCGCCGCAGACAGGAGCCCGATCAAGGTCCGGGTCCGGGCGGGCCGTACTGCGCGCGGGCCGCCTCAGGCGACAGCCACCACACCCGGAATGCCGCAGAGTGGGAGGGTGACCGCGCCGGCCGGCGGTAGGCAGGCCGTCGTCCTGATCACCGCAGCGCCGGTTCCTAAGGACCGGCCCCGCTATGATGGCCTTTATGACGCAAGGTGGCAGCAAGGCGGACAAGAAGGCGCAGCAGTACGGGGTTACCCCGCAGAGCGTGGATTTCAACGACTGGTACAACGAGGTTGTGAAGAAGGCCGACCTGGCCGACAACAGCCCTGTGGCCGGCGCGATGGTGGTGCGGCCGTACGGCAGCGCGCTGTGGGAGAACATTCAGCGGTGGCTGGACGATCGGTTCAAGGCCACCGGGCACGAGTCGCTGGTCTTCCCCACCCTGATTCCGATGGGGTTCATCATGAAGGAAGCCGATCACGTGGAGGGTTTCGCGCCGGAACTGTTCACGGTCAGCAAGATCGGCACGGAGGAACTCGCCGAGCCGTACGTGCTGCGGCCCACGTCCGAGACGATCATCGGGCACATGTGGAGCGGCTGGCTGAACTCCTACCGGGACCTGCCGTTCCTGCATTACCAGTGGGGCAGCGTATTCCGCGCGGAGCTGCGCACGAAGGCGTTCCTGCGCACCAGCGAGTTCTACTGGCATGAGGGGCACACCGCGCACGCCAGTGAACCTGAGGCGCGCGGCGAGGTGCGGCAGATGCTGGACATCTACCACGAGTTCTGCCGGGACGTGCTGGCCCTGCCGGTGGTGCGCGGCGAGAAGACCGCCAGCGAACGTTTTGCGGGCGCGGTCGCCACGTACTCCATCGAGGGCATGATGCGTGACGGGAAGGCGCTGCAGAGCGGCACCAGCCACTACCTGGGGCAGAACTTCAGCCGGGCGTTCGACGTGAAGTTCCAGACGCGCGAGCAGCGCGAGGAGTACGCGCACACGACGTCCTGGGCAATCAGCAGCCGGATTATCGGGGCGATCATCATGACGCACGGCGACGACGCCGGGCTGATCATGCCGCCCCGCATCGCGCCGATTCAGGTGGTGGTGATCCCGGTGGGGCGCAAGGACAACTTCGACCAGATGGTGGAGGAAGGTGAGCGGCTCGCGGCAGAGCTGCGGGCCCTGGGCCTGAAGGTGAAAGTGGACCGGCGTGACGGCGTCACGAACGGCTTCAAGTACAACGACTGGGAGCTCAAGGGCGTGCCGGTGCGCATCGAGCTCGGCCCCCGCGACCTGGAGAGCGGGGTGGTGGTCGTGAAGAGCCGCAACAGTGACGAGAAGGAAACGCTGCCACGCGCCGAGGCCGTGAGCGGCATGCCTGCCCGCCTGGACGGCATTCATGACTGGCTGCTGGCGCGCGCCACCGAGTTCCTGCTGACCCGCACCGTGGAGACGGATGACTACGGCACCTTCCAGCAGAAGATCGAGGAGGGCCACTGGGTGCGGGCCTACCACTGCGGGGACGCGGCGTGCGAGAAGAGCATCAAGGAGGACACCAAAGCCACGACCCGCAACGTGCCGCTGGATGACGCGGAGTTCTTCAGCGAAGCCGGTCAGGGCGCGTGCGTGAAGTGCGCTCAGCCGGGCGCCTACGGCAAGCGCGTGATTTTCGGCCGGCAGTACTGAGGGTCCGGAGGTCCAGGCTCCCCGCGTGGGGAGCCTTTGTGCTGCCAGGTCCGGTCAGGGCGCGTGGGCGGCCCATATACTGGGCGTTCATGACTCCCCTGGACGCGCGGCTGGAGGACGCCTGGCAGCGCCGCGAACTCGAACCGGACCGCAGCCGCAGCCTGCTGCAGGGCGTGACCCCGGACGCGGCCGGGCCGCTGGGGGCCGCAGCGTGGCTGGTCATGGACGGGTACCTGAAGTTCCGGGACGCCCAGCAGGCCGGGGCGCTGGAGGCCGCCGCCTCGGCCCTGAAGATCCTGGAGGCCCACCCGGCCTCGTGGTGGTTCTCGCGGGCCCTGAACGTCCGCAGCTGCGCGCTGCTGGAGCTCGGCGAGTGGGAACCGGCACTGGTGTCGTTGCGCGCGCAGCTCTCGGCGTGCCACGCGAACGGGGACCGGGAGACCGAGGGCTGCGCGCTGCATGACCTGGGCGTGATGCACACGCGGCGCGATCCGCCGCGGGCGGCCGTGTACCTGCGCGCGGCCGGAGCGCTGTTCACGGAGCTGGAGCACGGGGTGGGCCAGACGTACGTGGCGTGGAGCGACGGGGAACTCATGGAGGCCCTGGACCGCCCGGCAGAAGCGCTGACGCTGTACCGCAAGGCGCTGACGCTGGCCGAACGGCACGGGCATCACTTCATGGAGGTGCTGGTCCTGTCGCGCCTGGGGGAGCTGGCGGTGGCCCAGGGGCGTGAGGCGGAAGGTGAGGTGTGGCTGCGCCGCGCGCTGGCGCAGCAGAACGCCCGCCCGGACCGGCCGCTGTGGGTGTCGGTGCCGCCGATGGTGCATCTGCTGCGCCTCAGCGGCCGCCTCACGGAGGCCCGGGAGGTGCTGGACGCTCAGCTGGCGCGGGCGCAGGCGGCGGGCATGATCGCGCCGCAGCCGCTGATGCATGAACTGCTCTCAGAGGTGCTCGAGCAGCTGGGCGAGCCGGAGGCGGCGCTGAAGCACGCGCGGGCGCACCTGCGGCTGGTGCGGCAGGAACTCGCGGAGGAGCAGGAGCGGCGGGTGCGGGGGCTGGAGGTGCTGCACCGTACGGAACTGGCCGAGCGTGAAGCGCAGCTGCAGCGGCAGCAGAACGAGGCGCTGCGTTCGGCGCTGGCGGATCTGGAGACGCTGCACCGGGAGGTGGAGCGGGTCAGTCTGACCGATGAGCTGACCGGCATTGCCAACCGGCATGCGCTGATGACGCGCGGGGCGGCGCTGGCCGCGGGGCTGACCCGGCCGGCGGCGGTGGCGATGGTGGACGTGGATCACTTCAAGCGGGTGAACGACGAGTACGGGCATGACGGCGGGGACCGGGCGCTGCGGGCGTTTGCGCAGCATCTGGCGGGGGGGCTGGGGCCGGGTGAACTGGTGGCGCGTTTTGGCGGGGAGGAGTTCGTGGTGCTGTGGCCGGGGGTGGGGGTCGCAGAGGCGCAGCGGCGGCTGGAGGGCATGAGACGCGCGCTGGTGGAGGTGCGGGTGCCGGGACTGCCGGCGGCACTGCGGCTGTCGTTCACGGGGGGTGTGGTGCCCCTGCTGGGTGGGGACCTGCTGGGCGCGCTGCGGCGGGCCGATGAACTGCTGCTGCGGGGTAAGCGGCAGGGGCGCGCGGCTGTGCTGGCAGACGTGGCTGGCACCTAGGGGCAGATCTCACAATGCCGATCAGTTGACAAAAAAGGTCAACTGGTCTGCTATGCTGAGCCGCATGAAGCGTGCCCTGTTCCCCCTCCTCACCCTGAGCCTGATCGCCAGCGCCGGCGCACAGCAGGCCCGTGAACTGCGGCTGGGCGTGTTCCCCAACGTCACCCACGCCGCCGGCCTTGTTGGCGTGCAACGCGGCCTGATCCAGAAAAACCTCCCCGACGGCGTGAAACTCGTCGTGAAGGAATTTGCCAACGGCAGCCAGATCAACGAAGCCTACGCCGCCGGCGCCATCGACGCCGCCTACGTCGGCCCCGGCCCGGCCATGAACGCCTTCCTGCGCGGCGTGCCCATTCAGGTGTACGCCGGCGCCGCCAACGCCGGCGCGGTCCTCGTGGCCCGCAAGGACAGCGGCGTACGGACCGTCAGAAACCTGAGCGGCAAGAAGGTTGCCGTGCCCACCCGCGGCAGCACCCAGGACATCAGTCTGCGCCACCTGCTGCACGAAAACGGCCTGAAAGCCACCGACGAGGGCGGCACCGTCACCATCGTGCCCATTGATCCGGCCAACATGCCCGCCGCGTTTGCCGCCAGGCAGGTGGACGCCGCCCTGGTGCAGGAACCCTGGGGCGCCGTCATGGAAACGCAGGGCGCCCGGCTCATCGTGAACGAGAAGGGCATCTGGGAAGGCGGGAACTACACCACCACCGTCCTGACCGTGAACACGAAGTACGCCGCGAGCAATCCCGAAACGGTCAGGGGCCTGCTGCGCGGGCACCTGGCGGCCATCACTTACATCAAGAGCAGCAACGCCGGCGCGCAGAAAGCCATCGCCGAGCAGATCGCCGCATTCACCGGCAAGCGGCCCAACACGGCCGAACTGTTCAAGGCGCTGGCCCGCACCCGCGTGACCTGGGACATCAACCTGAAAACCCTGGCGGAGTACGCGCAGCTGAACAAGGAAGCGGGCTTCGCGCGGGACGTGCCGGACTTCGGCCGGTTCGTGAACCTGGACCTGATCCGCAGTCTTGCCCGCTGAGCCTGTCCTCCACCGCCTGTGGGCCGGACCTCGCCGTGAGGTCCGGTCCACCCGCTACACTGGGACGCTATGACGGGGCCAAAGAAAGGTTCACGGGGCCGAGCCCCAAAACGCAATACCGCGCAGGGCCGCGGCGGCGACACGCGCGACACCAGCAAACCCGCGCGGGAACGTACGCCACGCAGCGACACCTCCTCCTCAAGCGGGGGGCGCAGCGAGCAGCGGCCCAGCGGGCCGCGCCGCAGCGGGAACGCCACCGGCCCGGCCCGGAGCGCCGCCAACCCGGCCCGGCGCAACGCCACCGACGGGGGCGGCGAGCGCAGCGGCCCGCAGGGCCGCGGCGAAGGCACCTTCAAACCCGGCCCGGGCCGCCGCGCGCCGCCCCGGGTGAAAAAAGCCCTGCCGGAACTCAAGCGGGTGCAGTTGCCGCCCCTGGCGCCCGACATGGTGTTCGTGGACCGGGACGGCGAGAAACTCACCTTCCCGGAAAGCAACCTCAAGCGGGTGGCCGCGCAGGTGCTGACCGACAAGCGCAAGGCCTGGCGGTACCGGCCGTTCCCGTTCCCGCTGTTCACGGACCGGGGCGGTGAGCAGAGCTTCCACTTCGATTTCTACATCTACGACGCCGAGGACAGCGTCATCCGCCTGATTCTGGTGGTGCCGTTCGAGTCGCGGGAGGTGTGGGACCGCGTGGGGCGGTTTAAACGGCAGTACCCGATGTACACGTATGAACTGTGGACGCCGGAAAAGCTATACCGGCTGAGTGGTCCGCGCGGCCGTCTGGAGTTCTGACGGCGAAGGGGTATGAACTCCCCCGGAGCTTGGCTCCCTCCTGGTCAATGCCTCATCTTCCTGGCCGGCTGAATCAACAGCCGGCCAGGGCTTCTGCTTTTCGCTGTGCGGCACGCGCCCGTGCCCGGTGAGGCCCGTGAGAGTGGCCTTGACCTTCGCTTGGTTTTGTGGCCTCAGGGGTGGCGGCGTCTGGTCCATCTGGTACCGTTTCCACGTTCGGCAACCGCCACTGCGCGCCCTGCCGCCTGGAACCACGGAAAGGAGCCCCCACCCCGATGACTCAACCCCAGACCACCCCCCGTCTCCGCCCCGGTCGCCCCTACCCCCTGGGCGCCACCTGGGACGGCCAAGGCACCAACTTCGCGCTGTACTCCGAAAACGCCACCGGCGTCGAACTGTGCCTGTTCGACGAACACGGCAACGAAACCCGTATTCCCCTGCGTGAGCAGACGGCCTTCACCTGGCACGGCTACCTGACCGACGTGGCCCCAGGCCAACGGTACGGGTACCGGGTGCACGGCGAGTACGCCCCCGAGAAGGGCCTGCGCTTCAACCCCAACGTGGTGCTGCTCGACCCGTATGCCAAGGCGCTGGACGGCACTGAGCAGTTCGAGCGGGGCGTGTTCGGCTACGTGATGGGCGAGGACGACAGCATCATGCAGGACCAGGAGCAGCGCGGCGCACCCCTGGGCGTCGTGATCAACCCCCAGTTCGACTGGGGCGACCAGCGCAAACCCGACGTGCCTTTTCACCAGTCCGTGATCTACGAAGCGCACGTCAAGGGTCTCACCATGACCCACCCGGACGTGCCTGAGGAGCTGCGCGGCACGTACGCCGGGATCGCCACCGAACCCATCCTGTTCTACCTGCGGGAACTCGGCATCACCAGCATTGAACTGATGCCCGTGCACCAGCACGTGGACGATCCGTTCCTGCTCGACAAGGGCCTCACGAACTACTGGGGGTACTCCACCCTGTCGTTCTTCGCGCCGGACGTCCGCTACAGCGCCGAAGCGCGCCGCGGCAACCCGGCTGGCGCCGTGGACGAGTTCAAAGCGATGGTCAAGGCCCTGCACGCCAGCGGCATCGAGGTGATTCTCGACGTCGTGTACAACCACACCGCCGAAGGCAACCACCTGGGCCCCACCATGTCCTTCAAGGGCATCGACAACCCCACGTACTACCGCCTCGTGGCTGAAGACCCCCGCTTCTACTTCGACTACACCGGCACCGGCAACAGCCTGAACGTCCGCCACCCGCAGACCCTGCAGCTCATCATGGACTCCCTGCGCTACTGGGTGACGGACATGCACGTCGACGGCTTCCGCTTTGACCTGGCCAGCACCCTGGCGCGCGGCCTGCACGAGGTGGATCAGCTGTCGGGCTTCTTCACGATCATTCACCAGGACCCCATCATCGGCCGCGTGAAACTCATCGCTGAACCGTGGGACGTCGGCGAAGGTGGGTACCAGGTCGGGAACTTCCCCGTGAACTGGGCCGAGTGGAACGGCATCTACCGCGATGACATGCGCGCCTTCTGGAAGGGCGAGGGTGGACTGGCCAGCGAGATCGGCTACCGCCTGACCGGCAGCAGCGACCTGTACCAGAATGACGGCCGCAAACCCTACGCCAGCATCAACTTCGTGACCGCGCACGACGGCTTCACCCTGCGCGACACCGTCACGTACGAACAGAAGCACAACGACGCGAACGGCGAAGGCAACAACGACGGCCACAACCACAACATCACCTGGAACTGCGGCGTGGAAGGCGAAACGGACGACCCCGCCATCAACGCCCTGCGCCGGCAGCAGCAGCGCAACTTCCTGGCGACGCTGCTGCTCGGTCAGGGCACGCCGATGCTGCTGGGCGGCGACGAGATCGGCCGCACGCAGGGCGGGAACAACAACGCCTACTGCCAGGACAACGAGATCAGCTGGTACGACTGGTCGAACCTGGACGAGGACCTGCTCGCCTTCACCAAGAAGGTCATTGCGCTGCGCAAATCCCACCCGGCGCTGCACCGGCGCAAGTTCTTCAGCGGCCGCAACATCCGCGGCGATGACATCCGCGACATCGTATGGTTGCGTTTCGACGGCGCCGAAATGACCGACGACGACTGGAGCAACCCCCAGACGCAGAGCATGGGGATCTTCCTGGACGGCGGCGGCCTGGACGACGTGGACACCCAGGGCAAGCCGCTGCTCGACGACCACCTGCTGCTGCTGCTGAACGCCTCGCACGTGGACCTGCCGTTCCGCCTGCCGGAGCTGGGCAGCTGCCAGACGTGGGAACTGCAGCTCGACACCACGGACGACCACGCGAGCGGCACAGCCAGCGCCGGTGAGGAAACGAACCTCGCGGCGCGCAGCGTGAAACTGTACCGCTGCGCCCGGCGCGCCTAGGACCGGGCACCTGGAGGCCCCCGGCACCTGAGGTGCCGGGGGCCTCACCCTGTGCCGGGGCGCGTCAGGTTTCGTACGTGCGCGCCACGCTGGTCAGCACACTGCGGTACTCGCCGGGCGTGATCAGGCCCATGGCCATGGCGTGACTGGCGGCATTCAGGCTGTCGGCCGCAAGCACGAGGTCCACGCCGGCCCGGCGGACCTCGGCGCGCAGTTTCATGACGCCCTCGTCCCGGCTGGCTTCGGTCACGTCACGGATGTACACGGCGAGCACCCGGTTCGGGTGGCGGTGCACCACCTCCGCGTAGATTTCCGGGTCCTTCTCGCCGCTGTCGCCCACGAGCACGAACTGCAGGTGCGGGAAGTGCTCGAAGATCCGTTCGATCACGCCGTGCTTGTACCCGCCGTGACCGCCCAGCAGGTCCACACCCCAGTTGCGCAGGAACATCGGGCCGAGCGGAATGCGCCGGTAGTCCAGAAACTGCCACAGCAGGTCAAAGAAATTCCAGGGGCTGCTGGACACGTAGAAGATCGGGTTGCGCGCCTCGCCCTCGCGCGTCAGCGCGCGGTACAGGGCGCCCACACCGGGAAAAGGCAGGCGGGTGCGGGCGTTGCCGGTCAGTACCGTGCCGAGCATGCGCGGCAGGCTGGTCACGTCCGACTGGATCACGGTGTCGTCCAGGTCGCTGATGATCCCGAACCGGGCGTCTGAGACCACCTGAACGCGGCCCGCGGCACTCACCTCACGGCCCTCGATGCGCAGACTCACCTGATGCCACCCGCCCGGGAGGGAGCGGGTGGGCGTGAAGACCAGCGTGAAGTACCCATCGGCGTCACTGACGGCACTGACCGTCACGCCGTCCAGCGTGCCGTTCACGCGGACGCCCCCCACCTCGCGGGAGAACAGGCGGCGCAGGACGTTCTGCACATTCCGCAGGCGGGGATCGGCTTTGCTGGCCGGCGCGACCGTCCGGGGCAGCAGCACCCGGCCCAGCAGTTCCACGCGGTCAGGGGTGCCCCAGCCCACGTACGGCTGGAGCAGCAGCTTGCCGCGCGCCCGCCGCGGCTGCACGTACCCGCTGAACGCGCGGTCGGCAGTCACGACACCCCGCTCCAGCAGCGGCAGCAGGGCCTTGAAGGCCGTCTTCAGCGAATCCACCCGCACAGTCTAAACGGGGGGGGTCCGGGGCGTCCTGCGGGCCTCCTTGCTCATTTCCTGAGGTTGCGGCCCCCGGCCGTGCGGGCCTCAGAACAGCACTTCACCGCCGGTCGCCCCGAACGTCCCGCCGCTGCTGTAACTGCTTTCCTGCGACGCCAGGAACACGTACAGCGGCGCCAGTTCGGCCGGCTGCCCGGGACGGCCCAGCGGGGTGGACTTCCCGAACGACTGCACCTTCTCCTGCGTCTGCCCGCCGCTGGGTTGAAGTGGCGTCCAGAAAGGCCCGGGGGCGACGGCGTTCACGCGGATGCCCTTGTGGCCCAGCTGCTGGGCGAGCGCCTGCGTGAACGCCACGATGGCTGCCTTGGTGCTGGCGTAGTCCAGCAGGTTCGGGCTGGGCCGGTACGCCTGGATGGACGCCGTGTTGATGATGCTCGCGCCGGCCTTCAGGTGCCTGAGCGCCTCCTGCGTGAGCCAGAACATGGCGTACACGTTCGTGCGGAACGTCTGGTCGAACTGTTCAGTCGTGATGTCGGCAATGCTCTCCTGTGACACCTGCTTTCCGGCGTTGTTCACGAGGATGTCCAGCCCGCCGAGTTCCTTTACGGCGCGCGTCACGAGGTCACGGCAGAACGCCTCGTCCTTGAGGTCACCGGGCAGGGCCACGGCCTTGCGGCCCGCCGCTTCGATCAGGGCAACAACCTCCCGGGCGTCCTGCTCCTCTTCCGGCAGGTAATTCAGCGCAACGTCCGCTCCTTCCCGCGCGAAGGCGATGGCGGCGGCCCGGCCGATACCGGAATCCGCGCCGGTCACGAGCGCCTTGCGGCCCTTCAGGCGCCCCAGGCCCACATAGCTGTCCTCGCCGTGATCCGGGCGAGGGTCCATGGCGCCCACCAGGCCCGGCGCTTCCTGCGGCTGCCGCGGAAACGGCGGGGCGGGGTACTGCGTGGTGGGGTCCTGCTTGTCGAACTGGTTGGGGGATGTGGGCTGGTCTGTCATGGGTTCAGCCTGGGCCTTCGGCCACGCGCGGGGCGTGACAGGGGCGTGAAGGTCACTTCGGGCAGGCCCGGTTCACGCCTGAGCCTGCCCTCATGTGCCGTTCAGAGCTGAGCGGCGGGGTGCGGCACGAAGGGCCACGCGACGTCTCCGGCCGGGTCGTCCGGGCCGGCGGCCGCCCAGTCGTACGCGTAGACCTCACGGGCGTGCAGGGGGCCAGGCGTGCCGTGCTGCGCGGCGGCGGCGCAGGTGGCGTCGTACGCCGCGAGAATGGCGGGGAACTCGAACTGCGCCCTGGTGAGGGTCACGAACGCTTCGTGATGGGCGGGCTCCACGCGCAGCGTGAGGTTCCCGCCGGGCGTCAGCGGCCCGGCGTACGGCACGCAGATCTCAACCGGACCGTCGCTGTCAGCGTTCACCTCGCCGTGGTAGATCACGAAGGCCGGCGTGGTCAGGCGGACGCCCTGGGCACGCACATGGTCAAGCAGAGCCTGCATGCCGGTCTGGATGGTGCGCGGCAGGTCCGGCACGAACACGTGAAAGGTCAGGGCAGCCACCGCCTGGGCGGGCACGAAGCGGGTCGGGGGCAGGGTCAGAGGTGGCGCTCCTTCCATCTGGTCGATGAGGTACCGGGTGAGGTCCCGCCGCTGCCGGTGCTGCCGCTCCATGCGGGTCAGGTGAGCACGCAGCGCAGCGGGCCGCGCGGGGGGAGGGGTGCCCAGCAGGCCGCGGATGTCGGCCAGCGGTAGGTCCACGCGGCGCAGCAGGCCGATCAGCTGCGCGTCGTGCAGCTGTGCCGGGTCGTACAGCCGGTAGCCGCTGGCGGGGTCCACCTGCGCGGGGCGCAGCAGGCCCAGATCGTCATACAGGCGCAGGGCTTTGGGGCTCAGGCGGCTGGCCTGCGCGAACGCGCCGATGGTCGGGTGCGGGTCATGCGGGACCTCCGGAGGTGCCTTCAGCGTGAGGCTTCCCCCAGGGGGAAGGTCAAGAGGCACCGTCCCCGTTCCAGGTCGTGGCAAAACGCCTGACACGTCCCGGGTAGCGTAGAAGGCATGACGCCACTGCTGCTCGGCCACCGGGGGACGCCCGCCCTGCACCGCGAGAACACCCTGACCGGCTTCCAGGCGGCGCTGGAGGCCGGGCTGGACGGCGTGGAACTGGATGTTCGCCGTCTGGGGGACGGCACGCTGGTCGTGCATCACGACGCGCACCTTGCAGACGGCCGGTTCCTGCCGGACCTGCGGGCCGCGGACCTGCCGGCGCACGTGCCCACCCTGGACGGCGCCCTGGCCTGGGCGGCCGGGGCGGGCGCGTTCGTGAACGTGGAACTCAAGCACGAGTCGGTGCGGCCCGATGACCGGGTGGGCCGCACACTGGACGCCGTGCGCGCCCACGGCCTGGCGCGCCGGGTGATCGTGAGCTCGTTCATGCCCACGCTGCTGCGCGCTGCGCGGGCGGCCGCGCCGGACATCGAACGGGGCCTCCTGACCCACCGGGCCTACCCTCCCCTGCTGCTGCGGGCTGTCATGGACTGGACGGGCAGTGTGGCCCTGCACCCCCCCCACACCCTGACCGACGCCGCACTCGTGGCGCTGGCCCGCCGGGAGGGCTGGCGGATCAACACCTGGACGGTCAACGATCCAGGGGAGGTGCGGCGCCTGCGCGCGCTGGACGTGGACGCCCTGATCGGAGATCACCCCACCGTGCTGCTCTGCGCGCGCTGAACACCACCGGGTGCCTGACACGCGACCGACAGTGCCCGGACTGGCCCGTCACACGGCGCTGATGAGCGGATGAGCGGCTGAACATGAGGCCCTCGCCTCGGCCCTTGCAAGGCGACGTGCATGCCTTCAAGAGCGTGAAGGGACCCACTCGTCGGCGGAGCTCTGCCCGTTGCGTGCAGGACCGCACGCGCCTCGCGGTCCTGCGCGCAACAGGCCTGCCGTGACTGTTCCTGCTCCACAGCCTCCTGGTCCTGGCGGTGTTCATCTCCCTGCCGGCTGTGCCCACGCTGCCGCTGGCAGCCGACCGCACCAACGTGATTCTGGGGACCGAGCAGTTCGCAGGGCTGGGCAACGTCGCGCAGCTGCTGGGGAGTGCCACCTCCGAGCAGGTGGCGCTGCAGACGCGAGTGTTCACGCCGCTGAGTGGGACGGGTGGGCTGCTGGCCCTGACGTTGCCCGCCGGGGTTCTCACCGTCGCGCTGTTTGACCTGGTCAGTCAGGACCTGCGCTGGCCGGACCTGTACGCCGCGATCGTCGTGCCGTTCCTGGCGAGCGCGACTGGCATGTTCGCGTTCCGCCAGCACTTGCTGAACATCCCGGCGAGCCTCGCGGACGCCGCGCGCATGGACGGCTGCGGTCCACTGCGCTTCCTGACGCAGGTGCTGGTGCCCCTGAGCGGCAACACCAGCGGGGCGCTGGACGTCATTCAGTTCGTGTCCACCTGGGATCAGTCCCTGTGGCCGCTGGTGATCATGCAGCGTGACGAGCACTCGGTCGTGCAGGTCGGCGTGCGCGGATTGATCGAGGTGGGTGGGCAGACCGACTGGGGCGCCGTGATGGCAGGCGACGTGGTCACCATGCTGCCGCCGCTGACCGTATTTACAGTGCTTCAGAAGCAGTTCAGCCGGGGTGTCGCCCTCAGGCAGGACAGGTAGCCGGTCAGCGGGCCGGACAGACGAAGGCCCCCTCCCGCGGGTGGAGGGGGCCTTCGTCTGTTCGTTCAGAGCTCGTCGTCGAGGTCGTTCTCGTCGCCCGTGGGGGCGACGTCCGGCGTGGGGGTGCTCTGGGGCCGCATGAAGCGCATGTAGTCCAGCCAGGGGGGCGTGTGGCCCAGCTGGCGGATCATCAGGGCAATCTGCGCGGTGTGCCGCACCTCGTGCGTCATCACGTTCCACAGCAGCTGGTCCAGGGTGACCGTGTCGCTGGCAGGGTCGTCCTGCACGAGTTTCACGTTCCGGTTCAGGTCCGGGGTGCTGTCCAGGAAGCCTGTGGTGCGGCGCGTGACTTCACGGCTGTATTCCAGGATCCAGGCCAGGTCGTACTGCTGCGCCTGTGGCCGCACCCAGTCGTGCGGGAACTGGCTTTGCACGCCGTCGCCCTGCACCACGCCGTGCACCCAGTGATCTTCGAAGTCCATGACGTGCAGCAGCAGATCCTTGATCGAGTGGAAGCGGTCGCCGCCTTCGATCAGGTCGCGGTCCAGGTCCGCCTGCGGCAGGGCCCGCAGGTAGTTCCAGAGCTGCTCTCGCGCGGCGGTCAGGTAGGCGTAGTACTCGCGGACGTTCATGAATGCCTCACAGCATACTCCGCTGCGGTGGCGGGCGCAGGCCGGATTGCGTCTTCATGCAGCAGGGGGGCCAGGGCGCGCCGGACGTCCGCCACGGTGAGCACGCTGGTCAGCGCCTCGCGCAGCTCGGGGTGGTCCGGCAGGTACTGGGGCAGCACCTTGCGTAGCGGGCGCAGGGTCAGGCGGCCCGTGTCGTCATCGTAGAACTCCTCCTGCAACTGCGCGTGCCGCAGCGCCGCCTGCGCCCGGTCCGGGGCGTCCGGCCGGGCTTCCTCGCCAGTGGCAAGCGCCCGAAAGATCCAGGGGTTGCCCACGGCGCCGCGCCCGATCATCACGGTCGCCACGCCCGTGCGCGCCCGGGCGCGCGCCTGCTGCGGCGTGGTGATGTCGCCGCTGCCCACCACCGGCACCTTCACGCTGGCCGCCACGCGCGCAATGGCGTCCCAGTCGGCCTCGCCGGTGTAGCGCTGGGCGCTGGTGCGGCCGTGCACGGTGATCAGCGCCGCGCCGGCCGCCTCCAGGCCCTGCGCGACCTCCACGCTGCGGTCATGGTCCCAGCCGAGGCGGATCTTCGCGCTGACGTCAAGGGTGGTGGCCGAGCGCATGGCCTGGATCAGACCGAACGCCACTTCAGGCGTCTGCAGCAGGCACGCGCCGCCCCGGCCGCGGATCTTCGGAACGGGGCAGCCCATGTTCAGGTCAAGGGCCGCCGGACGGAACCACGCCTCGGCGCGGGCCACAGCCCCGGCCAGGACGTCCGGCTCCGCCCCGAACAGCTGCACCACGCGGCCCTGCTCGCCCGGGTAGGGGCGGCCGAGGTTCAGTTTCTCGGTGTCCCCACCGCCTATCAGGCCGCGCGCGCTGATCATCTCGCTGACGGTCCACAGGGCGCCCTGTTCAGCCGCGAGCTGCCGCATGGGCGCGTCGCTGTAGCCGGCCATCGGGGCGAGGACCGCGCCGGGACGCTGCAGGCGGGCATGGTAGAAGCCGGGGACGCTCATCTGCGCGCCAGGGTAGCGCACCCTCCCTCCCCGGAGGGTGAAGTGCGCCTGAATTCCCCCAGCGGCGGCATTCACCGCATGCCGCGCGGGGGGAGGTATGCTCCCCTCAGTCCGGCCGTGCTGTGCTGTTCTGAACCCACCCTCTGCCGGATGGGAGGCTTTTACCTTGAACGTCACGCCGCTGGCGCTGCACCATGCGCCGCTGCTTCACCGCCTGTACAGCGCCGCGCCCGGCTACTTCGCCCTGCTCGGTACCCGCGTGCCCTCCGAGGCTGACGTGACCCGCGACGTGGAAATGGCGCTGCTGGACCGCCGCCGCTCCCTGGAACTCCTGTTCGACGACCAGGGCGAACTCGTGGGCAGCCTGGACTGCAAGCACGATTTTCCTGAACGCGGCGACCTGACCATCAACCTGCTGCTGATCCGCGAGGACCGGCAGTCGCAGGGTCTGGGCGAGCAGGCCGTGCGTCACCTGGAAGCGCGCGTGCCGACCGGCACCACCCGGATTCTGGCCAGCGTGCTGGGCGACAATCCTCGTGGCGCGCGCTTCTGGGAGCGGCTGGGCTACAGCTTCACGCTGGACGCCCGCCCGGTCATGACCTGGTACGCCCGGCCGATCGCGGTGGCCCCCAGCCCGGACCGTGTCAAGGTGCCGCTCGCCAGCGACTGACCGCCGGGCAGGTGGCCCGCCCAGCACGGACGCGCTGAAACCCTGTGAAGGGGCGGCGGACCTGACCTGGTCCGCCGCCCCTTCAGTGACCGCTTAGACGCTCTGCACGTCGAAGGTCAGCCCCAGGGCCTGCACGTCGGCCAGGGTGTTCGGGTCGCGGCCGGTGACCAGCCCGTACGCGGCCTGCCCGGGCGTCAGGTACGTGTCCATCACGCGGCGCAGGTCGTCCAGCGTGACGGTCAGCAAGCGGGCCTTGTAGGCCTGCTGCGCGGCGGCCGTGTACCCGGCGTGATCGCCGAACACCCGCATGCGTCCGGCCGTGTCCGGGCTGGTCAGGGGGTCCAGCAGCTTGCTGGCCGAGAGGACCGCCTCGGTCAGTTCACGTTCGCCCAGCGGGGTGTTCAGGAAGGCGCGCGCGTCGCGGAAGACCTGGAAGGTGCGCGCCACGTGCGGGTCGCGGTAGCTGCTCATGGTGAACAGGCCGTCGCGGGTGTCAAAGCTGGCGCCGCCGCCGTACGCGCCGCCCTTCTCGCGGATCTCGCTGAGCAGGTACTCGCTGCGCAGCAGCCGCGAGAGCACCAGCAGCGCCGGGCTGTCCGGGTGGGTGTACGGCACGGTCTGGAAGGCCACGGCGTTGAAGGCCACAGGCGCGTCGGTGGTGCGGGCCTGCGGGGCGCGGGGCAGCGGCGCCGGGGCGGGGCGTCCCACCGGGGCTTCACCGTGGAACACGCCGGCCAGGTCCGTGAGGTCCAGGTGCAGGTCGTGGGGGGTGGCGGTCAGGGCGATCAGGGGTTCACCCTGCAAGATCACCTCGCGCAGCTGGGCAAAGCGGGCCAGCAGGTCGTCCAGGCCGCCTTCACCCTCCACGATGCCCTTGAGGGTGTTCAGGGCGCTCAGGCCCGTCAGCCGCTCGTTCAGGGCGCCACTGACACTCAGCTGCGCCCCGGCGAGCCGCTCGGCGTACGCGTTGCCACTCTGCACCACGCTGGCTTTCAGCCCGGCGAGACGCTGCTTGAGCAGCTGCTCCAGGCGGTCACGGGTGAACTCCGGCGCGGTGAGCAGGTCGCGCATGACCGCCACCAGGGCCGGGGCGTTGCGGGCCAGGGCCTTGCCGCTGAACGTCACGGCGAGCCGCAGGGCGCCGAGGTCGTCGGGCGGGGTGCCGACGCCCACGCTGGCGCTCACGCCGCCCGTCACGGCCTCGATGCGGCGCGCCAGGGTCACGTAGTCCTGTCCGGCGGCGCCGCTGCGCGTGACCGCGAAGGTGTACAGCGGCAGCGTGTCCAGCAGCGTGTCGGGCAGGGCAGGCAGGCGCACCTGCACGTCCAGGTACGTGAGGCCGCCCGTGGGCTGCTCGGCGCGGGCAATGCGGGCGCGCCCGGCGCGTTCGGTGGTGTACGGCACGTCGCTCACAGCGGTGGGAATGTCACTCAGGTCCAGCGTGGGAAGCACGCTGGGGTCACTCTCCTGACCCTGAAGTTCTTTCAGGCGCAGGCTGTCCGCCACGATCCGCTGGCGGTCCTCGTCGGTGAAGGCCGCGCTGAGGCGCGCGACGAGCGCCGCCTCGTCCGCTTCGGCGCGGGCGGCCAGTTCGGGGTCCGGCGCGACTTCCAGCGTCACGCGGTGCGTGCCGGCCAGCAGGTCACGCAGCATCGGCTCGAACACCGGTCCGCGCGCCAGGTCTTCGCGCAGGCGGGTGAGCTGCTCGTCGAGCCGCAGGCCGGTGATAGGATTTCCGCCGTACAGCCAGGGGCCCAGCAGGCGGAACATGACGCTCAGCGCAAACGGGTAGCCGCTGTTGCTGACCTCCTTCTGCGCGATCTCGAACTGATGGAGGCTGCTCTCGATGAGTTCCGGTTCAATGCCGCTCTGCGCGATGCTCTCCAGGGTGCCCAGCACCAGCGCCTCGACCTCGGCGGCCTTCCCGGCCGGCAGGCCCTTGAGGCCGGCGGCGAAGGCCCCCTCGCGGAACGAGTCGCGGTAGCCGCTGCCGTCCGCCAGGGCGCTGCCCAGACCGGACTCGATGAGCGGGCGCGTGAGGGGCGCGGCGGGGTTGCCGAGCAGCACGTCACTCAGGACGCTCCAGCGCAGGTTCAGGTCCGGGTCGCTGGAGTATCCGAGTTTCCAGCCCACAAGCACCTGCGCGCCGCGCTCCTGGTCGGTGCCGGGGTACGTGGCGCGCTCCTGGCGGGGGGCGGCGAAGGCAGGCTGGTCGGGGATGCTGACGTCCAGCGTCTGCGGGGAGAAGCGGGACATCACGTGGTTTTCGATGGCGTCCAGGATCCGCGCCAGCGGCAGCTGCCCGTACGTGTAGAAAAAGGCGTTGCTGGGGTGGTAGTGCGCGGCGTGGAAGGCGCGCAGGTCCTCGTACGTGAGGTCCGGGATGGCGTCGGGCGCGCCGCCGCTGTTGTTCGCGTAGGTCAGGTCCGGGTACAGCGCCTTGCCGAAGGCGCGCCACATCACGGCGCCGGGGCTGGCCATGGCGCCTTTCATCTCGTTGTACACGACGCCCTGGAGTTTCAGGGGGGTGCTGGGGTCGTCGGGCGTCTCGAACTCGAAGCGGTGGCCGTCCTGGCGGAAGCTCTCGTAGCGCATCAGCGGGAAGAACGTGGCGTCCAGGTACACCGAGAGCAGATTGAAGAAGTCCTTCTCGTTGCGGGTCGAGAAGGGGTAGGTGGTCCAGTCACTGGCCGTCATGGCGTTCATGAAGGTGTTCAGCGACCGCGGCAGCATGGAGAAGAACGGGTCCGGGACCGGGAAGCGCTGGCTGCCCATCAGGACCACGTGCTCCAGGATGTGCGCCACGCCCGTACTGTCGCTGGGTACCGTGGGGAACGTCACGCCGAACGCGGCGTTGTCGTCCGCGCGGATCACGTGCGCGTGCCGGGCACCCAGCTCATGGCGCAGCAGCACCAGCGTGCCCTGCATCTCCGGCAGGGCTTCAACGCGCTCGACGGTGTAGCGGCCCAGCGTCTCCCCGGCGCGCGGCGCGGCGGGGGCCTCCGTGGTGATGGTCGTCATATGCCCGGCAGTCTAATGCGGCCCGCACGGCGGACATGGACGCAGGGAACGATTCCCGCGGCGTCACATGCACCGTTCACCGCCCGCCCCCGGACGCGCGGGTACACTCTGGGCATGGCACACTCCCGTTTCGCCGCCCGGCAGGGGCTGAGGGTCCTGCTGGCCTGCACCCTGCCGCTGGGCCTGGCAGCCTGCGGGCAGGACCTCACGGGCACCTCGGCCAGCAGCAGCCGCGACGCCCTGTACTTCAATGAACGCGCCAGCGGCCTGCCCCCCCTGTACCTGAACGAAACGTACAGCGCGCCCATCGAGGTCGCGGGCGGCGTCGGGCCGTACACGGTGCGGGTCACGGGCGGCACGCTGCCCCCAGGCGTGGACCTCAGCGGCCAGACCCTGAAAGGTAAACCCACCAAAAGCGGCACGTACTCGTTCACGCTGGAGGTCACCGACTCGACCCTCAGCAGCAGGAGCAAGACGTACGCCATGACCGTGCAGGAGTTGCCGCCCCTGAGTCTGGCACTCACGCTGCCCACCGGGGAGATCCGCGGGGAGACGCGCATTCCGGTGACCATCACCGCGCCGCGCGGCGCCCGCGCCGCCCGCCTGGGCTGGGACCTGCCGGCCGGCGTAACGGTCACGCGCGTGCAGCCCGGCGAACAGGGCGGCCTGCTCTTCTGGCGGCAGCAGGGCACGCGCCTCACCGTGGACCTGGGGTTCAGGGCTGTGCCGCGCACCGGCGCGCGCGTGGCGCTGGTCAGCGTGAAACCAGCGAAGGCCGTGACCCTGAGCGCCCCGGTCCTGGCGTACGAGGCGCGGGACGGCGCAGGCAAAGTCCTCGCCCAGAAGCTCTTCCCCGATGAGCAGAAAAAACTGGACGATCAGAAGGCCGCTGAACAGAAAGCCGCGCAGCCGGCCACCGCCCCGGCCGGAACGGCCCCGACTTCCCCGGCGCCGAAAACAGACGCGCCCACCCCCACCAACCCGCCTGTGACCCCGCCGCCCGGCACGCCCCCCACGGAACCGCCCACCCCGGGCCCCGGAGGCGGCAAGTGAGCCCCCGGGTTGCCGCGCTGCGGACCGCCGCGGTGGTCGCCCTGGCCCTTTCCCCGGCCCTGGCGACCACCGCGCCCACCCTGACCCTGGCGCAGCAGGCCCAGAAGGCCGAAGTGATCGTGCGCGCCACGCTGGGCACCCCTGCCGAAGTCCGCGACGGGGACGTCACCTACCTTGCCTACCCGCTGACCGTCGCGGAGACCCTGTCCGGCGACGCGAGCCGGCTGCCACAGCAGGAGGGCGCGCCGGCCCTGGTGGTCCTCAAGGGCCTGGAGGACCTGCCGGAACTGCGCGCCGGGCTGGAGGTCGTGGCGCTGCTGTACGCCTCGCGGCTGGACAGTCCGCTGGTGGGCTTCAACCAGGGGCTGTACGCCGTGACGAACGGCGCCGTGAAGGCCGGGGACATCACCACCCTGCCGAAACTGCGTGAGGCGATCCTGGCCGCGCGGGGGAGCCGATGAAACGCCTGCTGCTGACCCTGCTGCTGCTGGGCGGCGCTGACGCGGCCAGCGTGAAGCTGCGCCCCGTGGGGGCTGAACTGACCAAAGCGGTGCAGGACGCCCTGGCCGCCCTCGCCGGCCCGGATTTTCCGGTCACGCTGGACACCAGTGGCGGCGTGACCCTCACGCTGGGCGGCGCCGCGCCCTTCAACCCGGACGTCGCGGCGCGCGTGGTGGGGACCGGCACGGAGCGGCGCATCGAGTTCAATCCGCGCGGTCCCCTGCCCCTGCAGGACGCCGTGCGGGCAGAACTCAGCCGCGAACTGGGCCTGAAGGACTGGACGAGTGCCAGTGCGCGCGCGCGCCTGAGCGGCGCGGACCTGAATGCCGACGGAAAGATCGACCTGACCGATCTGGCCCTGCTGATGAACAGTTACGGCACGAGCGGCCCCGCGGGCGACCTGAACCAGGACCGCCGGGTGGACGACGCGGACCTGAAGCTGTTCAGCGCGCAGTACAAGGTCGGCCCCTGAGCGGCCGGGCCGCTTGATCGCCGGGCCACAGACAGGTGCGCGGCGGCGCTGCTACGCTGCGCGGCATGACAGGAGAGCGGCAGGACACGATTGACCTTCAGGACTTCCTGAAGATGCGCGGCATGGTCGAAACGGGCGGCGAGGCGAAATTCCGCGTGCAGGGCGGCGAGGTTCGCCTGAACGGCGAGATCGAGACCCGGCGGCGCAAGAAACTGCGCCGCGGGGACATCGTGGAGTACGCCGGGCAGCGCGTGCAGGTGGACTTCTAAAGTGAGCGCCTACGACAGCGCGCTGCTGGACTTCCGGCGCCGCAAGGACGAGCATTTCGCCGCAGGGCGCGGCCCGGTCGACGCGGCCGCGTTCGACGGGCTGAGCTACTACCCGCCCGATGAGACCTGGGCCTTCACGCTGCCGCTCACGGCGCTGCCGCAGGATGAGAGTGCGGAGTTCAGGCTGGAGACCAACACGGGCGAGGCGCGCGTCATGGCGCGGTACGGGGAAGTGACCGTTCCCCTGCCGGGCGGCGAGCGCACGCTGACGGTCTTCGCGCCGCTGGGTGAGGAGCGCCCCGAGCGGGTGTTCGTGCCGTTCCGGGACGCCACGAGCGGCCAGGCGACCTACGGCGCGGGCCGGTACCTGGACGCGCCGCTGGACCGGCAGCTGGGCGGCGACGGCGCCCTGGTGCGGCTCGATTTCAATCTGGCGTACCACCCGTACTGCGCGTACGGGGACGGCTGGACCTGTCCGCTGCCCCCGCGGGAGAACTGGCTGCCGGACGCCGTGACCGCGGGCGAGAAACTGCCCTGACCCCCAGGCCCGCCGCTCCAGGCGGGCTTTCCCGCGTCCGGCTCAGCGGGCGACGACAGCCATGTACACGGCGCTCGCTCCGGCCGAGAGCAGCGCGTCCTGGCAGGCGCGGGCGGTGAGGCCCGTGGTCAGCACGTCGTCGACGAGCAGCACAGCGCCGCGTGGGACCCGGCCGGGCGCCGCCTGGAACGCGCCGCTCAGGACGTCGCGGTCCGCGGCGTGCCGCCGGGCCTGCTGGGCGGTGGCGCGCGTGCGGCGCAGCGCGTCCACGCAGGGCACGCCCAGGGTATCCGCCAGGGCCTGCCCCAGCAGTTCAGCCTGATTGAACCCCCGTTCCCGCAGGCGCGTGGGGTGCAGTGGCACCGGCACCACGACCTGCACGGACCACCCGCCGGGCACCCCGCCGGCCAGCGCGGCCCCCAGCACGCCCGCGAGGTCGCGGGCCTGGCCGAACTTCAGGGCGCGGACCGCGCGGCGGCGCACGCCGCTGTACGTGCCCAGGGTCAGCAGGTGCGGCTCCGGGTGGGCGCGCAGGGGACTGTGGCGCTGCACCTCGGCCCGCAGTCCGCCGCGGCAGGGGCCGCACAGGCCCGGCTGCGTGCCCAGTTGTGCGCCGCAGCCAGGGCAGGGGCGGGGCAGCAGGGCGCGCAGCGCGCCAAGCAGGGCACTCACGCGCTCAGCTCGTCCAGGAACAGGGGCGGTCGGGTGGCTTCAATGCGGTCCCAGGTGGCACTCAGGCCGTCGGGGTCCAGCATGGGGGCCGCCAGCCCGAAGCAGGCGAGGTGGTGGGCGCACACGCGCGCCACCCCGTCCAGGCCCAGCCGGGCACGTTCGGTGGGTGTCAGGAGGGCCGCGAAGGCCTGCGGGTCCCCCAGGGCCGGGTGGCTGCCCTCGCGGATCGCGGCGCGCAGGAACGCGGCGACCTCCCCGGGGTTCAGCCAGAAACCGAACATCAGCTGGTCGGACAGGGCGTCGAGGCGCCGCATCAGGCGCGGGTCCAGGCCTTCGCGGACCAGTTGCCGGGCCAGCGTCTGGCGTTCCAGGCGCAGCGTGGCGTACTGCGCGAGGGTCAGCTGCTCGCCGGGCGGGGTGACGCGGCCGCCTACGGCGCGGCGCAGACGGAACGCCAGCACGTACTCCTGGTACTCCCGGAGCAGTTCGGTGACGGGGGCACTCACGCTGCTCAGTGTACGGGGCGGCCCATGAAGCACACCGTCCATTCACGCCCGTTTGACCGAAGTGGGTCATGCTGCGCGGACAAGAACGACATGCATCCCGGACAGCAGGGCGCCCCTTGCCTGATGTGGGGACAAAGGACACCGGCGGGTCACC
Organism: Deinococcus taeanensis; assembly: GCF_020229735.1. Taxonomy (NCBI): domain Bacteria; kingdom Thermotogati; phylum Deinococcota; class Deinococci; order Deinococcales; family Deinococcaceae; genus Deinococcus; species Deinococcus taeanensis. Next base: position 343,566 of record NZ_CP083455.1, on the reverse strand, counting down.
TAAGCTGAGCTGACCCAATCGTTCTGAAGGAGAACCAGTCATGCACCTGCTGAGGCGCGCTTATGAATTCGAATACCGTTCCCGTGAGGGCACCGACCGGCTGGGCACGGCCGACCTGTGGGCCGATGCGGGCGCCACGCGCGCCGTGCTGGTGCTGCGCAGCGTGCCGCCCGGCGAGTCGCAGCGGGCCCTGGGGACCCTGAACCATTCGTGGTTGCCGTACCTGCTGCGCCCCGAGACGGCGCTGCTGGTGCTGTCCCTGCGGCCGCGGACCGCGGGGCAGAAGGCCCGCGCGGTGGTGTTGCCGCTCAGCGCCTGACCCCGCTTGTCACACCACCGGGAGAGCCCCCTGGATGTCCAGGGGGCTCTCCCGGTGCGTGATCCCTACAGGCCGTAGATGTCCAGGAACCGCCGGATCCGGGCGTCCAGAGTGGGCAGGGGCGCCACCTCGCCGCACACCCAGTCGGGCTGGTAGTGGCGGCACACGCCGGGCCGCGTGGCGTACACCGCGCACAGGTGCCCGCAGCCGTCATCTGCGCCGAGGTGTACGCAGGGAACGCCGAGGGGTTTACGCAGCGCGTGAATGTCCGGCGCCGCGCAGCACGCGCCGCAGGCCGTGCAGTCCCGGACGAGCACGCTGCGCGGGGCGTAGGGCGCAGGGGGCGTGAACCGGGCCGTTTCCTGCGCGCTGAGCGGCGCAGCGGACGGCGGCCCGGGGTGGGCGGTCACGGCCGCTCGGCCAGGGCGGCGAGCAGGGCGTCGTTCTCGGCGGGCGTGCCCACGGCGACGCGCAGGCACCCGCTGAGGCCCGGCAGGCGGTCCTGGCGGCGGACCACGATGCCGTGCGCGAGCAGGTGCCGGTAGGTGCCTTCCGCGTCGGGGCTGCGCAGCAGGAAGAAGTTCGCCTGGCTGGGCAGCGCCTCCAGGGTGGGGTGGCCGCGCAGGGCCGCCAGGAGCCGCTCGCGTTCCTGCACGCCTTCCTGCACGCGCCCGCGCATGTAGCCAGGGTTTTCCAGCGCCACTTCCAGCGCGGCCTGCGCGAGCAGGCTCACGTTGAAGGCCGGCACGAGTTTCTGCAGTTGCCCGGCCAGGGCGGGGCTGGCCAGGGCGTAGCCCACACGCAGGCCCGCCAGGCCCCAGGCCTTGCTGAAGGTGCGCAGGCTCAGGCGGTTGCCGCCCTCCCGCACGAGGTCGCGGTGGTCGGTGTGGCTGTACTGGTGGTACGCCTCGTCAATCACGACCACCCAGTCGCCGGCCGCTTCGGTCAGCTCGCGCACGGCGGCGGCGGCGTCCACGAAGCCGGTCGGGGCGTGCGGCTGCGTGATGTACAGCACGCCCGGCTCGTGGCGCGCCAGTTCGGCTTTCAGGGCCTGCACCGGCAGGCTGAAGTCCGGGTTCAGGGGCACCTGAACGAGGTGCGCGCCGAGCAGCTGAGCTTCGAGGGTGTACACGCTGAACGTGGGGCTGACGGTCACGACGGTCTGCCCGATGCCGGCCAGTTCGGTCAGCAGTTTGATCAGGACGTTGCTGCCGGGCGTGACCACCACGCCCTGGTCATCCCAGTGTTCGAACGCGGCGATGCGGCGGCGCAGTTCGTCGGCGTGCAGGTCCGGGTAGCGGTTCCAGGGCCGTTCGGTCATGCGGCGCAGCGCTTCGGCTTTCAGTTCAGCCGGGAAGTCGTACGGGTTCTCGTTCTGGTCGAGTTTGATGGGCGCGTCCAGCGGCGTGAACGGGTAGGCCGGTACGTCCCGCACGGCGGCGCGCACGCCGGCTGGCGCGGCCGTTCCCTGGACAGCGGAGAGAGGCTCGGTGGTCATGGGGTCCGTTGTATCACCCTCACGTGAACGGCCGTCCAATCATGGGAAACCCGCGGCCCGCCCAGACGGTGGCCGCGGCGTTCCAAACGCCCGTTTGGGAGGCGTGGTAGGCTGGCCGGACGTCGGGCGCGCCGCCTGATCCCCCTACCATGACTGAACCTGTCAAACCCCGCCGCGAGCAGATTCTGGACTCGGCCAGCCGTCTTTTTTCCGAGCGTGGGTACCACGCCACCAGCATGCGTGACCTGGCCGGTGAGCTGGGCATGCAGGGCGGCAGCCTGTACGCGCACATTTCCTCCAAGGAGGAACTGCTGATCGAGATCGTGAACAAGGCCTCCCGGCAGTTTGATGAGGCGCTGTTCACGCTGCGCGGTGAGCCGCTGCCCGCCGATCAGAAGCTGCGCGAGGCGATGTACCGGCACATCCGGGTCGTGGCAGACAACATGGACAGTGCCACGGTGTTCTTCCACGAGTGGAAGCACCTGTCACCTGAAGCGTACGGCCGCGTGACGGGCTGGCGTGACACCATCGACGGGTTCTACCGGGAACTGGTGACGCAGGGCATTCAGGAGGGCACCTTCCGGGCAGACCTGGACGTGAAGATGAGCGCGTACCTGATCCTCTCGGCGGTGAACTGGGCGTACACGTGGTACCGGCCCGGCGGGTCGCTGTCGCCGCGGGACGTGGCCGACCAGTTCGCGGAGATGCTGCTCTGCGGCCTCCGTGGAGGCGCGGCGTGAGTCACCCCACCGTGACGGTCCCGATCCGTGAAGCGCTGCGGTACGCGCAGGAGCGCGCCGAGCGGCTGAGCCGCACGCAGCAGCTGGAGATCGGCACGGACCTGTTTATCCGGATCGGTCCGGGGGGACGGAAATTCCTGCTGTTCACCCTGGACGGCGAACCGGACCGCAGCGCCGCCGAGGCCATCGCGGCCGCCCTGGGCCTGAGACATCCCCAGTACAGCTGGCACCAGGGTGAAACGCTGCGGTCGCTGACGGTGGTTGAGGAAGGGGCCGCGCATCTGCCCGAAGCGCCCGGCCTGGACGGCCCGGAAAACTGAGAGGCCAGTCAGCGGCGGCTCATAAGGCCGTCATGAGCTGCCTCTAGGGTGCAAGCATGAAGAACGCTGCCCTGCTGCTCCTCCCTCTTGCGGTCGCTTCCTGCGGGTACCTGGGCATTCCGGACGGCGACGTGTCCGGCAATATCCTGGGCACCCAGCCGGCCGGCACGATCCGTCTCGCGCTGCGCGGCGTCACGCTCAGCGGTGTGCAGACGCCCGCCCTGGATCAGGGCAACCTGGGCACCTTCAACCCGGAGAAGAGGGTGTACGCCATCAGCTTCCCTGTGACCCCCGAAGACGGTGGGTACGAACTGTTCGCGTACGTGGACACCAACAAGAACAACCGGTTCGACAGCGGCGAGAAGCAGACCGACACGCGGAACTTCGTGTACTCGAAGAACGGCGCGGGTGACAAGAGCGGTAAGGACGTGGTCAACGTGAAGCCCGGTTGGACCATCCTGAACGGGGGCGCCACCGGGCAGAACGGCACGCCGTTCACGAACGTGAACCTGAACTGGTAACCCGACCTGGCCGCGGCGTGAACGGGTTCTCACCGCGGCCACTCACACGACAGGCAGACGGCATAGCGCCGTCTGCCTGTTCTGCGCCGGGGTTCCGATCCGCTCAGTTCTTGCTGGTGCCCTCGAAGGCGGCCTTGAACTTCTGGAGGTCCTCCGCAATCTGCTGGCTGGGCTCCTCACCGAACAGCTTGGCGACGGCGGCGCCCAGCGGGCCGGCCGGCGGCCGGTAGGAGAGCGCGACGTGCACGCGGGTGCCGCCATTGGGCAGTTCCTCAAACTGCACGCTGCCGGCGTTGTCGACGGTGGCGCCGGGCAGGGAGTGCCAGCCGATGCGCTGGCCGGGCTTGTCGTTCACGATTTCGGCTTCCCATTCCACGTGGGTGCCCAGCGGCGCCTTGGCGACCCACCGGCTGCGTTTCTCGTCCAGGGTGGTGACGTTCTCCAGGTGGCTCATGATCTGGGGCAGGTTCTCCAGTTTGCGCCAGAAGTCGTACACCTGCTGCGCGGGGCGGTCGATCACGACGCTGTGCTCCACGAAGATGGGTTTGGCGGCCGTGGCGTTGCCGCTGAGCCCGGCGGCGGCCATCACGGGATCGTTGCCGGTGGCGGCGCGGTAGGCGAGGTACCCGCCCACGGCGGCCATGCCCAGGCCGAAAATACCGCGTTTGCGCAGGCCCATCAGCAGCAGGGCGCCGCCGGCGGCGCCGCTGATCATGCGGCCCTGATCCATTCCAGAAGTGCTGTTCGTCATGGTGATTCCCTCCGTGGGGGCAGTGTATGAACTGAAGGTCCGGGGGCACGTGAACCCTGCCCCAACGAAGATTAAGGCCCGTGGGTGCCGGGCGTCGAGGAACATGCTGTCAGTGTTCCGGGCGGTCGCCCTGGGACTGCTCCTCGATGGTGTCCGTGGCGGCGCGGTCGGCCGGCGTGCTGGGTCCGCCCTGCAGGTTCGGGTCAAGGTTGGTGTTCGCGCCGTGGCTGCTGTGATCGCCGCCGGTGTGCGTGCGCGAGGTTTCCGGGGTGCTGGTGGGCGTGTGGGTGTGGTCGTCGGCCATGATGCCCCTCCTGTCGGCTGCTCTCATCCTTCCCGCCTGGCGGCGTGGGCGGGTGTGGGGGGGCTGAGCGTGTGCTTATGCTGCGCCGGGCTGGACGGCGGGCCGGGCGCGCGGCGCCGGGCGCTCTATGCTGCGGGGCGTATGCGCGCTTCCCCTGTGCCCGGCCGGCTGGACGTTCTCTCTCTGGGGGCCATTCTGGTGACGATCGTGTTCTGGGCCTCGGCGTTCGCGGGAATCCGCGCGGGCCTGGAGGTCTTCTCGCCGGGGCACGTGACGCTGTACCGGTTCCTCGTGGCGAGCGCGGCGCTGGCGGCGTATGCACTCGTGGCGCGCATTCCGGTGCCGCCCCGGGGAGACCTGGCGCGCATTGCGCTGCTCAGCTTCTCGGGCATCACGCTGTACCACGTGTGCCTGAACTACGGCGAGGTGAGTGTCCCGGCCGGCACCGCCAGCCTGATCATCGCGGCGGGCCCGGTGATCACGGCGCTGCTCGCCACGCGCTTTTCCGGCGAGCGGCTGAACGCGCTGGGGTGGCTGGGCACCCTGGTGAGCCTGGGGGGGGTGACGCTGATCGTGCTGGGCAGCGGGCAGGGCGTCAGTTTCACGCAGGGCGCGCTGCTGATCCTGGCGGCGGCGGTGTTCACGAGCGTGTACTTCGTGTTTCAGAAGCCGCTGCTGTCGCGCATGAACCCGCTGCACTTCACGGTGTGGTCGCTGATTACCGGAACTGTGCCGATGCTGGTGTTCGTGCCGGGCTTCGCGGGGGAACTGGCGCGCGCGCCCCTCGGGGCGCACCTGGCGCTGGTGTACATCGGGCTGTTTCCGGCGGCCCTGGCGTACCTGACGTGGACGTTCGCGCTTGCGCGGGTGGGAGCGGGGGTCACGACATCGTTCCTGTACGTCTCGCCGGTGTTCGCGGTGCTGATCGCGTGGGTGTGGCTGGGCGAGGTACCGGGCCTGCTGACGCTGCTGGGCGGCGCGGTGGCCGTGGCGGGCGTGGTGCTCGTGAACACCCTCGGGCGGCCCGCGCTGCGGACAGCAGGCGGAGCAGAGGCTTGAGTGCGCCGCTGGGCGTGACGGACGTCACGGTCCGCCTGGGCGGGGAGGTCATTCTGAACGGCGTGACGCTGGACGTCCGGCGCGGGGAGTTCCTGGCGCTGATCGGCCCGTCGGGCGGCGGGAAAAGCACGCTGCTGCGCGTGCTGGCAGGACTGCTGCGCCCCGAGGCGGGAACGGTGCACGTTTCGACGCCGCCGGCACTCGTGTTTCAGGATTACCGGCTGCTGCCGTGGCGCTCGGCGCTGCGCAACGTGCAGCTGCCCGCGGACCTGCGTGCAGGGGGCGGACTGGAAGCGCACGAGGCGCTGAAGATGGTGGGCATGGAGGCGTACGGGCCGTACTTCCCGGCGCAGCTGTCGGGCGGCATGCGGGCGCGGGTGGCGCTGGCCCGGGCGCTGGCGCAGAGCGGGGACGTGCTGCTGCTCGACGAGCCTTTCGCGGCGCTTGACGCTCTGGTGCGCGAGCGGTTCAACGCGGAGTTGCGGCACCTGCACGAGAAGACCGGCCGCACCACCGTGCTGGTCACGCACTCGATCCGGGAGGCCGTGTGGCTTGCCGACCGGGTGGCGGTGCTGCGCGGCGGGCAGATCGTGGAAGTGCTTGATACGCGCGGCGAGGGCCGCGTGAGCGCCTACACGGACGGCCTGGAGGCGCACCTGCGGGCCGTCCTGGGCACCGGGGATTCCACGCGGCTGCGGGTCGAGGGCCGTGGGGCGCGCAGCCTGTCGTGGTTGCTGCCGGCCCTGGCGGTGGGGGTGGCGCTGGCCCTCTGGCAGGGGGTGGCCGCCACACTGAAGCAGCCGTTCCTGCTGCCCACGCCGGGCGCAGTGTGGCGCGAGGCCGTGCGTACGGCGCCGGCGCTGCTCGCGGCGTTCGGGGTGACGGTCCGTACCGCGCTGCTGGGCACACTGATCGGCGCGCTGCTGGGCATGCTGATCGGGTACCCGCTGGCGAAGTGGCGGGCACTGGAACGTTTTCTCAGTCCGTTCATTGTGGCGTCGCAGAGTACGCCCATCGTGGTGCTGGCGCCCCTGCTGGTGTCCTGGCTGGGCTTCGGGTTCCTGCCGGCCGTGGTGGTGTCGGCCCTGAGTGCGCTGTACCCGATGCTGGTGTCCACCCTGGTGGGCGTCCGGGAACTGGAAGGCACCTTCCATGAGCTGTTCAGCACGCTGCGGGCCACGCCCTGGCAACGCCTGACCCGCCTGGAACTGCCCGGCGCGCTGCCCGTGATGCTGGGCGGGTTGCGGCTTGCGGCGAGCCTCGCGCTGATCGGGGCGGTGGTGTGGGAGTTCGTGGATCCGAACCAGAAGGGCCTGGGCCTGACCGTGCAGGTGGCGGGCGTGTACCAGAACAAGGCCGCGCAGTTCGCAGCCATTGCGCTGCTGGTGGGCTACGGGGTGCTGGTGTACGCGCTGATTACGGGACTGGAACGCCGCGTGATGCGCCGGCAGGGTCGGTAGGGGTTCACCCGGACCGGGGCGCGGCCGGCACGCTAGGCTGCGCGCATGGACAGACCGCTGGTGTGCGTGGGAGCGCTGGTGTGGGGCCGCGACGGCCGGGTGCTGCTGGTGCGCACCACGAAGTGGCGGGGGCTGTGGGGCGTGCCGGGCGGCAAGGTGGAATGGGGCGAGACGCTGCTGTCGGCCGTGCAGCGGGAATTCGAGGAAGAGGTGGGACTGACGCTGCGGGACGTGCAGTACGCGCAGACGCAGGAGTCCGTCCTGAGCGAGGAGTTTCACCGGCCGGCGCACATGCTGCTGGTGGATTTCTTCGCGAGTACTGACGGCACTGAGATCCAGCCGAACGAGGAAATTGAGGAGTGGGCCTGGGTGCATCTGCACGAGGCGCTGGACTACCCGTTGAACGCCGTGACCCGCACGCTGGTGACCCTGGCGTTGCGGCAGGGAGAACAGTGAGTGGGCGCGGCACGGCGCTGGTGACCGGCGCGGCCCGTGGCATCGGCCGGGCGCTGGCGGTGGCGCTGGCCGATGAGGGATTCGATGTGGCGGTGCATTACCGGGAGAGCGCCGACGACGCAGCGGCCACGGCGCGGGCGTGCCGGGCGCAGGGCGTCCGGGCCGTGACCCTGCAGGCCGATGTGCGGGTGCCTGCCGAGGCGCGGGCGCTGGTGCGCGGCGCGCACGCGGCCTTTGCGGATTCGGGGCTGGCGGTGCTCGTGAACAATGTCGGCAATTACGTGAACCGCCCTGTCCTGGAAACAAGTGATGAGGAGTGGGCGGACATGCTGGGCAGCAACCTGACGTCCACGTTCGCCACGTGCCAGGAGGCAGCCCCGCTGCTGCGGGGACGCGGGTGGGGCCGGGTAGTGAACCTGGGGTTTGCAGGCGCGTCAGTGGGGGTGGCGCGGCCGGGAATCGTGCCTTACGTGGTGGCGAAGGCGGGCGTGGTGCAGCTGTCGAAGTCGCTCGCGGTGACCCTGGCGGGTTCCGGGGTGAGCGTGAATGTGGTGAGCCCCGGGGTCATCGAGACGAGTGTGAGCCAGCCGGTGCGGGAAATTCCAGCCGGGCGGGTGGGAACGGTGCGGGAGCTCGTGGACGCGGCGCTGTTTTTTGTTCGGGCGGGGGATTACGTGACGGGGCAGGAACTCGAGGTGGCTGGCGGCTGGCACCTGTAAAGGCCAAAGGTCCCGCCTGCATGAAGCGGGGGACCGGTATGCGCTCTGACCGGGCCTCTGCAGGGCAGGCCGGGCGGTCTGGCCGGCAGCGCAAGAGCTGGAGCCCGGGGTGTCTTCCTCATCTTGATTCCGCCCATCCTGTCATATGAAAGGTATGACGCCCGTATTCCTGTCATCTCGCTGAAAGTGACTTTCGGGTCAGATATGAAAGATGAGATTTTTCTCATATGGATTCCAGATGAATCTAATCGTTCGGATATACTGGACAGATGAATAAGACGTCAGGGGACCTCTTTTTCAATCTTTTTGAACTGCAAACGCACAAATCGCTGTGAGGCACCGGGGCGTTCATCAACACGGAACGTTCAGCTGCGTATCATCTTCAGAGTTCCCAGATTCGCTTGACTGCGCCTCGCCGCTGTGCCCTGCACGCGACCGGCGGCCATGCCCTGAACATCGGAACAGCCCAGGAGGTCACCTCATGAATGCACGCACTGCCACCCTCGGTACCCTCGCGCTTACGCTGCTCCTCGCCGCCTGTGGGCAGCAGCAGTCCGCCCCGCAGGCCGCCACCACGGCCCGCGGCCAGACCAGTGCGCCCCTCCTGGGCACCAGCAACCCCGAAGCGATCCCCGGGCAGTACATCGTCGTGTTCAGCGACGGCGCGGCCAGCAACCTCAGCAGCCAGAGCGCCAGCGGCCTGGTCAGCACGCTGGGCCTCGACCCGCAGGGCGTGCAGGTGCAGCACGTCTACAGCGCCGCCCTGAACGGCTTTGCCGCCCGGCTCAGCACCCAGAACGTCGCCCGGCTCCAGGCCGATCCCCGCGTGAAGTACATCGAGCAGGACGCCGCGATGCACATGAGCGCCACGCAGTCCGGCGCCACCTGGGGCATCGACCGCATCGACCAGCGCAGCCTTCCCCTGGACGGCAACTACACCTACAGCAGCACGGCCAGCGGCGTGAAAGCCTACATCATCGACACGGGCATCAACACCGGCCACACCGCCTTCGGCGGGCGGGCCATCTGGGGCACGAACACCACCGGGGACGGCAACAACAGCGACTGCCAGGGACACGGCACCCACGTCGCCGGGACGGTCGGCAGCAGCACCTACGGCGTCGCCAAGGGCGTGACCCTGGTCGCCGTGAAGGTCCTGGACTGCCAGGGCAGCGGCACGAACTCCGGCGTGATCGCCGGCGTGAACTGGGCCGTGAGCAACAAGGGCAGCGCGACCGCCGTGGCCAACATGAGCCTGGGCGGCGGGGCCAGCCAGGCCGTGGATGACGCCGTGAACAACGCCGCGGCGCAGAATCTCGTGATGGCGGTCGCCGCCGGCAACGAGAACCAGAACGCCTGCAACGTCTCCCCCGCCCGCGCCGCGAATGCCATCACGGTCGGCGCCACCACGAAAACCGACAGCCGCGACACCACGTACAGCAACTACGGCAGCTGCCTGGACCTCTTCGCGCCCGGCACCGGTATCACCAGCACGTGGATCGGCTCGACCACCGCCACTAACACCATCAGCGGCACCTCAATGGCCACCCCGCACGTCGCCGGCGCCGCCGCCCTGCTGATCGCCGCCGGCAACAGCACCACGAGCGCCGTGACCAGCGCCATGATCAACAACGCCACCACCGGCAAACTGACGAACATCGGCACCGGCAGCCCCAACCGCCTGCTCTACACCGGCACGGCCACGCCCCCCAGCACCGGCACGACCACCACGTACACCGGGACCGTCAGCCAGGGCACCAGCAGCTTCAAACCCGGCACCAGCGGCTTCTCCTACGCCGGCGGCACCCTGAAGGGCAACCTGAGCGGCCCGTCGGGCACCGACTTCGACCTGTACCTCCAGAAGTACAACGGCAGCAGCTGGGTGGACGTGGCCAGCAGCACAAGCGGCACCAGCACCGAAGCCATCAACTACGCGGCCACCAGCGGCACCTACCGCTGGGAGGTCTACGGCTACAGCGGCTCCGGCAGCTACACCCTGACCGAAACCAAGTAAGCGGCCCTTTCACCGGCGGGCGTGGAAACCCGCCGGTGATCTCGTCATCGTCTTCTCTTCTTCCCCGCGAGGTTCAACATGTTCAAGTCACTGCACGCTGTCATGACCGCCCTGGGCGTCCTGGCCCTGTCCGCCTGCTCCACCCAGACCGCCCCTGACGCCGGACTGCCCCAGGAGACCGTGACGGTCACCGGAACCGAGAAGGCCTTCCCGGACGCCATCGGCAGCCAGATCGTGTACGGCACGGTTACGAGCGTCACGAACCGTCCCTACCAGGTCAGCGTGACGCCCAGCACCGAACTGTCCGGCGGGTGGTGCGGCGGCACGCTGATCAGCAGCACCTGGGTGCTGACCGCCGCGCACTGCGTGGTGGGCTACAGCGCCAGCCAGATGCGCGTGCGCGCCGGAATCAACGACCTGACCACCACGAGCGGTCAGCTGCGCACTCCGTCGCAGATCATCGTTCACCCGTACTACTCCAGCAGCGCCGACGCGTACGACATCGCGCTGATCAAGGTAGGAACGGCGTTCACGCTGGGCAGCACCGTCCAGACGGCCGCGCTGCCCAACAACACCACGGAAAGCGCGCTGGACGTGAACGGCAAGTACGCCACAGTCAGCGGCTGGGGCAAGACCGAAACCGGCGCGTACAGCAACCGCGCGCTGCGTGAGGTCACGCTGCCCATCACGCCCACCGGCAGCGACTGCGGCAGCCGCCCCAGCAACACCATCTGCGGCAAGTACGACGCCGGCAAGGACTCCTGCAACGGCGACAGCGGCGGCCCGCTCGCCGCGCGGTACAACAACAGGTTCTACGTGCTGGGCATCGTGTCGTACGGCCCGGTGGAATGCCGCGGGTACGGCGTGTACACCCGCGTGAACGGCTACGTGAACTGGATCTACAACAACACGGGAATCAGCGCGCAGTAACCCCAGACCCCTCCGAGCGAACCGGGCCACCCCCCGGTTCGCTCGCTGCGTTTCCCGCACAATGACCGGCATGTCCCTTCCCCTCACCCGGGCGCCCCTCACGCACCACGGAGCCGCCGTCGCCCACCTGACCCGGGACCCCGCGATGGCCGCCATCATCGAGCGGGTCGGTGAACTGAAGGTCCTGACCCCCACCCCCGACCCGTTCGGCACCCTGATCCGCAACGTGACCGGGCAGCAGCTGAGCGTGAAGGCCGCGCAGACCATCTACGACCGGGTGCGCCAGCAGCTCGGGGAGCTCACCCCGGGCACGCTGCTGGCCGCGCCCGGCGGGACGCTGCGCGCCGCGGGCCTGTCGTGGGCGAAGGTGCGCACCGTGCAGGCCATCGCGCAGGCCGCCAGCAGCGGCGCGGTGGATTTCGCTCATCTGGCTGAGCAGGACGACGCGACCGTCATTGCCGAGCTGATCCCCATGCCCGGCATTGGCCGCTGGACCGCGGAGATGTTCCTGATTTTCGCCCTGGCCCGCCCGGACGTGTTCAGCCTCGGCGACCTGGCGCTGCGGCAGGCGCTGGCCGGCCTGTACCCGGATGTGCCGGCCACAGCGGTGCTGGAGCGCTGGGCGCCCTACCGGACGCTCGCCGCGCGCTACATCTGGGCGGACGGCGCACTGAAGGTGGGCAGCGAACCCATGTAGGGGATCGTCAGTCCTGCGTCTGGCGGTTCTGCCACGTCTCGAAACTCACGCGGTCAATGGCGAAGGTGTCCCGCGTGAGCGTATAGGTGCCGCGCCCGCCCATCCGGCCCACCAGGTCCAGCGCGGCGGTGTCCACGTGGTGCCGCTGCGGGTCCTGCACGGCGTCGGCGCGCAGGGTCAGGCCCAGCACCTCGCCCAGAATGATGCGGGTCCGGCCGATCAGGAGGGTCTGCACCTCGCGGCACTCCAGCGCGGCCGGCGCGCCCGCCACGCGCGGCACACCCACCTGCACGCCCGGCACCAGGGCAATGCCCAGGGCAGCGGGTTCCGCGTAACCGTGCGGAAAGTCGGTGGCGCTGGCATTCATGGTCTGCGCAAGCGCCGCGCTCACCAGGTTCACCGTGAACTCGCCGCCGGCGCCGATGTTCAGGGCGGTGTCCTTGGGCGTTCCGTCGGGCCGGTCGCCGGGCGCGAAGGCCACCACGGGCGGATCGCTGCCCATCAGGCCAAAAAACGAGTACGGCGCGAGGTTCACGTGCCCGTCGGCGCCGCGCGTGCTGACCCACGCGATCGGGCGGGGCACGACCGTGGCCGTCAGGAGCTTGTAGCGCGCCGGGCCGGGCAGGGCCGTCAGGTCGAAGTGCTGCGTGTCGGGCAGGGCAGGGTCCGGGGTGCCGGGAGCAGTCATGCGCGCAGGGTAGAGCAGCGCCGCGCGGCCCGCCACGCCCGGTCTCACTCCGCCGCGCTAGCATGCGCGGCATGACGGATCCCCAGGTGACCCCAGCCTCGTACCGGGAGGCCTACGCGCGCCTGTCACGCATCGCGGCCGAACTGGAGTCCGGCGAGGCCGACCTGGACCGCGTGCTGCCCCTGCTGGAGGAAGCCCGGACCGCGTACGCGCAGTGCCGCGAGCGGATCGAGGCGGTGCGGAGCGTCCTGGCCGGCGACTGGGCCAGCGGTGACTGGGCCAGCGAGGATCAGGGCGAGGACCCTGACGAGGAAGACGACGAGCCCGGCGACCCGTCCGGCGGCACCTGACAAGGCCGCAGGTGCCCGCCCGCACGCGGACAGGACGCGTATGCTCTGGAGAATGAGCGACGCTGTCCGCCCTGACACGCCCGGTTCCGGCTCCCCACCCCCCAGGCCCCGCCCCGCCCCTGAACCTGGCCCGCCTCCCGTCAACCCGCGCGTGTACCGCCTGGTGGTGGACACCACCTACCTGCCGGTGCTGTTCAGCGGCATGCATCTGGAGGTGCACGGGCGGGAGAACGTGCCGGCGCCCGGCACGCCGCTGGTGGTGGCCGCCAATCACGTCAGCTCGCTGGACCCGTTCCTGGTGGCCCGCGCCCTGCCGCCGGGGCGCTTCCTGCAGTTCATGGCGAAAAAGGAACTGTTCCTTCCGGGGATCGGGGACATCATCCGCGCGGGCGGCTCCTTCCCGGTGGACCGCAGCGGGAACGACCTGGGGGCCGTGCGGACGGCGCTGCGCATCCTGAAGGCCAACGGCACGGTGGGCATCTTCCCGCAGGGCACGCGCGGCGGCGCGGCGATGCAGGGCGGCGTGGCCCTGATTGCCGCCAAGGGCCGCGCGCCGATCCTGCCGGCCGGCCTCAGCCGCGAGGGGAAACGCTGGATCGTGCACTTCGGTGAGCCGATCTCCCCGCGCGGGGGCATCAAGGCGGTCACTGCGCAACTGGCCGAGGTGCTGGGAACGCTGGCCGTGCCCGTCGGACAGCGGCTGTAGGCCCCGGCGCTATACTGGCGGGGACGGCTGCGGGGGAAGTCCGGTGAGAGTCCGGCCCTGCCGCGCAACGGCAACCCCCAACGCGGGGAGGGCCGGGCACCCCCGCCGTTCACGCCCGCCCCTGCCGGGGTGCGTGTGGCATGACCTCCCGCGGACAGGGGGACCGCCGTGCCGGCCCCTGCTTCTGCGGGCGCGCCTCACGGACACCCACCCCCCGCCGCCCCCTCCGGGCGGCGCGCTCCGTTCCGGCGGGAGGCAAGGAGCGCCCAGCATGAAACACATCCTGACCCTGACTGCCCTGGCCGCCGTGACCCTGTCCGGCGTGGCCGGCGCCACCACCTACCCCTTGACCTTCACGGACGACCTGGGCCGCAAGGTCACCCTGAAGGCCGAACCGAAACGGATCGTGAGCGTGCTGCCCAGCACCACCGAGACCCTGTGCGCCATCGGCGCGTGCGACCGCCTGATCGGCGTGGACGAGTACAGCGACTATCCGCAGCAGGTCACGAAACTGCCGAAGGTGGGCGGCCTGTACAACCCGAACATCGAGGCGATGGTCGCCCTGAAACCCGACCTGGTGCTGGTCAGCAAGTACGGCAAGCTGGCCGAACCGCTCAGCCAGGCGGGCATCACGGTGATCGCGGTGAACCCCGAAACCTACGATGAGGTGTTCAGCCGGACGCTGCTGCTCGGCAGGATCGTCAACCGCGAGGCGCAGGCCAAGGCGCTTGTCACGAAACTGAAAAGCGACATTGCCCGCGTGGAAATCCTGACGAAGAACGCCGTGCGTAAACCCACCGCGTACTTCGAGATCGACCCCACACCGTACTCCATCGGCCCGAACTCGTTCATGGGCGTGCTGCTCACCAAAGCCGGCGCGCGCAACATCATTCCGGTGAGCATGGGGGACTTCCCGAAAGTGGACCCCGAGTTCATCGTGAAAGCCAACCCGCAGCTGATCCTGGGCGTGGACGCCACAACGGCCGGCGCCCGCCCCGGCTGGGCCAGCATCAGCGCCCTGAAAACCGGGCGGGTCGTGACGATTCCCAGCGAGCTGAACACCATCCTGGGCCGCCCCGGTCCGCGCCTGGCACAGGCGCTGCTGGGCCTGGCGCGCCTGGTGCACCCGGAACTGTTCAAAGCGGACGTCAAGAAGTAAGTGGAGGGCGCCGCCGCTCGCCGCGCTCCAGGTCTGGCGCTGCCGCTGGGCACGCTGGGCCTCGCGGCGCTGCTGCTTCTGGCTGTGGTGCTGGGCACCGGGCTGGGCAGCGTCACCATTGCGCCCCTGGAGGTGCTGGGCGCCCTGTGGCGCGGCGCGACCGGGCAGGCGCTGGCGGGCAACGACGTGATCGTCTGGCAGATCCGCCTGCCGCGCGTGGTGATGGGGCTGCTGGTCGGCGCGAGCCTCAGCGTGTGCGGCGGCGCGTTCCAGGGCGTGTTCCGCAACCCGCTGGCCGACCCGTACCTGCTGGGCGTCGCCAGTGGCAGCGCCCTGGGGGCCACCGTGGCGATCGTGGCCGGCTGGCCGCGCGCCCTGATTCCCGTGACCGCCCTGCTGAGCGCCCTGGGCGCCGTGGCGTGCACCCTCACCCTGGCGCGCGAGGGCCGGCGCTTTCCGCCCACCCGCCTGATTCTGGCGGGCGTGGTGGTGGGCAGCGTCCTGAGCGCGGCCACGACCGCGCTGATCCTGCGCGGCGAGGACCGCGCGCGGCAGGTGCTGGCGTACACGCTGGGCGACCTGGGCTTCAGCGGCTGGCGGGACGTGCTGACCGTGCTGCCCTACGCCGCGCTGGGCTGCGGCGCGCTGCTGCTGCTGGCGCGCGCGCTGGACACCCTGCAACTGGGTGAACTCACGGCCCGCAGCCTGGGCGTTCCGGTCGAGCGGCTGCGGCTGATCGCGGTGGTGGCCGCCAGCCTCGCCACGGCAGGCGCGGTGGCCTACGTCGGCGTGATCGGCTTCGTGGGCCTGATCGTGCCGCACATGGTGCGCCTTGCCTTCGGGCCGGGTCACCGCACGCTGCTGCCGCTCTCCGCGCTGCTGGGCGCGGCGCTGCTGGTGTTCGCGGACCTGCTGGCCCGCACGACGCCGCTGTCGCAGGTGGGCATCGTCACAACGCTGCTGGGCGGCCCATTCTTCCTGTGGCTGCTGCGGAGGCAAACCCGTGACTGACCTCCAGGGCGCGCTGGTGACCCGGGACGTGCATGTGCGCGCCGGGTCCTTTCCCGCGGTGCGCGGCGTGAGCGCCACCTTCCGCCCGGGGGTGTTCAGCGCTGTGATCGGCCCGAACGGTGCAGGGAAAAGCACCCTGCTGCGCGCCCTGATCGGTCTGAACCCGCTGCACGCCGGAGAGGTGAGCCTCGCGGGCCGGCCGCTGCGCGAGTGGAGCCGTCCCCAGCGGTCCCGGCACCTGGCGTACCTCGCGCAGAGCGAGGGGCTGCCCGACGGCGCGCGCGTCCGGGAGGTCGTGGCCCTCGGGCGCGGCGCGGGCGACTGGCGCTTCGGCCTGCTGCCCCGCACGCCCTGGACCACCGCGGACGAGGCGGCCGTGAACGCGGCCCTGGAGCGCACCGACACCCGCCGCTTCGAGGACCGCCGCGTTTCGGAACTGTCCGGCGGGGAACGGCAGCGGGTGGCGCTCGCCCGGGCGCTGGCGGCGCAGCCGCGCTTCCTGCTGCTCGACGAGCCCACCAACCACCTGGACCTCGCGTACGCGCTGGACGTCGTGCGCTACCTGCGCTGCGAGGTGGCCGGCGGACTGGGCGTCGTGGCCGTCCTGCACGACCTGAACCTCGCGGCGCGCGCCGACCACCTCGTGCTGCTGCGTGCCGGGCAGGTGCAGGCCAGCGGTTCCCCCCGCGAGGTCCTGACCCCCGCGCACCTGCACGCCGCGTACGGCGTGACCGTCAGGGTGGTCCAGGATGCAGACCGCCTGCTCGTGATCCCCGAGGATTGACCCCGGGCGCCACGCCCGGCACGAAGGAGAAGGCATGAACACCCCACGTTCCCACGCCGGCAGGCGTCCCAGAACGCCGAGCGGCTCACCCGTTCCGGCATGACCCCCAAGTTCTTTCCAACGAACGGCCACCTGCTGGTCTGCCAGGGCCAGAACTGCCTCGCGCGGGGCTCGGCGCTCCTGCACCGCGCCCTGTGGAACCACCTGGAACGCCAGGCGCTGGCGTACTACAAGCGGGGCGGCACGCTGCGCCTGACTGAAAGCGGCTGCCTGGGGGCGTGCAGTTACGGCCCCACGCTGTGCGTCTACCGGGACTCCCCCACCCCGGGCGCGGGCCTGGAGGAAGCGTGGTACGCCGCCGTGGACTTTCCTCTTGCGGCGCGCATCGCGCAGGCCGTGCAGGACCGGGCGCCCCTGCCACCCGAACACCGCTACGGCCCGGAAGTCCCGCCCACCTGACCCCGGCCTGCCGCAGCAGAGGCCCCCTTCCCGCGGTGGGAAGAGGGCCTCCGCCAGTTAAACGGCACGCGGCCGCGGAGTTCTAGCCGCGCACGACTTCCAGGAGCTTATCCCCGTACTTGCGCAGGCGCTCGGGGCCCATGCCGCGCACGGCCCGCAGGTCATCCAGGGTGTACGGCACGCGACGGGCAATTTCGGCCAGGGTGGCGTTGCTGGCAATGATGAACCGGCTGATCTCCTGACGTTTCGCCTCGGCGTTGCGCCACTCGCGCAGGCGGGCGTACACGGCGGCCTGCTCGTCCGTGAGGTTCGCGGCCGGGTCTTCCTTGCCGCCCGGCAGGTCCGGCGCCAGGATGACCGGCGCGGGCTCCGGCTCAGGAGCCGGCAGCGGTTCGGAAGCGCCCGCCTCCTCGGCCGGGGCCTCCTGCACCTCGCCCGCGTCCGCCGCCTGGTCTTCCAGCGCCTGGTGGTCCACATCAGGCACCTGCTCCAGCACCGGGGCGTCCGGACCACTGCTGACCGGAATGGGCAGCGGCGCGTGGTCCGGCGAGGGTGAATCGCTGAACACGATCTCCGGTTCCCAGGTTTCCTCGGCCGGACTCAAGGGGCCCTGCGCGGCGACCGGGGCCGGCGCCTGTGCACTGGGCGCGGCCGGGTGCGTCTCCTGCGGCGGCTCAAACGCGAACCGCTCCGGAACATCCGGCCGGGAGGGGGCGCCGGGCTGCTCGGGCCGCTCTCCGCGGCGCTCGAAACGGCCCCGCGTGCCGCCGCGCCCGTCAAAGCTCCGGCCGTCACTGCCCCGTCCGTCGCTGCCTCTGGCGTCGTTGCCGCGCCCGTCTCCGTCGCGGCGGTCACGGCGGTCAAAGCGCTCCCGGCCGGGCCGGCGATCCCCGCGGAACTCCCGCCGGTCGTCGCTTTCACGCGGTTCACGGCTCTCCGGCTCCGGTTCACGCGCGGGCGGAGCGACCTCCGCAGGCCGTTCCGCAGCGCGCAGCAACGCCAGTGCCGCGCCCGCCTCCTCCAGGCCTGGGCTGAGCAGCACGCCGCCCGGAACGCTGCACGCCGCCGCGAGCACGCCGCCCAGCGGCGCCTCCGTGTCGGCCGCGGCGTCCGGGGCCAGCAGCAGCGCCGTGGGACCGGCCGGCTGCGCCGCGCCGCCCAGCCGTTCGGCCAGCTGCGTCACGGTGCGCGCCACGCGCGCCAGTCGCAGTGGCAGCGTCGCCACGTCCCTCAGGGCGAGCGCCACGCTCAGGTCGCTGGGCGGGGCCGCGGCGGGCTGCGGCGCCTGGCCCGCGCCGAACAGGGCGCTGAGCGGCGCGTCCCCGTGCCCGGTGAGGGTCACGCTCGCGCGGTACGTGACCAGCGCCGCGCCCTGCGCCAGCCACGTTCCGCCGGGCGCGAGGGTGGCGTCCACGATCACGGGCACGCCTGCACGCCGCGCGCGGTCCAGGTCGGCCGCGCTGGGTTCCAGCAGCCACACGGCGCGCGCGCCGCGCCAGT
The DNA here is from genome assembly GCF_020229735.1 of Deinococcus taeanensis. Lineage (NCBI taxonomy): Bacteria > Thermotogati > Deinococcota > Deinococci > Deinococcales > Deinococcaceae > Deinococcus > Deinococcus taeanensis. The sequence continues at coordinate 325,121 of NZ_CP083455.1, read as the reverse complement.
CGGCGTCCAGGGCGGCGGCGGCCAGTCCGGCGGCGGCGAGCGCTTCGCGGTGCAGGCGGATGCGGGCGTCCACGCGCAGCGTTCCGGCGCCCACGGCGGCTGTCAGCTGGCGGGCCAGGGCCGCCTCGTCACGCAGCAGCAGGCCCCACCCGGCGCCTTCCAGGTCGGCGAGCGCGCCGGCCAGCCGGGCGTGCGGGTCTCCGCGCTCGGCGTGCAGGCGCACGAGGCGGGCGTCAGGGCGCGCGGTCTGGGGTTGGTCAGTCATGCCGCACATTCTGACGCACGCCGGGCCGCTCACGCTGCACTGCACCTGCGGCAATCTTCACGGGCCGGCCCGCGCGCCATCTCTGCCCTGCTGATGATCACGCCGGTTCCGGTGGGCTGCCCGGCCCGGCGCACTTCTTCCCTGCCCGTGTGCGCCGCGGAGGAGGTGCAGGGCACACGGCGCCTGCCGTGCGGGCAGCGCAGGGCCGCTGTGCGCTGCGGGGCTCAAACACCCAGACCCTTACAAACCGCGCGCTCCAAACGCGCCATGCTGAACCCACGGAGGTCCACATGGCGCGTGTCACGCGGTACAGCAAATTCGAGGGGGAACTCGATCAGCTTGAAAGCAGCGAGCTGATGCAGATGATTCAGGAGGCGCTGCTCGGTCAGGGCATGAACGACCCGTACGACCCGGACCCGGACGCGCGCCCGAGCATGGACGACCTGTTCGACGCGATTCTGCAGGCCCTGGCCGAACGCAACATGATCCCCGAAGATCAGCTGCTGGAAGCCATGCAGGCCGATGACATCCACGACACCAGCCTGGGGCAGCAGATTCAGCGCCTGATGGACAAACTGCAGCAGGACGGTTTCATCCGCAAGGAGTTCGACGACGAGAACGGACAGGGCGGCGCGCCCGGCGACCCGGGCGAGGCGAGATTCCAGCTGACCGACAAAAGCATTGACTTCCTGGGGTACAAGAGCCTGCGGGACCTGATGGGGGGCCTGGGGCGCTCCAGTGCCGGCGCGCATGACACCCGGGAATACGCTTCGGGCGTGGAGATGACGGGGGAACTGAAAAACTACGAATTCGGGGACACCCTGAACCTGGACACGACGGCCACGCTGGGCAACGTCATCAGCAAGGGGTTCGATCAGCTGGAGGAAAGCGACCTCGTGATCCGCCAGGCGGAGTACAACTCGTCGGCAGCGACGGTGGTGCTGCTGGACTGCTCCCACTCCATGATCCTGTACGGCGAGGACCGCTTCACGCCGGCCAAGCAGGTGGCCCTGGCGCTCGCCCACCTGATCCGCACGCAGTATCCGGGCGACACCGTGAAGTTTGTGCTGTTCCATGACAGTGCCGAGGAGGTGCCTGTGACGAAACTGGCGCAGGCGCAGATCGGGCCGTACCACACGAACACCGCCGGTGGCCTGCGCCTCGCGCAGCAGCTGCTCCGGCGTGAGAACAAGGACATGAAGCAGATCGTGATGATCACGGACGGCAAGCCCTCGGCGCTCACGCTGCCGGACGGACGCATCTACAAGAACGCGTATGGCCTGGACCCCTACGTGATGGGGGCCACGCTGCGCGAGGTGGCCAGCTGCCGCCGCAGCGGCATCCAGGTGAACACCTTCATGCTGGCCCGCGATCCGGAACTCGTCGGGTTTGTGCGGCGCGTCAGCGAGATGACCAAAGGCAAGGCGTACTTCACCACGCCGCACAACATCGGGCAGTACGTCCTGATGGACTTCATGACGAACAAGACGAAGATGATCAACTGAGCGCAGAGGCCGGAGGGCACCGCCGCCGACCTCCGGCCTCTGCAATGCTGCAGCATGAACTTTCAACTGGCGGAAGGAACGCAGCTGCTGGCGCGGACGCCGGGCGTGCTGAGCGCGCTGCTGCGGGGATTGCCGGACACCTGGGTCCAGCAGACCGAAGGTGAGGGCACCTGGAGCCCGGCTGATGTGGTGGCGCACCTGGCGCACGCCGAGCGCACGAACTGGCTGCCGCGCGCGCGGGTGCTGCTGGAGTGCGGCGAGCGCGTGGTGTTCCCGCCATTTGACCGCTTCGCGCACCTGACGGCGAGCCGCGAGCGGCCGCTGGCGGCGCTGCTGGACGATTTTGCGGCGGCACGCACGGCGAGCCTGCAGGCGCTTGGGGCGCTGCGCCTGGAACCAGCGGACCTGGCACGCCGGGGCACCCACCCGGAGTTCGGGACGGTCACGCTGGAACAGCTGCTGGCCACCTGGGTCACGCATGACCTGGATCACCTGGCGCAGGTCACGCGGACCCTGGCAGGCGGGCTGCGCGGCGCGGTGGGGCCCTGGGAGGCGTACCTGCGGGTGCTGCGCGCCTAGCGGCTGCGGCCGCGAAGGGGTCGGTGTGCAGCGGGCGCCTTTGGCGCGGCTGGCTGCGGGTGGGCGGAGCAGCTGGCGTTCACGCCCCGCCCGCCAGGGCCGTGGTTGCCGAGCGTCACCTGCAGGCGTTTCTCCTGCCAGGGCCGTGTGGATTTCCGGGCGCGCTGCTGGACTGGCCGCTTTCAGCCCATCTTGATGAACATGGGCGGTTTGACGCCGATCATGCGGGCCATCAGCCAGACCTGACCCTTGTGGTGCGCCTCGTGCGTAATGATCGTTTCCACCAGCGCCCCGAGGGGCATCTCCCGGCCCCCGAACGCCGGAACGCGCCGTGAGAGGTCCTCGTCGGTCAGGGCGGCGATGGCCTGCGTGGCGCTGGCCTGGGACGCCTCCAGGCGGGCGCGGGCTTCTTCCAGGGACGCACTGGGCGCCGGGGCGGGGGTGGGCGCCTGCCCCTGAAGCATGTTCAGAAACCGGTGGGTGCTGGCTGACAGGTGGTCGGCCTGCCCGATGAAGCTCATGCCGCCGTCCCACGCCGCGAAGGTGCCGTGCTCGCCGGGCAGCTGCCCGTACAGGTCGAGCAGCGCGGAGCGGTGGGCCTGGAAGGTGCGGGCCAGAGTGACGCTGCGGTTCATGCCGGGCAGCATACCTGCGTGAACCCTCACGTTTCCTTCAGCGTTCCTCACGCAGCGTCAGGCGGGCGGGCACACAGTGAACGCATGACCCTGCGTTCCCTGCTGACTGCTGCCCTGCTGGGCGCCTCGATCGCTCAGGCCCAGGTGACCGTGTTCAATATTCCGGCCCTCCCCCCCAAGGGGGCGACGGTGACGCCCGGCGCACCGGCCACTCCAGCGCCCGTCACGCCGGCGCCCGCCACGCCGGCTGGCCCCTCGACCCTGCCCTCTGCGGGCGCCGCGCTGAACGTGGCGCACAGCGCAAATCTGAGCGGCCCGGGCAGCGTGAAGGCCGGGCAGGCAGAGATCTGGACATTCACCCTGACGAACGAGGGGGATACCCCCATCCGCCTGCAGCACGGGGCGTGCGACGTGCGTTTCGAGGTGGTGAACGCGGCCGGGAAGGTGGTGCGGGGCACCCCCACGAACACGGTGTGTACGATGCAGATTGTGATAACCGACGTCGCACCGGGCGAAACAATGGACGTTCAGGCGATCCGCTGGGACGGCCGGGACAGCAGTGGCCGCGCCCTGCCGGCCGGGGAGTACATCATCCGCGCAGTGTTCAGCGGGACAGGGGTCCGGATCGCCGCAGCCGAATTTCCGGTGAGCGTGACCCCTTAAGGCTGACGGGCACAGGCGCGGCGTGCTGAGCGGCCGCGCCTCCCCTATTGGGTGGTGATCTCTGCCTGGAGGAGCAGAGGATGCGCCTTTTGCCGGATGCAACCTGCTGACGCCCGGGCGCGTAATGGGAGCATGAGTGATGGGAAACCTGGTCCGTTGACGCCGCCCGACGCCCTGCTGAAGGCCCCCGAGGCGGTGCCCAGTGTCCAGGCGCAGGAAGCGCCGGAAATGGTGCCGCTGTCCCCAGAGGACCGCGCGCGTCTGGAAGCGATGGCGCAGGCGTTCGCGCAGGACGTGCTCAGCGCCGGCACGCACTCGCCGGACTTCAAGCGCAAGCTCGACGCCGTGCACGAACTGGGTCTGCCGGAGCAGCGGGCCGCGGCGCAGAGCAGCAACCGCATGCTGGACCGGCCGCTGCGGGCCACGCGGGCCGGAGCGCTCGCAGAGGGCAGTGACATCCTGCGCGGCCTGACGGACCTGCGCCGCACCGTGGAGGAGCTGGACCCCAGCCGGGCCCCCACCCCGCGGCGACTGTTCGGAAAGCTGCCCGGCGGGAAGAAGGTCCAGAATCACCTCGACCGTTATCAGAGTGCGCAGTCGCACCTGAACGGCATCCTGGAGGCGCTGTACCGGGGACAGGATGAGCTGCGCCGTGACAACGCCACCATCGAGACCGAGAAGGTGCACCTGTGGGACACCATGCAGAAACTCCGGCAGTACGCGCATGTGGGCAAGGCGGTGGATGAGGCGCTCACCCAGCGGCTGCAGGAATTGCAGACCACCGATCCGGAAAAGGCGCGCATGGTAAGTGAGGAGCTGCTCTTCGCGGTGCGGCAGCGGGTCACGGACCTGCTCACGCAACTGGCCGTGAGTATTCAGGGGTACCTGGCCCTGGACCTCGTGCGGCGCAACAACCTGGAGCTCATCAAGGGCGTGGACCGCGCCACGACAACCACCGTGAGCGCCCTGAAAACGGCGCTGATGGTCTCCCAGGCCCTGGGCACGCAGCAGGCGGTGCTGGGGCAGGTGACGGCGCTGAACGACACGACGGGCCGCATGATCGGGTCCACGGCGCAGCTGCTCAAACAGCAGAGCACGGAAATCCAGCGGCAGGCCGGCAGCGCCACCGTGGACCCGCAGATCATCCAGGCGGCGTTCCGCGACGTGTACGGCGCGCTCGATGCCATCAGCGCCTACCGCACGCAGGCCCTGGACCGCTTCCGGGAGACCATGACTGTGCTGGACCGGGAGGTCGCGCAGGCGCAGACGTACCTGGACCGCGAGCGGCAGCAGGCGGCCCGCGACGTGGCGCAGGGCCTGAACGTGACCGAGAAGGGTGACCTGCAACTTTGACCGGCTCCGCCCCTCTGCCCCCCGGACCGGACGCCGGGCGGGAGGCGGTGCTGACGTGGCTGACGGCGCGTCTGGCAGCGCACGCCGCGCGGCCGGTGGTGCGCGTCGCCATCGACGGGGTAGACGGGGCGGGCAAGACCACCCTGGCGGATGACCTGGCGGGCCGGCTGCGCGCCCTGAACCGCCCGGTGATTCGCGCCAGCCTCGACGGCTTTCACCAGTTCAGAGCGGTGCGGTACACGCGGGGACGAACCTCACCCGGCGGCTTCTACCGCGATTCGTATGACCTGGGGGCGCTGGAGCGGGAGTTGCTGCAGCCGCTGTCGGAGAATGGCTCGTACCGGCCAGCGGTGTTTGACGTTACCCGCGACAAGGCCGTCCGTGAACACGCCCGGCGCGCCGTGCCGGGCAGTGTGCTGCTGCTGGACGGGTTGTTCCTGCACCGTCCGGAACTGCGCGGCTGGTGGCACGATTCGGTGTTCCTGCGCGTGCCCTTTGAAGTGTCGGTGCCGCGTGGCGCGGCGCGGGGGCCGGGGTACGGCTCGCCGGACCCGCAGGCACCCAGCAACCGGCGCTACATCGACGGCCACCGTCTGTACTTCCGGGTAGCGGACCCGGAGGACCGTGCGGGCGTGGTGCTGGATTACACGCACCTGGACCGGCCGGTGGTAGTGGCAGCCCGTGACCGCTGACGGGCCGGATCTGGCGGGGCGTGGCTGGGGCCGGAGGCACACCTGCTGGCACGTGGAGCCACGTGCACGGTGTTCACGGACAGAGTGAAGGTGCTGCGCGTGGCGCGGCCGGCTGAGGCCCAGCTGGGCATGCAGGCGCAGATCCAGCTTCACCTGTCGGGCCTGGGGCTGCCGGCGGCGCCTGTGCTGCGCCAGGGCACGCTCCCTGGGGGCCAGGCCTTCACGCTGGAACTCCAGGGAGCCGGCGATGGGCAGCCGCCTTCACCGGCCGGCTGGGGGGCTCTGGGCCGGGTCCTGGGGACGCTGCACGCCCTGACCGGACCGGGGTCCGGGCGTCTGCTGGACCGCTCTGAGGGGCCGCTGGGCAGCGCGGCCACGCCGGAGCTGGGTGTGCTGTCACGGCTGCCGGAGGTGTGGCCGCTGGGCAGCCTGCCCCTGCGAGGCCAGCCTCTGACTCAGGGGGCACCTGATCTGTGGGCGTCCCTGGCCCGCCAGGAGGCTGAGGTCCGGCGCGTGGTGCGGCAGGCGCCTGGGTTGGTACACACTGACCTGCACGGCGGACAGCTGGTGTGGCGCAGGGGTCGGCTGGCGGCGCTGCTGGATTTCGGGGATGCCGCCCGGGGCGTGCGGGTGTGGGATGTGGCGAGCATTGCGTTGTTTCACGGGTGGCGGACCGCACGGCACGTGGCGGGGGCTGCCGGCGGGCTGGCGGTGCGCGACGCGGCGGCATTTGGTCTGCTGCTCGCACAGCACCGGGCACGCCTGGCGCAGAACCAGGCGGCGCGGGAACGTGCGGCGGCCTATGTCTGGTCCTGCCTGGCGCGGATAAGGTGAGAGGACCCCAGCGCGGGGCCGGGGTCCTCTGTGGGGGTGGGATCAGTTGTTTTCGGCGTTGACGCCGTACGCGTCCCCCATACCGTCGGTGGGGGTGTAGGTCATGCACTGGGCGCTCTGGCCGCTGAGGCTGACCTCGATCTGGCCGGCGGTGCATTCCATGTCGTCGTTGAAGCGGCAGGTGGTGGCGTCACAGCGGCTGACCATGCTCTGGTGTTCAGTGTCATTCATGGGGGGACCTCCGTACCGTTCACCATGACTGCCGCGCGGTCGGGGCATGGTAAGCGCCACTGCAAGGTAAAGGGACGCTCCAAATCCGGAGTAAACCGCTGAACTTGCTGCGGTTGGGTCCCTGGGGCACGCTCTGGAAGGACGTGTGCCTGTACTGCGGAGTTCAACTCCAGGAATGGCGGCTCAGGCGGCTCTCATGGGCTCGCTCAGTTGAGCAGGGTCGCGCGGATGCCCTGGGCGCAGGCGACGCGGTGGGCAACCTGCGCGGCGTCCAGCTCGCCGTGTTCGCGCAGACCGGCGGCGAGCACTTCCACCTCACTCCAGGCGCGGCGCAGCCGGGCGCGGGTGCGGGCACTCAGCACGGTGAGGTAGGCGTCCAGCGTGCTGCGCTCGTCCGGGTCGTTGAGGCTCTGGTCAAGGAGCTGCCGGGCATCCCGGCCGTCCTCGGGGGCGGGGCTGCCGGTCAGCGTGGCGGCTTCCCGGGCGGCCAGGGCCACCATCACGACCTCCTCGGCGAGCGGACGGTTCAGGCGCAGCGCGGCGGGGTCAGGCGCGCTGGCGTATGTGACGCCATGCAGCGTGACGCGGTCCAGGCGCAGCGGCGCGCGGGGATGGGTGTGCGCCAGGTACGCTTCGGCCGCCCGGTGCAGGGAACGGGCATGCAGGTCCTGCGGGCTGGGACTGGTCGTGGGGTGGGGGTGGGGGATCGTCATAATCCTGAGTTCCGAACTCAGGATAAGCGTTGCGAACCGAGACACATGCCCCGCTGTCCAGAGGAGCGGGTCACGGCGCGTAAACCTGTCAGCCGCCCCGCGCCTCCACATCAGCCTGACGCGCACCCCAGGCTTCCATCTTCGCGTCCAGCTGCACTTCGAGGTCGTGGGCCGCCTGACCCAGCGCCACGAAGTCCGCGTCGGCCGGCGCGGCGTTCAGGGCGGCCTGTGCGGCCTCCAGCTGCTCTTCCAGACGGGCGATCTCCGCCTCGATGGCTTCCACTTCCCGCTTCAGGTGCCACAGACCCTTGGCGCGGGGCGCTTCGGGTTTCGCCACTGCTTTCGGCGCAGCCGCCTGCGCTTCGGCCTCCAGTTCGGCGGCCGTGCGGTGCTTGGCGCGGTAGTCCTCCCAGCCAGGGTACTCATAGAACTGCCCGTCCTCGATCAGCCAGATGCGGTCGGCAAGCCCCTCGATGAACGCGCGGTCGTGACTGACCATCACCAGCGTGCCCGTAAAGTCGTCCAGCGCGCCCTCCAGCGCCTCGACCATTTCCATGTCCAGGTGGTTGGTGGGCTCGTCCATGATCAGGAGGTTGTGGTCCTCCTGGGCGAGTTTCAGCAGCGCCAGCCGCGCCCGCTCACCGCCGGACAGAATCCGCGCCTGCTTGTCGTGCTGGTCGTACGGGAACATGAACGTCCCCAGCAGGTCGTGCGCTTCAGGGTCCTTCTGCGTGTAGGCGCGGGCCACGTCGTACAGCGTTTCACCGGGATCCACGCCGCGCAGCGCCTGATCGTAGTAGCCCACCGTCACGCGCGCCCCGGTGAGAATGCGGGCGCGCGCGTCGTCACTTTTCTCCAGGCCCAGCAGCATGCGCAGGAACGTGGTCTTCCCCGCTCCGTTGCGCCCGATGATCGCCACGCGCTCGCCGCGGCGGATCTGCACGTTCACGTCCCGGAACAGCGGCCGCCCGCCCGGCAGCACCCTCGTGACGTGCCGCGCGTCCAGCACCACGTCCCCACTTTCCGGGGCGTGAAAGGTGATGCGGGTGGTGCGCTGCTCGGACGCCGGGGCACTCACGGCCCGGGCCTGCATCCGGTCCACGCGGGCCTGCATGGCCTTGGCGCGCCGGGCCAGTTTGCTCATGCCCAGCCCCCAGATCTTCATGCGGTCCGCGCTGGCCTGCAGCGACGCGATCTGCTTGCTTTCCACAGCGTGCCGCGCCGCCTGCTGCTCCAGTTCGGCGGCGAGCGTCTCACGGAAGGTGGTGTAGTTCCCGGGGTACAGCTTCAGGGTGCCGCCGCGCAGGTACGCCGTTTCGCGCGTGACGTTGTCCAGGAACGCCCGGTCGTGGCTGATGACCAGCACCGCGCCGGGGTAGCGGCTCAGAAACGCTTCAAGCCACTCGACCATGGTGATGTCCAGGTGGTTGGTAGGTTCGTCCAGCAGCAGCACGTCCGGGTTCTCCACGAGCAACGCCGCGAGGCCCAGACGGGTGCGTTCCCCGCCGCTGAGACTGGCGACCAGGTCCGCCTCACGGCTCCGGAACCCGAACGCCAGCGTGACGGCGTCCTTCCGGCTGCGGCGCTCGAAGCCGCCGCGCCGCGCGTAGTGTTCCAGCACCGCCTCGTGGTGCAGGATGCTTTCCGGCGTGCCGCTGCCCATGGCCTCGGCCGCGTCATGCAGTTCGGCCTCCAGCTGATCGAGGTCGTGGAACGCGGCGTCCAGGACGCTGTCCACCGTCGCGCCGACCGGGAACACCGGGTCCTGCTGCAGGGAACGGACCCGCACGCCCGGCCCGCGCTTGACCGTGCCGCCGTCCGGCGTCAGCTGCCCGGTCAGGAGTTTCAGCAGCGTGCTCTTGCCGGCGCCGTTCCGGCCGACGAGTCCCACGCGGTCACCGGGCTGCACGGCGAAGGTCACGTCCTGCAGAACCGTCAGCGGTCCGTATTCCTTACTGGCGTCCAACGCGGCAACAAGCACGCCCCTGAGTATAGAGCGCCCGGTCCTCCGGCCGCCCGGCGTTGGGAAAACTGTCAGATTTCCTTCGTACCATGAGTCACAATGAGGTTCATTCCATCCTCACCCTGCGCCGGGCGGTGCGCCCGGACGGTTCCGCGCCTGCGCTCCAGCGGGGTCACCTCGTCCCCGCTGGAGCGCAGCCCGGACGCCCTGCGCGTGGCCCCGGGCCGCCGGATCATCACCGGACCGGCCGGCCGGTTGGTCAACCTCACCCGCAGACCGCTGAGCGCACACCGCGAAGCGGCGCCAGGGTACGCTGCGCCGTTCCGTGCACAGAGGCAGGGAAGGGCGCACGGGCCTGGGCGCCTGGACCGTAGCGCGACCCTGAGCGCGGGGGGGAACGCCTGGGCAGACGTAAGGGGCGCAGGCGTTCCCCTGCGCCCGTTCGAGAACAGCGAACCGACCGCCCTGAGGGTCGCGCGCCATGCACAGCTCCGCAGGGGGCGGACCGTCCTGGCGCGCGGCACTGTCTTCGGGCTCAACGCGCGGCTGGACGCCGGGGGTGTCCATTCCTCCGGGCGGACCTCCGTGCGGACCGTGCCACTGACCCTCGGCCGGAGTGCGCCCTGGACACGGCCCCGGGCGCAGAGGCAGGAGCTGAGCGGGGTGGGCGGCGCCGGGAACACCCGGCGTGCCATCCCCGGTCGAGCCTTCGCCTGGACGCCGCACCTGAGCGGGCGCTGCGCCGCCGGAAACGATGGTGAGAATGCTGCGCTCCGCTGAGTGGTCCCTGACCCGCTACGCCGCGCCCGCCGCGGCGCTGCTGGGCGCACTGCTGGCCCTGACCCTGCCGGACAACCCGCGCCTGTGGGACGCCCTCAGCCGCGCCCTGATGGCCCCCACCGACCGCCGCGTGGTGGTTGTCGGCATTGATGACGCGTCCCTGCGCGATTACGGCCCGATCGGCGGCTGGCCCCGTGAGCTGTACGGCCAGGCGCTCGGCACGCTGGAGCAGGCGGGCGCCGCGGCCATCGGCCTTGACGTCCTGCTCACCGGTTCCGCCCAGAGCGACCGGCGGCTGACCGAGGTGCTGAGCCGCCCCAACGTCGTCGTTGCCACGGCGCCCGGCGAGGCCCGGCAGCTGGCCCGCCCCGCGTGGCACTCCCGGACCGGCGTGAGCGCCCTGAACATCAGCCCGGGCGGCGTGGTCCGCAGCTTCCAGACCGGTTACGCCGCGCCCGACGGGCAGCTGGAACCCAGCTTCGCGCGGCAGCTGGCCGCCGCAGCCGGCTGGCCTGTGGAGGTCACAGCCGCGCCGCGTGTGCTCCGCCTGACCCGTCCGGACCCCGGGCGGCTCCCGGCGCTTTCCTTCCGGGACGTGGTGAGTGGCACCGTGCGGGGCGGGGCCCTGCAGGGCCGCGTGGTGCTGATCGGCGTTACCGCCGCCGGCAGCGGGCGGGCCGTGCGGGACGTGACCGGACAGGTCGTCTCAAGGACAGAAGTGCAGGCCCGCGCGGTGTCCAGCCTGCTCGGTGCGCCGTTCACGCCGATGCCCCTGTGGCTGACAGTGCTGCTGAGCGCGCTGCTGGCGGCCGCCGCCGCGCGCACGCGGGGCCTGTGGGGATTCGCGCTGGCATGCGGCACACTGGCCGTCTCGGCGCCGCTATGGCTGATGAACATCCTGCTGCCTGGCGTGACCCTGTCGTTCGCCGCGCTGATTGGCACGGCCCTCGTGGCGCTGGACACCTGGTGGACCCTGCGGACGCTGAGTCTGCGCGACCCGCTGACCGGCGTCGGAAACCGCGTGGCGTTGACGCGGGCGCTCGAGCAGCGCTGGGCGTCCCGGCAGGTGCGTCCGCTGGGCCTGCTGCTGGTGGACCTCAGCGGGTTCCGCCGCGTGAATGAACGGTACGGCGCGGCGGCCGGGGACGCGCTGCTGCGCGAACTGTCGGGCCGGCTCGCGCAGCACAGGCGGCGCGGAGACCGGGTGTTCCGGTGGGGCGCGGATGAATTCGCCGTGCTGCTGGACCAGCCCAGCGCGCAGGAGCTCACGCAGGTCACGCGGAGCGTGCAGGACGCGCTGGAGCAGTTCAGTTACCGCAGCCTGACCCTGAAGGTCAACGTGGGCGCCGCGCGCACCGGCGAGGACATCCAGACGCCGGTGGCCCTGGTAGAGGCCGCCAGCCGCAGCCGCCACCGGGTGAAGTACCAGCGTGAGCAGCGGGGCTGAGGAGCGCCTGGGTGCAGGCAGCACACGGCGCCGCGAGGCAGGGAGCAGGCTGGACAGGGGCCTGCCCGTCCCGCGCTTTGACATGAAGGAGGGGAGTGAGCGACTGGCCCACTCCCCTGCGCATGCGGCTGTGGTTACTGTCCGGCCAGCAGGCTCCAGATGGCGGGATTGGCGCCCCAGGCGTACCAGAGGTTCGGCAGCAGGCCCAGGACCGTCACGCCGGCCACGCCGAGCGCCACGGCCAGCGTGGTGGGCGTGCGCTGCCCGTGCGCGTACTCGCGGGCGGGCGTACGGTCAGGCATGAACATCAGCATGGCGGGACGCAGGTAGTACACGAGGGCGGCGACGCTGGTCAGGGCGGCCAGGATGCTCAGCCACTCGTAGCCGTTCTGGAACGCCGCCTGGAAGACCAGGTACTTCCCGAAGAACCCGGCGAAGGGCGGCAGGCCGGCCAGGGACGCGAGGCACACGGCGAGTGCCACGGCGTACCCGGGGTGACGGTAATACAGGCCGCGCATGTCGAGGATGCTCAGGCCGTCCTCTTCGCGTTGCAGGGCCGCCACGATCGCCAGGGCCGCGGCGGTCATCAGGGTGTAGACCAGCAGGTAGTACGACAGAGCCGGCCCGCCGGTCTGGGGCGTTCCGAGCAGGGCCATGGCGAGGAACCCGGTGTGCGCCACGGCGGAGTACGCGAGCATGCGTTTGAAGTTCGGCTGGCGCAGCGCGGCGAGGTTCCCGATGATCAGGGTCGCGGCGACCAGGATCTGCAGAACGGAGTGCCAGCCGGGCGCGTTGTCGAGCGCGCCGGCGAACACGCGCAGCATCCCGGCGAACGCGGCGACCTTCACCACGGTGCTCAGGAACAGGCTGACGCTGGTGGGCGCGCCGCTGTAGACATCCGGCGTCCACTGGTGAAAGGGCGCCAGGGCAATCTTGAAGCCGAACCCGCACAGCATCAGCAGCGCGCCGCCCACCAGCACCGCTGCGTTCTGCGGGTTCAGGCCGCTGGCCTGCTCGGCAATGCGGGCGTAGTTGAGGCTGCCGGTCGCGCCGTACACGAACGCCAGGCCGTAGATCAGGATGGCGCTGCCGGCGGCGCCCAGCAGGAAGTACTTCAGGCCGCTCTCTTCGGCGCGGCGTGAACCCTGCAGGGTTGCCAGGACGTACGAGCTGAGGCTCATGATCTCCAGGCCGATCAGCATGACGATCAGGTCGCCGGAGAAGGCGATGAGCAGGCAGCCGGTCACGGCGTACATCAGCATGGCGTCGAATTCGGGGAAGGAGACCCGGGCGCGCCACGCGGTGTCCAGGGACACCAGCAGCGTCATGAGGGTGCCGACCAGAATCACGAAGGACAGCAGCAGCGCCGGGTTGTCGGCCAGCAGGCTGCCGCCGAAGGTGCTCAGGCCGCGGTTCCACAGCGGAATGAGGCTGAGGCCCGAGAGGACCAGCGCGGCGATGTTGATGTACGTCAGGACGTGCCGGCGCAGCCAGAAGCCCAGCAGGGTGCTGCTGATGGCGCCGGCCAGCACGATCAGGATGGGCAGCAGGGGCGTGAGGAGCAGGTCGGGGGGCTGGAGCATGTCAGTTGCCTCCCAGGGCGCTGAGCACGGCGCGCACGGCGGGCTGCATGAGGTTCAGGGCGGGCGTGGAGTACACGCCGAACAGAATCAGGATGCCCAGTGGCACGGCCAGGATCAGCCACTCGGTGTGCACGAGGTCCCGCACGGTGACGCCGCCGGCCGGCCGGGCCTGCCAGAACGTGAACTGGAAGGCGGTCAGGGCGTACGCGGCGGCGGCGATGGTGGTGACGCCCGCGATGAAGGTCAGCCACGGGGAGACCTGGTAGGCGCCGAGCAGGATGCTGAACTCGCCGATGAAGCCTGCGAGGCCCGGCACGGCGATGCTGGCAAACCACAGGGCCATGGTCAGGCCGCCCAGCGCGCCTGCCTGGGTCATCACGCCGCCCACGCGGGTGTCGAGGCTGCCCACGCGTTCCTGGAGCATGCCCACCGACAGGAACAGCGCGCCGGTGTACAGGTTCTGGAAGGCCAGGAGGTACATCGCGCCGATGACGGCCGTTTCGTTCAGGGAGAACACACCCAGGGCCACGAAGCCCATGTGTGACAGGCCGGCGTAGGCGAGCAGGCGTTTCCAGTTGGTCTGCCGGAACGCGATCCACGCCGCGTACAGGGCCGTGAAGGCCGCGAGGCCCATCAGGATGGGGCGCAGTTCCAGGCTGGCGTCCGGGAAGAGGGGAATGGCGAAGGTGAAGATGCCGTACCCGCCCACCTTGTAGAGGGTGCCCATGACGTCGGGCACGCCGCTGTCGTGGTTCTGCTCGTGGAAGTCCGGCAGCCAGGCGTGCAGCGGCCACAGCGGCAACTTGACGGCCATGGCGGTCAGGAAGCCCAGGTACAGCCAGGTCTGCGCGCTGCCCTGCACAACGTGGCGTTTCAGGTCGGTCATGGCGAAGGTGGGGCTGCCCCCCAGGGTTTTGACGCCGATGATGCTGACCAGCATCAGCAGGCTGCCGAACAGCGTGTACGCCGCGAACTTCACGAGAGCCTGCATGCGGCCCGCCTTGCCGTACATGGCGAGCATCAGCAGGGCCGGAATGAGGGCGTCCTCGAAGAACACGTAGAACAGCAGCAGGTCCTGCGCGGCGAAAATCCCGATCAGGCCGGTTTCCATGGCCAGGATCAGCGAGAGCATCGGGCCGGGATTGGGGATGCGGCGCGCGGCGTACAGAATGGCGATGAAGGACATCAGGGCCGTGACCAGCGCCAGCGCCAGGCTCACGCCGCTCAGCTGCACGGAGTACGTGACGCCCAGTGAAGGAATCCAGTCCCAGCGGAGCAGCTCCGAACCGCCGCCCCGCCAGATGGCGAGGCCGGTCCCGAGGGTCAGCGCGGCCAGGAAGCCCGCCACCTCATCCCGGAAGGTTTTCGGGGTGACGAGCAGCAGCAGGCTGCCCAGCAGCGGCAGGAAGATCATGAGGGTGGGGAGCCAGTCGGTGAAGGTGTTCATGCGCCACTTCCAATCGTCTTGATGGCCCAGTACCCGATGATGAGGGCGGTGCCCAGCAGCATGCTGACGGCGTAGGCGCGCACGAAGCCGCTCTGCCACAGGGTGAACAGTCCGCCGGGGCCGCTGGCGTTGCGGGCAACGCCGCTCAGGGCGCTGTCCGTGCCGCGGTCCACGTCGTCCAGCGCGCCGGCAATGGCGCGGCTGGGCGCGGCGATCACGCCGTCGTACAGGGCGTCGAGGTACAGGCTGTTGCGGCTGAGATCCCCGAGGGGACCGTCGGCGAGTGTGCCGCGGCGGTGCGCGGCCAGCGCCCACAGCAGGCCCAGGGCGCCGGCCCCGACGGCCAGCGCGGTCAGGAGCCACTCGGTGGCAACCGGCACCTCGTGGGGGTGCAGGGGAATGACGCGGCCCAGGTACGTGTCGAACGCGTGCCCGCCACCCAGGAAGCCGGGAATGTTCAGGAAGCCGCCCAGCGTGGCGAGGGCGGCCAGCACGCCCAGCGGAATTTTGGTGAGGGTGTCGGCCTCGTGCGGGTGGCCGTGGCCGCGGTACGCGCCGCGCCACACCAGGAAGTACCAGCGGCCCATGTAGAACGCCGTGAGCAGGGCCACGACCAGCCCGATGACGTACAGCGGCAGGCTCTGTTCGTACGCGGCGGCGAGAATCGCGTCCTTGCTGAAAAAGCCACTCCAGATGGGGATGCCCGCAATGGCCAGCACGCCCGCCACGGACACGACGTGCGTGAACGGCATGAAGCGGTGCAGGCCACCCATCCGGCGCACGTCCTGCTCCTCGTGCAGCGCGTGAATGACTGCGCCCGCCGCGAGGAACAGCAGCGCCTTGAAGAACGCGTGGGTCAGCAGGTGGAACACGCCCGCTGAGTACGCGTGCAGGCCCACCGCCAGGAACATGTACCCCAGTTGCGACACGGTGGAGTACGCGAGGATCTTCTTGATGTCCGTCTGGTTCAGCGCGGACAGCGCGCCGTACAGGGCCGTGAGGCCGCCCGCCCACGCCACCCAGGTGCTGGCGTTCGGCGCGAGGTCGTACAGGAAGTGACTGCGGGCCACGAGGTACACGCCGGCCGTGACCATGGTCGCCGCGTGAATCAGCGCGGAGACCGGCGTGGGACCGGCCATGGCGTCCGGCAGCCACGTGGTGAGGGGCAGCTGGCCGCTTTTGCCGACCGCGCCGACCAGCAGGAACAGGCAGGCCAGTTCAATGCCGGCCTGCGCCACCCGCGCCCCCTCAACCCGTTCGGCCAGTTCAGGAATGGAAAGGGTGCCGTACAGTTTGAACAGCAGGAACATCCCCAGCATGAAGCCCAGGTCCCCGATGCGGTTCATGATGAACGCCTTGCGCGCGGCGTTGCTGTTGCTGACCCCCTCGCGGTCACTGGCGGCGCGCAGGTCGGCGTCACTGGCCTCACTGTTCCGGCCGCTGAACCAGAAGCCGATCAGGAGGTACGACGCCATGCCCACCCCTTCCCAGCCCACGAACATCAGGGGGTAGGAGTCGGCGAGCACCAGGATCAGCATCATCGCCACGAAGAAATTCAGGAACGCGAAGAAGCGCGTGAACTGCCGGTCGTGCCCCATGTACGAGATGGAGTACAGGTGAATCAGGAACCCCACCCCGGTGATGATCAGGGTCATCAGGGCCGAGAGCTGATCCAGCCAGAAGCCCACCGACAGGTTGGCGTTCAGGGCCATGTTCGGCAGCCACGCCCACAGCGTCTCGTGGGCAGGTGCCGCGCCCTGGTTCAGGTAGCGGATGACGGCCACCACGAACGCCGCGCCCACCGCGCCGGTCGCCACCCACCCGCCGGTCTTTCCGGTGAACAGGCGCGGCAGGCACATCAGCAGCGCGAAGGACAGCAGCGGCAGGAGGGGCAGCAGGTAAAGAGCGGGAAGACTGTCCATAGCCACTCAGCCTTTCAGGGCCGCGAGATCGTCCACGTTGGTGGTCTCGCGTTTACGGAAGATCGCGACGATGATCGCCAGCCCGATCGCCACCTCAGCGGCGGCCAGCGTCATCACAATGAACACGGCGGTCTGCCCGGTCGGGTCGCCCCAGGACCGCGCAAACGCCACCAGCGCCAGATTCGCGGCGTTCAGCATGAGTTCCACGGACAGGAACACCATGATGGCCGTGCGGCGCGTCAGCACGCCGATCATGCCCAGCGCGAACAGAATGCCGGACAGCGCCACGTACGAGGAGGTCGGGACCATCAGGCGCTCACCTCCGGATCGCGGGTCAGGGACAGGGCGGGGGCGGCGCCGCGCGGCGCGCCGGAACGCTCCTCACGCGCGCTGCCCACCGGGGCTTCCAGTTCGTCCGGAACGCCGTCAGGTTGCGGCGCGGGGCGCTGCACGAGCGCCACGGCGCCCACGATGGCCACGAGCAGCAGGATGCTGACCGCCTCGAACGGCAGCAGGAACCGGGTGAGGAGGGTCTCCCCCATCACCAGCGCCGTACCGTTTTTCAGCGCCGCGGCGCTCTCCGCCAGGGGGCGTGGGTCCTTGAACGTGAAGGCCAGCACCACGAAGGCCCCGGCCAGCAGCGTGCCGCCGATCCCGGCGAGTTCCCGCACGAACGGCACCGGGTCGCGGCCCGTGACCGGCTGGTTGGCGTTCAGGAGCATGATCACGAACAGGAACAGCACCATGACCGCGCCCGCGTACACGATCACCTGCGTGGCCGCCAGGAACGACGCATTCAGCGTGGCGAACAGGCCCGCCACGCTGAGCAGCGTGCCCACCAGGCCCAGGGCGGCGTGCACGGCGTTACGCGCCGCGATCGTGATGATGCCGCCCACAATGGCCAGGGCGCCCAGCATGATGAAGGCCAGGATCATGCGTGGCCTCCGGGGCGGGCGCCTGCACTTCTCAGGGGTTGGATGCTCACTGGTAGTTCACTCCTTCCAGTTCCGCGCGGGGTTCGCCGCCGTCCAGCTGGAAGCCCAGCCGCACAGGCGCGCCTTTCCTGGCCGCCTCACGCCGCTGTGGCACGCTGCCGGTCACGCCGACGAGCATGTCCTCCTTGGCGTACACGAAGTCGCGGTAGCGGTAGTCGGCCATTTCGAACTCGTTGCCCATCACCACCGCGCCGGTCGGGCAGGCTTCCTCACACATGCCGCAGAAGATGCAGCGCAGCATGTTGATCTCGTACACCTTCGCGTACCGCTCGCCGGGCGACACCGGCGCGGCCGGGTCGTTCTCGGCGGCCTCCACGTAGATCGCGTAGGCGGGACACGCCGCGGCGCACAGGGAGCAACCGATGCATTTTTCCAGGCCGGTGCCGGGGTGGCGGGTCAGGATGTGCCGGCCCCGGAAGCGGGGCTGCAGCGTGGCGCGCTGCTCGGGGTAGCTGACGGTCACGGGTTTCTGGAACAGTTTACCCAGCGTGACGCCCATGCCCTTGGCGATTTCAAGAACGCCCATGAGTGGCTCCTTTGGATGGGGACGTGAGGTGGGGAACGTGCATCAGTCGCCTCCGGCGCGGACCGGGTCACTGCGGCGCAGGCTGGGCTGGTTCCACAGGGTGCGGACACGGTCACTGAGGATCAGCAGGGCGACCACCCCGCCGAGGCTCAGCACGCCCAGGAACCACAGGCTGCCCTGCCCGCGGAACGCGAGGAACGCGGCGGTCAGGACGGTGTTGCCCAGGGCCAGGGGCAGCAGCAGCTTCCAGCCGAAGCGCATCAGCTGGTCGTACCGCAGGCGCGGCAATGTGGCGCGCACCCAGATGAACAGGAACAGGAAGAACGCGATCTTCACGATCAGCCACACGAGCGGCCAGTCACTGACGCCGGGAATCAGGGCGTTCAGAAACTGCGGGCCTTTCCAGCCGCCGAAGAACAGGGTGCTCATCACGGCGGACGCGGTGATCATGTTCACGTACTCGGCCATCTGGAACAGCGCCCATTTGATCGCGGAGTACTCGGTGAGGTACCCGGCCACGATCTCCTGCTCGGCTTCGGGCAGGTCGAATGGCGTGCGGTTCGTCTCGGCGAAGGAGGAGATCAGGAACAGCACGAAGCCCAGCGACTGGAACAGGATCAGCCAGCCGTTCTGGGACTGCCAGCCCACGATGCCCTGGAAGGACGTCGTGCCGACCAGCATCAGCAGGCCGAGAATGCTCAGGCCCATGCCGAGCTCGTAGCTGATCATCTGCGCACTCGAGCGCAGGCCCCCCAGGATCGGGTACTTGCTGCCCGACGACCAGCCGCCCAGGAAGATGCCGTACACGCCCATGCTGGTCAGCGCCAGCAGCGCCAGAATGCCGGCGTCCAGGTTGTACACCCAGGGGTTCTCGCCGAGCAGACTGCCGGCCGGGCCAGCCGGCAGGCCCCCGAAGGCGGTCAGGGCCATGCCGATCGCCACGATGGGCGCCAGGGTGTACACGAGCTTGTCGGCCAGGGTGACGGTCAGGTCCTCCTTGAAGATGCTCTTGATGGCGTCCGCGGCAGGCTGCAGCAGACCCATGGGGCCCACGCGGTTGGGGCCCGGGCGCAGCTGCATGCGGCCCAGCAGGCGCCGCTCGACGAGGGTCATGTACGCGAAGGTGGTCAGCAGCGCCAGAACGAGCAGCACGGCCTTGAGCAGCGAGATGAGCAGGGTGGCGAGCCAGTCGGGCATCAGTCGTCACCTCCGGGTTGAGGCACGGCGGGCGCGACGGGAAGACTCCAGCCGCCCTGCACGAGGTCCTCGATGCGCTGCGCCCTGTCGTGGTCGCGCGAGCGCATGCGCCCGGTCCACAGCTGCGGCGTGTGCGGCTGCGCGGGCGCCGTGAAGGTCCGCGCGAAGGTCTGCACGGCGCCGCGCTCCGGCAGGTCAGCCAGGGTCACGCCGAGCCGTTCGGTCAGCAGGGCCTGCGCCGCGCGGTGCCCGCGGGCGGGGGCCTTCACGCCCAGCGCCTCGGCCAGCGCGGTAAGGGTGCGGGTCAGGTCGGCGGCCTCACCGGCCAGGACCGCGGCCGGGTTCAGGGGCAGCAGGCGCCCTTCGAGGTTCTGCACCGTGCCGCGCTTCTCGTAGTTGGTCACGGCGGGCAGGACGACGTCGGCCTGCGCGGCGGTGGCGGTCAGGTGCGTGTCATGCACGACCGTGAACCCCTGGGCGCGGCCCGACTGTCCGTGCCCGGCAGGATCGAGGCGGCTGATAAAGGCGGCCGGCACCTCGTTCAGGCGGTCCAGGCCCAGCCCGCCGCGGCGCGGCACAAGGTTCAGGGCGGCCAGGCCGGCGCTGTTCGGGCCGGCAGGAATCGCCAGGACCTTCGCGCCGGTGCGGGCCGCCAGGTCGCTCAGCAGGGACGCTGCGGCGCCGCTCGCGCGGTTCAAGGCGTCGGCGCCCAGGATGAGCACGGGCCGCTCGGCGCGGTCCAGCAGGGCGCGCACGGCCCGGAGCTCCTCGGTGTCCGGGTGAACCAGGCGGGTCAGGGCGTTGGCGCCGTTCGCGCTGACGCGGTGGCCGGCGTGCGCCCACAGGCGGCTTTCGGCGCCGATCACGGCCAGCTGCTCGGGCCGGCGGGTGGGCCGCTCCACGAGCCGCAGGTCCGCGATGGCGGTGCCGTGCGCGAACTCGGCGGGCAGCAGGCCGCCGCGCAGCATTTCCAGGATGCGCAGTTCCAGCACGGGCGCTTCCTCGCCGAGGTCCGCGCCGATCACCACGACCGCGTCGGCGGTGGCAACGTCGGTGAGGGTGGCGGTCGGCGTGATGAACACCGCATGGCGCGGGAAGTGATCCACGTGCGCGGTGCCCAGGGCGTCGGCCAGGGCGGCCAGGGCGGCCCCTTCCTCCAGGGTGGCGTCGGCGCCGGTGAACAGTCCGATGTCGCTCAGGGCGCGGCCCAGCAGGCCCCGGTTGATGGCGGTGATCGCGTCGTCCCAGGTGGCGGGCACCAGCTGGCCGTCCTCGCCGCGGATCAAGGGGGTGGTGAGGCGCTCCTCGTTCGCGAACGGGTGTCCGAAGCGGCCGGCGTCGCAGATCCAGGCTTCGTTCACGTCGCGGTTCTCGCGCGCCACGATGCGTTCGAGACGGCCGTTGCGGGCGTCCACGGTGATGGAGCAGCCCACCGGGCACAGCGTGCAGGTGGTGGGGGTGTGGTCGTACTCCCAGTTGCGGCCGCGGAAGCGCGCGACGTTGTCCAGCAGGGCGCCCACCGGGCAGATGTCCGTGATGTTCCCGGAGAAGCCCAGCGGCAGCCCGCCTTCCTCCGTGTCGATGAAGGTGTGCCCGCCGCGCTCAATGAAGTCCAGAACTTCCTGACCGGGAACCTCCTCGAAGTACCGCACGCAGCGCTTGCAGTGAATGCAGCGTTCCTGATCCAGAATCACGAACTCGGAAAGCGGGTAGTGCTTCTCGGCGTGCCGGCGGTCGAAGCCGTACCGGCTGGCGCCGTAGCCGTACTCGAAGGCGCGGTCCTGCAGTTCGCACGCGCCGCCCTTGTCGCACGTGGGGCAGTCGAGCGGGTGGTTGAGCAGCGTGAATTCCATCATGCCGGCCTGCGCCTTGGCGACGACCTCGCTGCTGCGGGCCGTGCGGATGTGCATGCCTTCGGTGGCCTGCATGGTGCACGACGCCATGGGTTTCGGGAACCAGAAGATTTTCGGCTGGTCGCCGTCCATCACGAATGACCCGTCGGGGTTCTTGCGGGGGCTGCCGGATTCCACGAGGCACATGCGGCACGCGCCGACCGGGCTCAGGTACGAGTGCGCGCAGAAGTACGGCACGTCCCCGCCCACCTGGAACACCGCGTCGATGGCGGAGGTGCCGGCGGGCAGGTCGACTTCCACGCCGTCTACAGTGACTTTCATGCGTCCCTCCAGCGCTTGCGGGGTGGGTACAGGGGGGTCTGGGTGGTGGCGAGCGCGTCGTACTCCTCGCGGAAGAGTTTGATGCTGCTCAGGACCGGGCCCAGGCAGGCGTCGGCCAGGGCGCAGAAGCTGCGTCCGCCGATGTTCTCGCTCATGTCGAGAATCAGCTGCACGTCGCCGGGCTGGCCGCGGCCGGTGGCGAGTTTCTGGTACATGCGGGTCATCCAGCTGCTGATGCCCTCTCGGCACGGCGTGCACTTCCCGCAGGACTCATGCCCGTAGAAGCGCACGAGGTTCCAGGTGGCGTTCACGATGCAGTCGGCCTTCGGGATGAGGGTCACGCCGCCGGTGCCGAGCATGCTGCCGGCCGCGGCGACGCTCTCGTAATCCATGGGGGTGTCCAGGGTCCGGTCGTCCCAGGGCAGCATGGGGCAGCTGCTGCCGCCGGGAATGATGGCTTTCATCTCCTCCAGGGGGCCGCCCGCCCAGTCGTAGATCAGTTCGCGGAAGGTGGTGCCCAGCGGCAGTTCGTACACGCCGGGCCGCGCGACCGGTCCTGAAATCTGGAAGAGTTTCATGCCCCGGCTCTTCTCGGTGCCCATGCCGGCGTGCCAGTCGGCGCCGTAGCGCAGGATCTGCGTGGCGGCGCAGAAGGTTTCGACGTTGTTGATAGTGGTGGGCATGCCGTACAGGCCCGCCGCGGCCGGGAAGGGCGGCTTCAGGCGCGGGTTGGCGCGCAGGCCTTCCAGGGAGTTCATCAGCGCGGTTTCCTCCCCGCAGATGTACGCGCCGGCGCCCCGGTGCACGAACAGCTGGAAGTTGAAGCCGCTGCCCAGGATGTTCTGCCCGAGCAGCCCGGCTGCGCGCGCCTCGTGAATGGCGGCCCAGACGCGCTCGGCGGCGTGCACGTATTCCCCGCGGATGTAGATGTACCCCACCGAGGCGCGCATGGCGTACGCGGCGATGAGCATGCCCTCGATCAGCTGGTGCGGGTCCTCGCTGAGCAGGTAGCGGTCCTTGAAGGAGCCGGGTTCGGATTCGTCGGCGTTGCAGATGACGTAGTGCTGCCGGCCGTCGTTGAGCGGCATGAATGACCATTTCAGGCCGGTAGCGAAGCCCGCGCCGCCGCGCCCGCGCAGGCCGGACCGCTTGACTTCCTCGATCACGGCGTCGGGGCCCATGGCAAAGGCGCGTTTCACAGGTTCGTACCCGCCGTTGCGGCGGTAGTAGTCCAGTGTCCAGCTGCCCTCCTGCCCCACGTGGGCGTACAGGGTGGGCGCGAAGCGCGGGTCCTTGGCGCTGGTGATGGGTTTCGGGGCGGGTTCGGCAACGGTCACGCTTCACCTCCGGGCAGGCGGTGCAGGCCGGTGACACTCGCGCCGGTGGCCGCGCCGCTGGCGAGTACCTGCCGGCCGTCGGCACCCACCGTGACCGGTACGGGGTTGTCGGGCAGGGGCTGCAGGTCGCTCTGCAGGGCCGCCAGGATGCGCGCGCACTTGCCGGGCCCCACGTTCTCGTAGTAGCCGTCGTCGTTGATCTGCATCATGGGCGCGGTGCCGCACGAGCCGAGGCACTCGACCTTCTGCACGCTGAAGCGCCCGTCGGGTGTGACCTCGCCGGGCTGCACGTCCAGTGTGTCCACGAGGTGGTCCCACAGTTCGTCTGATCCGGCCAGGGCGCACATCAGCGTGGAGCACACCTGCAGGTGGTACCGGCCGGTGGGGACGGTGTGGTACGTGGAGTAGAAACTCATGACCGAGCGGACCTCGGTGGCGGTCGTGCCGCACAGCGCGGCGATTTCAGCCATGCGCGCCTCGGACACGAAGCCCTCGGCGTCCTGCACTTCACGCAGCAGCGGCATCAGTGCGCTGCGGCGGCCCTGCGGCGAGTCCGGGTAACGGGAGAAGAGTTCCGTCACCAGCGCCTGTTTCTCTGCGAAGTAACTCAAAGTGGCCGTACTCCTTGGGTGAAAGGGCTCTGCGCGGTGCGGGGCGGGCGTCGCCGGGGGACCGGGCGCCCACCGCCCACACCTTGCGGCGGTCGCTTAGCGGTCCACGTCCCCGAGCACGGGGTCGATGGTGGCCAGAATGGTGATCAGGTCCGCGAACTGCGCGCCGACGCAGGCGTACTCGAGCGCCTGGAGGTTCACGAAGCTGGGCGCGCGGATCTTGACGCGGTAGGGCATGCTGCCGCCGTCGCTGACGATGTAGTACCCGACCTCGCCGCGTGCGCTTTCGGTGGGGACGTACACCTCGCCGGTGGGCGGGTGGAAGCCTTCGGTCACGAGCTTGAAGTGGTGGATGACCGCTTCCATGCTCGTTTCCAGTTCGTGCCGGGGCGGCAGGCTGATCTTGCGGTTGGGGTCCTTGATGGGCCCGGGGGTCAGGCGTTTCAGGCCCTGCCGGACGATCTTGATGCTTTCACGGAACTCCAGCAGGCGCACGGTGAAGCGCGCCAGGGAATCGCCGTCCTGGCTGGTGATGACGTTGAAGTCGTAGGTTTCGTACCCGCAGTAGGGGTTGTCCCTGCGGTGGTCGAGGGGCACGCCGCTGGCCCGCAGGTTCGGGCCGGTGAGGCCCAGGTCGATGGCCACCTCGGCGGGAATGACGCCCACGCCCTTGGCACGGTCCAGGAAGATGGGGTTCTGTGCAAACAGGGTGGTGTACTCGTCCACGCCGCGTTCCATCTGGTCCAGGAACGTCTCGACCCGGGCAGGCCAGCCGTCAGGAATGTCGCGGCTGAGGCCGCCGATGCGGAAGTACCCCTGGTTCATGCGGTAGCCGGTCGCGGCTTCGAACAGGTCCTGCAGGGCTTCTTTCTCGCGGAAGGCGTAGAAGAAGGGCGTCAGGGCGCCCAGGTCGAGGAGGCCGGTGCCGACGAACACGAGGTGCGAGTGGATGCGGCCCAGTTCGTGCAGGATCACGCGGACGGTGGTGGCGCGTTCAGGCACGTCCGCCTGGAGGAGTTTCTCGGCACTCAGAACGTACGCAAGTTCATGCCCGAAGCAGTGCAGGTAATCGGTGCGGGGCGCGTACGTGACGCCCTGCTGGTAGGTGCGGTTCTCGAAGGTTTTCTCGAAGCCGGTGTGCAGGTACCCCATGTGCGGGGTGACCTTCACGACGTACTCGCCGTCCATGTCCACCACGAGGCGCAGCACGCCGTGCGTGGAGGGGTGCTGCGGGCCCACGTTCAGGGACATGATCTGCGTGTGCATCTGGCCGGCGGCCTGCTCGGGGGCGCTGGTAAGTTCGGCGGTCATTTCGGCCCTCCTTCCGGCATGACGGGCGGCAGCCGGTCGTCACCGCGGCCGCGGCGCAGTTCCCCGCGGTACCCGGTGAGGCCGGGGTCGCGGCCGGTGAGGCCCGCGCGGAAGGTGGGGGGGTCCAGGAAGCGGCCGTCGCGGAACAGGGTGGGCGTTTCGCCCAGCGGGAAGTCCTTGCGCAGCGGGTGCCCTTCGAGGTCGTCGGGGGTGAGGATCTTGCGCAGGTCGGGGTGGCCGGTGAAGGGAATGCCCATCAGGTCGTACACCTCGCGTTCCAGGTAGTTCGCGGCGCGCCAGATGGGGTACAGGCTGGGCAGGGGTTCACCGTCACCGAGCCACACGCGCAGGAACACGCGGCGGTGATCGCGGGGGTGGTAGAGGTTGTGCAGCACCGCGAAACGGTTGGGGCGCGCTTCGGTGTAGGCGGCGTAGTCGATGCCGACGGTGTCCATCAGCATGAAGCCGTGGTCCTTGAAGGCCTGCGCCACGTCCAGCAGGGTGTCCGGGGTGACGAGCGCGGTGGGTTCCGCGGCGTGATCCTCGGTCAGGCCGAGCTGGCGCAGCAGTGGCGTGACGTCCCGGCTGGGCGGGGCGGGCGTGGGCGCGGCCGGGCGGACCGGGGCGGCCTGGCTGGCGGAGGACTGCGCGAACCCTTCGCGGCCGCTGACCTTGCTCACCGGGTCCATGCGTCCACCATGGGGAGCTGCTGGCCGAGGCCGTCGAAGGCTTCGCCGCGCACCTTCTTCTGCAGCTGCATGACGGCGTAGATGAGCGCTTCGGGGCGGGGGGGGCAGCCGGGCACGAAGATGTCCACGGGCACAACGCTGTCGACGTTCTGCACGATGGCGTAGTTGTTGAACATGCCGCCGCTGCTGGCGCACGCGCCCATGCTGATCACCCATTTGGGGTCGGGCATCTGGTCGTACACGCGGCGCATGACGGGCGCCATCTTGCGGCTCAGGCGCCCGGCGACGATCATCACGTCCGCCTGGCGGGGGGAGGCGCGGAAGACCTCGCTGCCGAAGCGGGCAAGGTCATTGCGGCCGTCGGTGCTGCTCATCATCTCGATGGCGCAGCAGGCGAGGCCGAACGTGGCGGGCCACAGGCTGTTGCTGCGGCCCCAGGCGACGAGTTTCTCGAGGCTGGAAAACAGGATGCCTTCGGATTCAAGTTCCTGCCAGTCTTTTTCGAACAGCTCCTTCAGGGGCACGGGGGCACCTCCAGTGGTGGCAGAGGGCGGGTGGCCGGAGGCGCGGGGGGGCCGGGCCTCTCGTGGGTGCTCAGGGCTGGTGGTGCGTTCAGGCCCATTCGAGGACCTTCTTCTTCAGGATGTAGACGTACCCGACGAGCAGCAGGAGCACGAAGGTGATGGCTTCGAAGAAGGCAAAGGGAATGAGGCGCTGGTACGCGACGGCCAGGGGGTAGAAGAAGGCGGTTTCGATGTCGAAGACGATGAAGAGCATCGCCACGAGGTAGAAGTGCACCGGGAAGCGCTGGCCGGTGCCGACGCCGCCCCGTTCGGGGTCGTTGCCGCTTTCGTAGGCCATGAGTGTGGTGCGGCTGGCCTTTTTGGGGCCGAGGAGGGCGCTGGCGAGCACTGCGACGATGCCGATACCCAGCGCGACGAGCAGCATGATGACGAAGTTGGCGTATTCGATAGTGGGTCCCCTTTCTGCGTCTGTGCGCGTCCTCACTGCACTGCTCGTGAAAAAGAGCACGAAGTATTGGAAAAAAGAGAGGTCCTGAAACGAACTGCACTCCACCCTGACTGTTGGTACGCCCCTGTTTTATCACGGTTCACACGCCACGCAGCCACATTCAGCCTCACCTGCCCAGGTCAGCTTCACTTCAGGCCGCCCCCACCCAACAGCGGGTAGGCCGGGAGACAGACGCCCCCGGCCCACCCGCCTCAGCCGCCCTACACCAGTTCCACGAAATCGTCGTCCTCCGCGTCCTGCGCCAGCGGCAGCGTGAACGTAAAGGTCGCCCCCCTGCCCCGCTCGGACTCCACCCCGATGCTCCCGCCATGCTCCTCCACCGCCAGTTTGCAGAACGCCAGCCCCATCCCCGTATCAAACCGACCGTGCAGGGTCAGGCGCGACTGCTCGAACGCCGCGAACAGGTTCGGAATGTCCTCCGCCGGAATGCCCTCCCCATCATCCCGCACGGTGATCCGCACCGCGTCAGGGGCGCTGCGCACCGCCACCACGATCAGCCCGCCGGTCGTGGTGTGCTTCAGCGCGTTGCTGATCAGGTTCGCCAGGACCCGCCGCAGAATCTCCGGATCCGCGCTCGCCGGGCTCATGTCCGCCTCCACGTCCACCCGCACGTGGCGGTCGCGCAACCCACTGCCCACGTCCCCACGCGCCAGTTCCACCACCTCACGGAACATCGGGGTGAACATCAGTTCGCGGCGCAGGTTCATCTTGCCCGCCTGAATCTTGCGCACGTCCAGCATGTTCACCGTCAGGTGCAGCAGATGCTGCGTCTCATCCCGCGCCACCTTCAGCAGCTCCCGGTTGTCCTCCGGCACCCGCGGATCATCCTGCACGATCTCCAGCAGCCCCATCACGGCCGCAATCGGGTTCTTCAGGTCATGCACCAGCATGTGCACCAGCTGGTCACGCACGCGCTCCTCATGCTCCCAGGTGTCCATGCGGCGCTGCAGGGCCGCCACGCGCCCCTGCGTGTCCCGGAACTGCTGCGCGCGCCCCAGCAGCGTCCGCACCTGCAGCGCCAGCGCCTCGGGGGGCGTGGCGTCACTGATCAGCGCGTCCACACCGGCCGACAGCATCTCCCCCAGCCCCTGCGACCCCACCGCCAGCCAGTGCGTCCCCGCCAGTTCCGCCCGCTGACGCAGCATCGGCAGCACCTGGTGCAGCGGCACGCCGGGCGTGTCCGTGTACAGCAGGGCCACGTCCGGAATGGTCACGTGCGACTCACGCAGCAGGAACTCAGCGCTGGGCGCGTGCACCACGTTGGTGCGGGGCAGCCGCGCCGCCAGCCCGCTCGCACGGGCCTCCTCTGCGGCAACGACGAACACGGTGGGCGTCTCAGCAGTCGTCATGAACTGCCGTTCAGTTTACCCCGCGCCCGCCCGCACACCGTGACGGCCTTCCTGCGGGCGCCGCCCGCCGCAGCCTACACTGGGCGGGTGCTGCCGGCCCGTTCCCCGTTCGCCCGCCTGGAGGGGTTCCTGCGTGACACGCTGGGCGGCGGCGCCACACGCCTGCACGAGGAACCACCCGCCCCGCCCCGCACGGTGAGCGTCGGCGCCCTCGGCTGGAGCGACGCGGTGGCCCGCGGCTTCGGGTTCCCGCAGGTGTACGCCCACCAGGCCCGCACGTACGAACTGATGCGCGGCGGGCAGCACGTGATCATCACGACCCCCACCGCCAGCGGCAAGACCGGCGCGTTCTTCCCCGGCGTGTTCGACCGGCTGGAACGCAACCCGAACGCCACGGCCCTGTTCGTGTACCCGCTTGTGGCGCTCGGTCAGGACCAGCGCGACAAGCTGCTGCAGTACCGGGAACGCGGCGGTTTCCCCTGGGAGGTCGCCGCGTTTCAGGGCGCGGCGCAGGGCGCCGCCGTGTTCCGGCCCGGCGTGCGCATGGTGACCGCCACCCCCGACAAACTTCACTGGTCCCTGACCCAGCCCGGCGTGCGTGACTTCCTTCGCCACCTGTCCTTCCTGGTGCTGGACGAAGCGCACACGTACCGCGGCGGCTTCGGCAGTGAGGTGGCGGGCATGCTGCGCCGCCTGCTGGCCCTCGCCCGCGCCCTGGGCGCCAACCCGCAGGTTGTGCTGAGCACCGCCACCATCGGCAACCCCGCCGAGTTCGCGCGGGAACTCACCGGCGTGGACGCCGTGGAAGTCAGTGAATCTGGCGCCGCGCGGCACGGCAAGCACTACTACCTCGCCGATCACCGCGGGCAGCCCCGGCGCTTCTGGAACGCCGTGATGGACGCCAGCGCCCGCCACGACCTCAAGATCCTGGCATTCTTCCGCGGCCGGTCGCGCGCCGCGCGGCTGTACTCCACGTACCGCGCACAACCCGGGTACGCCAGCCACGCGCACCTGTACATGGCCGGCACCAGCGACCGCGAAGGCCGCCTGAGTGAATTCCGCCGCGCGCGCAACGGCGTGATGTTCGCCACGAACGCCCTGGAAGCCGGCGTGGATATCGGCGACCTGGAAGTTGTGATCATCGACGGGTACCCCGGCAGCCGCATGGCCTTCCGGCAGATGGCGGGCCGCGCCGGGCGGATCGCGCCGGGCCTCGTGCTGTACCTGCCCGCCCTGAACGAACAGGGCGTCCCGCAACCTGCCGACGCGTTCTACAGCAACGCCGGTAATTTCCTGGATCTCCTGACTGGCCCGATCGAGAAGGCCGTGGTCGAGGCGAACAATCCGTACCTGTCCCCCCGACACGACGCCCGCGCGAACGACGAGTTCCGCGCCGCAGGCCTCCCCACCCCGCACGAAACGCGCCCCAGCCCCCGCTACTGGAACCTGCGCGGTGAAGGCAGCCTGAAGTACGCGGTGGTGGACGCCGCCGACTGGGAACGGCTCGGGATGCGCGCGCTCGACACGCCCCTGGAAAGCCCCAGCCAGCACTACGCCCTGACCGAAAAGCACGAGGGCGCCGTCTTCACCCTCGACGGCCAGGGCTACAAGGTGGCGCGCTGGGAGGCTCACCCGGCCGGCACGGCCATCCTGGTCGAAAGGCACGACACCGCCAACCTCTTCACGCGCGGCCTGCACGCCACCCTCGTCACCCCCGCCCGCATGGGCGACTGGGTTCAGCGCGGTCCGCTCGCCTACCGGCACGGAGAGGTCATCATCCGCCGGCGCTACACCGGCTACCAGATGCTGCGCCAGGTGTTCGAGCGGGTGTGCGTCGCCTGCGACCGTGAACCCGGTCCCACCGAACGCAGCTGCGCCCGCTGCGGCGGCCGCATTCAGGACCGCATGCAGGACCACCGCCTGTCCGAACACCTGTACGAGCAGCCCACCGAACTGCCCCCCTTCCGCACCACCGCCCTGGAAGTCGGCCTGGACCCACGCGCCACCGAGCGGCCCACCGCGGTCGCGCACACCCTCAAGCACCTGCTGCAGAAGGTCACGCCTGAACGGGTCGCCTGCGATGAGAACGACCTCGCCGGTGCATTCCGCGAGGGGCGCGACACCTACTTCTTCCTGTACGACGACTGGCTGGGCGGCCTGGGTGTCTCCCGCCGCGCCTTCGAACACATGGACGACCTGCTGGGCCGAGCGCTGGATCTCGTCGGGAAAACCTGCTGCCAGAACGCCGGCGGGTGCTACGAATGCATCTCCGTGAGCCGCTGCTTTTCACCCACCCTGCCCAGCGGCGAGCGGCGCCCCACCGACAAGCACGCCACGCGCCTGTTCCTGCAGTCCCTGCCTGGCATGTCGGCCCGTCCGCAGCCTGCCGAAGCGCACCCCACCCTGGACGACGCCCCCCTGCCGGACCAGCCTGCCCCGCCGGCCAGCTGGCCGCTGCAGGCGCGTGAACTTCTGGACCTGCACGGCCTGTCCCTGCCGGAGGTCAGTGCCCGGCTGGGCATCCCCAGCCGCGAGCTGCAGCGCGCCGTGAGTGGCACCCCGTCCCTGCGGCTTCTGCACCCGAAGTTCGGCGAGGGCGTGTTCATGCAGGGCTTTCATCAGGGCGAACGGCGCGAGGTCCTGATCTACTTCCCTGGCGTGGGCCAGAAGCGGCTGCTGCTGAAATTTGCGGGCCTGAGCGTGATTGACCGGTCCCCCGCACCGACCGCCTGAGAAGCAGCCGACGGCGCATCTTGACCGGGCGCCAGCAGCGTGGCTATACTCGGTCGCGCCTGAAACGGCACCCTAGGGATATGGTGTAATGGCAGCACAACAGATTTTGGATCTGTTTGTCTAGGTTCGAATCCTAGTATCCCTGCCAGAAGAAAGGAGCCTCCAAGTATGCTTGGGGGCTCCTTTCTTCTGAGGAATTCATGTGAGGGTCTGACTCTGGCTCATGAGGCGTCAACAGCTGGCAGTACAACCAGCAACGCAGCCTCTTTTCAGCGAGACCTGATTCGAGCTTCCGGGGAAGCGACACGTAATCAGGAGTCTTTGAGGAGAGCAGAGCCTGTTTTCTGCGATTTCGACGCTCATTGACCAGGCCCCCCAGCAGGGGCATACACGTGGGGGGTCCCACAAACACGCTCTACATGAAAAGGTTGTCCTACACGACTCCGGGTCACTTCCAGCGTCAGGCCCCAAAAATGCAGTGTGAAATTCTTCGCAAAATTAGGGTCTCATGTAAGAAATACGACAGGCCATGAGCGAAAGATGAAGAGGCGCACTGACCTGTGCAACCCCACACGGGACGCGATGAACTCTGCCTCAGTACACGGTCACCTCAGGGCAGACGGAGCGAATGGTGAGACCCATCCCAAGGAGATTTTATGAATCGTTTCTACATGATTCTGGCACTGGGCACTCTCACCCTCGCTCTGTCTTCCTGCAGCGGCGGAAGCAAAACCCCCAACGGGCAAGCCGGCAGCTGGAACACCGCCATCTGGAACACCGCCACCTGGCAGTAAGCCACCCACCCGCCCGCAGGGTCCGTGCGATACCGCACGGGCAAGCCTCCTCATTGACCACGCCTTGGAGTTCCCATGAAACTGAAACTTGACAGCAAGTCCGCCGTCCTCGGAGCCGCCCTCGTCATCTCCGGCAGCCTCGCCGCCGACCAGGCGCCCA
Source organism: Deinococcus taeanensis (assembly GCF_020229735.1). NCBI lineage: Bacteria > Thermotogati > Deinococcota > Deinococci > Deinococcales > Deinococcaceae > Deinococcus > Deinococcus taeanensis. The sequence goes on along the minus strand of NZ_CP083455.1, from coordinate 293,601 downwards.
GCATGATCGCTTATGTGTTCAAGGCCGGCACACCCATCAAGGCTGAAGAAGTCAACGCCAACTTCACCGCCCTCGCCAACGGCATCCAGGCGGCGCAGAATGCGGCCCAGTCCGGCGCCGTCGACGGTACCCGCCTGCAGGATGCCAGCGTCACCTTCAGCAAACTCAAGACCAGTAACACCGCCCAGGCCGGCTACGCCCTGACCTACAAAGCCGACGGCACCCTCGCCTGGGTCGCGGCCGGCACTGGCCCCCAGGGCCCTGCTGGTCCTGTCGGTCCCCAGGGACCCAAAGGTGACACCGGCGCGACTGGTGCGGCCGGCGCCAAAGGTGACACTGGCGCTCAGGGCCCCCAGGGCCTGAAGGGTGACACCGGCGCCACTGGCGCTGTCGGTGCAACTGGCGCGACTGGCGCTCAGGGGCCTCAGGGCCTGAAGGGTGACACTGGCGCGACCGGTGCTGTCGGTGCGACCGGCGCCACTGGTGCTCAAGGTCCCCAGGGCGAGAAGGGTGACACCGGCGCTGTCGGTGCGACCGGCGCCACCGGCGCTCAGGGCCTCCAGGGCGAGAAGGGTGACACCGGCGCCACTGGTGCCACCGGTGCGCCTGGCGCCCAGGGCCTCCAGGGCGAGAAGGGCGACACCGGCGCCACTGGTGCCACCGGCGCTCAGGGCCTCCAGGGCGAGAAGGGTGACACCGGCGCCACTGGTGCCACCGGCGCTCAGGGCCTCCAGGGCGAGAAGGGCGACACCGGCGCCACTGGTGCCACCGGCGCTCAGGGCCTCCAGGGTGAGAAGGGTGACACCGGCGCCACTGGTGCCACCGGCGCTCAGGGCCTCCAGGGTGAGAAGGGTGACACCGGCGCCACTGGTGCCACCGGTGCGCCTGGCGCCCAGGGCCTCCAGGGCGAGAAGGGTGACACCGGCGCGACTGGTGCCACCGGTGCGACTGGCGCTGTTGGTCCTGTTGGTCCCCAGGGTCCTGCCGGGACGAACGGCGTGAGCGGCTATGAGTACGTGACCGGCACGTCCGTAGCCATTACTGGCAACCAAAACACCGTCACTGCTACGGCCAGCTGCTCCGCAGGTAAGAGGGCCATTGGTGGTGGAGCTACGCTGAACAACGGCGGTAACGGCGTCTTCGCTCTGTCGGGCAGCTACCCTGACACTCAGAGCAGCTGGAAGGCTACCGCAGTCCGTGTCGCCGCAAACGGTAGCTCCTTGCTGACTGCCTACGTGATCTGCGCAACGACCAACTAAACCTCCTTTCAACGAACTGCCTTCCTATAAATGGAAGGCAGTTCTTTCTTCTCGCCGCTGCCCATAAATAGGGCTCATGAGAGGAAATGCAATGTTCCTCATGTTGCGTCAGCCTGGCTTCACCGTGCGTCAGGGACGGAGGCGTACGGTGGTTCTCAGGGTTACAGCACGCGGCAGCGTTTCAGGCGACTGCAGCGGGTGTCTGCGTGGCCCGGAGGACCTGCATGAAGAAACCCGCTTTGCTGATCGCCCTGACCGTTTCTCTTCTTGGCACCCTGGGTGCGCCTGCCTTCGCCGCTCCGAAACTCAGTGCACAGAGCATCATCGTGAATCCGGTGCCGACCAGCCTCAGTGTGAACCTGTCGGTGGACCGCGACCCGAGTGGGAACCTGACCCCGGTGTACCGGGTGGGGGACGCCATCAGGATCAGGGCCACCGTGAATGAGGACGCGTACGTGTACCTGTTCAACATCAACCCGGACGGCACCACCGATCAGATTCTGCCGAATCACCTGAGTGGCACGCATTTCGTCCGGGCCGGGCAGACGCGCACCTTCCCGGCGCCTGGCGATCACTTCGTGTTCAACGTCAGTGGGCCGCGTGGCGTGAACAAGGTGCTGGTGATTGCCAGCCGCACGCCGCTGAACCTTGACGAGCTGAGCAGTTACCGTGCGGGCGAGGCGTTCGCGACCGTGCAGCCGCAGACGCAGGGTGGGCTGGCGCAGGCGCTGAGTATCGTGGTGAATCCGGTCGAGCAGCCGATTCCGCAGCAGAACTGGACGAGCGACACGGTCCGCTACAGCGTCGGCCGCTGAGCCGACCTCGCACGCACCAAGCGGCCGCCTCTGAGTCAGGGGCGGCCGCTTGGTGTGCGGGGGTCAGGCCTGGGCGTCCGGGTCACGGCTGTGGTCGTACCGGCGGTAGATCAGGCCTTTCACGATGCGGTCACCGAGGTGGGGAAGCAGGGTTTCCAGCCAGACGAGTGCGCGGTAGAGGCGGGGGACGATCACTTCCGCGCGGGGGTGGAGCAGAACGCCGGCCACGGCGCGCGCCACGACGTCCGGGCCGGGCATGGGCAGGCGGGCGCTGGCGGTCATCTCGCTTTTCACGAAACCGGGCGCGACGAGGCTGACGTGCACGCCGCTGCCCAGCAGTTCGCGCCGCAGCGCCAGGCTGAAGCCGCGGAGGCCGAACTTACTCGCGGAGTACATGCCGTTCGTGGCGGCCCGCCCGGCGACGGAGCCGATGTTCACGATGTGTCCGCTGCCCCGGGCGCGCATTTCGGGCAGGATCAGGCGCGTGAGTTCGATGGGGGATTCGAGGTTCACGCGCAGCACCCGCAGGGGGTCCGGGTCGTTCCACCACCAGCCTTTCTCGACGGTAACGCCGGCATTGTTGATGAGCACGTCAATTCGTCCGAAGTGGGCGTGCGCGGCGCTGATCAGGGCGCGGCGCGAGGTGTCGTCGGTGACGTCGGTGGGGACAGCGATGACGCGGGCGCCGGAGGGGTCGAGGTGGCGCGCGAACACTTCGAGCTGCTCAGCGCGGCGGGCGGCGAGGACCAGCGCGTACCCCAAGGCAGTCAGTTCGATGGCGGTGGCGCGACCTATGCCGCTGGAGGCGCCGGTGAGCACCACGACAGGCCGCGCCGTGGCGTACGCGGGGGCTGGCGCCGTCTGCTGCTGTTCCATACGCGTGATGGTATCCCCAAGTGCCCCTCAGGTGCGCGTCAGGCCCGGGCGGCACACTGGGGGGATGACTGCCCGTTGCGCCTTGCACGCCCTGTTGCTGAGCGGCGCGTTTCTTCTTCTGCCTGTGCAGGCGGCCCAGAGTGTACCGGCGGCGCCCTCACCGGCGCCGGTGCTGCCGGAGATCCTGCCGGTCGCGCCGGCGCCGCGCCTGTCAGCGCCGCCTCTTGTGCCGGTGGCGCCGGGTTCCGTTCCTGTGCCGGCGCCGGTGACGCCCGCTGATCCGCTGTTTCCCGCGCAGTGGAACCTGAATCTGATTCGCATGCCGCAGGCGTGGGTGCTGGAGCGGGGAGCGCCGGTGACGGTGGCGGTGCTGGACACCGGGTTCGTGCGCAGCAGCGAACTGGGCGCCCGGGCCGTGAACGGCTACGATTTCGTGAGCACGCCCGCCCGGGCCGGAGACGGCACAGGCCGCGACGCGGACGCCAGTGCCGTGGGGGAGTTCTCGTACCACGGCGAGGTCATTGCGAACCTGATCGGTGCGGCGCACGATGGGCGCGGCATGGCCGGCATCAACCCGCAGGCGCGGGTGGTGCATGTGCGCGTCGCGGCCGTAGACGGCACCATCGAGGTGCCGGACCTTGTGGACGGCCTGAAGTGGGCGGCGGGCCTGAGCGTGCCTGGGGTGCCGGTAAACCCCAACCCGGCGAAACTGCTGAATCTCAGTCTGTTCGCGGATTTCATTCCGTTGACCGGCTGCGACCCGCGCGTGCAGGCGGCTGTGGACGCCGTGACGGCCCGGGGGGCCATGGTGATTGCCGGCGCGGCGAATGACGGTCAGGACGCCGCCGGGTATTCGCCTGCCGGGTGCCGGAACGTTCTGACGGTCACCAGCGTCACGGAGGCGGGGCTGCGCCCTGCGTACGCCAACTGGGGCCGCGCGGTGGCACTCGCTGCGCCCGGCGGGGACGAGCGGCGCGGTGTGCCGAGCGTCAGCTCGTCGGGCAGTGGCGGGGAGCGCCGCCCGAACGGCACGAGTTTCGCCGCGCCGCATGTGACTGGCGTGGCCAGCCTGCTGCTGGGTGTTCGGCCGAAGCTCAGTCCGGGGCTGCTGCGCTCGTACCTGACGCGGTCCGCGGCACCTTTCCCGAACCGGCTGTGCGATCCGCAGCCTGCCCGCACGTGCGGCGCCGGCACCCTGAATGCCGAAGCGGCCCTGAAACTGGCGCTGGCGTCCAGTCTCGGCCGGTGAGGCCCGGGACGCCTCGCCCCTCCCCCGGCCTTTACCCTGAAGGCATGAGGTTCTCCCGATGAACGCACCCGCATGGCGGGTCTGGCTGGTTGTGGCCCTGATGTGCGGCTGGGGCATCCTGGGCATCCGGTTCGGCACGAAGCAGGAGTGGCCGATGGTGCTGCTGTGTGTGGTGCTGCTGGTCAGCAACGGCGTCACTCTGTACCGCCTTACCCGGCACGGGAAGTAATTTCAGAAGGCGACGTGGGCTGCGTGCCCGCATCTGGCCCGGCGCCCGCGGGACCTCAGGTGCGGGAGAGGCCAGGCCAGTGTCCGGGCAGGTAGGGGTGGCCCAGCATGCGGCCCACAGTGAGCATCTGGCCCCCGTGGTGAAACTCGTGCGTGAGTGGGTGCATGATCAGCCAGCGGCCCGGCACGCCGAGGGTCTCGTCCCGGAACGGCACATGGCGGGGCTCGTCGGGGTGCGTGCAGTGCTCGAAGGCCCCGGCCGTGACGCGCTCCACTCCGGTGAAGACGGTCCGCATGGCGTGGACGTCCGCCGACGGCGTCTGGAACAGCCCGGGCTCGTGTTCGAGCAAGTGCAGACCCCGCCGGGCCACCCAGGCGTAGACCGTTCGCAGGTCAGGGTGGGCAGTGTAGGCAGCCCGTTCATGCCCGTCTCCCTGCTTCCTGTCTGTGGGCCTGCCCGGGGGTGTGCGCCGCCGTCCGGGGATCAGGAGGCCCAGGCTAAACCCCCGCCCTGTGCGGGGGCGGGGGTCAGCTGGGCGTCCGGCGTTACAGGCTGATCAGGAAGGGGTCTTCCAGGCTTTCGCAGATGAAGCGCACGAAGCGGGCGGCGTCGGCGCCGTCAATCAGGCGGTGATCGTACGTGAGGCTCAGGGGCAGCATGTTGCGCGGCTCGAACTCGCCTTTTTCCTTGTTCCACACGGGTTCCAGGCCGCCGCGTGATACGCCGAGGATGGCCACTTCGGGGCTGTTCACGATGGGTGTGAAGGCGTGCCCGCCGATCCCGCCGAGGTTGCTGATGGTGAAGGTCGCGCCCTGCATCTCGTCGGGTTTGAGTTTGCGGTCACGGGCCCGGCCGGCCAGCTCGGACAGTTCCAGCACGAGGTCGGTGATGCTCTTGCGGTCGGCGTCCTTGACCACCGGAACGAGCAGGCCCACGGGCGTGTCGACGGCCACGCCGATGTTCACGTAGTCCTTGTAGATGACCTGCTGCGCGTTCAGGTCGAGGCTCGCGCCGAATTTGGGGAACTTGCGCAGGGCGTTCGCCACGACCTTCATCAGGATGTGGGTCATGGTGAGCTTCCCGCCGGCCTTCTCCACGCGGGCGCCGAAGCGTTTGCGGACCTCTTCCATGACGGTCACGTCGGCCTTGTCGAAGTGCGTGACCATCGGAATTGTCGTGCTGACGGTCATGGACCGGACGGTCGCCTTGCGGATGCCGCTCATGTCCTCGCGGGTCACGGCGCCCCACTTCGCGAAGTCCGGGAGGGGCGTCGCGGCGGGCGTGGGGGCCGGAGCGGGTGCTCCGGCGCTCTGGGGGGCGGGCGAGGCGGCCGCGGCCGGAACGGTGGGCGTGCCGCCGGTGCGGCGCACGTCCTCCTCGCTGATGCGGCCGGCAATGCCGGTGCCGCGCACCGTGTGAATGTCCACGCCAAGTTCCCGCGCGAGGCGGCGGACGCTGGGCGCAGCGGGAATCACCGGCCGGCCGTCGAACGCCTGGGTGTTGTAGGGCCGCTCAGCGCCGGGCACCTGCGTGGGCGGGTGGGCCCGTTCGGGCGGGAGCGTGCCGGCCTGCGCAGCGGCGGGCCGTTCGGTGGGCAGCGTGGAGACTGGTGGGTCCGCCTGAACGGCGGCTGGGGCCGCGGGCGCGGTCTGGGCGGGCGTGCTCTGGGCGGGCGCGGCGGCCGGGGCGCCGCCGAGGGTGGCGATCACGCCGCCGACCTTCACGGTGTCACCGACGTTCACGTTGACGCTCTGCACGGTGCCGCTGGCGTTGGCAGGCACTTCGACGACGGCCTTATCGGTTTCGATCTCAATGACGGGCTGGCCCTCACTGACGGCGTCGCCGGCCTTGACCAGCACGGTCACGACGGTGCCCTGCTCGATGTTGTCGCCCACGTCGGGCAGGGTGATCTGCGCGCCGCCCTGCGCGGGGGCGCTGGCCGCCGGGCTGGCGGTCTCCGCTGGCGCTGACTGCGCCTTCTGGTTGACCTGCTGGGCGGCGGCCACGCGGTTGGCGGTGGCAGGGTCGCTGGCCGTGGCGGGGGCGTCCGGTTCCGCAGAGGGCGTCCCTGGGGCGGGCGTCTGGTTCCCGGTGGCACTGTCGGCGCTGCTGCCTGCGCCGCTGAGGGTGGCGATGACGCCGCCGACCTTCACGGTGTCGCCCACGTTCACCTTCACGGCTTCGATGGTGCCGCCGGTGTCGGCGGGAACTTCCACGACGGCTTTGTCGGTTTCAATTTCGATGATCGGCTGGCCGGCGGTCACGGTGTCGCCGGCCTTGACCAGCACGGTCACGACGGTGCCCTGCTCAATGTTGTCGCCCACGTCGGGCAGTTTCAGTTCAGTGGCCATCAGGGGTGCTCCTTCGGGAAGGGGGAGGATGAACTGCCGGGAGCTCAGGGCTGAGGGCGGGGCCGGGGCCGCGCGTCAGCCCTGAGGTCTCAGCGCAGGACGGGCGCGTCGCGTTCCGGGTCGATGCCGAGGTCGCGGATGGCCTGGGCGACCACGTCGCCCTTGATCCTGCCGTCGCGCTGCAGGGCGTACAGGGTGGCCAGGACGACGTGGCGGGCGTCCACCTCGAAGAAGTCGCGGAGTTCCTCGCGCGCTTCGCTGCGGCCGAAACCGTCGGTGCCCAGCGTCCAGAGTTTGCGGTCCAGGTGGCCGTTCAGGCCGTCAGCGCCGAGCTTGATGTAATCGCTGACGCTGATCAGCACGCCGGGGGCGTTCTCGCGGCTGAGCTGCTGCGCGACGTACGGCACGCGGGGCTCTTCGGTGGGGTGCAGCATGTTGTGGCGCTGGGCGAGCAGGGCGTCCTGGTGCAGGGCCTTGTAGCTGGTCACGGACCACAGGTCGGCGGCCACGCCGTACTTCTCGAGCATCTTCACGGCGTCCTGCGCGGCGCCCATGGCGGGGCCGCCGGCAAGGATCTGCGCCTGCAGCCTGGGTTTCTTCTGCTCACTTCTGGTCAGGCGGTACAGGCCGCGAATGATGCCCTCGCGGATCTCGTCGTGGCTGCGGCCGTCGTTGGGCATGGCGGGCTGCAGTTCGTTCTCGTTGTCGATGGTGACGTAGTAGAACTCGTCAATGCCGTCCACGTACATGCGCTGGATGCCGCTCTCGATGATCACGGCGAGTTCGTACGCGAACGCCGGGTCGTAGGTTTTGAGGTTCGGCACGACGTACGCCTGAAGGTGGCTGTTGCCGTCCTGATGCTGCAGGCCCTCACCGGCGAGGGTGGTGCGCCCGGCGGTGGCGCCGAGAATGAACCCGCGGGCCCGCTGGTCGGCGGCGGCCCACACGAGGTCACCGACGCGCTGCATGCCGAACATGGAGTACAGCACGAAGAACGGGATAGTGGGCACGCCGTGGTGTGCGTAGGCGGTGCCGGCCGCAATCCAGGAGGCCATGGCGCCGTCCTCGGTGATGCCTTCTTCGAGCATCTGACCGTTCACGCTTTCCTTGTAGGCCATCAGGGAGCCGCTGTCGACGGGCGTGTACGTCTGGCCGCGCGGGGAGTAGATGCCGATGCGGGGCACCAGGGCGTCCATGCCGAAGGTGCGGGCCTCGTCCGGCACGATCGGCACGATGTAACGGCCGATCTCCTTGTCGCGCAGGAGTTTGCTGATGATCTGCACGGCGGCCATGGTGGTGCTGACCGCGCGGTCGCCGCTGCCCTTGGCGAACTCCTCGTAGAACTCGCCGTTGGGAATGGTGGGGTGCGGGTACTCGACCTTCCGGGCCGGAATCAGGCCGCCGAGCGCGGCGCGGCGTTCCAGGGCGTACTTCACCTCGGGACTGTCCGGGCCGGGGTGGTAGTAGTCGAGGTGCTCGACCTGCTCATCGGTGAGGGGAAGTTCCAGCAGGTCGCGCAGGTCCTTGAGGGTGTGGAAATCGAGTTTCTTGACCTGGTGGGCGACGTTGCGGGCCTGGGCGCTTTCCCCCAGGCCGTAGCCCTTGATGGTGCGCGGAATGATGATCGTGGGGCTGCCCTTGTGCTGCACGGCGGCCTTGTACGCGGCGTAGATCTTGTTGATGTCGTGCCCGCCGCGGTTCAGGAGTTCCAGGTCCGCGTCGCTCCAGCCTTCAATCAGGGCCTTGAGCTCGGGGGTGTTGAAGAACTTCTCGCGCAGTTCCTTTCCGCCGAACGCGGCGTACCGCTGCGATTCGCCGTCCACAAGCAGCTCGAAGCGTTTGACAATGTGGCCGTTGTAGTCCTTGGAGAGCAGCTCGTCCCACTTGCCGTCCCAGATCACCTTGATGACGTTCCAGCCGGCGCCGCGGAACAGCGCCTCGAACTCCTGAATGACCTTGCTGTTGGCGCGCACCGGGCCGTCGAGCCGCTGGAGGTTGGCGTTCAGCACGAAAATCAGGTTGTCGAGGTTCTCGTACGCCGCGAAGCGGATGGCACCGATGCTCTGCGGTTCGTCCATCTCGCCGTCCCCGAGGAACGCCCAGACTTTCGCGTCCCCTTTGGGTTTCAGTTCGCGGTTCTCCAGGTACTTGATGAAGCGCGCCTGGTAGATCGCCTGAATGGGCCCAAGCCCCATGCTGACCGTCGGGAATTCCCAGTAGTCGGGCATCAGCCAGGGGTGCGGGTAGGAACTGAGGCCTTCACCGGCAGGCTGCAGTTCGCGCCGGAAGCGGTTCATGCGGGCCTCGTCGAAACGGCCCTCCAGGAAGGAACGGGCGTACACGCCGGGGCTGGCGTGTCCCTGATAGAACACCAGGTCGCGGTCCTGGCCGGCGCCATGCCCGCGGAAGAAGTGGTTGAAGCCCACCTCGAGCAGCTCGGCCGCCGAGGCGTAGGTGCTCAGGTGGCCGCCGATTCCGTCACTCTGCTTGTTGGCCCGGATGACCATCGCCACGGCGTTCCAGCGGATGATGTTGCGGATGCGGCGCTCGATTTCAGGATCGCCGGGGTATTCGGGCTGCGCCTCGACGTCAATCGTGTTGATGTACGGGGTGTTCTGCTTGAACGTGATGGGCGCCCCGTGGAAGTACGCGTAGTGGTCGAGTTCCTCCAGAAGTTCCGCAGCGCGGTTGTCGCCGGCATTGGCGAACACGTACGCGAGGGAATCCAGCCACTCCTGGGTTTCCACGCTGTTCAGCTGCTGCCGCTCCTGCGCGCCCATGGTGGCGCGCGGCGGCCGGTTGGGAGGGGTTTTCGTCATACTGCCCAGCATAGGCCCGGAATTTCAACACTTCCAACAGGGAATCCTCATGCGATTCACCACTGGCAGTGGTGGGTGGCCCCAGGCAACGGGAGCGGCCAGGACAACAGCACAGACGACAGGACGGTCTCATACAGAACAGGGGACCTGTGAAGGCCGCCCCAGCGCGCAGGCCAAGGGTGAGCCTCACGCCAGTGCCTTCAGGCTCTGGGGGCCTGGCAGGCCCTCGACGGACGAGCCTTCCAATACTTCCGCTCGTCTGAACACAGACTCCAGGTCCCCGCCCCCGCCGCTGAACCTCACACCAGGATGTGCCTCAGCTCACGGCCCCAGGCGCCGGTCCGGCCTGCGCGGCCCCCACCGCGGCTCACCCGGCCCAGCGCCCAGGGTGTTCGGCTGCCCCTGATGAACAGTGCCGGGTCCGCCTGAACCTGCAAGCGGTGCCCGGCCCCCGTCCGAGGCCATGATCTCCCCTGCTGAACGAGCGGCCTGGGCGGGCACACCCCGTGAGGCCGGAAGGGGCGGGCCGCCCGCCGAGCCGCCCGCGGGCTATGCTGGGATGACCCGGGGGCCGCCGCGCCCCACGGCCCCACCATGACCATTGAACTGCGTCACCTGCGTCACTTCGTTGCGCTGGCCGAGGAGGAACACTTCGGCCGGGCGGCTGAACGCGTGTTCGTGGTGCAGCAGGCCCTCTCCAACTCCATCCGGAACCTGGAAGAGGAAGTCGGGGTGCCGCTCGTGCTGCGCACCACCCGCCGCGTGCAGCTCACGCCTGCGGGGCAGGAGTTTCTGGCGGGTGCCCGCGAGACCCTCGCGCTGGCCTCGCAGACCGTGGAACGTGCCCGGCGGGCCGCGCGAGGCGAGGTGGGCCGCCTCACCATCGGGTTTGTCAGTGGCCTCGCGTTCGGGGGCCTGCCGGAGATCGTGCGGCGGTTCCGCGAGCTGTACCCGAACGTCAGCGTGGATCTGCGCGAACTGACCGCGCAGGAACAGGAGCCCGCCCTGCGCGGGCACCAGGCGGACATTGGCCTGATGCTGCTCCCGGTGCGTGACCCGACGCTGGAATCACGCGCCCTGTGGCGTCAGCCGCTCGTGGCGGCGCTTCCTGCCGCGCACCCGCTGGCCCGCAAACGCCGCCTGAAGATCAGTGACCTGCGCCACGAGCCGTTTGTGTTCTTCCCCAGGCAGATCCGCGCGACGTACTTCGATCAGGTGATGCGCTGGTGCGCCGGCGCGCACTTCACGCCGCACGTGGTGCAGGAGGCCATTGAGGTGCCCACGCTGCTGTCCCTGGTGGCCGCGGGCGTCGGGGTGTTCCTTCCCATTGAATTCTTCAGCCGGCTGTCCCTGCCGGGCGTGGTGTACCGTCCGGTCGAGGACGCCCCCACGGTGGAGATCGTGGCCGTATGGCGGCGCGGGGACGGCCGCAGCCCCGTCGTCCGGGCGTTTCTGGGGGTTGCCGACGAGGTCCTGCGCGGCACCGGTCAGGAAGGCGCGCTGGCCGAGGTGCACCCACCGCCCTGAGCGGCAGGTCAGGCTCGCGTCGGTGATGCCGGCCGGCACACACCAGGAACACCCATTCAAGGCTGGGGTCGAACGCGAGGAGCACGTCTTCCGGGTGCAGGCCGACCCGGACGAGCGGCAGCATGGTTCGGCCGCCGCTACGGTCACTCAGGTGGACGAGGATGCGCGCGAAATTGAAGGCCAGCGGTGAGCCAGCTGAGGTCACGCGCGCGGGTCAGGGCAGGTACTTTCGGTCAAGGTTCCCTTCAGCCATCCGGCCTACAGTTCACTTACGTCCAGGGCGTAATATAGGGAGATTCGTTCGGCCCGCGCGCCGTCCTCTCTTCCCTGCTTCGCCGGAGGTTTCATGCTCAACGTCAAGTCCGCGTTTCAACCCTCAGGTGACCAGCCCACCGCGATCCGTTCCCTGGTGGACGGCCTCGACTCGGGTCTGCGCTTCCAGACGCTGCTCGGCGCGACCGGCACCGGCAAGACCTACGCCATGGCGAAGGTCATTGAGGAGACGCAGCGGCCCGCGCTGATCATGGCGCCCAACAAGATCCTCACGGCGCAGCTCGCCAGTGAATTCCGGGAGTTCTTCCCGGACGCCGCGGTGGAGTTCTTCATCTCGTACTACGACTACTACCAGCCCGAGGCGTACGTGCCGGGCAAGGACCTGTTCATCGAGAAAGACGCCAGCGTGAACCAGGAGATCGAGCGACTGCGGCACTCCACCACCCGCAGTCTGCTCACGCGGCGCGACACCATCGTCGTGGCCAGCGTGTCGTGCATCTACGGCCTGGGCGACCCGAAAGAGTACACCGCGCTCAATGCCATCCTGAAAAAGGGCGGCAGCATGCCCCGCGACGAACTGCTGGCGCGGCTGGTGAACATGCAGTACGAACGCAACGACATTGAACTCATGCCCGGGCGTTTCAGCGTGAAGGGCGAGATCGTGACCGTCTGGCCCGCGTACGACGAGCAGCCTCTGCGGATCGAACTGTGGGGGGACGACGTGGAACGCATCAGTGTGGTGCACCCCCTCACCGGGGACCGCCTTGCGGATCTGGACGCCACGGTCGTGTACCCCGCCAAGCATTACGTGAGCAGTGCCGGGAACATCGAGCGCGCCATCGTGACCATTCAGCAGGAACTCGATGAACGGCTCGAGTACTTCAGTTCGGTGGGCAAACTTCTTGAAGCCCAGCGGCTGAAAGAACGCACCCTCTACGACCTGGAAATGCTGAAGGTCCTCGGGTACTGCTCCGGGATCGAGAACTACTCCCGTCACATTGATGGCCGCGCGACCGGCGCCACGCCGTACACCATGCTGGACTACTTCCCCGATGACTTCCTGACCTTCATTGACGAATCGCACGTCACCGTTCCGCAGATCGGCGGCATGGCCAACGGGGACCGCGCCCGCAAACAGACCCTCGTGGATTACGGCTTCCGGCTGCCCTCTGCCATGGACAACCGCCCTCTGAACTTCGACGAGTTCCTCGCGAAGACCGGACAGACGGTGTTCGTGTCGGCCACCCCCGGCGCGTTCGAGCGGGAGCACAGCGACAGCATCGCCGACCAGATCATCCGCCCCACGGGCCTGGTGGACCCGCCCGTCACCGTGCGGCCCATCAACGGCCAGATCGAGGACCTGCTGGGCCGCGTGCGGGACCGCAGCGCCAGGGGCGAACGCACCCTGGTCACCACCCTCACCAAGCGGATGTCCGAGGACCTCACCGAGTACCTGCTCGAGAAAGGCGTGAAGGCCCGGTACATGCACAGTGACATCGACTCGGTGGAACGCCAGGTGATCATCCGCGACCTGCGCCTGGGGCACTACGACGTGCTGGTCGGCATCAACCTGCTGCGTGAGGGCCTGGACCTGCCCGAGGTGTCCCTGGTGGCCATCCTCGACGCGGACAAGCCCGGCTTCCTGCGCAGCGAACGCGCCCTGATCCAGACGATCGGGCGCGCGGCGCGCAACGTGCACGGCGAGGTCATCCTGTACGGGGACACCATCACGCCCGCCATGCGCTACGCGATGGACGAGACGCAGCGCCGCCGTGAGAAGCAGATGGCGTACAACGAGGAGCACGGGATCACGCCCACCACCATCATCAAGGGCGTGCGCGACGTGATCCGCGGTGAGGAGCAGCCCACCGAGATCAGCGACGCGACGGTCGGCGACGACCGTGACGCCCTCACCACCCAGCTCACGGACCTGGAACTCGACATGTGGCAGGCCAGCGAGGACCTGGACTTCGAGCGGGCCGCGAGCCTGCGCGACCAGATCCGCGCCATCGAGGCGAAGCTGCAGGGGAAGGAATTCCAGCAGGCCACAGTGCCCGGGCAGAAGGTGCGCCGCAAAGGCCGCCGCTGACGCGGGGCAGCCAATCTGAGGTTCTGTTCCTGTGTGCCGGGGCCGCGTGAAGCCGGAGCCTGCCCGGCAGGAAAGAGCGATGAACCCAGTGAGAGGGCAGAGCGTCGGTGAGACCCGCCGGGATGACGTTCCCGAACCCGGCTCTGCTGACACCAACGGCGCGATTGTGCGCCTCACGGCCAGCGCACTCTGCCTCGCCAGCCTGCACTTCATCCGCGGCCCCAGAAGTGGCATGGGGCTGGGCCCCATACCAGGCCCCGAGGGCATGAAAGCAGCCAGGAACGACGTGCGGAAGTGGGCGTCCAGGGACTGTGGGCTGATTCCGGCGTCAGGGCCGTTCGGATGTCCTGTCCGCGAGGCCACAGGGGGAACACCGCGCAGTGAACCGGGGTGAGAAACCGAACGGCCCGGCCGCAGAAAAGGCGCAGGTCCTGCAGGCCAACGTTCAGCCTCGTGCGGCCGACAGACGGCTCGAGTGACGATCAATCGCTACTGCTCTCCAACATTTTCTGAGCACTCCGGGGAGGAGTTCGCGGGCGTACGCAGAGGCAGGATGGTCATGTTGTGGGTGCGGGGCAGCAGGGCAACCTGCCTTCACCGCCCGCCTGCTGGGTGCACCACGCGTCACTGCCCTGCGCGTCATTGCCATAGGCCATGAGCCGCCCAGGGCAGCCATTTCGCAGACCGGCTGGTGAGAGGAGCACCTGGAACTGTATGTGTCGGCCGCCGCGGACCGGGGGACGGCACACTCCTGTTCTCCGGTCTGCGCGCCAGGCGGGTCAGGGGTTCAGGTGGAGGGTGCAGGTGCCGAGCTTCAGTTCGCGGATGGCCTGCGCCTGCTCGTCCGGGGTGTGGGTGACGCTCAATACGGCCAGGGCCGCTTCCAGCCGGCCCGGCAGGTCGGCCAGGGGCCCGGCGGCCAGCACGCCCCTCAGGGCGGGTGCGGTGGGCGTGAGGGTCACGGCGCAGGCGAGCCCTACGCCACCGTTCCGGGCGTCTTTGAGGTCCAGGGCAATCAGGGTGGCGGCCTGCTCGTCAAGCAGCAGCACGCCCCGGTCGGCGCGGTACGTGCCGGGCGTGGTGGGCACACCGGCCGAGAGGCGCAGGGTGCTCTGGAACTGCTCGCCGTCGGCGGTGGTGCCCCTCAGCGTCCACACCTGCCCGGGGCGGATGAGTGGGCCGGCTGCTGGGGGGCGGGGCAGCGGGGCGGGCTGGGCCAGGGCGGCGCTGAGGGTCAGGACCAGGAGCCATAAGGTTCGCCGCATGCGCCGAGCGTAGCGCCTGCCGGGCCTGCACGGGTAGGCTGACTTCATGAACGCGAAGGGTGACCTGATTGCGCGCGCCATGAGTTTGGGGCTGGGCGCGCCGGTGTTTGACGTGACGACCGACGGACCCCCGCACGAGCGGGTGTTCCACGTGACCATCCGGATCGGCGGGGAGCTGCTGGGTGAGGGCGGTGCGGGCCGCAGCAAGAAGGACGCCGAGCGGGTTGCGGCCGAGTCGGCCCTGCGGGTCCTGGACGGGGAGCCCATGGAGCCCGAGGATGAGGCCGAGCACCGCCCGGCGGAGGACGGGCCGGGGGGCCGGTGGCCGATCTACGCCGCGGTGCTGGAAGCGGCGCTGGAGACCGCGGTGGAATTCGCGGATGAGGACGCCTCGCTGGATGACGTGCGCCGGGACGCCGCGCGGCTGTACCGGGAGCTGCTGGGTGAACTTGGACACGGCCCGGAGGCCGGGTGAGCGTGTGGCCGTGGCGGCCGGCGGGGGTGCTGTTCGACATGGACGGCGTGCTTACCGCGAACAACCTGCACCACCGGCGGGCGTGGCAGGAGGTTGCGCTGGAGGAACTGGGTCTGGCCCTGACCGAGGAGGATCTGGACACCAAGGTGGATGGGGGGCGCAATCCGGAGATTCTTGAGCGGCTCACCGGGGTCTACCCGGATGACGCGCTGGCCGCCCGGTTCCACGAGGCGAAGGAAGGCCGCTACCGCACCCTGGCGGCGGGGGCGCTGCGGGAGGTGCGGGGCCTGAGCGCTTACCTGGACGCCCTGGATGAGCGGGGCATTCCGTTCGCGCTGGTCACGAGTGCCGACGCGGTGAACGTGGCGTTCGGCATGGAGCAGCTGGGATTCGGAGCGCGCTTCCGCACGCGGGTGCTGGGGGAGGACGTCACGAGGGGTAAACCGCACCCGGAGCCGTTCCTGCTGGGGGCCCAGCGGCTTGGCCTGAACGCTGCGGAATGCCTGGCGCATGAGGACGCCGTCAACGGGGTGCGCAGCGCGGCGGGCGCGGGGTGCCGGGTGGTGGCCCTGACGACCACGGCGCCTGAGTCGGCCCTGCGGGCGGCCGGGGCGACGCTGGCGGTGCCGGACTTTACGGGCTGGGCCGCGTGGCTCGCCTGAGCGGACGGGCGGGGGCATGAAGGGCGCCGACGCCGAGGACCGCGCCGAGGCGCACCTGGGGACGCTGGGGCGGGTGATCGTGGCCCGCAATTACCGCATTCCAGGTGGGGAGATTGATCTGGTGTCCAGGGAGGCGGACGGCACGCTGGTGTTCACGGAGGTGCGCCAGCGGCGTGGGGCGCGCTTCGGGTCGGCGGCCGAGTCCGTCACGGCGCGCAAACTGACCCTGATGCAGCGGGCCGCACTGGCCTACCTGACACGCGAGCTGGGCCGGGACGACCTGCCGTGCCGGCTGGAGGTCCTGACCATCGACGGTTCAGCCGCGGCCGGCGTACTGGCCGTGCACCCCGTGGAGTGAGGGCCGCATCTCCTCCGGCTTTCGTTCATGAGGTGCGGCGTCTTCCGCCCTGTTCAGCGCAGGCCCTGACACCTGACGGGCAGCGGCGGCCGCAGCGGCGCGCTAGAATCCCGGGCATGCGAAGCGCGTACCTGTCTGCGGCCCGCGCCCTGCAGCTGGGGCGGGACAGCGCCGTGGAGGGCGACCAGGACCGGGCGCTGCGGCTGTACGGCGAGGCGCTCGACCTGCTGGCGGTGCTGCCGCCCGAGCGGACGCGGGACGTGCTGCTGGCGCACACCCACCTGGCGTTCTACCAGACGCTGGAACTGCTGGGCGGGCAGGGCAGCCAGCGGCACCTGCAGTTGGGCGTCAGTTATGCGCGCAGCACCCGTGATCCGCTGGCGCGGGCTATTGCGGAGGAGTGTCTCAGCGGCCTGGACGTGGTGATGTAGGTCAACTCGGCCGGCTGGGCGCTCAGGCCTGCCTTAAGACCCAGAGCGCAGGCCCCGGCACGTGATTGCCGGGGCCTGCGCTCTGGGTCCTGAGGTTACTGGCCAGGCAGGTTCAGGGTGGCGGTGGTCTTGCCGGTCTTCTTGTCGTGTGTGCAGGCCATGGGCAGCTGCCCGAGGGTGCTCACGCGGGCGCCGTTATGAATGGAGATGGCCGCCGGAGCCGTCAGGGTCCAGCCGCCGCCCTCGACGGTCTGCGTGGCCTTGATGATCTCGCGCGGTTCAGCGTCCAGGGTGGCGCGCAGTTCGTCGCCCGTCTTGAGGGGGCTGCTCTGCTCCACCAGGGTCTTCAGGGGAATCGTCTGGCCCATGGCGCCGACCGTGAGGGCCTCGCTGTCCTCGGCGATTTCCTTGCACTCCTCGATGAACCGGTACTTGCTGATGCCGTTGGCGTCCCGGTCACTGTAGATGGGGTTGTGGCGCACGGCGGTGGCCGTGACGAAGCTCAGCAGGGCCAGCGTCAGGAGGATCGCGACCCACAGCAGCGCGCGGCCAGCGCCTCCGTGGCTGGTGGATTTGGTGTGCTCGCTCATGTCGCTCTCCAGCATAGCGCCCCGGCATGCCTGGAACGGCGCGCGTCACAACAGTGTCCGGCTATTGCGCGGGGAACCAGGTGTCCGCGTGCACCTGCAGGCCGCGGCGGTCCGCGCGGGCCAGGGCGGCCGCGACGGTCTCCCCGGTCCGGGGGTGCGGCAGGTGCGGGTTCAGGTCATTGAGGGGGGCCAGGACGAACGCGCGGTCCCAGGCGCGGGGGTGCGGCACGGTCAGGTCCGCTGTGGTGTGCACCAGGGTGCCGTAGGTAATGAGGTCCAGGTCCAGCACGCGGGCCTCCCAGCGTTCGCGGCGCTGCCGGCCCGCCTGGGCTTCCAGGCTGTGCAGGCCCCGCAGGAGGTCCCGGGCGGGCAGGGTGGTGCGCAGCAGCACGGCGGCGTTCAGGTAGTCCGGCTGCCCGGGAGGGCCGCCGACGGGGGCGGTGCGGTACAGGCGGGACCAGGCACTGACTGTGCCGAGGCGGGACAGGGCAGCTGCGGCGCCGCGCAGGGTGCTCAGTGGGTCACCCAGGTTGGCGCCCAGCGCGATGGTGGCGTCGGTGCCTGGCGCCGGAACCGTCACAGGTCATCGCGATTGAGCCTGAGTTCCGCGTAGACGTCTCGGAAGACGCCGGGCAGCGGCGCGAAGGGTTTGTGCACCCGCACCGTGACCGCTGCGAGCCGCGGCTGGTCGCGCAGCACGCGGCGGGCAATCCGGTCGGTGAGCACCTCGATCAGCTGGTGGCGGGGCACGGTGACCTCCTCCTGAATGGCGGCGTACACCTCGGCGTAGTTCACCGCTTCACTCAGGTGGTCGGTCAGGCCAGCGAAGGCGTAGTGCAGTTCGGCGTCCACCACGAACCGGGCGCCCAGCACGCCTTCGGTGTCGTATACGCCGTGCCGTGCGTGAAATTCCAGGCCCTGCAGAACAACGCGGCTCATGCTCGTTCCCTCATCACCAACGAGTCTAGTGCACGCCTGCCTGCCCCAGGGCGCTCTGCACGCGCAGGGCCTGCACGTGTGCACCGGCAGCGTGGGCGCGCACGACGGCGGCGCCGTGCCGCGCCGCGTGCAGGTGTACGGCCAGCGTCCCTGGGTCCCGGTCGGCCGGATCAGGGACCCGTGCGATAAAGTCGATCAGGCGTTTGCGGCTGGCGGCCACCAGAACCGGGTGGGGGCCGGCTGTCAGATCCGGCAGGGCGCGCAGCAGGGCGAGGTTGTGCTCCAGCGTTTTCCCGAACCCGATGCCGGGGTCCAGCAGCGCGTCCGGAACGCCTGCGGCGAGCGCGGCCTGCGCCTGGGCACGCAGCCAGCCGTGAACCTCGCTCACCACGTC